>NZ_PDOC01000119.1 GCF_002760655.1 Massilia eurypsychrophila | reverse complement strand
CGAAATTTATTCATCCTCATGCTCCGTTTATTCGAAAAGCGTGGCGACTTTCGCCAGTACTTCGGCCATGACGGATTCCGGAAAGGTATCGATCTTGCGGACGCGGCGCGCGGCCAGGTCAATTACGGGGAAAACACAGGATTCGGAAAAAATCGGGCGCTAAGGCAACGTGTCCTTCAATGAAGGACCGCTTTCGACCCACAGCGGACAAAAGGCTGCGAGCGGGCTAAAGCTTCACGACCTTCTCTAGACG
>NZ_PDOC01000118.1 GCF_002760655.1 Massilia eurypsychrophila | reverse complement strand
GGGTGGAGCACAGGTCGGCGCGCATGGTCATGACGACGGCGCGCTCCTGGGTAGTCAGATGTTGGTAGATTTTCGCCATGGCGGCACCTTACAGTAGGAGGTGTTGCACTTGGTCCTTGAGAACGCCCTTCCTAGCAGCCACAGCCACAGCCACACATAGCGAACAATCGCAAGCGTGAGTCTCCTTAGGAGTAACGACGGAAAGTGGGGTTCTTGGGAAATTCACTTTTTTCCAGACAACCGGAACGCGACA
>NZ_PDOC01000117.1 GCF_002760655.1 Massilia eurypsychrophila | reverse complement strand
TGCCGCTCATCGAGAAGATGGCCCGGAAACACAAGCGTCCGGTCGGCGGCAGCTGGCGTATGGATGAGACGTACATCAAGGTCAAGGGCGTCTGGAAGTACCTCTACCGCGCTGTCGACAAGCAGGGTAAGACCGTCGACTTCCTGCTGACAGCGAAGCGCGACATGGCTGCGGCGAAGCGCTTCTTCGACAAGGCCATGGGAGCGAACGGCGATCCGGACAAGGTCGCGATGGACAAGAGTGGTGCCAACAAGGCGGCGATC
>NZ_PDOC01000116.1 GCF_002760655.1 Massilia eurypsychrophila | reverse complement strand
TTGGGCTTACGGCGTGGAGGCTTTTCACCCCCATTATCGCTACTCATGTCAGCATTCGCACTTCTGATACCTCCAGCATCCTTTACAAGACACCTTCGCAGGCTTACAGAACGCTCTCCTACCATATCCAATAAAGGATATCCGCAGCTTCGGTGACTGGCTTAGCCCCGTTACATCTTCCGCGCAGGACGACTCGATCAGTGAGCTATTACGCTTTCTTTAAATGATGGCTGCTTCTAAGCCAACATCCTGACTGTTTTAGCC
>NZ_PDOC01000115.1 GCF_002760655.1 Massilia eurypsychrophila | reverse complement strand
AAGCGCTTCTTCGACAAGGCCATGGGAGCGAACGGCGATCCGGACAAGGTCGCGATGGACAAGAGTGGCGCCAACAAGGCGGCGATCGATGCGATCAACGCCGGCCGCGACGTGCCGATCCTGGTGCGCCAAGTCAAATACCTGGCGTTCTCAAGGACCAAGTGCAACACCTCCTACTGTAAGGTGCCGCCATGGCGAAAATCTACCAACATCTGACTACCCAGGAGCGCGCCGTCGTCATGACCATGCGCGCCGACCTGTGCTCCACCC
>NZ_PDOC01000114.1 GCF_002760655.1 Massilia eurypsychrophila | reverse complement strand
TTGGGCTTACGGCGTGGAGGCTTTTCACCCCCATTATCGCTACTCATGTCAGCATTCGCACTTCTGATACCTCCAGCATCCTTTACAAGACACCTTCGCAGGCTTACAGAACGCTCTCCTACCATATTGATTCCTTGATAAATCAAGGTAAAAATATCCGCAGCTTCGGTGACTGGCTTAGCCCCGTTACATCTTCCGCGCAGGACGACTCGATCAGTGAGCTATTACGCTTTCTTTAAATGATGGCTGCTTCTAAGCCAACATCCTGACTGTTTTAGCC
>NZ_PDOC01000113.1 GCF_002760655.1 Massilia eurypsychrophila | reverse complement strand
AGAAGGCGCTGTCGATCAGGGTGAGCGGGCAGATATCCGCGAAGCTCTTGTGGTCAAGGAGAGATGGCGTAGATGCAGCGGTTGTGTGATGAAGGAGTGCGGCCCTTACCTGGGGACGCCCCGCTTCATGCCTGAAAGGGCGACGGTGAAAGCCGGAGCGGGGTCTCAGCAGAGGTCATAGTAGTTGGTGGTAGCGCCGGGAAGGCTCGACCCCACCGACGAAGGACCGAACGAGTAGGAGTGTTGTCCGGCATGTCGATACAACAGGCAAAGCGTCAGATGCCCGC
>NZ_PDOC01000112.1 GCF_002760655.1 Massilia eurypsychrophila | reverse complement strand
CTCTGGTCACCGCAGCAAATTGCGCGCAAACTCAAGCTCCTTTGGCCCAACAATTCTGAGAAATCTGTGTCCCACGAGACCATCTACAACGCCATTTACATGCACCCCCGTGGCGAGCTCAAGCGCGAATTGATCGCCTACCTCCGCCACCACAACCAGGTGCGCAAGCCGCGCAGTCGAGGTGACGACCGGCGCTACCAGATCCAGGACATGCAGAGCATCCATATCCGCCCTGCAGAGGTCGAGGACCGCCTGATCCCTGGTCACTGGGAGGGCGACCTGATCAAGGGCGCTGGCAAC
>NZ_PDOC01000111.1 GCF_002760655.1 Massilia eurypsychrophila | reverse complement strand
GCACCAGGATCGGCACGTCGCGGCCGGCGTTGATCGCATCGATCGCCGCCTTGTTGGCGCCACTCTTGTCCATCGCGACCTTGTCCGGATCGCCGTTCGCTCCCATGGCCTTGTCGAAGAAGCGCTTCGCCGCAGCCATGTCGCGCTTCGCTGTCAGCAGGAAGTCGACGCTCTTGCCCTGCTTGTCGACAGCGCGGTAGAGGTATTTCCAGACGCCCTTGACCTTGATGTACGTCTCATCCATACGCCAGCTGCCGCCGACCGGACGCTTGTGTTTCCGGGCCATCTTCTCGATGAGCGGCA
>NZ_PDOC01000110.1 GCF_002760655.1 Massilia eurypsychrophila | reverse complement strand
CCCTGCTTGTCGACAGCGCGGTAGAGGTACTTCCAGACGCCCTTGACCTTGATGTACGTCTCATCCATACGCCAGCTGCCGCCGACCGGACGCTTGTGTTTCCGGGCCATCTTCTCGATGAGCGGCAGGAGACGAATCGCCCAACGGTTGATCGACGAATGGTCGACCGACACGCCGCGCTCTTCCATCATCTCCTCGAGGTGCCGGTAGCTCAGCGGGTAGGCCGCATACCAGCGGATGCAGACCAGGATCACATCGATCGGAAAGCGCATCCCTTTGAAGTTGAGCATGTCGAGTCGTCCTGGGTTCGGGCG
>NZ_PDOC01000109.1 GCF_002760655.1 Massilia eurypsychrophila | reverse complement strand
TGACCGGGGATTACGTCTGGCGTCAGAATCGGAAGACCGACGTTGGACAATTTCGGCCGTTGGGGTTCCGCAACAACGAGTGAATTGGCTTAGCGCCCGATTTTTTCCGAATCCTGTGTGCACCCCTACTTTACCGCGATCGCCATCGGTCCCGGGCTGATTCCCCCGTCCGCATGGTTGCCATGGGTATGGGACCATGTCGATGGCCGGGCCGCGCCCGTGTTCGACAAGAACTCGCATGCGAACCGCGTCCTCTCGCTGCTGATGCGGCATTACAACGCGGTCGTCGAGGCTTTCAACACCGACCCGGCCGGTTGCGAGCCCATGTTCATGCGCGGCGCA
>NZ_PDOC01000108.1 GCF_002760655.1 Massilia eurypsychrophila | reverse complement strand
GCCCATGGCAGCGCGGCTCAAATGAGAACACTAATGGCCTGCTGCGCCAGTACATGCCAAAGGGATCGGACCTGTCGATCTACTCCCAAGACGAGCTCGATGCAATCGCCCTGTCGCTCAATACACGCCCGAGAGCGAGGCTCAATTATGAATCGCCGCTCGTCGTTTATACTCAGCACATAGCACTGCTACAACATCCGACCGACACTGTTAATTAACCCAGTGTTGCGCTTGGTACTTGAAACCGCCAAGGCTAACAGCAAATCAAACAGTCGTCAGGATTCTCAGTACCTCATCAAAGTTGGCGGGTTTGACCAGATGATGATCGAACCCTGCTTCACGCGAATACTGCCGATCTTTTTCCTGCCCATAACCC
>NZ_PDOC01000107.1 GCF_002760655.1 Massilia eurypsychrophila | reverse complement strand
GCGTTCGCCGCGGGAATAGACCTTGACCAAGGCTTGCTCGATGAAGGCGTCAGAATACACTTTGCTCATGTTGTCTCCTAAAAATGTGAGGTGACAACTAGCGTGACACAGGGGGCATCCGGACAAATTGCTGGGGTCAGGTCTGACATTCGGACAATCCGCGCACAATCAGGCGAGCGCGTGCGCAGAAGTGTCAGGATAAGCAGAACGTTTAGGCAGAGTCAGCCGAAAGCTAGCGTGAAATTTGTCCTATTGCCCCCTGTGTCACGCTAGTTGTCACCTCACATTTTTAGGAGACAACATGAGCAAAGTGTATTCTGACGCCTTCATCGAGCAAGCCTTGGTCAAGGTCTATTCCCGCGGCGAACGCACCATCCAGG
>NZ_PDOC01000106.1 GCF_002760655.1 Massilia eurypsychrophila | reverse complement strand
ATCAAACGACAGAATTTCCCTAGGACGGCATTGTGCCGCTCAAACCGGACGGACTATTCCTGCCAGCACAGAAAATTGGTCGGCGAACGACATTGCATCAGCGCCGTCGATTGCGAACTGGCCCTTGCGGATCATGTGCATCAGCTCGATGCCGGCGAGCACGGAGCCGGCAGACCGGAACGATTTGAAGTTGAGCATCGGCCTGGTCACCCGCTTGATGGCGCGATGGTCCTGCTCGACGATGTTGTTGAGGTATTTGACTTGGCGCACCAGGATCGGCACGTCGCGGCCGGCGTTGATCGCATCGATCGCCGCCTTGTTGGCGCCACTCTTGTCCATCGCGACCTTGTCCGGATCGCCGTTCGCTCCCATGGCCTTGTCGAAGAAGCGCTT
>NZ_PDOC01000105.1 GCF_002760655.1 Massilia eurypsychrophila | reverse complement strand
GGACGACTCGACATGCTCAACTTCAAAGGGATGCGCTTTCCGATCGATGTGATCCTGGTCTGCATCCGCTGGTATGCGGCCTACCCGCTGAGCTACCGGCACCTCGAGGAGATGATGGAAGAGCGCGGCGTGTCGGTCGACCATTCGTCGATCAACCGTTGGGCGATTCGTTTCCTGCCGCTCATCGAGAAGATGGCCCGGAAACACAAGCGTCCGGTCGGCGGCAGCTGGCGTATGGATGAGACGTACATCAAGGTCAAGGGCGTCTGGAAATACCTCTACCGCCCTGTCGACAAGCAAGAGCGTCGACTTCCTGCTGACAGCGAAGCGCGACATGGCTGCGGCGAAGCGCTTCTTCGACAAGGCCATGGGAGCGAACGGCGATCCGGACAAGGTCGCGAT
>NZ_PDOC01000104.1 GCF_002760655.1 Massilia eurypsychrophila | reverse complement strand
CATTGAGCGTCCACTCTTATCGACTGTTGAACAAGAAGAACAGCATTTGGGGCTGTAGCTCAGCTGGTTAGAGCACCGTGTTGATAACGCGGGGGTCGTTGGTTCGAGTCCAACCAGCCCTACCAGTCTTACTAGATGTATCTCAGGGGGATTAGCTCAGCTGGGAGAGCACCTGCTTTGCAAGCAGGGGGTCGTCGGTTCGATCCCGTCATCCTCCACCAAAAGTTCAAACGTAAGCCACGAGGTTTAGGTTTGGTCTTTTAGAGATTAAATGCTGTTTTGTTCTTTAACAATTTGGAAGAAGTAAAGTTTTAATCGTCTGACCGACAGGTCAGATGATGGGTAGTGATTGTAAATCGCAACAAACAACAACGCTGTACTCTTATCTCTGTAACGTCTTTCGGCTTAGTCGGCTGAG
>NZ_PDOC01000103.1 GCF_002760655.1 Massilia eurypsychrophila | reverse complement strand
ATTGAGCGTCCACTCTTATCGACTGTTGAACAAGAAGAACAGCATTTGGGGCTGTAGCTCAGCTGGTTAGAGCACCGTGTTGATAACGCGGGGGTCGTTGGTTCGAGTCCAACCAGCCCTACCAGTTCGGTCGTACCAAATTGGGGGATTAGCTCAGCTGGGAGAGCACCTGCTTTGCAAGCAGGGGGTCGTCGGTTCGATCCCGTCATCCTCCACCACTCTACATATCTTGAAAGTACAAACGTAAGCCACTGGGTTTAGGTTTGATCTTTTAGAGATTAATGCTGTTTCGTTCTTTAAAAATTTGGAAGAAGTAAAGTTTTAATCGTCTGACCGACAGGTCAGATGATGGGTAGTGATTGTAAATCGCAACAAACAACAACGCTGTACTCTTATCTCTGTAACGTCTTTCGGCTTAGTCGGCTGAG
>NZ_PDOC01000102.1 GCF_002760655.1 Massilia eurypsychrophila | reverse complement strand
ACATGGTTTTCCCACGCTTCCAATGCTTGAGCTGGATAGCTCTCAGCCTGTGGCGCAGCCATTCATCGAGTGTCCGCCAGACTTTCGGCGTTTGCGCCAATTTGAAGTACCCCTTCCAGCCAAGCATATAGGAGCGCAGCTTTTCAACGATCTGCGGCATGCTGCGGCCAACAGTACGCTTCGTTAGCTCGCGGATTCGCTGCTTAAATGTTGCCCGCGGCTTGTCCGCGACCTTCAGCTTCACCACTTTCCCCTTTGCCACCCACAGACTGTAACCGAGGAACTTACGACCAAATGCGCTGGGGAGCAATGGCCGCGTCGTTCCAGTTCCTTGTCCACCTCATCGAGCAGAACGTTGGCCAGTAGCGGCGACAGCGGTCCACCTTGCGGCGTTCCTTCGTGCCGCGACTGCACCACGCCATGGTCCATGAT
>NZ_PDOC01000101.1 GCF_002760655.1 Massilia eurypsychrophila | reverse complement strand
TTGTTTGTTGCGATTTACAATCACTACCCATCATCTGACCTGTCGGTCAGACGATTAAAACTTTACTTCTTCCAAATTGTTAAAGAACAAAACAGCATTTAATCTCTAAAAGACCAAACCTAAACCTTGTGGCTTACGTTTGAACTTTTGGTGGAGGATGACGGGATCGAACCGACGACCCCCTGCTTGCAAAGCAGGTGCTCTCCCAGCTGAGCTAATCCCCCAATATATACAAACAAAAGTGAAAACCTACTTTTGTTTGGAATCAGGCAAAAATCCCTGGCAGAGCCAGATGATTTTCACAGGAACTGCTTACTTAACTGGTAGGGCTGGTTGGACTCGAACCAACGACCCCCGCGTTATCAACACGGTGCTCTAACCAGCTGAGCTACAGCCCCAAATGCTGTTCTTCTTGTTCAACAGTCGATAAGAGTGGACGCTCAAT
>NZ_PDOC01000100.1 GCF_002760655.1 Massilia eurypsychrophila | reverse complement strand
CGCGCTTGAGCTCGCCACGGGGGTGCATGTAAATGGCGTTGTAGATGGTCTCGTGGGACACAGATTTCTCAGAATTGTTGGGCCAAAGGAGCTTGAGTTTGCGCGCAATTTGCTGCGGTGACCAGAGCAGTTTTAGCTGATGCCGGACCACTTCAAACAAGGCGCCGTCCTTGTGCAGCTTGGGAAGGCGACGTGGCAGCAGGCGGCGGGCATGGCATTGTGCATGGGCCAGATTGGCATCGTAGACGCCGTTGCCGCTGGTGCGTTTGAGCTCGCGGCTGATCGTGCTGGCCGAACGGCAAAGGCGTTTAGCAATGGATCGGGTGGAGCACAGGTCGGCGCGCATGGTCATGACGACGGCGCGCTCCTGGGTAGTCAGATGTTGGTAGATTTTCGCCATGGCGGCACCTTACAGTAGGAGGTGTTGCACTTGGTCCTTGAGAACGCC
>NZ_PDOC01000099.1 GCF_002760655.1 Massilia eurypsychrophila | reverse complement strand
CAGATCCTTTTTGAGCTTATCGTTTTCTTGCTGCAGACTGCGTACCTCGCGTGTCTCGACGGCGGCGTTGACAGGTTTCGTGTCAAGGCAGAATGCCGTACGCCATTCCTCCAGATGATGCACGAACAAGCCACGCTCACGACACCAGCCTTGCAGCGCTTCCGGGTCCAAGGCATGCGACTCGTGAAGCGCTACCAATTGCTCGCTTCGGCTCCAGTCCTGCGGCCGCTTTTCTCTGTCAGAAGAGGCTTTCAACATATATAAATTCTTTCTGCGTATCCAGTTCTTGACCGTATAGACGTTGACGAACAAATCGTCTGCCACGTCCTGGATGGTGCGTTCGCCGCGGGAATAGACCTTGACCAAGGCTTGCTCGATGAAGGCGTCAGAATACACTTTGCTCATGTTGTCTCCTAAAAATGTGAGGTGACAACTAGCGTGACACAGGGGG
>NZ_PDOC01000098.1 GCF_002760655.1 Massilia eurypsychrophila | reverse complement strand
CAGTCGAGGTGACGACCGGCGCTACCAGATCCAGGACATGCAGAGCATCCATATCCGCCCTGCAGAGGTCGAGGACCGCCTGATCCCTGGTCACTGGGAGGGCGACCTGATCAAGGGCGCTGGCAACCGCTCATCGGTCGGCACATTGGTCGAGCGCACCACCGGCTTCGTAGTGCTGGCCAAGATGGACAACGCGACCACCAAGGCCGTCGTCGATAGCTTCTCCGCAGTGCTCAACCGCGAGCCGGCGGCGATGCGCAAGACCATGACTTACGACCAAGGGCGCGAGATGCACGGCCACAAAATCCTCACCGAGAGAACCGGCGTCCAGATCTATTTCGCCGACCCGCACAGCCCATGGCAGCGCGGCTCAAATGAGAACACTAATGGCCTGCTGCGCCAGTACATACCAAAGGGATCGGACCTGTCGATCTACTCCCAAGACGAGCTCGATGCAATCGCCCTGTCGCTCAATACACG
>NZ_PDOC01000097.1 GCF_002760655.1 Massilia eurypsychrophila | reverse complement strand
GTTGACGTCATGGCACCGAACCCGGCGCGCCATGCCTGCGTTCATCTGTGTTCAACCCGGTCGATCGAGTTCTTCACTGTCGTGGAAACCATCGGCTTCACCTTGGTCTCCTGTTGACGAGCCCCGTTTCCGGGCATCTGAAGCATTCCCTCTCGAATGGTCGAGCAGATTCCAGCTCCCATTCCTTCGGTCCTTCAGCACCAGTCTTTAGCCTCCCCGGCCATACCAGCACCTACTACGACCTCTGCTGACTTCTCGCTCCGGCTTGCACCGTTGCCCTTTCAGGCATGAGGCGAGATCTCCCCAGGTAAGAACGCACTCCTTCCCTGCACAACCGCCGGATCTACACCGCTTCGCATTGACCACAAGAGCTTCGCGGTTTCGTGCCCGCTCGCCCTGCAAAGCAGCGCCTTGTATCCGATTCTTGTTCATCGGCTCGCAGTTTCGCTCCACGCTTCCTCCCCACAGTCGGTCGCCCTTCCGC
>NZ_PDOC01000096.1 GCF_002760655.1 Massilia eurypsychrophila | reverse complement strand
GCACCAGGATCGGCACGTCGCGGCCGGCGTTGATCGCATCGATCGCCGCCTTGTTGGCACCACTCTTGTCAATCGCGACCTTGTCCGGATCGCCGTTCGCTCCCATGGCCTTGTCGAAGAAGCGCTTCGCCGCAGCCATGTCGCGCTTCGCTGTCAGCAGGAAGTCGACGCTCTTGCTTGTCGACAGGGCGGTAGAGGTATTTCCAGACGCCCTTGACCTTGATGTACGTCTCATCCATACGCCAGCTGCCGCCGACCGGACGCTTGTGTTTCCGGGCCATCTTCTCGATGAGCGGCAGGAAACGAATCGCCCAACGGTTGATCGACGAATGGTCGACCGACACGCCGCGCTCTTCCATCATCTCCTCGAGGTGCCGGTAGCTCAGCGGGTAGGCCGCATACCAGCGGATGCAGACCAGGATCACATCGATCGGAAAGCGCATCCCTTTGAAGTTGAGCATGTCGAGTCGTCCTGGGTTCGGGCG
>NZ_PDOC01000095.1 GCF_002760655.1 Massilia eurypsychrophila | reverse complement strand
CGCCCGAACCCAGGACGACTCGACATGCTCAACTTCAAAGGGATGCGCTTTCCGATCGATGTGATCCTGGTCTGCATCCGCTGGTATGCGGCCTACCCGCTGAGCTACCGGCACCTCGAGGAGATGATGGAAGAGCGCGGCGTGTCGGTCGACCATTCGTCGATCAACCGTTGGGCGATTCGTTTCCTGCCGCTCATCGAGAAGATGGCCCGGAAACACAAGCGTCCGGTCGGCGGCAGCTGGCGTATGGATGAGACGTACATCAAGGTCAAGGGCGTCTGGAAATACCTCTACCGCCCTGTCGACAAGCAGGGCAAGAGCGTCGACTTCCTGCTGACAGCGAAGCGCGACATGGCTGCGGCGAAGCGCTTCTTCGACAAGGCCATGGGAGCGAACGGCGATCCGGACAAGGTCGCGATGGACAAGAGTGGCGCCAACGAGGCGGCGATCGATGCGATCAACGCCGGCCGCGACGTGCCGATCCTGGTGC
>NZ_PDOC01000094.1 GCF_002760655.1 Massilia eurypsychrophila | reverse complement strand
TCCGACATGCCGCTCAAGGCAGAAGAGCTGGCCGCCGAAGGCCTGGTCCAGTTCCCGGCCGTCATGGGCGGCGTGGTGATGGTGGTGAACCTGCCGGGCGTGACGCCTGGCCAGATGAAGCTGACCGGCCCGGTCGTCGCCGACATCTACCTCGGCAAGGTCACCAAGTGGAACGATCCGGCAATCGCCGCGCTGAACCCTGGCGTGCCGCTGCCGGCCGATGAGATCACCGTGGTGCACCGCGCCGACGGCTCCGGCACCTCGTTCCTGTTCACCGACTACCTGTCGAAGACCAGCCCAGACTTCAAGGCCAAGATTGGCGCCGGCAGCGCCGTCAAGTGGGTGGTCGGCGTCGGCGGCAAGGGCAACGAAGGCGTCGCCGCCAACGTGCAGCGTATCAAGGGCGGCATCGGCTACGTCGAGTGGGCGTTCGCCAAGCGCAACAAGATGTCGCACACCCAGCTGAAAAACAAGGACGGCGTGTTCCTGCAGCCGGACGACGAGAACTTCAAGGCCGCCGCCGCCAACGCCGAGTGGA
>NZ_PDOC01000093.1 GCF_002760655.1 Massilia eurypsychrophila | reverse complement strand
ACGAAAGCGACGAACAGGAAATGGTCTCGTGCGGCGCTGCGTGTCTCTTGCCCTGGAGCGCGGGGGAGGGCAGCGATGGCGGCGTCGACATAGGCGATCGTGGCCGGGCCGAGGTAGCGTTCAACTCTCGCATGACGGGGAACGCGGAAATTCTTGACCAGCACACCAGGCTCCCGCTCGAGATATCCCGTGTTTTTAGCGAAGGCCGTCAGCGCGCGCGCGACACGAAAGGCCTGGCGTGCGCTTTGCGTCGACAATGGTCCGGAGAAAGGGCGCCAGCGGGGGTCGTTGCGTGGCCAGCGGGTACCGCAGTTGGGGTCATGGCGAGCATGCCCGGGCGCGTAGGCGCTGGCGGAAATCCATTTTTCCCGTGGTTGCGGGTCGAGGAGGAAATCGCGGTACGCCGCCGTGTCCTCGATGCGCAAGTCCGCCAGGCGCAGCTGCTGGTCGCGGCACCACCAGAGAAACCGGGACAGCTCGGTTTTTGTGCTTTTCAGCGTCGACGGCGCAAGCATGCCATGCAGCAGAAAGGCGCGGGC
>NZ_PDOC01000092.1 GCF_002760655.1 Massilia eurypsychrophila | reverse complement strand
TGCTTCCATCTCTACGTCATCCTCGACATCTTCAGCCGCTATGTCGTGGGCTGGATGGTGGCCGAAAAAGAGAGCGCAGAACTGGCCGAGCAACTGATTGCCGACAGCGCCATGAAGGAGAACATCACGCCGGGAATGCTGACGCTTCACGCCGATCGGGGCAGCAGCATGCGCTCCAAACCGGTGGCAACAATGCTGGCCGATTTGGGCATTGCCAAGTCGCACAGCCGGCCTTACATCTCCGACGACAACCCGTACTCCGAGGCACAGTTCAAGACGCTGAAATATCAGCCTGGCTTCCCAGCGCGCTTCGGCTCGCTGGCTGATGCTCGTGCCCACTGCGCACCGTTCTTCGCTTGGTACAACCAGCAGCATCGGCACTCAGGCATCGGCATGATGACGCCCGAGAGCGTTCACACGGACCGCGCTGCCGAAGTGCACAGGCTGCGACAGATCACCTTGCAAAACGCCTTTGAGCGCACGCCAAGCCGCTTCAAGAACCGGCTGCCACAGCCCCAGAGGCTGCCAACCGCCGCCTGGATCAATCCGCCG
>NZ_PDOC01000091.1 GCF_002760655.1 Massilia eurypsychrophila | reverse complement strand
GGGTCTCAGCAGAGGTCATAGTAGTTGGTGGTAGCGCCGGGAAGGCTCGACCCCACCGACGAAGGACCGAACGAGTAGGAGTGTTGTCCGGCATGTCGATACAACAGGCAAAGCGTCAGATGCCCGCGTCAGCGGGGCGGGAGGCCGTAGGTCAGGGTGTAGCCTTGGCTGCAACTTCCAGCGACGAAGCTTGCTGTCCGCGATATGTGTCAGGAGACGCAGGATCAATGCTGCTGCGGGCCGCATTGAGAAGAGAGAACCTGCTGCAAGCGTTCAAGCGTGTGCGCGCCAATAAGGGCGCAGCCGGGGTGGATGGTCGGGACATCGACGAAACCTCGCGCTATCTGGCCGTAGCCTGGCCGGAGATACGTGAACAACTGCTGACGGGGACGTATCGGCCCAGCCCGGTACGCAGGGTGACGATCCCCAAGCCCGACGGTGGCGAGCGCGAGCTTGGCATCCCGACGGTGACGGATCGGCTGATCCAGCAAGCACTGCTCCAAGTGCTGCAACCAATTCTTGATCCCACATTTAGCGAGCACAGTTATGGTTTCCGTCCGGGC
>NZ_PDOC01000090.1 GCF_002760655.1 Massilia eurypsychrophila | reverse complement strand
GCGCCCATGGCAACGCGCAGCGACAGGTCGGTGACGTCGTCGGCTGGACGGCGGCCGTTCGGGAAGCCGGCATTGTCGCCGGCGGCTACGCCGAGCGGACTCTGCGTAGCGACCGGACGCGGCGCGATCGTCGTGTTCAGGCGCAGCATCTCGGAAGCGACCACTGCCTTAGGCTGGTTGACGCCCTCGATTCCTTTCAGGAACACCGTGACCAGGTCGGTACGCGGGAAGTTGGTTGGCGCCGGCGCCGATGGGAACAGCGTCTGCACCACGGCCGGCAATACCGGATTGGTCACGTAGTCGATGAACTGGCCATCATCCTTTGGTTTAGAGGCGTTGAACTTGTCCTTGTCGTCCAGACCGATGACCACTTCGTTCACCAGCGGCATGCCGACGCGCGACACCTGCGACCAGGCGCCGCCTTCCTTGGAGGCGTTGTTGATGCCGGTTTTTGGTGCTGGATTGAGCAGGCGGCCCTGGCGCAGGCTGGCGGTGGCGTAGGCGCCAATGACCGGCTCGGTGCCGTTGGTCAGGCAGGCGATCGGCACTTCGATGGCGATCGAGCT
>NZ_PDOC01000089.1 GCF_002760655.1 Massilia eurypsychrophila | reverse complement strand
CTCTGGTCACCGCAGCAAATTGCGCGCAAACTCAAGCTCCTTTGGCCCAACAATTCTGAGAAATCTGTGTCCCACGAGACCATCTACAACGCCATTTACATGCACCCCCGTGGCGAGCTCAAGCGCGGGTTCTGTCGCGTTGTTGATCAAACGACAGAATTTCCCTAGGACGGCATTGTGCCGCTCAAACCGGACGGACTATTCCTGCCAGCACAGAAAATTGGTCGGCGAACGACATTGCATCAGCGCCGTCGATTGCGAACTGGCCCTTGCGGATCATGTGCATCAGCTCGATGCCGGCGAGCACGGAGCCGGCAGACCGGAACGATTTGAAGTTGAGCATCGGCCTGGTCACCCGCTTGATGGCGCGATGGTCCTGCTCGACGATGTTGTTGAGGTATTTGACTTGGAGCACCAGGATCGGCACGTCGCGGCCGGAGTTGATCGCATCGATCGCCGCCTTGTTGGCACCACTCTTGTCCATCGCGACCTTGTCCGGATCGCCGTTCGCTCCCATGGCCTTGTCGAAGAAGCGCTTCGCCGCAGCCATGTCGCGCTTCGCTGTCAGCAGGAAGTCG
>NZ_PDOC01000088.1 GCF_002760655.1 Massilia eurypsychrophila | reverse complement strand
CGAAATTTATTCATCCTCATGCTCCGTTTATTCGAAAAGCGTGGCGACTTTCGCCAGTACTTCGGCCATGACGGATTCCGGAAAGGTATCGATCTTGCGGACGCGGCGCGCGGCCAGGTCAATTACGCACGGCTGATCGCAACGCACGACGCCGGTGCTCTTGATGCCTGTGACGGGCACCGCGAAGCCAAGGCGGCGGGCGAAGGGGTTCTGTCGCGTTGTTGATCAAACGACAGAATTTCCCTAGGACGGCATTGTGCCGCTCAAACCGGACGGACTATTCCTGCCAGCACAGAAAATTGGTCGGCGAACGACATTGCATCAGCGCCGTCGATTGCGAACTGGCCCTTGCGGATCATGTGCATCAGCTCGATGCCGGCGAGCACGGAGCCGGCAGACCGGAACGATTTGAAGTTGAGCATCGGCCTGGTCACCCGCTTGATGGCGCGATGGTCCTGCTCGACGATGTTGTTGAGGTATTTGACTTGGCGCACCAGGATCGGCACGTCGCGGCCGGCGTTGATCGCATCGATCGCCGCCTCGTTGGCGCCACTCTTGTCCATCGCGACCTTGTCCGGATCGCCGTTCGCTCCCATGGCCTTGTCGAAGAAGCGCTT
>NZ_PDOC01000087.1 GCF_002760655.1 Massilia eurypsychrophila | reverse complement strand
GGGTTGAACGCTACCTCGGCCCGGCCACGATCGCCTATGTCGACGCCGCCATCGCTGCCCTCCCCCGCGCTCCAGGGCAAGAGACACGCAGCGCCGCACGAGACCATTTCCTGTTCGTCGCTTTCGTAACCACCGGCGCACGCCTTTCCGAGATAGCGCAGGCAACAATGGGCGCGGTCCAACTCGACGCGGATGGCCGCTGGTGGCTCAATGTGATCGGCAAGGGAGATAAGCCGCGACGTCTACCGGTGTGCGAGGAAATGCTGACGTGTTACCAGGCCTATCGTCAAGCATTCGGCCTTTTGCCTACCACTCACCGACACGACACCGATCCGTTGGTGATGTCGGTGCGCCGGCGCTCACCTACTGCGATCGTGCCGAGGCGACGGCCAACGCGATCACCGGCCTGTTCGCGCGAGCAGCCGACCTCGCGAAGCTTGACGACAAGCTAGACGCCGAGGGTGACTTGAGGGAAGCATCAGCCCACTGGTTGCGTCACGAAATGCTTACTGCACTCGTCAATCACACCGGAGACTTGAAAATTGGCCAAGACCATGCCGGGCACGAAAATATAGCGTAAGCGTCCGGCGGCCCCACCTTGCCGGGCGGTTTAGTTTTGCTTAAGGTTCGGGAATGGCAGCAAAGAATCGATCTGACTGTTAGGGCACGTCGGGAGACGTTCCAAAGTGCTGGCCAGCCATTG
>NZ_PDOC01000086.1 GCF_002760655.1 Massilia eurypsychrophila | reverse complement strand
CAGTACCGCTTTAATCGCCGATTCGATATGTCGACCATCCTCACGCGCCTGATCCACGCTGCCGCGGCTACCGGCAGCCGGACCGAAGCGTGGATGCGGCTGGCTGAAGATGAGCGCTAATCAGCATCGGGAATGTGCCGAAGTGAGGAAACAGGTCGACTTCGAACCTGTGCAATATGTTTTCGGCAGTCTGCGGCTGGCACTTCTTCAGGTTTGTTCGGTGCCAGTCTCGCGCAACCTTTTCGAACGTATTCTCGGCAATGGCTTTGGTGCGGCGCGCGACATCGTCCCGCGCCTGCCCAGGATCAACGCCAGCTGCCAGAAGTTTGCCGGCGCTGTCGCGTTTCGCCCTTGCATCGCTTAGTGAAACGTCCGGGTAAGGGCCGAAGTGGAGCTTGTTCTCTTTACTGTTTAGCTGGCGAAACTTCATGCGCCACAACTTCGAGCCCGTCACCGTCACTTCCAGGTAAAGCCCCCGCCATCAGCGAGCTTATAGGGTCGATCACTTTTCTTTGCGTTGCGCACCTGGAGATCGATGAGCGGAACCACACGTTTTGCCATTTTGGGGGCCTCCGGTCGCGGGGTTCTCGGGGAGCCCCCAAAAAATCCCCCAAAAAACCTAAACATACAAGGACGATTCAGGACAGTATAGGATCGGCATAGGGGACGGCCCGAAGGCCGCTCCCCTGCCACACCACCCGGCATGCGGGTCCGCACCGGGCGGTTGGAACCGTTGACGTCATGGCACCGAACCCGGCGCGCCATGCCTGCGTTCATCTGTGTTCAACCCGGTCGATCGAGTTCTTCACTGTCGTGGAAACCATCGGCTTCACCTTGGTCTCCTGTTGACGAGCCCCGT
>NZ_PDOC01000085.1 GCF_002760655.1 Massilia eurypsychrophila | reverse complement strand
TCAGCCAGTCGATCAGCGGCTACACGCGGACAAAAAGCCTAGTCCGGCACGATGTCCTCAACTGGTATGACTTTTACGTTGAACTGCCGGTTCGCTTGGGGGATGTGGTGTTCGACGACATCCCGCCGTTCATCACCAGCACGCTAACAATCTCGGTCGACAACCCCGGCGGCAATGCGGCAATCGGCGGCGCCTACATCGGCAAATCGCGCACGATCGGTCAGACCCAATGGGAGTTCGACGGGGGCATCCTCAGTTACTCCGGCACCAGCACCGACAAATTCGGCAATACCTCGCTGCTGAAGCGCGCCAGCGCCAAGCGCATCAACTTCCCGGTTCGCATTCCTGACGGCTTCGAGAGTGAAGCCTTCCGCCTCCTGAGCCTCTACATGGATACCGAAATGGTTTTCATCGGCTGGTCTGACTGCGCAATGACGATCATCTACGGATACCTGGGGCAGTGGAGCGTTCCTATCTCCAAGTCAGGCAAGAACGCTCAAATCGAAGTGAAAGGACTCTCATGACAGCTCAGATTTCGCAGGTAATCACCGGATTGCCGACCGCGCCGGATTTCAATACTGACACGCCGGAAGTATTTAGCCTGAAGGCGGTCGCATCGGTCCTGGCGCAGCAGGGCTTGCCGCCGGAGATCAACGCGTTCGCAGCCCAGGCCAATGTTGTTGCGGTCGATGTCAACGCGAATGCGCAAATCGCCACGGCAGCCAAGATTGCAGCAGAAGCGGCGGTCGCAATCGCGCAGAATGCCGCGGCGGTGGCGCAGTCCACTACCGGCGCGACGACCTACGTTCCGAATCAGGCGTACAGCCTGAATCAAAGCGTGATTTCGCCGCTCGACCAGAAGGTGTACCGCAAGCGCACGGCCACCAGTTCGAGCGCCGCCGACCCCAAAGACGATCCGACGAACTGGCTGAATGTGCAGGGCGAAGCGCTGCCTC
>NZ_PDOC01000084.1 GCF_002760655.1 Massilia eurypsychrophila | reverse complement strand
TCAGCCAGTCGATCAGCGGCTACACGCGGACAAAAAGCCTAGTCCGGCACGATGTCCTCAACTGGTATGACTTTTACGTTGAACTGCCGGTTCGCTTGGGGGATGTGGTGTTCGACGACATCCCGCCATTCATCACCAGCACGCTAACAATCTCGGTCGACAACCCGGGCGGCAATGCGGCAATCGGCGGCGCCTACATCGGCAAATCGCGCACGATCGGTCAGACCCAATGGGAGTTCGACGGGGGCATCCTAAGTTACTCCGGCACCAGCACCGACAAATTTGGCAATACCTCACTGCTAAAGCGCGCCAGCGCCAAGCGCATCAACTTCCCGGTTCGCATTCCTGACGGCTTCGAGAGTGAAGCCTTCCGGCTCCTGAGTCTCTACATGGACACCGAAATGGTTTTCATCGGTTGGTCTGACTGCGCAATGACGATCATCTACGGATACCTGGGCCAGTGGAGCGTTCCAGTCACCAAGTCAGGCAAGAACGCTCAAATCGAAGTTAAAGGACTCTCATGACAGCTCAGATTTCGCAAGTAATTACCGGCCTGCCAACCGCCCCAGATTTCAACACTGACACGCCGGAAGTATTCAGCCTGAAGGCGGTGGCATCCGTGCTGGCGCAGCAGGGATTGCCGCCGGAGATCAATGCTTTCTCGACTCAGGCCAACGTTCTTGCGGTCGATGTGAATGCGAACGCGCAGATCGCCACCGCGGCCAAGATCGCAGCCGAGGCAGCGGTTGCAATCGCGCAGAATGCCGCGGCGGTGGCGCAGTCCACTACCGGCGCGACGACCTACGTTCCGAATCAGGCGTACAGCCTAAATCAAAGCGTGATTTCGCCGCTCGACCAGAAGGTGTACCGCAAGCGCACGGCCACCAGTTCGAGCGCCGCCGACCCCAAAGACGATCCGACGAACTGGCTGAATGTGCAGGGCGAAGCGCTGCCTC
>NZ_PDOC01000083.1 GCF_002760655.1 Massilia eurypsychrophila | reverse complement strand
ATGCTGATTAGCGCTCATCTTCAGCCAGCCGCATCCACGCTTCGGTCCGGCTGCCGGTAGCCGCGGCAGCGTGGATCAGGCGCGTGAGGATGGTCGACATATCGAATCGGCGATTAAAGCGGTACTGCGCCTCTGCCAAGTAGAGGAAGCCATATTTTGCGAAATCAAATGCATGGTAGGTGCCGCTCGTGGCGGTCTTCAGATTTCCCAGTATCGTGTTGATCCATTTAAAACATGGCATATCGCTGCTCTGGCGCGCCTTCCCGACGACCGACGGCGTGTGCGCCGCCCCGGCGGCTTTGACAGCGCTGAAACAGTCCAATCCATCTGAGACGACAATACTCGCGGCGGACAGATGCGCCATAGCCCAAGTCTTCACTTCTTCCCGCCCGAATGTCTTCACCTTCGAAAATATGGCATGAAGTGGGCGCCCATCCTCAGAAGTTTCGACCGCAGCTATAAAAGGCACCTTGTTCTGCGATCCGCGACCACGCTTGCCACCTGGGTGCACGCCGCCCAGATAGGCGTCGTCCACCTCCACGCGGCCCTCCAGTTTGCGAATAGACTCACGTTCGGCCATCACCTCAAGGATCTTGTGTTTGAGGCGCCAGGCGGTCCGATAGCAAACCCCGACGACCCGCATCAATTCCAGCGCCGAGACGTTATTTTTGGACTGGGTGAGAAAGTACATCGCTTGAAACCACTTCGTCAGCGGCAGCTTACTCGAATGAAAAATGGTCCCGCTCGTGAGCGTGGTCTGGTGTCGGCAAGCGTGACACTGGAACGTCTTCGCCTTGCCGTGCCAAACGACGTAGTGCCCCTTTCGCGCGCACATGGGACATACAAAACCATCGGGCCAACGGCATTTTTCGAGCTCCTTCTCACACTGGGCCTGGGTCCCGTAGCGCTCCATGAACTGCGTCAGGCTCAACCCGGGTTGAAACTGCACTCGATTCATCGCCG
>NZ_PDOC01000082.1 GCF_002760655.1 Massilia eurypsychrophila | reverse complement strand
GCTCCACGCGCTCCCGCCAAAGCGCCTCGCGTTCTACAAACTTCATCGGTGGCTTCCCTCAAGTAGAAAGGGAAATAGTGTGGACGGGGTGATCAGAAAATCATAGATGGGACGGCCGGACGCTTACAATATAGCGACCACCGGTGGGTACCTGCATCGAGCCGAAGTGGACCGCCACGACGCCGTTCTCGCTGCTGTGAAGAAGCGCCGTGGGCGCATACGATGAGCGAAAAGCCAGCAATTGGTTTGAAGGTTCCCTTCGGTCGACTCGGCCGAATGGTCGCCCCGACGGATTCGCTCGAACGCGGTCTGGCATGTGGTTGCGAATGTCCTGGATGCAGTACCAAACTCCTACTCATACACGGCAAGAAGCGCCTCTATTTCGCGCACTGCAACGCCCCGGCAACGAATCGTTGCGTCGAGCTTTCGATTCATTCGGCAGCCATCCAGGTGCTAATGGAGGCAAACTACATGCCACTCCCGCTATTGCATGTTGAAGTCGCTAAGCGAGCGACGGACTGGACCGAAGTTCAACGAAGTCACCGAGTCCGGGAGTACAAGATTGCGTACTTTGATCAATGCCGCGCTGAGGTAACTTACACTGACGGCGACTTTGGTACCATTCGCGCCGATGTCGTCTGTTACACGCAAGGGCAGGAGCTGCTGGTTGAGATGTGGTATACGCATGCGGTCGATGCGGACAAGATAGCGAAAATTGAACGCCTTGGAATGCCCGCCATCGAAATCTATCTTGGCGATCTGGACCTTAACAATGCAGTCGCTGAAATCGAGCAACGCGTGCTGGGAAGTACGCAGTACAAGCAGTGGCTGTTCTAGGTTCTGTCGCATTAGCGAACATCGACGGGGTAATCGGGTAAGCTGCGGCGCCCGAACCCAGGACGACTCGACATGCTCAACTTCAAAGGGATGCGCTTTCCGATCGATGTGATCCTGGTCTGCATC
>NZ_PDOC01000081.1 GCF_002760655.1 Massilia eurypsychrophila | reverse complement strand
GACGGCGCTGATGCAATGTCGTTCGCCGACCAATTTTCTGTGCTGGCAGGAATAGTCCGTCCGGTTTGAGCGGCACAATGCCGTCCTAGGGAAATTCTGTCGTTTGATCAACAACGCGACAGAACCCCGAGGCCAGCAGCGTCGACTTCCTGCGTCGCCTAAAGCTCGCTTCGCCGATCAAAATCGTCAAGATACTGACGGATAACGGTTCGCAATTTACCGACCGCCTCACCTCCAAAGACAAGAAGCCGACGGGCAAGCACGCCTTCGATATTGCCTGTGCCGCATCGCCGTCGAGCACCGCCTGTCGCCGCCCCGGCACCCGCAAACGAATGGCATGGTTGAACGCTTCAACGGCCGCATTAGCGAACTTCTCCAACAGACGAGGTTCGCCAATGCGGCTGAGCTGGCGACGACCCTGCAGCATTATTTGAAGCTCTACAATCACCACATACCGCAGCGTGCAATTGGCAGCAAGACGCCGATTCAATCACTGAAAGACTGGCAGCGTTTGAAGCCCGATCTTTTTGTTAGGCGGGTTTATGATCAAGCGGGACTTGACAAGTAGTGAGCCTCCTTAGCGCCGCAGCCATTGCAGGAATTTTCTCACTACTTAAGTGAGAATCATTCATTTACTCTGTCCGCTGTGGCAATAGTCAACATCTGGTTATGCGCCCACGCCCTATTCAGTACACTTTTTCAGATCGAGGTAATACACCATCGCCGCGCTTTTACCATCGCTGGTGTCGAGCGAGGCCATGCCTTCGCCCACGCCGCTGAGCGTAAGTTCCATCTCCCCCTGTGTCAGACTAGTTGTCGCCTCCAGATTTTATCCAAATAGAGGCAGACATGAGAACAAGGCATTCCCCAGCATTTGTCGAACAAGCACTGGTCAAGGTATTCTCCCGTGGCGGCAGGAGCGTGCAGGCAGTCGCGGACGATATCAACGTCAATTACCACACACTTAAAAATTGGA
>NZ_PDOC01000080.1 GCF_002760655.1 Massilia eurypsychrophila | reverse complement strand
GGCCAGCCATCGAGACCGATCTTCACCACCGGCCGCTTCTTCTTCCCCTGCTCTGCCTCGGTCTTTACGTCGTGGCAGGGCTTGCAGATGGTCTGACAATTCAGCGGATCATCGATGCGGGCTTGGCTCCACTTCAGCGTGGCGGCCTTGGCTTTATTGGTTACGTGATCGACGATGTTGGCCGGGGTGTACACGCTTTGCTTGATGCATACCTGGCACAGACCGAAGTCCCGCGCCAACACCAACTTGCGGATGCGGTCCCATGCGGCCCCGTATCCACGTGACTGCCTAGACTCTTTACTCCATGCCATCAGTTAAACCGAATAATCATCGTCGCCGCCCGCCGTGCAGATGGCATTGCAGGGCAATTCGACGCCCATTCACCGAACAATCACCATGCGACTCAGCCATTCGCCGCTTGCACATGCTGAATGAACGGCCCACGTACACCGCACGAGAACGACTCGGCAGCCTGAAGCGCCTTGTTGATGCGCTCGCTCGGCGTCAATGCCGTGCCATCCGTGCTGAACAGCGATCCCATGGCGAAGTCCGTACCGCAGCCTACAGCCTCATACGGCAAGGCACTCTCAGCGACCTGGTAGTCGCCAAAGATGCAGAAGACGCGCGCCTCGTATGAGACGAGGAACGTTCCGCCCTGCTCTGTGTCGTTCGCCTTGCTTGCCCATCCGCCAGCCTTCAGGCAATCGCGCACCGCATCGATGAACGATGTCGACATGAACTTCTCTACCGAGATGCGCGGGTCACGATCAGGCGCCTTAAAGGCGTGCGCGAGCAACTGCCCCATGCGGAACGAGGTGGTGAAACCAAACATGAATGCGCCGACCTTATGTATCTTCGGATCGATGCGCGTGCGGATTGTGTACAGGTCGCTGCCTGCGCTATCGGCACCCATGTAGACGGAGCCGTTATGCTTGATTGCCACTACACAGGTCATCGGATGCCTTCGAGCGGCACGCTGAA
>NZ_PDOC01000079.1 GCF_002760655.1 Massilia eurypsychrophila | reverse complement strand
AGAACTCCTGCCCATCGATCGTAACGAGCGGCAAGCGGCCCTCGGCGGCATCGTCCCAGCCGATGCGCCCTCGGACGGTCTCCTCGATGATTGCCAGACCGAGCCTGCCGCGTCTTACGTGCATCACCGCCAGGGCGCGGCGCATCTTTTCCACGAGACGCCCACACAGGGAGAATAAGTCTTCGCGCGGATCGCCGACGATCTGGAATTCGTAGCCGCCCGGCGCGCCGTCGCGAAGCTCGAATGCCTCCAGCGAGACGATGTCGCCGAGCAGATGGGGACGCAGATGAAACTCGTGCATCACTCCGTTGCAATCGGATAGCTTGACTGGTTCAAGACGGACATGCTCGAACTTATCGAGACCAACACGCGTGGCTACCTCGCTGTTGAAACACCGGGAACACAGCACCCGGTAGCCGACATCGATTGACCCGTAGTTGACGGTGTCGTAGCCCGCCGTGACGGCGCCACATCCTTCACAGACGATTTCAGACATGCTGTTCCCTCTTCAGTGCATTGTTGATGGCGCCGTCGGCGTACCTCCACAGCATTTTTTGACTTTTTTACCGCTGCCACAAGGACAAGGATCGTTGCGCCCGATTTTCGGTGTCGCCCGGACGATGGGCATTGCCGGCATGGGCGCGTGGCCGGGCATCGCTCGCCGCGATTTCCAATAGGCTGCGATCTCGACCAACGACGGCACTATGGCATCGATCCATCGGGCAGCATCGCCTTGCTTGTCGGTGATCGCAATGCCGTCTTCGGTCCCCAAACGCATGAATGGCGCGAACCAGGTCGGTTGTCCGACGGCGAGCAGGCTCCACGCGCGCTCGTCGAACTGGAAACCGCAGAGGAAACCATCTGACCATTCGGCGGCGCCGTAGTCTGCGCCGCGCATGAACATGGGCTCGCAACCGGCCGGGTCGGTGTTGAAAGCCTCGACGACCGCGTTGTAATGCCGCATCAGCAGCGAGAGGACGCGGTTCGCATGCGAGTTCTTGTCGAACACGGGC
>NZ_PDOC01000078.1 GCF_002760655.1 Massilia eurypsychrophila | reverse complement strand
CGCCACGAACCCGAATCCTGCCAGTGCGGCCAATGCGGCAAGGACCTGGTCAAGATTGGCGAAGACATCAGCGAACAACTGGATGTGGAACCGGCGCGCTTCTTCGTGCACCGCCACATCCGCCCGCAGTATGCCTGCCGCGCCTGCGAAACGGTGACGGCGGCCCAGGTGCCACCGGCCGTGATCGATGGCGGTCTGGCCGCGCCTGGCCTGCTGGCCTGGGTGGCGGTAAGCAAGTACGCCGACCACCTGCCTTTGTACCGCATAGAACAGATCGCTGCGCGCCAGGGCGTGACGCTGGCACGCTCCACCCTGGCTGAATGGGTCGGCAAGACGGGAGTGGCCCTGCAGCCACTGGCCGACCGGCTGGCAGCGCTGTTGCGCAGCCAGCCGGTTCTGCATGCCGATGAAACCCCGGTGCGCCAGCTCGATCCCGGCAGCGGCAAGACCTTGCGCGCCTACCTGTGGGCTTACCGCTCCAACAGGTTCACTGCGGGCCCCCCTATCATCGTGTTCGACTACCAGAGCGGGCGCGCTGGCGCGCACGCGCGCGCCTTCCTGGGGGACTGGCGCGGCGAGCTTATGGTTGACGACTATGCCGGCTACAAAGCATTGTTCACCGCAGGCGTGACCGAACTGGCCTGCCTGGCCCACATTCGGCGTAAATTCTTCGACCTGCACGCGGCTAGCGGGAGCCCGCTTGCCGCCGAGGCCCTGCGCCGCATCGCCTTGCTGTACACCGTCGAGCAACAGGCAGCCTCGGCAAGCGAGCAAGAGCGTCTGTACCTGCGCCAGACATTGGCCAAACCGGCTTTGACAGAACTACATGATTGGCTGCGCGCAGCACAGAGTACGGTGGCCACCGGCAGCGGTACTGGCAAGGCTATCGACTACGCTCTCAAGCGCTGGAGTGCGCTGGAACGCTATGTCGATTCCGGTACACGGCCGATCGACAACAACCCCGTCGAGAACACGATCCGGCCCATTGCGATCGGCAAGAAAAACTGGCTGTTCGCCGGTTCGGCGCGTGCCGGTCGGCGCGCCGCCGCCAT
>NZ_PDOC01000077.1 GCF_002760655.1 Massilia eurypsychrophila | reverse complement strand
CACGTCCGAGAGCGAGGCTCAATTATGAATCGCCGCTCGTCGTTTATACTCAGCACATAGCACTGCTACAACATCCGACCGACACTGTTAATTAACCCAGTGTTGCGCTTGGTACTTGAAACCGCCCTGGATCTTGCTCGATTTGATAGGCGCGTTAGTGTCGAAGGCGAGACTCGGTTTCAGGATCAGAAGTCTGGTTACCAGATATCACCTGAGCGTTCTTCCAGCAATCCGCACGGCGGCAGTGCTTGGAAGCTTATCAATCGCGCAGGTGATCGAGTAGCGACACTTGATAAAACCGGCCGGGTGCTAGGGAAATGAAGGAGTAAACGTGACAACGTACGATCCGCAGAACGATCTGGGCAAATATTTTCCAAAAATAGATCCGGCAATCGATGACCTATCGGCCGATGGATATATATTTGCGAATATATCAATATTCGATCATTGGTTGACGGAAACCGAGGCGTCGGAATGTGAAATCCTCACATATGCAGGCGCATTGGCGAACCAAGCGTTGGCAGAGTATGTTAAAGGCGAACGAAAATTTCTTGATTTCTACGCCCTGCTAGCAAGAGATGGCGTAATTTGTAACAGACCGAATCCGATTAGAGAGATAGCGTCCGCTGACGAAGAGTTAAAATTGATTTTTACGAATAGTCTGCGAGAACGGCGATTTATGGACGTTTTTTTCATTGCTGAAACTGTCCGTGTGATGGGTCGTTGGGACAGAACTGACTTAGTGTTTTTCCAAAGTGTGGGTCAAATGAGATCTTTTCAGGAAAAGGTCCATCAGGCGGGCTTGTTTCTATTGCCGGACGTAAGGAGCGCTACAACTCATTAGTTGCTCATTGCTCGGACGAGCAGCTAATCAGTACGCCGTTCTTCAGCTTGCCTACCCCCTGTGTCAGACTAGTTGTCGCCTCCAGATTTTATCCAAATAGAGGCAGATATGAGAACAAGGCATTCCCCAGCATTTGTCGAACAAGCACTGGTCAAGGTATTCTCCCGTGGCGGCAGGAGCGTGCAGGCAGTCGCGGACGATATCAACGTCAATTACCACACACTTAAAAATTGGA
>NZ_PDOC01000076.1 GCF_002760655.1 Massilia eurypsychrophila | reverse complement strand
ACCGTTCTGTCGAAGAAATTCGGCGGCGAAGCAAAAGCATACGACCAGATCGATGCGGCACCAGAAGAAAAAGCGCGCGGCATCACCATCAACACCGCGCACGTCGAGTACGAGACGGCCAACCGCCACTACGCACACGTCGATTGCCCAGGCCACGCCGACTACATCAAGAACATGATCACCGGTGCAGCGCAGATGGACGGCGCGATCCTGGTTTGCTCGGCAGCTGACGGCCCGATGCCACAGACCCGCGAGCACATCCTGCTGGCGCGCCAGGTTGGCGTTCCATACATCATCGTGTTCCTCAACAAGTGCGACCTGGTCGACGACGAAGAGCTGCTCGAACTGGTTGAAATGGAAGTGCGTGAGCTGCTCGTCAAGTACGAGTTCCCAGGCGACGACCTGCCTATCATCAAGGGTTCGGCCCGTATGGCGCTGGACGGCGACACTGGCCCGATGGGCGAGCAAGCCATCATGGCTCTGGCTGATGCACTCGACACCTACATCCCTACGCCAGAGCGCGCAGTCGATGGCGCCTTCCTGATGCCGGTGGAAGACGTGTTCTCGATCTCGGGTCGCGGCACTGTCGTGACCGGTCGTATCGAGCGCGGTATCGTCAAGGTCGGCGAAGAGATCGAAATCGTCGGCATCAAGGACACCGTCAAGACCACTTGCACCGGCGTCGAGATGTTCCGCAAGCTGCTCGACCAGGGCATGGCTGGCGACAACGTCGGTCTGCTGCTGCGCGGCACCAAGCGTGAGGATGTCGAGCGCGGCCAGGTCCTGGCCAAGCCGAACTCGATCAAGCCACACAACCATTTCACCGGTGAGATCTACGTCCTGTCGAAAGACGAAGGCGGCCGTCATACCCCGTTCTTCAACAACTATCGCCCACAGTTCTACTTCCGTACTACGGACGTGACTGGTTCGATCGAGTTGCCAGCGGACAAAGAAATGGTCATGCCAGGCGATAACGTGTCGATCACCGTCAAGCTGATCAACCCGATCGCGATGGAAGAAGGCCTGCGCTTCGCTATCCGTGAAGGCGGTCGTACCGTCGGCGCCGGCGTCGTTGCCAAGATCCT
>NZ_PDOC01000075.1 GCF_002760655.1 Massilia eurypsychrophila | reverse complement strand
AATTTGGAAGAAGTAAAGTTTTAATCGTCTGACCGACAGGTCAGATGATGGGTAGTGATTGTAAATCGCAACAAACAACAACGCTGTACTCTTATCTCTGTAACGTCTTTCGGCTTAGTCGGCTGAGAGGCTAACGTTATAGGGACAAGCGAATAAGTGCACATGGTGGATGCCTTGGCGATTACAGGCGATGAAGGACGTAGTAGCTTGCGATAAGCTGCGGGGAGTGAGCAAACACACTTTGATCCGCAGATTTCCGAATGGGGTAACCCGGCCTTTTAGGTCATTGCATACTGAATACATAGGTATGCAAAGCGAACGCGGCGAACTGAAACATCTAAGTAGCTGCAGGAAAAGAAATCAACCGAGATTCCCAAAGTAGTGGCGAGCGAAATGGGATG
Organism: Massilia eurypsychrophila; assembly: GCF_002760655.1. Classification (GTDB taxonomy): domain Bacteria; phylum Pseudomonadota; class Gammaproteobacteria; order Burkholderiales; family Burkholderiaceae_D; genus JAFCUW01. The sequence goes on along the minus strand of NZ_PDOC01000075.1, from coordinate 900 downwards.
AGCCTGCACGTTTTAGCATGACGCATAGTAGAACGGATTGGAAACTCCGGCCATAGAGGGTGATAGCCCCTTATACGAAATGCGATGTGTGGAACTAAGCGTGCGACAAGTAGGGCGGGACACGAGAAATCCTGTCTGAATATGGGGGGACCATCCTCCAAGGCTAAATACTCGTAATCGACCGATAGTGAACCAGTACCGTGAGGGAAAGGCGAAAAGAACCCCGGAAGGGGAGTGAAATAGATCCTGAAACCGTGTGCATACAAACAGTAGGAGCGGACTTGTTCCGTGACTGCGTACCTTTTGTATAATGGGTCAGCGACTTACATTCAGTGGCAAGGTTAACCATATAGGGAAGCCGTAGAGAAATCGAGTCCGAATAGGGCGACAGTCGCTGGGTGTAGACCCGAAACCAAGTGATCTACTCATGGCCAGGATGAAGGTGCGGTAACACGCCCTGGAGGTCCGAACCCACTAATGTTGAAAAATTAGGGGATGAGCTGTGGGTAGGGGTGAAAGGCTAAACAAACTTGGAAATAGCTGGTTCTCTCCGAAAACTATTTAGGTAGTGCCTCAAGTATCACCATCGGGGGTAGAGCACTGTTATGGCTAGGGGGTCATTGCGACTTACCAAACCATTGCAAACTCCGAATACCGATGAGTGCGAGCTTGGGAGACAGACGTCGGGTGCTAACGTCCGGCGTCAAGAGGGAAACAACCCAGACCGCCAGCTAAGGTCCCAAAGATTGGCTAAGTGGAAAACGAAGTGGGAAGGCTAAAACAGTCAGGATGTTGGCTTAGAAGCAGCCATCATTTAAAGAAAGCGTAATAGCTCACTGATCGAGTCGTCCTGCGCGGAAGATGTAACGGGGCTAAGCCAGTCACCGAAGCTGCGGATAT
>NZ_PDOC01000074.1 GCF_002760655.1 Massilia eurypsychrophila | reverse complement strand
ATGAGAACAAGGCATTCCCCAGCATTTGTCGAACAAGCACTGGTCAAGGTATTCTCCCGTGGCGGCAGGAGCGTGCAGGCAGTCGCGGACGATATCAACGTCAATTACCACACACTTAAAAATTGGATGACGAGGAAAGTAGTGGCAGAGAAGAACACCCCGGCGGCAAAAGAGAAGCGCCCACAGGACTGGAGCGCCCAGGAGCAACTGGTGGCATTGCACGAAACCCATGGCATGACGGCTGAGACGTTGAGCGCGTGGTGTCGCGAACATGGCATTTTCTCTCATCATTTGATTGAGTGGCAGGCGGCATTTTGCGCCGATAGAAAATCGGCTCCGGCCGATTCAAAAGCGCTACGCCTGCTTAAAGACGATAACGAACGACTGCAACGAGAGGTGCTGCGCAAGGACAAGGCACTGGCGGAGGCGGCAGCGTTACTGATCCTGCAAAAAAAGTTCCGGTCGCTTTGGGAGGACGAGGTCAAATGACCTCCCTGCCAAAGCGGACAGAGGTGATGGCCTTGATCGCCGATGCGGTCAAGGCTGGTGCACGCCAAGACAGCGCCTGCGCCGCGATCTCGTTCAGCGAACGCACGCTGCAACGGTGGCAACGCGATGTGTTCAGGGGCGACCAACGACCAGCGCGCGTGCAGGCGCCGAACAACAGGTTGAGCGTGCTTGAACGCGGCCAGTTGCTCGCGGTCGCCAACTGCGCTGAATTTGCCAATCTGCCGCCTTGTCAAATCGTTCCTCGCTTGGTCGATCAAGGTATCTACCTGGCGTCGGAGTCGACGTTTCGTCGGGTGCTTAAGGACGCGAAGCAGTCGGGTCATCGCGGCGCGGAACGTCCCGCGCAGATCCGCAGTAAGCCACGGGCGTTGACGGCGACTGCGCCAGGCCAGCTGTACAGCTGGGATATCACGTATCTTCCAACGCCGGTAAAGGGCGTCTATTTTTACCTGTATTTGTTCATGGATATCTTCAGTCGCAAGATCGTAGGCTGGCAAATTTATGATGTGGAAAGCAGCGAACTTGCCGGCGACGTTGTGCGCGACATTTGCGCGCGGGAGAACATCGCGCCCGACCAAGTCGTACTGCATTCGGATAATGGCAGCCCCATGAAGGGAGCGACCATGCTCGCTACACTGCAAGCCCTAGGTGTGATGCCATCGTTCAGCCGCCCATCGGTAAGCAACGACAATCCGTTCTCGGAATCGCTGTTCAAGACCTTGAAATACCGGCCGGCCTATCCACGCACAGCGTTCGACAGCCTGCTGGCGGCACGCCAATGGGTAGGTAGCTTTGTTCATTGGTATAACCATGAGCACCGGCACAGCGCAATTCAGTTCGTGACCCCAGCACAGCGCCATGCAGGATTGGACGAGGCCTTGTTACGCAAGCGTGACGAGGTGTACCGGGCAGCGAAGGCAGCACATCCGGAGCGCTGGAGCGGCGACACGCGCAACTGGCGGCCAGTGTCCGTCGTCCACCTCAATCCGGAAAAGACCATCAGTGATGGCGCCCGAGTAGAGGAAACCGTGCTGCAAAAGAAAGCAGCATAACGACTATATTAGGCGACAACTAGCTTGACGGCCACCG
>NZ_PDOC01000073.1 GCF_002760655.1 Massilia eurypsychrophila | reverse complement strand
ACTGGTAGGGCTGGTTGGACTCGAACCAACGACCCCCGCGTTATCAACACGGTGCTCTAACCAGCTGAGCTACAGCCCCAAATGCTGTTCTTCTTGTTCAACAGTCGATAAGAGTGGACGCTCAATGAATCGGTATCTCTACCTGTGCAACTCTAGAAAGGAGGTGATCCAGCCGCACCTTCCGATACGGCTACCTTGTTACGACTTCACCCCAGTCACGAATCCTACCGTGGTAAGCGCCCTCCTTGCGGTTAAGCTACCTACTTCTGGTAAAACCCGCTCCCATGGTGTGACGGGCGGTGTGTACAAGACCCGGGAACGTATTCACCGCGACATGCTGATCCGCGATTACTAGCGATTCCAACTTCATGTAGTCGAGTTGCAGACTACAATCCGGACTACGATACACTTTCTGGGATTAGCTCCCCCTCGCGGGTTGGCGGCCCTCTGTATGTACCATTGTATGACGTGTGAAGCCCTACCCATAAGGGCCATGAGGACTTGACGTCATCCCCACCTTCCTCCGGTTTGTCACCGGCAGTCTCATTAGAGTGCTCTTTCGTAGCAACTAATGACAAGGGTTGCGCTCGTTGCGGGACTTAACCCAACATCTCACGACACGAGCTGACGACAGCCATGCAGCACCTGTGTTACGGCTCTCTTTCGAGCACACCTCGATCTCTCGTGGCTTCCGTACATGTCAAGGGTAGGTAAGGTTTTTCGCGTTGCATCGAATTAATCCACATCATCCACCGCTTGTGCGGGTCCCCGTCAATTCCTTTGAGTTTTAATCTTGCGACCGTACTCCCCAGGCGGTCTACTTCACGCGTTAGCTGCGTTACCAAGTTAATTAAAACCCGACAACTAGTAGACATCGTTTAGGGCGTGGACTACCAGGGTATCTAATCCTGTTTGCTCCCCACGCTTTCGTGCATGAGCGTCAATCTTGACCCAGGGGGCTGCCTTCGCCATCGGTGTTCCTCCACATCTCTACGCATTTCACTGCTACACGTGGAATTCTACCCCCCTCTGCCAGATTCTAGCCTTGCAGTCTTCATCGCAATTCCCAGGTTGAGCCCGGGGATTTCACGACAAACTTACAAAACCGCCTGCGCACGCTTTACGCCCAGTAATTCCGATTAACGCTTGCACCCTACGTATTACCGCGGCTGCTGGCACGTAGTTAGCCGGTGCTTATTCTTCAGGTACCGTCATTAGTGCAGGATATTAGCCCACACCGTTTCTTCCCTGACAAAAGAGCTTTACAACCCGAAGGCCTTCTTCACTCACGCGGCATTGCTGGATCAGGCTTTCGCCCATTGTCCAAAATTCCCCACTGCTGCCTCCCGTAGGAGTCTGGACCGTGTCTCAGTTCCAGTGTGGCTGGTCGTCCTCTCAGACCAGCTACTGATCGATGCCTTGGTAGGCCTTTACCCCACCAACTAGCTAATCAGATATCGGCCGCTCCAGGAGCACAAGGCCTTGCGGTCCCCTGCTTTCATCCTTAGATCGTATGCGGTATTAGCGCAACTTTCGCTGCGTTATCCCCCACTCCAGGGCACGTTCCGATATATTACTCACCCGTTCGCCACTCGCCGCCAGGTTGCCCCGCGCTGCCGTTCGACTTGCATGTGTAAGGCATGCCGCCAGCGTTCAATCTGAGCCAGGATCAAACTCTTCAGTTCAATCTTGTTTGTTGCCATTTCTGGCAC
>NZ_PDOC01000072.1 GCF_002760655.1 Massilia eurypsychrophila | reverse complement strand
ATATGGTAGGAGAGCGTTCTGTAAGCCTGCGAAGGTGTCTTGTAAAGGATGCTGGAGGTATCAGAAGTGCGAATGCTGACATGAGTAGCGATAATGGGGGTGAAAAGCCTCCACGCCGTAAGCCCAAGGTTTCCTGTTCAACGTTCATCGGAGCAGGGTGAGTCGGCCCCTAAGGCGAGGCAGAGATGCGTAGCTGATGGGAAGCAGGTTAATATTCCTGCACCGTCGTATGATGCGATGGGGGGACGGATCGCGGAAGGTTGTCCGGGTGTTGGATGTCCCGGTTCTTGACTCATAGAAGGCGCTTAGGCAAATCCGGGCGCGGAATTCAAGGGGTTGAGACCAGAAACCTAGGTTTCGAAGCAATCGGAAGTGGTTCCAAGAAAAGCCTCTAAGCTTCAGTCATACGAGACCGTACCGCAAACCGACACAGGTGGGCGAGATGAGTATTCTAAGGCGCTTGAGAGAACTCGGGAGAAGGAACTCGGCAAATTGGTACCGTAACTTCGGGAAAAGGTACGCCCCGGTAGCTTGATTGGTTTACTCCATGAGGGTGAAAGGGTTGCAATAAACTGGTGGCTGCGACTGTTTAATAAAAACACAGCACTCTGCAAACACGAAAGTGGACGTATAGGGTGTGACGCCTGCCCGGTGCTGGAAGATTAAATGATGGGGTGCAAGCTCTTGATTGAAGTCCCAGTAAACGGCGGCCGTAACTATAACGGTCCTAAGGTAGCGAAATTCCTTGTCGGGTAAGTTCCGACCTGCACGAATGGCGTAACGATGGCCACACTGTCTCCTCCCGAGACTCAGCGAAGTTGAAATGTTTGTGATGATGCAATCTACCCGCGGCTAGACGGAAAGACCCCATGAACCTTTACTGTAGCTTTGCATTGGACTTTGAACCAATCTGTGTAGGATAGGTGGGAGGCTTTGAAGCGGTGACGCCAGTCATCGTGGAGCCAACCTTGAAATACCACCCTGGTTTGTTTGAGGTTCTAACCTTGGTCCGTTATCCGGATCGGGGACAGTGCATGGTAGGCAGTTTGACTGGGGCGGTCTCCTCCTAAAGTGTAACGGAGGAGTTCGAAGGTACGCTAGATACGGTCGGACATCGTGTTGATAGTGCAATGGCATAAGCGTGCTTAACTGCGAGACTGACAAGTCGAGCAGGTACGAAAGTAGGACATAGTGATCCGGTGGTTCTGTATGGAAGGGCCATCGCTCAACGGATAAAAGGTACTCTGGGGATAACAGGCTGATTCCTCCCAAGAGTTCATATCGACGGGGGAGTTTGGCACCTCGATGTCGGCTCATCACATCCTGGGGCTGTAGCCGGTCCCAAGGGTATGGCTGTTCGCCATTTAAAGTGGTACGTGAGCTGGGTTTAAAACGTCGTGAGACAGTTTGGTCCCTATCTGCCGTGGGCGTTGGAAATTTGAAGGGGGCTGCTCCTAGTACGAGAGGACCGGAGTGGACAGACCTCTGGTGTACCGGTTGTCACGCCAGTGGCATTGCCGGGTAGCTAAGTCTGGAAGAGATAACCGCTGAAAGCATCTAAGCGGGAAACTTGCCTTGAGATGAGATTTCCCAGAGCCTTGAGCTCTTTAAAGGGTCGTTCGAGACCAGGACGTTGATAGGTCAGGTGTGGAAGTGCAGTAATGCATTAAGCTAACTGATACTAATTGCCCGTACGGCTTGTCCCTATAACCTTAGCAGGTACAGAGATAAGAATACGCGTTGTGTTTGTCGTGATTGACGATCACTACCAAGTAATATAAAACAATACTTCTTCCAGATTCAAAGCGCTGTCGCCCCGTTGGGGACAGTTGCTTGTACAAGTTATGCCTGATGACCATAGTAAATCGGTACCACCCCTTCCCATCCCGAACAGGACCGTGAAACGATATTACGCCGATGATAGTGCTGCAACCAGTGTGAAAGTAGGTTATCGTCAGGCTAGTTATAA
>NZ_PDOC01000071.1 GCF_002760655.1 Massilia eurypsychrophila | reverse complement strand
GATGCAGACCAGGATCACATCGATCGGAAAGCGCATCCCTTTGAAGTTGAGCATGTCGAGTCGTCCTGGGTTCGGGCGCCGCAGCTTACCCGATTACCCCGTCGATGTTCGCTAATGCGACAGAACCCTTAAAGCTGCCTCGATATTCTTAGCGTCTGTGACATCCACGGTCATAATATAGAATCCAACAACCGAGCCGCTCGCGTCGAAATCGGGGGTGTAGTTGAACTTCAAATGACGCTCGCTTGCTCCGAAGAAAAGCTCCCGCTCAAACACGGAATGAGCGCCGTCAAGCGTAGCTTTCACCTCCTTTTCAATCGAGAGGTAAAGGCGCTCTCCTAAGGCCTCACGCATTGATCGCCCGAGCATGCGCTCGACATCCACCTCGGGAAAATTTCGATAAAACGAGTTATGAAAAACATAGCGCTCGCTTGCGTCCACATACGCAATCAAAGCCGGCAGCCCATCCGTAATGGTCCTCAGGCGCCGAGCGACCCGCGCGCTTTCGTCGCGCGCCGAGGCCAGATCGTCGTTGAGTAGGCGTTGTGTAGCGTCGCTAAGCTCGACGCGGCGAAAGGAGCGCAAAGCGAAGCGTCCACTGAACCACAGCGCTATAGCAACTATGGCTAAGGCTTCAACGGCAACTGCCATGTCCTTTTGGATCGCCTGAACCCAAGAGCGCGTAGCGATGCCAACTGCAATCACAAGCGGCAATTGATCAACGGCGCGGTAGGAGAACACCCGATTTTCATTGTCCACGACGCTACGTGCCTCATAGCTTCCTGCTGGAGCAGCCGTCCAGTTTCTATAGAGAGGAGATGCCTTCAAATTAGTTGCGAACGAGGATTCAAAAAGCGGCGCTCGGGCAATTAAACGCCCATCGCCGTGCAGCAGGGTGATCGAAAGGGTGGGCTGAAACATCGCGCTAGAGAAGACGGCCGCCAGCGCCCTAGCATCCACAGGCGCAACAACGACCCCCAAAAACTCGCCGTTTGGAGCGCAAACGGCGCGGCTTAAAAAGAACAGCTTTCGCTTAGAAACCCGCCCAACCTCCGGGCCTCCCACGTATAAGCCGCGATCGCATGCACCGGCACGCTCTTTAAAGTAGGGGCGATCCGCGTATGAAACTTCCGCAATCGCCAAACTGTTAGAAGCAGCCACACCTTTGCCGGAAGGGCTTAAGAAGATGACCCAAAAGTTAGCGTCAGCCACGCCAGCGGAGTTCGCAAGCGCTTGGCGGACGCGGCCGCTATTCCGCAGCTCAGTCGAGCTCATGTCATCTAACGCCTCGGCCGAACGCAGCAGCGACAAATCGACCACGCGCATCTCGCTCGTTACGTGCGCGCTCATTGCACGAACGAAACCTTCTGTCTGAGTGAATGCGGCCGCTCGAGCATTGTTGTATTCCGAGTATATCTTCCGTAATAGCAACGCCGCCAAGAGTCCGATTAACAACGCAAATCCCGCAAGCAGTCTCGCTCGAAAAGACGAGAAAACAGATATTTCAATCATAGTACCTATGGTAAACAAAAATAGCGCTCGCAAGATTGAACCGGTGCCAGATCGCCCGCGCAAGATCCCAATGGCGGAAAATGAAATTAAGCTGCCGGCATCGTCCGGCCCCTTCACCTAGCGCTTGGATCGTCAGGACGGATGGCACTTGGCCGAACGCAGGGCGTTCTCAAAGACCAAGTGCAACACCTTCTCCTGCAAAAGTGCCGCCATGTAGCCCCCGATTGAACCACGGCCTGGCCGGTACCACGACCGGTCAGGGTCACTTCAACGTTGGGGCTGGGGCCGACATCAGACCTCATCGCTGCGGTCGGCAACCTCAAGCTTGAACTGCCATCCCTCGAAACACATCAACGCATGTCCAAGTTCGTTCCAGAAGAACTCCTGCCCATCGATCGTAACGAGCGGCAAGCGGCCCTCGGCGGCATCGTCCCAGCCGATGCGCCCTCGGACGGTCTCCTCGATGATTGCCAGACCGAGCCTGCCGCGTCTTACGTGCATCAC
>NZ_PDOC01000070.1 GCF_002760655.1 Massilia eurypsychrophila | reverse complement strand
AAGCGCTTCTTCGACAAGGCCATGGGAGCGAACGGCGATCCGGACAAGGTCGCGATGGACAAGAGTGGCGCCAACAAGGCGGCGATCGATGCGATCAACGCCGGCCGCGACGTGCCGATCCTGGTGCTCCAAGTCAAATACCTCAACAACATCGTCGAGCAGGACCATCGCGCCATCAAGCGGGTGACCAGGCCGATGCTCAACTTCAAATCGTTCCGCTCTGCCGGCTCCGTGCTCGCCGGCATCGAGCTGATGCACATGATCCGCAAGGGCCAGTTCGCAATCGACGGCGCTGATGCAATGTCGTTCGCCGACCAATTTTCTGTGCTGGCAGGAATAGTCCGTCCGGTTTGAGCGGCACAATGCCGTCCTAGGGAAATTCTGTCGTTTGATCAACAACGCGACAGAACCCTACAACGCGCCTTCGCCGGCAATCCTATCCAGCCCGCTGCATAGACGCTGAACAGTCACCGGAAAACAGGGTTAAACCGCTGGCGCCAGTTTCAGATATTGATAAAGAGTCTCGCGACTGATGCCGAACTTTCGTGTTCCTGGGTGCACGTAAAAAAGCCGGAATGCGTACTTATAAGGTATTACAACTATTGCGCAGTTCGTCATCCTGTCAACAGTCGTCGCCCTGGACCTCTCTGATGTACTTACAGATGCTTACATATGAAACCGGCAACATACACCCTTAGTGTCAAGCGGGCATTACGCTGCAGACATGCCTCCTGTGAACATTTGAGTTCATTTGTAGCAGGTGTTTGCCCTGTCGATCTTCTAACGTTGGAGTTTAAAATGAAATCAAAAATCTTCTTATTGTCTGCCCTTGTATGTGCCTCGCCCGCATTCGCTGCCGATGATATTTCGCTCGGTACTCCTGGCTACGGCGGCACCGGTTGCCCTGCCGGTTCGGTGTCAGTGACCCTCAGCCCGGATGCGAAATCCTTGAGCCTCCTGTTCGACAAATACCAGATCGCTGTTGGTGGCAACACCGGCAAAAGTTTTGATCGCAAGAGCTGCAACATCGCCATACCTGTACATGTCCCCCAAGGGATGAGCGTGGCCGTCATGAAGATCGACTACCGGGGCTTCAACCGTCTGCCAACCCAGTCGTCCTCTCAATTTAACGTCGAATATTTTTTTGCCGGCACCCGGGGCCCGTCGTTCCAGCGCAGTTTTCGCGGTGCGCTCGATGAGGATTACCTGATCAACAATGACCTGGTGGCCGAGTCGATGGTATGGTCCGGCTGTGGCGCCGATGTCAACCTGCGCACCAATTCGAGCATGAAGGTCCAGACCACCGGGAACCGGGAAGCGATGTCGTCGATCGACTCGCAGGACGTTAACGCCGCAATTATTTACCAACTGCAGTGGCGCAAATGCGGCAGCTGATAAAAAATCTGGAGTGCCCCTCGCCGGGCGTAAAGTGGAGGATGCTGGCCGTGCTGGGGGCGGGAGTGGGCGCTGCAATGGCCTTGCCCGCCCATGCGGCGCAGGATGGCTGTCCCCAGGGTAGCTATTCTGTCGTCGTCGCACCCGATCACAGCACGCTCAGTGTTCTGTTTGATCAATTCAAGGTCGACAGTAATGCCAGCGCTCAGCCGGCAACGCAAAGTATGGTGTGCTCGATTAGTCATCCCTTGAGCCTGCCGCCAGGTATGTCGCTTGGCGTCTATAAAGTTGACTACCGTGGCTTTGCAAAGATTGCCCCTTCCCAAGAGGCGTCTCTGGCCGTGCAGTATGGTCTGGCCCCCCACGCCAACCAGCATGGTCGGGTGTTTCGGCGCAAGATCAAGGGAGGCCAGGATGGCGACTATTTTTTCACTGAAAATATTGGTGCCGGTCAGATGAAGCGGGTGGGCTGCGGCGCCTCCGCAATGCTCAATGTCAAGATCGGTGGCCGTCAAGCTAGTTGTCGCCTAATATAGTCGTTATGCTGCTTTCTTTTGCAGCACGGTTTCCTCTACTCGGGCGCCATCACTGATGGTCTTTTCCGGATTGAGGTGGACGACGGACACTGG
>NZ_PDOC01000069.1 GCF_002760655.1 Massilia eurypsychrophila | reverse complement strand
AATCAAAGCGTGATTTCGCCGCTCGACCAGAAGGTGTACCGCAAGCGCACGGCCACCAGTTCGAGCGCCGCCGACCCCAAAGACGATCCGACGAACTGGCTGAATGTGCAGGGCGAAGCGCTGCCTCTGGCCGGCGGAACGATGACAGGCCCGGTCACGCTCGCAGCCGACCCAGTCGCTCCAATGCAGCCAACCACGCTGCAGTACGTCGAAAACAATTTCGTCTCCCTTGCCCAAATGCACGCGGCAATGCTTTCTTTTTAAGGAAAAATCATGGCAAAAACTTTTACTGCACCATTCGCGCAATCGCCTAAAACCGCCACCGCCGTCCTCACGGCCGCGTGCGTGATCGGCACCACTGGCGCACCTACGAATACCGCGCTGCTGTGCACTGCCGGCGTCGATGGTGCTTTGGTCACGGACATCAGCGCCATCCCGCAATCGACGCTCACCGCGACCGGCCTTGTGCTGTTCTTGAGCACCGATGCAGGCGTGACAAAATGGCCTATCGACTCCGAGACCATGGCCGCATACAGCGCCGGGGCCACTGCCAAGATTCCCAAGACTCCATTTGCCGCCTACACAGAGCAGACCCCGCTGCGCCTGGCCGCTAACGCGCGCCTGTACGTCGGCGCACTGGTCGCTGCGGCGTCCGGCATCGTCTTCAAAGCGCAAAGCACCGACTTCTAAGGAGCATCATGCTCTCTGCTCTGCCTCGAATTGCCTCAAGCCGAACGGGCCTGCCGCGCATCGATCTACCGCGCTGCACGCTCGCCCGCGCCGCCGTCGCCGCACAAGCCGAAGCGCCGCGCGTGCTGATCAAGTTTGTCGAAACGTTCCTCGTTAGCCAAAATTGGACAGTGCCATATGGCGTGACCAGTATCGACAAGACGGTTGGCCGAGGCGCGCCCGGCGAACCCGCGTGGCCGGCTGGCGATTATTGGGTAATTTATTCGGTCGAAGATATTGACTATGTCGGGCCGGAGTACGGCGAAGACAGCTACAGCAGAACCATCAACCGACTCGAGTACGCCGATCCAGGCCCAAATCCGCAGAACCTCCAGTCGCAATATCAGCCGGCGCAGCATCGTCAGGTGTCGACGTACGAGGAATCGGAGTACGGCTATGACCCCGGATCTCCAGCCACATCGGGCGCCCCTTCAACGGGCTTTGGGCGGACGTTCCCCGGCGGGTACGGCGGCACAGCGTACCCGGTCACAAGCGAAGAGGATGTCGCGGTCGCGGCGGGTCAGGTAATTGCCCTAAGCATTCCCGCCGAAGGCTTCATCGAGATCACTTACTACAAGTAGCCCATGTAGCCCGCCGCAACGTGCCGGCCGACTATTCCAACACTCCACCAGCCGCCTAGAGCGGCTTTCCTTTTAGGCCGCCGATGACGACCCAATCAACCGAAACACAACTTGCCCTTCTAGCCGCAGGACTCAAGGAAATAACGCGCGAGCTGGACGAAGTAAAAGCCGAAGGCGATCAGGACCGCGCCAGGATGAATGCCAAGATCGCCGCGCTTGAGGATGAGCGCAACAAGGCGCTGAAATGGGGCGTAGGCACGCTCGGCGCCGCCGTCATGGGAATGGCCTACTGGATCTTCGATAAGGTGGTGGGAGGGCACATTCGATGAAAGCAACGGCATGGTCGAACTCGTTCTACTGGGTGCTGCGCATCTTCCTCGGCGTGGCCGCTGCGCTGATCGTTGTCGCCGTCATCTACCCGCCCCAACTGGTGCGCGGCCCTGCGGGCGCGACCGGGGCGCCTGGCGCTGACGGGCAAGACGGCCAGAAGGGCGACAAGGGTCAGCCGGGCAAGGACGGCGACCATGGCAGCAAGGGCAATACCGGCGCAACTGGCGCCAAGGGTTCGTTTTGGGGAGGTAAGTGATGCAATTGGCACTAATCAGCGACTGGCGCGCAATCGTCAAGAAGGCATGGAGCCTGAAATTCAACGCGGCTGCGCTCGTCCTGGGCGCGCTTGAGGTCTATGTCGGCATGGTCAAGCCTGACGGCATTCCAACCGGCGCGTTTGC
>NZ_PDOC01000068.1 GCF_002760655.1 Massilia eurypsychrophila | reverse complement strand
AAGCGCTTCTTCGACAAGGCCATGGGAGCGAACGGCGATCCGGACAAGGTCGCGATTGACAAGAGTGGTGCCAACAAGGCGGCGATCGATGCGATCAACGCCGGCCGCGACGTGCCGATCCTGGTGCGCCAAGTCAAATACCTCAACAACATCGTCGAGCAGGACCATCGCGCCATCAAGCGGGTGACCAGGCCGATGCTCAACTTCAAATCGTTCCGCTCTGCCGGCTCCGTGCTCGCCGGCATCGAGCTGATGCACATGATCCGCAAGGGCCAGTTCGCAATCGACGGCGCTGATGCAATGTCGTTCGCCGACCAATTTTCTGTGCTGGCAGGAATAGTCCGTCCGGTTTGAGCGGCACAATGCCGTCCTAGGGAAATTCTGTCGTTTGATCGACAACGCGACAGAACCTTCATTTGCGCTGCAGTTTCCTCTTCACACCCTGATGTACGCTTTTAATTTTCCTGCCATCATTGTTGCCGGTTCGATCGTGCGAAGTCGATAGTTAGGATAGGTCGGTCATCAACCAGTCACGAGCGAAATGTATCATGCTCTGGTCTCCCTTGATGTGCTTCCGCCCGTCTCCTCACCGAGCGGGCTTTTTTTTGGTTCTGTTGCGTTACTGAACAAACGACGAAATTTCCCTCGAACGGCACTGTGCCGCCTAAACTCGACGGACTATTCCTGCCAACGTGGAAAATTGGTCGGCCGACGACATCGCATCCGCGCCATCGATCTCGAATTGACGCATGCGGATCATGTGCATCAACTTAATCTTAGCGAGCACCGCGCCGGCAAACCGGAACGATTTGAAGTTGAGCATAGGACCTGGCCACCCGTTTGATGGCGCGCGGTTCCTGTTCAACGATGTTGTTGAGGTATTTGATGGCGCACCACGATCGAGACGTCGCGACCAACGTAGATCTCGTCGATCGCCGCCTTGTCGGGATTGCCGTTGGCCACCATCGCCTTGTCGAAGAAGCGCTTCGCCGCGGTCATGTCGCGCTTGGCCGTCAGCAGGAAGTCGACGGTCTTGCCCTGCTTGTCGACAGAGCGGTAGAGGTATTTCCAAACGCCATTCACCTTGATGTAGGTCTCATCCATGCGCCAGTCTGCCAAGCCGGTTGTATGCAAGGCTAGCGCTCACCTGAAGGCTGCGTTCATGGGAAGCCATCAGAGCTACGGCAACCGCCGTTTGGTCACGGCCATGGCCGATGAAGGCTTCCATATGGGACGCTACAAGGTGCGCATCTTGATGCGCCAGGCGGCCCTGAAGCCGGTGTGGAAGCGTAAATTCAATCACACCACCGACAGCAAGCACGACTTGCCGATCGCCGCCAATGTGTTGAATCGGCAGTTCAATCCGACCGCGCCAAACCTGGCTTACGTCAGCGATATCACATATATTCGCACTGCTGCAGGATGGCTGTATCTTGCCACCGTCTTGAACTTGTATGCGCGAACGGTGGTTGGCTAGGCGGCCATGGCACTTAGCATGCTGCAGCGGGCCCGAATTGATGGGCCTCATCGACAGCATGCCCGAACATGGATTTCATCTTCGGTTTCTCCTGCAATCTTAAGCGGTTCTGTCGCGTTGTTGATCAAACGACAGAATTTCCCTAGGACGGCATTGTGCCGCTCAAACCGGACGGACTATTCCTGCCAGCACAGAAAATTGGTCGGCGAACGACATTGCATCAGCGCCGTCGATTGCGAACTGGCCCTTGCGGATCATGTGCATCAGCTCGATGCCGGCGAGCACAGAGCCGGCAGACCGGAACGATTTGAAGTTGAGCATCGGCCTGGTCACCCGCTTGATGGCGCGATGGTCCTGCTCGACGATGTTGTTGAGGTATTTGACTTGGCGCACCAGGATCGGCACGTCGCGGCCGGCGTTGATCGCATCGATCGCCGCCTCATTGGCGCTACTCTTGTCCATCGCGACCTTGTCCGGATCGCCGTTCGCTCCCATGGCCTTGTCGAAGAAGCGCTTCGCCGCAGCCATGTCGCGCTTCGCTGTCAGCAGGAAGTCGACGCTCTTGCTTGTCGACAGGGCGGTAGAGG
>NZ_PDOC01000067.1 GCF_002760655.1 Massilia eurypsychrophila | reverse complement strand
CGCGCTCTTCCATCATCTCCTCGAGGTGCCGGTAGCTCAGCGGGTAGGCCGCATACCAGCGGATGCAGACCAGGATCACATCGATCGGAAAGCGCATCCCTTTGAAGTTGAGCATGTCGAGTCGTCCCGGGGTTCGGGCGCCGCAGCTTACCCGATTACCCCGTCGATGTTCGCTAATGCGACAGAACCTGCCGAAGTGCACAGGCTGCGACAGATCACCTTGCAAAACGCCTTTGAGCGCACGCCAAGCCGCTTCAAGAACCGGCTGCCACAGCACCAGAGGCTGCCAACCGCCGCCTGGATCAATCCGCCGGCCATGGCGAAAAAAGCAGCATGAAAAGGAGATTTAGACTCTCAGCAATTTAACCCAGGTGTTTCAAATTGATTGACACATTCCGGTAGCGATGGCTTCACGTTCTAGGATATGTCTTTCCCCCTCAGTACGGCTGCGGCAGGCAACTTACTCATTAATTTGCCGTGTAGCAGGTAAAAACATCCGAGAAAAACGAACTGTGCGTCACTTTGAAGATAGCCACGGTAGGCTCTGTGACGCAGAATGCGAATATAATTATCCACAGACCTTTCAACGTGAATGCCTAAATAAATGCGCCCGCAAATTACTGAGCAAAGCACTGCTTCCCTCAATATAGGTGAGATCTCGTGCTCAACCGGTATACGGTAGTCAACCTTCGCATATGGGAGCGCCGGTATGGATATCCAAACCCGTCCCGGAGTCCCAATGGTGAGCGCCAGTATTCGATGGCCCATCTCGTCCAGCTTGAGCTTATAACAGATTTGCTCGCCCTAGGTTACCGTCCCGGCAAAGTAGTCGGGCTCAAAATGGACGAGCTTCTTTTGTTACGCGGGAATTACGACCCCAAAGTTGCGCCTTCGCCCCGCGATCAACTTGTGCTTATTCAAATCTGCGTGGATTTAATTAAACGGAAAAGCGGAGCTAAACTTAAGTCCAGTCTAAACCAGGAACTGTTGAACGCAGGTTTGAGCAATTTTGTAATAAATGTCGCGGCACCATTGACAAGGATAGTCCGGGTGGGAAGAACTTCTGGTCGGTTCACTGTTGTAGAAGAATATTTTTTCAATGCGCTGTTGGAGTCTCTCATGCGAGGCGCAATAGTCTTTGCCGCACAAAATTTCACGACCCGGGAGGAAGCAAGGCCCCGAGTTCTCTTAGCCTCCTCCGGAGAGCATAGATCAAACCTAGAATTACTACTGATTGAGGCGCTCTTCGTTTTGGAAGGAGCACATTGCACCTCAATTAGCGCCGTAACATCGTTGAAGCAAGTCACTACAATTGCGAAAAGCTGGGACTTTGACATTGTCGTTGTCTCGTTTTCGCACAAGAAATCACCACGCTCAGCAATCAAAAATATAGGTCAATTACTGAGCGAATTGGGAGGGAAATTACAAGTTTCGGTTGATGCTAGTTGTGTTGGGTTAGTGGGTCGCTCACTTGGATGGGGCTGCCTGTTGGGACTAGACAGTATAGCTAATTCGGTCACTAGCTGGCTGCGCGCGTTGCTTCGATTCGGTTGACGTCGGACCGCAGTACATCATACATTTTCGTCAGCCCAGTAGCCAAATTCGTTTATGCTGATTCCTTGCCAAATCTCAACAGGTGTCAGATGCGGGGCGTTCTCAAAGACCAAGTGCAACACCTTTGCTGTAAGGTGCCGCCATGGCGAAAATCTCCACACATCTGACAACCCAGGAGCGCGCTGTCGTCATGACCATGCGCGCCGACCTGTGATCCACCCGATCCATTGCTAAACGCCTTTGCCGTTCAGCCAGTACGATCAGCCGCGAGCTTAAACGCACCAGCGGCAGCGGCATCTACGATGCCAACCTGGCTCATGCACAGTGCCATGCCCGCCGCCTGCTGCCACGGCGTCTTCCCAAGCTCCACTCTGACGGCGCCTCGTTCCAGGTAGTCCGGCATCAGTTAAAACTGCTCTGGTCACCGCAGCAAATAGCGCTCAAACTGAAGGTCCTTTGGCCCGACACCTCTGAGAAATCTGTGTCCCACGAGACCATCTACAACGCCATCTACATGCACCCCCGCGGCGAACTTAAGCGCGAACTGATCGCCTGTCTTCGCCCGAATGTGTCTGCTTTTTTCGCCATGGCCGGCGGATTGATCCAGGCGGCGGTTGGCAGCCTCTGGGGCTGTGGCAGCCGGTTCTTGAAGCGGCTTGGCGTGCGCTCAAAGGCGTTTTGCAAGGTGATCTGTCGCAGCCTGTGCACTTCGGCAGCG
>NZ_PDOC01000066.1 GCF_002760655.1 Massilia eurypsychrophila | reverse complement strand
GATGCAGACCAGGATCACATCGATCGGAAAGCGCATCCCTTTGAAGTTGAGCATGTCGAGTCGTCCTGGGTTCGGGCGCCGCAGCTTACCCGATTACCCCGTCGATGTTCGCTAATGCGACAGAACCAAAATCGCCCGTCAAACTGCTTGCAATTGAGAATCCCGGCTACTGAAAGACACGGCGCTGCTGGTTGCACAATTTGCGCCAAAATCGGCAATTGTTCAGCGTTTCCCTAGGGAAATTCTGTCGTTTGATCAACAACGCGACAGAACCTCGAGTCGTCCTGGGTTCGGGCGCCGCAGCTTACCCGATTACCCCGTCGATGTTCGCTAATGCGACAGAACCCCTTGGGTGCATGGCCCACCTGAGGCGTAAGTTCGACGAGGCGCTCAAGGCGCAGAAGCATCCGACCGGCCGGGCCAAGGAAGCGCTCGACATGATCGGCAAGCTTTACCATATCGAGGCGATGGCGCGCAAAAAGGCGTTGCCCGACGACTTGACCGAGATCGAGCGCATCCACCAATGGCGGCAGGAAAAGAGTCGCCCGATCCTGGACGCCCTCCATGCCTGGCTGGTGAAAAACCAGAAAGAGGTCATGCCACAATCGTTGATCGGCAAGGCGATCGCCTATGCGATCGGGCAGTGGCTGTACATCTATCGCTATATCGATGACGGCCGCTAATGTATCGACAACAATTTGATCGAACGGGAAATCCGCCCCTTCGCAACAGCTCGAAAGGCATGGCTCTTCTCGGACTCCGTGCCCGGTGCCGACGCCAGTGCCGTCATCTACAGCCTCATGCTCACGTGCCGGGCCTGCAACGTCGAACCCTACGCCTGGCTGCGTCATGTCCTGACCGAACTGCCGAAACGCCAAGCCGGTGACGACGTGACCGACCTGCTGCCATTCAACCACGCCAACCGATAGCCGATTCGCTGCGCGACGGCGGCCGCATGGCTGCCGGTGCGGTTTAAATCCCGCTTACCTTGTACTTGACGATTGGGGATGGGCGCCATCGACGGCATGACGCGCTCGGATCTGCTGGAGATCATCGACGACCGGGCCGGCAGCGCGGCCACGATCATCACCAGCCAGCTAAAATGCGGTGCACCGTATTTTAGCTGTAATGCGGAGTTTAATCTTACGCGGAGTTCCGTCTCAGGGACCCGGCACCCGTCTCATTCCTGAGGTTTTTTTCTCCGCATAACGGGTTGCACTTTTAGTGATGCGATCAATTTGTCTGTGGCCTTGAAGCGCCCCGAGCGCAGCGTCGGTGCGACAACCGATTCGAGTGCTTCGAGTTTTGCTGACGGATCCACGCGCGTGCACGTGGGCGCGATAGACCGGAATGGGTGGGCACGTTCACCGAAATACGCAGTTATACTCACTAAATATTTTAGCTGTCTGGGATAAAGGATTTTTACCATGCTGACGCGACATCGAGAGTTCCACAAACTAGATAGCGTCGGTTGGTTACGTGCTGCCGTCCTTGGCGCGAATGACGGAATTGTCTCCACGGCCAGTCTGGTTCTTGGTGTCGCCGCATCGCATGCGACACACCAAAGCATTTTAGTTGCCGGCGTAGCCGGGTTGGTTGCTGGAGCTATGTCGATGGCGACTGGGGAATACGTTTCTGTACAGTCCCAAGCGGACACCGAAGCTGCAGCGCTCGAAAAGGAGCGTACCGAGCTCAGCGAGAATCCAAAGGGCGAGCATCGCGAGTTAGCCAGCATTTACGTTGGCCGGGGCCTTGAGCCCACGCTGGCCGACCAAGTTGCTACCAGCCTGATGGAACACGACGCTCTGGCCGCGCATTCGAAGGATGAGCTGGGGCTCACCGATGCGATGAGCGCCAAGCCTCTGCAAGCGGCCTTCGCGTCTGCGCTTAGTTTTGCCGTTGGCGCGGCGTTACCGATGTTGGTGGTGGTGCTGGCGCCAAACGAAAAGCTAATCCCCGTCACCGTGGTGGCATCGCTGCTTTTTCTCGCCTTCCTCGGCGGCCTGGCGGCCAAAGTCGGTGGCGCAAGTGTGAAGAAGGGAGTGATTCGCGTGGCGTTTTGGAGCGCGCTTTCGATGGGTGCCGCAGCGGGCATCGGTGCATTGGTCGGAACGGTTGTATAGAGACGAAGCTCTTTGGCCGCACTGGCAATCTAAGCAACACTCAATTAGGAAGCTATGTCTGCCACGAATTCAATTCAATAGGTTCAATGGACTGGAAGTATGCCAAGCCAGCAGTAATTCAATCGACGCCTTGTGTCACGTATTGCGCCAGCACGAAGTCGAGGACGACTGCTGGCGGTTCTGTCGCATTAGCGAACATCGACGGGGTAATCGGGTAAGCTGCGGCGCCCGAACCCAGGACGACTCGACATGCTCAACTTCAAAGGGATGCGCTTTCCGATCGATGTGATCCTGGTCTGCATC
>NZ_PDOC01000065.1 GCF_002760655.1 Massilia eurypsychrophila | reverse complement strand
GGGTGGAGCACAGGTCGGCGCGCATGGTCATGACGACGGCGCGCTCCTGGGTAGTCAGATGTTGGTAGATTTTCGCCATGGCGGCACCTTACAGTAGGAGGTGTTGCACTTGGTCCTTGAGAACGCCGTGCAAACTCGGGTTTCCAGGGGTGCGAATGAGATCAGACCGCTACATTGCTCTTTCGCAATAGCTAATTGATTGCGCCCAATCACGGGTACATGAGATGCGGAATTTTCATCCATTATGAAAGGTTCATCGTGAAACTTAATTCTTCTGCTCAAATCACAATCCTCGTTCTTGCTGCAAGTTTTAGTTTTGCTTCTGCAGCTCATGCGGCCAGACCACGGGAAGTCGAGGCGTTAAATAGGACTTCGGTGTCGCTTGTGCAAGCGACCCAGATCGCTGAGAAACAAGAGGCTGGCAAAACAATCGGCGCAGAATTCGATTTTGAAAAAGACCGCTCCTTATGGGAAGTCAAGGTTCTCGGCAACGCTGGCGTAAAAGAGTACAAAATCGACGCCGCATCGGGTGCCGTTATAAAAATCGAAGATGAACACATTCGCGGAAAACTTACAAACTTCATAACTGGAATGAATATGAAAGATCTTGAAAGCGCTAAAACATCCTTGGCGCAAGCAGTGGCAACTGCAGAAAAGAAGTTTAACGGTAAAGCCATCAAGGTTCAGGTCGAGCATGAACGCGGCAACATCCAATACGATGTTTTTGTTCAAACTGGAAATAAATCGGAGAAGATCAAGATAGACGCCACAGGTCAGGCGCGTTGAGTAAGCGTACCACGAGCTGGCGTTGTTGGCTCTGAGGTGTGCTGTCAAAAGTACTTCGACTAGCTCGTGGATGTATTGCATTTTATGATCCGCGCCATTTCAGTCTGCGCCGCCAACGCCTTTAGTGGCGTAAAAGATCTCGGGGAGGTGTCGTGTTACCCAGTGATTCTCCAACTTTTGGTCTCACCTTCACAGTGTGCCATGCTGCATGAATTCCTAGCTGCCAACCGGCGCGGAGATGATGGATCATGACGGTGGTTTGTCCGCATTGGCCATCAATGAGATGCTCCTGCCATCCACGCAGAGTTACGTTAATAAACTAGTCTGGCCTGGGGTTATCGTTCGGACGACATAGCTTCGAGGCAAATCGAGACTGCTCAAAATCGAGAGCGAACTCGGTTATGGCTGCGTGTCTATTATCGATTTGCCGTGCGGAGAAATTTCGTCCAGACGTACAACCTGCCGCTGACCTAGCGTAACCATGAATAGGAAGCCGAATAATGTTTCTGGAAAAAAAATTGGCGTTATGGGCTGACGATATCCGCCATCGCCTTGCGTTGCCACTAAGGCTAGACTTGTGGAATGGACAACAACTGTCCCTAAGCGATGTTGCCCCCGAGGTCATCGTACGCTTGCCGCATGTGTCGGCTCTAGCATATTTTTTCACTCCATCGTTGTCCAATCTCGGCGCTGCGTATGTCGATGGAAAAATCGAGGTGGAGGGAAAACCAGCAGCAATAATCGCGGTCGGCAACGCGCTCGCTGCTGGCCCCTGAAACTGGAGGGGAAGTTCGCAAGGATTAGCAGGAAACTTCGACATACAAAGGCCAAGGATCGTGAAGCTATCGCTTATCACTACGATGTGTCGAATGATTTCTACCGCTGCTGGCTCGACCCGAAAATGGTGTATTCGTGCGCCTATTTCGAGCATGGGAACGAAGACTTGGCAACGGCCCAGGAGAAAAAAATAGATCACATCCTCACCAAAATTCGGCTGCAGCGCGGACATACCCTACTCGACATCGGTTGCGGCTGGGGGGCCTTGCTCATACGCGCGGCAGAAAAATTTGGGGTACGTGGCGTCGGCGTTACCTTATCTCCGAATCAAGCCACGTTGGCGCGACAGCTGATCGCCGAGAAGGGGCTGACGGAGTATATTGACATTCGCCTGCAAGACTATCGCGACATCCAAGGAAAATTCGACCGGATCACAAGCGTCGGCATGTTCGAGCATGTGGGCCTGCGAAACTTGAGGAGCTACTTTGCCAAAATCGACTCTCTCTTGGTCAATGATGGGATTGCGATGAATCACGGAATTACGTCCACCGACGCCGAGAGCGGGGAAACACCCTATGGCAACGGGGAATTTATTGAACAGTTCGTATTTCCGAACGGTGAACTACCTCACTTGGGCTTAGTCTTGAAAACGATGCAGGAAGCAGGACTAGAAGCTTTTGACATCGAGAATTTACGCCACCATTACGCTAGAACATGCGAGCTTTGGACCAATAATTTCGAAGAGCATGCAGAGTCCATCAAGTTGCTTGCTGGGGAACGTCGCTACCGGATTTGGCGCGTTTATTTGGCTGGCTGCGCCTACGCATTCAATAAGGACTGGATCTCGCTCTACCAGATCGGCTGCGTCAAGGCTGGCAGGCAGCGCAACAGCTTGCCGTGGTCACGCCAGTATATGTATTCCCAGTCGATTGCAGTGGATTCAAGGGCGTCAGACCAGACTCCGTAAAGTGGATCCATTGGTCAAGACAATTATTCAGCGAGTTTAAGCGTAAGCGGGATTTTTACCCCACCTTCCAGTCGAGGTGACGACCGGCGCTACCAGATCCAGGACATGCAGAGCATCCATATCCGCCCTGCAGAGGTCGAGGACCGCCTGATCCCTGGTCACTGGGAGGGCGACCTGATCAAGGGCGCTGGCAAC
>NZ_PDOC01000064.1 GCF_002760655.1 Massilia eurypsychrophila | reverse complement strand
GGCCGTCGCGGCGCGGCGGGCGGCCCACGGCGCGGCGCGGCGGCGCGGCTGCGCTTGCCTGGCGCGCCGGCGCTACGGGCGCAACAGGCGCATCCGCGCCTTGCTGCGGCTCGACGTTGCCGGCCCCGCGCTGAGCATCGAGTTGCTCGGCGCTGGTGGCTGTGACACCATCGGTCACCGCCGGCGCCCGCTGCGCTGCGACCTGGCGCGACAGCTGTTCGAGCAGCTGGCGCTGGGACGCGAGCTGCTCCTTCAAGACCTTCAGTTGGTTGGCCAAATCATCCTGCGCCGGCGCGCTGGCTTGCGCCACCGGCATGAGCAGCAGAGCCGACAGCCCGGCAGTGCGGCAACGTGAAACGAGAAACTGCTGCATGTTTCCTCCGATCGAATGTCTGCGTTGGCGCGACGTCAGCGGGCGCCGGCGGCGCGGCTCAGCGCATCGCTCAGCGTTCCCTGGAAATTGAGGTTCTTCAACAAGCTGGCGCTGTTGACAGTCGAGCTGATGACTGTCTCGCTGCGGATCAGCTGATCGTTCAGCGTGTTCTGGATGACGACGCCGCCTGCCACCCGCGCGGCGGCGCCGGCGTCGTAGATGTTGTCACGGCCGTTCTGGATCAGCTTGACGGACGACAGGGCATCATGGGTTTGTCGGGCCTGCTCGGCAGTCAGGTGCTGCAGGTCGGCTATATCGATATGGGTGCGCGCGACGATCTCGCCATTGATCGACACCAGCCGTTCGATCCCGAGCGCCACGGTCAGTCCCGCGGCGTTGCCGAAGCCGCCGCGCATCTGCTCGAGCTGCTCGGCGTCGACCGGCGTCCAGTCAGGCGGTGCCGCCAGCGCGGGTGCGGCGAACCCGGCCAGCGCTAGCCAGAAACTGACGTGAAGTAATTCGTTGTTGCCTTGCATGAGTTTCTCCTGTTTAGTAGTCACCGGGTCCGAGCTTGGGCATGGTGACGCCGCTGACGCCGTCGCGGCTGATGCCGCTGCCCAGCGGCGCCATCGGCGCGGCGCGCCAGTCGGCGACGCGATTGAAGGCGGGCGTGGCGGCAGTGCCGTGGATGACGAACATCAGCTTGCTGGTCCAGATTTTTTCGAACGCGCTGCGGGTCAGCGCGCGGGTGCCGCTGGCCGGGTCGCCAACCAGCACGCGCCCGTGCGCCGCGCCCTTGATGACGACGAAATGGTGATAGCCCTTTTCGGCAACGAGCACGATGGCCGGCAGCTTGGCGTCGATCAGTTTTTGCAGCGGCAGCTTGAAGCCGTCGGCCTGAAAGCCTCGTTCTGCCAGGAAGCGCTTGATGTCGAGCATTGAAAAGCCTTCCTTGCGAATCTTGCGCTGGTCGCCGCGCGCATACATTTGTTCGAATACGACGCGTTCGCTGACGGGTACGCCGTAGTGATGGGTGAGCAAGGTCGCCACGGCGGCCGAGCCGCAACTGAAATCGTATTGCTGGCGCAAGGTCGTCTGAAATTTGATGCTCTTCATGCTGGCGACCGGCACGCTGAGCTGGCTGCCGCCGATGGCCGGCACGTCCAGTGCGCGGGCATGCTGGGCCGCGCCCAGCAGCATGGCGATGGCCACTAGTCGGTCGATCGCCATGGCTAGTTCATCCGCAAGTTGATGATCGTGGCGTTTTGAATCAGCACGTTGGCGCCGGTGTTCTGCACCACGATCGGTATGCCGGCCATGTTGGAGAAGGAACCGTTGGTGATGATGTTGGCGCCGGTGTTGACGTTGTTGGCGGCGTTGCCGCTGACATTGCCGCTAAGCCGCATATCGATGTCGGTGCGGTTGCTGCCCCCACGCGTGCGATTGAGCAATTCATCGGGGGCGGCGACGCCGAGCGCGCTGGCCTGTTGTGGCGCCGGCTTGGCCGGCTCGGCGCTGCGCGCGGGCGCCGCCAGCACGGCGGCCAGCACGGCGGCCAGCATCAGGGTGCGACTGGTGGATACGGAATGCATGGTTTCTCCTTTTGTTGACTCGCTGAAGCCGCCGCGCCGCCCACTGCCGGCACGGCGGCTCGCCCATCAAGGACCGACGTTCAGGTTGGCCTGGACGTTGACGCTTTGCTGCACCAGCGCCGAGATGCCGCTGTTCTGGCTCAGCACGACGATACCGGTTGCCGAGGCAGCTACGTTCGACATGTTGTTCGACATATCGAAGATGCCGGCATCGGCATACGCATCGCCGGCGCCGCCGCCGGCGGCGCCATTGCCGGCGCCACCGTTGCCTGCGGCAGCGGTGTTGGTGCCGCCATCGCCGCCGGTGCCGGCAGTGTTGGTGCCACCAGCACCGCCGACGCCGCCGTCGCCGGTACTGGTGTCGCCGACCATCGCGTCGCCATTGGTGGCGCTGCCACCGGTCGCTGCGGCGCCGGCCGCGCCGTCGCCACCGGTGTTGGCGGCATAGCCCGAACCGCCGCCGGCCGCGCCGCTGCCGCCCGCGCCACCAGCTGCGCCAGTGGCCGTGTTGGTGCCGCCGCTGCCGCCGGTGCCGGCGGTATTGGCCGCGCCACTGCCGCCGTTGGCATTGGCAGCGCCGCCTTCACCGCCGCTGCCGGTGCTGCCGCCGGCGCCGCCTTCACCGCCGGCGCCGCCGTAGCCGCCAGAACCACCCGTGGCCGCGCCGCCGGCCGCCGACGCTGCGCCGCCTTTCTCGCCGCTGCCGGCGACCGCGAAGCCGCCCGCGGCAAAGCCGCCATGGCCGCCACGGCCACCGTCGCCGCCGGCGCCACCATACGAGCTGCCGGAACGGCAGATCGG
>NZ_PDOC01000063.1 GCF_002760655.1 Massilia eurypsychrophila | reverse complement strand
AAGCGCTTCTTCGACAAGGCCATGGGAGCGAACGGCGATCCGGACAAGGTCGCGATGGACAAGAGTGGCGCCAACAAGGCGGCGATCGATGCGATCAACGCCGGCCGCGACGTGCCGATCCTGGTGCGCCAAGTCAAATACCTCAACAACATCGTCGAGCAGGACCATCGCGCCAGCAAGCGGGTGACCAGGCCGATGCTCAACTTCAAATCGTTCCGGTCTGCCGGCTCCGTGCTCGCCGGCATCGAGCTGATGCACATGATCCGC
Organism: Massilia eurypsychrophila; assembly: GCF_002760655.1. GTDB lineage: Bacteria > Pseudomonadota > Gammaproteobacteria > Burkholderiales > Burkholderiaceae_D > JAFCUW01. Next base: position 2,767 of record NZ_PDOC01000063.1, on the reverse strand, counting down.
AAGGGCCAGTTCGCAATCGACGGCGCTGATGCAATGTCGTTCGCCGACCAATTTTCTGTGCTGGCAGGAATAGTCCGTCCGGTTTGAGCGGCACAATGCCGTCCTAGGGAAATTCTGTCGTTTGATCAACAACGCGACAGAACCCTGTCGTGCCGGGCCGCACCGAAATTATTCTCACGAATTTCCGTCCTATTGTTCGCGCACGAACCTCAATGTCCGGCGCAGGTATTCGAAGCCCTTGAGCGTCACTGGCACTTCGTGCAAGATGTCTCCGTTGTCAGCCAACACATCGACCCATTGGTCGGCACAGCATCGGCGATCATGCCAAACGCTTCGAGCCGCCGCAGCACCAACGAACAGCCCTGCAACGGATTTTCAGGGAACGTTGTGCCGGTGAAGTGGCGAAGGTCTTCGTTCACGATCCGCGCTGGACGCAGCGCGTGCGAACGAAACTGCATTGGCTCATCACCGTCCCGCGTCTTCAACATTACGATGCTCATAAATTTCCTCACTGGACAGGCACTGCGCCGGCCCCTCTCAATGACAATGTCAGCTCATGGCTGGCATCGCTACTACTGGAATTTTCGCGCTAGGGCGTTACGAGGTACGTTGCTGCAAGGCGCACTCGATTTTTTTATCCGTCTTGTACTGGCTCAACGCATACACTGCCCAGATCGTCGCTGGAATCCAGCCGATCAGTGTCAGTTGCAAAATCAAGCAAACGATTCCAGCAATCGGGCGACCGATAGTGAAAAACGTCAGCCAAGGAAGAAACAGAGAAATGAGTAAGCGCATGATTATTCCGCTACGAGGCGGCCTTTCAAAATTGCCGGCATCCGGCCGGTGCGGTGCGCCTAGTGGCGCGGTGATTTTTTTCCTTTGGAATTAAGCCTCGATAAACTCGCCAGTGCTCTTACTTTTTCAATATGTAACATTTCGATCCGTTTAGCGATGCGGCCAATCAGGGCCTCTTTCGTTACGTGATCAGCAACGGGCAGATCGAAGGGAACATCGAGCGACATGGGAGGCAAAAGATAGTCGCGCTCCAGCCTACGCGCGGCCTTTTGCCCGAATGAAGCAGTCCCTGACAAAAGCTGGGAGATGTAGCTCTGCTCGTCTGCTTTGACGTGACGACCTGCCAGTGCTGCTCTTAACCGCTCTCGGCGCGTCTCCTTGTTCATCACAATTTTCCTTGGCGTTAGATAAACACAGCAGCAGGGACCTGAAAGCGTCCGGCCAGTTCTTTAATTTGCCGAACGTTGAGTTCGCGTTTCCCACGCAAAATCTCTGACACCACTCCCTGGCTGCCGATTTCTGGAAGATCGGACTGGGTGAGTTGATGCTGTTGCATCAGGAACCGCAAAGTCGCAGCCGGCGTAACTTCTTGAGCCGGGTTGTGCAAATCCTCGTAGTCACCAATCACGGCACCCAACGCATTGGTCACATCGCCGAGTGGTGAACTTTCGTCAGCAGCGCCTGCATCCAGAAGCTGGTTCAAGATCGTGACGGCTTTCTCATAGTCCACGTCCGTGCGAATCGCGCGCAGCGGTACAAGAGCCGCTAGAGCCTGAAAACGGGAGGTGATGTCGCTAATCACCTGGCGGTCCATTAAGGTTTCCATTTGTCGTACTCCTTGTGCGTAAAAACATGGCGAACAAACAGCTTTTGCTGATCGAAATGTATCGCAGCAATAATGCGATATTTGTTGCCGCCGATGTCGAAGACGTAATAAATGTCCACCTTATCGACCGCATTGAACGTAGCTTTTACCTCAGCAAAATTTGAAAATGTCCTAGACTCGGCAATCTTGCGCCACGCCTGAAGTGGCTCCCCGGCTGGGGGGTGGATTGCAGAGAAGTCTGTCAGGGCTTTGTTGGATATCACTCGCATAAAGAAACTTTATCTCATATTGAGATGTTTGTATAGCCCTTTCTTCGGAGGATGATGAGGTAGGTAGCTGTTGCCGCTGGCGTCGCCGGGATGGACAGTTTCATCAGGAGCGAGGTATTAGGCCAAGCCCCGCGCTTGCCCCTCTTACTGGCAAAACCGGTCGGGGCCGGCTTGCGCCTGCTGGGATTTTCCGTCACAAGTTTTGTCCAGGGCGCACAAGTAATTTGCGACGTTCTTGACAAGTAAAACAGACCCAACGTGTGGTCTTACCGCGCAGGATATAACTCCCGGCGTCTACTTCAACCTCGCTGCCGTGCGTCGAACAGTAGCGGCGGCCGGTGCTGCGAGCCGCGGCTTCGGTGAGCTTTTTAAGAGAGCCAGACATTGGGGCGATCTTCCTTTTGGATTATGCATAAGGCGGGACACTAAAACAGCGACCCACCTGTTTGAGTCGCGGCCTCAATACGGGCGACCACAGAATTCGGAAAAAATAGCACGCTAAGGATTTTCCCGGATTGCCCAACTATTTTGAGTGGGCGTTCTCAAAGACCAAGTGCAACACCTTCTCCTGCAAAAGTGCCGCCATGTAGCCCCCGATTGAACCACGGCCTGGCCGGTACCACGACCGGTCAGAGTCACTTCAACGTTGGGGCTGCGGCCGACATCAGACCTCATCGCTGCGGTCGGCAACCTCAAGCTTGAACTGCCATCCCTCGAAACACATCAACGCATGTCCAAGTTCGTTCCAGGAGAACTCCTGCCCATCGATCGTAACGAGCGGCAAGCGGCCCTCGGCGGCATCGTCCCAGCCGATGCGCCCTCGGACGGTCTCCTCGATGATTGCCAGACCGAGCCTGCCGCGTCTTACGTGCATCAC
>NZ_PDOC01000062.1 GCF_002760655.1 Massilia eurypsychrophila | reverse complement strand
AAGCGCTTCTTCGACAAGGCCATGGGAGCGAACGGCGATCCGGACAAGGTCGCGATTGACAAGAGTGGTGCCAACAAGGCGGCGATCGATGCGATCAACGCCGGCCGCGACGTGCCGATCCTGGTGCTCCAAGTCAAATACCTCAACAACATCGTCGAGCAGGACCATCGCGCCATCAAGCGGGTGACCAGGCCGATGCTCAACTTCAAATCGTTCCGGTCTGCCGGCTCCGTGCTCGCCGGCATCGAGCTGATGCACATGATCCGCAAGGGCCAGTTCGCAATCGACGGCGCTGATGCAATGTCGTTCGCCGACCAATTTTCTGTGCTGGCAGGAATAGTCCGTCCGGTTTGAGCGGCACAATGCCGTCCTAGGGAAATTCTGTCGTTTGATCAACAACGCGACAGAACCTGCAACACTAACTCAACTTTTGGACGACCAGCTGCCATGATGAATCTCGCAAGAATAAACTCGATTTACTCAACATAGCAGATACTTGCAATTATTCAACTAATTTCTAACTCAGTACACTAGCGCGTGAGTTGCGTCAATTACGCGACAGTGCAACACCAGCCAATAGGCCGATGCCTGCGCCTAGCAAACCTGCGATCGCCATCGAACGCCATGGATTTTCATGCACTATATTGTCGGTCGAGGTGGCGATGTCTTTCGCCGTATTGATCGCAATTTTTTCCAGTTCATGTGTCTTGGAAATGGTGGAGGAAAGTAGCTGCAAGCTGCGTTTTTCCAGTTCAGCAGTTTTTTCGCCAGTGCTCGTACGGGCTTCACTCAACAATTGCTCGACTTCATTAATCATCGAGCGTATTTCATGGCCAACAGTGCTTACGTTCATTTTCGATCCAAACATGCTTATCTCCTTAGGTGATTACTATTCGGCTGCAGGGACGGTATTAAGTCTCCTAATTGATGATCTTCCTCAAAAAAGGAAGACAACAAAGCTTATGCCAAAGAATTTTTTATCGGCGTTCAATTCCGCACGTCATATTGACTTGCCATAACGCAAGAACATTTTAACTCAATGAACTATTGTGATTATTTATCAGCCTGAGCGCGCAGCGTAGAAAGTTATTTAGCATGTGCGGCCGCTCGCAGGCCTTAATTTAATGGTTTTTCAAGTTTCGGCATCCGAGTCCTTTCGAGTAGTTCTGCTGAGCACGTTTTAACGACTGCATGCTGAGACCATTTCACCGCCAGAGCATCAACCCGTCGGAGATTCGCCACCAACTGACCAGACCATACTTCAGCAAGCATCTCGTCTTGGTGTGCCCATGCTCTTTGAATACTAATAACGGTTCTGTCGCGTTGTTGATCAAACGACAGAATTTCCCTAGGGAAGCGCTGAACAATCGATGATTTCTGTGCAGACGACGCGCTCAACAGGGCCGCGTTTTTGGGGTACCTAAATTTTTATTTTCACGCATTCAAACCCGCGAATTTTGCCAATTTTGATGCATTTACCCCGTGCTTCCGTCCTCAGGGAGGAGCTCGGGTTTCAGAGACCCGAAATTGCCGGCCAGCCAGGACCGGATTCGCGAAGCCGAACAACGTGAACAGTTGCGCGGCGGTTTCAAGTACCAAGCGCAACACTGGGTTAATTAACATTGTCGGTTGAATGTTGAAGCAGTGCTATATGCCGAGTATAAACGACGAGCGGCGAGTCAGAATTGAACCTCGCTCTCGGGCGCGTATTGAGCGACAGGGCGATGGCATCGAGTTCGTCTTGGGAGTAAATCGACAGGTCCGATCCCTTTGGCATGTACTGGCGCAGCAGTCCATTTGTGTTCTCGTTTGAGCCACGCTGCCACGGGCTGTGCGGATCGGCAAAGTAGATCTGGACACCCGTGCGTTCGGTAAGTATTTTGTGGCCGTGCATCTCGCGGCCCTGATCGTAAGTCATGGTCTTTCGCATTACCGCCGGCTCACGGTTGAGCACTGCCGAGAAGCTGTCGACGACGGTTTTGGTGGTGGCGTTGTCCATCTTGGCAAGCACCACAAAGCCGGTCGTGCGTTCGACCAGCGTGCCGACCGAGGAGCGGTTGCCAGCACCCTTGATCAGGTCGCCTTCCCAGTGGCCCGGGATGAGGCGATCCTCGACCTCTGGAGGGCGGATATGGATGCTCTGCATGTCCTGGATCTGGTAGCGCCTGTCGTCACCTCGACTGCGCGGTTTGCGTACCTGGTTGTGGTGGCCCCTCTGTGCCAATATAACTTGAGACACCTGCCCAACTAATTTAGAGTACAGCGGCAGGATCCAATTATGCGCAACCGAAAGCAGCAAATTTCAAATATCACAGACGCCCGTCCTTGACCCTGAGGTGGTGCCAACGGCCAAACGCCGCAGCTTTTCCAAAGCCGAGAAACTGCGCATCCTGGCAGCTGCCGACGCCTGCATGGCGCCCGGCGACATCGGTGCCCTGCTGCGCCGTGAGGGGATCTACTCGTCGCACCTGGCCACCTGGCGCAAGCAGCGTCAGCGCGCCGGCGAGGCCCGACTGGTCGAGGGAAAGCGTGGTCCGAAGGTGAATCCCGCAGCGGCACAGGATCGCCTGGTTCTTCAATTGCAGACCGAGGTCGAGCGTCTGCGCAACAAGCTCGCCAAGGCCGATTTGATCATTGACGTCCAAAAAAAACTTTCCATCCTGCTGGGAGTGAGCACGTCGGACACCACCGGCGGGCCGAAGTGATGAGTGCCGTCATGAGCTTGGCCGACGAGGTTGGTGTAGCTGCGGCATGCCGTGCATTGCGCATGCCGCGCAGCGCCCTGTATCGCGACCGTGCAGCACGCCATGTCTGCCAGCTACCAGCCCCGGTTGCAGCGCCGCGGCGGCGCCCGCCATTGGCGCTGTCCAAGCATGAACAGCGTGTCGTTCTCGACGTGCTCAATAGCCCGCGCTTCGTCAACTGCGCACCTGCAGCGATCTATGCCCAGCTGCTCGATGAGGGCCGCTACATTGCCTCGGTGCGCACGATGTATCGCCTGCTGCAAGGCTGTGCCTCTGTGCGCGAACGGCGCAATCAACTGCGCCATCCCGAGTACGCCAAGCCGGAGCTTCTGGCCGTCACACCCAACCAGGTGTGGAGCTGGGACATCACGAAACTGAAAGGTCCGGTTCGGGGCACCTGCTTCCATCTCTACGTCATCCTCGACATCTTCAGCCGCTATGTCGTGGGCTGGATGGTGGCCGAAAAAGAGAGCGCAGAACTGGCCGAGCAACTGATTGCCGACAGCGCCATGAAGGAGAACATCA
>NZ_PDOC01000061.1 GCF_002760655.1 Massilia eurypsychrophila | reverse complement strand
CTCAACTTCAAATCGTTCCGCTCTGCCGGCTCCGTGCTCGCCGGCATCGAGCTGATGCACATGATCCGCAAGGGCCAGTTCGCAATCGACGGCGCTGATGCAATGTCGTTCGCCGACCAATTTTCTGCGCTGGCAGGAATAGTCCGTCCGGTTTGAGCGGCACAATGCCGTCCTAGGGAAATTCTGTCGTTTGATCAACAACGCGACAGAACCTTTCCAGACGCCCTTGACCTTGATGTACGTCTCATCCATACGCCAGCTGCCGCCGACCGGACGCTTGTGTTTCCGGGCCATCTTCTCGATGAGCGGCAGGAAACGAATCGCCCAACGGTTGATCGACGAATGGTCGACCGACACGCCGCGCTCTTCCCTCATCTCCTCGAGGTGCCGGTAGCTCAGCGGGTAGGCCGCATACCAGCGGATGCAGACCAGGATCACATCGATCGGAAAGCGCATCCCTTTGAAGTTGAGCATGTCGAGTCGTCTTGGGTTCGGGCGCCGCAGCTTACCCGATTACCCCGTCGATGTTCGCTAATGCGACAGAACCCCAGCTACCGCCCTCGCTCGTTAGTCCATTCGTCTTCAGCGACGCAGTGCAAAGAAAACGACCAAGAAATACTGTCGATATATTTTACAGTGCGCACAATCCGAATTGTGTCATAACCATTTTCGACGAGACGAAATTTTGTAAGTCATTGAAACGGCTGATCTTGTACTAATTGCAGCAGGCATGGCCCAAGATTTGCTTTCACCTAATTGAAGCACTTTAAACCAAACGATCGCTCTCGACATTTGCGTCGACGCGGTCATTCCAACCCAGGAGTTGCTCCGCGATGATCCCACATTTCAAAACCAAATCCGCCAGTCTCGCAGTTGCTCTCGCCGCCACGCTGTTTTCCGCCGTTCCTGCGTACGCCATCCCGATTCTAGGTTTGACCAATACGAATTCGATATTTACCTTCGACAGCGCTACTCCTGCAGCGCAGTCTGCGTTTGTCAACGTTTCCGGCCTTGGTGTGGGAGAAAATCTGGTCGGCATCGACCGCCGTCCTACGACGGGCGTTCTGTATGCCGTCAGTAACCAAGGCCGCGTTTTCTCGATAGCCGCCGGTGGAGCAGCCACGCTGATCGGTACGGTTCCTGGAATCTCCGGCACCACCGTGATCGGCATCGATTTCAATCCGGAAGCCGATCGGCTAAACTTGGCTTCGTTGCGGGTAATCACCAGCAGCGGGCAAAATGGCGCGTTCAATGTCGGCGCAGCCGTTCCCAGTTACACTGCACAGACGGCTGTTCAGGCAAACCTCACCTCGATTGCCTATTCGAACAACGATGTCGATGCAGGCACAGCGACATCCCTTTATTTCATCGATTCTAGCTCGAACGAGCTCAAAGTGGCAACCGGCAATTTTGCCAATCCGACAATCACGACCGTCGGCGGCCTCGGCTTCAATGCCGGTAATATCGGTGGCTTTGACATCTTCGGCGGGTTCGATGCGTTCTCCGCGCTTCAGACTGGCAACGGCGCTTCCAGCTTTTACTCCATTAATTTGGGCACTGGCTCGGCAAGCCTGATCGGCAGCTTCAACCTCGGCGGGAACGGCAACGTGATCGGCCTGACGGCGACCGGCTTGGCGGCAGCGGTGCCTGAACCAGCAACCTTCACCCTGATGTTGGCCGGGTTGCTCGGTGTTTGCACCTTCGGGCGCAAGCGCCGCAGCGCCAGCCGTTGATCTCAGAGCCAGTCGGCGTTCGTAACCCAGAGTCTCGGTTGTCCGGGACTTTGCTTTTTACAGCGGTGTAAATAATGCAGCAGGGCAGAGGCAACGGCGCTTCAATTTGCGAATCGTTCACCATTCTGCTGGGGCTAAGCACAGGCGACATGCAGAGTGTGCCGAAGTGATCAGTGCCGCGGATACTTTTGCTGACCAGGTTGGCGTCGCTGGGGCCGGCCGCGCTTTGCGATTGCCGCGCAGCGCACTGTACCGGGAGCGCTTCGCACGCAACGTCTGTCCGCTACCGCAATAGCGGGCCTTGCGGGGACCTTCAGGTGTTGTTGAAGTTCGATCGATTTTGCCGGCGTGGCAAATCAAAACATACAACGCCGCTCAGGAACCGCTTACTCTTCGCCGGCGACTCCATGCGTTCCTCGCACAGACCCATAGTTAAACAATACTGGGCGGTTTCAAGTATCAAGCGCAACACTGGGTTAATTAACAGTGTCGGTCGGATGTTGTAGCAATGCTATGTGCTGAGTATAAACGACGAGCGGCGATTCATAATTGAGCCTCGCTCTTGGCCTTGTATTGAGCGACAAGGCGATGGCATCGAGCTCGTCTTGAGAGTAGATCGACAGGTCCGATCCTTTCGGCATGTACTGGGGAAGCAGGCCATTGGTGTTCTCATTTGACCCGCGCTGCCACGGGCTGTGCGGGTCGGCGAAATAGATCTGGACGCCGGTCCGTTCGGTCAGGATTTTATGGCCGTGCATCTCGCGGCCCTGATCGTATGTCATGGTCTTGCGCATCGCTGCCGGCTCGCGGTTGAGCACCGCCGAGAAGCTGTCGACGACGGTCTTGGTGGTGGCGTTGTCCATCTTGGCCAGCACCACGAAGCCGGTCGTGCGTTCGACCAGCGTGCCGACCGAGGAACGGTTGCCAGCGCCCTTGATCAGGTCGCCCTCCCAATGGCCAGGGATGGGGCGATCTTCGACCTCTGCAGGGCGGATATGGATGCTCTGCATGTCCTGGATCTGGTAGCGTCGATCGTCACCTCGACTGCGCGGCTTGCGCACTTGATTGTGATGGCGAAGGTACGCGATCAGCTCGCGTTTGAGTTCGCCGCGGGGGTGCATGTAGATGGCGTTGTAGATGGTCTCGTGGGACACAGATTTCTCAGAATTGTTGGGCCAAAGGGCCTTGAGTTTGCGCGCTATTTGCTGCGGCGACCAGAGCAGTTTTAGCTGATGCCGGACTACCTGGAACAAGGCCCCTTCCGCGTGGAGCTTGGGAAGACGATGTGGCAAAAGGCGGCGGGCATGGCATTGTGCATGGGCCAGGTTGGCATCGTAGACGCCGATGCCGCTGGTGCGCTTGAGCTCGCGGCTGATCGTGCTGGCTGAACGGCAAAGGCGTTTAGCAATGGATCGGGTGGAGCACAGGTCGGCGCGCATGGTCATGACGACGGCACGCTCCTGGGTAGTCAGATGTTTGTAGATTTTCGCCATGGCGGCACCTTACAGCAAAGGTGTTGCACTTGGTCTTTGAGAACGCCCTGCATACAACTTGCATGGGTAGACATGCCTACTGCAGAATTGCCGTCCCAGCCGGCGAGGCAGCTTCCGTCTTTGATCAAAGCTTTGACGGGTTCATTGGTTTCCTCAGTTCCCCCCTGTGTCAGACTAGTTGTCGCCTCCAGATTTTATCCAAATAGAGGCAGACATGAGAACAAGGCATTCCCCAGCATTTGTCGAACAAGCACTGGTCAAGGTATTCTCCCGTGGCGGCAGGAGCGTGCAGGCAGTCGCGGACGATATCAACGTCAATTACCACACACTTAAAAATTGGA
>NZ_PDOC01000060.1 GCF_002760655.1 Massilia eurypsychrophila | reverse complement strand
ATGTCGATTCCGGTACACGGCCGATCGACAACAACCCCGTCGAGAACACGATCCGGCCCATTGCGATCGGCAAGAAAAACTGGCTGTTCGCCGGTTCGGCGCGTGCCGGTCGGCGCGCCGCCGCCATTCAGTCATTACTCGGCACCGCCAAGCTCAATGGGCTCGATCCGCTGCAATGGCTGGCCAGCACTTTGGAACGTCTCCCGACGTGCCCTAACAGTCAGATCGATTCTTTGCTGCCATTGCCGAACCTTCAGCAAAACTAAACCGCCCGGCAAGGTGGGGCCGCCGGACGCTTACCCAGTAACGACATGCCAATGACGTGATCGCACATACTTGGCCCTCCTTTTCACCGTAAGCGTCATGCCAGTGCCGTCTATGCGTGCAGCGCCGCTGCCGGCATGATTTGAGGTTGAGACACAAATCGATTGTGTCCACAAACTCGATTATGGACACAATAATCAAACCAGGCGTCGGCCCCTCAAAACGCGGCAGCTATTGTCGCCATACCGACGAGTTCAAGCATGTCGTCACCATGCAATCGTTGCTGCCGAACGCTTCCGTCCCACGCATCGCGCGCAAGCACAATGTCAACGCGAACCAGGTGTGCGCCTGGCGCAAACTGTTTGTTGCGGGCCACCTGGCGCCGTGGTTTACCCGAACTGACCAACCTCGACGCCAATGCGACAGAACCGCCGATTGCGCGACGCTGCTTTTGGAACCAACCTCTTCGCCTAGTGAGATTTCGCTACAAGCATTTCTCGTTTTTCCGCAACATCTTCAGGCGCTCTGCTGCAGCGAGAAGGTGCATTGCTTCGGCGCGCACCAGGAATGAGCAGGCGCGCTCGTATGAAGGATTGGGCTCGATGCTCCAGGCGAGGCCCGCGCCATAGAGCGCCGCCGCCTGTTGGTAGTAAAAGCTCGGCGGTAGTAATTGTGCGGCCTGCTGGAAATAGATGCGGGCGCGCGGCAGGTCGACCTCGCTACCGTGGCTGCCTTGAAGGTAGACCGACGGCACCCGGATTGCGTAGGTGGCATCGTTAAGAAAAAATGACATCAGGCCATCGTTTTGTGCGGATGTGTTGTTGTATTTTTCTTGTACCGCTTTCCATTTGGCGACTTGATCGCGCACTATCGCCAGTTGCTTGGGGACTTCGTGGACGCCGGGGCCTAGCACTTTGCGGTCCTGCGCGCTTAGGTACTTGTCGAAGTTGGCGATGGCGAAACTGAGCGTCCCGAGCATACGATCGAACGGCAGCGGATGGTCGAATGACGCGTATTCGGTCTGTGCAGGTTCATGCATGATGTGATTTGCAGCCAGCAGGAACTGGAACATGCCGGCAACCGGAAATGTCTTTCTGCGCGCGAGCAAGTCAAGCGCAGCCGCGTCTGCCTTCTGCTCCAACTTGTTCACCTCGTCCGCCGCCATTTTTTCCATGGCGATGGGGTCGCCAGCAAGCGCGTGGGCAAACTCATGAGCCAGAAGGAAGGCGAGCAGACCAGTACGGCATGCCGCAACTTGTAGATTGTCATCGGCAGCGGCGTACAGGCTGCGGTAATCGGTTTTGCTGTCCACCCGTTCTAGGTAGGCGCGCGCCGAGAGAAAAAATGGCCCGAAGGCTTCGGCCTCCGCCAGATAGCCGTTATAGCCTTGCAGAAGGTGTGTTTTGTTGACATTTGTGGATGAAAGTAGCCGCATGTATTCGGCCATGGTGCATGACTCCTGGGCCCGAATGTGTACGCCCAGCGAGATCTCGATTTCTCCGCTGGACGATATCCGAACCTTCATCGCGCCGGTGTCGGCCTTGAGCAAGGTCAGCTTCAAGCTTTTGGCCTTGACCAGCTCTGACGCCGTCATGACGCTTTGCAGCTCGCCCCAGGCCCAGGCAAGTTCGCCTTCTACGGACTTGGAGTAGTCGGTGCTTGCGTGGCAGACGCCCGCCCACGCCACCAACAGCGCTGCGCCCACTGCTTTCACGCTTATCATTGCGCTTTTCCTTGAGGTATGGTGACGACTGCCACGGTTTTGCCGTCTACGATATGCGCGAGCGTGAACTTACCGGAGAATCGATCGAACTTCGCCACAAATTTGTCGTTCGGTTTCTGCTCCATGTTGCCGAGCGCGGAGAGCAGAAGTGCCTGATCCTGGTCCGAGTAGTTTTCTGGGTGCTCGGAAGCGTAGTTCAAAAACTCGCGGATGACGGCGAAGGCAGGTTCACCTTCCCCAATGCCCGAAAAGCTGCTTTGCCCGAACTGTTCGACTGCCCATTGATAGAGAGAGGCGTAGAACGAGCATACCCGTTTGCCCTTGTTGAAGGAGACAATATCGGCGCCAAGGCCGGCGTCACATAGCATTTGGCGTTGTTGCTTGGCCGGACTGCCTGGCGCATCAGTGCACTCGGGCTGGCCGAACAGCTCTCCTCCTTCCAGACAACGACCGTAGCAAACGTCATGCTTCTTGCACGAGCCCTCAAACTGACAGTACCCGAGCAGCGCCTTGTTGGGAACCAGCTTGCTGCTCCACCCATCCACTGCCCCGCAGCCGTTAGTCCGCAGACCGGGAAGTAGCGTGTCTTGGGCCAGCGCCGGTGATTGGAGGAAGCCGAAGGTTAGAGCCATTAAGCAGCTATACGGCAAACGTTTCATGGTGTCCTTGGAATGTTTTTTTTACAATTCTCTGTTCATTATAAGTAGACCAAATGCATTTATTGCAATCACTGTCAAATAAACAACAAACATTTAATTTTTTTTGCGGCAGGGAGCGGTCAGTCGCCATTCCGTGGGCTTGCAGAAGAGCCGCGTTGGTATGCCGGGGTGGCCGCGCATTGTCGTCGGCCGAGGCACGCGACCTTCCGGACCCGGCACGTGCCTTGATCGAGGCCGGCCGGTTTCGCTACGAAGCGTGCCGGGAGCTAGCACCGAGCAAAGCCGGCTATCTTGTGTTCGATGCGTTGCCCAGCGTGTGAGACGATGCTGCGGCGTGCGGGGCACGGTTCTGGTGCAAATCTTAAGGTCGTGCTTGAGCATCTACTGGAAGTGCTGTTGATCGACGCCGATTTTTCCAGAGAGGAACTGGTCCTTCAGCCTCGTTACGCCGTCTGGCTTAAGTCTATGGGGGGAAGCAGCTCCCAATCCTTGTCGCAAGCTTTCAGGAAAGCGTACAGCGTGCCCACATTCACTTTGTTAGCGTCGTTTCCCGCGGCGGGAAAATCGAATGCCGCACAGTCGTTCGCATGGTGAATGAGCTCAACTGCACTTAATAGCCCAGGAAAGACCTCTTCTACTAGAGTATGCTCCAGCGAGGGCGCCTGGTGAGCCAAGGCTCCAACTAAAGAACCCACAGCCGAATATACCCAGGCGTCCGCTCGGTGTTCGGCGGGGACTGTAGTCAAACCTACATTGTCATTAGCGAGTTCTCGCTCCCCCTGTGTCAGACTAGTTGTCGCCTCCAGATTTTATCCAAATAGAGGCAGATATGAGAACAAGGCATTCCCCAGCATTTGTCGAACAAGCACTGGTCAAGGTATTCTCCCGTGGCGGCAGGAGCGTGCAGGCAGTCGCGGACGATATCAACGTCAATTACCACACACTTAAAAATTGGA
>NZ_PDOC01000059.1 GCF_002760655.1 Massilia eurypsychrophila | reverse complement strand
GCGACTGGCGCGCAATCGTCAAGAAGGCATGGAGCCTGAAATTCAACGCGGCTGCGCTCGTCCTGGGCGCGCTTGAGGTCTATGTCGGCATGGTCAAGCCTGACGGCATTCCAACCGGCGCGTTTGCTATGCTTTCGGGCCTTGCGACGACGGCGGCAATGGTGGCGCGCGTGATGGCGCAGAAGGAGTTGAGCGATGGCAAATAGAATGCGCGTCGGCATCGCCGGCCTGGCTGTATCGCTGTCGATGTTTTCGGCGCTGGTCTACAAGGAGCATTACACCGAAACGGCAGTGATCCCGACCAAGAATGATCGGCCTACTGTGGGTTTCGGCTCGACGTTCTGGGAGGATGGTCGCCCCGTAAGGTTGGGCGACAAAATCACGCCGGTTCGCGCTGTTCAATTGGCTACCGCCCACATCACCAAAGAGGAGACGGCATTCCGCGCCACCCTGCCGGGCGTTGAGATGCATCCGGAGGAGTACAACATCTACATGGACTGGGCGTATCAGTATGGCGCCGGGGCTTGGCGTGCATCGTCAATGCGCCGCCACCTGCTCGCCCGCAACTACCGGATCGCGTGTCACTCACTGTTGCTGTACAACAAGTCCGGCGGGTTCGATTGCTCCATCCCCGGCAATCGCGTCTGCGCGGGCGTCTGGACGCGGCAAAAAGAGCGGCACGCCGCATGTTTGGCGGCCCAATGAGCCTCTTAACCAACGTCACCAGCGCCGCAGTCAGCGGCATCTGGAAAGCGGCCGCTATCGGCATCCTCGTCGCCTCCGTGGCATCGAGCGCATACTTGGGCTACAACTGGCACATGGCAGCGCTTGATCGCGACCAGGCGCGCACCGAGCTGGCCGTCGAGCGCACGATCAGCGCCCAATACCAACTCGCCATCCGAGAGCAGAACCGCGCAGTCGAGTCGCTGGCAAAGCAGAAGGCGGAAGCTGAGGCGCGCGGGCAGGCAGCGCAGCAGATCGCCGCAGCTAATGGTCGGCGCTTCGATGGCGCGCTCGAACGAATCAAGGGCGCTAAAGCGACGACCTGTGACGAGGCCATGCCCGCAGTGAACGCGATTCTGGAGGCGATCAAATGAAGTGGCTCATTCTGCTTATGCTCGCCGGCTGCGCGACCAAGTCAGTCACGCAAGAGGTCAAGGTGCCGGTCTACGCCGCCTGCGTGAAGGACAAGCTGACGCGCCCGGTCTACGAAACGGAGAAGCTCAAGCCTGAATCGAGCGACGGCGAAAAGGTACTCGCACTCGCGCGCGACAAGCCGACGCATCTGAAGTACGAAGGCCAGCTCGAAGCCGTCATTGCAGGGTGCAGCTGAGACGCAAAAATTGTGCTATCTGCTAGGTTCCGCCATGCCGCTGATCATACTTTCCATTCGGCCTATGTCCTCTGGTCGCGCCGCTTTTCCAACGTGTCGCGCCCAAGAAAAGTAGACGCCGACGGCGATAGCGCGCACCGCGTCTGCGTTGCAGATGATGGTGTCGCGCGGGTGCTTTACCATGGCTTCAATAGCATCGGTTGCCACGGCTGTAATCCATTGGTAGGAGTTGTCCATAGAGTGAACTTATGCAGTCATGATGGGCCGCGTGTCCGTTGCTTAGTACTATCAGAACAGATAGGTGCGACTATAATGTCGCAATGAAAGCTCACGTAAAAATACTGCGCCGCAATGGCGCGCGAATGACGGAGCGTGCCATCGGTGCAGATCCGGGCGCTCGCGGCGACATGATACTTGTCAGGGTGGCTGATCGGACAGAGCGGAAGTTAGCCGACCCTAACGACGCACAAATGAAACCTATCATTCCAGTGCTCTACCATGCGCGGCTAACGACCATGCACGGAAACCGAATGCTGTTCTAGGGCCTGACGGCGCCTCGGGAAGATGGTGGCCAGCCACAGGAATGGTCGGTCGAACTCGTATCGTTGGATATTTTGGCTGAACAATCTTTCTCGTCAGATGCTTCGGCGCGACGTAGCCCCTCATGCCGGCGTAGTTCCGCTCGACTTTGGGGGCGCCGCGCAAAAATCGGACCACGTCTGCATTAACACCTTTCGCTTGTCCAGTAGGTCCCCGCGTCGGTAGGCTGCCTCAACCTTATCCGGCAGACTGTGCGCCAGCGCATGCTCGCAGATTTCGCGAGGGAACGTGTTACCGACTGACTCGGAGCACCAATCGCGGAAAGTCGACCTGAAGCCATGAATGGTGATGTCGTTCCGTCCCATGCGGCGTAGAACTGCCGTCAGACTCATGTCCGACATTGATGTGCCAACCCCTCTACCAGGGAAGATAATCCCCTCGCGCCCTGAGGCACGCCGGAGCAGCCCAATCGCGCCGGACGATAGTGGCACACGGTGTTCTCGTCCAGCCTTCATACGCTCGGCAGGAATGGTCCATACAGCGGCCTGCATATCAATTTCGCCCCACGTGGCGCCGCGTACCTCGCCAGACCGCGTGGCCGTCAGGATCGCAAATTCTACGGCGCGCGCGGCAACTCCTTCGCGTGTCTGAAGCTCTGCGATGAAGCCGCTTAATTCCTGCCATGGCAGGGCAGGGTGATGCTCCACCTTTGATACCTTGTTCGGGTCCGCAAGTAAATTGTCCAAATGCCCGCGCCAGCGCGCCGGATTTTCGCCAATCCGATACTTGCTTACCGTCGCCCAGTCGAGCACGCTTTCAATCCTGCCGCGCAACCTGGTTGCGGTCTCGGTCTTTTCCTGCCAAATTGGGCTCAGAACCTTGACGACCAAAGCCGTATCAACGGCCGCTACCGGCATGGCACCGATGATCGGGCCGGCATAAGTAGCCAGCGTGCTCTCCCACTGCGCCGCGTGCTTGGCGCTTTTCCAGCTGCCTCGGTGTGCGGCGATGTATGCGGTCGCACATTGATCAAACGTGATCATCTTCGCCCGCTCTAGCGCATCAACAAGTTGCGTCGCCTTCCGTTCATCGAGCGGGTCCCGTCCGGCCAGGAGGAGAGTCCTGCATGACTTCGCCTTCGCTCTTGCCTCAGATAGTGTGACCGTATGCAGGGCGCCCAAGCCCATTTCGCGCTGCTTGCCCGCAAGCGTGTATCGAAAAATCCAGCTCTTCGTTATTGACTTCGAAACCTGTAGCCACAGGCCGGCGCCGTCGCCATAATACCCAGGCGCATTGGTTTTGCTGACCGCGAGTGCGCTCAATTTTTCGACTGACCTTCCCATCTGTACCCCCGTTTGTACCCACACGCAGTTGCTGGATTTTAGTCTACTCCAATGTGCCGCACTGGACTATCAATAGTCGCGTAGCCCCGCAATTTCATAGGGAGGTGTCTCTTATTGGATCTTAATGGATGAGTTAGGGGCGGACACCCTTTCCGCCAGTAGTAGGAAAAAAGCTCCCCAACGGGAGCTTTTTTTTCGTGTGCGCCCAGCATGGGCGCACTCTTGCGGGTGCAAGTCCCGCCGCGAGCTGACCACAGCGAGCGAAGCGAAGCGCAACTGCGGAAGGGCGACCGACTGTGGTGAGGAAGCGTGGAGCGAAACTGCGAGCCGATGAACAAGAATCGGATACAAGGCGCTGCTTTGCAGGGCGAGCGGGCACGAAACCGCGAAGCTCTTGTGGTCAAT
>NZ_PDOC01000058.1 GCF_002760655.1 Massilia eurypsychrophila | reverse complement strand
AAGGCTAACAGCAAATCAAACAGTCGTCAGGATTCTCAGTACCTCATCAAAGTTGGCGGGTTTGACCAGATGATGATCGAACCCTGCTTCACGCGAATACTGCCGATCTTTTTCCTGCCCATAACCCGTCATCGCGACCAGCATCATGTGCTTGAGCAAGGGGTGCTGTCGAATGCGTCTGGCAACTTCATACCCGTTGAGTTCAGGCAACCCAATGTCCAGCAGCATCATGTCGGGTTGGTATTCGAGGGCCGCTTCCAAGCCGCCTTGGCCATTATAAGCAGTCTGCACCTCATGCCCTGACGCTTCCAGCAGCATTGCGAGCGTTTCCGCCGAATCGACATTATCGTCCACGACTAGCACCCGCCGACGCGCCTCCGAGGACGGAGATATTGCGGCTATAGGTAGTTGGGACGGCGGCGTGAAAGGTAGCATGGCCGGCAGGCGCACGACGAACTCCGTTTCCTGTCCAATGATGCTGTGGACCTCTACCGTTCCTTCATGCAGTTCTACTAGACGTTTTACTAGGCACAAGCCGATTCCCAGTCCTCCTTGCGAGCGGTCGAGCGAACGTTCAGCCTGAGTGAACAAGTCAAAAACGTGCGGCAACAGTTCGGATGCGATACCTACGCCCGTATCCCTTACCCGCAATATCAACACATCGTCTTCCTGTTGAACGCTCAGCCAAATGTGACCGCCTTCTTCAGTATACTTTGCCGCATTGGTGAGCAAGTTCACCACGACCTGCTCCAGACGGGCGGCGTCCGCATGCAACCAGACGGGCCGGGGCGGTTGTGATACCGAAAGTTCGTGCCGACGTTGCGCGATCAGCGGATGAGCCGTCTCGACCGCCCGTTCGATGATACTACTCACGACAATCCACTCCTTAGCAATCTGGATTTTGCCGGTGTTGATGCGCGAAATTTCCAGCAGGTCGTCGACCAAACGTGTCAATTGCCCTACCTGACGCTCAATGATGTCGCGGGCTTGTTGCTGAACCGGGTCATCGCCTTTGTGAAGCCGCATCAGCTGCACGGCGTTGGCGATCGGGGCGAGGGGGTTGCGCAATTCATGACCGAGCATCGCCAGAAATTCATCTTTACGGTGATCGAGGTTAACCATTGCTTCTGCAGACTCGCATAACACTTGTTCTGCCTTCTTGCGTTCAGTAATGTTTTTGTACATAACGATCGCACCCTCGGCGTGATCGTCTGCCAACGGTGTAACGGTCATCAAAAACCAGCGCTGTTCGATTGCAGAATGATAAGCAAATTCCAGCGCGAACTTCTTTACGTTTCCCGCCAATACCGATTTGATACCCAAAACAGTTCGTTGCGCTGTGAAGGCTTCTTTCTCGTGTATCCGGGCACAGAGCAAAAAATAATCGACGCCAACCCCATGATCCTCGTCTTGCAGTGCGTTCGTTTCCGCAAATTGTCGCCACGCATCGTTTACCGTAATGATCTGGCCGTGGACATTGAGCAAGGCGATTCTTTCAGGTAGCGCATTAAGTATCGCAGCCTGTTTTGCGGCCTCGTTTCGACGCAATTGCTCCTGCGCTCGCCGTAACAGAAAAGGCCGTCCTTCGTGGTCTGCCACCGAATCGACCTCACCGCCGGTCAGAATTTCCAGGCGTCGCACCGTCTCATGCAACTGTTCGATCAGTGTTGGCAAATCCTCCTGGGTATCGACCGGTGGGATTAGTGTTGGCGGATTCAACCGGGGATCTCCTCTAGTCCCAGAGCTTGCAAAACGGCCTCTGTCTTGCTCAATGTGCCGATGATTTTACGCACCGGTTGAGGAGCGATTTTGAGCAAGGTCGGCGTCAGGAAAATCCCGTCTTTCAGCCCACGTGCTGGATACTTAAACACATCGACGATTTCAATATGGTGCTGATCGGGCAGATGCAATCGGCAAAGTGCGGTCAGATTGGCGATCGCCTGTACCGAGTTTTGCGCATCACCTGCGACGTACAGGCTGAACTTGAATATTTCGGGCTTACTCATGGCAGGCTCATTTTCGCTCAGGCTTGGTGGCGTCGGCGCCGCGTAATTCGCGCAGCCGGGTACGGCCGCGCGATAACTCCCGCTCCTGACTCTCGGTCGCCCCGGCAAGCAAAGCCTTTTCGACTTGTTTCGCTATCAGTTCAGTTTGCAAGGCTTTGGCGCGCACTTCGAGAACAGCTTCTTCAGCATCGAGACTGACGCCCTTGAGCTTTCTGGCGACTTCTGCAACCTCATTGGCAACCCGTTCGGCACTTTCCTTTTCCCAGCGCATCGTGCCCATCAACACTTCGCCACCCGCTGTATAGATATCTGCCAGCGTCACGCCGGTGTCGCTCAGGATCAGCTCGCGTACCTGGTTCGAATGGGCCGTGCCGCGTGACTTGATGATCGACATGCCACGATTGCGCTCACCGGCCTGGACCAGATAGTTAAGGTGAATCCAGGTATCGGCCAGTGTCGATATCTGTAGCGGCGTACCGCCATTGGTCTGGCTGGCCATCTCATCGAGAAGGCTGGTACAGACCAGCGTGATGCCTTCTGCTTTGGACCAGTCAATCAGCCGTTCGGCCACGCTGTGCGCGGTCAGCTCGTTTCCGGCTTTGGACAAGGTCGAGACCGGATCGATTACCAGGCAACGCGCCCCATGTTCCTTGGTCAGCGTCTTGATGCGTACCATCAGCGTTTCCGCACTGCCGGTAATGGTGCGGGCCGAAATCATGCGCAACAGCCCGCTTTTTACATAACGATGCAAATCAATTCCGACCGACGTCAGGTTGCGCAGGACCTCTGCGCCATCCGAATCAAAGCTGACGAACATAGTGCTCTCGCCTCGCTTGCACGCTGCTTCGGCGAATGCGCCACTTAAGGTTGTCTTAGCTGTACCCGGAAAACCGGTGATTAGCACGCTTGCGCCACGATAGTAGCCGCCACCCAGCATCGTATCGAGCCGCGCGACGCCGCTTGAAACGCGTTCTTTGCTGACACGGGCATCGACCCGGCCCAGCGTCCGAGCGACGGCCACGTCAAAGCCATTCATTCCAATGACAAATGGCGATTCGTTTTCATCGAAGTTGGAACCACGGTACTTCTGTACCCTTAGATTGCGCTGCGACACACCCAACACCACGCGGTGATTGAGGGTCACCGAGCAGTCCACCATATATTGCATGAAGCCGAATGGGTGTTCGCTGTTGGCGCCATTCGGATCCCCATGCGATTTGGCGGTAATGATGGCTGTTAGGTTTTGCTCCACCAACCATTCATGCAACCTGTAAAACTCCCGTCTTCTCGATGCCGCGTCAGGCAGTAGCGTCAACAAAATGTCAAGGGCGTCGAATACAATGCGCCGCGCGCCCATTTTTTTGGCCTGCTCCGCCAGCACTGCCAACATTCCTCGAAAATCAAAGCTGCCAGAATCGATCAGGTCCGGCGTTGGCTGAGCATCCAGAAAAAACAGCTTTTTGCGCTGCAGCTCAGCAAGCTTCCAGCCGAACCCTTCACAATTTGAAACAATGCGCTGAGGGGTTTCTTCGAAAGCAACGAAAATGCCGGGTTCTTTTAAATGCTGGGCACCGAACACTAGGAATTGCAATGCAAAAATCGTCTTCCCGGATCCCGGACCACCTTCGAGCAAGGTTGTGCGGCCAATCGGCAAACCATCGTTAGTGATTTCATCGAAACCGGTAATGCCGGTAAGCGCCTTCTTCGACGCTTTTGCAGGGGCGGATCGTGGAGATTTCATACCGATTTGGCTCCCAAAAAAATAAGGCGGAAAGAAAGTAGGGAGGAAGTTTCGAAAAGCATTTGAGTAAAAAATTTCCTTTTTGACCTGGTTTCATCAGGCAAACTTTAGCCACAAAAGCCAGGCAATAGGCGCTCGCGGCCGCTTGAAGAGGAAATTGTTTCGTGACTGGACTGCTAACTTACAATGTATCCGGTATGCCAAGGCGCATTTGACGTGCTCCATCCGTGTTCTACACAGTAGGGTGTGCTGATAGTACTCGAAAAATTGCTCGCACGTTTCACAAGATTTTGCGAGTGCATGTGCTGATCCAGCTTCGCTGCCAATCGGCGAAATTTATTCATCCTCATGCTCCGTTTATTCGAAAAGCGTGGCGACTTTCGCCAGTACTTCGGCCATGACGGATTCCGGAAAGGTATCGATCTTGCGGACGCGGCGCGCGGCCAGGTCAATTACG
>NZ_PDOC01000057.1 GCF_002760655.1 Massilia eurypsychrophila | reverse complement strand
GAGTTGAACGCTACCTCGGCCCGGCCACGATCGCCTATGTCGACGCCGCCATCGCTGCCCTCCCCCGCGCTCCAGGGCAAGAGACACGCAGCGCCGCACGAGACCATTTCCTGTTCGTCGCTTTCGTGACCACCGGCGCACGCCTTTCCGAGATAGCGCAGGCATCGATGGGCGCGATCCATCTCGAGGCAGACGACCGCTGGTGGCTTCATGTGGTCGGTAAAGGAGACAAGCCGAGACGCCTTCCGGTCTGCGACGAAATGCTGGCTTGTTTCCAGGTGTATCGTCAGGCATTCAGCCTTGCTCCAACTACTCACCGGCACGACACCACTCCGTTGGTGTTGTCGGTGCGCCGGCGCGTGCCTACGGCGATCGGCGCCGAAGCGACGGCCAACACGATCACAGGGCTGTTCACTCAAGCAGCCGACCTGGCGGCGATCGAAGGTAAGCTGGACGCCGAGGGCGCCTTGCGGAAAGCGTCAGCACACTGGCTCCGCCATGAAATGCTGACGTCGCTCGTCAATCACACTGGCGACTTGAAACTGGGCCAAGACCACGCCGGGCATGAAAATATATCGACCACCGGCGGGTACCTGCACCGAGGCGAAGTCGACCGCCACGACGCCGTGCTCGACGTGATGAATACGCGCCGCGGGCGCACGCGATGAGCGATAAGCCGGCAATTGGTTTGAAAGTTCCCTTCGGTCGACTCGGCGCCCGAATGGTCGCCCCGACGGATTCGCTCGCTCGCGGTCTGGCATGTGGATGCGAGTGTCCGGGATGCGGTACCAAACTCCTTCTCAGGCAGGGCAAGAAGCGCCTCCATTTCGCGCACTACAACGCCCCCGCAACGAATCGTTGCGTCGAGCTTTCGATTCATTCGGCAGCCATCCAGGTGCTAATGGAGGCGAAATTCATGCCACTCCCGCTATTGCATGTTGAAGTCGCTAAGCGAGCGACGGACTTGACCGAAGTTCAACGAAGTCACCGAGTCCGAGAGTACAAGATTGCGTACTTTGATCAATGCCTCGCTGAGGTAACTTATACTGACGGCGACTTTGGTACCATTCGCGCCGATGTCATCTGTTACTCGCAGGGGCAGGAGCTGCTGGTTGAGATGTGGTACACGCAAGCGGTCGATGCGGACAAGATAGCGAAAATTGAACGCCTTGGAATGCCTGCCATCGAAATCTATCTCGGCGATCTGGACCTTAACAATGCAGTCGCTGAGATTGAGCAACGCGTGCTTGGAAGTACGCAGTACAAGCAGTGGCTGTTCTATCCCGGCGTTGCCGACGTCAAAGCACGCCTGGAAGCAGAGGTCGATGCCAACCTCGCTCATATCAATGAGCGGCATGCGAAGGCTCAAGAGGTGCGGCATCGTAAAAAGCGGAGTTGGATGCGATCCTATTGGAGCAAGTGCGACTGCATCAGGCGGCAGAGCGGTCGCAACGGCAAGCGAAAGCAGTAGAAGCACGCCAATTTCAACAAACGACCCACGCGCGCCAGGCGATTTATAGAGCTCGCCCGGTGGGGAAAAAGTTAGTTGACGTACAAAATCAACTCTTAATGAAGGGAACGTGGCCACAGTTTCTACGCTTTGACACTGGCTGGTCGTCGGAGGCAAGGCGGAGCTGGCCAAGCTGATCGATGCGGCGCCCGAATAAGAAGGTCAGGTAGGTTGTTTACGGAAACAAATTCTTTGATGCATTCGAACATTTGCCTGTGGCCGCTCAGCTTTGGACAATTGTTGAGTGACCGTCTGCTTCGGGTCGAAAGCGCTCCTTCATTGAAGGACGCGTTGCCATAGCGCCCGATTTTTTCCGAATCTTGTGTTCTTCCCTATATAGGCGAATTCGAAGAACTTTCGTCATCGCGACGCAGCTGACGGTCAAAAACAGCGCGAAGTCATTGCGTTGGACGGTTGGAAGTGCGCCAACTGGCCGATAGGTTGAATATGAAGCTGACTACCGATTTTGCTTGGGTCTGAGAGTTCCAGCTCGCCAAATTTACGGATCGCAACACCTGCAGCAGCGCCGAAACTGGCGCCCCTTGACTTGCATAATTTGTAAGGTTGTGATTAACTGTAAGTTCATTAGTTTATAGGTGAATAGCGATGAAATATCTAAAAAACATGTGCGTACTCTTGCTAGCCTTCGCCGCCACCTTTGTGACAGCTGCGCCGGTAAAGCAATTTATTGAGTTGAAAAAAACGGACAACTACTTTTCGCTTAACGTTCACTTCGAAAAATGCGATACGCCGTCCACTTTTCTGATTCAAGACGGGGCAATGAACACGATCAAATTCGGTTCCGATCCGGCTATCCGCTTTATCGTAAAAAAGTCGTCGGACGGGAAAGTTATATACCATCTGGTTACGGACGAAGTCTACGTATCCAATGGTGAACGTGTGCCTGGTTTGAAGATACAGCCTGGGGTCTCGTTTGACGCGGCAGAGTCGGCAGCGGCGCTTAAATCCGCAGCAGTAAAAAGCTTAAAGATTGTCGAGTTAGGCTCCGATTCTGATTTGGTAAAGTCAGCACAGGCTAGGGACTCATCGAAACGAAATGCAGGGACGCCTACCACTTTCAATGACACTCCAACCCCGGAAGAGAAATGCTGTGGTGGTAAAGGGTGTGGCGATACTTACTTCCACTTTTGCACAACGGGGGGATCCGGATGTGGTGGCGACGGATGCGGATTTTGCTGCATCGGAAATAAGTAAGTTATCGTGAGTGGATTGCGGAGGCGTTTGTTGGTGCTTGGACCGATCGCAGTTGCTACGGTAATTGCGTTGGTCTGGTTGCGAGAGCTCCCGGCTGACGCTGTAAAAGAGGAAACAAACTCGCCTCAAACCTTAAGCAATCAGCGCAGCGCTGCCCCGCGTCCGAGCGAGCGAAAAATCAGAGCACTTGAGAGCCCTCTGCCTGCGCACACTGTTCCTGATTTTCAGCCGCGAACGGTGCATGTCCGGCTTCAAACCGCGTTGAGTGAGTTGCTCCAGCACGAGGCGCGTTCAAATCGTTTTTCTCTTTCTACTATTCATTGCTTCCAAACGCACTGCATTGCTTCAATAACCTGTCTACAACGCTGCCAAATTAGTGCTATCGCCGATCTCTTCGGGGCGGTTAGTTCCAGCGACCTACTGCGCGATCAGCGAATAGTGTCCAGTATTGCTAATGTAGTACCGATGGACGGCTCGTTATTAATCGAATTCAAATTTATGGCTAGCATTCCCGCACAGGTACGGACACTTCCGCTAGGCGCTTTTTAGAGATTAAAATTGTACTGGGCTGATACAGCCAATAGATCAGGGATGGTAACCCCGTCGCCTACGTTGATGATGCATCACCACCGGGTTCCGCGCTAGCATGGCTCGTAGTCATTGACCAGCACGGCCAGGTTCTCACACGATTGGCAATCAAACCTGTTGGTAACGGAGAAGTGCGAAGCGGAATGCGTTTCGTCGACGCACTTGAATGGATTGCCGCCGACCGCTTGGTCGTGAGCGGCAGCATCAATCCCTCAAGCAGCGAATACTTAGTGTTCGATCTGCTTACTGGTGCTGTTGTGGGCGGATACGTAGACGACGCACAAGGCGCTGAATTCTCCCCAGACGATCAGCACGTCATCACCGTCAGCGGGGCGCCCGACTTCACGGCCCGCGGGTCGCGCGCACCAGTCCTGAAACTTGACGACCAGCCTGTTGTTGGTGGCTTAAACGTTGACCTCGCTTTTGCTAAAAAGCCCTCCTGGTCCGCTGACAGTCGTAGTTTCGCGATCGCAGCACGCGATGCGTCTGGTCAGATGCGAGTGGTGCTGGGCGAAACTGGGTTCTGTCGCGTTGTTGATCAAACGACAGAATTTCCCTAGGACGGCATTGTGCCGCTCAAACCGGACGGACTATTCCTGCCAGCACAGAAAATTGATCGGCGAACGACATTGCATCAGCGCCGTCGATTGCGAACTGGCCCTTGCGGATCATGTGCATCAGCTCGATGCCGGCGAGCACGGAGCCGGCAGACCGGAACGATTTGAAGTTGAGCATCGGCCTGGTCACCCGCTTGATGGCGCGATGGTCCTGCTCGACGATGTTGTTGAGGTATTTGACTTGGAGCACCAGGATCGGCACGTCGCGGCCGGCGTTGATCGCATCGATCGCCGCCTTGTTGGCACCACTCTTGTCCATCGCGACCTTGTCCGGATCGCCGTTCGCTCCCATGGCCTTGTCGAAGAAGCGCTTCGCCGCAGCCATGTCGCGCTTCGCTGTCAGCAGGAAGTCG
>NZ_PDOC01000056.1 GCF_002760655.1 Massilia eurypsychrophila | reverse complement strand
TTATGCCTGATGACCATAGTAAATCGGTACCACCCCTTCCCATCCCGAACAGGACCGTGAAACGATATTACGCCGATGATAGTGCTGCAACCAGTGTGAAAGTAGGTTATCGTCAGGCTAGTTATAAAGAAAAAACCCAGCAGAGATGCTGGGTTTTTTTTCGTCTGGAGAAAAGCGACGCGTGCGCCCGCGACGGCCAAGGCCGCCACGAGCCACGCTGTTTTTTTTCGTCCGAAGAAAAGCGAGACGAGGACATCGCAAGTACCAATTAGATCGGCCAAGCGCGTTGACTGGCACTAAACCGGCTTGCTGGCGGACGCTCAAAATGTGGGTTTCAGGAGGCGATATGGCGACAGACGCACCACAAAACCCCGGTGACCAGGCGCCGCCCTCCACGCCAGGTACCGGCGAAACGGTCTGCGACGTCTGCAAGGGCACCGGCAAAGTCGACGGCAAGGAATGCGAAAACTGCGGCGGTACGGGGAAAGTCATCGAGGGCATCGGCGGTGGCTAAATGACGATGACCTCCTCGAAAACAGCGACCAAGGGGTTTCCGACGTCGGCCGGCGTCTGGCTTGGCCTCGGCCTGGGCGGCTTCTTCGATGGTATCGTCCTGCACCAGATCTTGCAATGGCACCACATGCTGACCAGTGCCGGCTACCCGGCCGATAGCGTCGAGACACTGAAGGTCAACACCTTTTGGGACGGCATGTTCCACGCGTCGACCTACATCTTTGTCGCGATTGGCCTCGCCGTTCTGTGGCGCGCGGCGCGCCGGCCGCATCTACCGTGGTCGGGGAAAATGTTGGCGGGCTCGATGTTGATGGGCTTCGGCATATTTAATGTGGTGGAGGGCATCGTCAATCATCACATCCTGCAGATTCACCACGTCAACGAAACAGTGCCGGCCAACCAGTGGATCTATTGGGACGGCGGTTTCTTGCTTTGGGGCGCCGCCATGTTGATTGGCGGCCGCCTGCTGCTCAACGCCGGCAAACGCGACACGGCCGCACCTCCATCCAGCTGATCCGTCACCACCGTTTACCATGCTCCCAGCTGCGCCACCTCCGAGGTCAGCGCGGCTGGGTCCACACTGGTATCCGCCCGCGATCCCCCCGAATGCCCGGTGCTGACGGATGGCCAGTGTGGCCCAGTTCGAAAATTACTCCAGGGCTTGGACGCATTTCCATGCGCAGTTTTTGAACCCATGAGCATACGACCGTCGCGCAGCGGCCGAGGTTCCGTAAAACGCGTCCGCGTCGGCGGCCTCGACCGTTACGCCCCGCGTTGAGTGCGCTCAATACGACGCGCGCCATGACGGCGATCATAAGCGCCGGTCTTGCTCGGTTCGCCGCGCAGCCGTCCCGCCGTCCACACCTGCTCAAGGGGTTCACATGTCAGAAAAACTTCATGACCCGGCGCGACGCGCCCGCGCGTCCCGTTTCACCGTCGTCGCGCTACTGAGCGCCCTGGCGCTTGCCGGTTGCGGCCGCAGCAGCGACGACAGCAAAGCGCCGCCGCCGCCGGCCCCGAAGTTCGCCGCGGAACTGACCCGCACTACGCATGGCGTCGCCCACGTCCGTGCCAATGATTTCCGCAGCCTCGGCTACGGCCTTGCGTACGCCTACGCGCAAGACAATGTCTGCATGTTCGCCGACAGCCTGCTGACGGCGCGCGGCGAACGCTCGCTGTTCTTTGGGCCGGACGCCCACGCTACCCGTCGTGTCAACGGCGAGTACGGCGCCGCCAGCGACTTCATGGACCTCAAAAACGAGGACAGCGATTTCTTCTTCAAGGGCTATCTCGACATTGACCAGCTGAAGGCTGGCTACGCCGCCGGATCGCAGGAGACACGCGACATGCTCGAAGGTTACGCCGCCGGATACAACCGCTACCTCAGGGACAGCGCCGGCAATTATCCTGCCGCCTGCAGCAAGGCCGCCTGGGTGCGCCCGATCACCGTCGAGGACATGTACCTGGTTATCGCAGAGAAAGCGCTGCATGCATCCGGCGAAGTGTTCGCCAGGGAAATCGTGGCCGGCGCGCGCGACCCCGGCGTTGTCTCACCCGTTGTGGCGAAGGCCAGGCCACGCAAGATCGATCGTACATTCATGATGGCGCGCCTGGAAAAACTGACTGCGGAAAAACTCGGCAGCAATGGCCTGGCGATCGGCAAGCAGTTGTCCGCAAGCGGGCGCGGCATGCTGCTCGGTAACCCACACTATCCGTGGAGCAGCACCGACCGCTTCTACCAGGCGCACCTTACCGTCAACGGCCGCTACGATGCGATGGGCGTGGTGCTTGGCGGCTTGCCGATCGTGGTGATCGGCTTTAACAAAGATGTCGCATGGACTCACACCGTCACCAAGGCCGTGCACTTCACCACCTTCAAGCTGACGCTCGACCCGGGCGACGGCAGTGGCACCAGCTACATGTCTGACGGCGTATCGGTGAAGATGACGCCAAAGACGGTGACCGTCGAGAGCCGCATGCCGAACGGCGGCGTGTCGAGCCGGCAGAAGATCTTCTACTTCAGCAAACTGGGCGCGGTGCTGGTCAAGCCGGAAGCGGGCATCAGCTGGACCGCGAACGCGGTGCACGTGCTGGCCGATCCAAACCGTAACAATACGCGCCTGATCGATCAGTGGATCGGCATCGGCAGTGCGCGCGGCGTGCACGAGATGAAAGCCTCGCTCGACAAGATCGTCGGTCTTCCGTGGATCAATACGGTTGCGACCGACCGCGACGGCAACACCTTGTACGCCGATGCCAGCGTGGTGCCGCGCGTCGGCGCCGACAAGTTTGCATCCGATTGCCTGGTGGTGCCGCCGCTATTGATGTTCGACGGTTCGCGCAGCGCCTGCGGCTGGGGCCAGGACGGCGCGGCGCCGCCGGGAATCCACTCGCCCGCCAACGCTCCCTGGATGATCCGCACGGATTACGTCGGCAACTCGAACGACGGCTACTGGCTCACCAATCCACGCGCCCTGCTGAAGGGGCCGGCGCCGCTCGGCTACTCGCCGCTGTATGGTCCGACCGACGTCGAGCAGAAACTGCGGACCCGCATCGGCTTTCGCCAGCTGGAGGAAATGCTGGCGCAACGCCGGCAATTGCGGCCGGTCGACTTGCAGGAATTGATGTTCGCCAATCGCGTCTACGCCGCCGAGCTGGTGCTGCCCGAACTGCTGCCGCTGTGTCGCGCCGCCGAAGACCGCGCGTTGACGCCGGCGTGCAATGTGCTGTCCGCATGGGACCGCCGCGCCAACCTCGACAGCCGAGGCGCGGTGCTGTTCCGCGAGTTCTGGAATACAGCTGCGAACATCCCGAACAAATGGGCCGTTCCGCTCGATCCCGCCGATCCGGTCAACACGCCGGCTGGGCTGATGCCGGCAGCGGCGCCGGCGATGCTCGCCGCGCTGAAGTCGGCGGCGCAAAAGCTCGAGGCCCTCGGCATCCCGCTCGATGGGCGGCTGGGCGACTACCAGGACGAAACGCGTGCCGGCGTTCGGGTGCCGGTCCACGGCGCGATCGGCGATATCGACGGTTCCTACAACTCTATTCACATGAGCACCGCGCTCGATGCGGCCGGCTATCACGACATCGCATGGGGCACCAGCTACATCCAGACGGTGACGTTCGACGACGCCGGCCCGGTAGCCCAGGCGATGCTGGTGTACGGCCAGTCGGTCGACCCGAAGTCCCCGCACTTTGGCGACCAGGTGCCTCTCTATTCGCGCAAGGAATGGCCGACGCTGCCGTTCAGCCAGGACAAGATCAGGGCCGATCCACAGTTCAAATTAATGACGCTGACAGAATAATTCCACATTTCTGCACCGCAGCACTTGCAAGGCAGGTAGGGCTTTGCTATAGTTCGCCTCCCCGATGAAACGGTTGACGAAATCAAGTAGTCACCAGGTAGTCGGGGAGCGCCGGAAACGGCGACGAAGCAAAAAAAAGAAGTTGACGGTGAAGGCGAAAAGCCTCATAATCTTACCTCTTCGCTGCTGATGAACACAACGCTTCATCGCCAGGCAGCAAGCAGTACCGAACAAGTTCTTTAACAATTAACAGTCGATAAGTGTGGGCGTTTGATGAAAGTGCCAGTGACTTCGGTCACTGAAAACTTAAATTATCAAATGTTCACAAAAAAGAAATATAGGCGCTTCGCAAGAAGTGGCCTGTCAGTATTTTGAGTGAGCGACCTACCAGCAATGGTAGTGCCAGAAATGGCAACAAACAAGATTGAACTGAAGAGTTTGATCCTGGCTCAGATTGAACGCTGGCGGCATGCCTTACACATGCAAGTCGAACGGCAGCGCGGGGCAACCTGGCGGCGAGTGGCGA
>NZ_PDOC01000055.1 GCF_002760655.1 Massilia eurypsychrophila | reverse complement strand
CCTCTACCGCCCTGTCGACAAGCAAGAGCGTCGACTTCCTGCTGACAGCGAAGCGCGACATGGCTGCGGCGAAGCGCTTCTTCGACAAGGCCATGGGAGCGAACGGCGATCCGGACAAGGTCGCGATGGACAAGAGTGGCGCCAACAAGGCGGCGATCTATGCGATCAACGCCGGCCGCGACGTGCCGATCCTGGTGCGCCAAGTCAAATACCTCAACAACATCGTCGAGCAGGACCATCGCGCCATCAAGCGGGTGACCAGGCCGATGCTCAACTTCAAATCGTTCCGCTCTGCCGGCTCCGTGCTCGCCGGCATCGAGCTGATGCACATGATCCGCAAGGGCCAGTTCGCAATCGACGGCGCTGATGCAATGTCGTTCGCCGACCAATTTTCTGTGCTGGCAGGAATAATCCGTCCGGTTTGAGCGGCACAATGCCGTCCTAGGGAAATTCTGTCGTTTGATCAACAACGCGACAGAACCCGGAACTTCAGCAGCGTCGTGGCATCCGGCGCCGACTCGCGATTGAGGTCGATGCCGACGAAGCCGCGGATAGCCTGGCTGTCGTAGATCGCATCTTCGATGACTTCATCGGACAAACCAAAGCACTGCTGGGCCACGTACATGCGCAACATGCGGGCAAGGCCGATCGGTGGGCGACCAGGTCCGCTGGTCTTGGGATAGTATGGCTCGATCAGCTTGTGCAGCTTGCCCCACGGCGTGGCGCTGTCGATCTCGGCAAGGACCCGGTCACGTCACGTCAGCTTCTGCTTGGCGGCGTATTCGAGGTCGGAGAAGCTTCTTTGCATGATCGTCAGGGTAGTGATGAGCTTGCAGGTATTGTCTCAGGATGCGGGCAACGATGGAACCGCTGCCGGAGAATAAATCAGCGCTTCTCTAGGGAAATTCTGTCGTTTGATCAACAATGCGACAGAACCTATGCCAGCGTCGCATGAGGGACACACCGCTGCTAAAATTTTGCGCTGCTGCGGCTCACGACCGTGGCGTTTTTCGGAAGAAGATCAGCCGCCAAATATAGGTCAGCAATATGAAAGCTAACACGATCTTCGCAATTGGATCGATATAGCGTGCCACCTCATGGTAATGGTCCTCCAGGACGTAGCCAGCTCCCATTAACCCCATGTTCCACACGAGCGAACCGATGGTCGAGTAGAGCAGGAAGCGGCCCAGCGGCATCTCGGCCAAGCCTGCCGGGATCGAAATAAAGCTGCGAATGGCAGGGACTAAGCGGCCGATGATCACCATCTTGCGACCATGCTTACGAAAAACACTAAGGCCGCGGTCGATATCGTGCGTCGACAGAGTTAACCAGCGTCCGTGCTTGTCGGCGAAGTCACACAAGCGAGTACATCCAAGCATTTTGGCCGTATAAAACCAAGGCAGCGTGCCACCAACGGATCCCACAGTCGCCGCTGCAAGAACTCCGGCTACAGTCAACTGACCCTTCGCCGCAATAAAGCCGGCTAACGGCATGATCAGCTCTGAAGGAATTGGCGGAAAGAGATTCTCCAACGCCATCAGTGCGGCAACGCCCCAGTAGCCTGCGCTCTGCATCCAGGTAATGAGCTGTTCGATCATATTGGCTCGGCGTTGGCGATAGGCAGGATGATGCGAAACCGACTTCCTTGGCCTGAGCCTTCACTCGTCGCGGTGATCAGGTCTCCGTTTTTTTCGCAAATGTCCTTGGCAATAGCTAAGCCCAATCCTGCCCCAGAACGCACACGCTCCTTGTGTGTGGCGAATTGGGCGTATGGTTTAAAGATCTTGTCGATCTCCTCCGAGGGAATGCCAATGCCACTGTCCGCAATGTCAGCCTCGACCAGCGCCCCATCCACTCGGACACGCAAGGATATGCTGCCTCCTCCTTCGCTAAACTCGCTGGCGTTGAACAGCACATTTGCCAGCGCCTGCGAGACCCGCTCAGGGTCGCAAAGTACGGTCTTATCTCGTCCTTTGAAATCGACCTCGACCTTTTGCCTACGAGATAGCGCCTTGGCAGAGACGGCGTCCAGAGCAGCGTCGATGACTTCCGATAGTGAGACTGGGATGACCCGCAGGGCAATCCCGTTCTCCGCAAGGCTCGAAGCATCCAGAAGATCGCCGACAACGCGCGAGAGGAGTTTGACCTGACGCTCGACTACGTCGGCCATCTTGACGATTTGAGCGTCGCTCGATACTCGCTTCATAGCGCCGGCTGCAGTGAGAATCGGTGAGAGCGGATTTCGCAGTTCATGGGCAAGAAGAGACAGGAAGGCGTTGCGGTCATCGACTGCCCGTTGAAGTTCGTCGGCCAATCGTTGGCGCTCCGTGTTATCGACTAGTATACACAAGGCACCGGCGATCATACCGTCGGAGCCTCGGGCAAGTTTCAGATGGGTCTCTATTTTGCGGCGCGAGCCGTCGGGTCGTTCCAGCCACAACTCAATGCCGGGCAATTCTTGGCCAAGGGCGACCGCTTTGGCCGTGGGGTAGTTCGAGCGAGCCAATCGAGCGCCGTTGAGATCGTACATGGCCTGGGCACCGCTCCATTGGCTAGGCTCCGCAGGATCTGGCGATCGGCCCCAAAGCGCGGTGGCAGCTTCATTGTGGCTCACGACCGCTCCATGGAGGTCACAGCAAAACGCCGCCACCGGCAGCTGGCTCACCAGAGGTATCCTAAGAGAAGCACGCCGATCACCGACTCGCCTGGTCAAGGCATTGACGTCCCCGCACGCGGTTGCGAGATTGTCCAAGTTAGTTGAGTCATTCGCGGGAGCCCTACTCCATTTGTCATCCATGTCTAATCTCTCCGGCGCCCGGCGGCTGGACCTGCCAGCTGATGCTGTAAGTGATTGATAAAATGTGAGTTATCCCTAAGCCACACTCATCGACACGAACACACCTTGCCCGGCATGAATTCTACCCCAGAGCAGCTCCGTTTTGCATCAATTCCAGCTCATATCGTCCGTGCCGATTTCGCCGGCGGTGGCTTGTCGTCCGATCTCGGCCCGGTTCTGCTGCGTGGAGTCGACCTCCAGATCGGCTTGACCAAGCGCCTTGCTGTGGCCTTGCCTGACCGCCGCCATCAGAGTTACGTGAACCATTCGTATCACGATATTTTGACGCAGCGGATCTACCAAATTGGCTGCGGCTACGAGGACGGGAACGACTCGAACAGCCTGCGCCACGACCCGATGTTCAAGCTTGGCGCGGCCCGCTTACCGTTCGACGATGATGCTGCGCTGGCATCGGGGGCGACGATCTCGCGCTTCGAGCACGCGGCGCGGCGCCAGGATATCTACCGTTTCAGCGAGGCCCTCGTCGAACAGTTTATCGCCAGCTTTGCTAGCCAGCCAAAGAGCTTGATTCTCGACCTGGATCACTCCGAGGATGCGTGCTACGGCCAGCAGCCATTGGCGTTCTATAACCACCATTATGGTTCAACGTGCTACCTGCCGCTGATGATTTTCGACGGCCAGTCGGGCGGCTTGATCGCTGCCGTGCTGCGGCCCGGCAAGCGTCCATTTGGCGAGGAGAACGCGATGATCATGCGGCGCGTTCTAAAACTGATTCGCCGCCATTTTCCCAACACCCACATTCTTGTTCGGGGTGACGGCCATTTCAGCGGACCCGAATTGATGGGCCTAATCGACAGCATGCCGAACACCGACTTCATCTTCGGTTTCTCCTGCAACACCAAGCTGCACGCAATGGCTGAGCCAACCAAGCTTCGTGCGTGCGATCGTTGGGTGGCAGCACAAACGCAGGACGTGGTGCCGAACGCGGTACGCCTGTTCGATGAATTTACCTACAAGGCGCGCTCATGGCCGAGGGCTTTGCGAGTGCTCTTGAAGGCCGAGGTCACGGCGCTCGGCGAGAACACGCGCTTCATCGTGACCTCGTTAGCTGGACTCGATGCAGGCACGCTGTACGAAGACATTTATTGCGCGCGCGGTCAGGCCGAAAACTACATCAAACATCTCAAGCCGAGCCGACCTTGAGCATACCCAAAGCGTGTAACGGTTGGGCCGAGACGTTGGCGGCGCACCGTCTTTTCGACAACGCCAGCATTGACTGGCGTGCCATCATGGCGCCCCACTGGGAGCAAACCGAGCAGCGCATGGCGGCACTAGCGTGTGAGTGGCGTCAGTTACGCGACAGTGCAACACCAGCCAATAGGCCGATGCCTGCGCCTAGCAAACCTGCGATCGCCATCGAAGGTTCTGTCGCATTAGCGAACATCGACGGGGTAATCGGGTAAGCTGCGGCGCCCGAACCCAGGACGACTCGACATGCTCAACTTCAAAGGGATGCGCTTTCCGATCGATGTGATCCTGGTCTGCATC
>NZ_PDOC01000054.1 GCF_002760655.1 Massilia eurypsychrophila | reverse complement strand
GGGTTATGGGCAGGAAAAAGATCGGCAGTATTCGCGTGAAGCAGGGTTCGATCATCATCTGGTCAAACCCGCCAACTTTGATGAGGTACTGAGAATCCTGACGACTGTTTGATTTGCTGTTAGCCTTCCTAGCAGCCACAGCCACAGCCACACATAGCGAACAATCGCAAGCGTGAGTCTCCTTAGGAGTAACGACGGAAAGTGGGGTTCTTGGGAAATTCACTTTTTTCCAGACAACCGGAACGCGACAAAACCCTGTCCGCGATTTGACTATTGGGACTGCCCCCCAACTGTCTAGGTAAAGTAACGATAAACTGACTGCCAAGTCCTCTTCCATCGCTGTTTGCGGTTACCAAGCCGCCATGCGCTTCGACAAGCTCCTTTACGAGAGCCAAACCAATGCCGAGCCCTTTGCCATTGAAGCGTGTGGCGTGAGAGTCCTGAACAAACATATTAAAAACGTTCGGCAACGCCTCCGCCGTGATACCGATTCCAGTATCCGTTATCTTTACAATAACCGACGTCTCGTTTATCTCGACTGCCAATTCAATTGTTTTTTCCTCAGGGGTATACTTCGATGCGTTATCGAGCAAATTTCCAAAAATTTGATTTAAGCGTATCGGGTCTGCAAGTATCTCCACTGTAAAATCGGGCAAATCACAGCATAGTATCTGGCGACGCTCGCCTATAGAAGTCTGAGTGGTTTCAATCACTTGTCCAATCACTCCCACGATGTCTACAAGCGTTCGCTCAAGACGCATTTTTCCAGTTGATATGCGCGACATGTCGAGAACGTCGTCCAACAGCTTTGTCATGTGAACCACTTGCCTGTCGATGATGCCCTGTGCTTTTATTTCGATTGCGGCTTCCGGCGGTGCCTGCTTTAACACTGACAAGACGTTGCGAAGTGATCCGAGAGGATTGCGCAATTCATGCGCGAGCAATGCCAGGAATTCGGTCTGCCGACGCAGCGCTTGCTCGGCGCCGGCCCGCAGTTCCTGCGCAGTTAGCGTGGAATTGGCCAACTGTTCATCGGCACTTCTGCGATGCTTTTCTCGTTGGTCCTTTTCTACCAACAAAATTTGATGTGGCATTAGCGGTGGTAAGAGGTGTGTGCCCAGAATCTCTTGCGAAATTGTTTTCCCAGCAAAAATGAACTTGCCGTTTCCAATACGCTTGGCTGCATACATTGCTTTGTCCGCCAGTGCGATAAGCATTTCTGCTTCATCTCCGTTGTCCGGGTATAAACTAATACCAATGCTCGCCGTGAGGCGAATGGCATAGGGACCAACTCGGTCCGGTATACTGAGGGATGAAATGATCTTTTCTACGACAGCGACCACGTCCGAAACTTCAGATATCTCTTCGAGAAGAATCACAAATTCGTCACCTCCGTACCTGCAAACTGTATCCGATTTGCGGCTGGCAGCGGTGAAGCAACGCGCAGCGATCTTTAATACTTGGTCACCGGTTGCATGTCCAAATGTGTCGTTGATATGCTTGAATTTGTTCAAGTCAAGAAAAAGAAGAGCTAGCCGTTCTCCTCGACGTTTTGATTTTACAATCGCGTGTCGAAACCGATCGAGGAGGACAACGCGGCTTGACAACCCTGTCAACGCATCAAGCCCGGCCGAGAGTGCCATGTCGCGCAATCTTTTTTCGCTGGCGTCGCGCTCAGAATGGGCTTGCAACATAGCCATCACTAAGTTTTCGTTTGCTTCGACGAGCTCCAGCTGACGCTCGCTATCCATAAATTTTCCAGCAATAGAAATTGTTGCACATGGCGTTAACTCCCTCCGAAGCAGCACTTATGTCAACGTAAAACTTTTACGTACGCGATATAGAACTTCTAACTTTCCTCGGCGGCGTTGCGTCACGTTTCTTCGTCGGCCTGCCACCAAGCAATCCTTCTTGGTCGATGAGCATGTCACCAATTTGAATGCCATTCTTATCGATGGTGTATTCCCGTAGTTCATCTGAATGCTCACTGGCGCGCACTTTCACAACCGCCATCAGACGTCGCAACCGGCTCTCAACCTCAATGTAACGCTGTACGATAATGGCGTCTGTCAAAAATGCAGTGCCGTAGGGGCTGAAACGCAAATCTGAATATCGGTCTTCAAGCTCACATGTCATGACGACAGTTACCTGAGCATCCGCTAACGTGGTCACTAAACGAAGCATCGATTCTCGAAAATCTTCTCGAAAAGTTGGCGCCAACGCAAGTTCAAAACCGGAAAGTGAATCGATTAAAACGCGCGTCGCTTTTGTCTGGCGAATTGCATTGATTAACAAGACGATTATTTCATCAACGGAAAGATCGGGACTGCTCGTATTTATCACGGTCACAGATCCGTCAGCGACAAGTTTCGCCAAAACAGGGTTTCGCGCTTTTTTAGTGGGACGTTGCTCGAAAGCCGCTATTACACCGGCTTCGCCGACTCGAGCGCCCTCAGCGAGAAACGCCGCTGCCAAAACACTTTTTCCAGAACCCGATGGCCCTGCTATCAGCAGCGAGAAGCCCTGTGGTAGGCCACCGCCCAGCATATCGTCCAATGGCGGAATACCAAAGAGCAAGCGAGGAGTCAATTCCTCATCGTTAGTTTGCGAAATGCGCACTGGCGCAAAAATTTTGATACCTTCCTCATTGATTCGAAACGAATGCTGGCCAGGTATAGTTGCCTGCCCACGCATTTTTACAATCTCAACCTTACGTACCATAGAATTGACATGATTACTTTGACGCAACCAAATTAAACCGTCTGCAACCGTAAATATCGGATTGACATCACCAGGTTCCGCATATTCGCCGATTAAAAAAGTAGTCGCTTGCCAACTTGTCATCGTCATTCCAAGTTGCTGCACGAAATGCTCTAACTGATTTCGGACGCATTCGTTCTGGGTTGCAGCCCGCACAACCGAGCGGAAAGAATCTACAAAAACAAAAGCCGGCTTGTGATTCTTGACCTCTTCGATGATCCGAGAGAGCACAAGATCTAGATCACCTGTCAGCGTTTCATCAGAAAGGTTGACGAATCGAACGGAGCTATTAATTGCCTCTTCATCGAAAAAATCGAACTGTTGCTGATAACGCAGCATTTTGAGCGGAGGCTCGCCTAAAATCGTTAAAAACAGAGCCGAACGTTCAGGTGTAGCTAACGAAAACATCATTTGGTGAGCGAGCGTTGTCTTGCCGCATCCCGGTTCACCAGCAATCAAGTTAAAGGAAAGTTCAGGCAAACCGCCCCCAAGCAACTCATCCAGTCCTGGCACCCCAGTCAAAAGGCGTTTGATCTTTACTTTTGTACGCATAGCGAAGTGTCCTTTATAACTTGACTGTCAGCAGTGGGTCTATTATCGGCCGTAGTAGCCGTTTAGTAAGCGACAGGCCAATCAAGTCCATAAGCTTATTTAGAAATGATGACAGTAAAGCATCGCTTGCCGCTGCGAAGTCAATCGTGTCTTGGTTTAAGAGGAGCACGCGGAGAGCTTTTAAATCCACATCAGATTGGCCGCCTTGTGAAAGCGTTGCAAGCCAAGGATACGACTGCCCAGTAACTTCGATGCTTTGAGAAAAAAGCGCATTGAAGCCACCCTTGCCGATTATTAGACGCATGATGGAGTCTATACCCTCCCATGTCGCCACGATAGTGTCAGCGATGCGCGTCGCGTCATGCCCCCGCTTTACGTCTTCAGAGTAACAATTGATTGCCCAACTGATCTGTTGGTTTTCCATAAGGGAGCGCCATGACTTGGGAAGTGAATGTGAGTTGCTTTTGGCAGGCAGTTTGTAAGTATGCAGAGAGTACAGCAAACTACAAACGTCTATGATGGGTTGCACCAGTTGTTTTTAATGCAGTATGGACCTTTTTGCGAACATGCGTGTAAATATTTGGGTCCTGTCGCATTGGTAGCGTTGGCGGGCCGGTCAGGATGAGCTTGTCGCGTTGCTTGGCAAACAACGGAATCTTCTAAGAACGGAATTGAGATGGGGTGCCGGAAATTTCGGCGGTTTCGGCTTACAACCCCACCCCGGCCACCGGCCATGGCGTTGAAATTCCCCCACCCCGGCCACCGGCAATCGACAGCGGACCGCAGTCGCTGTGCGAACCGCATCGCGCCTTCATCGAGGCCCAACAGCGCCTGCGCCGCAACTACACGGCGATCTACCAGGACCTGGTCGACCAGTTCGGCTTCACCGGTCGCTACAACAGCGTCAAGCGCTTTGCCGGCCGCCTGGTTCAGCGCGAGCCGGAGCAGTTCGACCGGCTTGAATTCGCCCCCGGCGAAGAGGCCCAGGTCGGTTACGGCGAAGGCGCCCTGACGCGCATCCCCGGCGGTGACCGTTACCGCCGTCCGCGCTTGTTCGGGTTCTGTCGCATTAGCGAACATCGACGGGGTAATCGGGTAAGCTGCGGCGCCCGAACCCAGGACGACTCGACATGCTCAACTTCAAAGGGATGCGCTTTCCGATCGATGTGATCCTGGTCTGCATC
>NZ_PDOC01000053.1 GCF_002760655.1 Massilia eurypsychrophila | reverse complement strand
GGGGAAAACACAGGATTCGGAAAAAATCGGGCGCTAAGGCAACGTGTCCTTCAATGAAGGACCGCTTTCGACCCACAGCGGACAAAAGGCTGCGAGCGGGCTAAAGCTTCACGACCTTCTCTAGACGTTAGCTTCCCAACGTACAGAACGGCCGAAACCGGGCCGTCCTTCCGCATTCGTCTTTGCCTCTTTAAGCGAAGAAAACCC
Organism: Massilia eurypsychrophila; assembly: GCF_002760655.1. Classification (GTDB taxonomy): domain Bacteria; phylum Pseudomonadota; class Gammaproteobacteria; order Burkholderiales; family Burkholderiaceae_D; genus JAFCUW01. The sequence continues at coordinate 4,407 of NZ_PDOC01000053.1, read as the reverse complement.
GCCACCGCCAGCATTAAATCGGTTGCGCTCAGTTGTCGAACCGAACCATAAATAGTATGTGTCGACTTTAATATCGTTCGCCACCTCCGGGGCATCGTCGTAGTCACCACTCCCGTAGCGTATAGGGCTGTGCACGATACAGATATCGCATTCGACCATGTCGTCGTACAGAAACGTGCCTTTCGCAGCAACATTTTCCGAGGTGGGAAAAAAGGTCATAAGTTATAGTATTTTGTATTTTTTACCGGTGAGAGGGACGCGTCCGGCAGTTTGGTTAATGTCTACTCCTGGCCGGTTGCTGCCGCTCGCTTAAGTCCGCTTCCGACCCATTGCGGACGTTTGGCCCCGATTAAGCTCTCAGTTTAGGCAAAGACAGACGGTAGGGCGGCAAGTGCGGCAATAAAGGAGCCGATGCTGGTGCCGATCCATAAAGCATGTGTCTTCATGCCAATTTGTCCCCTTGGTACGAACAACCCGCCCATGAAGTACAGAGCCAAAAACGCGATCGCATAGAGCAGTCTGAAATCAATCAAATAAGTGATGGCCCCGAACGAAATGCCTGCCGAACAAAGCAATATCGTTCCCATCAGCGCAGCATCTTTCTTCATATTTTCTTGTTGTCCAAGGTCCGCTTTTGGCCGAAAGCAGCCTGTCGTAAAACAAATGTTTTCCGTCGGTTCAATAGGCGATATCTCGAGCTTACACGCCAAAGCATGAAAAGTGTACGGAAACCTATGTCGTGATGGTGTAGCATACGACAATCATATTTTATGGGTTTTCCGTACATGCTTGTCGGGTACATGCGGGTTTCGTCCGAGTCGGACCGCCAAAACACTAACCTGCAGCGCGACGCGCTGCAGGCGGCGGGCGTCGATGCCCGGCATCTTTATGAAGACCGTGCGTCCGGTTCTAAGGACGATCGGCCGGGCTTGGCCCAAGCGCTTGAATTCTTGCGGCCTGGTGATGTGCTTGTCGTCTGGAAGCTAGATCGGCTCGGCCGCTCATTGCCGCACCTCCTTTCTATCGTGAACACGCTCAAAGACAAGCAGGTCGCCTTTCGATCACTCACCGAAGGAATGGACACGACGACAGCTTCCGGCGAATTGCTGTTCCATGTTTTCGCCGCGCTGGCCCAGTTCGAGCGGGCGTTGACCAAGGAACGCGTGAGCGCCGGGCTTGCCGCAGCGCGCCGGCGCGGTCGTATCGGTGGCCGCCCGCCGTCAATTACCGGCGAAAAATTGGAGTCCATTCTTGCCGCTCTACGCGACGGCATGTCAAAGGCTGCTGTCTGCCGAACCTTTGGGGTCAAGCGAACCACGCTGATTGAAACCATCGCGCGAATTGGCGGCGCGGGGCCAACATGAGGTGCCTATACGCCGGCGGGATGGCGTAACGTATGGCGCGTCGCTCGGTACTTTCCGCAACGGAACGGGAGAGCCTGTTGGCACTCCCGGAGGCCGAAGACGACCTCATTCAGCATTACAGCTTCACCGAGTCCGATTTGTCCATGATCCGGCAGCGCCGCGGCGATGCGAACCGAATCGGCTTCGCCGTCCAATTGTGCCTGCTGCGCTACCCTGGCTATGCGCTGGCTGGCGACATGCCGGTGCCGGAAATGGTGATTCAATGGGTCGCCCGCCAGGTACGAAGCGATGCAGCCACTTGGCAGGAATACGGGGCGCGCGAAAAAACGAGAAATGAGCATTTGCATGAGCTGCGCGCCTATCTCGGATTGTCACCGTTCGGATTGACGGATTTTCGGAAGCTAGCGCACAGTTTGGCTGACCTTGCCATGCAGACTGATAAAGGCATCGTGCTCGCAAGCCATGCCTTGCAAACGCTGAGGCAGAAACGCATTATCTTGCCCGCTCTATCGGTCATTGAGCGTGCTTGCGCGGAAGCTGTGACGCGCGCCAACAGGCGCATCTATCGGACGTTGATCGAGCCGCTGGAACGACATCACCGAAGCGGGCTAGATAACCTGCTCAATGTTGCGCCGGACATAAAAATCACTTGGCTCGTATGGCTGCGTCAGTCACCACGCAAACCGAATTCCCGCTACGTGCGAGAGCATATCGAGCGCCTCAAGATCTTCCAGTCGCTCGCCCTGCCAGAGGGATTGGGCCGGCATATTCACCAAAACCGTCTGCTGAAAATTGCGCGTGAAGGCGCCCAGATGCAACCGAGCGACCTTGCCAGGTTTGCGGATGAGCGGCGCTACGCCACACTGGCAGCACTGGCCATCGAGGGCATGGCCACCGTGACGGACGAGTTGGTCGACCTGCACGACCGCATCATGGTCAAGATGTTCAGCGCCGCCAAGAACAAGCACCAGGAGCAGTTCCAAAAGCAAGGCAAGGCGATCAACGACAAGGTACGGCTGTATTCAAAAATTGGCCGTGCGCTGGTCAAAGCCAAAGAATCCGGCGGCGATCCATATGCCGCGATCGAGTCCATACTGCCATGGACTGAATTTGAACAAAGCATCACCGAGGCCACCCAGCTCGCCCGGCCCGCAACATTTGACCATCTACGACTGATCGAAGAGCAGTACAGCACATTGCGTCGCTATACGCCCGAATTTCTCGACGTGCTCAAGCTCAAGGCGGCGCCCGCAGCACAAGCGGTCCTTGACGCCATCGACGTCGTGCGCCAGATGAACACGACCGGAGCGCGCAAGGTACCGGAAGGCGCGACCATCACATTCGTCAAAGCCCGCTGGAAACCGCTCGTCATCACCAGCGATGGCATCGACCGCCGCTTCTATGAGATATGCGCACTGTCCGAGCTGAAAAACGCCCTGCGTTCCGGCGATATTTGGGTGCAGGGCTCGCGCCAGTTTCGCGATTTCGAGGAATATTTGCTGCCACCGGACAAATTCAGCGAACTCAGGCAGGCCCGCACGCTGCCCATTGCAATCAACCCTGACCTCGACCAGTACCTGCTCGAACGCGTGATGCTGCTGAACCAGCAACTGGCCACTGTCAACCAGCTTGCGCTGGCCAATGAACTGCCGGACGCCATCATTACCGACACTGGTCTCAAAATCAGCCCGCAGGATGCCGTGGTGCCCGAGTCGGCCCAGGCACTGATCGACCTCACCAGCGCGATGCTGCCACGCATCAAGATCACGGAGCTGCTGATGGACGTCGACGACTGGACCGGATTCACCCGCCACTTCGTCCACCTGAAAAACGGCGAGCAGGCCAAGGATAGAACACTGCTGCTGTCGGCGATTCTGGCCGACGCCATTAACCTCGGCCTGACCAAGATGGCGGAGTCGAGCCCCGGCGCGACCTATTCCAAGCTGTCGTGGTTACAGGCCTGGCACATCCGTGACGAAACCTATTCGGCCGGCTTGGCCGAACTCGTCAACGCTCAATCCAGTCACGCGTTTGCCGCCAACTGGGGCGACGGCACTACGTCATCATCGGACGGCCAGCGCTTCCGCGCTGCAGGCCGGGCCGAAAGTACCGGACACATCAACCCGAAGTACGGCACCGAACCGGGAAAGATGATCTACACACATATCGCCGACAACTACGCTCCGTTTAGCAGCAAGATGGTCAATGTCGGCGTCAGGGATTCGACCTATGTGCTCGACGGATTGCTGTATCACGAATCAGACCTGCGCATTGAGGAACACTACACGGACACCGCCGGCTTCACGGACCACGTGTTTGCGCTGATGCATACGCTGGGCTTTCGCTTCGCGCCGCGCATTCGCGAGCTCGGCGACACGAAGCTGTACATTCCGGGCGCCATTGCGGACTATCCAGGGTTGAAGTCTATGATCGGCGGTACCCTGAACATCAAGCACTTGCGCGCGCATTGGGACGAAATCCTGCGCCTGGCCTCGTCAATTAAGCATGGCACCGTCACCGCATCGCTCATGCTGCGTAAGCTCGGCAGTTATCCGCGCCAGAACGGTCTGGCGATCGCGCTGCGTGAACTGGGCCGCATCGAGCGCACACTGTTCATTCTGGACTGGCTCCAAAGCGTCGAGCTACGCCGGCGCGTCCATGCCGGATTGAACAAAGGGGAGGCGCGCAACGCGCTGGCCAGGGCAGTCTTCATTCACCGGCTGGGCGAAATTCGGGACCGGAGCTTTGAACAGCAACGGTATCGCGCCAGCGGCCTGAATCTGGTGACGGGGGCCATTGTGCTGTGGAACACCGTGTACCTGGAGCGGGCCACGCAGGCCTTGGGCGAGTCAGGCAAGCTGACCAAGGACGACATGCTGCAATACCTGTCGCCCTTGGGCTGGGAACACATCAATCTGACCGGGGATTACGTCTGGCGTCAGAATCGGAAGACCGACGTTGGACAATTTCGGCCGTTGGGGTTCCGCAACAACGAGTGAATTGGCTTAGCGCCCGATTTTTTCCGAATCCTGTGTGCACCCCT
>NZ_PDOC01000052.1 GCF_002760655.1 Massilia eurypsychrophila | reverse complement strand
GGGTGGAGCACAGGTCGGCGCGCATGGTCATGACGACGGCGCGCTCCTGGGTAGTCAGATGTTGGTAGATTTTCGCCATGGCGGCACCTTACAGTAGGAGGTGTTGCACTTGGTCCTTGAGAACGCCAAGGATATGGGCACGACCGCGCAGTTGTTACCCCAGTAGTCAGTTGAAGACGCATTGGCAAATCTGTCTCGGTTCATAATGGAAGGCCCAGAAGTCGAAGGATAATATTCCGTTGCGGCCACTCAAATTACAATTCGGCACGACCGAAACCACCTGGTCCGGGGGAAAAGGCTAGATGATCGACCTGGGCACGCTCGGGTGCAGAGTTAAGATGACGGAAACTTCGGCGGTTCCGGCTTATATCCCAGAAGAGGCAAGCGCCCGGCTTCGAGTCATCGAGGACGCGGAGTTGCTAATTATATTTCATTAATAAACCCGCCTGTGAGCCTTTTTGGGGCCATAATCAATCGGTGGAAATCTCTAATTTTCGAAGCGCGGTCGTCCAATGTAAAGCTACCTTTAGCGTTCGGTCGATCCCCCGGAAAAGACGGTTTAATCACGATATGCATGTCAAGTCCCGAGCGACCCATTCATCGTAGATTCATCCAGTTTTTCTTAGATCACCTCATCCAAGTTATCAAGGGCTACCAGTGTCCACCCAATATTTGCTACCCTGCAGGCGAACAAAAACAAGACGTTTTGTTGAAAATTTCCACGGCTTCCTTGAGGTAGCGCCTGATGCAGTGGCGGTCATCGATCAATCTGGCGAGATCGTTCAGTTCAACGTGCAGGCTGAGCAACTCTTTGGCTATAGTCGCGACGAGGTCTTGGGTCTTTCGATGGAGATGCTCATGCCCATCCGTTTTCGGACGGGTCATGTGACGCACCGGATGACGTATAACAGCGACTTGCGTCCACGTTCGATGGGAAGCGGCCTTAATTTGCTTGGCACCCACAAGGACGGTAGTGAGTTTCCGATTGACGTGATGCTTAGTCCTCTTAATACCGCGGCGGGAGTTTTTATAGCCTGTGCGGTTCACGACATGACAATCCACCGCAATATGGAAAACGAACTACGCCGGAAAAGCGAGGAGCTGGAGGAAGCCGATCGCCAGAAGGATAACTTCGTAGCAGTAGTGATGCACGAGCTGAGGGGGCCTTTAAGCGTTCTCACAAACGTAAGGGGCCTGTTGCAAATGCCTGAGATCGGACCCGCCGGCCGCCAAAAAGCGATGATAGTTTTGGAGCGTCAAACCACCCATATGCTTGGGCTAGTGAATGATCTAATGGATGTGTCGAAAATGCGTGGCGGGCAGTTAAAACTCCAGCGCCAAATATTTGATTTGCGATCTATTGTGCCGACAGCGGTAGAAATAAGTCAATCATTCGTAGACAGCGGTATGCATGAGCTAAAGATCATACAATCCGAAAGACCTTTATTAATCGATGGTGATTCAATGCGCCTAACACAAGTTTTGTCAAATTTGCTCACCAATGCCGCCAAGTATACCAAGAGAGGTGGTGTAATTTCGATTACAACTGAGAGCAACGATACATCGGCGCTTATCCGAGTTAATGACAATGGTGAGGGAATCCCATCAAACATGCTAAATCGTATTTTTAGTCTATTTACTCAAGTTGAGCGCCCTGAGAGTCGCGTTATCGACGGAATGGGTATTGGGTTAGCGCTCGTCGAACGCCTAGTACATATGCACTCGGGAAAGGTAACTGCCACTAGTGAAGGTAAAGGCAGGGGAAGTCAATTTACGGTCAGCCTACCACTATACTTCCCTGACTTAGAATAAGATTCAGCTATTCCGAGCGCGCTTCGGCGTCGGGCGCGGCGTGCCCTGGTACACCTGCTCTAGAACCAGTTATCAGGACTGATCACTGTGCCGGGCACGGTTCGCGACAGCCTGATTCTACTGGCCGTCGTCCTGAAGCAGCAAACCGACCTTCAGCCGACTCAGATCATGACTGACACAGGCGCTACAGCGAGGTTGTTTTCGGGCTTTCCCGCCTGCTCGGCTACCGATTCCAGCCCGCGATCGCCTGTTACAAAGCTACGCGCGACGCTTCGGCCAGAGTTATTGTAAGCTTAGTGTATGAACAAACTTAGTGCGCCAGAATCGAAGACGCTCTTAGACATTCCAGCGCTCAAAGCAAGCTGCAGTGAGTTTAGTTTGCACGAACTATGTTTGCCAAGAGGGCTTGACGAAGATGAAATTGAGCACCTTGACATAGCCATTGGTCGACGCCGTCGGGTCCTTCGAGGAGACCGCCTGTTTGAGGTTGGAGAGCCATTCCGTAAGTTATATGCTATACGATACGGTCACTTTAAAACGGTGCACATTGGCGCCTCGGGCGATGAGCAGATAACCGGATTTCAGATGACAGGAGAGTTGCTCGGCCTCGACGCAATAAGCAATGATGAGCACCAGTGTGATGCTGTAGCCTTGGAAGATAGTGAGGTGTGTGAAATCCCCTTTGATCGGTTACAAGAAATTATCGGCCAACTACCTACCTTAATGCGACATTTCCATCGACTCATGGGCCAAGGAATTACTCGTGAGCAGAATGTAATGCTTTTGCTGGGCAACATGCGCGCTGAGCAGCGCTTTGCTGTTTTCCTCATAAATCTTTCGCTGCGCTATGCCGAGCGGGGATTCTCCCCTACTCGATTCCATCTTCGAATGTCCCGAGAAGACATTGCGAATTATCTGAGTTTGACGATTGAAAGCATCAGCCGCATTTTGGCCAGTTTCAAGAAGCAAGGGTTAGTGAAAGTAGATAAGCGTGATGTGTCGTTACTACAGATTGTTCGGCTGCGCTCCCTAGCAGCCGGCACAGAACCGTCGGTCTCTCTACGATAAATGCGCAGCTGGCTAAAGTCGCACAATACTCCTTGAAGCAACGCCTGACTCCGGTCTGGGCGTGCAATGAACCGGGCTAGTAATCAAGGCAGCCGTCCGCTGGTTTAAGCAACCCCATTCGACCGTAAGCGTCCGGCCCACCCACCTATGAATGCGGTTTAGGACTGGGTAGACTGTGCAAACGGTAGCAAGGAGTCGATCTTGCTGTTCGGGCAGGTGGGCAGCTTTTCGAGTGTATCGCTGAGCCAGCGTAATGGCTCGAGTCCGTTGAGCTTGGCGGTGGCGAGCAGGGTCTGGATCGCGGCGGCGCGCCGCCCGGCCCGTTCAGAGCCAGCGAACAGCCAGTTCTTTTTCCCGACGGCGATAGGACGGATCGTGTTTTCGACGGGGTTGTTATCGATTGGCAGCGTGCCCGAATCGACGTAGCGCAGCAGCGCCGGCCAGCGCTTGAGGGCATAGTCGATCGCCCTGGCGGTGCAGCTGCCGACGGCCACGGTCTTGTGTGCGGCAAGCAGCCATGCGTGCCAATCGGCCATTAGTGGCTTGGCCTGGTCCTGGCGCAATTGGAAGCGTTCTGTCGGCGCCACTTCGCGCCCTTGCTGCTCGACGGCGTACAAGTGGCCGATACGGCGCAGGGCTTCTGCGGCGATCGGACTACCATTGGCAGCATGCAGGTCGAAGAACTTGCGGCGTACGTGGGCCAAGCACGCCAGCTCGGTGATGCCGGCAGCGAACATGGCTTTGTAGCCCGCGTAATCGTCAATCATCAGCTGGCCTTGCCAGCCCGACAGGAAGGCGCGCGCATGCGCGCCGGCACGGCCGGTTTGATAGTCGAACACGACGATGCGCGGCCCCTCGTCCAGGTCATTGGATCGGTAGGCCCATAAATAGGCATCGCGGGTTTTTCCTTCGCCGGGATCCAGTTGCCGCACCGGCGTTTCGTCGGCATGCAGACACGGTCGTTCTTTGAGCAGTTCGGCCAGCCGTTCGCTCAAGGGTTGCAGCGCGACGCCGATCTTGCCGATCCACTCGGCCAGCGTGGAGCGCGCCAGCGGCACGCCTTGGCGCGCGCCGATCTGCTCGATCCGGTACAGCGGCAGGTGATCGGTGTATTTGCTCACCGCCACCCAGGCCAACAGGCCCGGTGCTGCCATGCCGCCGTCAATGATGGCCGGCGGCACCGCTGCTGCGATGACCGTCTCGCAGGCGCGGCAAGCGTACTGCGGACGAATGTGGCGATGTACGAAGAAGCGCGCCGGCTCCACGTCGAGCTGTTCGCTGGTGTCTTCACCGATCATGACCAGGCCTTGGCCGCATGCCGCGCATTGGCATGACTCCGGCTCATGGCGGTGCTCGACGCGCGGCAGTTCGGCCGGCAGCGGCTGGCGCCCGGCACGGCTGCGTTTGCGCTTGCCGGCTTCGCCGTCAGCGATGTCAGCAGGTGACACCAGCTCGGCCTCGATCGCGGACAGGTCGGTGTTGACCGTTTCTTCAAACAGCTCACGCTGCTCACCGCTGAAGGACTCGCTTTTCTGGCCGAACTTGATGCGACGGTAGTACGCTAGTTCAAGCGTCAACGCAGCAATCTTGAAGTCCTTCTCCGCCAGCGTCGCACTGTTTTTCGCCAGCACCTGTTTTGCTCTGGCGCTTTGCTCCATCAGCGCGCGCACCTTCGCGATCACGGCGGGATCGTGGTTGGCGCGGGTCAGTTCGGTGAGCAAATCCATTCCCGTAGTTTACCGGGCATGGCCGCTGTTTACAAGCACAACAGTTTACATGCGCGGCGCTACAGCTGCCATTGCGCCGGGGCCGGCGCGACCAAGCGCTGCCAGTCGACGCCGGCGATCAGCCATTGCCATTGCTCGTCGGTTAACTGCCAGCTTGTTTCGTGTGCCTGCGGCCAAACGAACTGACCGCGGTGCAGACGACGCAGGCATATCCAAAGGTTCTGTCGCATTAGCGAACATCGACGGGGTAATCGGGTAAGCTGCGGCGCCCGAACCCAGGACGACTCGACATGCTCAACTTCAAAGGGATGCGCTTTCCGATCGATGTGATCCTGGTCTGCATC
>NZ_PDOC01000051.1 GCF_002760655.1 Massilia eurypsychrophila | reverse complement strand
GATGCAGACCAGGATCACATCGATCGGAAAGCGCATCCCTTTGAAGTTGAGCATGTCGAGTCGTCCTGGGTTCGGGCGCCGCAGCTTACCCGATTACCCCGTCGATGTTCGCTAATGCGACAGAACCGTCCGCAACGGCCGGAATTGCCCCTCGTCGATCTTCCGGTTCTGGCGCCAAACGTAGTCCCCAGTCAGGTTGATATGTTCCCAGCCCAGCGGTGACAGGTATCGCAGCATGCTATCGTCGGGCAGCTTGCCGGCTTCGCTCAAGGCTTGCGTCGCTCGTTCAAGGTACACGGTATTCCACAGCACGATGGCGGCCGTCACCAGGTTCAATCCGCTGGCGCGGTAGCGTTGCTGCTCGAAGCTTCGGTCCCTGATCTCGCCGAGCCGATGGATGAAGACCGCCCTGGCCAAGGCGTTGCGTGCCTCGCCCTTGTTTAACCCGGCATGTACGCGCTGGCGCAGTTCGACGTTTTGTAGCCAGTCCAGGATGAACAGCGTCCGCTCAATGCGGCCCAGCTCGCGCAGCGCGATCGCCAGGCCGTTTTGGCGCGGATAGTTGCCAAGTTTGCGCAGCATGAGCGATGCCGTCACGGTGCCATGCTTGATCGACGAGGCCAAGCGCAGAATGTCGTCCCAGTGCGTACGCACATGTTTGATGTTCAGGGTCCCGCCAATCATTGCTTTCAAACCTGGATATGCCTGCACGGTACCTGGAATATAGAGCTTGGTTTCGCCCAGATCCCGGATGCGTGGCGCGAAGCGAAACCCCAGCATGTGCATCAGCGCGAACACGTGGTCCGTGAAGCCGGCGGTGTCTGTGTAGTGCTCCTCGATGCGCAGGTCCGACTCGTGATAAAGCAAGCCGTCGAGAACATAGGTGGAGTCCCGCACGCCGACGTTGACCATCTTGGTGCTGAACGGGGCGTAGTTGTCGGCGATGTGCGTGTAGATCATCTTTCCCGGTTCGGCGCCGTACTTCGGATTGATGTGGCCGGTGCTCTCGGCCCGGCCGCCGGCGCGGAAGCGCTGCCCATCCGACGACGACGTGCTGCCGTCGCCCCAGTTCCCGGCGAATGCGTGGCCCAGCTGGGCGTTGACCAGATCGGCCAGAGCGGCCGAATAGGTTTCATCCCGGATATGCCAGGCTTGCAGCCATGACAGCTTGGAATAGCTCGCGCCAGGGCTTGACTCCGCCATCTTGGTCAGACCGCGGTTGATCGCGTCGGCCAGGATCGCCGACAGCAGCAATGTCCGGTCCTTGACCTACTCGCCATTTTTCAGGTGGACGAAGTGGCGGGTCCCGGTCCAGTCGTCCACGTCCATCAGCAGCTCTGTGATCTTGATGCGCGGCAGCATACTGCTGGCCTGGTCGAACGTTGCGGGTTGGGCGAGCTGGCCTGCATCGGTCACACTTTGTGCGAATGCAGCCCACGGAATCACGGCCTCGATGGCGGCGTACGGGTCAGCGCCGGATTCTTTGGCTGCGACGAGCGCGCGCCCGACCTTCGAATACAGGAGCACCTTGTCGTTGATCGCTTTCCCTTGCTTTTGGAACTGCTCCTGATGCTGGTTCCTGGCGGCACTGAACACTTTCACCATGATCCGGTCGTGCAAGTCGATCAGCTCATCGATGACGGTGGCCATGCCCTCGATTGCGAGCGCGACCAAGGTCGCGTAACGTCGCTCGTCCTCGAACTTGGCCAGATCGTACGGCTGCATCTGGGCGCCTTCCCTAGCCATCTTCAGTAGCCGGTTCTGATGGATCTGGCGGCCGATCCCGTCTGGCAAAGCGAGCGACTGGAAGATCTTGAGGCGCTCAATGTGCTGCCGCATGTAACGGGAGTTCGGCTTCAACGGCGACTGGCGCAGCCACATCAACCAGGTAACGTTCGTGTCGGGAGTGACGTGCAGCAGGTTGTCCAATCCGCGCTTGTGGTGCGGCTGAAGCTGTTCCAGCAGTGTCCGGTAGATGCGCCGATTGGCGCGCGTTACCGCTTCCGCGCAGGCTCGTTCGATGACCGCCAATGTCGGCAGGATGATGTGCCGCTGCCGCAACGTTTCCAAGGCATGGGCTGCGAGCACCAAGCCCTTGTCGGTCTGCATGGAGAGTTCCACAAGGGTATGCACCAGCTTGCGAAAATCCAACACGCCGAACGCGGACAGGCCAAGATACGCGCGTAGTTCCTGAAAGTGTTCGCGTCGGGTCTGATCTCGCGCCCCATACTGGTGCCAGACGGCGGCATCGCTTTGTATCTGACGAGCGATCCACTGGATGAGCGGATCCGGCACCGACATATCGACCTCCAGCGCATGACCAGGATAGCGCAGCAGGCATAACTGGGCGGCGAAGCCGAGCCGGTTGGCATCGCGGCGGCGTTGCCGGATCAGGGATAAATCGGACTCGGTGAAGGTGTAATACCGGATCAGATCGTATTCACCTTCGGGCAAGGCCATCAGGTTGTCCCGCTCGGTGGCGGACAGAATAGAACGGCGGGGCATGCGAGCTCCTGCGAAGATGAATGGGATTCGTTGCGCAAACGTTCGTTTGCGCAATCAAATGGCCGCACACGATTCCTATGGCGTTTACATGGTGCGTAAATGTATTGCATAATGATTGTCATTGGCAACAGGTTTGTGCTGAACGAACCGTATCGAGGAGCTAGCTGGTGGAACCGCAAGACGTGAAAGCTGCAGCAGTGACAACAACCGGCCTAGCCGGCGACATCCGCGTCCTGATCGACGAAGCGCGGGCCGGACTGGCCGCCACGGTCAATTCGGCCTTGACCATGCTGTACTGGCGCATTGGCCGGCGCATACGCGCCGAGGTGCTCCAAGGGGAGCGGGCCGGCTACGGCGAACAGATCGTCGCTTCGCTGGCGCGACAATTGGAAGCCGAACACGGGCGCGGCTTCGGCGCCAAGAACCTGCGCCACATGCTGCGCTTTGGCGAAGTGTTCGAGGCCGAGGAAATTGTCTACGCACTGAGTAGACAATTGAGCTGGACCCATTTGCGCAGCCTGATCTACATCGATGATCCCCTCAAGCGGGAGTTCTATCTGGAAATGTGCCGTAGCGAGGGCTGGAGCACCCGCACCTTGCAGGGACGCCTCGATTCCATGTTGTTTGAGCGCACAGCGCTCTCGCGCAAGCCCGACGAATTGCTCACGAGTGAACTGGCGACCCTGCGCGATCAAGGAGTGCTTGGCCCGAACCTCGTGCTGAAGGATCCTTACGTGCTGGACTTTCTGGGATTGCGCGATCGCTACCTTGAAAAAGATCTCGAAGACGCTATCCTGCGCGAACTGGAAAATTTCTTGTTGGAGCTGGGGGCCGGCTTCAGCTTTGTCGCCCGTCAAAAACGGCTGCAAATCGACAACAACGATTTTTACATTGACTTGCTGTTCTACAACCGCCGCTTGCGGCGCCTGGTCGCCATCGAACTCAAGCTCGGCGAATTCAAGGCCGCTGACAAAGGCCAGATGGAGCTCTACCTGCGCTGGCTGGCCAAATATGAACAAGAACCTGGCGAAGCGCCACCACTAGGAATCATCCTCTGCACGGGCAAGAACCGTGAACAGATCGAATTGCTGGAGCTGGATCAAAGCGGCATTCATGTCGCCGAATACCTGACCGGCTTGCCGTCCCGGCAATTGCTGGAGCAAAAGCTGCACGAGGCGGTGGCGCTATCGAAGGCGCGGCTGGAGAATCGTCCCAGCCCGGATCGGCTCGATCCAACTGCATCCGAAGTCAAGTAAGAGAGGGCAAACTCATGCGAATCGGTTATGCCCGTGTCTCCACCCAAGACCAGGACAACACGGCACAGATCGCGGCGTTGAACGCGGCGGGGTGCGGACGGATATTTGAAGAGAAGGTGTCGGCTGGCCGCTGGAATCGTCCGGAACTGAGCCGCCTGCTCGATCATTTGCGCAAGGATGATGTGCTGGTTGTCTGGAAGCTCGACCGCCTGTCACGCTCGCTCAAGGACGTATTGACCCTCATGGATAGGGTCGAGAAAACCGGTGCTGGATTCCTCAGCCTTACCGAAGCCGTCGACACCACCTCACCGGCCGGGCGCATGATGATGCAAATTGTGGGATCGTTCGCCGAGTTCGAACGCGCCATGTTGCGCGAGCGCACCCACAGTGGCTTGTTGGCCGCCCGCGAAGAAGGCCGTATCGGCGGTCGCCGTCCCAAGCTCACGCCAACGCAACAAAAGGGAATTGTCCACCTGGTCAATTCTGGCCAGAAAACGGCCGCCGAATCCGCGCGCCTGTTCAATGTCCATCCGTCTACGGTGGCGCGACTGCTGGCCCGCAACAAACTCACAAATTAGCTGAGCAACCCGGGGAAAAACCTTAGCGTACGATTTTCCCCGTTTCCCCTGTTCTCCCCTGTTCTCCCCTTTCAGAACGCATCAACAAGCAGAACAACCAGGATTGAAAAAAAGTGACAAATATCGACGACGACATGCCCATCATCTATTCCCCTCTGAATCGGACAGCAAGCCGTAACGGAAGGAGTGTCGAGGTGGAAATCTATCGCGCAGAGAATGAGGATTGGATACTCGAGGTGGTCGACGAGCACGGTAACTCGACCGTTTGGGATGATCTATTCCCGACCGACCAGGCGGCGCTGGACGAGGCCATGCGCACCATTGATGAACAGGGCATCGACGCGGTGATCGGCCCGCCGCCCGGCCAGGACAAGCGCAACCCAACCATGCACGGCTTGTCCGATGCCGAACTTTGCGACCTTGATGATTTTCTTGCCGACGAATCGATAGAATCGACGTCGATGGATCTCGCGATGCTCGACGGCTACTTTACCGCGATCGCCATCGGTCCCGGGCTGATTCCCCCGTCCGCATGGTTGCCATGGGTATGGGACCATGTCGATGGCCGGGCCGAGCCCGTGTTCGACAAGAACTCGCATGCGAACCGCGTCCTCTCGCTGCTGATGCGGCATTACAACGCGGTCGTCGAGGCTTTCAACACCGACCCGGCCGGTTGCGAGCCCATGTTCATGCGCGGCGCA
>NZ_PDOC01000050.1 GCF_002760655.1 Massilia eurypsychrophila | reverse complement strand
GCCAAGCCCGCATCGATGATCCGCTGAATTGTCAGACCATCTGCAAGCCCTGCCACGACGTAAAGACCGAGGCAGAGCAGGGGAAGAAGAAGCGGCCGGTGGTGAAGATCGGTCTCGATGGCTGGCCCGTACCGGAGTAAAGACCGATGCACAGCCCCCATAAGAAAGAGGGGGAGGGCACTTCGAAACCGCAGGGAATCACGCAACAGGGGACCGCGCTCTCCCTTCGATTTAACGCTAACCCACGAAACGCGGACAAAATGACTGCACCGAAGACCAAGCGGACCAGGGCCGATTCTGCCGCCAGCGCCGTGAATGCGATGGTCGCAGCGGCGAAACCCGATATTGCGATTCCTGATTACGTGACTTTGACCGACTCAGCGATCCCGTTTTGGGCGGGCGTTGTGCGCGCACGCGCGAGGGACGAATGGATTGATGTCGATTTGGTGGTTGCCGCGCAGCTCGCGCAATGCCAAGCCGACATCGCGGAAGAGGACGCTTTGCTTCGCGCCGAGGGTCGCGTGATGAAGAACGACAAGGGTACGCAGATCATGAATCCACGCACGACCGTCATGGAGCAACTGGCGCGCCGCGAGATGGCCTTGATGCGCACGCTTCGGATGGGCGGACGAATTGCCGGCGACACGCGCGACGAGGCAGGCAAACGCAAGATCGAGCGGGAATCCCGCAAGCTCCGCGGCGAGCTTGAAGAGGAAGACGATGGCCTCCTCGCCACGTAAGGCGAAGGCGGTCAAAGCAGCAACGATAGATTCAGACGACAAGTATTGCCTCAAGAAGCCACTCACTCGTGGCGAGAAAGTCTGCGCCTTCGTTGAGCGCTACTGCCTCGCACCTGAAGGCGATCACATTGGCAAGCCGATCAAGCTTGAGCCGTTCCAGCGCAAATTCATCCTTGAGATTTACGACAATCCCGTTGGTACGCACAGCGCGTACCTCTCGATTGCGAGGAAGAACGGCAAGACGGCGCTGATTGCAGCGATTCTGCTGGCGCACCTGGTCGGGCCGGAGGCGGTCCAGAACTCACAGATCGTCAGCGGCGCCCAGTCGAAAGAGCAGGCGGCGGTGGTGTTCGAGTTGGCGCGCAAGATGATCGAGATGTCGCCGATCCTCTCGAAGTTGGTTCGCATCCAGCCGAGCGGTAAGCGATTGATCGGGTTGGCGCGCAACGTCCTGTACCGCGCACTGTCGGCCGAGGGGAAGACGGCTCACGGGCTATCGCCGATCCTCGCGATTCTTGACGAGGTGGGGCAGATCGTCGGGCCGACTGACAAGTTCGTATCGGCCATTACTTCGGCACAGGGCGCGTACAGCAACCCGCTTCTGATCGCCATCAGCACCCAAGCGCCGACGGACGCCGACTTGTTCTCGACCTGGATCGACGCGCAGCAGAACGCGCCGGATCCGCGCGTCGTGTGCCACGTGTACGCGGCGCCCGACGACTGCAAGCTGGACGACCCGAAGGCCTGGGCGGCCGCCAATCCCGCCCTCGGGATCTTCCGATCGCTGGCCGACGTCGCGAAGCAGTGCAAACAGGCGATCGACATGCCGGCGAACGAGCCGGAATTTAGAAATTTGATCCTGAATCAGCGGGTCGAGGCGGTGTCGCCATTCGTACCGCGGTCAATTTGGGAGGCGAACAACGGCGCACCAGGCGACGCGAAAGGCCTGAAAGTGTGGGCCGGCCTCGACCTATCGAGCGTCAACGACCTTACCGCGCTCGAGGGGGTGGACGAATCGGGCGGCGTGCACTCGGCCTTCTGGCTGCCGGCGAACGGATTGGCCGAAAAGTCGCGCAAAGACAAGGTGCCGTACGACCTCTGGGCAAAGCAGGGGTGGTTAAACACAACGCCCGGCAGCGCGATCGAGTACGAGTTCGTCGCCGAATACCTTCGCGGGTTCTTCGACCGGCACGACGTCCAGGCACTGGGCTTCGACCGCTACAACATGAAATTTCTGAAGCCGTGGCTGATCAAGGCTGGCTTCACCGATGCCGAGCTGGAGAAGTTCATCGACTTTGGGCAGGGCACGGCCAGCATGACGCCGGCCCTGCGCGAGCTCGAGGTGAAGTTGCTCAACAAATCGTTGCGGCACGGCGGCCACCCGATCCTGAACATGTGCTCCGCGAACGCCAAGGTTATCGGCGACAGCGGCGCCCGGAAGTTTGACAAGGCCCGCACGCGCGGGCGCATCGACGGCATGGTCGCCCTGGCGATGGCCGTCGGTGTGATGCCGACGGCTGCTGCAGAAGACAAGGGAAGCATTGATGATTATCTGGCGGACGAGGTAAGCGAGTGAGCGAAAAAACGAAGGCCGGCAGCTGGTCGCTGAAGTCCGTATTCTTCTCGATCCGCGACGCCATGGCCTATCGTGAAGCCACGCGCGACCCCGGCAATCGCGACATCACGCGCAACGATTCCCCCGGCATTGTCAGCATTGACGCTGCGCTGCAGCTGTCAACGGTGTGGGCCTGCATTCGCCTGATCGCCGAGACGATCTCCACGCTACCGCTGCTGGTGTACGAGCGAGACGGCGAGGCGCGCAAAATCGCGCGCGACCACCCATTATTCGCTTTGCTCCACGACTCGCCGAACGCCGACATGACGGCGGTCGAGTTCTGGGAGGCGGTGGTATCGCAGCTTTGCCTGTGGGGCAACGCGTACTGCCTCAAATCCTTCGGCGCCGCAGGGCGCCTGGTCGCGCTGGACCCGCTCAACCCCGCCTTGATGACCGTTCGCCGCACGCTGGACGGCGCGATCACCTTCGTCTACGCCGATCCGCGCGGTCGGCGCGAGTACAGCGAAGCCGAGATCTGGCACGTGAAGGGCTTCGGCACCGACGGCTTGATGGGGCAATCTCCGATCAGCATAGGGTGGCGCTCGATCCGCGGCGCCCGCGCGGCCGAGGTGGCGGCGTCCGATCTGTACACGAACAACATGCGCCCGGCGGCTATTGTCTCCGTCAAAGAGTTTCTGGATAAGGATCAGCGCGCCCGAATGAAGGATAAGGTCATGGGCGCCGTATTTGGCAACGCCCAGACCGGCCAGCTGCAGCTGCTTGAAGGCGGCGCCGAGTACGAGCAGCTGACCATGAACCCGGTCGACGCCCAGATGCTCGAGTCGCGCACCTTCAGCGTCGAGGATCTGTGTCGGTGGTTCGGCATGCCGCCGTCCATGATCGGCCACGGTACGGCCGTTTCTAACTGGGGCACGGGTCTTGAGCAAAAAAATCTGCACCTGATCCAGTACGTTTTGCGCCCCTATCTGGTGCGCATCGAGCAGGGCGTGCGCAAGTCGCTACTCAAGCCGGCCGAGCGAACCCGGTTCTTCGCTGAGTACAGCATGGAAGGCCTGCTGCGCGGCGATAGCGCAGCGCGCGCGGCGTTCTACTCGTCGATGACGCAAAACGGCCTGATGACCCGCAACGAGGCCCGCTCGCTGGAGAACTGGCCACGCAAGGACGGCGGAGACGAGTTGACCGTCCAAAGCAA
Source organism: Massilia eurypsychrophila (assembly GCF_002760655.1). Classification (GTDB taxonomy): domain Bacteria; phylum Pseudomonadota; class Gammaproteobacteria; order Burkholderiales; family Burkholderiaceae_D; genus JAFCUW01. The sequence continues at coordinate 2,208 of NZ_PDOC01000050.1, read as the reverse complement.
CCTCATCCCCCTTTCCCTTTTGGGCAAAGTCACAAATTCTGCGCAGGCGGCCAAGTCGGCCGTGCTGACGTGGCTCGGAATCAAGGAAGAAAACGATGGATTACCTGACTAAATCGATCGAACTCGACATCAAGAGCCTGTCCGACAAGGGCAAGTTCTCCGGCTACGGCTCGGTGTTCAACGTCGTCGATAAGGGCGGCGATATCGTCGCCCCGGGCGCCTTCGCGGAGAGCCTTGAGAAGTGGAAGAAGTCCGGCCGCATGGTGCCGATGTTGTGGCAGCACCAGACAGATCAGCCTATCGGCGGCTGGCCGACGCTGAAAGAAGACGACCACGGGCTGTTTGGTGAAGACGCCGAATTGTGGATGGATGATGCGCCCTACGCGCGCCTCGCCTACAAGGGCATGAGCACCAAGACGATCACCGGGCTGTCAATCGGCTACCGCGTCAAGGACTACAGCGTCAACAAGGACACCGGCATCTACACGCTGCAGAAACTCGACCTGGTCGAAATTAGCGTCGTGACGAACCCGATGAACGACGACGCCCGAGTGGCTGACGTCAAGTGCATGTTGGAGGCCGGCCGACTGCCGACCCTCCCAGAATTTGAAAAGTTCCTGCGCGAGGCAGGCTTCTCTAAATCGCAGGCCGCAGCAGTCGCGAACGGCGGCCTGCCGAAGCTTTCCCGGGGTGAGCCCGGTGGCGAAAAAAGCGACGAAATTCTTCGGTTGTTCAACGAATTTACCCTCACCCCATAAGGAAACATCATGCAAAAGAGCACTCTCACGAAGTATTTCAAGCCGGCTTTCATGCTGGCGGTCTGCCTGGCTGCAGGTATCGCGCAAGCCACAGGCGTCGACGTCCAGGCATTCGCGCTGGCTCACCCCGGCGTTGCGAGTCTGGCGCTCGTTAGCCTGATCGGCGAGACCGAAATCAAAGGCCTCGAGGCCGCGCTGGCGAAGATCAACGACCAAGTCAAAGACCACGGCGAGAAAGCCCTGGCCGAAGCCAAACGGGGGATCGACATGTCCACGTCGGTGAAAACGACCGTCGACGAGCTGCTGGTGAAGCAGGGCGAGCTGGTCGCGCAAGTCACGGAGCTCGAACAAAAAGCGGCTCGCCGTGGCACCGAAGACGGCGGCGCGCAGCTCAAATCGATGGGCTACCAGCTGATCGAGAACGAAGACTTCAAGAAGTCGGTCGGTGCGCTGCAGGAAGGTAAAGGCGGCAAGCTCGCAATCGGCGTGAAGGCGATCACCAGCGCGAGCAACAGCGCCGGACAGGGCGTTAATCCGCAAGTCCTGCCTGGCGTGCTCACCATGCCGGCCCGTCGTCTTACCATTCGCGATCTCGTGGCACCTGGCCGCACCGCCAGCAATCTGGTTCGCTACCTCAAAGAAACCGGCTTCACGAACAATGCGGCGCCAACGGGTGAGGGCACGCGAAAGCCAGAATCGACCATTACGTACGCATTGACCGATGCGTCGGTAAAGAAGATCGCCCACTTCATCAAGGCATCGTCCGAGATTTTGGAAGACTTCCCGGCGCTGCAGTCGCAGATCGATGGACGCCTGACCTACGGCCTGGACTTCAGCGAAGAAGGCCAACTGCTCAAGGGCTCTGGCTCCGGCAACAACCTGAACGGCATCTACACGCAGGCAACTGCCTACAGCGCCCCGCTGGTCATTGCCGGAGCCACGCGCATCGACACGCTTCGCCTGATGCTGCTGCAGGCCGAGCTGGCCGAGTATCCATCGGACGGTATCGTACTGAACCCGATCGACTGGGCTGGCATCGAGCTGATCAAGGACGACAACGCCCGGTACATCATTGGCAACCCACAGGGCACCCTGTCGCCAATGCTGTGGTCCCGCCCTGTGGTGGCAACCCAGGCCATGACCGTCGACACCGCGCTTGTCGGCGCTTTCAAGCTGGCCGCGCAGATCTTCGACCGTTCGGATGCAGGCATCGTCATCTCGACGGAAAACGAAGACGACTTCGTCAACAACCTGGTGACGATCTTGATCGAGCGCCGCCTGGCGTTCGCGGTCTACCGTCCGGAAGCGTTCATCAAGAACACCAACTTCGACGGCGTCGCTTAACCAGAAGGGCGGCGCTTCGGCGCCGTCTCTTTGAGAGGAGAACAGCATGCTGATCAAAGTAAATGCACTCGAAAGCTTCATGCACGGCCGCTCGAACTTTGTCCGT
>NZ_PDOC01000049.1 GCF_002760655.1 Massilia eurypsychrophila | reverse complement strand
GCCAAGCCCGCATCGATGATCCGCTGAATTGTCAGACCATCTGCAAGCCCTGCCACGACGTAAAGACCGAGGCAGAGCAGGGGAAGAAGAAGCGGCCGGTGGTGAAGATCGGTCTCGATGGCTGGCCATTACCGGAGTAAGAGACCCATGCCCAGCCCCCCCATAGGAAAGAGGGGGAGGGCACCTCGGAACCGCAGAGGATCACGCAACAGGGGACCGCGCTCTCCCCATTTAATCGCACAGTCAGGATAGAAAAACGGTTTTTGGAGGCCACGATGCCAGGTCCAGGTAGAAAGCCGGCGGGCCTCAAAGTGGTCGCCGGAACGGAAAGGAAGGACCGAAAGCCAGTAGGCAATGTCGAGCTTCCCGTCTTATCAAATGTTCCGGAAGCGCCAGACTGGCTTCCCAATTCGCACGCAATCAAAGAGTGGAATCGCCTCGCCGCGATCCTCACCGCAAACAAACTACTCACTGAAGGCGGGTTGTCGGCACTCGGCATGCTCTGCGCATTGCACGGCAAGATCGTCCAACTATATGCGGCTGGCGAGGCGCCCACCGCAAGCATGGCTGGCACCCTGCGCAATATGGAAAACGACTTCGGCCTGACGCCAGTCGCACAGGGCAAGGTGAAACAAGTTGGCGAAACGGACAAAGGAAATAAGTTCGCCGGTAACGGCAAGCGGACAGCGTGATTTCGTCCAGATAGCGATCGATTACGCGCAGGCTGCGGTCGACGATACGGACCGTAAGCGCTTCGGTAAGTGGGTGCGACTGGCCGCGAAGCGGTTTTTGGACGACCTAAAGCGGGCAAAAGCAAAGGGCAACCCCTTCACTTTCGACGCTTGGCATGCTGTAGACGCCTGCGATTTCATCGAAAAGCTGCCGCACGTAGAGGGAACCTGGGACACAGAGAACGTGGTGATGCACCCGTCTCACATTTTGTTCGTTGTTAACCTGTTCGGCTTCCGGAATCCGGACGGTACGCGGCGCTTCACGACGGCGCTGTTCGCAGTGGCGCGCAAGAACGCCAAGTCCTTCCTCTGCTCGGCCATCCTGCTCTATTGCTTCTGCTGCGAGGACGAGAACGGCCCCCAGGTGATCAGCGCCGCGACGACCGGTTCGCAGGCGCGGATCGTGTTCAACGTCGCCAAGCGGATCGTGGAGAAGCTTGGCGACCTGCGCGAACATTTTATGTTGGAGCCGTTCGCCAACGCGATCGCGCGCTACGCAAACGGCGGAACGTTCAAGCCGATCAACGCGAAGGCAAGCACGCAAGACGGTTTGAATCCGTCGCACTGCGGCATCGATGAAATCCACGCGCACAAGAATCACGACCTGCTGAATGTGCTGAAGTCGGCCGCCGGCGCGCGCCGGAACCCGCTGTTCCTGTACACGACGACCGAGGGCTACGAAAGCCCGGGCCCGTGGGGGGAGATTCGCTACTTCGCCAAGCAACTGCTGCAGGGCTTGGTGGAGGCGGACCACTTCCTGGCCATCTACTTCGCGGTCGACGACGAGGACAAGGACGCTGGCATGCCGGCCGACGAAGACTTCGACGAAACGAAGTGGATCAAGGCCAATCCGCTGATGGAGGTGAATCCCCTTCTGATGAAGGAGATCAGGAAAGAAGCGGTTGAAGCCAAGTCAATGCCTGGCCGGCACGCCGAATTCAAGATCAAGCGTCTGAACCGCCCGTCCGCTGCTGCTGGCGCTTGGGTGAACCTTGTGAAGTGGCGCGCATGCACTGGCGCGGTTGATCTGGAATGGCTGCAGCAGCACCCGTGTTGGGGCGGGCTTGACTTGGCGAGCACGAGCGACCTGACATCGTTCCGGCTTGTCTGGAACGTGAACGGCACGCTCTACACGGCCGGCTGGCGGTTTGTGCCGGGCGCCGCGGTGAAGGGGCGCACCGAGCGCGGCCTAGTGCCGTATCAGGCGTGGGTGCAAGCCGGTTATCTGATCGAGTCCGGCGCCGAGGTCACCGACTACGACGCGGTTGAACTCTGCATCTTGGCCGCCAAGCGGCGGTTCAACATCCAGATGATCGGATACGACGCATGGAACGCGAAACAATTGGCGCAGAAGCTGCAGGCCGCTGATGTGCCGCTGCAGGAATTCATTCAAGGCCCGAAGAGCTACCACCCGGCGATGCAGGCGCTAGAGCTGGCGTACATCGGCGGGCACCTGGCGCACGGTAACGACCCGGTGCTGAACTGGTGCGCATCGAACCTGATCGCGCGCACCGACCAAAACATGAACACGGCGCCGGACAAGAAGAAGGCGCCGGAAAAGATCGATGACATGGTCGCCTTGCTGATGGCCATTGGCGTCATGCAGTCGGCAGCGCCCGCGACCGGCGGCACCCTTGACGAATACTTATCGGACCAATAGCGCATGAAAATATTCAGCAAGGTAGCGGCCGCCGGCCTGGCATTGAAAAGCACGTTCTTTTCGATCCGGGACGCTGTCGCCTATCGCGGCGTGCGCGACCCGAACAAGGACATTACCGTCAACCACGGCAATATCCTGAACGGCACACCCGGCGTGAACGCGGCGCTCCAGCTGTCCGTGGTTTGGTCGTGCGTTCGCCTGATCGCTGAGACGATCGCCACGCTGCCGCTGATCACGTACGAGCGCAAGGTGGTGAACGGGCGCGAAATCCGTGTGGTGGCGCGTGAGCACCCGCTGTATGTGCTGCTGCACGACTCGCCCAATGCTGACATGACGGCGGTTGAGTTTTGGGAGGCCGTCGTATCGCAGATCTGCCTGTGGGGGAACGCCTACTGCCTGAAATCGTTCAACGGTATCGGCAAGCTGGTGGCTCTGGACCCGCTGAATCCGGCGTTAATGCGCCCGCCCTACCGCGGCAGTGATGGCCTGATCCATTTCGACTACAGCGCGCCAACTGGACTGAAGGAATACACCGATTCCGAGATCTGGCACATCAAGGGCTTCGGTACCGATGGCTTGATGGGCTTGTCACCGATTACGGTCGGCTGGCGGTCGATGTGCGGCGCAACGGCAACCGAAAACGCGTCGGCCAGCACGTTCACGAACAACATGCGCACGCAGGCGGTGGTGTCAGTCCCGGAAATCCTGACCATCGAGCAGCGCGCGCAGATGAAAACGAAGTTGCTGGGCGCCGTGTTCGGCGATGCGCGCACCGGGCAACTCCAGTTGCTTGAAGGCGGCGCCGAAATGAAGCAGCTTTCGATGCACCCCGCTGACGCGCAGATGCTGGAAACCCGGGCATTCAGCGTCGAGGACTTGTGCCGCTGGTTCGGCATCCCGCCTTCGATGATCGGCCACGGCACAGCAGTATCTAACTGGGGCACTGGGCGCGAGCAAATCAACCTGAACCTGATTCAGTACGTGTTCCGCGCGTACATGGTCCGCATCGAGCAAGGCATCAAGAAATCGTTGATGAAGCCGGCTGAGCGCACACGCTACTTTGCCGAATACAGCGTGGAAGGCCTGCTGCGCGGCGACAGCGCAGCGCGCGCCGCCTTCTACAGCGCGATGACCCAGAACGGTCTCAAGACCCGCAACGAATGCCGCGCGCTGGAGAACGACCCGCCGCTCGATGGTGGCGACGAGCTGACCGTGCAGAGCAACCTGATCCCGCTATCGCTGCTGGGGAAAATCACCAATACCGCGCAGGCGGCCAAGTCGGCCGTGTTGTCGTGGCTAGGAATCAAGGAAGAAAACGATGGACTACCTGACTAAATCGATCGAACTGGACATCAAGAGCCTGTCCGACAAGGGCAAATTCTCCGGCTATGGCTCGGTGTTCAACGTCGTCGATAAGGGCGGCGATATCGTCGCCCCAGGCGCCTTCGCGGAGAGCCTTGAGAAGTGGAAGAAATCCGGCCGCATGGTGCCGATGCTGTGGCAGCACCAGACAGATCAGCCTATTGGCGGCTGGCCGACGCTCAAGGAGGACGACCACGGGCTGTTCGGCGAAGACGCCGATTTGTGGATGGACGATGCGCCCTACGCGCGCCTCGCCTACAAGGGCATGAGCACCAAGACGATCACCGGCCTGTCGATCGGCTACCGCGTCAAGGACTACAGCGTCAACAAAGACACCGGCATCTACACGCTGCAGAAACTCGACCTGGTCGAGATCAGCGTCGTGACCAACCCGATGAACGACGACGCCCGCGTGGCCGACGTCAAGTGCATGTTGGAGGCCGGCCGGCTGCCGAGCCTCCCCGAATTTGAAAAGTTCCTGCGCGAGGCAGGCTTCTCCAAATCGCAGGCTGCAGCTGTCGCGAACGGCGGCCTGCCGAAGCTTTCCCGGGGTGAGCCCGGTGGCGAAAAAAGCGACGAAATTCTTCGTTTGTTCAACGAATTTACCCTCACCCCATAAGGAAATATCATGCGAAACAAATTCAATAAGTATCTCAAACCGGCATTTCTCATGGCCGTATGCTTGGTTGCAGGTGTCGCCCAAGCGGCTGGCGCCGACGTGCAGGCCTTCGTGCAGGCACACCCAGGCATCGCCAGCCTGGCGCTTGTTGGCCTGATCGGAGAGACCGAGATCAAAGGCCTCGAGATCGCGCTGGCGAAGATCAACGACCAGGTCAAGGAACACGGCGAGAAGGCCCTGGCCGAAGCCAAACGGGGCATCGACATGTCCACGTCGGTGAAAACGACCGTCGACGAACTGCTGGTGAAGCAGGGCGAGCTGGTCGCGCAAGTCACTGAGCTGGAACAAAAGGCCGCTCGCCGCGGCACCGAAGACGGCGGCGCGCAGCTCAAATCGATGGGCTACCAGCTGATCGAGAGCGAAGACTTCAAGAAGTCCGTCGGTGCTCTGCAGGAAGGTAAAGGCGGCAAGCTCGCAATCGGCGTCAAGGCGATCACCAGCGCGAGCAATAGCGCCGGCCAGGGCGTTAACCCGCAAGTCCTGCCTGGCGTGCTCACCATGCCGGCTCGCCGCCTCACCATTCGCGATCTCGTGGCACCTGGCCGGACCGCCAGCAATCTGGTTCGCTACCTGAAAGAGACGGGTTTCACGAACAACGCGGCGCCAACGGGTGAGGGCACGCGAAAGCCAGAATCGACCATCACGTACGCGCTCACCGATGCGTCGGTAAAGAAGATCGCCCACTTCATCAAGGCATCGTCCGAGATCTTGGAAGACTTCCCTGCGCTGCAGTCGCAGATCGACGGTCGCCTGACCTACGGCCTGGACTTCATCGAAGAAGGCCAGCTGCTCAAGGGCTCTGGCTCCGGCAACAACCTGAACGGCATCTACACCCAGGCGACGGCTTACTCGGCACCGATGGCGATCACCGGCGCCACGCGCATCGATACGCTGCGCCTGATGCTGCTGCAGGCCGAGCTGGCCGAGTATCCATCTGACGGCATCGTGCTGAACCCGATCGACTGGGCCGGCATCGAGCTGACGAAGGATTCGACCGGCCAGTACATCATCGGCAACCCGCAAGGCACCCTGTCGCCGACGCTGTGGTCCCGCCCGGTGGTGGCCACCCAGGCCATGACGGTTGATACCGCGCTGGTCGGCGCGTTCAAACTGGCCGCGCAGATCTTCGACCGCTCGGACGCGGGCATCGTCATCTCGACGGAGAACGAAGACGACTTCGTCAACAACCTCGTGACGATCCTGATCGAGCGCCGCCTGGCGTTTGCCGTCTACCGTCCTGAAGCTTTCATCAAGAACGCTAACTTCGACGGCGTCGCTTAACCAGAAGGGCGGCGCTTCGGCGCCGTCTCTTTGAGAGGAGAACAGCATGCTGATCAAAGTAAATGCACTCGAAAGCTTCATGCACGGCCGCTCGAACTTTGTCCGT
>NZ_PDOC01000048.1 GCF_002760655.1 Massilia eurypsychrophila | reverse complement strand
CCAGTGTCCGTCGTCCACCTCAATCCGGAAAAGACCATCAGTGATGGCGCCCGAGTAGAGGAAACCGTGCTGCAAAAGAAAGCAGCATAACGACTATATTAGGCGACAACTAGCTTGACGGCCACCGGTTCCGCGGCGAGTCCGTCGATTTCCTCCAAATGATTTCGGCATTTTTTTGGGGTAGAGATATAAACCCTCGCGGCGCAGGCAAAAATGTTCACAGGAACACCGTCAGGCTGGCACCGGACACCGAGACCATCCAATCGCACCTGCGGGAGTCGGTGCGAGTGATGCGCGATGCTGCCGATTTAACCGGCAGCATCGAAAAGGCGATCCACTGGTTCAAGAATCATCCGCGGCTCTTTCGACTACAGGACGCCGCAGGACTTCGTTTCAAAAAGGGGGTATTCCGGTCCTTCGTGACCAGCGGTTTAGGTCTACGTGACTGGCCATCTCGGTCCACCGTGTCCGATTTCGGCCGCCACCGGAATGTGCTGTCACGCCAACGATGAAAAATATCTGAATTCGACTGGCGTCATGACGTATCACTCACTATGTGTGTAAACGTACACAGAAAGCCTCACATTGCCGCTATGATATGTCCTAAATTACAACGCGGCACCGTTGCCGCACTATGCCGCTCCAAAATGTAATCGAAGATCTGTAATCTCTCGGCGGAAAGATGGGTAGTACAAGATTATGGAAACGCTACAGATATCTCATTTCGAAATCCTCAGCTACATAATTGAGAGGGCTCCAATGCAAAATCGTCTTAATACTATTAATTCGGTAATCTCAGATGCGCTGTTCGTAGTCATCACTTACCGCATCCAATATGATAGCGCTAGCGTATTTGAGAAACCGCAATGCGGTTAAACAGACTTATTTGCATTTCGCCACACGGCCTCGACGCAGTACGCAATAATTGCGGCCCATTGAGTAAATGGGACATATGTATTGCATCCAGCATTCAGGAGGCTGACCAAATTTTACAGACTCAACAATATAAGGTTGGGCTGCTTCTTGACTTTATTGGCATCGAATCGTCCGCCGAGGCGTATCGATTCTTTAACCGCCATAGTAATATTCGTTGGATCGGATTGCTCGATCGAAAAATTCTCGATTGTCCGGAAACGCGCGCACTGGTCGCGGACAACCTGTCAGATTTTCAAACGTTGCCACTCGACCGCGCGCGCCTAAATTACACTATTGGCCATGCGTTTGGATTTGTATTGCTACGCGAGCGTGTTGCAGATGTAGAACAAATAGGTGTCGTTGACGCCATACTGGGAAATTCGATAGCAATTATTTCTTTGCGCTCTCAGATCCGAAAAATTGCGCGCACCAACGCACCAGTGCTTATCTGGGGAGAAAGCGGTAGCGGCAAGGAACTCGTTGCGCACGCAATCCACATGAATTCATCGCGCGCAGGTGGTCCATTTGTGCCGGTTAATTGCGGAGCGTTCGCTGCCAGTCTGATTCAATCGGAGTTATTCGGCTATGAAAGTGGGTCTTTCACTGGTGCAGCGAAAGGAAAGGCGGGACTTCTCGAGTCAGCCGCGGGCGGTACGCTTTTCCTTGACGAAATTGGTGATCTGCCCTTGGATAGCCAAACGAATTTTTTGCGGTTCCTGCAGGAGCGCACCATAACGCGGATTGGCGCTACCCGGGAAATTTCTGTGGACGCACGCGTCATCGCAGCATCGCATGTGAACTTGAAAGATGCGGTGGCGCGGGGACAATTTAGGGAAGACTTGTATTACCGCTTGAATGTTTTGCCGATAGAAGTTCCGTCGCTGCGCGCACGCAGGGTCGACGTGTCCTTGTTGTCCGAGCATTTTTTTAAATTTTACAATTTCGAAAAAGGTGCACACGTGAAGGGATTCAGCAGAAAAGCGCTGATGGCCTTGGAACGTTACGATTGGCCGGGCAATGTGCGCGAACTGATCAATTGTGTGCGCCGTGCGATGGTCCTAGCAGACGGTGCCATGATCATGCCATCAGATTTAAACTTGGCCGACCCGTCGACATTGTTCAACGGCGACGCGTTAGGCGAATCTCGCATGAGCGCTGAGCGTGATGCCATCTGTCTCAGTTTAGCCATTGCCAAGAAGAACGTCACTCATGCGGCTCGCGATCTAGGTGTGTCCCGCATGAGCTTATATCGGCTGATTGCAAAGCACAACATAACGGTTTAGGGCTCGCTGGTTGGTGGATGATTTTCAAGTGAGAAATCGAAACAAGTTAAACTTGGATCGAACGGTTCGCTGATCACCGCCGCTAACTTAAGTTCGCTGGCCAGCAATCCGGCTTCTGCACATTCTTATTGCACCATGACGCTGCACGCAGGTATCCGCTGATGAACTACTTCGTCGCTTATCCTCTTGAGCCCTTGCCCTCATGATGAGAAATCGATTATTCTGATTTTTTTCGCTATTGAAAGGCGGCAATATGTTCTCCCAAAACAAAGAGTACACCCGTGTTCTATTTTTTACCGCCATGGTTCTCTGCGGGTGCAGTCAAGGGGAGCCATCAGAGAGAGACATTTTCGATGCAATGGTCGAATCTGGTATCGCCAATAACGGCGATCCAGGCACCGTAAAAATTGGATGTAAACAAGACGGAGAAAAAGCCTATCGCTGCGACGTCCGCTCCAGAGACCGCAAAGGGGTGCTAATGCCTCTACGATTCGTCAAGAAAGATGCCGGTTGGCGGATATCAGGCGAATAGTAATACACTCATCACTTAGATAATTTTTGCAAGTTCGATATGGCGCCAGTCGCTGCAATATTTTTCGCTCATGCTTAATGTCTGTCGGCAAATACCCTGAAACTGGCTTTTGGCCGACTCACTCTAGCGCGGTAGGTGCCTGCTAAGGGAGTAAGACGTTCCACGCAGTAGTTTTTCGACACCCTCGGACGAATTTTCCCGCGTGAGGGAAATATCAAATATTCGCATTCATCAGCACACTCGCGCGGAAAGCGCATCCGCAACTCTTACACCTCGATTCGCGGTTTCTGACGGCGCAGGCAAATTCTCGTGCACAATTTTGTTTTCGGCTTCCTAGAATAGAATATTGACGTCGTTACAATTCCGATATGATTTGATAGAGGCGGCGACTGTATGGGCGTGTCGACTTTAAGTTGGAAATGCTGTGATTTTCCGAGAAGAAATTTCGAACGCGCGCTCAGCTGGTTTTCGGTCGACAGGACGCCAAGAGTCTTTGGTCGAGTCTCTCAAGGCTCATCCACAGCTAACTTAAGTTTTCGAACTGAATCGTGCGCACCCGCAGTTGCCATATAATCATCTTGTCAAAGGTGGTTGCAAGCGTGAGCGCTCCTATTTACGCCTTGCGACACAATCGCAGTTCCGGGGGGACGGTACATGGTTCTGTCGCATTAGCGAACATCGACGGGGTAATCGGGTAAGCTGCGGCGCCCGAACCCAGGACGACTCGACATGCTCAACTTCAAAGGGATGCGCTTTCCGATCGATGTGATCCTGGTCTGCATCCGCTGGTATGCGGCCTACCCGCTGAGCTACCGGCACCTCGAGGAGATGATGGAAGAGCGCGGCGTGTCGGTCGACCATTCGTCGATCAACCGTTGGGCGATTCGTTTCCTGCCGCTCATCGAGAAGATGGCCCGGAAACACAAGCGTCCGGTCGGCGGCAGCTGGCGTATGGATGAGACGTACATCAAGGTCAAGGGCGTCTGGAAATACCTCTACCGCGCTGTCGACAAGCAGGGCAAGAGCGTCGACTTCCTGCTGACAGCGAAGCGCGACATGGCTGCGGCGAAGCGCTTCTTCGACAAGGCCATGGGAGCGAACGGCGATCCGGACAAGGTCGCGATGGACAAGAGTGGTGCCAACAAGGCGGCGATCTATGCGATCAACGCCGGCCGCGACGTGCCGATCCTGGTGCGCCAAGTCAAATACCTCAACAACATCGTCGAGCAGGACCATCGCGCCATCAAGCGGGTGACCAGGCCGATGCTCAACTTCAAATCGTTCCGCTCTGCCGGCTCCGTGCTCGCCGGCATCGAGCTGATGCACATGATCCGCAAGGGCCAGTTCGCAATCGACGGCGCTGATGCAATGTCGTTCGCCGACCAATTTTCTGTGCTGGCAGGAATAGTCCGTCCGGTTTGAGCGGCACAATGCCGTCCTAGGGAAATTCTGTCGTTTGATCAACAACGCGACAGAACCCGAATTAGCACAACCCGTTTCAAATGCAAGCTGCTACACTTAACCCCATATCGTTATACACCTCAGGCGGTGCGTGAAAAATCTGTTTACATTCAAGCACTTGCGAATGGGCTTGTAAACTTTCAGGAAAAGGCGTTTACTTTCGGACTTTGGGTGACGCGTTGGCTACTGAATCGAAGCATTGGGTTGCGGAAGAATTTGCCGAAATGGACCTGGGCGATGCGCGTCTGAACAAGCGCGCACGGGTGGTGGTGGAAGCGTTCGCGGCCAAGCCGACGGCGAACATTCCGATAGCGTGCGATGGCTCGACGGACATGACGGCGGCCTACCGTTTCCTCGACAACGACGCGGTTACATGGGAGGGCATCATGGCGCCGCATTGGGAACGCACGGTACTGCGCATGAACGCCCATCCTGTTGTGCTTTGCCTGCAAGATACCACTGAGCTCGATTTCAACGGACAGAAGGTGCGCGGCCTCGGCCCGCTCAATTACGAGGCGCGCCGCGGCATATATGTGCATCCGTCCTATGCCGTGACACCCCAGCGTGAACCGCTCGGGGTGTGCGATGCTTGGATGTGGGCGCGCGAGGAACGGGACGCAAACGGTGTGCGCGGTGGCCAGAAGGAACGCGCACGCTGGAGCGAAGGCTACGAGCGGGTCGCCGAGATGGCGGCCAGAGTGCCGTCGAGCCGGTTGGTGTATGTGGCCGACCGGGAAGGCGACATGCTTGGCCTGATGCAGCGCGCCAAGGCGCTGGGCACACCAGCCGACTGGTTGGTACGCGCCAAGCACAACCGGTGTTTGCCCGACGGCGACAAGCTGTGGGAACGCACCTGTGCCGGCGAGCCGTTGGGCCAGATCGTCTTCACGATGCCATCGCGCCATGGCATCAAAGAGCGCAAGGTACGCCAAGAACTGTGGGCCGCATCGATCGAGCTGCATGCAGGCAAACCGGGAGCCGTTACCGTAACGTGCGTGATCGCACGCGAAATCGATGCGCCCAAAGGCACCAAACCAGTCGAATGGCGCTTGCTGACGAACCGCGCCGCGCCAACGCTCGACGATGTCATCGAGCTCATCGATTGGTACCGGGCGCGCTGGGACATAGAGATGTTCTTCAATGTACTGAAAAATGGATGCAAGGTCGAATCGATGCAACTGGGCAGCATCGAAGGGATCGAGCGGGCGCTGGCGCTGTACATGGTTGTCGCCTGGCGCATCGCTCACCTGATGCGCTTAGGAAGGACCTGTCCCAAGCTCGATGCCAGCCTCTTCTTCAGCCCCGACGAGATCCACGGCGCCTATCTGTTGACGAACACCAAGCAGCCAGTGGATCGGATGCCAACACTGAACGAGGTGCTGCGCTTGGTAGCGCGCTTGGGCGGCTTCATTGGCCGCAAGAGCGATGGCGAGCCAGGCGTTGAGACTATCTGGTTGGGCCTTCAAGAGGTACGGGTATCGGCTGCAACGATTGCAGCATTACGAGAACGATGAGTTGTGTATAACGATATGACTCAACCCTCACTTCTGGTCCACTGTACATCAAATCTCTACGACCTCCCATCAATTTCAGCCAACCGTGATACTGCGGGATCTAGTTATGTCGAACGCGCACGCCCTTGCTTTGGAGGAAAAGTAGTGAAATTACCAGTCTCTTTCACTGAATCTGTAAGACTTGTCCGTGAGCGAGGAGCACGGGCGACAACTTTGCTTCACAATAGTAGCCAGCTTGTGAAAATTGCGGTTGAGTTAGCCGACCCCGTACAAGACGTCGAGGCGTCCTTCGATGCGGCAATATCTCTGTCTCTTTGCCATACGACCTATAATATGGCCATTGAATTAACGAAGCAGGTCGCCCGGCAGGCAACCGACGCAGCCCTTGGCATCAGGAGCGTGATAGGCTGGGACAGCCACTCTTATCATGCTGAGCCCAGAAATGGACTTGATACCTTACTCGGCCTTGAACGCGCGCTCCATCAACTTGCCGTGGACGCAAACTCCACTAAACTGTGCGACGGCACGCAATCGGCCATTGTTGCATTGATCGGCCAGCGTATTAGAGCTATGGCACTCGCCGCCCATCAAAATACTCTATATGCGGTTGCCAACGCGAAGGCGGTTGAGGCAGTAGGGGCACTAGCGATTGAAACGATTAGGGCGCTCGAACGAGGTGGTCGTGGATAGGGTTCTGTCGCATTAGCGAACATCGACGGGGTAATCGGGTAAGCTGCGGCGCCCGAACCCAGGACGACTCGACATGCTCAACTTCAAAGGGATGCGCTTTCCGATCGATGTGATCCTGGTCTGCATC
>NZ_PDOC01000047.1 GCF_002760655.1 Massilia eurypsychrophila | reverse complement strand
AAGCGCTTCTTCGACAAGGCCATGGGAGCGAACGGCGATCCGGACAAGGTCGCGATGGACAAGAGTGGCGCCAACGAGGCGGCGATCGATGCGATCAACGCCGGCCGCGACGTGCCGATCCTGGTGCGCCAAGTCAAATACCTCAACAACATCGTCGAGCAGGACCATCGCGCCATCAAGCGGGTGACCAGGCCGATGCTCAACTTCAAATCGTTCCGGTCTGCCGGCTCCGTGCTCGCCGGCATCGAGCTGATGCACATGATCCGCAAGGGCCAGTTCGCAATCGACGGCGCTGATGCAATGTCGTTCGCCGACCAATTTTCTGTGCTGGCAGGAATAGTCCGTCCGGTTTGAGCGGCACAATGCCGTCCTAGGGAAATTCTGTCGTTTGATCAACAACGCGACAGAACCCGGGCGCGGCCATCGGCGACGACGGCGATATCCTCGATTCTGAGGCGGTTTCGGTCAAAATAGACGGTGCGCCCAGTCAAGGCGGACGTCGTTGTGTGAGGCTTGAGCATGAGGTCAACATAACAGAGTGGCGTCGGCAGTGGGGCTGTACAAAAATTATTCGTCGATCTGCACACTCGCCATCGACAAACATTGACCGGGCCGCTGAAATATGGGAGCATAATTTCCAGGCGGCAACAATGTATTGTACAACGCTGTCAAGCATGTAGCGTTAGATGCTGGTTCCGTTTTCCAGGAGTATTCTCAATGATAGACGTAATTCCCACATTTAATCAGTCCGACCTCGAGTCGCGTCTGGCCGCGCTCGATGCGCAAGGGCTCGACGCGCTCGATTTTGGCGTAATCGGTTTCGACAATGAGACCGTGGTTCGGCGCTACAATGAATTCGAGTCGAAAGCGGCCGGGCTGTCGCCCCATCGCGTGCTTGGGCAACTCTTGTTCACTGTCGTTGCTCCGTGCATGAATAACTTCCTCGTAGCGCAGCGCTTCGAAGACGCTCTCGAATCAGGTGCAGTGCTTGATGCGACGATCGACTATGTGCTCACTTTTCGCATGCGTCCCATTAAAGTTGCGCTGCGCCTGCTCGCAGCGCCAGGGGCTGCGACCCGCTACGTCCTGGTCAATCGTACATCGTGACTGATCAACCTTCGCCTGAAATCGGCGACGAACTCGAAGCGCTGATGCAGTTTCTGTATCTCGCGCCTGTCGGCCTGGTACAAACGGCGCTCGACGGCACAATCTGCATGATCAATCCAGTGTCAGCGCAGTTGCTGATGCCGCTCTCCCGAGACGGCAATCTGACCAATCTGTTTGCTGCCCTGGAAGGGGTGGCGCCCGCACTACGTCATTTGTGCGCCGATTTCCTCCCATCGCAAGGCGTGGTCTGTGATGGTATGTACATTCCCCTCAGCGCCGACAAGGGCCGTAAGTCAACAAGCAAGGTTCTTTCGCTGACCGTCGTCAAGCTTGGCGATACACGGTTGATGGCGGTACTGAGCGACGTCACTGTGCAGGTACGGCGCGAACGCGAACTCAAACAGACCGATGCCTGGCTTAACTCCATCCTCACCAACATCACCGATTACGCCATGTTCCGCCTCGACGGCCTTGGCCGGATCGCGGTGTGGAACGAAAGTATCGGGAGAATGATGGGATACGCGCCCGAGGCGCTGGTCGGCCAGCCTTACTCCATTTTCTCCCCCCCTGAGGCAACCACGCCGGAACATCTGTTGGACCAATTGCGTGAAGCGGACGAGAATGGCTGGAGCCTGAGCGAAGGCTTCCGCCTGCGCGCCGATGGCAGTCAATTCTGGGGCAGCGCCATGATCTCGCCTTTGCCGGATCAGGGGCCATCACCGGGCGACCACGGCGAACGCGAGGGCCTCGCCCCCGCCTACTGCTTGATCATCCGCGACATCAGCGACAAGCGGGACGCGAACGAGCGGCAGCGCAAGGCGACCTATTGCGACTACCTGACCGGTCTTGCGAACCGTCGTGCGTTCTTTGAAGCGGCTGAACTGGAGCTTGAGCGCAGGAAGCTGTCGACGCGGCCTACCGCGATGATCCTGTTCGACGCCGATCATTTTAAGGCCGTCAACAACCGTTTCGGCCACCCGGCCGGCGATGCCGTTCTGTGCCACCTGGCAGCGGCTTTGAGCGCGACATTCAGGGAGGTCGATGTTGTTGCGCGCGTGGGCGGCGAGGAGTTCGCGGTATTGCTGCCGTCGACCGATCTTGCCGGCGCAGCGGCGGTGGCTAACCGCCTGCGCACGCTCGTGGAAACGACAGCAGTCATGGTCGACGGCGAGCCGATACGCTACACGGTGAGTGCAGGGGTGGCGGCAATGGATTACAGCTTGACCGGGCTGGACGGCTTGATGAGGCGGGCCGACCAGGCGCTGTACGCTGCCAAGGCACGCGGACGCAATCGGGTCGATTGCTGGACGCCCGATCGCCCGACGTATAAGGATCATCTCAGCGGGGCCATCAGTGCAGCCTGATACAGTCGATGCGTACGAGTCGCTGATCCAGTTCCTGTATCGGGCTCCCATCGGACTGGTGCAGATCAGCGCTGATGGGGCCATCGAGCTACTCAACCCGATGTCCGCCAGCTTGCTGATGCCGCTGGCCAAAGATGGCGGGCTGGAGAACCTGTTTCACGTGCTGGCGACAGTCTCACCACAACTATCCTCGATGGCAGCCGACTTCGCCGCGCCTAGCGGCGTCGTCTGTGAATCCTTGCGCATCGACCTGAGCGCCGCCGGCGGCACCGACGCGGGACCGCAGTTTCTGTCGATCAGCCTGTTGAAGCTCGATGCTAACCGGCTCATGGCGGTGCTGGGGGATGCCACGTCCGAAATGCAAAGGGAACAAGCGACTTTGACGCGGCGCCTGAACAGCGCCGCGCGTATGGATGGCTTAACGAAGATGCCGAACCGCCGGGCTGTTCAGGAACAGGTCGAGCTCATGCTGGCGCGCTCAATTGCATCCGTGCACGGCGATTTTGCCGTGCTGTTCATCAATGTCGACCGCTTCAAGCAGATCAACGACACGATGGGCAATGCGGCAGGCGATCAGGTGCTCACTACCATGGCCGAACGCCTGCAAGCGGCCTTGCGGCCATCCTCGAACCGCATCGGGCTCGTTGGCGGACCGAGCCAAATGGCGGCGCGCATCGGCGGCGACGAATTCGTGGTCGTACTCGACGGCATGCGTCGGGCCGAAGACGTGGAAGCTATCGCGCTGCGCCTGTTGGAAGCGCTCGGCAAGCCCTTCCGGATGTCCGGCCATGAACTCAGTTGCAGCGTCAGCATCGGCGTCATTCTGGGCGCCGGGGCTGCCGGCGACGCCGATTCAGTCTTGCGCGATGCGAGCATCGCCATGGCGGAAGCCAAACGGGAAGGTGGCCGACGTTACGTCCTGTTCGAGACGTCAATGCGCGAGCGAGCCGCCCGCCGTGGAGATATTGAAGGCGACTTGCGCCGGGCACTGAACGAGGGCGAGCTGTTCGTCCTGTATCAACCGGTTGTCGGGTTCCTCGAAGGGGGCGGCAGCGACCATTCAGCTGGCGTCGAAGCGCTGGTACGCTGGCAGCACCCGACACGTGGTGTCGTCCCTCCGCTGGAATTTATCGAAGTGGCGGAGGAGTGTGGTCTGATCGGTGCGCTGGGCGATTACGTTCTGTCGAAAGCTTGCCGCGATTTCGTTCAGTGGCAAGAGGAACTTGGTGACGGCGCCCCGCGCCTGTTGGCGGTGAACTTGTCCCGCGCTCAGCTCGCGCAACCGGGATGGACCGATATTGTCATCGAAATTCTGCGTTCCAGTGGCATGCATGCTCAACATCTGCAGCTGGAAGTCACCGAAACCCTGGCGGCGCAAGATCGGCAGGTGCAGCAACGTCTGCACGAGTTGAAGGCGCTGGGCATCAAGCTGGCGCTCGATGATTTCGGCACTGGTTACTCCTCGTTAGCGAGCTTACATCTGCTGCCCGTCGACACGGTGAAAATCGACCGCTCATTCGTCTGCCAGGGCGACACCAGCGATCATCACCGGGTACTCATCGAGGCGACGGTCAAGGTGGCGCGCAGCCTTGGCATGGACACGGTTGCAGAGGGCATCGAAACGGCAGCGCAAGCCGGCGTGGTGCGTGAACTCAGATGCGACAAGGGCCAGGGATATTTATTCAGCAGGCCGTTGGCGGCTAGTGCGCTGCCCCATTGGCTGGCCGCACAGTCGACTACCCAAATGACGTTGGTGCCGCCGCCTGATTGACCGAGGCGGCCGAAATTCGTTGACCTAGGCGAATTCGCGCAAGCTCAGGCGCAATGCGGCTGCCGTCGGCGGCGCCAGATGCAGACTCGGTCGGCGCGACGGGTCAATTTGGCGTCGGCGTCAACAACTGAGTTTAGACAGCAATTGGAAGACTCAAAAAATACTGTTCGTTAACCCAGTGTTGCACTTAGAACTTGAAACCGCCCTGCTATGACCGGTTTGGGGCGATAGGGGTCGTTAAAGTAGCTCATACATGTGACGCTCTGCAGCCAGCGCGACGGCATCCTGACCGGAGAACGCCAGTGCTGCAATGTGGCCCATCGCTGTGAGAAGCAGAACCGGTCGATGAGATGGGGTTCTAAGCCGGAACCCTAGAAAATTCCGTCACCCCAAATCCAGTCCGGCCAGAAGCGTGTCCAGGTCGATCATTTTGCCGCCGCTGTTGAATGTGTAGTGCCCGTTCAGCAGGATGTGCCGCCAGGCCGCTGGCGATATCCGGGTGAGCAACGCAACGGTCTTGGCGTTGCCGCTGGCCTCGCACTTCGTCAGCAGGTGCGACAGGATGGCCGAGTTGTAGTAGATGATCGCGTTCGCGATCAGCCTGGCGCACTGGTTGCTGATCTCAATTTCGATGTCAGTCCGCCCAGTCAACTCCTTCTTTCCGCCGACCTGGGCGATAGTCGAGCGTAGCTGGTGATAAGACTCGATGCGGTTCTGCGAGCGATGGACGTTACGTTCCAGTTGCGGATCGCGCAGGTAGCGCAACGTGTAGATGCTGCGCACGAGCTTGTCGAACTCGAAGATCGCGCGCCGCGTCGGGTTCGTCGTGGTGTAGGTGCACAGCTTTCGGATCAGCGTGCCCTGGGTCATCTCCTTCAGCCCGAGCGTGGCGACGATTTGATCCATGTTCGGTTTTTCGTCGACGATCGCCGGGAGGTCAACCTGGCCGACCGGGCGGATCAGAAAGTTCTCGTACAGCGCCGGGTCGTCGGCGCAATACAGTTTTTTCAGTTGGTCTTCCATGTTGGTGAAGCGCGGCTCAAAGCGCGGGCCGAACCAGTACAAGATGGCGAAGTTGGCCTTGTTGACGCTATGCATGTCGCCGGTGATCGCCATTGGCACGATGTCCGACGTGTTGCGATACCAGATGTCGAACACATGGTGCGCCTCATATTCGTGCGCGCTGATCAGGTAGCCGTTGAGCGGCACGTGGTTGCATAGCAGGGTGTAGGCGACGACGCCCTTACCGCGTCCAAAGTATTTGCGCGAAGAGCGCGCCTTCACGGTTGGCCGCTCGACGCCTAATTTCTGACCATCGACGGCGCCGTACAGCGTATTGAGGTCGAACGAGTAATGCGGGAAGATCGGTAGCGCGGCGATGGCGTTGCTGATGCGGTCGTTGGCGGCCTGGAGCGATGCCTGGCGCAGGTACTGCTGGTAGGGGCGAATAGGGAAAACGGAAAAAATCGGGCGCTAAGCCACACCAGTCCGGCTTGACCGGCGGGCGCAGCAAACTGCCGGACGCGTTTTCCTCGAGGACAAGAGGCACAAGCTGTGACATTAACGTAATGTCACGCGTGTGCGCGCTTGAGCTGACCGAAATCGTTACCTAGTGACTCAGTCCACCTCGCCAACGGCAGTCAACCACACGCTCTCCCTGCGGTTTCACGTATAAGTTCATAAGAAAAATGTTCTGTTGGATAGCGCGCGCCTCATTTATTCTGCATGGCTCGACGGTTGCCTGCAGGTGCAGAATTTGAAACTCCGTGATCTTGATTTAGGCGATAACCCATATCGTTATACACATCTTTTTTCACTAATAAAATCAATGACTTGCAGCTGACCTTCTTGGGCACCGCCGGCAAGGGGGCAAGCGAAGAATCGGTGCGTTTGATACAAAAAACCTATTTTTTCCTCAATTTTTAGGCAAAACATCATGAAAATCGCTGCTCCGGGCGGAAATGACGCTGAGCGAAAAAAGATGTGTATAACGATATGACGATAACCCCATCAATGCAGAGCATCGGGAGCTTGGCATTCCGCCGCTGGAAGAAAGGGCTTTGCACCCAGGTGCGCATCCGATATTGGGCATGGCAATGTGGCTTGCCGTTTTCATGCTGATCGGGGCGACGCTGTTTTTGGTTGTGCGCCTTTTTTCTGCACACGGCGCCGTTGGGGCTGAACAGATCGTCATCGAAACACTGCAAAGCCGGATCTTCTGGAGCGCGGTGGCGGTTGGCCTATTGGCGCAAGTGATCGATGGTGCATTGGGGATGGCATACGGCCTCACGTCCACCACATTTCTCCTGGCCACCGGAGTCAGTCCGGGCGTGGCCAGCGCCAGTGTCCATATTGCAGAGGTATTCACCACCGGCGTTTCAGGTATCGCCCACGTTAAACTTGGCAATGTGAACAAGTCGCTGTTTTTGCGCTTGCTTGTTCCCGGTATTACCGGCGCCGTGCTGGGCGCTGTACTGTTATCGAACATTGATGGAAAAGTACTCAAGCCGTACATCTCCGTGTATCTTCTGCTGATGGGGATCTACATCATCAGTAAAGTATTTCGCAAGTTGAAAGCGGCAAAACACGCGCCCAGGCATGTCGCTAAACTGGCATTGTTTGGCGGCTTCGTCGATTCGGTCGGCGGCGGCGGGTGGGGGCCGGTGGTGACTACAACGCTGGTCGGCTCAGGGCACGACCCAAGAGCGACAATCGGCACCGTGAACTTTGCCGAATTCTTCCTGACCTTTGCCAGTGCAATCGCGTTTGCCTTGCTCATAGGCGAAGGGCCCTGGCCGATCGTGGCTGGCCTAGTGCTCGGTGGCCTGTTTGCTGCGCCGTTTGCTGCGTACTTATGCAAACGCCTGCATGCCCGTACGCTGTTAATTTTGGTAGGCGCGTTGATCTCGACCGTCAGTGTCTTCAACCTGGTCAAATCATTTTCAGGATAAGCCATTTTCCGGGTACGCCCGGCATATGTATGTCCGCTGCAGGGTTTTAAGCGAAAGAACAAAAAAAGGCCGCCCAGTCTGAGTGGACGACTACATCTTGCGCTTGCGGATTAGTCTTCGCGGCGCAGGTGGGGAACAGGATGACATCGCAGACATACGGCCAATCGGTGATGAGCATGAGCAGACAGATGTCAAATCGCGGATGTTTGCGCTGGCGCGGTGCTCGCTAGTGCTCAGCGGATCGAAATATCATTTGTTGCAACAAATAAGTTGCCATTGCTACTCATAACGAGGTGACATTGTCATCACCTTATCTCGTTTTACTTCCAAGAGCGCTACATGCCCGATATTGTCATTGCCTTCTTTGCCCTCGGTTTCTGCGCGGGACTGCTGAAATCAGACCTGAAAGTCCCCGACCAGGTCTATCAGACGTTGTCGATCCTACTGATGCTCATACTCGGGCTTAAGGGCGGCCAAGCCTTGCATGGGAAGTTCGAAATCGAAATGCTGTCCACTTTACTCCCCATCATGGCCCTGGGGATCATTATTCCGCTGGTTTGCTATCCTGTGCTGCGCAGGCTGGTCGCATTATCTATTGACGATGCTGCCAGCATTGCTGCTCACTACGGCTCAGTTAGTGCCGGCACATTTGCCGTGGTGCTGGCAATGGTCGAGCAGGCTGGCATTCGCCTGAATCCAGAAACAACCCTATATCTCGTAGTGCTGGAACTGCCAGCGATTATCCTTATGCTTTGGCTACATCGACGCCTGACTGGAACCAGCTCTGGTCATGGCCTGTTGCGGGAGGCGTTTACCAGCCGGGGCGTTATCTTGTTAGGTGGCGGCGTGCTAATGGGGTACGTATATGGCCCGGTCGGGTTGGCCTCGTTACAGCCGGTCCTGTTGGATGGTTTCAAAACAATGCTTGCTGTTTTCCTATTGGAAATGGGCTTGTGTACTGCCAAGGTTTGCAATCCTTTGCCCATGCATCAGTGGCGTTTAATGTTGTTTGCGGCACTGAGTCCTTTTGTCCTGGCTTGGTTAGGTATCGCCACCGCTGTGATCCTAGGTCTTCCACCCGGCAGTGCTTTAGTGCTAGCAGCGCTGTCAGCAAGCGCCTCCTACATCGCGGCACCGGCAGCTGTGCAAGCGTCCATACCTCAAGCGAACATTGGCTTGGCCATGCTTGCTTCGTTGGGAATTACTTTTCCAGTCAACGTTCTCATTGGTTTGCCTCTCTATGAAAAGTGGGTGCGGGCGGTCTACTAAAGTACCAATGAAGAAGCGCGTTTTTGAGGAGGCATGTCGCCCGTTGAGCTTCAATTGTTTCGAATCGGCTCACTCCGGTTATAGTCATATCGTTATACACATCTTTTTTCACTAATAAAATCAATGGCTTGCAGCTGACCTTCTTGGGCACCGCCGGCAAGGGGGCAAGCGAAGAATCGGTGCGTTTGATACAAAAAACCTATTTTTTCCTCAATTTTTAGGCAAAACATCATGAAAATCGCTGCTCCGGGCGGAAATGACGCTGAGCGAAAAAAGATGTGTATAACGATATGGGTTATAGTGGATCCTGAAATCAAGTCAATGGTTTAAGCTGTTGCCGGAAAATGGAGAACTGGCAATGAGCGATGTGAAAAAACGAAAAGTTGGCGGTTTCAAGTACCAAGCGCAACACTGGGTTAATTAACAGTGTCGGTCGGATGTTGTAGCAGTGCTATGTGCTGAGTATAAACGACGAGCGGCGATTCATAATTGAGCCTCGCTCTCGGACGTGT
>NZ_PDOC01000046.1 GCF_002760655.1 Massilia eurypsychrophila | reverse complement strand
CGGTAGCTCAGCGGGTAGGCCGCATACCAGCGGATGCAGACCAGGATCACATCGATCGGAAAGCGCATCCCTTTGAAGTTGAGCATGTCGAGTCGTCCTGGGTTCGGGCGCCGCAGCTTACCCGATTCCCCCGTCGATGTTCGCTAATGCGACAGAACCTCGAGCAGTCCTAACCCCCTATTGTGAGGCGATCCGCGGACGGATGTTTGATCTATCTCTGACGGGGCCCGAGACGATGTATCAGCAGTACTGGTCTATCGACCGCCTGAGGACCCTACCCCACCTTGCTTACCAGCGCAAAAGGTGCAATACTTGCCCTGTCGCAACGCAAAATATCATTATAGAAATATCCTCAGTTTAGCAATGTCCCTGCCGCTGCAGTTTTCAGCCAACCACCTGCCCCACTGATATGGCGTCGGCCAAAGGCATTTCCTCATTTTCTCTGCACGCCTAGCGGGTCATCCAACCGTTGTCGCAAGCCGACGAACAATGAACGGTCGCCCTCCTTTCCCACCGCCGAAAATCGGCATAGAGAGGAGCATTCTATGTGTACCCAACCGCAATACAACTACAAACCTAAAACAGTGCAACGCCAGTACACCGGCCCCGCTGACGCTGTTGGATCCGAGCTCTCGTTAGGCGTTTGTACCGCCGGTCGCCTCCCGCAGAGTTGTACGCAATTCGAGAAGCGAACACGTGTGGTATTCCAAAGACAGTCTTCCGTAGTAACCGCGCAGGCGCGTGGAACACACACAAACACTTTCGCGGCGATTCATATTGGCGCCGAGACATTCATCACCATCCTGCCATCGAAATACTTTCAATAGGAAGACCCAGTGCCTAGTTCGAACACCCAACCAGCTGCCGCACCAACGACGTCGCCGATTCCCGTGTAGTCCCCGCCCGGAATGACTTACCGTTGTTCACAGGAGTTCAGAAAATCTTCGGCTGGCTGACCGCAGCCACGTTTGAGGTTCCTTTGAACGATGGTCGCTCGGTTCATATGCCTAGCCAAACTCCCGGCAGGCGAGGACTGCTACGCGATCGTAATTGTGGACGCGTCGCGTTTCGTACAATTGTTGCGATCGGCGCATAGCAGCCACCAAGACGTTGAATTGCTCGACGAAAGCACATGGCCGACCGACTACAAATACCACAACGCAGTCGACGGCTTCGCGCACGGGGCGCAAAACCCAGTTGCCTTGGCCGAAGTATCATGTGGTCTTATCGCGCAAAAGATTGTAGAACGGCGCCGACGTTTTCTGTTTTGGAAGAGCGACGTCACAGTTGCTCGGGAAGGGGAGGTATTACCTCAACTTCACGAACGGCATTACACGCACAATCTATTTGCTAGCAAATGGCGTGAAGCAATTCCCGGTACTATGTGAACGGCACTCCGCGGAGCTGCTCGTTCAGCTAGCCGGATCATCGAGGCGCCAACCCTTACTCCTGTCCGCATTAAAGGATCAGTTGGAGAGCACCCGCCCTTACTGAATGAACTGCAATTACGCCCGGCCACCCGACACAGGTGGCCGGGTTTTTTTTCGTCTGTCATGGCAGCGTCGCCGTGAAAGGGGATACTGCTTCGGACCTAATAGGCAAAAAAAATCCGGCGCACCTGGCGCCGGAATATTAGCGGTTCAT
Organism: Massilia eurypsychrophila; assembly: GCF_002760655.1. GTDB lineage: Bacteria > Pseudomonadota > Gammaproteobacteria > Burkholderiales > Burkholderiaceae_D > JAFCUW01. Next base: position 7,792 of record NZ_PDOC01000046.1, on the reverse strand, counting down.
AAAACTTGCTAAGTCATTGATTATAAACGTATTTAACGGAAAACGACAAAGCCGCGGAAGTTTAAGTCTCTGATTTTAAAGAGTTTTTGTTTTCGGGGAGTTCGAATGTCTGCCCGTATTCACGTAACGCTGCCATTGTTCGCTTTCCTGCCATCTCGACATCGACGCCTTCTTCAATATTGATCACGATTTGGCGCTCATGGAGCTTCACTGAGAAGGCCGAGGATCCATTCTTGTCGCCAATCATTCGAGGTTCCAGCGCCTTCGGGCGAGGGCGCCTTGGTTTGAGCGCCTTCTCCACCAGGTTGCGCAACTCGTCAGCCTCGAGGTCAGGATGGTCGATCATGCTCTCGACCGCAGCCACGATCGCCTCCTCCCCTTCGGGATAGTCCTTTACAAGCTGCAAGACGACCTTGGCGTGACGATATTTGATCAAACCGGGGTATTTGCCTAGCAGCTGCAATATCGGCTCAGGGAGCTTGTAGAGGCTTAGGCATTGAGAAACGCGGGACTGTGAACAGGAAAAAAGCCTGCCTACTTCTTTTTGGTCCGCTGCGAGGCCATGGTCGAGTGATTGCTTGTACGCCTCCGCACGCTCCCAGTCACTCAGTTCCACCTGACTCTCGTTGCTGACCAGCGTTGCTAACTCGGCCGCCTTGTCGTCGTAGTCCACGACCGTCGCCTTGATATCGGCCCAGCCGATCAATCGGGCCGCACGGATGCGCCGGTGTCCATAGATAAGCTGAAACTGACCCGTTGCCAGCCTGCGAACCTTGATAGGCTCATCCTGGCCCCGATCCTTCATTGTCTGGCCAAGCGCCTGCAGGGCGGTCTCGTCGTAGCGTGTGCGTGGTTGCCATGGAGAGTCCACGACCAGTTGCACCTGGATGCGTACGATGACGTCCGCTGACTGTGCATTGCCGGCTGCTTCGACCATCGGGGTGCGCAGCACCGGCGCCGCGGTGGCCGTGTCACCTTCGAGCAATGCCTCCAGTGATTTCGATGGTCCCGTAGGCGCTGCGGTCATGTGCATCGCGCCATTGACTGGAGGCGGTGCAGAACCCCCTGCGGCGGCGAGCCGTGCAGCGAGCGTCGCGTTGAATTCCGCTTCAGATCCGTGCTTTTTGCCCATTAGAGTATCCCCATCTTCGCTACGAGTGCTTTAGTGACATCGCGCAGCTCGTGAGCAGCATTGCTGCTTGGCCGCGCAAGTGCCAGCGGCATGCCTTCATCATCGGACAGAACTTTCCGAAACTCCTCGCTGGAGCTCACCTGTTTATTCAGCCACGCGTCAGGATATTGCTTGGTCAGAGCAAGCACCTGCGCCGCCACCCGTACGCGAGTCATGTCGTAGAAATTCCCAAGGATGACTAGTTCTGGATACTTGCCGTGTTCCGCATCCATTTCGGCGAGGACGCCGGCCAAGTACGAAACCGACTTCGTGCTGTACTTTTCCATCGACACCGGCGCGATCACAAAGTCACTTGCGAGCAACGCGCCACGTGTAGTCTGGTTCTTGGCGGGTGGAGCGTCGAACATGATGACATCGTAATTGGACAGGTCGATGTCCTTGTTTTGCCCGGAACGACTATTCGCCAGCCACCTGGCGATTGCCAATTCTGGCTTCTTGCTCATGATCGCCTCTACGGTAAATAATGCCTCCAGTCGATCAAGCGTAACTTCGGACGGAATCAGGTGTGGTCCATTCTCGCCGAATGGCTTCTTGATGACCTGGTCAAGGGTTGCGCCGGCGCCGTTACCCTGCCACTGCGGCAGGAGGTGACCGAAGTGATAATTGACACACGTGGAAAGAGGCAAGCCAGATTCAAGCGCTTCTTCGTGCGTGAGCTCAGGGTCGTAGCCATACGAAATGGTCAGGTTGGCCTGAAAGTCGAGGTCGATCACCAGTACCCGTACACCCATGAGTGCCAGGGTCACCGCGAGGTTGGACGCCTTCGTCGTTTTCCCGACGCCACCTTTCGGCGCATACACCGTGAAGATGAGTTGTCGCTTGGCTACGATGCCATATTTCTTGGACCGATAGGCCGCAAGATCGAAAATGTTCTCGACGCTGAACAGTCTGGTTTTTGGGCCGTCTCCGCCTTGACGCTCGATTTGCAAGCCTGCGTCGTCGGAATCACGGCGAACCGCATCGACGCTGATACCCAGTAGAGTTGCGACGGCCTGTACTTTGAATGGCTTGCGCTTCAAGAATTTCCCCTTTTAATGTAATTTCGCCTATTCTTACAAAGAAATCATCCGCGTGCAAGGATAAACCTTGAAATCAATAAAAAACCTAGCAGCGAAGCGTTCGCCGAATAATAAGGTAACGTGCGAGTCGTCGGTCATGTGCCTAGTAGTTCAATTAATTTATGAATTGCATTCAAGACCTTAAGTATACGTTAACGCAGAGCAAGCCCAGTACCAGCAAGAGTTTCAGAAGGTTTAGGGTTGTGGATATGTTTACAGGTGAACCTTTTTGATGGGTCAGGGTTGTGGATATGTTTACAGGTGACCTTTTTTGATAGGGTAGGGTTGGGGATATGTTCTGAGGTCAAGTATTTTGATAGGTCATGTGTATAAGCCTTGTCCGGTCGTGCTAAACGCCTCTTTTTTGCTACACCGATTCCTTGATGACAACCATTTTGACTCGTACGCAAAATAAGCTTCGATTCGAGTTGTGAAAAATGTAACGGAAAGCGGCGATAGAAGTCATTCGTGAGTTCGGACACGGCGGCCCTGGTACCTATTCCGAGTCGAAAGGAGAACCTTTTTGATAGTCATGATTCGGACACACTTGAAAGGTGAGCTTTTCTGATAGGGAGGAGACAGCTGGATATGCCAAAGGTGAGCTTTTTTGATAGGCAAGCGCTCAGCAGATCCCAAAGGGGAGCTTTTTTGATAGGGGAGGGCGAGGAAGAGTGGAAAGGTGAGCGATTTTGATAGCCTAGCGAGCGAAACTTGGGCCACAAGTAACTTTAATTCGGTCAGGGGCGAAAAACCAAAGGAAACGGCATGCTTTCGTCGGGCCGCGGCGGCCAGGTTGAGTTTGAACCGACCGAAATCCTCACCTTTCGTCCCCAAAGGTGAACGTTTTTGATAGGACTCGTTGGCCAGACCGCCCTATCGCCTCGCGATGCGCTCAGCATCTGGCATGGGGGAATCTGCGCGGCGCTTGTAGGGTGAAGCGATACGGGAACTCGGGAAAATGTTTGACTAAAGCATGCCAAAGGTGAACAATACTCAGCAATTCTTACCCCTTGCTTGGATTTGCCGATGGCTTACGATGAAACCGCTGGCTCTCAGATGGCGCTGGCGTTACTGTTCGAACAGCAGCCTGAGATTCTAAAGAAACCGGTCCAAGCGATTCACATGGCGATCACTGGCGGGATTCAAAATAAGACCCAACGCTTAGCGTTCAACGCCATGTTGAAGCATGCGCTTGAAGAGCATGCCAAAAATCCAAGCGCGAACGTCGACACGTACTCGATCTCCCGCCTGGAGCTAATGCGGATCATTGACTACACATCCCCGAATCGGAAGCACCTGAAGGACGCGCTGACGCAGATGCAGAAAATGACGGTCCAGTGGGACTTTCTGCAACAGGACGGTGACGCAATGTGGGCGTCTTGTGTGCTTTTGCCATTCGTTGGCTTCGATCGGGACCGGGTCTACTACTCGTACTCACCACAGATTAAGCCGATGCTGCTTGATTCGAAAATCTATGCCAGGTTAGATCTGAGGATCCAGCGCACATTCAAACTAGATTCAGCTGCAGCGCTGTACGAGTGGGTCAATCGCTTCCGCACGAACCCATCGAAGAGAACCAACGAGATGATCTGGGAGGACTGGCGCTGGGTGATCTACGGTGAGGTGAACGAGAAGTCTGTGCTCCACGAATACAAGCTATTCAAACGTGAAAAGCTGAAGCCGGCCATCAAGGAGATCAACGAGAAATCGGACTTAACGATTGAACTGATCGAGAATAAGGACGGAGGGCGCAGCGTAAAATATCTCCAGTTCATTGTCGAGGAAAAGCCGATGTTCCGCCTTGACGCGCCGTCTAGTTCTAATGAGACGGCAGAGTGGGAAAAGCGATTGGAGGAAATGGGAATCGGCGTGCGTGATCGGAAAAAAATTCTGACGACGTACCCAGTCGCGGTTATCGACGCGACTTGGCGCTTCACGATGACCCGCGTCGCTGATAAGAGCCAAGTCCCGGTGAAGAACGTTGGCGCGTACATGAAGCGGGCGCTCGAAGGAAAATACGCGCCCGAAGTCGTTGAACAGACGCTCGCTAAACCTGGGGAAGACCTAGAGAGCATGCGGGAAATACAGATCAAATTTACTCAGCATCGCAACGCCGAGGCTGAGGCCATGTGGAATGAGATGCCTGAAGGAGACCGTGAATCCGCCATTGCCGAATATAACGAAACGCAGTCGAGTAATGTGACGCGAATCCCCGTGAGCCCTGACAAACGCATTCCGAGATTCATGATTCCGATGTACTCCTGGCTAGCCCACAAACACTGGGGTGAACCAAGCCCGCAAGACATCTTCCAGTATGCAATTGAAACCGGCGCGATCAGCGTGAACAAGAGCGCTTGACGATGTGCGGGCGACCGACGAGGCAACGTGGAGAGACATGGCGTTGTTCGTCATCACGCGAATTGGTCGGTGAGTCCAATCACCTACCAGTTCGGTCACCTATTGCCACTTGGTCATTTCGAGCATTGAAGGCGCTCATGGAGGCCATCCTCGCGACCATTGTGCGAATATCCTCGATACGCAAATGAGGCTCGTTGCGCAGCAGCTGCTTGTAGAGTAGGGCGATGAACTGGATAGCATCCACCGCACGAACCGGCACGGCTACTGCAGCGCGATTGCGCTGAATCACGCGCACGAAATAGTGAGACTCTTGGAATTCGATCTGTAGCGATTTGTCGTGCGTCCGGCCGTGGCCGTCGAACTTCACGCTTGGGACCAAGTTCTCGAGCAGCGCCAGGGTGAGGTAAGACTCCTGCACAGTCAGTTGAACGATGATCTTGTTCTGCCAATCGAACTCCTTGCGGCCGCTGCCGGCGGCCAACAACAGTGCGCCTTCAATCTGGATCGTGTACTGGTTCCCAGCGCGCGTGCGCGCCTCGCTAATGCACAGCGCCGCGGAGCTACCAAAAACTTTGAAGCTATAGTAGGGCGGCTCGATCGGCACGGCCGGCGCCGGGGCCGCTGCGGCCCCAGCATTTGATAAGTTCAGTCCCGCGCCCTGCAGGTAGATGACAGCCCGGGCCCGGTTTCCGGTGCTCGCGCTCGCACCCTTGATCGTATCAAACCCGCTCGATGCGTCGCGCTTGGCCGCAGAGATGATGGCCGACAAGTCGAATTGAAAGCCGAGCTGCTCGACCGTCCGGCCTACGCTTGGGGCAAGTGCGTTCACGACGGCCGCCAGGTGATCCCGGCGCCCACTCTCGCCGGCGGCGAACCATCTCAGATCGTTTGCGAACGCTTTGCCCTCCGCAGTGCCGACCAGGTCTCGCAGCTGCTCGCTGGTGACCGAAGGCAGCCGCGCGGCCGCAAGGGTTTCTAGGATCATGGAGAGCTTCACTGTTGTGGGTCTTCTTTGATTTTCGTGAACTTATAGTCGGCGGCCGATCGCTCGAGCGCCAGGCCTAGGACGTCCTTCAACTCGACCGGGCTGGCGCCGCTTTCCAATTGTCCCTTCGCGAACGTGTTGCGCAAGGTGCGCCCGCCAGCTCGAGAGGTATCGAGGCCGGCGCGCTCGAATGTGGCCCGAATCTGTTTGTAGACCGTTTTTTTGGTCATCTTCTTGCCTTCAACGTTGGCCGGGAAAACAAAGTCGCCAGGCAGCTTGAGTTTATCCACCATTGCAGCTCGCTCGCACAGCCAAGGATTGAGTTCGTTGATGCCCTCGCTTGGCAGCCTGGTCACATGCTCATAGCTGGTGTCGTGCTTTTCCTGTGGAGTGATCGAAAGTTCGATCGAGCCGTCCAGTGCCACCTGGTGGCCAAGTTCGCTTAGTAGAAGCCCGATTGCCTCGGAGACGCGGAGACCGGCCAGCGCGATCACAACCTGCATGGCTCGATCGCGCCGGCGCTTCCAACCATCGAACGGAGTCACGCGGCGCCGCCGAGGTGGATCCGCCGGCATCGCTTCGAAGAATCGCCGCAGCTGGTCAGGGGAGAGCGCACGCCCAGCCTCGTCTTTCGTCGTGTCGCCGATGTTGGCGGCCAGGATCGCCTGCTTCGCCGGATTGGGTATGGCGCCCAAGTGCTCGTAGCAGCGTTCTAGCAGGCGCAAGTAACGGGACGCGATCTTGCTTTTGAGTACCCGCTCCCGGTTATCGGTCCTGTTGACGAAGCGCACCAGGTCTGCCTGCGTCACCGTCGACATCGTTTTTCCCTGCTCCGCGATCCATGCGGCCAGGTTCCCAAACATAAAGTTGTACGTCTTCGCTGATTCCGCGGAGACCGTCCTGGGAATACCATCGGCGGGGAGGCGCCGGCCTGTTTTGGCGAAGGCGTCGGTGACGACAAATTCCTTGAATGCTTTAACAGGGTCGGCGTCCCACGGAGTCAGGTTGCGCATGATGGAAAAAGGGAGGGTTAAATTACAGCCGAGTATAGCATAAATGGTAACTAACCAACTTATACATGCTTTTAACTCATAGTGAGCTACTGCCGCCGGCTCCGGGGAAAGCGGGGGGGGCACTCTTTGATCTCTCTTTGCTCTTTTCTCTCTCTTGTCTCTCTTAGCACCGGCGTCGGTCGAGCCGCCAGGGTTTCGGTCGTCGAATAGCGCGGGGCTTGTCTGGAGGGGAGTGGTTAGGATGAGTATAGGTGGGTTAGTTACCTTTACCGCCGAACGACATGCATCTTGGTATGGCTCGTACTATCGAATGGTGACGATGGAGCGAACGGGGGCGCCGCAAGAATACTGCGGGCTGGCACTCGGTATGCTCGATGGAGAGCCCAGATATTTTTGCTTGAATTCGACGTCGCTGGGTAGGGGGTACCAGCCTGATGGACACGGTGTCCTTCAGAGAACACGGTTAGCTACTTGATTCGAAACGTTTTCCGGCGTTTAGCCGGTAAAAATGCGGCCAATAGCTTGCCGACCGATGCGTCTTTCCGAAGCACCACACAATGCTAGACACAACGGGTGAGTTGCTGTACAGACACACTGTCGGCCTCCGACATTTCGTACCCCGCTTTCCCTTCTCTATGTTTGCATAGACGAGTGACACGTGTGTCACGAACTCCTTTTTAAACCCGCTTTGCGGAATCTATTAGGAGTAGTGAATTATGACCATCTTGACTCAATCGGCAATCGCAGCACACCAGGTAATCCTGGCTCAACCTCAAGATAGACAACGCTCGGCGGCCAGATTGTCCTTGAGATGTTTGATATAGTTTTCGGCTTGAACGCGCGCGCAAAAATTTTTCCGTACAGCATGCCGGCATCAAGTCCAGATAACGAGGTCACCATGAAACGCGTCTTCTCGCCAAGCGCCATGACCTCGGTCTTCAACAGTACGCGCCAGGCCCTCGGCCATGAGCGAGCCTTTTATGTGAATTCATCGAACAGGCGCACAGCATGGTTCTGTCGCATTAGCGAACATCGACGGGGTAATCGGGTAAGCTGCGGCGCCCGAACCCAGGACGACTCGACATGCTCAACTTCAAAGGGATGCGCTTTCCGATCGATGTGATCCTGGTCTGCATCCGCTGGTATGCGGCCTACCCGCTGAGCTACCGGCACCTCGAGGAGATGA
>NZ_PDOC01000045.1 GCF_002760655.1 Massilia eurypsychrophila | reverse complement strand
CCAGTGTCCGTCGTCCACCTCAATCCGGAAAAGACCATCAGTGATGGCGCCCGAGTAGAGGAAACCGTGCTGCAAAAGAAAGCAGCATAACGACTATATTAGGCGACAACTAGCTTGACGGCCACCGCCTACGACCAGCCGTTTGTTTAGGCGCCTACGGGCGCCAGTGAGCCGGGGTCAATGCCCCCCTCCGGCATAGCCTCAGCGGAGACGGAAGGAGCAGGGGTCAAGAAAGGAGCCGGGGTCAATGCCCCCTAATTCCAGCCATTCGGGTCAGCGGGCATTGGGTGTCAGTGCCTACATCCCAACACGTTCTGAGCAGAAGGCTGTCCGGCAGGGCCGCGCGAATGCCAACGGCAGTCTCAGCGGATTGACGTACCCAAGCGGCGGCCCGAGCCCGACCTATTTGCCGAACGCTCTGGGCGAGCCTTGCCCAGGTGGGCAGCCAGAGCTGCACCTGTACACATCCGAGCACCTACACCGCCACCACCAGCTACGGCTGCCCGAGCGACGGCACCCTCAGCGGCAGCAGCTGCAGCCGCAACGACAACTACGCAGCCAGCGTCAGCTACAGCTGCAACGCCGGCGACGCGCTCAGCGGCAGCAGCTGCAACCACACCAACTACGTGGCGGCAACGGTGACCTACAGCGTAAGCGTCTTTCCAGTAACGTCTGTACGGCCTGACGCTGCCGCCTCATGAGCGTGCTGCGGAACAGTCTGGCGCCCAAGTTTCCCCTTACATATGGGCCGACTTCATTAGCACTCGTGTAATCAATGCGAGCTTTACTCTTGAAGATGCTTGTTGTTGAGCAGTCGATAACGAAGATTTTCAAGCGGTATAATCTTTGGTACCGTCCACACCAAACTCAGATGCATGCAATTCAGCCCCAAAGCGAAAGTGACCATGGCGAACTTCGATGTTGAACATCTTAAAAAAATGCTGAGAAGCGCCATAGGCAAGGCGTCAGGTCCTTTTGAGACAGTCCAGGACGACAGCGCCAAATTACCCGGCGAGGCGCGTGATGAATCAACCGGAATTGAGCTGATCGAACCGAGCCAGCAATCGTTTCAAACGGTCGCTGCGCGCCGCGCCGCCTACGCCAAAACGATGCCTGCGCACGTGGACTTTTCAACTCGCTTCGAAAAGAGAACGATCGGTGGTATCGACCTGATTCCCATCCCGGTAGGACAGCTATCACTGCCCTCTGGAAAACTTGTCGTCGCAGATCCTTTCTACTTTGCAGAGAAATTTACCGGGCCTTTCAAGCGCGAAATTGCGCCAGGGGACTATACGGTGGAGCTTGCCCTTGCCGTTGCCGGTGAGTGGGGGCGTCGTATCGCGTTTGCGCGTGTGTGTTTCGCAGGCGGCGCGCCTTCAGTATGGGAGCTGGCCGAAACCACCGTTCCGGGAGAACTGAACGTTTTTATTGGAGTGGACACCGGCATGGTTTGTTTTGCCGATGCCAAACGCCGCCACTGCATTCGCGGATGCGGTTCGAAAATTCTATAACGCCCACCCGGACGGTAATTACTATAACGATATTCTGAGCAGCGATATTCCTGCGGACGCGAGTTGGGGCATACATCGTCCCGATCCCGAACTGGCGCTTGATGTGATTTTGATTAGTTCCGGGCTGGGGGATGGCGTGTACACCGCCTACTGGGGACTTGGGGCGGATGGTGTCCCCGTTGAACTGGTGCTCGACTTTCAGCTATTCGATGAGAGGGGGTCAATCTTCAGAAAGGTGTAGAGGAACCAGTTGGCAGTAAGCGTCGGGATCAGCGCGTCTTGAATTAGCTGTCGAATTACGTAATGATGGCATCACACCGCTGGGAAGCGGCGTGTTTTTAGGCAGGTGCCAGCTGCCCGGCGCAACGCCAGGGCAGGAACTCGTCAACACGGTTGACGGGATGATCGGCGATGTGGGCTAGCACATGCCGCAACCGTGGCTCAGCGCTTTCAAACCGACTGCTGCACAAAAGGTCAAGGCATCACTCTAGTTTGTCGAATTCCTCGCCGGTACGGAGGCATTCCCATACTTCACTGCAGCATCAAACACGCGGATTTTCACGGTTGTCCTTTTCGTAAAAGCTATCGATAATCTCGTGTAATCGTTCCGACTGAACCGGTTTAGTAAGGTGCCCGTCAAACCCTGCCTTTATCGCACGCTGACGGTCTTCTTCAGTACCCCATCCGGTCAAGGCCACAAGGATTACTTTGCTGGTAGTCGCATCAGAACGCAGCCGATGTGCAACCTCATAGCCACTCATCCCTGGGAGACCAATATCCAAAAAGATAACATCCGGAACATTGGCTCGGGCGGTTTGCAAAGCGGCCGGGCCAGTGTGCACGGTCTCCACTGTATGCCCCGCGAGGACCAGAAGCATGGAGAGTAACTCAGCCGCGTCGATATTATCGTCTACCACCAAAATGCGGCGAGGTGTAGCATGAGAAGTTGCCCTCACGCTGTTAGTTGCGGCGGTTACTTCCACCACATTTGCCAGGGCCAATGGAAGCCTGACCGTAAAAGTGCATCCCTGACCCATACCTGGACTTTCTGCAGTGACCTCTCCTGAATGCATTTCGACTAATTTTTTGACAAGCGCTAGACCGATACCCAAGCCGCCATGGGACCGGTCTACAGTTTTTCCAACTTGACTAAACAATTCGAACACATTCGGGAGCGCTTCGGCTGACAGACCGACGCCCGTGTCACGCACGCTGATTACGACCTCGTGACCCACGCGCTCGGCAGACAGTTCAATTCGGCCGCCCTGGGGGGGTATATTTAGCTGCGTTGTTGAGCAGATTACTCACGATTTGTGCCATCCGAGTAGGGTCGGCATGAAGAAAAAACGGTTCCTTCAACATCGAGAGAAACATTTGATGATGGCCTCCCTCAATGAGAGGTCTGCTTAGTTCTAACGCAGAATCCAACACGGTTCGAACTTCCAGCCGCTCCTTCTTGAGCTGAATTTTTCCGCTCGTAATACGCGAGACGTCAAGTAGATCGTCTATGAGGTCAACCATATAGCCCACTTGCCGCTCCATAATTTCCGTTGTTTTTGCGGTAGCTTCGATAGATGGTGCAACCTTCAAAAGAGTCAGCCCGGTGCGTATCGGTGCCAGTGGATTCCGGAGTTCATGTGCCAAAATAGCCAGAAACTCATCCTTGCGTCGATCTTGATCGCGCACTCTTTCATAGAGGCTGGCGTTCTCGATACCTGTTGCTGCTATCGCTGCAAGTTGCACCAAAATAGCTTGGTCTTGTTCTGTAAATTCTCCTTCAAACTTGTCTGAGAGCTGAACTAAGCCCAAGTTTCTACCACCATGTCCGACGAGTGGCACCGCAAGCCAGCCACGCATGCGAGGGTGTTCCTTTGCGTGTTCTCCGAATCCCTTCCAAGCCGGGTGTGCTTCTAATTCCGCTTGGGTCAGCCGCATTGGGAGATTCGTACGGCACACTTCAGAATAGATACCCGAGCCATCTGGCGTGGGTGAATAATTACGATATTGGGAAAACTTCTCAGATAAAGACACAGCATTGATTGCCTGCGCCCACTCAGCGCTCACAGTCAAGGACGTAACGGCTTGATGTGCGCCAAGCATACTGCGAGCCTCTTCGGTCAAAACTCGGGCAATACTATCCATTGATAGGATGTGCCCCATTGTTCTGCTGGCGTTTGCAACCTGCGTTAAAAGTAAACCGTGCTGTTGTTCGGCGGACAGCATCTGAGCCATCCTTGCTTCGGATTCTGAGCTTACCCGTAGCAGGTCCTCCTCGGCATGTCTACGTTCCGTAAAATCGACACCTTGAACAAAAACTCCGCCTATCCCTCCGTCGGGATCGCGGTACGCTTGATACATGAAGTTCACATACCGTTGTTCACTTGGTCCTTTGGGACTACGCTGGAGAACCACAGACACATCGGAACCGCCCTGTGCGACTCCAGTAGCGAACACAGAATCAAGTAGAGCTACAAAGCCTTGGTCTACGACTTCCGGAAGGGCCTCGCGCATCGGCATACCAAGGATTTCTCGGTGCCCGATGAGCTGCATGAAATGCTCATTCGTCTGTTGTACAACATGGTCCGACCCTAAAAGAACGCACATAAAGGAAGGTGAACGTTGAAAAATGTCTGCCAGTAGGGCGCGCTCGGTTTCAACTGTTCGCAGTAGCCGCATTTGCTCTACTTCGGCTAACTTTCTCTCAGAAATATTCCGAAAGGTCACTACTGCACCTGATGGAAGGCCGTCCTCCATCACCGGGGCGACCGAATAGCTTACCGGCACTGCAATGCCATTCTTATGCCAGAATACGTCATCTGACACATGAGAGGGGATCCCCTGCCTTGAAGTTAAGAATATAGGGCACTCTGTTACTGGGTGAGAGCTGCCATCTACGTGAGTATGGTGGATGATTTCGTGAACGGAATGACCGACAAGTTCCTCTGTCCGATACCCCAGCATCGCAGCCCCAATTGGGTTGAGGTATGTACAGAGGGAATCAGCTCCCATCACATAAATACCGTCCCCTGCTGAGTCAAGAACGGCACGGAGGTGCTCTTGACTTGCTTTTAGCGCTCGCTCTGTATTCAGTCGCTGTAGACCGAGTGCGGCTTGGTTGGTCACGACGCTCAACAAAAGCATATCCTCGTCCGTTGGAAAGTCCACCCGTTCCGAAGCGACGACTAAAATTGCTTTCGGGGCCGCTAATTCAAACGGGAAAACAGTTGCACGGAGAGTAATACTGCTGAAAGGATCCGGCAATGTTGAGATCGGGAGAGGGCGGTTAGCCTCTAAAAGTTGCGCTACCGCGCCTTTCACCTTAGCAACCGAAATAATTGGATCAGAACAGTGCTTACTGCGAGCGATTTCCAGAGGAAGCTCTTCCGTAGGCTGGACCATATGCATATAAACTAAATCAAGATCCAAGGAGCTCAACAAAGCTTCCGCAAGTGCTGCGGCGAGCCCAGCCGAATCTAGATTCGCCCATTTTGTGGCTAGAGCCGAAAGAGCTATTACATCTCGCATGACACGTTCCAAAATAAAAGGAGCAGGGTTTGCACGTTGATTTTACCATTTTTCATCAAGTTGCTCTTTGGCTGAGAGAGACTGAAAACGCAAAGGCCAAGGTTTGTCACGTCTCAGCAGCAGGCCACGTCGCACAAGATCCTTCTCGCACGGCCTCTGTCGGCCTCCCGCGCTCAGCCTCAACAGGATCTAGCGCGAGTGGCGCTAACGTGATAGCACGGCCAAGTTGCCGCCGCGAAGACATTCTTCGTATAAAGCGATTATAAAAGGTACCGGCTGGCAAAGTCGTTCGGTATGCAGTGGCTATTTGCCTTATTAACAGCAGCCCAAAACCAGACTACGCCCGGCTCATCAACAAGTGCAGCATAATGCCGAGTCCAGCTTAGCAGGGGTCGTTATGCCAGTTAGCTTTCTCTCGAACGACCAGCGCGAAAACTATGGCCGCTACGGCGGCACACCGTCATCTCATGATCTCGCCCAGTACTTCCACCTTGATGACACCGACCTCGCGTTGATCGCGCAGAAGCGCGGTGCACATAATCGGCTGGGCTTCGCCGTCCAACTCGGGACGGTGCGCTATTTGGGCACGTTCCTGGAAAACCCGCTGGCAGTGCCTCAACCAGTGCTTCGGACGCTGGCCACGCAGCTGCGCATCGGGCGGTTGGACGAGCCAAACCCCTACAGCGCCGGCGAGCAGCGCTGGCAGCATGCGACAGAAATTCGCGCCTCCTATGGCTACGTCGAATTTACGGAACCCCTGATCGCCTTCCGCCTGACCCGGTGGCTGTACGCCCTTTGCTGGACCGGCACCGACCGACCGAGTGTGCTGTTCGAGCGGGCCACGACATGGCTGGTGACGCACAAGGTGCTGCTGCCAGGCTGCACGACGCTCGAACGGTACGTTGCGCGGTTACGCAGCCGCGTCGAGGAGCGCTTATGGCGCTCGCTTGGCAATGGGATCAGCCTGGACCAGCAAACGCGCTTGGAAGGACTCCTTATCTCTTCTGGCGGTACGCGGAATTCGCCACTTGACCGCCTTCGTAGCGGGCCGGTAGTGGCCAGTAGCCGATCCATGAGCCTGGCGCTAATGCGACTGCAAGCCGTCCGTGAACTTGGCATCCGGTTGCCGGCTGCCACGCGCATCCCCGCCACCCGGGTCGCGGCCCTTGCCCGGTTCGCCGGCGCTGCCAAAGCCAGCGCGATTTTGCGCCTGCCGGTGCTGCGCCGCTTGGCCACGCTGGTCGCGTTCGTGCACTGCCTCAAAGCCTCGGCACAGGATGACGCCCTGGAAGTGCTCGAAGTCATTCCGCGAGAGCTTTTCGGTGACGCCGTGAAGGCCGACAGAAAATCGCGTCTCCGATCGCTTAAGGATTTAGACGAAGCAGCAGCCACCCTTGCGGCTTGACGCCTTTCGGCGCGTCGATTTCGCGCGCCACGATGCAAGTGGCCGACACCGCTCCGGCTTTGCCGTTCGCGATGTTCACTGTGCGCGTCCAGGTTGTTGTCGCACCTTGCGCGACTTCTGTTCGTCTCTGGCCGGCATCGTGAAGGTGATCTCTCCGAGCGCAACGCCGGCGGTCGTATGCGCCCACAATTTATCGCCATCACCATCGGGCAAGCAGCGATAGTGCTTGGCGCGAACCAGCCAGTCGGCCGGTGTGCCCAACGCTTGGGCGCGCGCCATCATGGCCAACAGATCGGCTTCGCGGTCCGCCCCGTACACGAGTCGCGTGTTAGGCATTTCGGCCGCCATTTCCGCGACGCCAACGGCTCGCGCTCAGGCGTAACAGCGTAGGTCGGATGCACGTACATGCCGCGCCTCGCTTCGTAGTTCAACGGACCGAGACCGGCCGCCTCCTGGCCATTGAAATCGAGCTCTGTTGTATCTTGCAAACAGAGCACAACCGGACACGCACTCATCCGCTTCTGGGTCTGCTCCCAATGCGGCGCCATGATGTCCTGCCACTCGACGTCAGGGTTGCTGAGGAAGCGGTAGGCGGCACAGGTCTCGCCCCAACTGTGGCAAGCCATTGGAATGCTGGCCGTCGGGTTCGCAGTAAATCGTTCCATCAGTATCTTCGCTCTCTTGTCGAGGCGACCGTCTTTCAAGTCGAGTCCTGCAAATTCTTGCTCTGTCCAGCGATTCGATCTTGTTGCCAACGCGTCACCCAAAAGGCAAGAGTAAACTTGAAACCCGCTCAGTTTACAAGTCCCTTTGTAAGTGCTTGAATGTAAACAGCTTTCTCACGCGCCGGCTGAGCCGCTCAGAGATGTGTATAACGAGATGGTCTTAACCCGGTTTTGCGTTCCACTGCACCTCAAACCCCAGAAATCGCGATTTACTCGAGGTAATTTTTCGTGCGCTTCGCCCACGGCGCCGGCTCGGTCCCCATCATCTTCTTAAGGCGCTCCCTTTTTTCCGCTTCCGAAATGTCGCCTTGATGGCCTGCCGGAATGGAGCTGCGTACCGCCTCCGAGGTTGCTGGTGCGACCTGTGCCTGCTCAACAGGTTTGCTATAGCCACTGGTGACGGCCACCGCCAAAATTCCTACCGAAATTGCTATGTATCTGTTCATGGCCATTCCTACGATTCTGCGTTTAAGTTGCCGGACGGCATTCTTATTATATGGTGAGCGCGCTTGAGCGCGGAGATTACGAATCTCTGCCAGAATTCTTCATCGAGCTGGCTGGCCGGCCGCGAAGTTCTGCGGCCTCTTCCAGGGCTCGACGTTCTCCGGATCGAGCCTCCGCGACGCTTTCTCTGGCGGTCGATAATTCTCGGACTGCCGATTCATATCGAGCGTTCGCAGCTTCTGCGGAGATGCGCGAATTCGACAGATCCTCGCTCAGCTGACGAATGTTCTGCTGCTCTGCGGCGACTTGTGAGATCAGCGCTGCCGTCCGCTCCTTCTCGGCCCCAAGACTCTCCTGCAGGGCACTTAATCGCCCGTTGGCGCCGGCGAGCGCCGCCTCCAGACTGCTGGCTTTGTTCCGGTAGGAGTCGGCCTCTGTTTGGGATGCGCGTGCTTCCTTCGCGGCCCGGTCGAATTGCTCTTTCCAGTGCCGGCCCTCGCCGCGCGCATGATCTACCTGAATCAGTGCGTGACGGCGGTCGCCCTCCAGCGCGGAGACGGCAGCAGCCTGCTCCGTGATCTTCCGAGCCAGTTCGTCCGACAGCGACTCGATCCGCTCGTCCTTTGCTACGAGCCTGGCGGTCAGCTGCACGACCTGCGCCTCACGCTGGACGATGGCACCGTCCAGCCGCGCAATGGCCGCGTCGCGGGCGTCGATCTCGGTTGTTGCTAGGTCCAACTGGTGGCGCAAAGCGTCTGTAGCTGCTTGCGCTTCGCGAACTGCGAGGACTGCCTGCGCGCGCTCGCTTGCCAGCTGAGCACGCTTAGCCGCGAGTCCTTCCTCGGCTTGGTCGACGGCTCCTCGCCACACCTCGCGGAAGAGGGTGGCCATGTGCTCGGGAACACCGCCAATAGCAGCGGCCTTTTTCAACTCAAAAAGGCCTTCGTACCAATGTTGAATGTCTTTCTGGACGTCGCCGTCGCTGCCTTTTTTGGTGTCCCACAACCTAAGTGTGATCTCGCGCACCAGCGGTACGCTCGGCTTCCTGCTTTCCGCAGCCAGAACGTCGCACGCGAGGTCGGTCAGCTTCTGTCGCGGGAGCGTCTTGTAATCGATTGAAGAGTTAGTTTGCATGGTCTGTTCGCTGAGTTATTACAAGGCGCCGGCAGCCAGCAAGGCACGGGCCTGAGATTCGACTTCGCGCGCCCAAAGCGCGATTCTGCTCGCCGTGCGCTGCGCGCCGGTCCGGCTATTCCAATGTGGATCGAACACGAGTTGCTTTACCCGGCCAGCTCGAGTTCAAACCATTCATGCTGGTATGGCCGGCGAGTATCAATGGAAAATCCGCCAGTTGCGTTTGAAGCCGTTGAGCCTTTTTTCCGCACAGGACGACAAGCCGGCACCCGGCAAGATCGTCACGCACACGTTCGACGTTGGAAGGTAGCTTGATCGTTGAGTCGCCGGCCTCGGTCCTGCGGTCGCCGCGGGCTTTCGCGAGTGGCGATGAGTGGGCGTTGGAAATCCGATAGTCATAACGTTCGGCGCTTGGAAAGACTGTGGGCAGCGCCGGCACCAGGTGCCGTGAGAGCGCCACCTGCAGGTGCTCGCCAGTGACGTCGAAGATCGGCTTAAGGTGGCACGCCTCGAAGCTGCCGGGCGCAGAAAAAACGAAGGCTACGTCGAGAGAACCGAACCAGAAGTGGGCGGACGAAGCCGGCGGGGGATGTAGAGGGATGGCCATGTGGACATCATACCTCGACGACGAATTTTTACGTAAATAAAACAGAGATATTTTTACAAATAATGGCATTCAATCGAGATTACACATATAATCTCGACTGAGAAGATGACTTTTGGAAAGAGTAAATTTTTGCATCGTGGATCGCCGTGGAACATTGGCGAAACCCGGCGATGCAAAATACTTGAAACCCGCGCAGCCATTGGGCTCTAGCCAAACGGCAGGTTGTAAAAAACCCTCCGTGAATGTTTCACGGAGGTCCGTTGTATGGTCTGATAGACGAAACGGAGATGATGCCGGGAGCATCAATTCAAGAATAGCAGCAGTGATCCAATATACAATGCACAACTTTGAACTGATTGATTTAGATCGTGCGCCGGCGCCAGTCGCGCCGCGGCGTGCTGCTGGCCAGCCATTAGTTGCTGCCGAGAACGACACCGAGCTGGCCCGCGCCTTTCTGCTGCATGGCATGCTTGCGCCGTCGACGCTGAAAAGCACAAAAACCGAGCTGTCCCGGTTTCTCTGGTGGTGCCGCGACCAGCAGCTGCGCCTGGCGGACTTGCGCATCGAGG
>NZ_PDOC01000044.1 GCF_002760655.1 Massilia eurypsychrophila | reverse complement strand
GTCCTGGATGGTGCGTTCGCCGCGGGAATAGACCTTGACCAAGGCTTGCTCGATGAAGGCGTCAGAATACACTTTGCTCATGTTGTCTCCTAAAAATGTGAGGTGACAACTAGCGTGACACAGGGGGATTGCCGGCACTGACCCCGGAGCACTGCGGGCACTGACCCCGGCGCACTGCGCATTGCAGAGTTCGTGTGCGATTGCCGGCACTGACCCGGCGCACTGCGCGTACTGCAGAGTTCGTGTCCGATTGCCGGCACTGACCCCGGCGCACTCTGACCCCGGCGCACTCGGCACTGACCCTGGCGCGCTGCACAAGCAGCAACATTGCCTCAACACTTACGTCACGGCGGCGATACTCGACTTCCTGTCCGAAAGGCGGCACTGACCCCGGCGCACGCGCGCGCGCAGGCGTGTATCCATGCCCTCTAGGAACATAGGTGGTAGAGATTCCCGCCTTCGCCGGAATGACGGTCTGGAGGGTACGTCTTAGGCTTGCGTTGACGGCGTCAGGCACTGACGCCGGCTACTGCCGGCCATGCCCTGCACCGGCTTAGGCAAAAAAAAGCCACCCATCGGGTGGCTTTCCATTCGCATAGCCAAGCACCGCGCAGCACGCGACCCTCAAGCAATCCTTAATCCAAGCTAATCTTCTGATCCTTAATCAGCTTATGCCAGCGCACGGTCTCGATGCGCAGCAATTCCGCATACTGTTGCGGCGTGCTGCCGACTGGTTCGACGCCGAACTCGATCAGCCGCTGTTTAACCGCGGGCAGATTCATCGCGTCCACCAGGTTTTTATTCAGCGTGGTGAGGACCGCCGGCGGCAGACCTGCCGGCGCAACCACGCCAACCAGCGCAGCCGCTTCGACGCTCTTCATTCCCAGTTCAGCGAAGGTCGGCACCTCCGGCAGTTGCGGCAAGCGCGTTGCGTTAGCCACTGCCAGCGGCCGGATCTTACCGCTCTTAATAAAGCCACCGCCTGCCGCCATATCGACCATCATCGCTTCGATCTGTCCGCCGACCAAATCGGTCAACGCCGGCGCTGCGCCGCGATAACCAATATGGTTCATGTCGACGCCGGCGGTCACCTCGAGCAGTTCCATCGCCAAGTGGTGCGGGCTGCCTGCCCCGGCCGAGCCGTAATTAACGGCGCCTGGCCGCAACTTGGCTTTCGCCAGAAAGGCCTTCACATCCTTCGCATCAGAGGCTGGGCCGACGACCAGGATCATCGGAAAGCGTCCCAGCAAAGCGACCGGCGTCAGATCCTTGACCGGGTTGTAGCTCAACTTCGAATACAGCGCCGAATTGAACACCATGGTGCCGTTATCGGCGTTGAGGATGGTATAGCCATTGGGCGCCGAGCGCGCCGTATCGGCGGCGGCGATGGCGGTATTGGCGCCTGCCTTGTTCTCGATGACTACCTGCTGCTTGGTCTGTTCGGCCATGGCGTTGCCGATGGTGCGGGCGAGGAAGTCGGAGCCGCCACCGGGTGGATACGGCACCAGCCAGCGAGTCGGTTGAGACGGGTAAGCCTGGGCGTGTGCGGCGACGCTGGCGGCCATCGCGGGCAGTGCGAGCAGACAGGCTGCAAATACTTTCTTCACAATTACTCCTCAGTTTTCGTTAAATGAGCACACCGATACATGACTAATCATACAACCGATATCGTAAAATAAAGTGTCGCCATCGCGTCAACGTGGAGAAAATTATATGAATGGCGCATTTGGCAGAGCGGCCCCGAGGGATCCCAGCAGCACTCATCTAAGTGGAACGTCACATCATGCATAGTCCCGACACCAGCGCCGGCCGATCCGGCTGTCCGATCGATCACACGTCCCCAGCGGGTTGTCCCGTCACCGAGCGGGCGGCGGCGTTCGACCCGTTCGAGGACGAATACCAGCAGGATCCGCCCGAGTATCTGCGATGGTCGCGCGAGCAAGAGCCGATCTTCTTCAGTCCGAAACTGGGCTATTGGGTGGTGACGCGGTACGACGACATCAAGGCCATCTTTCGCGACAACATCACCTTCAGCCCATCGATCGCGCTCGAGAAAATCACCCCCACTGGTGAAGAAGCCAATGCGGTACTGAGCTCGTACAACTACGCGATGAACCGCACGCTGGTCAACGAGGACGAGCCGGCGCACATGGCGCGGCGCCGGGTATTGATGGAGCCGTTCACCCCCGAGGCGCTGAAGCACCACGAGCCGATGGTCAGGCAACTGGCGCGCGAGTACGTCGACCGTTTTATCGACGATGGCCAGGCCGACCTGGTCGATCAAATGCTGTGGGAAGTTCCGTTGACGGTGGCGCTGCATTTCCTCGGCGTGCCGGAAGAAGACATGGATTTGCTGCGCAAGTATTCCATCGCGCACACTGTCAATACGTGGGGCCGGCCAAAGCCCGAGGAGCAAGTCGCCGTCGCTCACGCGGTCGGCAACTTCTGGCAGCTGGCCGGCAAGATTCTCGAGAAAATGCGGCTCGATCCGAGCGGGCCGGGATGGATGAAATACGGCATCCGCAAGCAGGCTGACTATCCTGACGTCGTCACCGACTCGTACCTGCATTCGATGATGATGGCTGGCATCGTTGCAGCGCACGAGACGACCGCGAATGCGGCGGCGAACGCGTTAAAGATCTTGCTCCAGCATCCGACCGCCTGGCGGGAAATTTGCGAGGACCCGAGCCTGCTGCCGAACGCCGTCGAAGAATGCCTTCGCCACAATGGTTCGGTAGCAGCGTGGCGCCGACTTGTGACGAAGGATGTGCGGATCGGCGGCATCGATATCGCCGCCGGCTCGAAGCTGCTGATCGTCATGTCGTCGGCCAACCATGACGAGCGCCATTTCGAGGATCCCGACCTGGTCGACATCCGGCGCGACAATTCCAGCGAACACCTGACGTTTGGCTACGGCGCCCATCAATGCATGGGGAAAAACCTGGCGCGCATGGAGCTGCAGATTTTTCTCGAAGAGCTCACCAAGCGGCTTCCGCACATGCGCCTGTGCGAGCAGAAGTTCACGTACGTGCCGAATACGTCGTTCCGCGGGCCCGAGCATGTGCGGGTCGAGTGGGACCCGGCGCTCAATCCGGAGCGGGCGAATCCACAGTTGCTGGACACGAACTCGCCGGTCCGCATTGGCGAGCCGTCGCGGCATGCGATCAGCCGCAGCGTGGTTGTTGCCGGCATGACGAAGCTTACGGAGGACATCGTGCGGCTGCGATTGACGTCGCCGGATGGCCGCGCATTGCCGCGCTGGATGCCAGGTGCGCATGTCGATGTCGAGTGCGGCAGCCCAGATATGTCGCGGCAATACTCGCTGTGTGGGGACCCGGATGATACCCAAGGCCTCGAAATTGCCGTGCTGCGAGAATCGGACAGCAGGGGCGGTTCTGTCTGGATTCATGACAACTTGAAAGTGGGAGACCGGCTCAAGATTCGCGGCCCGCGCAATCATTTCCGCTTTGATGAATCGGTTAAGCGCGCCATTTTTGTGGCGGGTGGCATCGGCATTACACCGATTATCGCCATGGCGCTGCGTGCGAAACGCCTCGGTATCGACTATGAAATTCACTACAGCGGCCGCGCGCGCAAGACGATGGCGTGTGTGGACGAATTACTGGATATTCACGACGGTCGCTTGCACGTGTATGCCAAGGATGAGGGACGCCGTTGCGACTTGACTGCGCTACTTGCTACACCCATGGCCGACACGGCGATCTATGCGTGCGGGCCGACGCGGATGCTTGAGTCGCTGGAGAGCTGCTGCGCTGCCTGGCCGGACGACGCGGTGCGGTTTGAACACTTCTACTCGACCATTGGCACGCTCGATCCTGCAAAGGAACACGCCTTCGAGGCCGAGCTGAAAGATTCCGGTATTGTGATTACGGTTGCGGCCGACCAGACACTGCTCGCAGCTTTGAGAGCGGCCAACATCGACGTTCAAAGCGATTGCCTGGAGGGTTTGTGCGGCTCGTGCGAGGTGCGCGTGCTATCGGGACAAGTGGACCATCGGGATGTAGTGCTGACGCGGGCTGAGCGGGACGAGAGCAGCAAGATGATGTCGTGCTGTTCGCGCGCGGTGGGAGGTAAGTTGGTGCTGGAGTTATAGCTACAACGAGCTGACTCTGTACATTCGAAACCGGTTTAGTACCGAAAACGCCATGGCTGATAGGCTTGCGGGATCTCCTTCATTTCCCGACACCACTCTTTTTCTGCAAGCTTGCTTAGTGCCTGCAGATCGACGGAGGACGCGTCCTCATAACCAAAGGCGGCAAGCACCTCGGTCGCCATTATTGAGAACTCGGAGAATTGGCGGGTAACCATGAAGCTGATGTCCAACGAGAGGAACACGGGAAAACCAACGCTTACAGGGATATACCAATAAAGCCACCAGCGCCATTAGCATGCTCCGTGATGGCGATTGCTTCCGCATGTGTCGCAGACGAAATATGTCAGGCTTGGAACTCACTTCGGCGCTTCTACACCTCGTGTCTCTTTGGCCATCAGTACGTAAACATCTTTTCCAGTCGAACGCTTCAGTCGCCAAGGGTAATAGTAGAAAATCAGATACCCTCGAACTCCTAGCCCCAGGCTCATGAGGACAATCGGTACTCCTGCGACTGAGAGAAAGATGTTGATGAAGGACGCGCCGACAAAATTGCTAAGTGCGGTTGCGAATGGGACGGTGAGAAACGCCAGCAACAGGAAAACGATACTCAATGTGTTCGGCGGGAATTGGTCAAGTTTCAGTCTTTTCTCGAACAATAATTTGTCGCCTTGTTGCATGTAGTAGATTGCATCCTCCTCCTCCTTGTAGACTTCGCTCTCATCGTCGGGTCGTTAAAAATTCGACGATAGTGCTTCACGAAACGTCGGCACCACCAGGTCACCGCGACCGTGTAGCCAAGAAGGAGCATAAATCTGAACGATATATTCAGGTCGCTGAAAATGACAATGCCCAACCATGGGATGACTCCGACGACGGCTGTACTGCCAACGCAGAAAAGCGCAACTCCAAATATTTTGACCGCCAGTCCCAGTGAAAGAACCTAGGTACGATCATTAAGATCACTGAGATCAGGCTTTGCGCGGCGCATAACAGAGCAAGAATATTTCTTTCGAATGGCAACGTGGGCGCAGCAGCGAACGCCAGTGGAAGACAAACTAGCCCCAGCAGAAAGGGCAAAACGCGATAGTGCTCGAGAAAGTGCGAGGCTGGGCTATCGCGGGGTTCAAGGCGTCAAGGTTCTTCAAAACGTGATCCTCTCGTAGTCCTTAGGATACAAGTCCATCAAAACTTGCCATGCTCCTTCAATTGAATCACCCGCGCGTCGCAGCGCGGGCGCAAGCGCCGAAGCTAACCCATCGCAATTTGGGGACGCTACTGCAGATTGCATCGATGTGGTTGCGGTGGATGGGACGCTCTCCGCCTTGATCGAGCGTGCTGCGGCCGAGAGACTGTTCGGCACTGGCGCGGATCTCGGCGCGCAGGTTGTTGTGCATCATGTGAACGGCACGCACCACCACAAACGTGCGTTCCTCATCGGTACCAGCGTCGAATTCGGCATGGTCAGTCAGCGTGAATGTCGTGCCTGGCGCCAGCGTGCGGACCGTGCCGGCGCCGGTGTGCACTTGCTGCCGCGCCTCGAACGCCTCCATCTGCCGCTTGGCGATGCGCGCGCCATGCTGGCGCGTCGGGTAGCCATACACGCCGGGGCTGTCGCGGCTGGTCAGCGTCATAAAGCCAGGTTCGGCCGTGGCTGCCTGGGCAGGGCGCATGTCGAGCGAGCGATAGTCCCCGCTGGTGATGTCGATGGCATTGGTTTGCAATACCGCTTCGCTGCGCCAGCGGTCGATGCTGTCTTCTTTGCTCGTAGCGCGCGAAACCGCCGTTGGCGCCGATCAACTCGACCTGCGTGATGTGCCCATGGAAGGCACGCCAGCCGGCGCCGCCGACAGTGGCCAGCTCAAGCAGAACGGGCT
Organism: Massilia eurypsychrophila; assembly: GCF_002760655.1. Classification (GTDB taxonomy): domain Bacteria; phylum Pseudomonadota; class Gammaproteobacteria; order Burkholderiales; family Burkholderiaceae_D; genus JAFCUW01. The sequence goes on along the minus strand of NZ_PDOC01000044.1, from coordinate 4,348 downwards.
GGCCGATCAGGGCCTTCAGCGGGATTGCCGCATCGGTCGACAGGGCGGCGATGCGCACTACGAAGCCCTCGCTCAGTCCCTCCTCGGCGCGTACGCACTCGGCCAGCAAACCGGCGCCAAGTGGCGTCGTTAGCTTGAGCAAGCGGGTGTCGTGGGTGAAGCGGGAAAGCAGTGCCTGCGCGGTGGAGGCTAGGGACATGAACGCTACTCCGGGATGGGTAGCGCACAGCTTAGAAGCATTCTTCTCGTTAAGATTTAACGTGCGTCATTGTTTTGCGCAGACGCAAGGGTTTTCAGGCGAGCGGCTGCATGAACTGGGTGCTGAGGAATTCGGCGATGCGATCCTGGGTCGCGGCAAGGTAAGGGATGTTCATGTGGTCCGAATCGGGCACGGTTTCATCCTTTTGCAGGCGGCCAAGTTTGGCCACCAGCAAATCGGTATGCGAGTGTGGGACGACGTCGTCGAACGCGGCGCGCAACACATACGTGGGCGCCGTCAACGCGGAGGCGTATTTGACCGACTCAAAACGATGGCGCAAAACGTATTCAATTGGCATGGCGCGAAAGCGCCGTTTGGCGATTGCCAGAATCGAATCGTAAGGGGTGATCAACACCACCGAATTGGCGGGGCGCTCCATCGCCACTTGCACGGCAACGCCGGAGCCGAGGCTGCGGCCGACGACGGCAATGCGTTTCGGATCGACGTGGCCGCGCTCGGCCAACCAGTCAAACAGCATGCGGCCGTCATCGACCATATGCTGCTCGGCCGGATCGCCTTGCGAATCGCCGTAGCCACGATAGTTGACCGCCAACACCGCCATGCCGGGGAACAGTTTGCCGGCGTCGCGCGCCACCCACGAGACTTCCTCGGAACGGCCGCCGAAATAGACGACGCCTGGATGCGGGCCGACCACGGACGGCGTCATCAGCCAGCCGGAGAGCTTGGTGCCGTCCTTGGCGCGCAACACGATTGGACGAGTCCGGTGTCCGCTGCTGCGCGGGCGCAGCACTTCACGCTTGATGTTCGGATTGAACACCAGGCGGCGCTGGTTGGCAGTGATGGCCGCCGCCATGCCGAGCCACAGCATGCTTGCGATGCCAGCAACTCCCGCGACTTTTTTTGAATTGTTCATAGGCACTAGTTTAACCCCGTTTGTCGTCACTTGCCGAGCGATCCGCATCGGTGCGGTGCGCGCAATCAAAGATCGTGGCGCGCGTGGCGGGCGTACAACGCTGCTGTGCGGAACGTGGCGCGCGGCCCGGCATTGTGTACTATCTGGTTTAGGAAAACGCCGAGCAGCTTCGGAATCGGCCTGGGCGCAGGCTGGTGAACCTGGAAAAATTGGAAGGCGAGCAATGGCAGACGTCGCGCTGATTACGGTGCACGGCATGGGCGAGACGCCGCGCGAGTATGCCGCGGACCTGGCAAAGCGCCTGCGCGCGCGCATCGGCCCGAGCTTCGACCGGCAAGTCGACCTGCGCGCTGTGTACTACCAGCAGATCCTGCAGCCGAACGAGCAGGAAGTGTGGCGCCGGATCACCGGCAACAGCAGGGTCCGCTACGACCAGTTGCGCAAGTTCTTGCTGTTCGGTTTTGGCGACGCTGCCGGACTGGAAAACCGCAAGGAAGACAGCGGCTCGGTCTATGAACTGGCGCAGATCGAAATTGCCAAGACGCTGCTCGACGCCTACGTTGCCAGCGGACCCAACACGCCAGTGGTGCTGTTGTCGCATTCACTCGGCTGCCAAGTGCTGTCGAGCTATATTTATGATGCGCAGAAAGCGCGAAGCGGCGTGCCGGTCGCGGCCGGCGTGTGGAAGGATATCGATCACTGGTCGCGCACCTTGCAGGGACGCGCGCTGACAGAATCCGAGAAAGCGTTTCTCGCCTGCGGCACCTCGCTGGGTTGGATCACCACCGGCTGCAACATCCCCATTTTTGTCGCCGCGCACAAGGAGATGACGATCATCCCGATCGCTGCGCCACGACCCAGCTTCAAGTGGCTCAACCTGTACGACCCGGACGACGTGCTGGGCTGGCCGCTGCAGCCGTTGTCGGAGGGCTATCGGTTGCTGGTCGAAGACCGTGCGATCAACGCCGGCAATGGCGTCATCAACTTTATCGTCAAGAGCTGGAACCCGATGTCGCATGCATCCTATTGGCAAGACGACGAAGTGATTGCGCCGCTGGCGTCGATGCTGACCCAGCTGATGCGCTGAGCGGCCCGTTTCAGGCGCGGCGCAGCTTGAAAACGGCGCGGATCTGGCCAACCGCGGTGCCACGCACGTTCGTCAGTTCCGGCTGTCGGTAGGCATCGAGCTGGTCGCGCCGGCGCGTGTCGAGTAGTCCCAGCTGGTCGAGCACGCTGAGGGTCGCCACCTGCAGGCTGCGGGTAGCGCCGTCGGCAATCTTGATGGCGATGCCGAGTCCGGCGGAGCGGATGCCGATCGTTTGCACGGCATCGGCACCGACCTTGCTGACCCAGTCGCCGCCGCCGGCCTGCATGTAGGCGACGTCGCTGCGCGCTGTGCCCGACACCAGGTCGGGATGGCCGGTCATGGCGTCGAACAAGTCGCCCATTGGTGCACCGAGGCGCCGGTCGGACCGGCCTTGCGCCAGGCGCGCATACAAGTGCCCCAGGCGGCTCAGCGGCAAGGCGTAGTTAGGGGCCGAACAGCCATCAAGACCACTCGGCATCGTGGCGTCATCGAGCTGGACCGTCTCGGCCAGGGTGGCCCGGATTGCCTGTTGCAACGGGTGGCCCGGATCGACATACTGCGCCGTCGGCTGGTCATGCAGGCGACACCACGCCAGAAAACCGCTGTGTTTGCCGGAGCAGTTGTGATGCAGCGACGTCCATCGCTGGCCGGCCGGCACTGGCAGGTTGACGCTGTCGTAGTACAACGGCGCGTGGCAGCCGCACTCGAGATGGCTGTGGTCGAGGCCGATCTTGCCAAGAATCGACGCTACCGTGGCAGTGTGTTTCGGCTCGCCCGAGTGGCTGGCGCACAGCAGCGCCAGTTCGGCTGGCGTTAACGCGAAGCGGGCAGGACCGTCGGCAAGCAGGAACGGCAGCGCCTGGAACGGCTTCAGGGCGGAGCGGGTAAACGTCATGAAGTCAGGGTCGCCGGCCGACCACAACAGCTTGCCGGCGGTGTTGACCACGGCAACCGAGCCGAGGTGGACGTTTTCGGTGACGTAACCGGTAGCCGGGTAGCCGCGGGTGGTTTCGACCAGGGGGACCAGCTGCATGGAGTTCTCGCTTGTAACGAATGACGATCTCCCACTGTAAACGAAAATCCGCGCACGCCCAACAGGGCGCTCGCGGGCTGGTCAGAAGCTGGTCGGAATGCGCACCGTCAGCGACACGTCCGGCGTATCGCGCGTGAGGCCGGCGCCGACCGCGACGTTGAGCGTACGCTTCTCGCTGAGCCTATACGAGTAGCCCAGCAGCAAGGTGCCGAGCTGGGTGCGCACCGAACCTGGCACCGGCACGTCGCCCTGCCTGGTGCGGGCGATCGAGCTGTGGTCGTAGCCGAGGCTGAACGAGGCCCTGTCGTTGAGCGCGAGACCCATGCCGAAGTTGAACCCGATCGCGCCGCCGGGCTTGATCTCGTCGAGAAATTCGCGTTCGCCGCCCAGTACCAGCCGGCTGATGTCGGTGCGCCTGAAGTTGTGCATGTAGCTGATGCTGCCGAAAAACACGGCAGGGTCGGACGGAATCAGCCATGTCAGGCTGGGCTGGACGGAATAGAAACCGGAGCCGGTGGGTAGCTCGAGCGGCAGGCCGCTGCCGGTGACGTTCTCGCCGGTGCAGCGCCTGGTGCAGTCCGTGACGACGCTGAACGGATCGCGCCCGGTGCGCGACTTGAAGCGCAGGCCGCCAATGAAATATGCCGCGTCGGCGCCGCCATCGTTGAGCTGATAGCGCAGCGCCAGTTCGGCGTCGCCGGCCTTGCGCCCGCTCGTGTCGAACACGCGCTCGACGGCGGTGCCGGTAAACAGCTCGCGGCTGACGGCGGTGTCGGAACGGTACACATACGGCGCCCTGAATTCGGCCTCGAGCCGGTTGGTCAGACCGAACCGCGCCGACAGCGCCGCGGTGACCGTGTTGCGCTTGACTTCGCGCACGTCGATCAGGCCGATCAGCAGGGCCGGGATGACGGTGTAGCCGACCAGCGCAACACGGTTGCTCGACGAGTAGCTGAACTGCAACGATGGCTCGAGCACGAGCTTGCCGCGCGGCGTGAGCACACCAGGCTGCTCGAACAGCGGCGCCACCGCCGGCGGGCGGCCGTCGCGGCGCGGCGGGCGGCCCACGGCGCGGCGCGGCGGCGCGGCTGCGCT
>NZ_PDOC01000043.1 GCF_002760655.1 Massilia eurypsychrophila | reverse complement strand
GTCGATCAACCGTTGGGCGATTCGTTTCCTGCCGCTCATCGAGAAGATGGCCCGGAAACACAAGCGTCCGGTCGGCGGCAGCTGGCGTATGGATGAGACGTACATCAAGGTCAAGGGCGTCTGGAAATACCTCTACCGCGCTGTCGACAAGCAGGGTAAGACCGTCGACTTCCTGCTGACAGCGAAGCGCGACATGGCTGCGGCGAAGCGCTTCTTCGACAAGGCCATGGGAGCGAACGGCGATCCGGACAAGGTCGCGATGGACAAGAGTGGCGCCAACAAGGCGGCGATCGATGCGATCAACGCCGGCCGCGACGTGCCGATCCTGGTGCGCCAAGTCAAATACCTCAACAACATCGTCGAGCAGGACCATCGCGCCATCAAGCGGGTGACCAGGCCGATGCTCAACTTCAAATCATTCCGGTCTGCCGGCTCCGTGCTCGCCGACATCGAGCTGATGCAGATGATCCGCAAGGGCCAGTTCGCAATCGACGGCGCTGATGCAATGTCGTTCGCCGACCAATTTTCTGTGCTGGCAGGAATAGTCCGTCCGGTTTGAGCGGCACAGTGCCGTTCTAGGGAAATTCTGTCGTTTGATCAACAACGCGACAGAACCCGCTGCTGCAGGTCGCGGTCGTCAACCTCGCTTTAGGCATGGTGCCGCTGAATTTCAGCCATCCTGCTGTTGGCGGGGATTGCCAGCGCGGTGCAGTGGTACAGCAACTTCGCAAGTTGGTCAATCGCGCGTGGGCCCGCATTGCCGCAGCCGAAGCGACACCGGGCGCGAAGCCTTTAAAGCCCAAAACCCATTGAACCAACGACTGACTTGTCGAAAGCAGATGCGCGCGAGGAGCCGCCCGATCATTTCATCGACCGCGATTCATTGACGCCTTCCTCGATCTCACCTAACGCCATGCGGCGGCGCCAGATGTCGATCAGCGCCATCGCCATGGCGAGTACCAGCGGCCCCAGTACGAAGCCGGTCGCGCCGAAGGCAAAAATGCCGCCGAGCACACTGATGAAGACGGGGACCGTGTGAAAACGTAGCCTATTCTTAACCAGCAACGGATAGAGCAGGTTGTCGATCAGGCCGACGACCAACGTGCCCCACGCCGTAAGCAGCAGGGCCTTGTTCCAATCGCCATCAATCGCCAGGTAGGCCGCCGCAGGTACCCAGATCAGCGCCGCTCCGAACAAGGGAAGGATCGCGAGTATCGCCATCACTGCACCCCAGAGAATCGGTGCCGGAAGGTCCAGCCACCAAAACATCAGCCCGCCGAGTGTCCCCTGCACGACCGCGACGGCAAGCGTGCCGAACACGACCGCGGCGAGCGTGTTGCGAATATTGTCGCGAACCTGCTCGCTTTCACTCGGCGAAAGAGGAACCAGCTCATCCAGGACGCGTAGGATCCGGTACTTGTCGCGCATGAAGTAGAACAGCAGGAAAATCGTGACCAGCGCCGTGATCGCCATTTCAATAGCTCGGTGCAACGCACCGCGCACGCCCTTGGCCACCTCGCCGCTGACCTGCTGTACCTGCTTGTCAAGATCGACCTCGCGCTCGATCCATTTTTTCACTTTAGCGACTTGCGGAAAGCGATTGATCACGGGCTCCCAGCGGTCGGCGTCCAAGAGCTTACGTGCTGTCTCGATACTGGCGACCGCTTCGTCGCCCATCTGCCGTACAACTAGCGTAGCCGGCAGAGCGATCGCCAGTGTGACCGCGATCACGGCAAGGGCGGCGGAGACCGAAGGCCACTTTTTGAACATTCCGAGAAGGCGCTCGTGCAGCGGATGGGCCAGCACGGTCAACACAAGAGCCCAAGTAATTGCCGGGACGAAGGGTTTCACGAGCCGCCAACAAAGCCAGCCGACAACGACACTCGCGCCCGCCAGCACCAGCGTAAACAGGCGCTCACGAGTCAGCCAAGGGTCCTCAGAGCGAGTACTCATCGTAGGCTCCGGTTGCGCCAGCAGGCGCGGCTTACGCGTGCAGCGTCGTAGCCCATCATCACCCCACCGAGCAAAGCGAACAGCGCAAGCTGAACCCCGCATAGCGCCCAGCCATACGAAGCGCTTAGCGCCCGGGTGAACTCAACATTCTGATGGCGGAATGCAGACCGAGCACGCTCCCCAAAGGTGCGGGGCCGGCGCTCGCCGAGTTGGTAGGCGGTCAGTATTACTTCAATTTTGTTGGCAAACAGGCCGCCAAGACATGACGCGATGAGGAATAATCTGCGCGGGCTCACGACGCCCGCGTCTGGGCGCCATCCCGTGCTTTCGGTCATGCCCGCAGTGGCGGAAGCGCCGCCGGGGTTCGAGGTTGCCACTTGGTACTGCATCGCGGCGCCGGCGAACTTTCCACCGCGATATTTGCGCGACTGCGCGCAGAGATTTTGAACCTCATCTAGGCGGACATGCGCGAGCGCATCCTTACGAGCGGATCGGAACCGTTCGGCGCCTCGCACGCGGTGTTCCGCCAGCACGTGCTCGCCGCTTTTCGCAAAAAGACCAAGCTCGCCAAGGAGAGGGGGCGAAGCTGGACCGAGAACATGCAGATTGAGCAGAAAATAACGACGGCCTGAGCCGCCTGCTTTGACACTCGCGCACACTGACATCACGTGCCGGTCCGGCCATTACTTGTTCTCTCCTCAGGTCGCTTCGACTTACGCGGCGCATTCACAGGCACTACCTCCCGAACTTTGTTACGACCTGAGGACTCATCCGTATGCGTGTACGTAGGCTGCAAGTTCAGAGGTTTTTTCGACATAATGCGCATTGGTCGAGTTTTTGACTGTTTCATGATGCCCACAGGTTCGTCGTTTAGCGTATTAGGATGGCTTGGAGATTCCCGAAAGCGCTTGGGCAGCCGGCTGGATTTCCGAACTCTCGACGGCAAAGTCACCCAGTGCAACAATGCCGACCAGGCGTTTGCCACGATTCACGACCGGCAAACGCCTGACTTGACGCTCACTCATGATCTTGGCGGCGACATCGACCGAATCGTCCTCGTAGGCCCAAGCGACGCCTTCGGACATCACATCCCAGACTTTGGTACCGGCGTCCTTGCCGTCGGCGACGGCGCGTATTGCGATGTCTCGATCCGAGATCGTCCCTATCATGCGATCATTCTCTCAGACCGGCAGCATGCCGAAGTCCCCATCACGCATCTCTGTTGCGGCTTCCCGGATGCTCATATCGGGACTGACAACCTTCACTTCGCGGCTCATTATGTCTTTTAGCTTTTGCATATCCATTCTCCTTGTATCGAGTTTTCGGGACTGAAGCGTATGTTGTTACAAGAGGCGTAATCGGCAATCCGAGCGTCGGTGAGACAGGCGTCCACGCCACACATTCAGTTGCGCAACGCGACAGAACCCAAAAACCGCATAAGGCAATGACTCAGAAAAAAACTTAAAATTCCTTAACTTGAGTAGATTGATTTCCGACTGCGCTAACGAAGTAAACATCGGGTTACGCTCGGGACCAATAGCCCTTTACCGATCACGTACATCAAGCTTAATACCAGCGAACGCGGAACCGACAAAGGGAATTTTGACCGTAGCGTATAAATGTCGTCAATTACGCGACAGTGCAAAGCCAGCCAATAGACCGATACCTGCACCTAGCAAACCTACGATCGCCATCGAACGCCCTGAATTTGCATGGACCATATTGTCGGTCGAGGTGGCAATATCTTTTGCCGAATGTACCGCGATTTTTTCCAGTTCATGTGCCTTAGAAATGGTGGACGAAAGTAGCTGCAATCCGCGTTTTTCAAGTTCAGCAGCTTTTTCGCCAGTGCTTGTGCGGGCTTCGCTCAACAATTGCTCGACATCATTAATCATCGAGCGTATTTCATGGCCAAGAGTGCTGACGTTCATTTTCGATCCAAACATGCTTATCTCCTTCGGTTGAATACTATTCGGCTGCAGGGGTATTTCAAGAAAAGCATAGCGAGGCATCATCAAATTCCCAAGAATCCCTGTCGAATGGAACGACACGCATCGCATGCGCGTAAGGCTTGGCCCTGCTGCGCCAATACCTACTAACGCGCGCGCACTTGCCAGACTAGCTGTGCCGCTATACCAGTTACTAACGAGACTTCAGGTCCGACCGTTTAGTTGAATCGATCATTTTGTTTTGGTCGGTGCCAATTTGAGATGACCTCCCGCTACCTGTGCCAAGAGTTCCGCTTTGACCCACCGACTGATGGCTGCCAGCGATATTTCCCCTATCGCTTCCCCCGCTTTGAAGAATGTTCGTGGTTTGGCCCATCAGGCTTCCGGTGGAGGTCATGTGGCCCGGCAAGTTTTGCTGAGTACTATAAAAGCCATGGATGTTCCTGCCGAAGTCGGGATCTGCCATGTCGGGCCATCGATGCTCATCGAAACCCGGAGCGCTCTCCAGCCTTTCTCTTGTACAGTCGAGGATGAAGCGTTTGTTGGCTGTATCTAACTGCAAAGCTTGCCAAGGGACTGCGAACAGTTTATTGCCCATCCCGAGAATGCCGCCGAAGGAAACAACCGCGTACGCGATCTGTCCCGTTTGCATGTCCAGCATGATTTCCTTAATGTCGCCCAGCACTTCATCTTGACGGTTACATACATCTTCGCTCATCAACGTCCCTGCGCCCATCAGGCGAGGTCCGGGGCCATTATTGTCGCGGTCACGATATATGCCCAATGGATCTCTATCTAGATAGCTCATTGTGAAGCCTCTTGGTTAATTATCATCTTCCTACAAAAAGGAAGACAACTAGCATATATCAAAGAATTTTTTATCGTTGTTCAATTCCGCTCGGCATTTTGACCTGCCCTAACGTAATAACATTTTAGGCAAAATAACTATTCCACCTGGGCAAAACCGATATTTCCTCGTTGTCCAGTTTAAATTGTTTAAATTGGTGGCTGATGTGCAGTCGAACGGTTATGTTAAGCTGAGCATAAAGGTTCTTATGGAAGAGATTGTTATGCGAAGTAACTGACGCAATCCAGCCAAGTTAAGACATTTCAGCAGTTTTTCTGAGTCATCTTCTTGTGTGGTTTTGCACCTGTGAACGGGCTTTGAAAAGCGCGGAAATTTGGGCTTTGCCGGCGGTTTCCCCTCGGATCAGCCCCGCACCGGAGAATAATTGCGGGGATGACATGGGCCACAGGGAGGGGTAAAACGGTAGTGCCGCAAAGAGGCGGGCGCGACACCCAAAACCGGCTTCCCAGGCAGCTGCTCGCCGGAGGATTTTCAAGTTCATAAAGGAAGCTTCGATGAAAACGAGTGTTTTTGAAGTGCACGACATGCTGTCGGTATTGGCCGTGGACGAAGTGGAGAAGCGGATTTGCGGGGTGCCCGGTGTCGAAAGCGCAACAGTGAACTACGCCGCGGGAAACGCCACTGTGCGCTACGACGAAACCCTACTCGAAGTCGCCGATATCAAGGTAATCGTGCACCAGCGCGGGCATCAACCTGCGAGCGAATCCCAACCCAGCAATGTGAGCGAACACGAGCCCGCTCGCAAGCCAGCCGTAGTGCCAACGCCGAAAGTTGCGCCTGTTTCTGCTTCAGAGACCGAAGCCGCCACGCAAAAAGCTCCCGCTGGCGCGGCCGCCACCGCACCCGAGATTACTGTTTCCGGGCGAGACAGACAACAGGGCAAAGCGACGCCGAACGCTACGCCATCAGCGACGCTCTCCCCTCCGCCGAAGACTTCACAGGTCGCGCCAGCTGTGAAGGCCTCCACGGCCTTAGCCGCTGCGCCAAAGCCCGCACCTGACGCAAATTCTTCAGCGCCAACAGCCGCTGAGAATAAGCCCTACTCCTGGAAAGTAAATGCGCTCTCGATGACGGTAACTATGAGTGTGGCATATACCTTATGCGCCATTTTCGACGTTCTGTTTCCGTCCTTCGGGCTGCTTGCGGCACTTGCGCCGGGTAGTCCGTTACCCATATCCAGCAGTCCCCTCGCTTACCTGACGGGATTCGCGCTGTTCACCGTCGCTGGTTTTGCGTTTGGCGCACTACATGGAATCGCTTGGAAATTCTGGAGCAAGAGACTCCGCGGATGATAACGTAATCGATTCTAATACCCTGGATGAAGATGACGCTCCTGACGCTTTTTGAGAGAGTACGATGAGAACGAGCGTCATTGAAGTGCGCGACCTGCTGTCGATATTGACCGTGGAAGAAGTGGAAAAGCGGATTCGTAATGTGCATGGCGTTGCAAGCGCTACGGTAAATTACGCAGCAAGAAACGCCACGGTGCGCTTCGACGAAACCCGACTGAAAGTTGCCGATATCAAGGTGATTTTGCACCAACGCGGGAGTCAAGCCGTAGCCGAACCCGTATCCAACCAAGCGAGTGCACACAAGTCTGAACCAAATAGGGCTGTACCAGCAATGCTCGGAGCGCCCCAGGCCAGCGCAGCAAGGCCCTCAGTACCTGTTCCTGCGCCGGTCCCTCCCGTACTCGACGATGCCGCGGGCCTCTTGACGTCGGAAGCGTTGCTGCCATTCCCTCTGTCAACGATGGCGACCGTAGACAATCCAGAGGATCCTTCCGTAAGGGATGCTGACGAAGTAGCAAGGGCTCTCGGCGCTGACATTGAAAATGGGCTCGCTTCAACGGAGGCGTCACGTCGACTTTTAGCAGACGGCCCGAATGAACTCCGCTCTGCCCCGCGGCAGCCTGCATGGCGTCGCTTCCTGGCCCACTTCCATGATCCCCTGGTTTATCTTTTGCTCGCCGCCGTTGTCATCGCGCTTGTTTCCTGGGTGGTCGAGGGCATGGTTGGCTGGCCTTTGGATGCGCTCGTCATTGCGACGATCGTCCTACTCAACGGGATCCTGGGTTATGTGCAGGAGGCTAAAGCCGGGGACGCCGTGGCCGCATTGGCTCGGATGACCGCAGCAACTTCCGCAGTAATTCGTAACGGTATGTTGCTGCGTTTGCCAAGCGCCGATCTGGTGCGTGGCGACTTGCTCGTGCTCGGCGAGGGTGACTCGGTCGGAGCGGACGCGCGCCTGCTTCAGGCCGTGTCGCTGCGAGTGCAGGAAGCCTCGCTGACGGGCGAAAGCGGAGCTGTACTCAAAAATTCCGCCACATTGGGCGAATCGGCGCCGCTCGGCGACCGAATTAACATGGTCTTCAAAGGTACCGCCGTTGCGCAGGGAACGGGGCGCGCCGTCGTGACGGCCACCGGGATGAGCACCGAAATGGGATCGATTGCGGAAATGCTAGAGGCCACAGCTGATGAGCCAACACCGCTGGAAAAAGAGATTGGACGCATCGGCCGCGTGCTCGGTATCGCGGTCGTCATTATTGCTGTCGTCGTAGTGGGGACCATTCTGTTGATGTCCGATATCCGGAGCGCCGCTGACGTGATTCACGTCTTGCTGCTCGGCGTATCGTTGGCGGTGGCGGCTGTGCCCGAAGGGCTGCCTGCGATCTTGTCGGTCGTGCTCGCGCTGGGGGTGCAGCGCATGGCAAAACATAACGCGATCGTCAAGAAGCTTTCGTCGGCGGAAACCCTAGGCTCCGCATCGGTCATCGCGTCGGATAAAACTGGCACTCTTACCCGCGCCGAAATGACCATTGTGCAAGTACTGACCGCCTCGGGTGCAACTCAAGTGACTGGGGTTGGTTATGCGCCCGAGGGGCAGGTGGAACAGGACGGAACGGCGCTGCCGGCCGGCCCTTTGCGTGATGAGAACATTGTTGTGCTGAGCGGCGGCAGCCTGGCCGGCGACGCTGAACTGCGCCAAAAGGCTAGCGGGGAGTGGGAGATCCACGGCGACCCCACCGAGGCGGCGTTCCTGGTGGCTGAGCGCAAGCTGGGCGCTACCGAGCGGCGCGAGCAGCGCTTCGAGCGCATTGGTGAAATTCCGTTCACCTCCGAGCGCAAGATGATGTCGACGATCGAGATCGACCACGAACACGGCGACGAAGTTGTCGTAATTACTAAAGGTGCCCCAGACGTTCTGCTCGAGCGGTGTAACCGGGTGCGGGTCGGGATAGACCTGGTCGAACTTGACGATGCGCAGCGGGCACGAATATTGGCAGATGTTGATTCGCTGTCCGACGCGGCCCTGCGCACCCTGGCTGTAGCCTATCGTCCGCTTGCTGCTGGCGAAGATACCCAAGCGACGGAGTCGCTCGAACGCGACCTTGTGTTCGTCGGCACCGTGGGCATCATTGACCCACCGCGTGAGGAAGCGGCAGTGGCCATTCGCGAGGCTCGCGGGGCCGGCATTCGGGTAATCATGATTACTGGCGATCACCCGCGCACCGCCGCACGCATCGCCGCGGATCTCGGGATCGTGGAGGCTGGTGCCGCCGCGCTGACGGGGTCAGAGCTCGACGCACTCGACGACGCTGGCTTTGCCGAGGCGGTGCGCACGACGTCCGTCTACGCCCGGGTGTCACCCGCGCACAAGTTGCGTATCGTCGACGCACTGCAGGCCGATGGCAACATCGTCGCGATGACCGGAGACGGCGTCAACGACGCGCCCGCGCTGAAGTCGGCCGACATCGGCATCGCAATGGGAGTGACAGGGACCGAGGTGACCAAGGAAGCTGCCAAGATGATCCTCGTCGACGACAACTTCGCTACGATCGTCGAGGCTGTGCGCGAGGGTCGCGGCATCTTCGACAACATCCGCAAGTTTCTGCGCTACCTTTTGTCCGGGAACATGGGCGAGGTTTTGACCGTCTTTCTGGGGGTCGTGGGCGCGGGGGTGATTGGGCTGACAGGCGCAGAGACGGGTGCGCGCGGCGCTGTGGTGCTACCGTTGCTCGCCACGCAGATCCTTTGGATCAACTTGGTCACCGACTCCTGGCCGGCCTTGGCAATGGGCGTCGACCCCGCGTCCGATGACGTGATGGCTCGGAAACCGCGACAGCTAAGTGAGCGTGTAATTGACGCTCGCATGTGGGCGGGGGTGATCCAGATTGGCCTCGTTGTGGCCCTCGTTACACTGTTGACGATCGATATTTACCTGCCAGGTGGACTAATCGAGGGCACACACGACTTGGCCACGGCGCGCACTGCGGGTTTCACGGTGCTCGTCCTCGCTCACTTGTTTAATGCATTCAACGCGCGCTCGGAAACCACAAGTGCTTTCGCACACATGTTTACGAACCCGTGGCTTTGGGGCGCAGTCGCACTGTCGGTGTTGCTGCAGGTGGCGGTCGTTAACCTCGAATTCCTCAATCTCGCCTTCGGCACCGTACCGCTTGCGTTCAACCAGTGGTTGTTGTGCGCGGCGATGGCAAGCGTAGTCGTGTGGTATAGCGAATTGCGCAAGATGGTGAGTCGGGCATGGAGCCGCCGCGAGGATGCATGAGACGCGGCTCTCGTCGCAATGGTCGAATGCTCGCGTAAGACAATGCTAGGGAAGTGCTGATTTATTCAATTTTTAGAAATTCACCCCTTTAAGAATCAACAGGCTACGTGAGAAAAATCCAGATTTTTTGAATAAATCAGCACTTCCCTAGGACCCGCGCCAGTGAAAATTGAGTCCTGTCGCGTTGCTGATCAACCGCTGAAAGTCAGGGTTAACGTCAGCAATGGGCTTAGATGTATTGCATAGTTGATGGTTCATTGGCTGGCTCCTGCTCCGCATCGCATCGCATCGCATCGCTCTGCAGGATAAAGCATACTGTCCCGAATGTCATCGCTGTTTAGTAGTGTGAAATTGAGACGCCCACTCTCTTGAAGAAAACGAGCCGGCGACTTGCACTCGCGTGATTTGCTAGTACGTGCTACCGATTGAGGCCAAGTGCTAAAGTAAGCAATTTAAAGAGGAGACCGCTATGCTATTTAACTGGAGCACCAAATTTCACGGGGCATGCGAAGTGAGCTCGCTGGCAGGCCCTGAAAGCGTCTCTGTTATTTTCGTTTGGGGTAAGGAGGCTGACGGATATTCAGTGGAATACCGCATCGCACATCTTGACACCGACGATGAACGACAGAGGCTAGAGCGTGCTACTCGGCTTGCGATGGGTCATTTCGCGAATACGTTCACAAACCAGACGGGATTGATAAATCTTGCTGTAGATTCTACCTCCAGCGTATTTAAAGGGGCGATACCTGAGCCACTTCACTAGATCGATTGTTGCGATATCTATGGCTTTCTGGCAATCGAACGAAGGGTTGACATCAACCGTGTACACTAGCTTCATTCGCAGGCAAACGCTACTGCAGATATTTTCTACCGTTCATTCTGGTGCCTTGCTAAATGACCGCGCAATTTCCCTTACTGCTTTTCGCTCGCCCACCCTTCAAGCGCGGGTAACGGCTTATTGAAGGGGCGGGCTGTTAAACAGTTTTCAAAATGGATGAACAAAGTCAAAGCTCCCCCCGCCCCTGACTGCGCCTATGGCATTTACGGAGAGTGATGCGCGATGATCGAACACATAGGTCCAGCTTGGTCATGGCGCAGGCGACACTATTAGTGCTTGGTATCGAGTCCCAGCCCATAGCGCAAGGCAGGCCGTTGCTCTTCAGTTTATCGAGCGTGTGATCTGAGTCCTTTCCTGCGTAAAAGGGACCCGATGTTCGATGCCGTGCGCTTCTCGGAGTAGATCACTCGGCGTTATCTGCATTGCCGCCTAAGGAGTACCGATAAGATGAAATTTTTTTGCAACTCCTCAAATCGCACTGACGGGCTGGCGATCTCCTGTTGGCGATCAATTCTAGCAAGAAAAGCTCGTTCGTCCTCAACCCGGCGCCTGCCGCGCGTAACATCGGCAGACGACCAGCCAACCAGCCCAACGTTCATCCCCACATAAATGCCTTGTCATCGAATTACTTCAGGGGTCTTAGGTGGGCGGTTTCAAGTACCAAGCGCAACACTGGGTTAATTAACAGTGTCGGTCGGATGTTGTAGCAGTGCTATGTGCTGAGTATAAACGACGAGCGGCGATTCATAATTGAGCCTCGCTCTCGGACGTGTATTGAGCGACAGGGCGATTGCATCGAGCTCGTCTTGGGAGTAGATCGACAGGTCCGATCCCTTTGGTATGTACTGGCGCAGCAGGCCATTAGTGTTCTCATTTGAGCCGCGCTGCCATGGGC
>NZ_PDOC01000042.1 GCF_002760655.1 Massilia eurypsychrophila | reverse complement strand
GATGCAGACCAGGATCACATCGATCGGAAAGCGCATCCCTTTGAAGTTGAGCATGTCGAGTCGTCCTGGGTTCGGGCGCCGCAGCTTACCCGATTACCCCGTCGATGTTCGCTAATGCGACAGAACCCTGTCGACTGCCACTGCGCTCACGCTGGCCGATTCCGGTAAAAAAATCCTGCTGGTGAGCACCGATGCCGCGTCGAATCTGGATGAAATGCTGGGCGTCGAACTGCGCAACATTCCCACGCCCGTGCCCGGCGTCCCGGGTTTGTCGGTATTGAATATCGACCCCGACAACGCGGCCGAGTCGTATCGCCAGCGCGTGCTGGGGCAGATGGCTGCCGATGCCAGTGAAACGGAGCGCGCGACCGTGCGCGAGCAACTGTCCGGCGCCTGCACCACGGAGATCGCTTCATTCGATGAGTTTGCGGCGCTGCTGGCCGACGATGCAGGTGGTTATGACCATATCGTGTTCGACACTGCGCCTACCGGACACACCTTGCGTCTGCTGAGCTTGCCGCAGGCGTGGAGCGGATTTTTAGCCGGTAACGACCGCGGGGCTTCCTGCCTCGGACCGCACTCGGGATTGAAGATGCAGGAAGTGCGCTTCAAGGCGGCCCTGCTTGCCTTGAGCGGCCCTGCCCAGACCACCGTCATCCTGGTCGCCCGCGCCGACAAGGGCGCCATTGCCGAGGCGGCGCGCACGTCGGATGAATTGCGCACACTCGGCCTGAACAACCAGCGCCTCATCATCAATGGATTGTTCCACGCAAGCGATCCGAGCGATGCCGCTAACCCTTCAGTCCCTGCCCCAAGACCAAGTGCCCTTGCGCGCCTTCGACACGGTTGGTTTGCCAGCCCTGCGCGCATTGCTATCCGCGCATGCCGCTCCCATCATCGGCGCCGAGGCGATGACCGGCCCGGCCGAAGCTTTGCCGGGTCTGGACGCGTTGGCCGACGAACTGGCGGCGTCCGGCCGCGGCCTCATCATGGTGATGGGCAAGGGAGGAGTGGGCAAAACGACCATCGCCGCAGCTTTGGCTCTTGGGTTGATTGCACGCGGCAAAACAGTTCATCTCAGCACCACCGATCCGGCGGCCCACCTTGCTGGAACCCTCGCCAGCGAGGTGCCCGGCCTGCGCGTCGACCGGATCGACCCGAAGATCGAGACCCAGCGCTACATCGACCGTATGATGACGGCAAAATCGCCTGGACTGAATGCCCAAGAACAAGCGCTGATGCTGGAAGACTTACAGTCCCCATGTACCGAGGAAGTCGCGGTCTTTCACGCGTTTTCCAGGATTGTCAACGAAGCGCGTAGCGCCTTCGTCGTCCTTGACACTGCGCCAACCGGACATTCGCTGCTGCTGATGGATGCTGCGGGCGCCTACCATCGGCAAACGCTGCGCGATTTCGAAGGCCATGGCAGCGGCCGGATGACAACGCCTCTGATGCGCCTGCAGGACGGAGCCTATACCCGGATCATTCTGGTGACGCTGCCGGAGGTCACCCCGGTTTTGCAGGCGGCGGCCCTGCAGGACGACCTGCGCCGCGCAAGCATCGAGCCATACGCCTGGGTGATCAACAAGAGCGTGGTGGCGGCCGGAACACGTGATCCGCTGCTGCAAGCGCGCCTGGCGGGAGAACGCAAGCAAATGAGCCGCATCGCAGCCGGATTGCCGGCCCGCAGCTTCATTGTGCCGTGGCGAATCCATCCACCGGTCGGGGTGGTCGAGCTATCCGAGCTGGTCACCGACGTGACGGCCCAGGCAACGCAGGAGCAGTAACGTCGCGCCGCACTGATTCCTACGCCGGCCAAGGTCACATGAAAGCCGCACCCGCCATGGTCGCTGGATTTTTCCGCGGGTCGTAGTGCCCCGCCTGTCAGCCGGGATCACACAGCTTGCCGCCGATGACGAGAATTTCCTGGAGCTGCTCACCCTGGCGCAGCACGAACAAGGCATCCATGCCGCGTTGCCGCGCCAATGCGAGGCCGTCGCGCTCTCCGAGCACGAGCAGCGCTGTGGCCCAGGCGTCGGCCAGCATGCAGGTCGCAGCCAGGACAGTGACCGCTGCCAGCTGGTTCGACAGCGGTTTCTGCGTAGCCGGGTTCATCGTGTGCGCATGGCGCTGCCCATCGAACTCTACCCAGCGGCGGTAATCGCCGGACGTTGCAATGGCTGCGTCCTGGAGCTCCATCACGCCAGACACTTCACGCACGCCATAAGCGGGCGCCTCGATCGCGACGGCCCACGCCTGGCCATCGGGTTTGCGGCCGCGCGCGCGCATCTCTCCGTCGATGCCTACCAGGTAGCTGGCAATTCCCCAACCATCCATGCAATGCGCCAGGCGGTCGACCCCATAGCCTTTGGCGATGCCGGACAGGTCGATGGCGATCGACGCGCGCTTGCGCACCTTGCAGCGTGCCCGGTCGATCTCGAGCGTTGCGCTGGCCGGGCGATAGCTCCCTGCAGCCGGCAAAGGGGAGGGCGCCGAGGACGCCCCTGACGAAGGGCCGAAGCCCCATTGTTCCACCAGATCGCCCATGCCGATGTCGAAGCTGTCTTTCGATTGCAGTCCGATTCGCACCCCGGTCTCGAGCACCTCTGCCAGTTGTGCGGGCACGTCAATCCAGCAGTCAAGGGGCGCGGCGTTGAGGCGACACAGCTCCGACGCCGGGTTCCAGCTTGACATCTGGCGGTCGACCTCGTCGACGGCGGCAAACAGGCTGGCGCCAATGGCCGTCGCATTCACGCCGTCAGGGGCGTAGAAGACGGCCGTGTAGCGCCCGCCCATGGTCCGCCCGTTCAGGCTGTAGCGCCGCCATTCAGAATACGTCTTCACGGTACCTTCTGCTGTTCCTGAGGGTTTGGACGCTCATGTCAATTGGAGCGAGGATGGCGTCCAGCGCCTGCCTGACGCTGGCCGCCATCGCGCTGCTGCCGCAAACCAGCACCTGGCCACCATCTGTGATGAGCCTGCGCATATTGTCGGCATCGTCAACCAGCCGGGTCTGTACGCGCGTGCCGTTTGCCACCCGCGAGAAGGCCGTGCGCAGCTGGGTGAGTCGGCGGTCTGCCAAGTAGTGGCGCAGTTCAGGCTCGTACAGGAAATCGGACGCGGGGTCGCGGCCGCCCCAGTACAGGTACATCGGGTGCCGGCCAGTGTTGTTGCGGATGAATCCGGCGAGCGGGCCGATCCCGGTACCGGCGCCGATCAGGATGACCGGCGTCTTGCCGGACGCCGGCCGGAATTGCGGATTGGGCTGAATAAAGGCATAGATGCAATCGCCCGGGCGCAGCCCATGCAGATAGGTCGAACATATGCCGCCGGGCTGCTTACGCACGCAGATTTCGAGGTGGCCGTCGGCGGCCCCGCTGGCCAGCGAATAGAAGCGCGGCGTCGGAGTGCCCGGAGCGATGACGCCGACCAGGTCGCCGGCTTCGAAGCGGGGAAGGCGACTGAGCCGGAACAGGCGCGCAAACAGGCCCACCGGGGCGTGCGCCGGACCAGCGCCAAAGCGCAGCACGACGGTCGGCTCCTGCTCCTGCACCCCGTAGTCGATGCGCTCGTCCAGGCGCAGGGAAAATGTGCGCGGATGGGCCGGAACATGTTCGAGCGTGAGTTCGACACCGAGCCGCGCGCCGATCGCCTTCCCCCACCGCGCAAATTCCTGGGACGACTGGCGGTCGATCGTGGCCAGGCCGAGCATGGCTTGCCAACCATGGGCGCGCATCGCCGCGTCCACCTCGGTGGCGAACTGGCAGAATGCCGGGAACTGGCGGTCGCCAAAACCAAGCACGGCAAATTGCATGGCCGGGTTGGCCGGTATCGGTGGGAGCAGGTCGAGGAACTGGCTGGCAGAGGCTGGGGCGCCGCCGTCGCCATAGGTTGCCGTCAGCAGGAACAGCCTGCTCGCGGCGCTATAGGGAGGCGAAAACTGGTTCATCGGCGCCGTGTGAACGCGCTGCCCGGCCTGGCGCAGGGCGTCATGCAAGACCCGGGCAAAGCCCCACGTGCTGTTGTTTTCGCTGCCGACAAGGATCACCGCCTCGGCCGCCTGCGCAGCACTGTTGCCGGCAATGCGCGGTTTGGCGCTCCGGCGCCGCCACCAGACGATCGCGCCAGTGACCGCCAGCCATGGCGCACCGAGGGCACACAGGCCGAGCACCGGGCCCAGCCACCACAGGCCTTCGCCCGTGTGCAGTTGGTAGACCAGTTCATAGGCGTCGCGCATGCCGCTGTGAGCGCGGTAGGACAGCAGTGCACCGCTGGACTGGTCGACATAGGCGTCACCCTGTGCCGTCCTCAGGGTATAGACGGCCGAAAGGTCACCGGGGATCGGGAAAACCAGTTCCCGCAAGTCGGCAAGATCGGCCGCCATCAGCGCCGGCAGGCGCGATGCCGGCAGCGGCGGCGCGCCAGAGGTCGTAGCCGGGAAATCGGGTTCGGCCTGCATGCCGTCGGCAATGTAACCGAAAGTTGCCGCCGACATGTAGGTACCGGTCAGCGCCGACAGCAGCAGCCCGCATACGGCCGCCCGGCCCACCCTGGCATGCCACCGTTGGCTGCGGCTGCCGTGCAGCGGCCCGCTGACTTGCCGCCATCCGCCGACCCGCTTGACCAGCAACAGAACGCCCGATATGCACAGCACCAGCGTGGCCAGCGCCGCGATGCCAACGGCAACCCGGCCGGGGGTATCGACCAGCAACGATCGGTGAAGTTGCCTGACCCAGCGCGAGAACGCCGACGGGACAAACGGCGCGATGGCCTTGCCGCTGGCAGGATCGACCCGGACTGCGCGGGAGCCTTGGTCGGTACTGTAGTAGACGATGAGCGAACCGGAAGGCGTGCGCTGAATCTGCTCCACGCCCGGGTTGTGCAGGGCTACCCGGCCCGCCATGTCACCCACGCTGACGCCCGCCGGCACGCTGGTGCCGAGCCGGTCGAGCGCCGGATCGAGCGATAGCGCAGCACCAGTGATGCCCAACAGGGCGACCAGCAACGCACAGATCAGGCCAGGCAGGGAGTGTAACTGGCGCAACATGCAGGCGTTTTACATGTTGTAAGTGAAAGATTTGACGTAACCGCGCCCCTTGACCGGCTTGCCTGCGCCCTGTTTGGTAAGCGGCGCGCGCGCGTCGGCTGGATTGTCGCGGCCGTCTTCGACGGCACTGTCGATCCGGATCTCATAGCCGGCATCGATCAACGCGTCAGCCAGTTCGACCTTCACCGTGAGGGACTTTCCGCTACCCACGCTGGCGCCGCTGACGCCGTCGAATTCGCGCACATTGAGCCCGCTGCCGCGCGCCCAGTCGCCCAGGTGCTTGTAATATTTGGCCTTGGTTCCCGAAACCCACAGTGTCTTGGTATATTTTCCGGCGGCATCGGTGACATAGAAAGCGAGGTAGGCGCCGTTGCCGCCGTAGCTGTTCAACTGGGTAGTCAGAACGACAGGGCGAGCGTAGCCCAGGGCAGGCAAAACCAGGGCGCCGGCGACGCAGGCGCTGGTGATCATATTTTTCATGGAAGTTTTCCTTTGCTTGCGGCGTTTGTTTGATTGCCGCGACTGGGCTGCGCCTGAGCAGTCCCGACATAGTCCGCCGGGTTGGCGTTCGGTCCGAATTCCACCTCGAGGCTGCGGATGCGCAGCGATGCAGGCGCATACTTGGCCTTGACTTTGTTACCCATGCGGTCGATTCCCCTGACCTCGTAGCAGCCGTCATCCACCTTGATGCGCTGAACGGTCCAGCCCCGTTGTTCGACTTGCTGGCGCAATAGTTCCCGTGGTTTCCATTGCTCGATCGGTTCGTTGCAATCAGTGTCGGCGCGCGCGGTCGCACTAGCAACAAGCGCGACCAGCCCGACCAGTGCTCCGAGCGTGTTCAATCGGGTCATCGCTTACTCCTTGGTAAGACTGCGCGGGGAGTTCATCGGCTCATTTTGTTGCGCGTGAACAGGCCGAACCTGCCACGGGCCCGACTATAGTCGCCGCGTTGAGAAAAAAATATGATGCACATCAAGAACGACGAAAAGGCGCGGAGCATGGCCCGTCTTCAATATCGAAGGCCGTCACGTACCGACATCGATGGCCACGCTACCCAGCAACAAATATGGGGTGCCGTCAACGCGCGCCGCACTGGCCGGGTTGACCGGCTGTTGTCAGGCGCCGTCGGCCAGCCCCAGGTTCTTATTCGCCGGCACGGCGATGTCAATCAATGTCGGCTTCGGCAGATCGAGGGCTGCCATCAGTTCGCAAAAATCCTCCTCGCTGCGGTTGACAAGGCGCGCGTTGTGGCGCTTCTCCCAGCCTATCGTCGATACCGACTGGCCCTTGTAGTCGTGCCCGGGCCACACAGGCGTCGCATCAGCCAGCGTGAAGAGTTTGCCGGTGACGCTTTCGTAGAGCGCATGCGCACTGCCGCTCTGGAAGTCGGTGCGTCCGCAGCCGTCGATCAGCAAGGTGTCGCCGGTGAACACATTGCCGCGCCATAGATAGCTGACGCTGCCTGCGGTGTGGCCGGGAGTGTGCAGGACCTCGATCCGTTCGTCGGGGCCAAAACGGATAATGTCGCCATCGCTCAGTTGCACCTCGGCCGGGGTGATGCCGCAGCCCGATGGCACGGCGGCGCGCGCCCCTGTCACTTCGCGCAGCTTGCCGGCCGATGTCACATGGTCGGCATGGGCGTGCGTTTCCAGCACGAACGCCAGCTTCAGGCCGAGCCGCTCGAGATGGGCCAGATCGCGCTCGCAATTGTGATCGACCGGGTCGATGATAACGGCTGAGGTCTCGTCGTCGGCGACCAGGATGTAGGTAAACGTCGAGGATTCGGAATCGAACAGTTGGATAGGATTGACATTCATCGCAGGTCTCCAGGAATGTGAAATTAGCAGGACGTTTAAATGAGTGACTTGACGATCATGCCGACGGCAACTGCTGCCGACACAAGGGCGAAGCCGATCTGGAGCTGAGGCCCGGCCAGGCGCGTCGACACGAGGCGCCCTCCCAGCATGCCCGCCAGCGCGCCGGCGGAAAAGGGCAGGGCAACGGTCCACACTATGCCGCCGCTGGCGGCGCTGGTGATGACTCCGGTCACCGAAACGAGGGCAATGACCGCCAGCGAGGTCGCTACCGCCGAGCGCATCGCCAGGTCGGTGTAGCGCTGCAAAGCCGGGACCATAACAAAGCCGCCCCCGACGCCTAGCAGGCCGGACAGCAAACCGGCCAGTGTGCCCGACAAGGCCAGCGCGCGGGCGCAGTTGCTGGTCCAGATGAAACGGCCGCTTCCATCATCGCGCTTGCACGGATACGGTGAAGGGACATCGGTCTTGACGACAACTTCCGGACGCGTAACCTGGCGCAGGGTGCGAAATGCCACCAGTAGCAGGATCGCCGCAAACAGTACGCTGAGCCAGCGGTTGTCGAGCCGGTGCGCCAGCCACAGGCCGAGCGGGGAGAGCAGCATGCCGGAGACGGCGATCAGCATGGCGGCGCGGTAGCGAACGATGCCTTCGCGAAGGCCGAGCATGGCGCCGAGGGCGGCCGCCATGCCGACCGCCATTAGGCCGATCGGGCCGGCCTCGGCGACACCCATCACGATGCCGAACACCAGCAGCGGCACCGCCAGGATGCCGCCGCCGGCGCCGGTGAGCGCGAGGATGACACCAACTACCAATCCCAGTCCGAGCACGGTTAGCATGGTCGGGTTTTCCTTAGATGACGTGCTTGCGCCGCGCCGGCAGACGTTCCAGCAATTCAAATATCACCATCCCGACGATCATCGCGGCGGCGAAAATGAGCGGCTTGGGGCCGCCGCCGACAAGCGAGGCGAGGGCGGGGCCGGGGCAGTAGCCGGCCAGTCCCCAGCCGGCGCCGAATACCAGACCGCCCAGCACCAGTCGGCGGTCGATCCGGGATGCAGTCGGCAGGCGCATCGCAGCGCCAAGCAGCGAGCGCTCGCGCCCCCCCCGCAAAGCGAAACGCGAGCAGTCCGACCAGGATGGCGCCGCCCATGACGAAGCCGAGTGAAGGATCCCAGCGGCCCGCCAGGTCGAGAAAGCCGAGGACCTTGGACGGATCGGTCATGCCCGAGATGATCAGGCCAACGCCAAACATCAGGCCGACGACGAGTGCTATGAAGATCTGCATGAGGTGCTCCTTATCCAATCAGGTGGCGAACGATGAAAACGGTGACGAAGCCGGTGGCCATGAAGGCGGCGGTCGCCACCAGCGAACGTGGGGAACGGCGCGACAGCCCGCACACGCCATGCCCGCTTGTGCAGCCGGAGCCGTAGCGGGTGCCGATGCCCACCAGCAGCCCGGCGACGACCACGGTTGCGGCCCCGGCGTCGACTTGCGCTGTCGGCAGTGGCGCGAACAGGCTGTACGCGGCGGGGGCGGCAACAAGGCCGAGCAGGAACGCAATGCGCCAGGCGATATCGCCCTTGGGCCATTGCAGAAGGCCGCCCAGGATGCCGCTGATGCCGGCAATGCGTCCATCGAACAGCAAGAACATTGCTGCGGCCAGTCCGATCAGGGCGCCGCCAGCCAGCGAGGCCCACGGCGTGAAACTTGGCCAGTCGATCATCATGCTGTTTCTCCTTCTATTGATTGCTTCGACGCGCCGCAATACTGGCTGTACAGCACTTGCATGACCGCCATCGCAGCGCCGCTGGCGATGGCGTAGTAAATCTGCTTGCCTTCGCGCCGCGTCGTCACACACCAACAGCAGCCGGTCTGGGTTGGCCAAGGCCTTGAGCAGTCCGCATGCCTCCGCTGCCGCCGAGCGCATTGCGATGGGATCAAGCTGGGTTTGATGCATTATTTCGCTCTCATTACGTCATATCACACACTACATTCTATCAGATTATAAAATATCGTTAGATATAATCAAAATCACTGCTATGATGAATGCAACGAGTGCGTCGACAGTCATCGGGTCGGACTACAACACCAACCGGAGAGAAAGATGGCAAGCAAATATGGATTCGGCAAGACCGTGGCGTGCGCGTTCGACGAAGCGATCGAACGTGTCACCGTTGCGTTACAGACCGAAGGATTCGGCATCCTGAGCGACATCGACGTGGCCGCAACCCTGAAAAAGAAGTTGAACGCCGATATGCCGTCGTACCGCATCCTGGGCGCCTGCAATCCGGCGCTGGCCCAGCGGGCGATCGCGGCTGAGCCCTCGATCGGCCTACTGTTGCCGTGTAATGTGCTTGTCCGTCAAGTCGCGGACGGCGAGGTCAGCGTGGAATTCATGGACGCCGATGCGGTGCTCCAACTGGTCGGCAAACCGGAAATCGCGGCGCTGGCGAGCGAGGTGCGCCAGCGGCTCGAACGGGTGATGGCCGCCGTCTAGGTTCTGCCAGGCGCGCCAGCCCGTTGCGGGCACGCGCATCGAACAATCCTGATTTTCACGACTGAGGCTCCCTATGACCATGAAACTTCGCTTGATAGCGGCCGGTTTTGCAGTTGCGCTGGCAGCCGGTGTTGCCGCCCAAACGGCAGCCCCGGCTTTGACTGCCCCTGACGAATCGACCATCCCGCCGGGCCCTAAGGGACTGGCAATTAAGGAAGGCAAAAAATTGCTGACTGAAACCCATCAGCGCCTGCCTAACAACGTCGGCAACGGCTTGAATTGCACCAGCTGCCACCTGGCAGGGGGAACCACCGCCGGCGCTTCTCCCTGGGTGGGAATCTGGGGTGTCTTTCCCGAATATCGGTCGCGCAGCGGGAAAGTCATTTCCTTAACGGAGCGAGTTAACGATTGCTTCGAGCGCTCAATGAATGGCAAGCCGCTCGCCTACGATTCTGCGGAGATGAACAATATTCTCGCTTACATGCAGTGGCTCTCGACGGGCGTCCCGACCGGAACCAGCGTCAAGGGACGTGGATTCGGTCCACTCGACCAGAAACTGACAGCCGATACGGCGCACGGGAAAGAGGTGTACTCAGCGAAGTGCGCCAGCTGTCATGGCGCCAACGGCGCCGGCATGAAAAACCCGGCCGGTGGCTATCTGTTTCCGCCGGTGGCCGGAAGCGATTCGTTCAACGACGGCGCCGGCATGGCCCGCACGTTTACCGCTGCCGCGTTCGTCAAGCACAACATGCCGCTCGGGCAGGGCGGCACCCTGAGCGATCAGGATGCGCTCGACGTCGCTGAATATTTCACCCACCTGCCGCGTCCCGTGTACAAATTCAAGGCGAAAGATTGGCCAAAAGGGGACAAGCCGAAGGACGCGCGTAGTTAATGCGGCAACGCGCCAGGCACCGGGGGAAGTGTTGCTGAACCTTATCCTTCTCTAGTATCTGATCAGCGCAGCAGAGTATGAGAGTTTCGCTGGAATTGTCGAAGCTGATCTCGGACGTGATTACATTGGCGAGGTTTCGCCAGCCATTCATCCGGCCAAGGAATAGACCTTGGTCGGCCATTTGCTCCAGCCACTGTCGGCAAGACGAGGCGCCAGCAACGCTGGCAGGACGGCTCAAGCCGGTCAGCACTTCAATCTGCTTTCCCAAGAGACGCGGTAAGAGGCAAGAATCACTTGCAAGCCCATTGCAGGTTTCAACAAGTTTTCGGAGATCGTATGTCACGACGCCACATTGAAAGCCACCGCACGCAAACCATTGGTTGGCTGCGCGCCGCGGTACTCGGTGCGAATGACGGCATCGTGTCCACCGCCAGCTTGATCATTGGCGTTGCCGCCGCGGACGCAACGCATAGCGCCGTCCTGGTGGCCGGCGTGGCCGGACTGGTAGCGGGCGCAATGTCGATGGCGGCGGGCGAGTATGTTTCGGTCAGCTCGCAATTAGACACCGAGCGGGCCGATATCGAACGCGAGCGCGCGGAGCTGGCCACCGACACTGATCACGAGATCAGCGAGCTGGCCGGCATCTACATCCAGCGTGGTCTTGATGTCGAACTTGCACAGCAAGTGGCGAGGCAGTTAATGGCCAAGGACGCCCTTGGTGCCCACACTAGAGACGAGCTCGGCATTTCCGAGGCGGCGAGTGCCAAGCCGCTGCAGGCGGCCGGCTCCTCGGCACTCGCCTTTGCCATTGGTGCTGGCATGCCACTGTTGAGCGCCTGGCTGGCCTCCGAAAAGCACTTGGCGCTCGTAGTTGGTACCTCGTCGCTGCTCTTTCTCGTAGCGCTGGGCGCTCTGGCCGCCTTCACCGGCGGCGCCGGCATTGTCAAAGGTATCTGCCGCGTGACGTTTTGGGGTGCCTTGGCGATGGCAATCACTGCCGGCGTGGGCAGATTGTTCGGCGTCGCATCATGAGCGACCAGCCCGCTCGACGCAGGTGGCAACCAATTCTAGCCCGTGGCGGCATGTTTGGTCAGGTTGCCGAAGCGGGCTCGGTTCCCGCTATCAGGAAAGTGGGCTCTTGCCCCTCAGGCATTTCAAGCAACTCTTCGCTGGTGAGCCGGGCGTAGATCTCTATCAGATAGCCGCTTGGGTCGCGCAGCCACAGTTCATGCAACGGTGTCCCGCGCCAGGTCGTGCGCGACGGTTTGACGATCTCTGCACTCTGCGCGAGGGCGGCATGGTAAGCGGCGATCACTTGCGCCTTGCCCGCCACGCCAAGTCCGAGGTGGTAGAGGCTGTACGTGTCGAGCGGCTCACCCCGGTCGTTGACCAACAGCACAAAATTGAGGTTCAAGTGCGGGACAATGAAGGTGCTGTAACGGGCGGTGGTGTCCTTCGGGCCAACGCCGAGAATCGCGGCGTAGAATGCGGTGCTTTTCGCCAGGTCGGCCACGCGCAGGCTGAGGTGGAACTCCTGTGCATGCGGGAACGGGGTTGATTCATTCATCAGCTTTTACACCTTGAGTATTTCAGTTGCGCCGGATTCGTCAGCGATTATTTTTCCACGCGGTTGACCATGGACTTTCGGCAGCGCTTGCCACCGCTGTGCCACTCGTAGATCGACTTCTGGCGCATCCTTGAACCGCAACAAGCGCAGCGCATTGAGCACGACCAATACGGTCGCTCCTTCGTGGATCAGGACAGCAATGCCCATGCTTGCCCAGCCGAACAGCGTGGCCGGGATCAACAGTGCCACCACCCCGAACGCGGCCCACAGGTTTTGCCGGATGATCTGGTGCGATGCGCGGCTCAGCGTTATGGCGAATGGCAGGCGCGACATATCATCGGCCATCAAGGCGACATCGGCGGTCTCGAGAGCTACGTCTGTAGCGGCGCCGCCCATTGCAATGCCGATGGTGGCGCGCGCCATTGCGGGCGCATCGTTGACGCCATCGCCGACCATGGCGACCTGGCCGTGCGCTTGCATCAGTTCGTCGATCACCTTGAGCTTGTCTTCAGGCAGCAGACCTGCACGCACGTCGCTGATACCGACGGACGCCGCAACCGCCTTTGCGACCTGCTCGTTGTCACCCGTTAGCATGATGGTCCGGCCCACCCCCAGCGCCGCAAGCTTGGCGAACACCTCGCGCATGCCCGTGCGGGGCGTATCGGCCAAGGCCAGCACGCCGATGAAGGCCCCATCCGATCGCACCAGCATCGTTGTTTTGCCCTGCGCTTCCAGGGCATTCACTTGCAGGCGAACCGCGTCCGGCACAGCATCGTGCTCAAACAGGCGCAAGTTTCCGATGCTGACCTTCCGCTCTTCAACCACCGCATGCATTCCCATGCCGGTAACGGACTGCACGTCCACCGCGTTTGGCAACGCGATATTGCGCGCATGCGCTGCCTGCACCACCGCCTGTGCCAATGGGTGGCCGCTGCGGCTCTCGACGCTGGCGGCGTTCGCGAGCAAGCTTGCTTCGTCGCCTTGCAGCGCGATGATATCGGTCACGCTGGGTTTGCCGGTAGTGATGGTCCCTGTCTTGTCAAACGCGATGGTCGACAGGGAACGCAGGTTTTCCAGATGCACACCTCCCTTGATCAGCACGCCACCGCGCGCAGCGCGCGCGACCCCGGCGAGCACGGCGGAAGGCGTTGCAATGGCAAGGGCACAAGGTGACGCCGCCACCAGTACTGCCATTGCACGGTAAAACGATTCGGAAAATGGCAAACCCATCAGGAGCGGGATCACGATGAGCGCGACAACGCCCACCAGCACAACGGGCACGAATATGGGGTTCTGTCGCGTTGTTAATCAAACGACAGAATTTCCCTAGGACGGCATTGTGCCGCTCAAACCGGACGGACTATTCCTGCCAGCACAGAAAATTGGTCGGCGAACGACATTGCATCAGCGCCGTCGATTGCGAACTGGCCCTTG
>NZ_PDOC01000041.1 GCF_002760655.1 Massilia eurypsychrophila | reverse complement strand
GGCGGGATGTCGTCGAACACCACATCCCCCAAGCGAACCGGCAGTTCAACGTAAAAGTCATACCAGTTGAGGACATCGTGCCGGACTAGGCTTTTTGTCCGCGTGTAGCCGCTGATCGACTGGCTGACGGTCGCACTCGCACCCTCGACGTTCAAGAGCGACAGTGTGTTGATCAACTCCCCCGGCGTTACCTGGGCGACGATCTGCTCTGGCGCGACGGTCTGGCTGCCAACGACCTTATCGAACATCTTGTGGCGGTTCGTGCTACCGAGCGAAAGCCACTTCGTTTTATCGGTCAGCGCCTGCCCGACATTGCCGGCGACTTGCGACTCGTAGAGTTCATGGACGTTGGCGGCGATGCTCGAAACGACCGCGCCGAGCGCGTACGTGGTGCCGCCGGCATAGGGCGCGTACACGGTCCCTAGCGACTTCCACCAGGCTGGAGATGACGCAGGCGGATTTCCGATGTTTGCCGCCTGCAAGGACTTGTAGACGGCCTGCGCTGTGCCTGTAGTGACGCCGCGAATATCGCCCACGGCGTAAGTGGTGCCGCCGTCATATTCAGCCACCATCACCTCCGGCACGCTGCTGCTCGTGAGTTTGGCGTCGGTCACGACGATTGGACGAATCATGCGGAAATCAGCGGCGCCCATTAAACCGCCTCCGCTTTAGTGCGCATGGACTCGTAGCCATCGGTGAGCGTTTCCAGTCCATCCGCCTGCCGGCGTACGTTGCGACCCATCTGCTCAAGCTCGGTCTGCTGGCTGCTCACCGCCGAGGCTAGCCGGTCGATTGCCGCCGCCATTGCGTCATTGCCGCCTGAATTGCGAGCGGCATTGAACAGGTCGCGCGTGCTGTGGATGCGGGATGGCCCGGTCGCCTCCACTTCAGGGCCAATCTCGCCAACCATGCGCAGGCCGCCCATGAAGTCGCCGCCATTGGCAAAGCCGGGAATCTTGCGCGACATCGCCTCATCCGAGTTTTTGATGGCTTCGATGATGTTCGCCATCGAATTGCCATTGGCCGCCGCGTTCTGCCAATAGGCCAGTCCAGCAGCGTCTGGGGCGCGCCCAAGATACGACTGATACGCGGTGCTGATAGGGCCGGCCGAGCCGCTGTAAGGGTTCGCCTTCGCGCTGTCGATGGCCTGCTGGAACCCGGCGCGCGCGCTGGCAACCGTCAGCATGGAAACGTCGATGCCCTTGAGCAGATCAATCTGCTTTTGAGCCGCCGCCAGGATCTCGTTCAGAGAATCGAGCGACTGCTGATCGACTGACAGGGCGCTGTCCGCCAGATCGCCGAGCGCCGCCAGGTCGTTTTGCGTGGCCGCTGTGTAGCGCTGGAATTCAAGCGCGCTGGCAAACTGGTCGGAAGCGTCCCGGCTCAGGATACCCAGCGACTTCTGGATTGCCGAAGAATCCGGCAGCGCACCGCCGGCTTTGGCGATTGCAAGAGCTGCTTTGATCTGCGCCTGCGCATTCTCGCGGGCATACGCCTCGCTGTCAGGCGCCTGGATGCTGTCAAGCGTCGAGCGGATCGCGTCGGACAGCGCTTTCTCTTTGGCGATGCGGGCCGCGAGAACGTCCATGCTCGACTTCATCACGCGCTGCAGCACACTGAAGGCGTTGTCCACGTCGCCGACAAGGCTCGATGCCGAAGCCTTCATCTTGTCCATCGCGGCGGCGGCAGCCTCTACCACTTTGGCCGTTGCCGCAGACGTGGCCTCGGCCGCCCAAATCTGGCCCTGCGTCAGGCGCGCCTGGTCCGACAGCATCGCGGCGAGTGCGTCCGAACGGGTGGCGGCAAGAGCGCCCTCGGTATCGCCCAAGGCCGCCATCAGTTCGATGTCCAGGCCGCGCTGCTCCTTGCGGATTGCTTCAGCAGCAGCAAGCGCCTCCGTAGCCGATTGAGCCGAGGTGGCGACAGCCTCAAGGGTCGGATGTAGTTCAGCGAACGCGCCGGCATTCTTCAGCAGGACGGCGACATTCGACGCCCCAGCTTCGCCCATCGCCATCTGCGCTTCGACTTGCGCACGATACGCCTCGATGGTTGCCGGCACGGCCAAGCCCACGGAGGCCAGCGCATCGGCCATCTGTTTCGTGGCGCCGGCCGTCTTCTCGGCTTCGCTGTAGAACTTGTCGTAGTAGGTCGACGCATTCCCGGCGAGCGCTTCGATGCCGCCCGATGCCGTGATCAGTTCCGACGTTGCCGCTTCGCTTAGACCGGCGAAGCCTGTCAACTTCTCGCCCATGACAACGAGCGCGCGCTGCGTCGCATTGATCGACTCAACAACCTTGCCGAGTTCCTCGATGCTCGCGCCGGTGCCGACGTTATTGAGCATCGTTTGCGCCCAGGCTGGCAGGCCGATGCCGTCAAGGGCGGTGCGAACCGATGCGCTGAGAGCGGCCAGGTACTCGGCCTTGCCGGCGTCACCGTCAGCAAACACCTTCGGCGCCCAGCTGCCCGTTTTCGTGTCCTGCCAGTTGAGAATCGTTTCACCAAGCTTGGAGATCATCAGGCCGCCCCACGCGCCATCTTTCGACGTGTCGTCAGCGAACGCGGTGGCGGCGGTGTAGCCGGCAGTCTTGCCGAACGCCGTAGCGGTGCTGTCGAGGATGCCCACGATGCCCGACGCCAGCGCGGCCGTCATCTTCTCGGTTTCAGCATTGACGCGCGTGGCCTCGAAGTTCAGCGACTCGGCGCGCACGGTTGTGACGCCTGCCGCCGATGCGGACGAAGCGCCGCCAGTGTGGTACGTGCCGGAGGTGTCGAGCTTCTTCCAGAGCAGCACAGCCGCGCCGATTCCAAGTGCGATCGGTCCCAGGGCGCCGATTACGGATGAAAAGCCTGCAGCCATCCCTGATGCCGTGCCGGTGCCGATTGCACTCAGGCCCGCGCTAAGCGTGGTGCCCAATCCAATTTGGCCCGTCAGGATCGCTCCGGCAGTCTGCATTGCGCCAGCGCCGATGCTGCCAATAATGCTGCTGATGCCGAGGCTGGAGCCGATAGCACTGCCAGCACCCGAAGTGGCAGCATTCGCCGCGCCACTCATCCCCATCATCCCGGTCAATGCTCCAGCGACAGGATTGACGATGGCCGAAATGATCGGGCGAAGCACCAACGTGCCAAACATATTTTTGATAGTGTCGATCAGGTTCCGGCCGAAGCCTTTGCCCGACTCGAAGCCGCGCATCAGAGCATCGGTCAGCGAGTCTTTGATAGACGCGGCAGTGGTTTTCCACTCGTCTCTGGCGTCTTCGGCGGCCTTCTTGGCGACATCTAGATTGCCTTTTTCGACCGCGAGCAAGCGTAACTCTTTTAACTTCGAAATCTGCGTATCGAGCGCGATCAATTCGGCGTACGTCGCCGGACCCGCAGCCAGCGCAGCCTCAGCCTTTGCCGCAGCCAAGTCGATCACCGCGACCTCGGTCAAGCCGTAGGCGTCGATCTGCTTTCGCATGGCGGCGATTTCGTCATCGATGCCGGCGGTTGTCTTTGCGAGGGACACGTACAGTTCGGCGTCTACCGCAGCGGCGGACTTTTCTGCCGCGTCCTTCAATGCCCATGCCTGCGTTGCATCCGCCAGCGCTGCCGCTTCGGCCAAAATTTGCGCACGCAGGGCCGCCGTCGGTGCTTTAGCTGCGTTTCGGGCGGCCGCCATCTCCTTGATTTGTGCGGCGTTCATGCCGAGTTGTGAGCCCTCGACCTTCATGGAGGCGATGAAGTCGTTGCCCGCCTTGACTGCCGACTCGTATTCCTGCTGGGATTTCTTAGCCGCTGCGGTGCGCTCCTGAACTGCCTTCTTTGCAGCTTCCTCGCGCGCCTTCTGCTCAGCCAGCAGGTCCTTTTGCGCCTTCATGATCTTGGCTTGCGCATCGACTGCCGCATTGCCCTCGCCGGACCACGCATCCGAAATCGTTTTCGCGCTGTCTGACCAGCTCGAGCTAAGGTCCTTGGACCACTCACGCCCGATCTGCGCCGCCATCTTGAAATCGCCGTTCAGGATCGCAACGATCTGCGCGCCCGCGGCACCGATGGTTTTGCCGACCGTGGAGAACACTTCGACAATGCCGACAGCGATCGTGAACAGCACCTTCAAAGTATTGCCAAGAAACTCGGCCACCTTCTTCAGGTTGTCGCCACTGGTCATCGACGAGAGGAAGGCACCGCTCAAGCTGCTCATCGTCGGCAGAAGCTCCGCCGCGATCCCTCGCGCGACACCTTGACTTCCCATCATCAGCAGGTCCAGATTGTCGTTGAACGCCTCGGCACTCTTTGCCGTGCTGTCGCTCATCGTCAGGCCTAGCTTGTTGGCCATCTCGTCCATCTGGCGGAAACCTTCGGCGCCACCGTTCAGCAGCGGGATCAGGTCGGCGCCGCTCTTGCCGAAGATCTCCTGCGCCATCGCGCTCTTGCGCGCGCCGTCGTCCATCTTGGCAAATGCTTCGGCCACCTGGTACAGAACTTCCTTGTTGCTGACCAGGGCGCCGTTTGCACCCTCCGTCTTGATCCCGAGCGCCGCCAAGCCGCTGTTGCCCTCGGTAATCGCCTTTGACAGCTTGGACATCGACCCGGCGAACGCATCCCCGCCAGCGCCGCCTAGGTCGAAGGCCAACTGCATTCCTGCCAGGTCCTTCACTGCCACGCCAGTTTTTGCTGACAGCTTGCTCGCTGCATCGGCCGCATCGATCGCGCCCTTAATCCAGCCAGCGAAGGCGCCAATGGAGAGTGCGGCGGCGATTCCAGCCAATGCCGCGCCAGCGATACCCGCCATGCGCCCCATGGCTCCCGTTGCATCTCCGACGACGCGGCGCGCACGGTCCATGTCAGCCTGCAGGCGCGCGATACCTGCCATCAAACGGATTTCGATATCGCCAGCGATCATGGTTTTCCAATTCGATAATAGAAAACGCCCAGCGGAAGCCGGGCGCATGGTTAGTTCAGGAATACATCTAGCTTGCGTCGAAGTTCGGCGCTCTTCAGCCGGGCCGCGTTTCTACTTTCCGCGTACGGAGGCGGGCAATCCTCCTTCGTGGCGCGATGCGATTCGTTCAGGTAGTCGATCGACAGGCGCCGGAGCGTCTTGCATTCCCATGGCGACAGGGTGATGCCCTCGTTGTCCTGGTAGTTGCGCAACTCCGTGTTTGTGATGGAACTGTCGCCCAGCGTCGGCCCAACCTGCCAGAAGTGCGTGAGCAGATACCCTGCATCGCCAACGGGCGGCATGTCCGGCTCGAAAAACTCGTCGCGGGCGGAATCCTTCATTTTCTGGAGCCGGGTTTTGGCCGGCGTCTTCGACTTGTCGGATTCAGGCTTGTCCGGCGCGGCGCCGAGCCACGCGCCATGCCGGACATACAGGCTTAGTTCATCGCCAGCGACTTTTAGAAATTTGCCCAGTCGCCGTGGAACTTGGCTACCTGGTCGATGATGTAGCCGAGCTTCGGATTCGCGTACAGGTCTTTCGGCGAGACCGGGAAGTTCTCGATTTGCGTGGTCACGGCAATCAGCTTGCTCGCACGCTGGGCGATGTTGCCCTCGACGGTTTCTTTCGACACCTTGCCGCGCATGGCGGCGTAGGTCCTGGTGGTCGTTGCGGTGTCGATGATGTGCTGCGCGTTCATCGCCTCCTTGGTGCCGGGGCTGCGCACTTCGATGCGGACAGGCAGGCCGTTAAACAGCAGCGGGCCGTCATCCTTCTTGCTCTGCACTTCCAGCCAGGCGGTATCGGTAGCTTCGAAGTCGGCGAGGTTGAATGCTGCTGCGGTCATTTGGTCGTTCATGGTGATTTCCTTTTCGCGGATAGAAAAATGCCCGCGCCGGCCGCCGCTCCCGCGAAAGGAGACAGCGGCCAGCCGGTGCTGGTGATGGCCGAATGGCCGGTGATGGTTTAGTCGACTACGGTGTCGGTCTGGCGCAGCAGGGTCATGCTGCCCTTCACGGCGTCATTGCTGGTGCCGCCGCCCTTCGTGAACTTCGAAACCTGGGCGGTGAAGTAGTCGTTCGACTCGTCCTGGTTGACGACCTTGAACGATGGCACCGAGTAGTCCTTCGAAGCGGCTTTCACGAGGATCTGTCCGGCGTCGCTCGCTGCCCACGCGCATTCGAACTCGGCGTTCGGCAGCTTGAAGGAGCCTTTCTTCTCGCGGTCCTGCGCGTCGCCCACCGTGGAGAGGGTCGCGGTCGAATACTCGCGACCCTCGACGCTGCCGACGTTGGTGATCTGGCCAACTTCCACCCACGTCAGGAGTGCAAAGGCCGCTGCTGCGCCCGCGCCCTCCGCTACGGTTGGCGCGCTGGCCGAGATGTACAGCTTGGCACTTGCAATGGTGTCGAAATCAATTCCTGCCATGATGAAACTCCTATAAAAAAGCCCGCTCGCGGATGCGAAACGGGCGGGCTAAAAATCTTGGGATGTAAAAAATGCCGCTCTAGGCGGCTGGTACTGGTTGGCTACTGCTTAATTCGGTTCGAGATATGTCACCTTGAAGTCGCGCGACTGCTCGAAGGTTCCGGCCTCCGGGTTGGAGAGATCGGGACCAACCGAATCGCGCAGGACGCTGCGCACAGTGGTGCCGGCAATCTCTCCGGTATGCACGCCAGGGCCGAGCTTTGCGGCGGTCAACAGCGCTTTCTGCTGCGGGTACGAGGATGCGTAGACCGTGACCTGAATGCGCGCCGTTACGAGCGTATTGGGGCCGCTGCGGGCTACTGTGTCCTGCTCGACGCGGCTGATTTCCTTGATGCCGACTGCCGGGACGGATTTAACTGGCACATCACCGGCCCAAATCTCGGTGCCGACCAAATCGGTCAGCGGAGAGTGCGCCATCAACAGCGCGTTCATGACCGCGACTCCGTGCATTATTTCGACTTCTTCGGGCGGGCGAGGCTGATCAGCGGCGCGTCGGGCTGCGGGGCGAGCGGCTCGATTGCGGCTGGCGCAAGGATGGCATCTCCCTTGCCTATGTGGTAGCGCGCCAGGCGGTCGCCGCGCGCCCCTTCGACGGTTTCGTATTGCAGGCCGCCGACTAGTTCTTTCACGGTCACGCCATCAAGCGACCCTTGAATCGTTCGCGTCATTTGGATTTTCATTCTGGCTCCGGTGCGGGGGAATTGAGTCCTTCTTTGTTCAGTCGCTTTCGCACCTGGGCGGCAACAGCGGCGATCGACTCGCTGCTCTTGCTGTCGAATGCCGGACGTACGACCGGGTGTGGCTTTGCGCCAGGGTGATCGACCGCGGCAACCACTTTTCCGCCGATTAGAAGGCTGCCTGAGCCCTTCGGCGCGATATGGTGGGGCTTGGTGCCAAACTCGACCAGGTGAGCGTGTGGCGCCTTCTTGCCGCCGATTTTGAGCGATACGGTTACGCGGCCCTTCTTGGCCTTAGTTGAGATCCGGACGCTCGCCAGCAGATCGCCGTCGACAACAGGGATGTTCGCCTTCACCTCGGCTTCAAAGACCTTGCCACCCGCTCGCAGTGCCGAGCGCATGATGTTCTGCTCGAGCTTGGGCGCGAGCGTCTGCAGGAACGCATCAAGTTCGCGTCCTCCAGCGATGTTTTGATCAGCCATTGGTGAAGCTCTCCAACATGAACTCGACGTGGTCGCGGTCGTCGAGCAGCGCCGGGCCGGCGATAATCTGCATCCCGCGGTTCCCGTGGCTGTGTAGCGTCACCCGGTCGGCAGGTAGAAAAACACCTTTGCGCATCCGAAGACGGGTGCGCTGCACCGCGGCGCGCAATCCATTCTCGGTCGTCTCGCCCCGGCTTGGCAGGACATCTTGCACGTTCGCCCAGTAGTGATCGGCGACAACCGCCCATGTTTCGACTGCGCTGCCGTGCACTGGGTCCTTGCTGACCGTCTTGCGCTCGATAGTTACCTGCTCATCGCAGCGGAATGTCGCCACCATCAATACACCCTCAGCGAGTTGAGTAGGCCACTGACGAATGGCGATTCCACCGCGCCCGGCGTGTACGCCTCGCGGATCTTGGCGAGGACGTAGCCCTTGAATGCGGGCGGCGTTGCGCTTTCGTCCGCGCCGTGGCCGCAGATGACATCGACCTTGACCGCGTCGATGCCGGAGGTTTCTGGCCATGTCGCGCCAGGCACCAGAACGAGCCGGATCGGGTTCTTCGAATAGTCCAGGCGGTATGTGCCCGACGGCAGCGTGGCCGGCGAGCCGTCCGCGCCGACGTAATTCACCTCGATCACCTCCGCCACTGGCCAAGCCGGCATTTCGATGTAGGCCGGGAATTCATCTAGCGTGATGCGGTAGGTGCGTTTGATGATCACGCGGCCGGTGTTGTGTTCTGCCTCGGCGGTCAGGGTCGCGACCATGATCGACAGCTCGGAGTCGAGCTCCGAACCGTTGGCGCGCGCCGCCGTGCGCGCGTCGGAGAGCGAGACTGCCGGCTCCATCGCGGGGCTGGTAATCTGGATCATCAGCGGGCCTCGATATCGAGGAAGATAGTGCGGTCTTCAATGCGCGGCGGCGTGCTGCTGGTCGTGATGCGACACGTGACCGGTGCGCGAGTGACCGTAGAACCGTTGCCGAAGGTGCCCCCCGACAGGAAGACCGTGCATTTCGCACCGACGAAGGTGAAATCGACCGCGACCAGCCCCCCATCCACGATGAACTCCAGCCCACCCGCCCGGATGGCGTCGACGATATCGGCCAGGTACGGCCCCCAATCGAAAGTGATATCTACCGTCGCATCTGGGTCTTTCCAACCGCGCGGCTTCTTAGGATCGGCGAGACTCCAGAACGTGCTGTTCGCTGTGAACACGTTGCCGGTCGCGTTGATCGTGATAGTACGTGCTGCTGATGGCGTGAAAGACATTGTGCTCCCGTTCCCGGTGTTTGTTGCAGGGACGATCCCGACCGCGAGCGTGCTCAAGCTGCCGGCGCTGGCCAGGTTGGCTATGGCCAGGTTGCGCGCGCCTGGCGCGGCGCCAACCGTGACGGCTACGGTGCTTAAGGTGCCGGCGCTGGACAGGTTCGATACGACTAGGTTGCGCAATGCCCCCGTGCCGAACACGAGAGAGAACGATGTCGACCCGAGCAGTGCGCCCCATCGGTAGAGGTCGAACGGGACGACGTACGTTCCGTCAAGCGCCGCGGCGTCGAAGTCGCCTGCCTCGCCGGTGTCGAGCTCGAGGCCGGCCGGGATCGAAGTAATGACCGGGTAGAACTCGATCTCGTCGTCGGCCGGGTGCTCGATATTGGCGCCGTAGAAGCCGTCGGCCGCGACCAGCGCGCCGAGGATGCCGAGGCCGCCCCCGCCGTAATGGTAGAAGCCGAGCAGGCCGGGGCTGTCGCCGCCGTATGCGTGGGAGGCGCTCATGTTGCGGTGTAGGCCTTGAGGCCGCGCGCGCTGCCGTCCGCGTTCCAGGTGCCGAGCAGGTAGTCGGTGCCTGTTACGAGTGAGGCGCTGGCCAACACGATCCGGCCGGCGCCGTTGGTGACTTGATTTGCCAAATTGAGCGCGACCGTGCCGTCGAACCGCAGGGCGACCACGCGGGGGACCGTCAGGCCGGCCAGCGCGGCCGACGAGCCCCAAGCGCGGAAAACGTCACTCGTCAGCGTACCCTGCGCCGGCGCGACGCCAACCGCGACGGTGCCCAGGGTGTCGGCGTCGGCCAGGTTCGCGACGATCAGGTTTTTGACGCCTGCAGCGGGCGGGACGACCGAGACGTTGACCGTGCTCAGGGTGCCGGCGCTGGCCAGATTCGAGATTGCGAGGTTGACCGCGCCCCCCGCGGCCGCGCCGTCGGCGGCGTTAACCAGCGGCCCGGTGCCCGACTGGTACTGTCGGGCGGCCGAGGCGTCGACAAAAACCCCGGTGCCGGATTGGTATTGGCGAGCCATTACGCTACCTGCGCAACAGGGTCAACATAGATCGTCTTCCCCGCTTTAGCGAGGACGACGCGCGCCAAAAATTCGCCTTTCATTTGGGGGGTGAATGTGACCGAAAGCTTTTGCTTACTCGGGGCCGAAAGGCCGGTCGTCGTCCATGTGGCGGCGCTGGCGGCGACGTTGGCGGCGGCAGTCAAAAGGGTGGCGCGCTTGCTGCTCGCTCGGCTCCCCTGAGGCGAGGCGCTCGAACCGAGGTACTCGACCTCGAGCCAAACCTCGGCGTCGGTCAAAGGTGTGGCCGAGTCGTGGATAATGTCGACGGACACGGTTTTTGCCGCGCCCGGGGTGTCGATCCAACCCGCCAGGAGCGGCGAAAGCAGATGACATAGAGGCTCGTTCGCGTTCGTGTTCGCGGCCATCTTTAGCGCTTTCGGCGTGGTCCCGTCCGAGGCGCCGCCAGTTTTAACGATGACGGTTTCGCTTTTAACCGAACCCGCCCATGTCTCGACCCACGAACGATAGTTCGTCGCGCCACTGTCGCAGTTATACATTTCAACGCGTAAGTTCGGGCTATCGAATGAAGCCGAGACGAGCGAGCCAACCCAGCCTGCGGGCAGTTTGCAGTTACGGAAAACCGCAATACCCTCGCGCTGTGCTCCAGGCGAGGAGGCGATGAACAAAATCGCGGAATTACTGAGCGCTGAGAAATCGAAATTCTCAATCAGGACTTCGGTTAGTTTGTAGCCGTTGATGAAATTAAACAGGCCCAGCGTTGGCGTGCTCGTGCCGGGCATGGAACCGCCGTTGATGCGCACTTGACCGCCGAGCGAAACACTGTGATTGATGCTTGTCAGCTTAATGCGGCAGTTGGCGAGAGTTGTACGCGTATTGTCCCCGGAGTTGCCGCTGCCGAGTACAAGCAACGAGCTAGGGTGCGTGTCGTTCAGGTTGAATTCGCAGTTGTCGTATCGCTGCGCGTTCGCAGTGCCGCTGTTGGCGCTGTTCAGGACGAGGTTGGCGTAGTTGAACCCATCGCCGCAGTTGAATACGATGCCTTGGACATAGCCGCTCCCTTGGACCGAAATGCTGTTTGCGCCAGTCGTGGCGACAACCGCTGTAGCGGCCACGGCGGCAGGGGGTGCGGCGGTGTCGGTCGCGCATACCAGCTTACTAGGGTTGGCAATGGTGCCCGCCATTGCGATGGAGACGGCGGCGGCGCTGGTCTGCGAGTGCGCGCTGGACACGTAGGTCGCGCTCGGCCCTGCCTGCGGCGCGGCTGGAATTTTATCTTTTGCGAGCGCCCAGGTCGACCCGTCATCGCCGGCGGCGCCATCTGTAGACCGAACGTAAATATCTGGCATTATGTGTTGCTCCCGCGCACCGAAGCGCATCTAAAATCGAAAGTACCAACTTCCCCGCCTGTGCCTGCCGCGCCCGTGAAGCTCAAGCTGATTGTCAGTTTTAAACTGTTCGCCGCGACTGCGGCCGGCGCTGCCGTGCTGGCCGAGTTGGCTTGGTCCCGTTGGCTCGCCGTGCGCAATACTGCGCGGTCGGTGATGATGCCGGAAGCCGGGACCGGCGCGATAGCGGCGCCAGCCGAGGCGAACTGGTTGCCGCTCGTCCAAAGGCGTGCGACTGCCGAACCCCCGCGGGCCGCGTCGACGCCAATGCGCCGCATTTCGACCATGCAATCGAACCGTTTTACAGTCGCCATATCTGCCGCAATTGCCGGGTGCAATAGCTGCGTTTTGATGACGCCGTAACCCGCCGTCGCATTGGTGACGTGCATGCGCAGCCAGCGCGTCCCGTCGGGGTCAATTAACACGGAGGGCGTATACACCACGTTCGGGCCGAACCCTTCCCAGGCCCACCCGTCAGGGAACGCCCCCGCGCCGCCGCCGAGCATCAGCGGATTCTGTACCCATTGGTTGCTGCCTGCGTTCGCCGGGTAGACGTCGTTAGCGTCCGCGATTAGGGGGCTTGTCGTCGGCAATACTGCGGCCATGCCCGCGCGCTGCGCCTCGCCCTGCAGGTACACCCCGAACGCGTTTTGATGGATGTAATCGGGCGCGAACGCGACGTTCGCGTTGTAGTTTGCATCGGCGGCCAGGCCGGCGCTGTCGTCGATAAAACGGAGCGTTGAAGGGTTAGCGGCGCAGCGCGCAGCCAGCCAGGCATTCCGCGCCACGAAAGTGGAAACGGCGGTCGCGCCGCTGCCCCTCGGCGGGAGCGCCAGGAACATGAGCCGAACGCCGGCGGAAAGCGAAAAGTCAATCATTGCCGTGAAATCGGCCTCGGTGCCGCCGTTGGTGCCGGCGCGGACCGCGTAGTTTTTTACACTTGGGAACGCGGCGACGAGTGCCGGCAGGCGGGCGCCGATCGAGCCGGCCCCCTCGCTCTGGATGCCAGCGTTCCAGATGACGCGGGGCGGGACCAAAGAACGCGCAAAGCCGTACCGGGTCGACTCGATGCTATAGAGAATATCGGTCAACGAGTCGCCAAGCGTGATCCAATCGCCCGCCCAAGGCGCAGGCGCACGTCCGCGCGTGATGCGCTGGCCGCTCGAGGCGGCAAACGAGGATGCGGCGAGGTTCGGCATTACGTCGGCTGCGAACGGGTATAGACCCAGGTCGGGAAATTGCAGGTATCGCTAACCGCGACCGCCGCCTCGCCCGTTTCGTCGGTAACGAGCAGCACGCGCGTGCCGTCGACGAGGGCGACGTGATGGTCGCCCGAGCCGCCGATCGCGGCCGCGGCCACGCTTTTGGCTGCAATGGCCAGCGTGCGGTTGTTGCCGCTCGAGGCGAGGACCATATCGGCTGCGGCCATTGCGACCTCGGCGACCTTGTTGCTCGTGACGGTCGCCAGG
The DNA here is from genome assembly GCF_002760655.1 of Massilia eurypsychrophila. Taxonomy (GTDB): domain Bacteria; phylum Pseudomonadota; class Gammaproteobacteria; order Burkholderiales; family Burkholderiaceae_D; genus JAFCUW01. Next base: position 727 of record NZ_PDOC01000041.1, on the reverse strand, counting down.
CTGTCGCCGAAAGCGTACGCCTTAATCAACAGCATTTTGGTAGCGGCAGTTTTAACTACCAGAGGGCCGCCGTCGAGGACGTCGGCGTGTGCGAACTTGGCCATTTTTTAACCTTTCAGAATAATTCGGAAATGCTCGGGTTTCACAGGACGATGGTCTTCATTCGCCCGTGCCGTTCGAGCATCACTGTCTTGACACCGCGCTCGCGCAGCAGATTGAGCGTCGCGGCCCACATTTCGCGGTCGACCTTGCCAACTGCGCCGTGTAGGTAGGCAGTGGTGTCGGTCAGATGCGTGACGGTGACGATCGCCAGGTAGGGGATGCGCCTCGCGTAACCGTCCGGCTCGTCGTAGGCGCGAACGCTGGAGACTTCGGGGGTTATGGCGAGGTAGAGCATTCCGTGCCTCAGGCAGATTTGTTTGCGGACTTCGCTGCCTTGTTGCGCGGCGCAGCCGCCATCTTGTTTGCAGGCGCCGGCGATGCCTTCGCTTCGGGTGAGGCCAAGCCGTCATCACCTTTGCTGGCCTCGCCGACCGCCTTTACGAGGCCGGATGCTTCCAGCTCGTCGGCTTCGCTTTTCGGCACGCTCAAGCTGTCGCCACGGACAAAGTTCGAGCGGCCGTGCATGAAGCTTTCGAGTGCATTTACTTTGATCAGCATGCTGTTCTCCTCTCAAAGAGACGGCGCCGAAGCGCCGCCCTTCTGGTTAAGCGACGCCGTCGAAGTT
>NZ_PDOC01000040.1 GCF_002760655.1 Massilia eurypsychrophila | reverse complement strand
CCTCGATGCGCAAGTCCGCCAGGCGCAGCTGCTGGTCGCGGCACCACCAGAGAAACCGGGACAGCTCGGTTTTTGTGCTTTTCAGCGTCGACGGCGCAAGCATGCCATGCAGCAGAAAGGCGCGGGCGAGCTCGGTGTCGGTCTCGGCAGCAACCAATGGCTGGCCAGCAGCACGCCGCGGCGCGACTGGCGCCGGCGCACGATCTAAATCAATCAGTTCAAAGTTGTGCATTGTATATTGGCTCACTGCTGCTATTCTCAAATCGATGCTCCCGACATCATCTCCGTTTCGTCTATCAGACCATACAACGGACCTCCGTGAAACATTCACGGAGGGTTTTTTACAACGTGCCGTTTGGCTAGAGCCCAATGGCGGCGCGGGTTTCAAGTCTCTTGCGTCGCCGGGTTTCGCCAATGTTCCACGGCGATCAGCGCGCTTACCTAAAAGTTCGGTCATCCCGCGGGGAATGTCCCCTGTGATTGCCACAAACGTGCTCGAGTATCGACTACAGGTTTAGGTAAAAACAGATTGCCCAGAATTCCAAATATTCTCTCCTTTTTACCTAACTGTGATGTCCAAATGTGGACGCATCTGCGCTTACCTAACTCTCGAGTCCAATTGGTTCGATGTGACCCCTAAAGAAATAAGCCATTCGTGTAGCCGGTGCCTTCCGGGCTCCCGACAAGCATCCGACTCAGCCGACGGCGCGTCGCGGCCATCGGCAGGACCTCACGGACCGCATGGCATCCCGGCTGCTTAAACAAGGCCAAAGTCTGGAAACCCTGCAATTGATGCTCGGACACGCTTCCAATTAAGACCCCCGCTGATCATGCGGCAGCGCTCAGCGAGATTGACGGTCTGATGTCCGCCGAACTGGGCACACCCGACGGCGATCGCCTCGACGTCCTGGCCACGCTAGTGGAAGCGTATGACTCAAAGCATTTTCCCATGGAAATGCCCAATCCGATTGATGCGATCAAGTTCAGGATGGAGCAGAAAGGCCTGACGCCGAAAGACCTGCAACCTATGATTGGTCGCTTGAACCGAGTCTACGAGATTTTAAGCGGTACTCGTCCGCTGACGCTTGCGATGATCTGGCGCTTGCATGACGGACTGGGAATCCCGGCCGAGTGCCTCATCAAGCAACCTGCGGCCCTGGCGCCGTAATGGACCGGAAAATATGAGCGAGACATTTGACAACGGCAATCCGACGCCGCCATCTACGGGCGACCGCTGGACACCGATTCGGGACGGCGAGGTTTTTTGCGCGCCTGCGTGCGGATACAAGTGCAAGCCCCGTGCGGGGCATCTGATAACGCAGATTCGCCAATATCGCACCAAGTTTCAATAAGATATACGAAGGGGGAAAGCAATGCGCCGCATATTCCCGTACTTGAAATAAGCTAATCCGGTATTTGGGTTTTTAAGTGCATTATCAATTACCATAGCCGTGCTAGGTCCGCCATCCAGACGTAAAGCATTCGGCATTTGCATTGTCAAGAAGAGCGGGCATAGCTCAGCAGCAGAAGTTGTTCCATCCGACGTTGACGAAATCATCATCATACGCCCGCCCGATGCGCCCACGGCAGACCAGCGATTTTCCGTCCCAGCGGTGGCGCAAACCCCATCTTTAACTACTGAGGTAGAAGAACTTATCATATTGGCATAATCGCCAATATATGGTGGCGGTAACGACTGGTATCCCATCCCAAAATTTATTCCGTATGGAGGACCTGAATATGTAATCGTCATTGCAAACTTGGGGCCATCGTACGTTGGATGGCCCTGGCCATTCCCCCCGCCAGCAACATTTGAACCCAGAGAGTACGATTGTGTTGAAATAAAAAAGCCATTTATCCGGCCGTGCTGATTCGCACTCGTCCCCTCATCCCCGGTCCATACGGTCCCGTTCACTTTGACGATAGAGTATCCGGCGCCCTCGGTAATTTGCTTTAGCATTACATAATCTTGAATCCACGGACTCGGCGCCGGATCAAGTACCGTGGGTATGCTGTATCTAATCCTCGAATCGTTGAGATTAGTGATGGCAATGTGCGCGTACGGAGGAATATTTTCGCACCAATTAATGTAAACTACACCATTACCTTGGGTCAACGCATTGTTTATTATCGTCTGATTTAGTGGATCTCCTAAAATAGAGGCACAGGAGCTAGTCGAAGTAGTAGCTAACGCGGAAGTCGATGACGCGGCAATTCCAGCACTGCCCCCGTCAAAGGATGAGCTGCTTTTAATTACGCCTGTTTTGAATATCGTTTTTCTGAACGACTGAGGTGCGTCACGTGTAATCGCGTTCGATTTGATTGAGTTGGTGCTAACACCTGACGGGCTGGGTGAAGGGGTCCGACCAACTTTTGATGCCGGCTCAAGCGCGCGTATAATAATCTGCGACTCTAGAATGGCGGGCTTTTTAAGCGTAACGTATGGATAGATATCTACCATAGGAAATTTATCACCTGTATCGTGAACGTTAACACTAAATATTTGTGGAGCGGACAAAGCATCCTTCGGGATTGTCAAAGTTACCCCTAACGGTAGTGTTACCACAGCTTCTGAATACGGCGAATAGTAAACAGACGTCGACGTTTTTGCGATCATCACCGAAGATGACCGAGCTGGCTGAAATTTCGTCTGGTTACCGATACCCTGCTTAGACAAGATCAACATGACTTCCGCGCCATGGAATCCTTTTTCAAGTTTTAGCGCCGGCTCCAGTTTTATGGATCCTGTTACCACTGCGCCTCCGTTTACATCCGTAAAATAAATCTCATTAATTGTCGAGACTGGAATTTGGAAATCCGCGATCGGCTTGTTGGTTTTTCCGGAAGTGTCTTGAAGATTGAAGTACGTTGGGGTTTCTGGCCGATAGCACGCTATCGCCGAGCAAACAACAAGACTTCCCAGTCGCACGTTTTTTTCACCGATTGAAGATTCGGAGAAAACGCTAATTTTTAATCGCGCGACATTTTCAGGCAAGTTCATCCCAGCCGTATATGCTTGAACTGGTTCAGGGTAACTTGGCAACCGTTGTGCCCCATGTACTGGCGATATAAGTAAAAGAAATAATAATGGAAGTATCGAAATTTTCATTGGTATCCCGTATCGAATTGAGTTTCCACTCGGTGGAGCATTCAGACCGCACTTTTGCTATCAAATAGTAATTACGAAAACTCACGGTTTTTAGCCCGTTTGGGCGAACTAGAATCGCCTCACATTCTCGCACAGAAATCGGCCTAGTTTGCTTTTTTTGAAATGTTTCTTACTTTCTTCAGTCCGGACACCATTTTTGCGTCTGCTGGGTGACCAGACATTTCTGCAGAGGAGATGCAAGAAGCGCCCCAAGTACCATACTGGACCGTTGACCACGATACGTTCACCGTCGGGAACGATTTTCGGGGCAATCCACTTCATTTGGGTCAACTTACGCGGGACGATAGGGCACTTTAGGTCTTGGCAGAGAGCTTGGGCAACTAAAGCGAGCGGCCCCGCCTTTCGTGAGTTCGAATCTCACACCTTCGTTGTTGTTGTAACGGAATTCCAATTTTAGGCCTACAGCTTAGCTCGTAGGCCATTTTTTATGGTCAACGATATTCCGATTTCCTCGCACACGATGGCACCTGATTATGTTCACTCGTCAGAACTAAGGCGACCCTGCTGAGTCAAACCTTTCACGAGCCATATATGTCCCTACGATACTTCTACCTAAGCCCCGGGGACCTGCTGAACAAACTTGAACGAGAAGCTCGCCGAGTTGCTCATGCCGCCGCCAGCTCCGATAAACCAGCAATGTGCGACCACTTCTTCAACTTCTGCATAACCGCTCACTCGCTCCGTGACTGGATAATTAACCTGCAGATGGTAGAGAGGCAGTCGGTTCACGACCGATGCAATCAAGTGAGCGAATTGGCAGCTTGCCGCGATATCGCCAACGCAAGCAAGCACTTCGACTTGAAGGTAGACCGCAAGCCGATTGCGAAGGGTGCGGTGGTGAGCCAATCCAGCGTGGTTGATGTATTCCAAGATTCGAGCGGCAATTACCGCATGTCGGAACCGCGTGAGACCATCGACATCTCGTTGGTGATGGAAGGCCATACCCCCTCAAGAATCACGTCAGTTCACAAACGCTGTCATCGCGGCCTGGAAGACTATTTTAGAGGAGTTTGAGCTTCAATTTGAGTCCATCTATACAGACCGGCTCAATCGGCCTCATAGCTAGTTCCGCGTGAACTTAGTTCCGGCCGGCGAGCACACGCCGCTATACGTTCACAGGGATAGGCGGAACCCCCAGATCATCGGCGCGTGCCCCGGTGCCGCAGTCATGCCCAGCAAGTGGAATTTTTAATGCAGAAGAAGAGGCTTGTTTACTTCAACGGACGTAGGGAAAATAGGTGATGATTACGATAGAACGAAAGAAGAGCCTGTAAGGCGACTCGCTTTATCAGGTGTGGCCCGATAACCATTCAGGCTGTCTTCCTGAGCCACCGTGGCGTCCAATGGGAAGCTTCTGTGATGCCATCGCAGGTGCGATATTTTGTGATTTTTTGATTCATAACTCAAACGCTGAGACTTGCGAGTTCACGCAAGAGGAGTGGGGGCGCTTTTTCGAAGCCGAGTCGCTCGCTCGTGAGTTGGAGGACCAACTCCCCATCAACGACCTGCAAGTACCAAGCGCCAAAATTGGTTCGGGTCGCCCAACTTTATGACTCTCAGCCTACGGCCTGAACGTTCAAACTAGGCTGTGGGCCACGCAGTTCGGCCGCCTCCTCTAGCGCGCGGCGCTCCCGCGCACGAGCCTCCATAACGTCCGCCTTCGCTCCGGTCAATTCACGCGCCGCAGACTCCAGACGCGCATTGGCCGCCTCGATAGCACCACGCGCCGTCGCTAGTTCCTCGGCGTGACGACGCTTGCCATCCTGCTCAGCCTGGATCTGTGTTGTAAGTGCGGCTGTGCGTAGCTGTTCCGCAGCCAAACTTTCCTGCAGCGCGCTGAGTCGCCCGTTCGCACCGGCCAGCGCCGCTTCTAGGTTGCTCGCCTTGCCGCGGTACGAGTCGGCCGCAGTTCGGGCAGTACGAACCTCTTGGTCGCCGCGCTCGAACTGCTCTTTCCAATGACGTCCTTCGCCACGCGCCTGGTCGATCTGAAGCATCGCGTTCCGGCGTGCTCCGTCGAGCTCGGCGACCGCCGCCGCCTGCTCCGCGACCTTGCGCGCCAGCTCGGCCGTAAGCGCCTCGATGCGCTCGTCCTTTGCACCGAGCCGGGCCGTCAGCTGGACGATCTGCGCCTCGCGCTGAGCGATGCCGCCGTCCAGTCGCGCTATAGCAGCGTCGCGGGCGTCGATTTCCCTCGTTGCCAGTGCAAGGTGGTGGTGCAATGTCTCGGCCGCCTATTGCGCTTCTTGGACGGCGGCGGCAGCCTGCGCACGTTCTACTTCAAGCTGTGCACGGTCGGCCTCGAGTCGGTGGTCCGCCTGCTCGACGGCTCCGCGCCACACTTCGCGGAAGAGGGTGGCCATGCCATCGGGAACACCGCCGATGGCGGCGCTCCGCTTCAAAGCGAATAGACCTTTGTACCAGTCCATTATGTCTTTCTGCACGTCCCCGTCGCTTCCCTTCTTAAGACGGCCAAGTTTCATGGTCTCGTTGCGCACAAGCGGCACGCTGGGCTTCTTGTACTCGGCTGCGAGCGCGTCACACGCGATAAAGCTCGATGCAGAGCGTATTAAAGAAGCGCTCAACGATGGCGATGAACACGGGACCGACAGCACTTTACTGTTCGAGGTCGCACATGCCGTCCTCAACAGCGCTGGCGACCGCGCCGAGATACACGGAGTCGAAGTCGATGAGGTTACGATTGATCCATCGTATCCGAACCAAGTGCACATCGAATTCACGACATCATGGAGTCTCTACGTCGGGTGCCGCGACATGAACTCGGCAGGTGAAGAACCCGAATCCGAAACCGCAACTTATACCGCTGACGGAAACTTGGTTTTCGTGGTCCCCGCACTGCGCCGACCTGCTAACCATTGCTGAGACTCTCGGAAAGTATAAAAATACCAAGGGAAATACATGGACGACACCGACAGAGCGCAGCCTTCGGGTACACAGGCGATATTGATGAAAACATACGGCATTACGATGCATGGACGCCAGTACTCATTCGGAGAGCATCGCTACGACAAGTTAGAGGACGCGATTAACTATGCTAAGCGCCAGCGCGGGGGCGCCACAATACACCGGCCCACCGTCACCGTCCACAGCGGGCACGCTTGCACCGTGCTCGGAGGCAGCGGCTGGCCAGCCAGGACTGGGCGACCTTATGTTTTAAGGTTTCCGAGGATCAACTGCACCTGACATCGAAGGACACAAGCCAGAACCTCAGTATCAGTATCGACGAAGTTGTTGCGATCGAGATTAGCGGTCCAGGCACAACATCGAGCAACGCCGGCGTAACCGGCGGCGGGTTTGGCTTGGAGGGCGCGGCTCTCGGCCTCGTGGCCGCGTCGCTGATAAATGCTGTAACCAGCCGCACCGCCACCAATACCTTTCTACGACTGGCGACACTGAGAGCCGAGGTATATTTGCATTTTACTGACATCGAACCGTTTGCACTGCGCATGTACCTGTCGGCGGCGGTCGTGCAGGTGGATGCGCTGCGCCACCAAATCGCACCGCGTGGGGTTGGTCTAAGTGACGAAATCGCAGCGCTGAAGGTGCTGTTGGATGAGGGAACGTTGACCGCCGAGGAGTTCCAGCCTGGGAAGGCCAAGTTGCTAGGCGCATCCGCGTGAACACTGGGCATTAGGGCGACCGTGCACGGCAAAGCTGCGTGGCAATGAAACGCAGGGTTTGCCGATTCAGACGCTGGTCGGAACTAACCCTGAATTGTTTTGCTAAAGTGGAGCTTAAACATTCCCACGATGGAAAAGTCAAGGCAATCCGGTGATTTTTTCACGACTCTATTTTTTCACGACACGCAAATTTTCCGCGAACTCACGCATGACCAACAGAAGCAAGTTCGCCATCGACGAGTCTTCGCCGGTGAAGCTCAGGCATTCATTGACGAATTCGATTCGTATCGCGCGCTTGGTCAGCGTCTTCACCAACGCACGCAGATCGTTAAGCAATAACGATTGTCACCGTATCCTGACGGCAGCCAATACCTGTCGGTGCCGTCGGCGATCGGCTTCCTTGCGGTGGTCGGCGTCGCGATCTTGAATGGGATTGTGCTCGTCACATTCTGAACGAGCAGCGCGAACAAAGTCTGTCGGTGCGCGAGGCGGTTCGACAAGGCGCAGCGTTGCGGCTTCGCCCCGTACTCATGACCGCGTCGAATTTCGGGCTGCGCTGCTGCAGGCGCCGATTGGTTGGCGCCTGCATCGCGCGCAAGCCATCAGGGAAAATCTATTTGCTGACGTCCTGGTGTTCCTTTCATTTGCGATTACGACCGAGTGGTGCCCCAGACTCCGTCCGCGTAAGGCTAATACTGAACGCCAGGGTTTGGTTGAGGTTCCTAATGCGCCGGGGCCGTCATGTGCCTTTCGGGTACTATGGATGGGCACGTGCTTCGCGTTGAAAGGGCGCTCTCTTCAACTGTTGCCGTCGAGGCGCTGGCGGATGCCGATCTCCTGACGCAGACGCAGAGGCTGCAGAGTCTGATATCGTTGACGAATATTGTTGTACACCCCTGGGGTGTTTTCGACACTCAGCGTAACGACCATTGCGTAGGGCAGCGGCGGCAGGTCCTTATTATTGGTGCTTTGGCCTTCCTCACGTGCACCATAGGTGATATCGAACAGCGGGTCATCCAACGTGCCAACATTGAAGTCATGCTCGTGCTTGAGGGTTGTCTCCCACTTCTGTTCATGCGTCCTCGCCTGCAGCTCAGAGGTGTACATTTTCCCTGCCGAGAAGAATGCCATCGTCTTTGTCAGCCGTCCTTTGGGACGCAAGGTTACGGTAAGGCCGGCCCTCGTGTAATTGACAGCATGTTCGGGGTCCGTCTGACTGGCAAACGAGAGCGTGGCGCGCAACTTGATGCGACCGTTAGGCACCAGCGTCGGAAACGGTATTGAGGCGCGCAAGTTCTGGCCTGCCGTGAGTACGCCCTGATAGATCACGCGCACTTCGTTGTCGCCACAGGTAATCACTTCCTCGACGCTTTGCGGAAACCGCCCGTGCCCGACTTCACTCATTGGCATCGTCTTTGGCCGGCTAGCATGGTGGCTAAGCAGCGCGCGCACCGCCAGCATCTGGATGTCGGAACTCAAGCTCGCGCGAATGCCGATGCCAGTTCGCAGCAAGGCAGGTGAACCAAAGCTCGTGCCTGTTGTCTCGGAAATCTCATGGCTGAGCGGGTTGTATAGCGTGAACTGCTCTGTGTCGCTTCCGCCAAAAGCAAGGCCATCCGGCTTGACCAAGCCAGGGCTGCGGCCCGGTCCATACGAACTGTAGGACGCGCGTTTCCAGTCCGCCGATCGGGAATCACATGCCCCGACAGCAATTGCATTGACCATGTCGGAAGGCGGCTGAATCCGGCACTCGGGCCACGGTTTTTCACCATCGTTACCAACGGCGATGGTGGCAAGCGTCTGTCCGTCCGCGAGGTACCGGTCGATCAGTGCGGTCCACGGGTGCACTTCGTCGTCGTCGACCGGCATGTTGGGGCCAAGGCTGAAATTCAAGGCATCGAACTTCTGGCTCGACAGCGCAGATTCGATGTTGTGCAGGACGTCATACAGGTCGACATCGACGATGCCGCCGGCGGCAAGCATTCCTGGGGAAATAACACGGTAGTGCTGTACGTTGGCGTACGGACGGGGAAAGACAATTGCGTCGCGGTCCAGCGGGCCGAAAAGCAGGGCGCTGGTTACACCGTTGCCGTGCTTGAGAAAGCTCGGCGACGTCGATTCGGTGCCTGGAATGATGGTTTCGGAGACCCATTTCTCCATGCCTGTATGTCCGATGCCCCCGTCGAAGACCCCAACCTTTAACGTAGGGTCGACGGCGTCTTCCAAAGGCAATGCCGGGATTATGATGCCGGGTACGGCCCGCATGCTGCGGCCACCAACGCGCAAGGCCGGCATTGTGCGCACGACCCGAACGAAGGCAAATTCGGCGACATCGCCGATCTTCTCGCGGTCAATGGCAACAGGTAGAAAGGTCAGACCAGCAACTGACAGCGCCCGCTTCGATTGCGCTTCACCGCCAAGGGACGCGACGTAGCTGGAAAACGCGTTGATGATGTCTGCGTCATCTTTTGATGCGTGAAGTGCGACTTCGATCAGCACCGTCGCGGGCGCATCCGGCCGAATGAAGAGTTTGTCTTGCGCGGAAAACGGTGCAACCAGTTCGAAGCGGCGCAATGCCTCTTGATAGGTAATCACTTGGGACGTTCGGAGTTGCTGGTAGAGCTTCATCACGGCCACTTCGCTTCCCGCCACGAACAGCTGCGCTGTATAGGTTGGCTTGGGTTCACCCTTTGTTGTCACCTTGCGTGGTGTGACGATGGAGGACTTGCTGCCGACGCAGCGCAACCCGCTTGCCGCCAGGACGCTGTTTGGGTGGAAGCTTTTGGCAAGAAAGGTCGGGTGCAGTGTCATTTTGATCACCGACTCGCCCCGTGCCTTGGCGTTGGCCGGCTGCGCGTGTACGGCCGCGATGACCGCATCAAATTGAGCGCCAAGCGAGAGACGTTGCTCTTCGATGGAGTAAGGGTAAGCCTTGTCAGAACCGCCCCGAGGAATATCCTGCGGCCTGGTCAGGGTCTCGCCGTAGCCCAAAATGATGTTCGTCTCCGCCATCCTAATCTCCTAAGTATTGCTTGATGATTTTTCCGACTGTCGGGTGCGACTTTCCAAACCGCGCCCCCACCTCTCGCAAGGAATGCCCGTCCAGGTACATGAGCAGCATTTCCCCTTCAACAGGTTTTGCCATATCGCCTCTGCTAAGTCGCAAGCGAACCGAGAGGCGTACAAGCGCCTGGACGAAATCCACCTTGCCTAGCAGGGCGGCCTTGCGCGCTGCGTGAAGCAGTTGCTGTATCGCGCTGAAGGATTCGCCTTGAAGCAAGCGGGCGAGATTTTCACGCGCACCGTCGGTCATCGGCACGTCCGCCAGATAGCGGGCGATCAGCGCAGCGTCAGGCTTTTTAAAAGTCAGCACATGGTCGAATCGCCGCCACACTGCGGGATCCAACAGATCGCCATGATTGGTTGCAGCTATCAAGAGGGAATTGACGGGCCACTCATCGAGAGATTGCAGAAGGACATTGACGAGCCGTTTGAGCTCCCCGACGTCAGATTCGTCATCGCGGCGCTTGGCGATCGCATCAAATTCATCAAGTAAGAGGACGCATGGCGCTTGCGCGGCATGCTCAAATACAGCGCGAATATTGTTGCCGGTTTTCCCGAGGAAGCTGCTCATCACCGTCGCAAGATTCAGGGTCAACAGCGGTAAGTCGAGCTGTTGAGCAAGCCAATGCGCCGCCAATGTCTTGCCGACGCCGGGCGCCCCACAAAACAGCAACATCCGGGCAGGAGCAAGCCCTTCTTGTAAAAGCACCTCTGCACTGGCCCATTCCAGCAGAACATCGTCGAGCTCGCCCTTAATTTCTTCGGGCAATACAGGGAGCTGTGAAAGCACTACCGGATAGGTCCGCTCCACGAGCTCCATGCGTGAGTCAGCGTCCACGGGCGCGGCCACGAACTGGTCGTTGCCGCGCAGGATCGCTTGATTCGTTAAAAATCTGGATAGTTCTTTTGCGAGCTCCAGGTCGACCGTTTTCACCTTGGAAATGAATTTTCCAACCGATAACGCAAACGATCCGCGCGAGCCCGTCATTCCAGAACGAACCAGCTCGGTTAGCTCTTTTCTAAATTTTGTTTCCAATAGTTCCATTAATAATCAACAGGTTACGATGCATGGTAAAAATCTATACCATATTGTATTTTAGATTTACCATCCCCGGTGATGTTTTTGAGAAAATTTCTTCGTGAGGTCCTGGGCTGAACGCGCATGTCGCCCAAGGCTCTTCGGGCACCGGCACCCCAGCAGGCGCGATTCGTTCTCACCGCGCAATCAAAAGAAGTGACATTGAAAACGCAAATTAATGAACTTAAGCGATGACCTGGCGAAATTGGCGGCAGGGCACCCGTCGCTTCCTCGGTTCACTGCTGAGTCCCTTGCCATGGATTGACGGCAAAAGTGCGACTGCAGCGCGAATTAGATTGTGGGGTGGGGACTTCCGAAACGCTGCGCAGATGAGCACAAGCAGGCTCGTCATGGATGCGGGCGGATAGTAACGCAGCTCCCCATCGGCGCAGCCCTTCGCTTGGGGGCGCCGCTTTCAAAGCGCGGCGGTGCGTTCGTGGGAACGAGAAAAACTTGTTATTTTTTAGATATGAACTAGATTGTTGTGACGCACTCTAACGCGTGGGTGCTTTTGCACGCCCGTTTTTTCTGCAATGTACAGAGGAGAAGAAGATGAAGTGACGAAAACAAAAAGGGTTCACTGCGCCAACAGCGAACCCTTTCACAAACCTTTACCGCACAAAGATTATGCTCGCGCCAACGAGCATGGTCAAGTGATCTGTGCGCCCAAAATTATGGGCCTTGGCCGGCCGCAATATGATTGCATACGCCATGACCACGCAAACCACGCACTTACCGTTCCAGTCGGACATCTCGCGCCAGGTTGCCGTTTTCCCCGTCCTGAAAAGGCAGCGACAACATCAATCGAACATCTGGTTCTTCGACTCCCCAAAGAACAACGAGCGATTGACCATTGCGACCGACCTTGCCTTCATGCATTTGGTACTGCTGGAAGGCGATACGAGCGTCCTCAAATATGTTCCCGTCTCCAGTGCTGAAGTAGCGCATTTTGAGAGCCGGGAGCACCAGCCGAAGGTCGGCGCGCAGGTGTATCGCAGCGACGGCACAACCGAATGGTGGAATTTCAAGCGGCTGCAGCTCGCCAGTGGGCGCCCAAAGCGCGACCAAGTCATCGGCGACCCGGATATCGAAAGCGCAGCCCGCGCCAGCGGAGCGTCATATCACGTGAAGACGGACCAGGACCTCGCCGACAAAGAGATCTTGTTCGACAACTGGCTGACATTGTGCGCGGCGATCACGCGGTGCCGCACGGTGTTCCTTGGCCGTGAAGCAGATATCTTCGCGCAGCGGATGGCGCTGCAACGCGCAGTGACACTCGAGAACCTGCTGACGATCCCCGGGATCGATGTCGCCTGCATGCTTGCCGTCGTCGCACGGGCACTCCAGCGCGAGGCGATACGCGCGAATTTGAAGGCACAGATATTCGGGCGTGCCACACTGTTGTCGGCAGGCGAATCATGAGCCGCGGCGCACGGCGTTCACTCATTGCGCTCACCCATCGTGACTTGGCGCTGTGGCCGGCTCCGGACCTTGCCTCGCTCACCCGGCCGGAACAGGACGCTTTTTGCAACCGGCGTAACGCGGTCGAACTGTATGCGAATGGGACTGGCTTTGACGAGATCCGCGCGCGAACCGGAAAGACCAAATCCGAAGTTCATCGGCTCGTGAAGCGGTGTCTCCAATTGGCGCCGAACGGTTCGATTCAGGGATTTCGTGCATTGATACTGTTCACTCGAGTCTCCGGGTATGTGCGCGAGCAGGAAATTCGCCATGAGCTCGGTAGCGGCTCGGGCGGTTGCGCCGGAGCGCTCTCGCAGCTTCTTTCCCGGCTGCCGGAAGTCGCCGAGCTCTTGGATGATCTCTACTTCAAACGGTCCGCGCGCGACACCATGCATGAGGCGCGCATCTCCATCACGGCGATTCACGAGCGTTTCAAGACGGAGCTGCGAAAGCTGGGATTCACGAACGATCACTGGCCGTTCAATACGGGCAATTGCGGCTACAAAACGCTCTGAAAGTACTTCCACGATCGTTGCGAGACGCAGACACAACGGGCGGCGCTGTCGAGATCGGGCGCCGAGGCAGCGCGCAGGAGCACGGTAGGAAATGGCATGCGCCCGCTGTTGCAGTCAATTCGGCCGTACAGCGCGGTGCAACTAGATTTCCACAAGGTCGACTCGGCAACGGTCATCGTATTAAAAAATGATCACGGTGTTGAGTTTGAAGTTCCTCTGTCACGCTGGCACTTTGGTTTAATGGTCGAGGAAAAATTCGGTGCCGCGCTGGGGTTCTGCGTCGCCCTGGAACTGACGCCCAGCGGCGACAGCACCCTTGAGGTGGTCAGTAACGCCTTGTCGTCGCAACCCCACGATCTGGCAGATGTCATTGCGGCTTCCCCGGGAAACGTCCTGATCAACCAGCTCATGCCAGAACTTGCGTACCAGGGATTTAGCATATTGAAGGTCGACAACGGCTGGTCGAACGCCGCTCACGAGGTGGTCAACAACATCATATCCACTGTGGGGTGCGCGATTAACTTTGGCCCCACGCGAGCCTGGTGGCGGCGCAACCGGTTCTGTCGCATTAGCGAACATCGACGGGGTAATCGGGTAAGCTGCGGCGCCCGAACCCAGGACGACTCGACATGCTCAACTTCAAAGGGATGCGCTTTCCGATCGATGTGATCCTGGTCTGCATC
>NZ_PDOC01000039.1 GCF_002760655.1 Massilia eurypsychrophila | reverse complement strand
TCCAATTTTTAAGTGTGTGGTAATTGACGTTGATATCGTCCGCGACTGCCTGCACGCTCCTGCCGCCACGGGAGAATACCTTGACCAGTGCTTGTTCGACAAATGCTGGGGAATGCCTTGTTCTCATATCTGCCTCTATTTGGATAAAATCTGGAGGCGACAACTAGTCTGACACAGGGGGCTGGGCAGGTGCGACCTAATGTAGATGAGTCGTTGTGTTGACCAAGCCGTATCGCGGTATAAGGTGGGGATATTTTTTGCTTCCTCACGCGTTACCAGGATACGGATCCTTAGCCGAAGTTTTTCCGGGACTCGCGGGCATGCAGGATCCGACGCTCTGGTATCAGGCTTTGGGTTTTCTTACCGGATTCGCTTACCAGGCCGTCGTGGTCTTTTTCCTGCTAAGCGGTTGGCTGGTCGGCGGGAGCTTTCTCAACAAGCTGCATGAACCGGGGGCCATGACGTCCTACGCGGTGGACAGGATGACGCGCTTGTGGATCGTAATGATCCCTGCGTTTGTGCTGACCCTGGTGATCGGCGCCTATACAGGTGCCATCGACCCTGGCACGTTCAGCTACGCCGTAGCCAATGAGTATTCGGCAGCGTCGTTTCTCGGCAATCTGTACGGGCTGCAAGATGTCGTGCTACCGCGCTTCGGTGGCAACTTCCCGCTTTGGAGCTTGGCCAATGAAACGTGGTACTACGTGCTGTTCCCCCTCCTCGTCATTTCATTCACCGGCAGATCGACGTTTTCCCGCGTCGCTTCCGCAGCGGTCTGCCTGCTCGTCACCATGAACCTTACCGGCTCCATCGTGCTGTATTTCTCGCTCTGGCTGCTGGGCGCCGCTTTCGCGGATCGAGATCACCGCCTCTGCTGCGCAGCGCTGGACCGTTCTCTGCCTGCTGTTTATTGTCGCGGTCTATCTGCGGCTCAAGGGGATCAAGCAGATCAATGAAGCTTCCTTTGTTTCGTACCTCGTTGTCTCGCTGCCCTTCCTGCTGCTCCTGTCGAGCCTGCAGTTCAGGTCAGATCCGCAGCGAAGCACGATCAGGTTCATGCTCGCCTGCATTCTGGTCCTCTCGTGTCTTTTTCATCTGCCGTTTGAAGCACAAACGCATCGCGTGCGCAGTTCTATCAAGACAAAGATCATGGCCGCAAGCCACGCACGAACCGCGCCCGCCGGCGGTGCGCTGTGACAAGGCCGCGCGTTCGTTGCCACCGCGGCAAAACGCGTGCATGAAGCTGTCGGCAATTAGTCCCTTGATGACGTTACAAGTCGCGTCAGGCGCGGCGTAACGATCGGCAGTGACTTCTACCAAGGTCATCCTGGCCGCTTGTTTGCCGGCCCTACTTTTATCGAGGGTGCCGCCGCGGATCGCACCGGCACGCCGATTCCTCGGGACATGATGCGATTACCTGCGCAGCTTTCCCAACGGTGCTGCGCCACTTTTAGTCCCGGCGCGGCCGGCACAGCGCCGCCAGGCTACCGCCCACCTCTACTCCCATGCAACTCGCTTTCGTGCCGTGCCGTGAATGGCGGCCTGATCTGTCAGGCTACGCCAACTCCCCGCAGCCGGCCGTTACGGGCTGGAACGTACATGCTGGAAACAGTGACCGGTCAGCAAGGACTTACATTACAAACTTGTAATCTGGCGGAAGCCTCCTTGTCAGCAACGCTTGGGTACACTACGCATACCGTGATTCAACCGGCAATTTGCCGATCTAGGAAACCACATGCAATTGAACTTTCTTTGTCCACTTCTCGTTCTCGCCATTGCGCCGTCTGCGGCGCTGGCCCAAGCGCCGTCACACCCCGGTGCAACGGCAGCCCCTCCCCCAACCTCCCCGGTATACCAGTCGGCTTTTGCGGACTACAAACCGTACAAGGAGCCCGTGGTGCTGTCCTGGCGCGAGACCAACGACCAGGTGCGCGACTCAGGCGGAATGCAAGAACATGACATGGCAACCATGAAGTCGCAATCGGACGATCCGCATGCAGGCCACGACATGACGACGGGGGCAAAAGCAGGCGCCGGCATCGCCCCGATTGCGAAAAAAACCGGGCAGGACCGATCGGCGCATGCCGCAAAAAAGGCACCGGCCGGCGCCCCCCACGCTGGACACGACATGTCGAAGATGACGCCGGCAAAATCGGCGCCGGCCGCTCCGCCAACGACAGGCGTGCCCCTCACTGCGAAGCAGACTGACGCTGTCCAAGGTGGGAAGCAGGCGCAGGGGGGCGACCCGCACGCCGGGCACGACATGTCGAAGATGCCCCCGGCTCCCAAGATCGCCCCCTCTGGTGCCGACAAGGCGAACCACGGATCGTATAGCGCACGGCCGAACCAACCGCACAACAAGAAGGAGAAGGAATGACGCGCACAGCCCTGTTTCTAAAAACCACCGCCCTCGGCGCCGCGACGCTTGCGCTGGCAGGGTGCGCTTCCTTTTCGCCCGACGGCGGTTTCGACAGTGTCCAGACGCTCACCAAGGAGCGCATCGGCAAGGATACGCGTTGGGTGAAATCCGATGCAGACAAGGCCGGCGTTGCCGCGGCCATCGCCCCCTTGCTCGCCAAGCCGTTAACCGTTGACGACGCCGTCACGGTGGCGCTGATGAACAACCAGGGCTTGCAGGCGTCGTACTCAGAGCTGGGCATCAGCGAAGCAAACCTGGTACAGGCGGGACGGATCCGCAACCCAGTATTTTCGTTTGGCCGCCTGACGCGCGGCAGCGAGATCGAGATCGAGCGCAGCCTCATGCTTCCAGTGATGAGCTTGCTCACGATGCCGGTCGTTACCCGCATTGAGCGCAGATCGTTCGAGCAGGCCCAGCTCCGCGCGGCCGGGGATGCCTTGCGCGTGGCCGACGAAACCCGAAGGACTTATTTCTCGGCGGTGGCAGCCCAAGAGAGCGCGGTCTACATGGAACAGGTCAAGCTGGCGGCAGAAGCCGCCGCCGAGCTGGCCAGCAGGATGGCCGCCGCTGGCAACTTCAGCAAGCTCGATCATGCGCGTGAGCAAGCCTTTTATGCCGACGTTGTAGTGCAGCTGGCGCGTGCGCGCCAGACCAGCACCGAGCAGCGCGAGCGCCTTACCCGTCTGATGGGCCTCCCTGGCGCTCTGGCCGTCCAGTTGCCCAACCGCCTGCCAGAACTGCCAGCCGCCCCGCGCGAGGCGCTTGCGCTTGAGGCAGGGGCGATGCAGAACCGCTTGGATGTGATCATGGCGCGGCGAGAACTGTCGGGCCTGGCGAGCTCCCTCGGATTGACCAAAGCAACGCGCTTCGTCAACTTGCTCGATGTTAGCTATCTGCGCAATTCGTTTAACGAAAGTCCGACGCGCGAAAAAGGCTACGAGATTGAATTGCAGATTCCGCTGTTTGACTGGGGTGGAGCGCGTGTGGCGCGCGCCGAAGCCATGTACATGCAGGCCGTCCAGCGTGCCAGCGAAACGGCGGTCAATGCGCGTTCGGAAGTGCGCGAAGCGTATTCAGCCTACCGGACGACGTATGACGTCGCCCGCCATTACCGCGAGGAGATCGTGCCGCTGAAACAGCGCATATCCGCCGAGCAGCTGCTGCGCTACAACGGCATGCTGATCAGCGTGTTCGAATTGCTGGCCGATTCCAGAAGCCAGGTGTTGAGCGTGAACGCGTCCATTGAAGCGCAGCGCGACTTCTGGATGGCGGAGTCGGCTCTGCAGATGGCGCAGACCGGGCGCCCGGGCGCTCCCATTGGCAGCGGCAAAGCGCCAAGTGCCGTCGCTGAACCGGCCGAACATTAACGAGATATTTTGAAGGAATAGAGAATGGTTTCACGCAGAGATTTTTTTGGTGGCGCCGGCGCTGTAGCGCTGAGCGCCGGGCTGGTCAGCAGGGTGGGCGCCGCCTCGCTTCCCGAAGCGCCGGTGATGGACAAGGCAGCGACACAGCCCCCCTTGAGCCCGCCTAACGGTCGCCCCTACAATCCGGTTGTCACGCTCAATGGCTGGACGCTGCCCTGGCGCATGAATAACGGCGTCAAGGAATTTCACTTGGTAGCCGAACCGGTGGTACGCGAACTTGCCCCGGGGATGAAGGCACATTTGTGGGGCTACAACGGACAGTCGCCTGGCCCGACCATCGAGGTCGTCGAGGGCGACCGCGTGCGTCTGTTCGTGACCAACAAGCTGCCCGAGCACACCAGCATTCACTGGCATGGCCAGCGCCTGCCTGCGGGCATGGATGGCGTCACGGGGCTGACTCAGCCGGGCATCAAGCCGGGCAAGACGTTCGTGTACGAATTCATTGCCAAGCGGCCGGGGACGTTTATGTACCACCCGCATGCCGATGAGATGACGCAGATGGCGATGGGGATGATGGGTTTTTGGGTGACCCACCCAAAGGACGTCAACGCCCACCGCGTCGACCGCGATTTCTGCTTCCTGCTCAACGCCTATGACATCGAGCCTGGCAGCGCGACCCCGAAGACCGCAACCATGACCGATTTTAATCTGTGGACATTTAACAGCCGGGTATTCCCGGGCATCGATTCGATGGTTTGCGGCCTGAACGATCGAGTTCGCATCCGCATCGGGAACTTGTCGATGACTAATCATCCCATACACCTGCACGGGCACGAGTTTGTCGTCGCCGGCACGGATGGCGGCTGGACGAACCCGGCCTCGCGCTGGCCCGAGGTGACAACCGACGTCGGCGTGGGCCAGATGCGCGCGATCGAGTTCGATGCCACCGAACCGGGTGACTGGGCGTTCCACTGCCATAAGTCCCACCACACGATGAACGCGATGGGACATGACGTTCCCACGCTGATCGGGGTCGACCACCGCGGCATCGCCGAAAAGATCAGCAAGCTTGTTCCCGACTATATGGTCATGGGCGACAAGGGCGGCTCGATGGGCGACATGGAAATGCCGCTGCCGGAGAACACGCTACCCATGATGACTGGCACGGGTCCTTTCGGTGGAATGGAAATGGGCGGTATGTTCACGACCGTGAAAGTGCGCAAGGGGCAGGCGCGGGGCAACTACAAGGATCCGGGCTGGTACGAGCATCCGGCGGGAACGGTGGCGTATGAATGGCAAGGCGGCGCAGCTGCCCTGCCCGCTGCCCAACAGTCGCCGGGTATGGCCGCTGCCGCGCCTAAACCTGGTGAGAAAGTTTTGAAAGTCCGCAAGGGAAGCGGCCACGGGTCCCACTAGCACCACAATCGATTTAGTGCCGCAAGCTTTTACACGAGAGACAACATGATGAACCATATCTTAATCGCTGCAGCCACGATGGCGTTGATAAGCGGCGCTGCGGCGCACGACGGCGAGCATCCCGCAGCAGCATCGGAGGCGTCGCCCGCCAAGCATCAGGTCGACAAGAGCGCTTCCCCCGCGCATGACCCGGCAACGGCGGGCCATTCGCACGGGGCGCCAGTCGGTATTCCCGGAAAGTTCGCGGATGCCAAGCGCACCGTAAAAGTGGATATGACGGACGCGATGCGTTTCAACCCGTCCTCCATCAAAGTAAGCCGAGGTGAAACCGTGCGCTTCGTTGTGACCAATTCCGGCAAGCTCAAGCATGAAATGGTGTTGGGCTCGATGAGCGAACTGAAAAAGCATGCGGACATGATGCGCAAGAACCCGGAGATGGAACATGCGGAGGAGAACATGGTGTCGGTCGAGTCGGGCAAGTCGGGCGAGCTGATCTGGAAGTTTTCCTCCTCGGGCAATGTCGACTTCGCCTGCCTGCAGCCCGGCCACTTCGAAGCCGGCATGCAGGGCAAGGTTGCAGTGAAGTGAACGTCGTGCCGAATGAATTCTTAATATCCGTATGCCATACGCAATCGAAAAAGGAGTCACTATGAAAAATATCTCGAAAATTCTGATCAGCCTGATCGTCGCAGCGGGCATTCCCGCGCTGGCCACCGCGGCCGGCCACGATCACGCGACGACCGCCGCAGCCACCAAAACCACCAGCACCACTGTCGTTCAGCCGCAATCGGACGGCGAGATCAAGAAAGTTGACAAGGACGCCGGCAAGATCACAGTGAAACACGGCCCGCTCGCCAACCTCGACATGCCGGCCATGACAATGGTGTTCAAGGTCAAGGACCCTGCCATGCTGGAGCAAGTGAAAGCCGGCGACAAGGTAAAGTTTACTGTCGAAAAGATTAACGGCGCGTTCACGATCACCGCGCTACAGGCCGCAACGTAGAAAGCACGCCGGCGCGGCAAACCAGCCGCGCCGTTGTCAGCTACCAACCGGAAAGTATCGACATGACACATGATTCCGGGATATCTCACGCATGCAGGCAATACTTATCAGGAGCTCACCATGATCACAACTATCAGTCGCCGCATTCTTGCAACCACCGCGGTTAAACTGGCACTTTCAGCCGCCGTGGCCGCAGGCGCTCTCGCCGTTGCTGCGCCCGCCCTTGCGCAGAGCGAGGGACACGCTCAGCACGACATGAGCAAACCTGCACACGCTGCCGGAAAGACATCGACGGACATGCATGCATCGATGGATGAAATGCACAAGAAAATGAAGGGCATGCCCATGACCGGCAACCAGGACATGGATTTCGCGATGATGATGGTGGGCCACCATCAAGGGGCCATCGACATGGCGCAAGCCCAGATCGACCATGGCAAGGATAAGCAAATGATCAGCGCAGCAAAGAAAATTATTACCGCGCAGAAGAAGGAAATTGCTATGTTCGAAGCGTGGATGAAGAAGCGCCCGCATTCGACAAAGTAGCAATGCGGCAGGGGCCGGCGCCTGCGACGGACGAGCAGCGCGCCAACGCCTCAGGCGGGAAATGTCAGGCAAAACGTCGTCAGGCCGCCCTGTGAATGTGCGGCCACGTCGCCGCCGTGGGCGCGAACGATGGACCTGGTAATCGCCAGCCCGAGGCCAGCGCCGTCGCTTTGCCGTTTCCGCGCGAAGTCGACCCGATAGAAACGGTCGAACAGGCGCGGAAGATGTTCGGCGGCGACGCCCTCCCCCGCGTTTTCAACCTGCAGCTCGGCGCCGGCTTCCCCACGCTGAGTGATCCGGACGGTAATCGTTCCGCCCGGCGGCGTGTGCCGTACCGCGTTCGACACCAAGTTGTTGATTGCACGGCGGATCATCAGGCGGTCGCCAGAAATAGATCCCTGGCCCACAAGCGCGACGGCAATGCCCTTTTCTTCCGCGAGCGCCTCGTAGAACTCCAGAACGCTGCTGACCTCGTCGGCCAAGCTGACCGGCTCGCGGTTGGGAACCACCAGGTCGTTTTCGGATTTTGCCAGAAACAGCATGTCGGACACAATGCGCGAGAGGCGCTCGAATTCCTCGGCATTAGAAGCAAGGATGTCGCGGTACTGCTCGACGGTGCGCGACTTCGATAGCGTCACCTGCGTTTGCGTGAGCAGGTTGCTCACCGGGGTGCGCAGCTCGTGCGCAAGGTCCGACGAAAAATTTGAAAGACGCCGGAACGAGTCTTCCAGGCGCGAGAGCATGCCGT
This sequence comes from Massilia eurypsychrophila, assembly GCF_002760655.1. Taxonomy (GTDB): domain Bacteria; phylum Pseudomonadota; class Gammaproteobacteria; order Burkholderiales; family Burkholderiaceae_D; genus JAFCUW01. The sequence continues at coordinate 9,381 of NZ_PDOC01000039.1, read as the reverse complement.
TCAGGGTGTCGGCCAGTTCGGCAAGTTCCGCCGGCACCGCATCTGCCGACAGCCGTGCGTCGAGGCGGCGCGCCGTGATGGCGCCGGCTTCGCGGCCCATGGCGCGCAGCGGCGCCAAACCGCGCCGGGCCGCGCCCCACCCGAGTAAGCCGGTGAGCACCGCGCCCAGCGCCACCACGCTCCACAGCGTGCGCTGGAAGCCTTCCATGAAGTGCTCGTGGTGCCCGACATCGGTAGCGACTGCGATCGTTGCCGCTGGGGCGCCGGGGATGCCAGTAGCGGCAAGCTTGGCGATGCCGCGGACCGAGTAATGCGGCGACTTGCGCCATACGGTGCTGCCGGCCACTTTCGAAGCGGCTCCGCGCAGCACGTTTTCTGGAAAATTCGCTCCCTTGGTCAAGAACAAAACCGTACCGTCCGGGGCGGTGACCATGATGTCCAAACTGTGGTGTCCGACAAGGGAATCGGACAGTTGCGCCGGCAGCCGGGAAAGCTCGTCTTGCGAGCGCACCTTTTCAAGAGCATGTGCAACTAGTTCGAGTTTGCCGTTTAGTATGGCCAAATCCTGCTGCTCAAAATGCTGCTCCACCGATGTGGCGACCAGATAGCCCAGGAGGAGCAGAACAGCAGTCGACGCGGCGGCGAACAGGACGGTGAGTCGGCCAGTGAGCGAAGTGCCACCGCTTAAGCTTAGTCGCACGGATCGGCCTCGAGAACATACCCCATGCTACGCACGGTGTGGATCAGCTTAGGCTCGAACCCTTCATCGACCTTGGCCCGCAGGCGGCGTATCGCAACTTCGATGACATTGGTGTCGCTGTCAAAGTTCATGTCCCACACTTGCGAGGCGATGAGCGAACGCGGAAGGACTTCCCCCTGGCGCCGCAACAGCAGCTCGAGCAACGCGAACTCCTTGGCTGTCAAGTCGATACGCTTGCCACCGCGCAGGACACGGCGCCGGATCAAGTCCAGTTCGAGGTCGGCCGCTTGCAGGAATGCGGCCTCCTTTACCTTGCTACCACGACGCAGCAAGGTACGGACGCGGGCCAGTAACTCGGAAAACGCGAACGGCTTGACGAGATAGTCGTCCGCCCCCTCCTCCAGGCCGCGAACGCGATCCTCGACTTGGTCGCGCGCGGTGAGGAACAGGACCGGCACGTCCTTGCCCGCCTTGCGCACCGCGGCCAGCACCGACCAGCCGTCAAGGCCGGGCAGCATGACGTCCAGGATTAGCAAGTCGTAAGCTTCCGTCAGGGCGTAATGCAGCCCATTCGTTCCGTCGCGCACAAGGTCAACGACGAATCCCGCCTCGACCAAACCCTGTTTCAGGTAGTCGCCGGTCTTGACCTCGTCTTCCACAATCAGAATCTTCATGCTTCTCCCCATTCCAGCCGACATTTTGCGCCGAACTGGCTGCGGCGACGATAAATAACGAAAATGTAATCGCACCGCCAGATTCCCACGATGCGGGCTTAGTGCTCTCTTCATGATTAACGCCGCGGGGCAGAGCGCTCCTTCCGCCCCGCACCCGCTTGAGGTTTATCAGGCCGTCTCCCCGCAGCCATTTGACTATGGGTGTGCACGACGCATACCCGAACGTTTGACTTGACTGGAGAAAACCATAAATAATCACAAGCTGAAGAAGAAAAGCTCAATTCTGGCCGCCCTCGCTTTAAGCGCCTTGATGATGCCGTTGAGCGCAACGGCCGACGAGCCAGGCCGGGGCTTGACGCCCAATATGAACAGGATTTTCTGCGCATGATCATCAACCATCACTACTGCGCTCTGCGCATCACCGAGCTGGCGGCGGGAACAGACGTCCACCGCGACCCGCAGACCACGTCCGCGCAGGGAACAAGCCCGACGCCGTGCACCGCCAGCACCCCGGCCAAGTCGCGCATGGACGATGTCAAGTCGCTGGCGCGGCGCAACAACCGGATGCAGCGCGAAGAGATCATGATGGCCCAGGATTTTCTGCGCAAATGGTACGACGTCACTCATCAGCCGCAGCTCGATGAAGAAGGTCGCAGCATGATTTACGCGCTCGAACGCGCTCCTGCCGGACCGCAGTTTGATCGCAAGTTCCTCGAAGTATTCAGCCGGCACCACTACATGGCCTTGACGCCTTCAATGACCTGCGTTGTAGCGAGCGACATCCGGCACGAAGAGCTGCAGGGCTACTGTAGAGGCATGGTACAGGCCCAGCTCGCCGATATTGAAGAAATGCGCCACATGCTGGCCGCCACGTTCAACATCGCCGACTACCAGCCGATTCGTGGCGTGCGCGGGTTACACACCGGAAGCGAGCGCGAGGGCGCCCATTGATGCACCCGTTCCACGAGCTCATCAGGGCGACGAGGCACTGTTGCCTCGTCGCTTTTCCAAGCATGGCGAGGAAGATACCCTCGTTAACGTCAGCCTGCCGAACGCCGCAAGCGCAGTGCGTTGGTGATCACCGACACTGAGCTCAGACTCATTGCCAGCGCAGCGATCACCGGCGACAGCAGCTGTCCGGTAAAGGGATACAGAAGCCCGGCGGCCAGCGGAATGCCCAGTGCGTTGTAAATGAAGGCAAAGCCGAGGTTCTGGCGCATATTGCGCACCGTGTCGAGAGACAGAGTGCGGGCCCGCGCGATTGCCAGCAAGTCCCCTTTGACCAGCGTCAGGTGCGCGCTATTGATCGCAACGTCGGTGCCGGTGCCCATTGCAATACCGACGTCAGCCTTTGCCAGCGCCGGTGCGTCGTTGATGCCGTCGCCGGCCATTGCCACAACTTTCCCCGCCTGCTGCAGGCGCTCGACGAGCGCGAGCTTGTCGCGTGGCTTGACCTCGCCGTACACCTCGGTAATGCCGAGGCGCTTGGCGACAGCATTGGCCGTCGTTTCGCCGTCGCCGGTGGCCATGATCACCAACAGACCCGCGTCCCTCAGCGCATTCAAGGCCGCCAGGCTGCTCGCCTTGATCGGATCGGACACCGCAATGATGCCCACCAAATGGCGATTTGCGGCCAGGTACATGACGCTCGCACCTTGCCCACGCAGATCCTCAGCCTGCAAGGCAAGGCTCGACCAGTCGATCTTTTCCTCGTCCATCAGGGCGGTATTGCCAAGCGCAATATGTTGGCCGCCAAGTTCGCCGCGCACGCCGATGCCGCTGGACGATTCGAAGCTCGCAGGCTTCTCAAGCACAAGGTTGTTCTTGACCGCCTGGTCGACGATGGCCCGCGCAAGCGGGTGCTCGCTGCCCTGATCGATGCTGGCCGCCATGCGCAGCACATCGGCGTCGGTAAAGCCCGGCATGGCGACGACGCGGTCAAAGACGGGTCGGCCTTCGGTCAGCGTGCCGGTCTTGTCCACGATCAGCGTGTCTACCTTGCGCAAGCCCTCGATCGCGGCGGCATCCCGAAACAGGATGCCCTGCGTGGCGGCTCTGCCCGTCGCTGCCATGATGGACATGGGCGTGGCCAGTCCAAGCGCGCACGGGCAGGCAATGATCAGGACGGCGACGGCGTTGACGAAGCCGTACACCCAGCTCGGCTGCGGGCCGAAGACGCCCCAGGCAAGCAGGGTCAGCACCGCAATGGCGATTACTACCATCACGAAATATCCCGCGACGACGTCAGCGAGGCGTTGCATTGGCGCGCGGGAGCGCTGCGCCTGCGCTACCATTTGCACGATCTGGGACAACATGGTCTGCGCGCCGACTTTGTCGGCACGAACGATGAGACTTCCGCTGGTGTTTAGTGTCGCTCCAATGACCTTGTCCCCCGATCGCTTCGTCACCGGCATCGGTTCGCCGGTCAGCATCGACTCATCGACAGCGCTCTGCCCTTCCGTGACCGTGCCGTCCACCGGCACTTTTTCGCCCGGCCGCACGCGCAGCGCGTCGCCGATATGAATATGCGTTAGCGGTACGTCTTCTTCGCTGCCGTCGGGCAGAATCCGGCGTGCCGTCTTCGGTGCCAGCCCCATCAGCAATTTGATCGCGGCCGACGTTTGCGAACGAGCGCGCAGCTCCAGGATCTGCCCCAGCAGCGTGAGCGACACGATGACTGCGGCCGCTTCGTAATACACGCCGATCCGTCCGGCATGCGTGGCGAAGGTTGGCGGAAACAGTTCGGGGGCAAATGTGGCGACGACGCTGTAGCCATACGCCGCCCCCACGCCCGAACCAATCAAAGTCCACATGTTGGGACTGCGATGACGTATCGACTGGGCGAAGCGCACGAAGAATGGCCATCCAGCCCACAGCACCACCGGTGTACTCAGGCCCAGCTCTATCCAGTTCTGGTACCGCAGCCCGCCTGGAAATACAATGTGACCGAACATCGCCAGTGCAAACACGGCGACCGACAGGGGCAGCGTCCACCAGAAACGCAGGCGGAAATCGCGCAACTCCGGGTTTTCCTCCTCGTCCAACGACGGCATCAGCGGCTCGAGCCCCATGCCGCAGATTGGACAGTTGCCGGGCGCCGGCCGGCGGATTTCCGGATGCATCGGGCATGTATAAATTGTGCGCCCTGCGGCGGCCGACGGCGGCCCTTCTACCAGGGGTTGCAGGTAGGTGGCGGGGCTAGCGCGGAATTTGTCCCCGCACTTTGGGCTGCAAAAGTAATAATCGCGCCCATCATGCTGGACGTGATCTTCCGAAATGACGGAAACCGCCATGCCGCATACAGGGTCGCGCAGGTCGGTCGTCGGCTCCGCCCCCACGCCGTGATGGTGCTTTCCGTGCAATGTGCTTTCCATACATTCCTCCTAAGTGCGACCTGCAACAGCGGATGACGGCTTCACCATTGGACCGTTCGAATGCAACGGATTCACCTCCGGGTGAATTATTTAGCCTTGCGCGAGGACCAATGCACATGCGTGATCACCCATCGGTCCCCAGTCTTTTCCAGGACGGCAGTTTCTGTCCCAAAGGAATGGACTGGCTTGCCGCCGGAGGTGCCGGTCGTTTCCGTTTCCTCCCAGATGATCGCGGTATTGCCTTCCAGCTTTTCGGAATGCCTAAGAACCTTGCGCATTGACGTCTTCGCAAAAGCGATATCGCCGCCCAGATGGTGGTGCGCATACTCGTCCCTGGATGCTTCGACGTAGCCGGACTCATAAATGGCCACCTTCGGGGCCAGCATCGCGAGAGCGGCCTCCTTGTCGCCCCTCGCCAGCGCGGCGTGGAAAGCGGCAAGGGACGCGTTGGCGTCACCGACCGCAGGCGCGGCGAAAGCATGCGTGGATACGACGGCCAGTAAGATTGACAATACAAAACTTTTTTTCATTTTCTTTTCTCTTCAAATGGGTTTGGGTTCTAAGGAACGGCTAAGCGGCAGCGCGAGGCGGAGTCGCGCTTAGAATGGCGGCGGCAACCAGCACCGCGAGCAACACGACCGCTTCAATCCGCAAAATGAGTCTGAAACGGCGGAGACGCTGCGCGGCCCGGCCATCCGGCGCGCGCCAGCCGGCAAGAAGCGAGGGCATCACGATAAAACGGTTGAAGCCTCCCAGCAAAGCGGCAAGCGCCACCAGGGCTAATTTGTACAGCAGTACAATGCTATAGGAATCTCCGGTCAAGCCAGCGACACCGCCAAGGTTGTGCCAGGCGCTGAACAGACCCGTGGCAAATATGCCGGCAAGCGCGAATGTGGCCGACGACGACAGGTTTTCGACGTAGCGCGCAGCTTCAGCACGCTCGGCCGCGGTTTCGGCGATGGCACCGCTTAGCGTTACAAAACCGGCGACAAAGACTTCGCCGACCCAGACGCAAACGAGGCACAAATGCATCCAGTCCGCGACAATCGCCACGCTCAGATCGCCGTCCGCCGCCGCGTGGCTCACCGTGCTGCGCGTGTAGAGCGCGACAGTAAGGACCAGCAAATTTACTGACGCTACGGCGCGCAGCCACTGCCCTGTTGACGGAATGACCGACGCCAGCGCGGCGGCGAGCAGCGCTCCCATGCCTACTGTCCAGGCCAGCCCGAAATGGCTCTCGGCGAGCATCGCGCCCATCGCCTCGCCGGCCGCGGCGACCGGCACCTCGGCCATGGAAGCGGAAACAAACGGGAGCAGCGAACCCAAGGCCGCGATCGCTGCTGCCGCTGCGCCGATGCGCACCGGCCGCACACGGCGCAGCTGCGCGGCGGACCAGGTGGTCGTTCCGTTCGCCAGCCACAGCGCAGCCAAAACGGCGCCGACCGCCACCGCCAGCGACAGGTTGAGCGCGACGGTGGCGCTGTAAATCGCCATTTGCACGTCGAAGAGCATGTTATTTGACATTGAAGCGGTATTCCCCCTTCACCTTGTGACTGTCGCGGGTCATGGTTGACCAACGCACGAGGTATTGTCCGGCGCGAAGCACAGGCAGCTGGGCGGACACCGTCTTGGCATCGGCCTTGTCGACAACCGCTTTCGGCAGTTTAATGGTGACGTTTTTGGCATCGAGCAAGACGATTTTGGTGAAGGCCGGTTCGAGCGTATCGCTGAAGTGAAGTCTGATTTCTTTGGGCGGCTCGTTCAGTTCGCTGTCCGCCTTCGGTTCCGCGGTTTCCACTTTGGTGTGGGCGTGCGACCAGCTGGTGACCAGACTACCGATCGCCAGGCTGAGGACGAGAACGAGCTTCTTTGTGGTCATAGTGTTCGTTGTGGTCATAGTGATGTCGTTTTGTTTGTTGGTTTAATAGTTCGTAATCTTGAAGCTTTCCGTCAGAGTAACGTCAAGCCGCCACTTGCTACTCATACAAGACAGTCTGAAACTGTAACCGTATACCTGGGATGCAGAAACTACGGGTGCGCCGGGCGCTTAGAGAATAAGTATTTGGCCGAAGTAATTTGATAGCAGCGTGTGGCGCCGGCCAGTTGAAAAGCTAGCGGAGAAAGAGCGTTTATAGAATGAACTGCCAATAGTAACGCTTCGCAAGCGCGTCATCATTTCCAGCGGCATGCAGTACGGATAAAAAGACGTTAATTACAAAAAAGTAATGTTCGCGTCACGTACCTGTTATCAAAGCGCCGGACGCGTCGTAAACTTGTCCGATATTCATCATCTTCCCCATGGTATCGACTAACCCGAAGCACAAACGTTCCAAGGTTGCAAGGTCAAGCTGTTGTGCGAATCCGCCAGGGCGCCGACAGCGTCTCCAAGTACCTTCAATATGAAAGTGCTACACTCTAGCCAGCCATCGGATTTTCCATGTTGTGTTTGTCTTGTTACCAGCTTTATGCGGCGCTCCTTCTCATTACTGTTTCGTAACATCGCGATGATTTTGGTCATGACCATTCCCAGCGCTGGCGTGGCTATGGCGTCATACGTTTGCCCCGCGCCGGCATCGGCAGAGATGAGTGCGCAACTGATGGGTGGCATGCCGTGTGCTGGTATGGACAGCGAACAACCGGCTCATTGTGCCGAGATGTCTGCCGACACCCAAGCATCGCTTGAGCTTCATCACTCCCCTCACCCAGTAGCGCCGTTTTCGCTCGGGGTTTTAGTCCTGGTCACATTGCCTATCCACGGCGCGGCCGCGCTCCAATTTTGGCCAGGCGGCAGTCTCGAGGCTGGACCGGCGCCACCATATCTTCGAACGCTTCGTATTCAAGTCTGATTTCCTCCGTTTGCTTACCGCCCGGCTAGCATCTGCTACCGGCGCTCGTTCTCAATCGCGGAGGATTTTATGTTTTCTATTTTCACGTCACATGCAAGCGTGTCGGGCATGCCCGTGCGGAAGCGCCACGGTACACTGCTGGCCCTGCTCCTTCTTACCTCTGGACTAGTTGCGGCCGGCCCAACCCAACTCTCTTTCGACGAGGCGCTTCGTCTCGCTAGCGCGGCTTCCGCCGCTGCTAAAGCCTCGAGCGCCGCGGTCGCCGCCAGTTCTGAGGCTGCTGCAAAAGCCGGGCAACTCCCAGATCCAATGCTCAAGTTGGGGATGGACAACCTACCCGTCTCAGGTCCGGACAAATTTCGCCCAAACGCTGACTTCATGACGATGCGCCGGGTTGGCATCGAACAGCAATGGGTGTCCAAGAATAAACGCTTGGCGCGATCCGAACGAGCTCAGCGCGCAGTCGAGGCTAGCGAGGGTTCATACCTGGAAACCGTCGCCACTGTGCGCGAAGCGACCGGAAAAGCCTGGCTGACCGTTCTCTACAAACAACGAGCGCTAGCGCTAGCGCAGTCAATCGGTCGCGCGATGGAGCAAGACCTTGAAACCCTTAAAGCGTCATTTCGCGGCGCGAAGGTAGCAGCCACCGATGTGCTGCAGGCGAAAGCAGAATTGTTCCAGAGCGGAGACGCCATCAACGCGGCCGAGCAGGAACTTGAAATTGCGCGGACCCCCTGTGCCAATATAACTTGAGACACCTGCCCAACTAATTTAGAGTACAGCGGCAGGATCCAATTATGCACAACCGAAAGCAGCAAATTTCAAATATTACAGACGCCCGTCCTGACCCTGAGGTGGTGCCAACGGCCAAACGCCGCAGCTTTTCCAAAGCCGAGAAACTGCGCATCCTCGCAGCTGCCGACGCCTGCATGGCGCCCGGCGACATCGGTGCCCTGCTGCGCCGTGAGGGGATCTACTCGTCGCACCTGGCCACTTGGCGCAAGCAGCGTCAGCGCGCCGGCGAGGCCCGACTGGTCGAAGGCAAGCGTGGTCCGAAGGTGAATCCCGCAGCGGCACAGGATCGCCTGGTTCTTCAATTGCAGACCGAGGTCGAGCGTCTGCGCAACAAGCTCGCCAAGGCCGATTTGATCATTGACGTCCAAAAAAAACTTTCCATCCTGCTGGGACTGAGCACGTCGGACACCACCGGCGGGCCGAAGTGATGAGTGCCGTCATGAGCTTGGCCGACGAGGTTGGTGTAGCAGCGGCATGCCGTGCATTGCGCATGCCGCGCAGCGCCCTGTATCGCGACCGTGCAGCACGCCATGTCTGCCAGCTACCAGCCCCGGTTGCAGCGCTGCGGCGGCGCCCGCCATTGGCGCTGTCCGAGCATGAACAGCGTGTCGTCCTCGACGTGCTCAATAGCCCGCGCTTCGTCAACTGCGCACCTGCAGCGATCTATGCCCAGCTGCTCGATGAGGGCAGCTACATTGCCTCGGTGCGCACGATGTATCGCCTGCTGCAAGGCTGTGCCGCTGTGCGCGAACGGCGCAATCAGCTGCGCCATCCCGAGTACGCCAAGCCGGAGCTTCTGGCCGTCACACCCAACCAGGTGTGGAGCTGGGACATCACGAAACTGAAAGGTCCGGTTCGGGGCACGTGCTTCCATCTCTACGTCATCCTCGACATCTTCAGCCGCTATGTCGTGGGCTGGATGGTGGCCGAAAAAGAGAGCGCAGAACTGGCCGAGCAACTGATTGCCGACAGCGCCATGAAGGAGAACATCA
>NZ_PDOC01000038.1 GCF_002760655.1 Massilia eurypsychrophila | reverse complement strand
ATTGACCACAAGAGCTTCGCGGTTTCGTGCCCGCTCGCCCTGCAAAGCAGCGCCTTGTATCCGATTCTTGTTCATCGGCTCGCAGTTTCGCTCCACGCTTCCTCCCCACAGTCGGTCGCCCTTCCGCAGTTGCGCTTCGCTTCGCTCGCTGTGGTCAGCTCGCGGCGGGACTTGCACCCGCAAGAGTGCGCCCATGCTGGGCGCACACGAAAAAACGGCGCCAGAGACTCTGGCGCCGTTGTCGTAAAAGCACTTGCGTGTTCTTAGAAGTCCATCAGCACGCCGACGCCAATCGATTTCTGCGCGTAGTTGTAGTCGATCAGGCTCTGGCCGTAGCCGGAGAACAGCTGGACATAACCCTTCAGGTTGACCACCAGCGGAAACGCGACGCTGGCCTGCACCGCACCGTGCTTGGTGTCGAAATTGCGGCGCAACATCGCCGAATACTCATACCCTTTGTCGCGGTAGGTGATGCGCACGTCGCCGTTGCCCATGAAATCGGTGATGTCCGCGTTGTCGTTGTTCGACTTGGCGTTGTCGAGCCGCTTCCAGACGCGGGCAGTAACGCCGAGGTCGCCGCTTTCCAGGCCAAGCTGGGCGTAGAACCGGTTCCAGCTGCGCGACAGCGACGACGACTGGCCGTTCGACTGGTGCACGAAGCCGACCGAGGCGAAGCGCACGGCGACGTTGCCGATGTGCTTATTGATCGGCATCACCGCCATCACTTCCGGCTGGTAATTCGTTTCGCGGAACGGGCTCGACTCGCTGCGTGCGTATGCCTGCCAGAAGCTCTTCTGCGTGTAGCCGGCCCAGATGTCGATCGGCGTATCGGCGATGCTCTCGATCAGTTTCGCCTTGAAGCTGAGCTGGTAGGTCAGCTCGACGTGCTTCGACTTATATCCTTCCGGCACAAAGTCGCGGAATGGGCGGTCGTTGGTGGCGTTGCTCTGGTTGGCGATGAGCAGGTAGTTGTCCGACAGCTGGTGCACGGCGTAGCGGCCGCGCTTGGCCGCGGTGTTCAGTTCCCACTCCTGCGACATGCGCGAGATCGGGGTGTCCGGCTTCATCACATTCTTCTGTGGCGCCGCGGCGACGACGGCTTCGGCAGATGCCGCTGGTGCAGTCACGGTAGCGATCGAGGCGGACTCGGCGGGGACTGGGGCCACAGCTGGTTTTGCGGTGGACGCCTTGTCTACCTGCTTGGACAAGGCATCAAAACAACCGAGTCGGGCGCTTGAATCGCCGAGTACGGCGCAACGCAATAAATGCTGTTCGGTTTCGGCGGCTTGCGCCGGTGCTATCGCGAGCAACATCGCCGCGACGATTACTGAGTGTTCGAATTTCATGAAACGGACTACCTTTTGCCTATTGGAAACGGCAAGTATATCGGCATATGGCAAAGGGCGTCCGCCCCGGAGGATTAGCTGGGCAGGCTTCAAACCAACAAAGGCACCGGGCTTCGGCCTCGGTGCCTTTATTTCGGTATGACCGGCGAGCTGACGTTTACGTCAGTTCAAACTCCGCAGGAGTCAAACCCAACTCCTTGATGATCCTTTTGGCAACGGCTTGTTCGCTCACGTCGAAGTTGCCGTCCGACGAAGCAATCGCGATGACCATCCGCACCAGCAGGCGCGCGGCGCCTTCGTTGGACTTCATCTTGTGCAGGGCGGCGTAAGCCTTGGCTTCGCCGATGTCCTTGTCGAACTCGATCTGTCCGACAAAATCCTGGAACGCCTTGATGACATCGCTGGTCGTGAATACGGACATGGCGTCGTTGCTTTCGATGAACTTAACCATCTTCTGCTTCTCTTCCGCGCTGACACTGCCGTCAGCCATTGCCACGAGCGCCGAGCCCGCCATAGCCGCGTTCAGGAAGTCCTTGTTCTTGTACTTCAGCGCTTCCGTCTTCAGCTCGCTGGCCTTGCTCTTCAGCTTCGACAAGAAATTTTCAAAAGCCATTTGTATCTCCGGTCTAATATAGAACAGTGATATTACGCCTTTGTGCGCGGTTCAGTACGCACACGCCATAAACCGGCCCAAACGCGGTGCAGAAAGGGCATTGCCCGCTGCATTTGGCGCTGCCGGGCTGCACTTCGCGGCCCCATACATTCACGCGTCGCATGGCCCCCAACATCAGTCCGCCCTCAGGCAAAGTGGCAGCAACTTAACCAACTTTGCGGACCATGCCATGCTGATTCAAATTGTGACTCACACTCCCGTCTACGTGTGGGCGATTCTTGCCTTGCTGGTTTATCGGGGAGTCGTGGCAATGCGCGACCGCGAGATGACGATTCGTAAGCTATTCATCATCCCCGTCATCATGCTGGCGCTGTCGCTGCAGGACGTCGTGGCCAAATTTGGCGCCGGCTTCATGCCGCTGTCAGTCTGGACAGGCAGCGCAGTGCTGATGACGCTGCTGGTCTGGAAGTTCAGCAGCGCAGGTGTCAGTGCTGCCGCCTCATCTGGCCGCGTGATTGTCCACGGCAGCTGGGCGCCGCTGGCGATGATGATGGCAATCTTCTTCACCAAGTACGCCACCGCCGTAACGCTCGTGATCAAGCCGTCAGCCAGCCAGGATCCGCTGTTTTCGACTGTTGTCTGCGCCTTGCTCGGCGTTTTTAGTGGCTACTTCCTCGGGCGCCTAGTGGGCACCCTGCAAGGTCTCCAGGTAGGCAGACTCGAGTACTTCTCAGCGGTTTAACAAGATGTGAAGCGACGATACTAGCGACGCCTGAACAGACCTCTCGCAAAATCAGACAGGCGGCGGAGTAACCGTGCCTCGATGGCGACCAAGCGCGTCACCCAAGGCGGCAGTTTAATATCCTGGGACAGCTTGCCTGCGATTTCCTCTGGAGTTTTGTCAGAAGCAAAAATCGCTTTGTAAAAGCTGAAAAGGATTTTAATTTCGATCACTGCAAGTACAGTTATAGCCATCGTGCGCAGCCATCCGACCGAACCAAGAATATGCTGATGTTCGGCAGGTATAAGGTGTGAAGTAGCCCAGATCCCAAGCGAAGCGAGACCTACCATGCGCAAGAGCACTGCCGCTCCCCGGGCGCGGTAACACCAGAGATAAAGCAGCGGCACTACAACCGCAAAGTCGAAAAGCAGTGCCCCTTCAAGCAGACGCGGCTGACTCCAATCCTGGAAGTGAAGCGCAGTTACATCGCCCAAGACAACAGCGATTGCCAGCGGGTAGAACCAGTTACTACGGAACCACCGATATGCAATGTGATCGCCTGAAATTTGCGCCATTACTCTTCCTTTTCGCTGAATACTATCCAGACCCCATCAACATACGCGCGCCAGTTGCTTCTTATTTCGAGCCGCCTGAGCGCAGGTCCTTCAGGCGTGCAATGGCGTTCGTCTGCCCTTTGTCCACCGCGACTGCCTTCTCGTAAGCCGCGATGGCCAACGCCGTTTCACCCAGCGCCTCATACGCCTCGCCCTCGCTATCGTAGGCATTGCCGTACTTCGGTTCGATGTGCGTCGCCAGCTTGAACATCTCCACCGCAGCGCGCGCGTTTTTCCCACGCAGCTGTTGATAGCCCCAGGTATTCAGGTTGATGGGGCTGACCTTGAAGTCCGGCGACGACGCGGCCATGTCGGTATAGAGCTTTTGCGCATCCTTAAAGCCGGCCTTGGAGTACGCGCGCAGAAAGTCTGCCTCGCCAACCGGGACAAACTTCGCAGGAGCTGATTCCATCGACATCACCTGCGGTCCGATGCCATTTCGCGCCGGCGACGCTTTCATGAATGCCAGCGCCTTGGCATCGCTTTTCAGATAAGCGTCCAGAAACTTGTGCGCGTAAAGCGCACCGCTGCGGTATGCCTGCAGCACATCGGCGCGCTGGTAGTCACCGAAAGCGTTGTCGGGAGCGAAGCGCAGTTGCCATGAACTGAAGTCCGAGTGCGTCATCGGAGGCATGGTCGTGACATACACATCCGAATATTTCATCGAATTGAGATAGCTGGCGCCCAATTTATCGCTGCGTTCCATCGCCTCGGCGGTCGGTGAGCGGGCACCGAGGAACAGCATCGGCACCGCTGTGCGCGCCGGCCGCACATAGGGGGCCGCGCCCCAGATCTTCGGATGGTAGCGGATGGAACCGTCAAGACTTACCAACGCTTTAATGCGGCTTGACCGGGCGGCCGCAAACACATTGGCCATGCCGCCCCAGCTGAAGCCAGCCGCCGCGACTTTCGTGATGTCGGCCTGCGGCAGCGTTTGCGCATAATTGGCGAGGAAGGCGATATCGGCCGCCTGCGCCTCAATGCCTTCGATATCGTCGGTCATCATGGGAGCGCGTGCGCCCAGGCTGCGGCTTGCCATGACCACGTAGCCCTGGCTGGCCAGGTATTCGCACAGGTCGAGGTTTTCGAAAGCGCTAGAGGCAAAGCTCGGCGCGTAGATCACCACGGGAAAGCTGCCGTCAGCGGGAGCGGCGCCGCGTACCGCCAAGGTCGACGCGCCGTATTGCACTTTCTGCGGGCCCGCCATCCAGCCCGCCCGCTGCTTTGCTGCCTCGGCAGCAGGCAAAGCGAAGTCGACATCGCTCAGGGCGGCGTGGCGATAATCAGCCACCTGCATCGGCGCTGCATTGGTGCGCTTGGCCGGATACCAGATCATGATTTGAATCGGCCGCGCCGATTCGGCGCTGACGGTTTTGCCGAATGCATCGACCTGCGCTTCCATTACACGGCTGTAGTCATATTGCTGCACGATGCGCAAGCCGACAGAGTGCGGGCCGGCTTCAGGAATGATGGCAGGTGTGCCGGCGGTGGTAGCTGCCGCCAGCGCACTGCCGCAAAGAATAAAAATCGGGACGGACAGGAATATCGAAAAAGAACGGATGCGCATTGGATTTATCCCCTTATTTGGAGTTTTAACAATAGCAGCGCTGCATCCGGACTGATCTAGCCGAGCGATGAACTGTCGAAACAGAGGGGTGGACTGCGCCGGCTGTGCGGAATGACTTCTCCGGGCCACCGTGGAATTGGTCTATCTCGATTACGACGGCGCCAAGACGGCGCTGTGCGAACGCCCGCAGGAGTTGCCGGTGCTGTGCCTGATCCCGCGGGAGAGGCTCACTGCCACAGCCGCCACCAGGGCCGCACGCCCTGCTCGTCGTGCAGAACATCGAAGGGCGTATCGTCCACCGCGGGATTGATGTCATCGTGCCGGAAGCCGCTTAGCTCTTTGGCCAGGATCAGCGGAATATCCATATGAAAATGGCCGTCAAAGTTCTCGCTGTCCTCGCCTTCGACACTGGCCACCAGCGCGTGAAAGCGCTGCGGCACCCGGCCCTCGAATGAGATGTTTTCCGGGTCTTCACTGCCGTCGTGCGCCACGCTCCAGCTCCGTTTGCCGTCTTCCCACAGTTCGCAAGACGCGAAGCCAACGTGTTCTTCGACCGCGCACGCCACAGCCCTGCAGCCGAGCGAGATCGCCGCCATGCTTGCAGGACTGGCGATGCGGTGATCACAGCGCGAAGCGGCGAGCAGGAACCAGTTGTACGGAAGCGCATGGCTGACCAGCCCGATGAACGGGTAGCCGCACTGTTTAGCGGTTTTGCTCAGGGACAGGCGCGCGAGGGCAAGCTCGCCCGGAAGGGTCTCGACCGCGACCCAGGCTAATGAAATCCCCATATTCTCTTAGTAATTTGATCGACATGATAATTTAACATGAGATGTCGCGAAGCGGATCAGCCAGGTATGGTCAAGATTGTCTTTATATTGTGGCCGACTATAAGTTACACGGACTGTGCAATTTTTTAGAATTGCCACTTCTCAAGGCTGGCCTCGTTGCTGTCTAAAAAAAACGGCACCGGGATTTCTCCTCGGTGCCGTTTTCGTTTGGATGACTAGCTAATTACGCGTCGTCGCCCTGATGGGTTGCTGCTGCGGTGCTGTCTTCCATCGCTTGCAGCTCGGAAGCCATGTTGGCCTTCTCTTGCTGCAGCAACGCTGCACGCTCTTCCACTTCCCACGCTTCTTTTTCCTTCTTGGCGCGATGGAATGCCAGACCGGTACCGCCAGGAATCAGGCGGCCGACGATGACGTTTTCCTTCAGGCCGCGCAGA
Source organism: Massilia eurypsychrophila (assembly GCF_002760655.1). Classification (GTDB taxonomy): domain Bacteria; phylum Pseudomonadota; class Gammaproteobacteria; order Burkholderiales; family Burkholderiaceae_D; genus JAFCUW01. Next base: position 12,371 of record NZ_PDOC01000038.1, on the reverse strand, counting down.
CCGTCGCGCTTGCCCATGATCGCCGCTTCGGTAAGCACGCGGGTGGTTTCCTGGAACGATGCAGCCGAGATGAACGAATCGGTCGACAGCGATGCCTTGGTAATACCCAGCAGTACGTTTTCGTACGTCGCCGGGATCTTGCCGGCGGCAGTGACGCGGTCGTTTTCGTCCAGCAGTTCCGAACGCTCGACCTGTTCACCGACGATGTAGTTCGCATCGCCAGCTTCGACGATCTGAACGCGGCGCAGCATCTGGCGCACGATCACTTCGATGTGCTTGTCGTTGATCTTCACGCCCTGCAGACGGTACACGTCCTGCACTTCGTCGACGATGTAACGGGCCAGCGCTTCGATACCCAGCAGACGCAGGATGTCCTGTGGATCGGCCGGGCCGTCCACGATCATCTCGCCCTTGTTCACTACCTGGCCGTCGTGTACCAGCACTTGCTTGTCCTTGGTGATCAGGAACTCGTGCTTGTTGCCGTCCATGTCCGTGATTTCTAGACGCTGCTTGCCTTTGGTTTCTTTACCGAACGCAACCGTACCCGTGACTTCCGCCAGCATGCCGGCGTCTTTCGGCGAACGCGCTTCGAACAGCTCGGCAACCCGTGGCAGACCACCGGTAATGTCGCGCGTCTTCTGCGATTCGGTTGGGATACGTGCCAGCACTTCGCCGACCGATACCGACTGGCCATCCTTGACCATGATCAGCGCGCCAACCTGGAAGCCAATCGCCACACTGTGTTCCGTGCCGGCGATCTTGACTTCTTCGTTGTTCTCGTTGAGCAGCTTGACCTGTGGACGCAAGGTCTTGGTCAGCGAACCACGACGCTTCGCATCGATCGCCACCAGGGTCGACAGGCCGGTCACTTCATCGACCTGGCGAGCAACGGTGACGCCCTCTTCCACGTTCTCGAAGCGCACGGTACCTGCGTACTCGGTGATGATCGGACGGGTCAGCGGATCCCAGGTCGCCAGGGCCGTACCGGCCTTGATGACGTTGCCATCCTTGACGTTCAGCGTCGCGCCGTACGGCACTTTATGACGCTCGCGCTCGCGGCCATGGTCGTCCGTGATCAGCACTTCGCCGGAACGGGAAATGACGATCTGCGAACCCTTGCCGTTGGTGACGTAACGCATGGTCGCGGTGAAACGGATGGTACCGTTCGACTTCGCTTCCACCGACGACGCCACTGCCGCACGCGATGCCGCACCACCAATGTGGAACGTACGCATCGTCAGCTGGGTACCAGGCTCACCAATCGACTGCGCAGCGATCACACCGACAGCTTCGCCGGAGTTGACCATGCTGCCGCGGCCGAGGTCACGGCCGTAGCACATTGCGCACAGGCCGAAGCGCGTGTCGCAAGTAAGCGGCGTACGGACCTTGACTTCGTCGATCGACAGGCGCTCGATTTCTTCGACCATGTCTTCGTCGAGCAGGGAACCGGCTTCGTACAGCGTTTCCTGGCTTTCCGGATTGACGATGTCGTGCACGTTGACACGGCCGAGGATACGGTCGCGCAACGGCTCGATGACTTCACCGCCTTCGACCAGCGCCTTCATCAGCGCGCCGTTGGTGGTGTTGCAATCGTCCTCGATGACAACCAGATCCTGCGTCACGTCGACCAGGCGGCGCGTCAGGTAACCCGAGTTCGCGGTTTTCAGCGCGGTGTCGGCCAGACCTTTACGAGCGCCGTGGGTCGAGATGAAGTACTGAAGCACGTTCAGGCCTTCGCGGAAGTTCGCGGTAATCGGCGTTTCGATAATCGAACCGTCCGGCTTGGCCATCAGGCCTCGCATACCGGCCAACTGGCGAATCTGGGCTGCAGAACCGCGCGCGCCGGAGTCGGCCATCATGTAAATGGCGTTGAACGATTCCTGCGTCGACTTGGTGCCGTCGCGCTTGATGACGTCTTCGACTTTGAGCTGGTCCATCATGGCCTTGCCGACTTCGTCCGAGGTCTTGCCCCAGATGTCGACGACCTTGTTGTAACGCTCGCCGGAAGTGACCAGGCCGGACGAATACTGCTGTTCGATCTGCTTGACTTCCTGCTCCGCTGCTGCGATCAGGGTGACCTTTTGCGGCGGTACCAGCATGTCGTCGACGGCGATCGAGATACCGGCGCGCGTTGCGAGACGGAAACCGGACTGCATCAGCTTGTCGGCGAACACGACGGTGGCACGCAGGCCGCACTTGCGGAACGACGTGTTGATCAGCTTCGAAATCTCTTTCTTCTTCAGGGCCTTGTTCAGTACGGAGAACGGCAGGCCATGCGGCAGGATTTCGGACAGGATCGCGCGGCCGACGGTGGTTTCGTAGCGCGTGACGGTGCGCACGAATTCGCCGGTCTCGGCATCTTTCGGGTTCTCGACGATACGGACCGTGATACGGGTCGTCAGTTCCACTTCCTTGTTGTCGTAGGCGCGAATGACTTCGGACACGTCGGTAAACAACATGCCTTCGTTCTTGGCGTTGATCGCTTCGCGGGTCGCGTAGTACAGGCCGAGCACGATATCCTGGGAAGGAACGATCGACGGCTCGCCGTTCGACGGGAACAGGATGTTGTTCGACGCCAGCATCAGCGTGCGCGCTTCCATCTGTGCTTCGATCGACAGCGGGACGTGGACAGCCATCTGGTCACCGTCGAAGTCGGCGTTGAACGCGGCGCAGACGAGTGGGTGCAGCTGGATGGCCTTGCCTTCAATCAGGACCGGCTCGAACGCCTGGATACCGAGGCGGTGAAGCGTAGGCGCACGGTTGAGCATGATCGGGTGTTCGCGGATCACGTCTTCCAGGATGTCCCACACCACCGGCTCTTGAATTTCAACCAGCTTCTTGGCCGCCTTGATGGTCGTTGCCAGACCCATCAATTCCAGCTTGTTGAAAATGAATGGCTTGAACAGTTCCAGCGCCATCAGTTTCGGCAGGCCGCACTGGTGCAGTTTGAGCTGAGGACCGACTACGATGACCGAACGGCCCGAATAGTCGACGCGCTTGCCCAGCAAGTTCTGACGGAAACGACCGCCCTTGCCCTTGATCATTTCGGCGAGCGACTTCAGCGGACGCTTGTTGGCGCCGGTCATCGCTTTGCCGCGACGGCCGTTGTCCAGCAGCGAGTCGACCGCTTCTTGCAGCATGCGCTTTTCGTTACGCGTAATAATTTCCGGCGCGCGCAGTTCCATCAGGCGCTTCAGGCGGTTATTACGGTTGATGACGCGGCGATACAGGTCGTTCAGGTCGGAGGTCGCAAAGCGGCCGCCGTCCAGCGGTACCAGCGGACGCAGTTCCGGCGGCAGCACCGGCAGCACTTCCATGATCATCCAGTCCGGCTTGATGCCCGAACGCTGGAATGCCTCGAGCACTTTCAGGCGCTTGGCGTATTTCTTGATCTTCGCTTCGGACTTCGACTCTTTCAGCTCGACGCGCAGCGCCTCGGCATCGCGGTGGATGTCGATCGAACGCAGCAGCTCACGGATGCCTTCGGCGCCCATGAATGCGGTGAAGTCGTCGCCGTACTCTTCGTACTTGGCGGCGTAGTCGTCTTCCGACATGATCTGGCACTTCTTCAGCGGCGTCATGCCCGGATCGGTGACCACGTACGCTTCAAAGTACAGCACGCGTTCGATGTCGCGCAACGTCATGTCGAGGACCATGCCCAGACGCGACGGCAGCGACTTCAGGAACCAGATGTGCGCGGTTGGCGAAGCGAGCTCGATGTGACCCATGCGCTCGCGGCGCACTTTGGCCAGCGTGACTTCGACGCCGCATTTTTCGCAGATCACGCCGCGGTGTTTCAGGCGCTTGTACTTGCCGCACAGGCACTCGTAGTCCTTGATAGGACCAAAAATCTTGGCGCAGAACAGGCCGTCGCGCTCAGGCTTGAAGGTACGATAGTTGATGGTTTCCGGCTTTTTGACTTCGCCGTAGGACCACGAACGGATTTTTTCAGGCGACGCCAGGCCAATCTTGATGGCGTCGAAGGTTTCATTCGTTTGAACTTGCTTGAATAGATCGAGCAGTGCTTTCATGTATCACTCCAGAGGTGATTAAATTTCTATTTCCTAAGACTGGTTTGCCCGACCGTGTTTCCACGGCCGGGCAGCGCAATCTCAAACCAAATGACAGGTGACTTTGTCGTTTAGTTGCGTTCCAGGTCGATGTCGATACCCAGCGAACGGATTTCCTTGACCAGCACGTTGAACGATTCCGGCATACCGGCTTCGATCACATGGTCGCCTTTGACCAGGTTCTCGTAGACCTTGGTACGGCCGTTCACATCGTCCGACTTGACCGTCAGCATTTCCTGCAGCACGTACGATGCGCCGTACGCTTCCAGCGCCCACACTTCCATCTCACCGAAGCGCTGGCCGCCGAACTGGGCTTTACCGCCCAGTGGCTGCTGCGTCACCAGCGAGTACGGACCGGTCGAACGCGCGTGCATCTTGTCGTCGACCAGGTGGTGCAGCTTGAGCATGTGCATGTAGCCAACGGTAACCTTGCGCTCGAACGATTCGCCGGTGCGGCCGTCGTACATCGTGACCTGGTTCTTCGACGGCGTCATGCCCAGCTTCTTGGCAATATCGTCCGGGTAGGCCAGGTCCAGCATGCGATGGATCTCGGACTCGTGCGCGCCGTCAAACACCGGCGTCGCGAACGGCACGCCGCTCTTGAGGTTGTCCGCCAGCGACATGATTTCGTCGTCGCTGAAGCTGTCGAGGTCTTCCTGCTTGCCGGTCTCGTTGTAGATCGTGTTCAGGAACTTGCGCATTTCCTGGACCTTCGCTTGCGCCTTCAGCATTTCGCCGATGCGCAGGCCCAGACCGCGCGCGGCCCAGCCCAAGTGCGTTTCAAGAATCTGACCAACGTTCATTCGCGAAGGAACGCCCAGCGGGTTCAGCACCACGTCGGCCGGGGTACCGTCCGCCATGTATGGCATGTCTTCGACTGGCACGATACGGGACACCACACCCTTGTTACCGTGACGGCCGGCCATCTTGTCGCCCGACTGCAGGCGGCGCTTGACGGCCAGGTAGACCTTGACCATCTTTTGCACGCCTGGCTGCAGCTCGTCGCCTTGCGTCAGCTTCTTGCGCTTCTCTTCGAAGGCCAGGTCGAACTGGTGGCGCTTCTCGGCGATCGATTCCTTGATCGCTTCGAGGGCGGTGGCAGCGTCGTCTTCGCTCGGACGGATGTCGAACCAGTGGTACTTGTCGAGGTCGTCAAGGTAAGCCTTGTCGATCTTGGCGCCTTTTGCCAGCTTCTTAGGGCCGCCATTGACGACCTTACCGATCAGCATCTTTTCGAGACGCTGGAAGGCGTCGCCTTCGACGATACGCATCTGGTCGTTCAGGTCGAGGCGGAAGCGCTTGAGCTCATCATCGATAATCTGCTGGGCGCGCTTGTCGCGGACGATGCCTTCACGGGTGAAGACCTGGACGTCGATGACGGTGCCGATCATGCCCGATGGCACGCGCAGCGAGGTGTCTTTGACGTCCGATGCCTTCTCGCCGAAAATCGCGCGCAGCAGCTTTTCTTCAGGCGTCAGCTGGGTCTCGCCTTTTGGCGTGACCTTGCCGACCAGCGTGTCGCCAGCCTGCACTTCAGCGCCGATGTAGACGATGCCCGACTCGTCCAGGCGAGCCAATTGGTTCTCCGCCAGGTTCGAGATGTCGCGGGTGATTTCTTCCGCGCCCAGCTTGGTGTCACGCGCCACGACCGACAGCTCTTCGATGTGAATCGACGTGTAGCGGTCATCCTTGACGACGTTTTCCGAGATCAGGATCGAATCCTCGAAGTTCAGACCATTCCATGGCATGAACGCCACGAGCATGTTCTGGCCCAGGGCCAGTTCGCCCAGGTCGGTCGAGGCGCCGTCGGCGATCACGTCGCGCTTGGCGACGCGGTCACCAACCTGCACGATCGGACGCTGGTTGATGTTGGTGTTCTGGTTCGAACGGGTGTACTTGATCAGGTTGTAGATGTCGACGCCGACTTCGCCCGCGGTTGCTTCGTCGTCGTTGACGCGAATCACCACACGGCCTGCATCGATGTAGTCAACCACGCCGCCACGCAACGCTTGCACGGTGGTGCCCGAGTCGACCGCGACGGTACGCTCGATACCGGTACCGACGAATGCTTTTTCAGGGCGCAGGCAAGGAACTGCCTGGCGCTGCATGTTTGCACCCATCAATGCGCGGTTCGCGTCATCGTGCTCGAGGAACGGGATCAGCGACGCTGCAACCGACACGATCTGGCCCGGGGCCACGTCCATGTACTGGATGCGCTCCGGCGACACCAGGATCGTCTCGCCGGCTTCACGGGCCGAGACCAGTTCGTCGCTCAGCGTGCCTTCCGGCGAGATGGTCGCGTTCGCCTGGGCGATGATGTAGCGGCCTTCTTCGATGGCGGACAGGTAGTCGATCTTGTCGGTGACCATGCTGTTTTCGACCTTGCGGTACGGCGTCTCGAGGAAGCCGTATTCGTTCAGGCGGGCAAACAGAGCCAGCGAGTTGATCAGGCCAATGTTCGGGCCCTCAGGAGTTTCGATCGGGCACACGCGGCCGTAGTGGGTCGGGTGCACGTCGCGCACCTCGAAGCCCGCACGTTCGCGCGTCAGACCGCCGGGGCCCAGAGCCGAAACGCGGCGCTTGTGGGTAATTTCCGACAGCGGGTTGGTCTGGTCCATGAACTGCGACAGCTGGGACGAACCGAAGAATTCACGGATCGCAGCCGAAATCGGCTTGCTGTTGATCAGGTCATGCGGCATCAGGTTGTCCGCTTCGGCCTGGCCGAGGCGTTCCTTGACGGCGCGCTCAACTCGAACGAGGCCGGCGCGGAACTGATTTTCGGCCAGTTCGCCCACGCAACGCACACGGCGGTTACCGAGGTGATCGATATCGTCGACTTCGCCGCGGCCATTGCGCAGTTCCACCAGGATCTTGATCACAGCCAGCACGTCTTCGTTCGACAGCGTCATCGCGCCAGTCAGTTCGTCGCGGCCGATGCGGCGGTTGAACTTCATGCGGCCGACGGCCGACAGGTCGTAGCGTTCAGGGCTGTAGAACAGGCCGTTGAACAGCGCCTCGACCGAGTCTTCGGTCGGCGGCTCGCCTGGACGCATCATGCGGTAGATCGCCACTTTGGCGGCCATCTGGTCGGCGGTGTCGTCGATGCGCAGGGTCTGCGAAATGTAGGCGCCCTGGTCCAGGTCGTTCGTGTAGAGCGTCTGAATTTCGGTGATGTCGGCTTCGCGCAGCTTGCCCATCAGCTCTTCGGTCAGCTCGTCGTTGGCGGAGGCCACGACTTCGCCGGTTTCCGGGTCGACGATGTTCTTTGCCAGCACGCGGCCGAGCAGGTAGTCTTCAGGCACGGAGATGTGCTTGATGCCAGCCGCTTCGATGTCGCGCACGTGCTTGCTGTTGATGCGCTTGTCTTTCAGCACCAGGGTCTTGCCGGACTTGTCGACGATGTCGAAACGGGCCACTTCGCCACGCAGGCGCTCGGCGACAAATTCCATCTCGGCGCCTTCGGAGCGCAGATTGAAATTGTCGAACACGAAGAAGTTGGCCAGGATCTGCTCGTGCGACATGCCGATGGCTTTGAGCAGGATCGTCACTGGCATCTTGCGGCGGCGGTCGACGCGGAAGAACAGGATGTCTTTCGGGTCGAACTCGAAGTCGAGCCACGAGCCGCGGTAAGGAATGATACGCGCGGAAAACAGCAGCTTGCCGGACGAGTGGGTCTTGCCGCGGTCGTGTTCAAAGAACACGCCAGGCGAACGGTGCAGCTGAGACACGATGACGCGCTCGGTACCGTTGATGACGAACGAGCCGGTGGTGGTCATGAGCGGCAGTTCGCCCATGTACACTTCCTGCTCTTTCATTTCCTTGACCACAGGCTTGGTCGGCGATTCCTTGTCCAGGATCACCAGGCGCACCTTGGCGCGCAGCGGCGACGCGAACGTCAGGCCACGCTGTTGGCATTCCTTGACGTCGAAGGCAGGGTCGCCCAGGACATACGACAGGAACTCGAGGCGCGCAAAACCATTGTGCGACACGATCGGGAAAATCGAGGTGAAGGCCGACTGCAGGCCGTCGTTCTTGCGGGTCGACGGAATGGTATCCGCTTGCAAGAAGTTCTCGTAGGATTCAAGCTGGGTAGCCAGAAGGAAGGGAACGTTGTGAACGTTGGCGCGCTTCGCGAATGACTTGCGAATGCGTTTCTTCTCAGTAAATGAGTAGTGCATGGACACTCCGTGAGTGACTAAAGGATGAGAATTCAGGAATTTCCAGGGTCCGGCGCACTGGAAAGGCCTCAAGTCTCGAACTTTATGTCAGGTGAAAAGAAGATCGAACAAATACAGGGTACTACCTTACTACATATACGACGGGGACGACAAAAGAGCCAAAGCCGCATTCCCCTCCTTTCAGAGGGGAACCGCAAGCTTTGACTCTGGCGCGGTACTGCCGCCTGATACTGCTATTACTTGATTTCAGCTTTCGCGCCAGCGGCTTCCAGCTTGGCTTTGCCAGCTTCTGCGTCCGCTTTCGAGATTGCTTCTTTAACCGTCTTCGGTGCGCCGTCGACCAGGTCTTTCGCTTCTTTCAAGCCCAGGCCGGTGATTTCGCGAACTGCTTTGATGACGCCGACTTTGTTCGCGCCGAAGTCCGACAGGACCAGGTTGAACTCGGTCTGCTCTTCAACAACAGCTGCGGCTGCGCCGCCGCCTGCTGGGCCCGACGACATTGCTGCTGCCGAAACGCCAAACTTCTCTTCGAATGCCTTGACCAGGTCGTTCAGGTCCATTACGGACATTTCGCTAACTGCTGCCAGGATGTCGTCTTTGCTGATTGCCATTTGAAACTCCTAATTGTTTGTAGTACTTCTAAATTGATTACTTGAGAAAAAAGCGCTGCAGTAATTGCTAAACAATTACGCTGCCGCTGGGGCTTCTTCTGCAACAGCTTCTTCAGCTGGAGCGGCGCCTTCGCCTTTTTTCGCTGCCAGGGCAGCCAGACCACGTGCAAAGCCCGACACCGGAGCCAGCATCACGCCCAACAACTGCGCGATGAGAACTTCACGGCTAGGAATGCTTGCCAACGCTGCAACGGCCGCTTTATCGAGCGACTTGCCTGCGTAGTTACCAGCTTTGATGACCAGTTTGTCGTTGGTTTTAGCGAAGTCATTGATGACTCGCGCTGCTGCAACTGCATCTTCCGAGATCGAGTAGATCAACGGACCGGTCATGGCATCAGCCAGGGTAGCAAACGGCGTGCCTTCGACGGAGCGACGAGCGAGCGTATTTTTCAACACACGCAGGTACACGCCTTGAGCACGCGCTTTAGCACGAAGTTGCGTCAAGTGACCAACCTGGATGCCACGATATTCGGCCACGACGATCGTTTGCGCAGATGCTACTTTTGCGGAAACTTCGGCGACGACGGCCTTTTTGTCATTCAGATTGAGACCCACGGTCAACCTCCTTAAATGATGCTCGGCAAATGCCTTGCATCGGTTCGAACAACGGCGTCCGAAGTAAAGAGTACAACTGAGCGGATGAATTCACGCAGCATGGACTACAAAACTTGCTCGGGTACACCATCTGCGTTGGGTAAGTCCTTTTAACCTCAAGCTCAACTTCTGCCTTCGGCCCAACGGTCTTTGATTGTCTGGCCGGAGAGAATCCCCGACCAGCCCAAAGATTTACCGCACGCAAAAGCGCACGGGTTTGATTCTTAAGCTGCCAGACTGGTCTGGTCGACGCGAACGCCGGCGCCCATGGTCGACGACAGCGATACTTTGCGTACGTACACACCCTTCGACGTGGCTGGCTTGGCCTTGTTCAGTGCATCGATCAGCGCGACCAGGTTGCTCTTCAGGTCAGCGTCGGCGAACGACTTGCGGCCGATGGTGGCGTGAATGATGCCTGCCTTGTCGGTACGGTACTGAACCTGACCGGCTTTCGCGTTTTTGACCGCGGTAGCGACGTCGGCGGTAACGGTGCCGACTTTCGGGTTAGGCATCAGGCCGCGTGGTCCGAGAATCTGGCCCAGGGTACCGACGATACGCATCGTGTCTGGCGACGCGATGACGATATCGAAAGGCATGTTGCCGGCTTTAACCATCTCAGCCAGGTCTTCCATGCCGACGATGTCGGCGCCGGCGGCTTTCGCCTGCTCAGCCTTGTCGCCGGTGGCGAACACTGCAACACGGACGGTCTTGCCGGTGCCAGCTGGCAGCACGACGGAACCGCGGACAACCTGGTCCGATTTCTTCGGATCCACACCCAGTTGCACCGAGACGTCGATCGACTCGTTGAACTTGGCGGTGGCGAATTCCTTGATCAGGGCTACTGCATTGTCGAAGCCATACGACTTGTTACGGTCGACCTTGGCCTTGATTGCTTTGACGCGCTTGGACAGTTTTGCCATGATTAGATCCCTTCCACCGTGATGCCCATCGAACGCGCGGAACCGGCGATGATGCGCACTGCGGCATCCATGTCGGCAGCGGTCAGATCTGGCTGTTTTGTTTTTGCGATTTCTTCAGCTTGGGCGCGGGTCAGCGAACCGACTTTGTCGGTATGTGGCTTCGGCGAACCTTTGGTGATGCCGGCGGCTTTCTTGATCAGGTAGGTCGCTGGCGGCGTCTTCATCACGAACGTGAACGACTTGTCCGCAAACGCGGTGATCACGACTGGAATTGGCATACCTGGCTCGACACCTTGGGTCTGGGCGTTGAACGCCTTGCAGAATTCCATGATGTTCAGGCCGCGCTGACCCAGTGCTGGGCCGATCGGTGGGGATGGGTTTGCTTTACCAGCTGGTACTTGCAGCTTGATAAAACCAATGATTTTCTTTGCCATGATGGCTCCTATCTTGGATGAGTAGTAGCGCCCCGCCGGTCAAACAATGGCAGGGCTCCTCTTACTGGGTTCCGCGGAATTCTGCGCCGTCCCAGTTACACGGTATTTAAACTTTTTCGACCTGGCCGAACTCGAGTTCGACTGGCGTTGCGCGGCCGAAGATGGTGACCGAGACGCGCACTTTGGATTTCTCGTAATTGACTTCTTCGACGTTGCCGTTGAAGTCAGTGAACGGACCATCCTTGATACGTACCTGCTCGCCCACTTCGTACAGCACTTTCGGACGCGGCTTCTCGACGCCCTCTTGCATCTGCTGCATGATCTTGTCGATCTCGCGCGCCGGAATCGGCGTCGGCTTGTTCGACTTGCCGCCGATGAAACCGGTGACCTTGCTGGTGTTTTTCACCAGGTGCCACGTCTCGTCGGTCATTTCCATCTCGACCAGCACGTAGCCAGGGAAGAAACGACGCTCGGAAACCGACTTGACGCCGTTCTTGACTTCGACGACTTCTTCGACCGGGACCAGGATCTGGCCGAACTGGTCTTGCATGCCGGCGCGTTCGACGCGCTCGGTCAGGGCGCGCATGACGCTCTTCTCCATGCCCGAATACGCATGCACGACGTACCAGCGCTTGTTGCTAACTGGAACGCTCAGCGGTGCACCAGCGTCTTGTGCCGGGACTTCTTCGCCGGCCGCATCGTCTTGTACAATTTCGCTCATCATTGTTTCCAACCCAGTATTAAGTCGTACAGCAGGAATTCCAGGACCTTGTCCGTACCCCACAGGAACAGCGCCATCACCAGCACGAACGCGAACACGATCATGGTGATCTGCGTCGCTTCCTTGCGGGTCGGCCAGACGACCTTCTTGGTTTCGCGGACAGCTTCCTTGGCGAAGCTGAGGAACTCACGGCCCGTGGCGGAAGTCCACAAAAGCAGGACGGCAAAAGCCAAACCAGCCACGAGTGCGCCGGCGCACATCAAAGCTGGTTTATTTTGGCCTTTCAGGTAGAAGAACCCGACGACCCCTGCAATCGCGGCGACTACTGCCAGCGCCACCTTAAACTTGTCGTTCGACGTGCTTACGGTTTGCACGGTTTGATTAGACATACTTTTTTACTTTCGGTGCCCTGCACCAGAACGGTGGCAGGGACGGAGGGCATCGAACCCCCAACCTTCGGTTTTGGAGACCGACGCTCTGCCAATTGAGCTACGTCCCTACGTAAAACTTCAGTGGAATCGACGATTGTACCATCGGACACGCGTCCGGGCAAGCCGCCAACTTCCTCGACCCGGAATCACACGATTCCAAATCTAAAAAAGGGAACCGGCCCGCAGGGCCCGGCCCCCTCTTCCTACTGTTACTTGCCTTCGCTGAGGATCTTGGCAACGACGCCGGCGCCGACGGTACGACCGCCTTCACGGATAGCGAAGCGCAGGCCTTCTTCCATCGCGATCGGGTTGATCAGCTTGACGGTGATCGACACGTTATCGCCTGGCATGA
>NZ_PDOC01000037.1 GCF_002760655.1 Massilia eurypsychrophila | reverse complement strand
TATGAAGCGTTTCGCTTATTTCGTCAACCTCTTTTTTTTACCGCACCGTCGTTTCCGACGTCCCCAACTGCTCGCTAACTACTTGATTTCGCTAACCGTTTCATCGGGGAGGCGAACTATAGCAAACCGGCCCGCAAGTCGCAAGGAAAAATTCTCGACAATCGCTGTGCTATCGTAGGCCGAACTTTCTTAATTGCAAATCAATCAGCCTTTACTCTGCCTACAATGATCCCTCAGCTCTCCCCTACCGCCAATCCGGCCATTGCCGCCCGCCTCGACGATGCCATCAATAACAAGACCAAGCCCCTCGGTAGCCTGGGTGCGCTGGAGGCGCTGGCCAGGCAGATTGGCCTGATTCAAAACACCACGGCCATCAGCGTAGTACGGCCGACCATACTGGTGTTCGCCGCCGATCATGGCATCGTCGCCGAAGGAGTCTCGGCTTATCCGCAGGAAGTGACCTGGCAAATGGTGGAGAATTTCCTGGCCGGCGGCGCAGCCATCAATGTATTCGCCGCCCAAACCGGCTGCGCCTTGCAGATCGTCGACGCCGGTGTAAATCACGATTTTGGCGCCCGCGCCGGCCTGGTCGACCGCAAGATCGCTGCCGGCACCGCCAACTTCGCCCGTCAGCCGGCCATGAGCAAGTCCACCTGCGCCGCGGCGCTGGCGGCCGGCATGGACCTGGCCGCCGCAGTCGAAGGTAATGTGATCGGTTTTGGCGAAATGGGCATCGGCAATACCACTGCAGCCGCGGCGTTGATGCATAAACTGTGCGCCATACCGGTAGCTCAGTGCGTCGGCGCCGGCACTGGCTTGTCAGCGGCCGGCATCGCCCACAAACAGCAAGTGATCGAACAGGCGGTGGCACTTCACGCCGGCGTCGCTGCGCCGCTCGAGGTACTGGCCACCTTCGGCGGTCTGGAAATTGCCATGATGGTGGGTGCGATGCTGCAGGCCGCGGCGCAGCGCCGCGTGCTGCTGATCGACGGCTTCATCGTCACCAGCGCCCTGCTGGTTGCGGCGCGCTTGCAGCCGGCCATCCTTGACTATTGTGTGTTCTCGCACAGCTCGGCCGAGAGCGGCCACCAGCGCATGCTGGCCGCGCTTGGCGCCACGCCCCTGCTGCACCTGGGCCTGCGGCTCGGCGAGGGCACCGGCTGTGCGCTCGCCGTGCCGCTGCTGCAGGCGGCTGTCAACTTCGTCGCTCACATGGCCACGTTCGACTCGGCCAAGGTCAGCGAAAAGGACGGATAAGCCGTGCATCAGCTCCGCCTGTTCTTCACCGCCCTGCAGTTTTTTACGCGCCTGCCGATCCCGGCCTGGGTCGGTTTTGAGGCGACCTGGCTGAACCAGGCCTCGCGCTACTTCCCTCTGGTCGGCGTGGTGGTGGCGGCGCTGACTGCCGCAGTCTACGTCGCCGCCGCGTGGCTGCTGCCTGCGCCGCTGGCGGTGTTCATCTCCACCGCCGCCGGCATCTACGCCACCGGCGCCTTTCACGAAGACGGCTTTGCCGACATGTGCGACGGTTTCGGCGGCGGCATGACGCCGGCGCGGGTGCTCGAGATCATGAAGGACTCGCGCATCGGCGCGTATGGCGCGATCGGCACGGTGTGCGTGCTGGGCCTGAAATGCGCCGCCCTCGCCCAGCTGCCGCCGCTGGCTGCAATCGGCGCCCTGTTCGTCGCCCACCCGCTATCGCGCCTGCTGGCAGCCTCGCTGATCTGGCGCATGGAGTATGCGCGCGCCGAAGGCAAGGCCAAGCCACTGGCCCAGACCATGCGCGGCGGCGAATTCGCCATCGCTGCCGCCAGCGCGCTGGCCGCCATTGCGGCGGTACTGGCCGCCGGCTGGCTCGCCCCTGCCGCCGTCGGCGCCGGCGCCTTCGCAGCAATCGCCGCCACCATCTGGCTGGCCCGCATGTTCGCGCGCCGCATCGGCGGCTACACCGGCGACTGCCTTGGCGCGGTCCAGCAGGTAGCCGAAGTGACGATCTACCTGGGCGTGCTCGCCACGCTCGGTCGCGGCGCCTTCGCCAGCTGACCGATGCGGCTGATCCTTGTGCGCCATCCGGCGCCGCAGATTGCCGCGGGCCTGTGCTACGGCCGCAGCGATATCGACGTCGCCCCGGCGACCCTGACGGCGGCGCTGGCTACGCTCGCTGCGGCGCTGCCCCCGGATCTGGGCAGCTCCACGCCGGTCTATACCAGCCCCCTGCGACGCTGCACCGCGCTGGCGCTGCCGTTGGCGGCGCAGCTGGGCATGCCGGCGCCCAGGATCGACGCCCGCCTGACCGAGATCGATTTCGGCGACTGGGAACTGCGTCCGTGGGACAGCATCGCGCGCGCGCACATCGACGCCTGGGCGGTCGACCTGCTTCACTATGCGCCAGGCGGCGGCGAGACGGTGCTGCAGGCAGGGGTGCGGGTGGCAGGCTTTCTGCGCGAGGCGCTTGACGAGTCGCGGCGCCGGCAGCGCGCCGACGCCATCGTCGTCTGCCACGCCGGCACCATGCGCCTGCTGGCCGCCATGCAGCCAGTGTGGGGCCGGGGCGCCGATCTGGCCGGCCCGGTGCTGGCCGCGGCGGCGTTGCGGGCGGCCGCCACACCGCAGCGAATCGACTACGCCGGCACCCTCACGCTGCGATTCTGAACATTGGCGCCAACGCTGGCGCCGCAAAGCCGTATAATGACCGGGTATTGGTGCCCGCGCGTCTGTCCTGACGCGCAGTTAAACGGGAAACACGAAGCCTTCCGAAGAAGGCCAACGTGTGCTGCCCCCGCAACGGTCAGCAAGTGTCGCGCAGTCGCGCGGCAAGCCATCTCGGACAACCACTGTGCTTTTGCATGGGAAGGTGAGATGGTCCAACTTGCCAGCCCGGATACCGGCCAAGACAGGTGGAAGTGAGCGAACGGGATGTGCGCGACACGGACCATGCCGGCAATGCCGGCATCTCCTGCCGTATCGTCCTGTTTGGTCGCTTCTGTTCAATCTGGCCCACGGGGACGTCGGCCGGTTGCCATTACAGAAACCCTAACCATGACTCTACGTACTTCCCGCCGCGCCGCCCTGGCGTCGCTGGCAATGGCAATGGCCGCTCCGGCCATTCATGCCGAGCCGTTCAACACCGTCCTCGTCACCGCTTCCCGCGCTCCCCAACCCCTTGCCGACGTGATCAGCGACAGCGTCACCATCGGCGCCGCCCAGATCGCCGAATCGGGCGCCGGTTCGATCGTCGATCTGCTGCAACGCCAGCGCGGCATCGAAGTGGCGCGCAACGGCGGCCCCGGCACCAGCTCGAGTGTCTTCATCCGCGGCGCCAACAGCAACCAGAATATCGTGCTGGTCGATGGCGTGCGGATTGGCTCGTCGACCACCGGCGCCGCCAACTGGAGCGCCATCCCGCTCACCGCAATCGATCGTATCGAGATTGTCTACGGCCCCCTCAGCTCCCTGTACGGCGCCGATGCGGTTGGCGGCGTGATCCAGATCTTTACCAAGACGGGCAAGGGCGCGCCGGCCCTCACCGCCTTTGCCGGCTACGGCAGCGACAGCACGCGTGAGTTCGACGCCAGCGTGTCGGGCGCCACCGGCGGCGAGCGCAGCTTGAGCTACGCCATCAGCGCCGGCACGGAAAAATCGGACGGCTTCTCGGCGACCCGCCCCCGCAGCAGCTTGTATAACGCCGACCGCGACGGCTACGACAAGACCAACGTCGCAGCGCAATTGCGCCTGCAGGTGGCCAGCGGCGTCGAAGTCGGCGCCCTCTTCCTGCACAGTAAGCTCGATAGCCAGTACGACAGCGGCGCGTCGGCCTACGATGTGCGCAGCGAAGCGCAGATGGCGAACGTCGCCGTGTTCGGCAAGGCGCGCCTGGCGCCATCTTGGACCAGCATGATGCAATACTCCCAGACGCGCGACAAGGGCGTCAACTACAGCAGCGCGGCCGCATCGGGCTATTCGCGGATCGACACCACGCAAAATAGCCTGAGCTGGCAAAACGATGTGCTGATCGGCGCCGACGTCTTGCAATTGCTCTATGAACATCGCGAAGAAGAAGTGTCGACCAATGGCGCTGATGCACTCAATCGCGACCGCTCGACCAATTCCTTCGCCGCCTCGTATAACGCGCGGCGCGGCAAGCAGCTGTTCAACGCCGGCGTACGGCGCGACCGATCCGGATACGGCGACAAGAACACCGGTTCGGCCGGCTACGGCTACAGCTTCTCGCCAGTCATGCGGGCCACCGCCAGCTACGGCAACAGCTTCCGCGCGCCCACCTACAACGAGCTTTACTACCCGTCCTACGGCAATCCGGCCAACCGCCCCGAACAGGGCCGCAACGTCGAAACGGGCGTGCGCTACGACGATGGCGTCAATGCCCTCGGCATCAGCTATTACCGCAACCGGCTGACCGACCTGCTGGTCAACACCAACCCATGCCCATATGGCGTGAGCGGCTATCAGTTCGGCTGCGCCTACAACGTCAACCGCGCGCAACTGCAAGGCGTGACGATCTCGGGCGCAACGCGCCTGGCGGGCATCGATCTCGGCGCCAGCGTCGACCTGCAGGACGCGCGCGATAAGACCAGCGACAAGCGCCTGGCGCGCCGCGCGAAAAAACACGGCAGCGTGAATGCCGCCTACGTGTTTGGGGCCATCAAGGCCGGGGCCGAATTGACCCTGTCGGGCGACCGCTTCGATGATGCCGCCAACCGAAACCGCCTCGCCGGCTATGGCCTGGTGAACCTGTACGCCACCTACGCGTTCGCACGCGACTGGTCGATGCTGGTGCGCTGGAATAACGTCGGCGACAAGCAGTACGACCTGGCGCGCAATTACGCCACGGCCGGTTCCAAGGTGTTTGCCGGTATCCGCTACGGCTATAAATAAGCGCACCTGATGCATTCTGCCGGAGCGCATTTACGCAAGCGACTCCGGCAGTCTGGCCGACCTCACTATTGGAAAGTAGCGCATGCATTCTTACTCTCGCCAGCTGCGCCGGCGCGCCAAGGTCACCCTGAGCGGCCTGACCGTGTTCGCACTCGCCAGCCTGATTTTCGCCGGCATGACAGGCTCGGTCGCGGTCGCGGTGGGCGACATGCCGGCGGCCCTGGGCGATCTGCTGCACGGGCAAAGCACGACGTTGGCCGCCACGCTGCTCGAACTGCGCCTCGGCCGCGCGGCGGTCGGCTTCGTCACCGGGGCAGCCCTGTCGCTGGCCGGCGTGATGATGCAGGCGTTGCTACGCAACCCGCTGGCCGATCCGTATGTCCTCGGCATTTCGGCCGGCTCCTCCGTTGGGGCGCTCGCCGCGCTGCTGTTCATGTGCGCAGCGTGGGTGGTCGATGCGGCGGCATTCGGCGGCGCCGTCGTCGTTTCGGCGATGCTCTACCTGCTGGCACGACGCGACCTGCGCGGCGGTGCTGCGGCCGAAGGCGGCAGCGCGCTGCTGCTGCTGACCGGCGTGATCCTGGCCTCGGCTTGCATGGCGATGGTCACCCTGATGCTGTCGATAGCACCCGAGAGCCGGCTGCGCAGCATGATCTTCTGGATGATCGGCGACCTGTCGGGCGCCCCGCTGCGCGCGATGCCGTGGCTGGTGCTGGCAGCGGCCCTGCTGTTCGCCCTGCGCTCTGCCCGCTCGATGAACGTGATGGCCCTGCACGCGGAAAATGCCGCGACCCTCGGCGTGCGCGTCGGTCCTCTGCGCAAGGGCCTGTTCTTTGCCTCCGGCCTGCTGACGGCCAGCGCGGTGACGAGCGCCGGTTCGATCGGCTTTGTCGGACTGATCGTGCCGCACGCCTGCCGCTTTATCGTCGGCCCCGAACATCGTGTGCTGATTCCGGCGGCGACGCTGGCCGGCGGCAGTTTTCTGGTGATGGCCGACACGCTGGCGCGCATCGCCATCGCGCCGCAGCAGTTGCCGGTCGGCGTGGTTACCGCGCTGATCGGCGCGCCGGTGTTCCTGTACCAATTGCACCGGCTGCGGAGGTAGCATGATCAGCACCCACAATCTCTGTTTGAAGGTCGGCCAGCGCCTGCTGGTCGACGATTTGAATATACGGGTCGGCGAAGGCGAATGCTGGAGCGTCATCGGCCGCAACGGCGCCGGCAAGAGCACCTTGCTGCGCACCTTGGCCGGCCTGCGCAGCGCCGACGGCGGCAGCGTCGCCATCGGCGCCCGTGCACTCGCCGACTGGCCCTTGCCGGCGCTGGCGCGTCAGCGCGCCTTCCTGGCGCAGAGCCGCAGCGACGCGTTTGCCTACAGCGTGATCGAAACGGTGCTGTCGGCGCGCCACCCCTACCACGGCGACCGTTACTGGGAAGGCAGCGACGACCACGCGATGGCGCTGCGCGCGCTGGAAGAGATGGAGGTAGCCGCGCTGGCCGAGCGCGACGTGCGCACCCTGTCCGGCGGCGAGCGCCAGCGGGTGGCGATCGCCGCCATGCTGGCCCAGGACACGCCGCTGCTGCTGCTCGACGAGCCGGCCAATGCGCTCGACCTGGCCCACCAGGTGTCGATCATGGCGCTGCTGGCGCGCCGATGCCGCGAGCGCAACAAGACCGTCGTCATGATCGGTCACGACCTGACCCTGGCCCACCGCGTCTCCAGCCACGCGCTGCTGCTGATGGGCGACGGCGGCTGGCTGGCCGGCCCCAAAGACGAAGTGATGCGGGCAGATTTGCTGGGCGCCTACCTGGGCCACCCGATCGACATCATCGAACATGCAGGCCGCAGTATTTTCATCCCCATCGAGGAGCAACAATGAACCAGGAAAACGACCCCGAAACACAAGCGCTCAACGAGCGCCACCGCGTGCGCATGGAGCGGAAGAAGGCCATCATCGACGCCAGCATCGCCGCCGCCGACAAGGCGATCGGCATCATCATCGTCAACACCGGCAACGGCAAGGGGAAAAGCTCGAGCGGCCTCGGCATGGTGATTCGCGCAATGGGACACGGCATGAAAGTCGGCGTGGTGCAGTTCATCAAAGGCGCGATGGAGACCGGCGAAGAGAGATTCCTGCGCCGCTTCCCCGACGAGGTGCAGTTTCACGCGATGGGCGAAGGCTACACGTGGAACACGCAGAACCGCGAGCGCGACATCGAGAAAGCACAGCTGGCGTGGGAGCAGGCCAGGACCTTTTTGGCCGATCCTTCGATCGGGCTGGTGCTGCTCGACGAACTCAATATCGCCCTGAAATACCGCTATCTCGACGTCGACGTGGTGATCCAGGACCTGCTGGCGCGCCCCGCCATGCAGCACGTCGTCATCACCGGCCGCGGCGCTCCGCAGGAACTGATCGACATTGCCGATACGGTGACCGACATGACCGTCGTCAAGCATGCCTTCAAGGCCGGTATCGGCGCCCAGGCAGGCACCGAGTGGTGAGCCCGATGCACATCGAAGTGAAAGCCCTGCTGGTCACGGCGGTGGCATCCGGCCAGGGCAAGACCAGCGTGACGGCGGCGCTGGCGCGCAAACTGGTGCGCCAGGGTCAGCGCGTGCGCGTGTTCAAGTGCGGCCCGGACTTCATCGACCCGATGATCCTCGAGCGGGCCAGCGGGGCGCCGGTGCAGTCGCTCGACCTGTGGGTGGTCGGCCGCGAGGCCTGCCGCCAATTGCTCGCGCAAGCGGCGAGCGAAGCGGACGTGATCCTGATCGAAGGCGTCATGGGACTATACGACGGCACGCCTTCGTCGGCCGACCTGGCGCGCGAGTTCGGCGTGCCGGTGATGGCGGTCATCGACGCCGCGGCGATGGCGCAGACCGCCGGCGCGCTGGCACAGGGCTTGCGCGACTACGGTCCGGTCGCCATGGCAGGCGTGGCCGCCAACCGCGTCGCCAGCCTGGGGCATGCGCAGATGGTCGCCGCCTCGCTGCGCGACATTGCATTGCTGGCGACGCTGCCGCGACAGGCCATCTCGCTGCCCGAGCGCCACCTGGGGCTGGTGGTGCCGGGCGAGGTAGCGGCAATCGACGCCCTGCTCGACACCCTGGCCGAACAGCTGGTGTTCGATGCCGATGCCTGGGAAGCGCTGCCGCCGGTGCGCATCGAGCTTGGCGCCATGCTGTCGGCGCCGGCGCCGCTGCTGGCGGGGAAAACCATCGCCATCGCGCGCGACGCCGCGTTCCTGTTCATTTATCCCGCCAACCTGGCCACACTGCGCCAGCTGGGGGCCAAGCTGTGCTTCTTTTCGCCGCTGGCGAACCAGCCGGTGCCGGACGGCGCCGATGCCGTGTATCTGCCGGGCGGCTATCCGGAGCTGCACAGCGAGGCGCTGTCGAATGCAGCACAGTGGCGCGCGTCGATCCGTGCCGAACACGCCGCCGGCACGCCGATTCTCGCCGAGTGCGGCGGCATGATGGCGCTGGCCGATGTGCTGACCGATCAATCGGGCGCAAGCTGGCCGATGGCCGGCCTGCTTGCCGGCGCCGTCCAAATGCAGGCCCGCCTGGCCGGACTGGGCTCGCAAGCCTTGTCGACGGAGCACGGCGAACTGCGCGGACACACCTTCCACTATTCGACGCTGAGCACCGCGCTCACGCCGAGCGCCTGCACGGTCAAGCATCCGTCGGCGACGGCGGGCGAGGCGTTGTATCGCGTCGGTTCGCTCACCGCCTCGTATTTTCACGCCTACTTCCCCTCCAACGCGCCGGCAGTGGCGGCGATGTTGTCGCGGCAGAGCGCATGACGCGCACCCTGGTACTGGGCGGCGCCCGTTCCGGCAAGAGCGCGTACGCCGAACGGCTGGCCGCCGCCTCCGGCAAGCAGGTGATCTACCTCGCCAGCGCCACCGCCGGCGACGCAGAGATGGCGGCGCGCATCGCCCACCACCGCGCGCGCCGCCCGCCCGCGTGGACCACCGTGGAAGCACCGGTGGCGCTGGGCGATCAACTGCTGCGCTGGTCCTCGCCCGAACGCCTGGTCATCGTCGACTGCCTGACGCTGTGGCTGAGCAATCTGTTGTTCAGCGCCGGCACCGTGTATCCGGAAGTTGGCGAACTCGAACTGCCGGCGCTGTTTCACCAACAGCGCGAACAGCTCGAGCGCGCGGTGACGCAGTGCGCCGGCGACCTCGTACTGGTCTCGAACGAAATTGGTTTGGGCCTCATGCCGATGGGCGCGATAGCGCGCCGCTTCATGGATGAACAGGGACGCCTCAACCAGGCGATGGCGGCGCAATGCGAGCGCGCGCTGTTCGTCGCCGCCGGCCTGCCCCTGATCCTCAAAGGCGATCGATGCTGAGCGGACTTGACCTGACCACGCTGGCCCTGCTGGCGGTGGCCGGCGTGGTGCTCGATCTGATGCTCGGCGAAGCGCGACGCTGGCATCCGCTGGCCGGCTTCGGCCGTTGGGCGATGTGGCTGGAACGGCGCCTCAATCGGGGCAGTGGCCGCTATTGCCGCGGCGCGCTTGCATGGCTGCTGGCAGTGGCGCCGCCGACGGCCATCGCGCTGGCCCTGCTGCTGCCGAGCGCATTCTGGCTCACTTGCTGCGTGCAGGCGATCCTGCTCTACCTGTGTCTCGGCCTGCGCAGTCTGCGCGAGCACAATTTGCCGATTGCCGATGCCCTCGCGCGAGGCGACCTGGCGGCGGCGCGCCAGCTGACTGCGCGGATCGTCAGCCGCGACACCAGCGGCTCCAGCGCGACGGCACTGGCCAACGCAAGCGCCGAGTCGCTGCTGGAAAACGGCAATGACGCGGTGTTCGGCACGCTGTTCTGGTTTGCCGTGGCGGGCGCACCGGGCGCCGTGCTGTTTCGCGCGGCGAATACGCTCGACGCCATGTGGGGCTACCGGGCGGTGCGCTACCTTCGCTTCGGCTGCGTTGCGGCGCGCCTCGACGACGCCTTCAATTTTCTCCCGGCGCGCCTCACCGCGCTGTCGTACACCTTGCTGGCGCCGGGCTTGCGGGCCAAACTGCGGGCATGGCGCTGCTGGCGCCAACAGGCGCCGTTGTGGAGCAGTCCGAACGCTGGCCCCGTCATGGCGAGCGGCGCCGGCGCCCTCGGCATCTCGCTCGGCGGCGCCGCCGTCTACGACGGTGAAGTCGAACAGCGCCCGCCACTGGGCCAGGGCGCCGGTGCTACCGGCGCCGACATTGCCCGTGCCTGGCGCCTGGTGGCACGCACAACGGCGCTCTGGATCACCGTTTTCCTGGCGCTCGCCGCGCTGACGGAGCTGACCCATGCTTGAGCATGGCGGCAATCTGGGCGACGCCGGCCGGCGCTTCGGCCGCGACGACTGGGTCGATCTGTCGACCGGAATCAATCCGCACTGGTACCCCGCGCCTGCCCTGCCCGGCAATGCGTGGCATCGCTTGCCGGAAGCCGATCCCGCGCTGGCCAAGGCGGCATGTGCGTTTTATGGCGCGGCGCTGATGCTGCCGGTGGCCGGCACCCAGGCCGCCATCCAGGCCTTGCCGCGCCTGCGCGCACCTTCGCGCGTGACGGTAGCCGCACCGTCCTACGCCGAACACGCGCATCACTGGGCCAAGCACGGTCACACACTCACTCAGACGCCGTTCGCCGACCTCGAGGCGGCGCTGGCGTGCAGCGATGTCATGGTCGTTTGCAATCCGAACAATCCCACCGGCGCCACAGTGCCGGCGCCGCAACTGCTGGCGTGGGCCGATACGCTGGCGGCACGCGGCGGCTGGCTGGTGGTTGATGAAGCTTTCGGCGACACCGCCCCCCAGCAAAGCATCACCGCCCATGCCGAGCGGCCCGGCATCATCGTGCTGCGCTCGATCGGTAAATTTTTCGGCCTGGCCGGCATCCGGCTCGGCTTTGTCGCCGCCGAACAGTCCCTGTTGATGCGGCTGGCCGATGAACTGGGACCCTGGACGGTCAGCGGGCCGGCTCAGCACATCGCCCTGGCGGCGCTGCGCGACCAGGCCTGGCAGCGTCAAAGCCGCGCCGCGCTTGCGGCATCCGGCGCGCGTCTGCAAACGCTGCTCGGCGAGGCCGGCATCAGCTCCTCCGGTACAGCGCTGTTTCAATGGTGGCCCGAGCCGCAGGCGGAGGCGCTATGGCAGCACATGGCCGAACGCGGCATCTGGGTACGCCTGTTCCAGCATGCCGCGCGCGGCATCCGCCTTGGCCTGCCGGCCGACGAAGCCGCGTGGCAGCGGCTGCACACCGCACTTCACCAATGGACCCTACGATGACCCCGACCTTTTCCCTGATCGCTGTGCTGCTGGCCGCCGCGGCAACCACCAACTGCAGCGCCGCTGACATCAGCGTGCATGACGACGGCGGCAATCTCGTCACGCTGAAAAATCCGGCGCGGCGCATCGTCTCGCTGGCGCCTCACGTCACCGAGCTTCTATACGCGGCGGGAGGCGGCGACAAGATCGTCGGCGCCGTCAGTTACAGCGACTACCCCGAGGCGGCCAAGCTGCTGCCACGGGTGGGCGGCAACCGGCAGATCGATATCGAAAGAGTGATCGCTTTGCAGCCGGATCTGATTGTGGTCTGGATGCACGGCAGTGCTCACCGCCAGATCGATATGCTGCGCAAGCTGAATGTACCGATTTATCAAAGTGAGCCGAAAAAGCTCGACGACATCGCCGGTAACCTGCTGCGCCTTGGCCGGCTGATGGGCACCGACCGCGCCGCCATTGGCGCCGCCGCCGAGGTACGAGAAGGCTTCGCCGCGCTGACGCAGAAATACGCCAGGCGCGCACCGGTGCGCCTGTTCTACCAGGTGTGGGACAAGCCGCTCTACACCTTGAGCAATGGCTCGATCGTCAGTGACGCCATGCGCCTGTGCGGCGGCGTCAACATCTTTGGCGATCTGGCGATCACGGCCCCAGTGGTCAGCATCGAAGCGGTGCTGCAGGCCGATCCCGAAGCGATCTTCGGCACCAGCGAAAAGAACTACGGCGGCGTCAATCTATGGCGCCCGTACGCCGGCATGCAAGCGGTCAAACGCGACAATCTGTTTACGCTCAATGGCGAACTGCTCAACCGCGCCGGTCCGCGGATGGTCGCGGGAACCGCGGCCTTGTGCGAAAAACTCGAACTGGCGCGTCAGCGCCGCGGCCACTGACATGGTCCTGCCCTACCAGACCCTGATGGTACAAGGCACCACTTCGGACGCCGGCAAGAGTACAGTGGTGGCGGCCCTGTGCCGCCTGCTCAAGCGCGAAGGCGTGCTGGTGGCGCCGTTCAAGCCGCAGAACATGGCGCTCAACAGCGCGGTAAC
This sequence comes from Massilia eurypsychrophila, assembly GCF_002760655.1. Lineage (GTDB taxonomy): Bacteria > Pseudomonadota > Gammaproteobacteria > Burkholderiales > Burkholderiaceae_D > JAFCUW01. Next base: position 8,236 of record NZ_PDOC01000037.1, on the reverse strand, counting down.
GGCCGACGGCGGCGAGATCGGGCGCGCCCAGGCTCTGCAAGCGATTGCCGCCGGCGTGGCGCCGAGCACCGACATGAACCCGGTGCTGCTCAAGCCTTCCAGCGACACCGGCGCCCAGGTGATCATCCACGGCAAAGTGCGCACCGACATGAACGCGCGCGACTACCACCAGTACAAGCCGATCGCGATGCAGGCGGTGCTCGAATCGCACACGCGCCTGTGCGCGCAGTATGAGTGCATCGTCGTCGAAGGCGCCGGCAGTCCGGCCGAAATCAATCTGCGCGAGCGCGACATCGCCAATATGGGTTTCGCCGAAGCGGTCGACTGCCCGGTGGTGCTGGTGGCCGACATCGACCGCGGCGGTGTGTTCGCCCACATCGTCGGCACGCTGGCGTGCTTGTCCGAGAGCGAACGGGCGCGCACGATCGGCTTTGTCATCAACCGCTTCCGCGGCGATATCACGCTGCTTGAACCGGGCCTCGACTGGCTCGAGGCGCAAACCGGCAAACCGGTGCTGGCGGTGCTGCCTTACCTGCACGGCTTGTTCCTCGACGCCGAGGATGCGGTGCAAGCAGTGCAGGCCACACAGGGCGCCTTTCGGGTTATCGTCCCCTGCTTGCCACGCATGAGCAATCACACCGATTTCGACGCCTTGCGCGCTCATCCCGACATCGACCTGCGCTTCGTGCGCGAGGGTGAAGCGATCCCCGATGCGGACCTGATCATCCTCCCCGGCAGCAAGCATACGCGCGCTGACCTGGCATGGCTGCGCGCCCAAGGTTGGCCCGAGCGCATCGCGCGTCACTTGCGTTACGGCGGCAAGGTGATCGGCATCTGCGGCGGTTTCCAAATGTTGGGAACCAGCGTGATCGACCCGCTTGGAGTGGAAGGCAGCGCCGGCGCCTCGCACGCGCTGGGATTGCTCGACATGGTCACCGACATGGGCACCGAAAAGTACTTGAAGCTGGTGCATGGCCACTGCGCTTTCGATGCCAGCGAGGCCCCCGTGAGCGCATATGAAATTCATATGGGGACCTCGCGCGGAGCCGCGTTCGCACTGCCGGCGTTCACTATCGAAGGGCGCGCGGAAGGTGCGCGCTCGGCGGACGGACAGATTTTAGGAACCTACCTGCATGGCCTGTTCGATACGCCTGCGGCGTGCGATGCACTGCTGCGCTGGGCGGGACTCAATTCGACAGCAAGCGTCGATAGCGGGGCACTGCGCGAGGCCAGCATCGACCGGATCGCCGACGCTGCCCAGCCCTTGCTACACGCATTACGCGCGCTCGGCGCCAGCAACGAGAGCCTTTCTCACACCGGCGTCATGCACCGAAATGATAGAGTTCCATCCAACGACGAATGCGATTCGTAATTCACGCCGGGATTCGACAATCGTTGCGATATGAAATCGCTTTAGTGCTCTGTGATACTGTTGATGGCGTCGCTCACCCACCTGTAGCCAAGGCGCTCCTGCTCCATGCGGATACGCTCTCCGAGTACATCGTCGCGCAGCGCATCGAAGAGCGTGCGCTCGGCGGCGTCGAGACGGGACGCTTCGCCGACGAAGCGCTTGTCCTTGTCTTCTGCGCCCCACAGCGTTCGATGCGCGTGCAGCGTGTCCGCATCCATTAGCACCGAACGCGCGTGCGGCAGGCTGGCGCGCAGACGGTCGAGGATCGCGAAGCCGTGGGTGTCGATGTCGCCCCAGTAAGCGATGTCGCGCCGGCGCAGCCAGTCGATCTGGCCAAGCCGGTCGACACCATAGCCGCCGCCGAAAATCACCATTGCCGATCGCACGTCGGGGAAGGCGAGTCCGTTGATTTCATTTTCGGTGATGAAGACACGCTCGACGTCGAGGTCGAGCGCCGCGAACTGCGCCACCGGTATGCTCAGGTCGGACATGCCATGGATGAATCGCGCAGGATCGAGGATACGAAAACGCACCAGCGCCGGTTTGCCCAGCAGGCCATAGCGCGCCTCGAACTGGCGCGCGCCGCCGGCGCTTGCATCGACGGCGTCGGCCGGCATCACCTGGTCGAGCAGCTCGATCAGCAAGGCCTTGCGCGCTTCGATAAATTTGCTGTCGACGCCGGCGATGTCGAGCTGGCGCAGATACAGCTGCGGACGCGGATGCGCGACGAACCACTGCAGGATGGCGAGAATGCGCTCCCACGCCGTGGCGTGTTCCAGCACTGCCAGCGCGCGCCGGCCCAGCCAGGGCTGCAGCTGCGGAAAGGCGCTGGTGGTCAGCGCTGCCAGCTGGTCGAAGCGGCGAACGTCGCCGCCGCGGCCGAGCAGCCGCACCGCATCGGCTTCGGTCGCGACGACGACCCGGTCGGGGATCCGGTTGCGGCCAAGCTGGCGGTGATTGATCTCGCGCCAGACAATATCGTAACCGTGTCCGCCGGCCGCCTTGCTGCCCGCTTCGAGCGCCTTGATCCATTCGCGCACCGCGTCGAACCGCTCGCCAAGTTCAGCGACGCCCGGCTGGCGCAGCCGCAGCTCGAGCGGGAACAGCGCTGCGCCGCCGAGGTGCGCGCACAGCATGCGGCCGTCATCCCAGAGCCGTTGCAGCTGGGCGCGGATAACGCCAGGTGTCGACCAGGATGGCGGCGCGTTCATGCTACCCGCGCAGCGCGTTCGGCGTGGTATTCGTCGATGCTCAGGTAGCGCAGCTTCGACAGCCGCCCCTCCTCGCTGTGGACGAATCCGAGGCCCGCCACATACGGCTCGACGATGTGGATCTTCTGCAGCGGGGTGACGATCAGCAGCTGCAGGTTCATGCGCTTGAATAGTTCCAGCCCGTAGCGCGCCGAATCGTCCGAGCCGCGGCCGAACGCCTCGTCGATCACAACGAAGCGGAATGACCGCGACCGGGTCACGCCCCATTCGAGCCCGAACTGGTACGCCAGGCTGGCCGCCAGCACGGTGTAGGCCAGCTTTTCCTTCTGGCCGCCGGACTTGCCGCCGGCGTCGGTGTAGTGCTCATGTTCGCGGTCGTCTTCGCGCCAGCGCTCGGAGGCGGAAAACACGAACCAGTTGCGCACGTCGGTGACCTTGCGCGTCCAGCGCCGGTCCATCTCGGCACTGCCCTCGCGGCCGCGGAAGCGCTCGATGATGCGCTTCACCTGCAGGAATTTCGCTTCCGAGTATTCCTCGTCGGCCGATCCGGTCAGCGCGCCTTCGGTGCAGCTGCGCAGGTCCTGCTGGAAGTCGCGCAGGTCGGCATCGATATTGGTTTCTGCTTCGAGCGCGATGTAGCGGTTCGGGTTGTAGTCGATCTGGTGCAGCGAGCCATTAATGGTGACGATGCGCTCGCGGATGGTTTCGCGTTCGCGCTTGAGCTGCGACTGGAAGCCGGCGATCTCGCGGATCGTGTTCTCGTTGAGCAGCTCCTTGAAGCGCACCGCAAAGCGCGGCAAGTCGTCCGACTCGAGCGCTGCCAGCATCTTCTTGAATTCACCGGCGGCGTCGATGCTGACGTCGACCTCGCGCGAATCGAGCGGCCACGCCCGCGTGTAGTTCTGCATGGCGCCAATGATGGCGTCGCGCAGGCGTGCGATCTTCTTGTCTTCGGTGTCGATGTGCGTTTGCAGGAAATCGCGGAAGTCCTTTTCGCGGTTGTCGCACGATTCCACCGTCAGCGTGTGCTGGCCCAGCGCCTGCTCGCGCAACGACTCGAGCCGCGGAAAATACCAGGCGCGCGCGTCTTCCGGCGTCGCCTGCTGCAGCGTGGCGCAGTCGGCCAGGCCGAGGGTGGCCTGCTCGAGCTTTTCGCCGGTTTTGGCGTGGCTGGTCTTGACGGCGCTCCACTGTTCTTCCGTCTTCTCCTGCGCGGCCGACAATTCGGCGAACTGCAGCTGCAGGGTGCGCAGCATATCGGACGAGGCGGCCAGCGCCTGCTGCTCGCGCTCGAGCGTGTCGATCTCGCTCACCAGCGGCATCCAGTCGACTGCATTGAAATCGTCGAACATCGCCAGCTGCTGCCAGTGGCCGAGTACCTGGTTCTGGCCGTTGACTTCATTTTTCAGGAACTGGATCGTGGTGCGGATCGCCTGCACCCGCGTGGTCAGGTCGCGCTCCTGCTTTGCGAGCGCCGCGATCTTGGCCTGGTTCGACCATCCGAGCACGTAGCGCGAGCGGTCGTCGAGCCGGTGGCGGTCGTCCTTCTCGTGGCGTTCGCCGGCGGCCTTGATCTGGCCGTTGCGGGTGACCGCGCGTTTCTCGCGGCGGAACTGGTCGAGCGTGTCGCAGCAGGCGTGGTCGAAGCGGCGCCCCATCTCGGCGTCGATCCATGCGTAGAACGGCGACTCCGGCTTGATCGAGAGCTTGCGGGCCAGCGCGTTCGGCGCCAGGGCGCGCTGGTCGGCGACCACGCCGGCACGTACGCGGTAGTACACCAGCCGGTTGCCCAGGCTGGTGCTGTCGACCCACGCGGCGACGTCGGCATAATGCATCTCCGGCACCAGCAGCGCCAGGCCGAAATTGTGCAGCAGGCGCTCGGTCGCTCCTTCCCAGACCCGCTCGTCGTCGCGCATCTGGATCAATTCGCCGATGAACGGCAGGCTGTCCTGTGCGATGCGCAGCGCGCCGCACAGCGTGTCGCGCAGGACCAGCATCTGGCTCGGGATATTCGAGCGGCGCCGGCGCAGAGACTCGAGTTCGGCCGTCAGCTCGCCGTACTGCCGGCCGAGTTCACGCAGGCTGACGCCCGCTTCGGTCAGGCGGTTCTGGAAGTCGTCGCGCTGGGCGATGCAGCTGGCCTGGCCGGCCTCGATCGAGCGGCGGCTGGTGGCGAACAGGCCCGCATCGCTGACGTGCGCGCTCATCCTTCACGTCCTGCAGGCGCACGATGTCGGCCTTGATCTGCTCGATCCGGTTGCCGCCATTGGCCGCAATCGCGTGCGTGATTTCGTCGCGCCGCTGCGCCTGGCCGCGGCGCTCCTGCTGCAGCCGTACGAGGCGGTTGGCAAGGTGGTCGAGTTCGGCCTGCAGCAGATCGACGCGCTTTTCGAACAGTTCGCCCTTCAGGTGGGCAAACCAGGTGCGCAGCATGTCGCGGCAGCCGCGCAGCTGCTCGACCTGCTGCTGCAGCAGCTGGTGGCGGTCGCAATCGTCCGACAGCGGCGTCAGCTGGTCGATCTGCAGCTTGGCCTTGAGGACCGCTTCGTGCGCGCGGTTCAGGTCATCGAAGTGGGCGATCAGCGCCGCGATGCGCGTTTCGACCGGGAAGGCCTCGAGCATGTGATCGCGTACGAAGTCGGTCAGGTTACCGACCGACTTCATCGACACGGTCTGGTGGAACAGGTCCATCGCCTGTTCGCCGGCGATGCCAAAACGGCGGCGGAAGTCGGCACCGTACGGCGGGAACGTGTCATGCAGGATCACGCCCGGCATCGCGCGCAGTCGTTTGCGCAGCTGGCCGATGTCGCTGCCGAAGCCGGCGAAATGCTCGGCGATCGACAGCAGGCTGTCGGCCACCACGTAGAAGCGCTCCGACTGGCCGCGCGCATCCTTGAGCCAGAACACCTGGGCCAGCGTGACGGTCTGGTCGAAGCCCTCGTTGTGGAAGACGCCAAGGAGCACCGAGTAGCTGTTGTGGTCCCGCAGCGCGACCGCGCGCGCAGCCATGCCGCTGTCGCCGCGCTCGGACTTGTAGTGACCCATCACATAAGTGCGCAGGCTGCGTTCGCGCGCATCGGCGCCGGCCGCCTTGTTGTACGAGATCTTCTGGGCGGGCACCAGCAAGGTTGTGATCGCATCGACCAGCGTCGACTTGCCGGAACCGATGTCGCCGGTCAGCAGGATGCTGTCGCCGCCGGGATGCAGGCGCCACACGCGCTCGTGGAAGGTGCCCCAGTTGAACACCTCGAAGTGATGCAGGCGAAAACCGGCGCGTTCAGCCGCATCGGCGACTTCGGGCGACGGCGCCTGCCGGTCCAGCGGCGGCGAATCGTTCATGCGCCCTCCTCGCCGGCGACGGCGTGCGCGCCGTACTGCGCCAGGCGCTGTTCGAACGCGCTGAGCCACTGGGCGTCGACGAAGGCTTTCAGGATGCGGCGCACTTCGAACTGATGTTCCTGGCCGCGCAAGCGATGCAGGAAGCCCAGTTCGATGACCTTGTTCAGGTGGGTGTCCATGCGGTCGAGCAGGCGCGCCTCGTTGCCGGTCTCGGGAAGGAACAGGCGCACCTGCTCGGCGATCTGGTCGCGCCCGATGACCAGCCGGGTATCGCCGCCGGCGGCGTCGAACTCGGCCAGCTTCTTGCGCAGCAGGACAAGGATCAGGCTGACCGGATAGCTGAGCTGGCGCCGCTGGATCAGGCGCGGCAGCTCCGGTTCGCCCGGCGCGATCGCGCGGTGGCGCAGGTAGGCGTAGCCTTCCGCCTCGTCGAGGATCAGTTCGAGGCCGACGGTGGCGCAGTAGTCGCGCACCCGTCCCTGCAAGTCGATCAGCGGCTGCCACAGCGCGGCGTCGCCGTCGCGGTACAGCACACCCTGGAACAGGATGACCAGCAATTGGCCCAGGCGGTTATGGTCGCTCATTGTCGATTCGGTAGTCATGCGGTATAGATGATCAGTGGCAGGGTGGCCTGGCGACGGCGTCCGCGCTCGTCGGTCCACCCCACCACTTCGGTTTTGTCGTCGTCGATCGCGGCGTGCAGGTCCTGGGTGGCCAGCTTCAGGTAAGTGGCCAGTTCGGCCAGGCCCTGCTCGATCGGGTAATCGGCGGCCAGCGCGGCGAGCGAAACCTGCTTGCGCGTCTGCAGCGCGCGCCGTACGTTGGACATCAGCCGCAACTGGTCGACGTAGACCTGCTCGAACAACGCGTCCGCACTGATCGCCTCGCCCTCGTCGCCGAGAATCTGCTGGGTGATCTTTGGCTTGAACGGCGGCGTGTACAAGGTGCGGTCCATCGCCAGCGACACCGCCGGCGACGGCTCGTCGAGCTCCATGAAGGCGGCGCGCTCATCGATCTGTCCGCGCAGGGCCAGCGCCTTCTGCTCGATGTCGCGCATCAGCTGCATGATGCGGCGGTTCTCGAGCCAGGCCTGGTCGTCGAGATAGCGGCGCACTTGTTCGGAAAGCCGCGCGACCGTGCGCTGGGTGACTTCGCCCGCTTCGAGCCAGTCGTAGTGGATGCGCTGCAGGCGGCCGTCCGGTTCAAGCTCGCGTACCGGTCCCAGTTTGAGCACGGCGTCGAGCAGGTCGGACAGTTCGTCCTGGCGCGACGGCGACATCAACAGATCCCAGAACGCGCGGAAGCTTTTGCCCTCGTCGGTCTCGGAGATCAGATCGCGCTGTCCGAAGATCTCCTGCAGCAGCGCGCCCTTGCTGCCGTCCCAGGTCGCGATCTGTTCGCGCACCTGGCGATCAAGCGTGCGGAAGTTGTGGTCGACGGCGCGAAAATCGGACAGCAGCTCGCGCGCCGTGGCGGCCATCTGCAGGAAGCGCTCGCGCACTTGAGTGGGATCCATCAAGTCCAGTTTGCCGGCACCGACCTGCGCGATCTCGATGTCGATTTCGGCCCTGCGCCGTCTCAGTTCGGCGATGCGCGCGCGCGGATCGAGTTCGGTGCCGTCGACGATCTGTTGCAGCAGGTCGAACACCGTCATCAGGCGCGACTCGGTGCCGATGAACGCGCGCTGGCCAAGGCCGCGCAGCCAGTCGATCGCCTGCTCGGTCGACGAGGCCAGGTCGTAATGCGCTTCATCCTGGCCAGCCAGATAATATTTGCGCAGCCAGCCGCGCTCGTCGGAAGCCCAGTCGTCAAGATAGGCCGTCGCCGCTTTGGGGAACAGCGTCTCGCCGGCATCATCGTGCAAGTGGTACAAGTGGTCGTCGAGCTGCGACGCCAGTTGCTGGCGCGAGATCGTGCGCACATTCGGCACAATAAAGCTGGCATGCAGAAAGCTGGCGATCATCGGCGCGTGATCGGCTGCAAGCAAGCGCCAGGCCGGATGCGTGCGGCGCTGAGTAAGGAGTTGCTGATAGTCCATTGGTCGGGGAATTCGCTTGGAGGACTCTTAATACTGTAGCACTAGTTGGGCTGGACTCGATACAAACCTCCAGACGAAAAAAAACCCAGCATCTCTGCTGGGTTTTTTCTTTATAACTAGCCTGACGATAACCTACTTTCACACTGGTTGCAGCACTATCATCGGCGTAATATCGTTTCACGGTCCTGTTCGGGATGGGAAGGGGTGGTACCGATTTACTATGGTCATCAGGCATAA
>NZ_PDOC01000036.1 GCF_002760655.1 Massilia eurypsychrophila | reverse complement strand
TTATGCCTGATGACCATAGTAAATCGGTACCACCCCTTCCCATCCCGAACAGGACCGTGAAACGATATTACGCCGATGATAGTGCTGCAACCAGTGTGAAAGTAGGTTATCGTCAGGCTAGTTATAAAGAAAAAACCCAGCAGAGATGCTGGGTTTTTTTTCGTCTGGAGAAAAGCGACGCGTGCGCCCGCGACGGCCAAGGCCGCCACGAGCCACGCTGTTTTTTTTCGTCCGAAGAAAAACGTTACGACGGCGTTCAGTACGTTCCAGGCGAATCTCCAAGTGAAGTCTTGCGCGGTATGATGGGCGCTATGACGTTGACCGAGAAACAAAAAATGTTGGCCGGCGAGTTGTATCGCGCCACTGATCCAGAGCTGCAGGCAGACCAGTCCGCGGCGCGCGCGTGGATGGACCAGTACAACGACCGCCAGGAAGTGCCTGCCGAGTACGCGCGTGCCTTGTTGCTGGCGCGCCTGGCGGCGGTGGGCGAAGGCGCCATCATCCGCCCGCCATTCCATGTTGATTACGGGTTCAACATTACAGTGGGACGCGGCGTTTTCATCAATTTCAACTGCGTCATTCTCGACGTGGCGCAGGTTCTGATTGGCGACTTTGCGCAAATCGGCCCGGGAGTGCAGATCCTGACGGCCGATCATCCGCGCAATCCGGTCGAGCGAGCGCAGGGAGCCGAATTTGGCCGTCCCATATCGATCGGCCGGAATGTCTGGATTGGCGGCGGCGCGCTGATTCTGCCGGGGGTGAGGATTGGCGACAACGCACTGGTAGGGGCGGGCAGTGTCGTCACGCGCGATGTGCCGGAAGGTGTCACCGTCGTCGGCAATCCTGCGCGGGCGCTGTCTGAAAGCTGAATCGCGGAGCGGCTCATCCTTCTATTTTGCAAACTGCAGCGACGTTATTACAGTTCATCGCATCCTAAGTTGCGCGGCATTGTTTTTCTGTGACGATAGGCTTTTCCACTATCGTCTGAAACCATGTCCCTCTCATCAAGAACGAACATCGCGCTCGCACTTGCAGCATGCCTCGGCTGCGCCACCCCCGCATTCGCGGCCGCCGAAAAGGCCAGCATCGACACGATTGACGGTCGCAAGGTCGAATCGGTGACGATCAGACATCCGGCTTCGAAAGTCGTCGTCGTCTTCGAGAGCGGCTTGCGCGGCACGCTGGAGAAGTGGGATAAGGTGCTCGACGCGGTCAGTCCGAATGCGACGGTATTCGCCTACAACCGGCCCGGCTATGTGCAAAGCGACGTCACCGATGCGCCGCGCGACGGTGCGACCATTGTCGAGCAGCTGCGCCAGGTATTGAGGCAAAAGGGCCTCGCGCCACCCTACGTGCTGGTCGGCCATTCACTTGGCGGCCTGTACATGCAGCTGTTCGCACGCCGTTATCCGAACGAAGTGCAGGGCATCGTCCTGGTCGATTCGCTGATGCCGAAGATGATGAAGAAGCCGGAGTCGCTGCCGCTGACCACGCGCATCGGCAAGCAGCTGTTCTTTTCCGGCACAGTCGGTCGTGAGATCGATGGCATTTACGACACCGGCGAAATCGTCGCGGCACTGCCGGGCATTGATCATATGCCAATGATCAAGTTGATCAACGTGCCGAAGTCGGCAACTGCAATCCCGGTCGACTTCGGCGCCTTCAATCGCGACCCGGCGACCGTCGCATTCGTCCGCGGCCTATACCCGAATGCGAAAAAAGTGATTGTCGATTCCGACCATCAAATGCATAGTGCCAATCCGGAAGTAGTCGCCAAGGCGATCGCCGACATCATCGGTGCCCGTTAAGCAGAGAACCGTCAAACGTCCCCGCTTCCGGATCCACAGCGTGCGCCAGGGAAACAGTAAAACTGTTATTACTAATGTCCGCAAGTCGAAGGAGCGAACCGTGTGGTGGCAACGAAGTTGGTTAACCATTCAGCAAGAATTTTCTGATCTAGGCGATGCAGAGGACATCACGCGCCTGTGCGTGCGCCTGATGGTGGCGGTCGCGCTTGGCGGTCTGCTCGGTTACGAACGCGAATCGGTTGGCGCCTCGGCCGGTCTGCGTACGCACATGCTGGTGTCGCTCGGATCGGCCCTGTTCGTGCTGATACCTTTGCAGGCGGGCATGAATATGGAAGACCTGTCGCGCGTGCTGCAGGGCATCACGGCCGGCATCGGCTTTCTTGGCGCCGGCGCCATCCTGAAGTTGACCGATGAAAACCAGATCATCGGCCTGACAACTGCGGCGAGCATCTGGCTGACCGCCGCGGTCGGCATCGCGGCGGGCATGGGCAGGGAAGGCACCGCCGTCGTCAGCGCCTTGTTTGCCTTCGTTATCCTGTCGCTGCTGCGCGCGCGCAAGACCTGATCGCCCGGCGTTGACGAGCGGACTGAACGGGCCGCTTCACTCCGGCTGTTCAACCAGATATCCTTTGGCCTGCAGCGCCGCCACCAGCCCGCTCGGGTTCATGATCTGCGACACCGGCAGCAAGGCCAGGGTGGACTTGTTGGTGGCCAGCGATTTTTCGGCGGCGGCCAGCCACAACTCGCGCCGGCGCTGGTCGAGCGATTCCGCGCCCTTCAGCGACTTTACCCAGCTGCTGTTGGTGAATGCGGCGGTGCACGCTTGTTCCTGGTCGGGATAAGTCAGTGTGCGCATCGTGTCGATGTCACCGATGGCCCAGGCATTGGCGCGCACGCGCATGGCGTCGACGTCCACCTCGAGGCGGTCGATGGTTTTGGAAAAACAATCGAGATCGTCGAGCGTTGTCTTCTTGAAGTCACGCACCGCGCCGCGCGGATTGTCCAGCCGCACCGACACGCTGACCGGCGTATATTTCACGCCCTTGTCCTTCGCCATCTTCTGGATATTGTTGATGACATCCCGGTCGGACCCCAGTCCCGACTGCTTCAGCGCCTTGCTGAACAATTCCTGCGCCGCGAAAATCGGTCGCTCCGACTCGACGCCGGAATCGGCGCCGATATAGCGCTCTTTCAACGGCGTCCAGCGCGCGTACACATCGGCCGGCACCACTTGCTGCAGGCTGGCGCCATCGGCGTTCTTCTTGACGCCAATCACGAACGGCAAGGCGGTAAGCAGGTTCAGGCTGTCGGACCATCCGACCGACACGCCCGCGCTCGGCAGGCCGAGCAGTTCTTGCGAGTGGGACAGCACGCTTTCTACCTGTCGCGAGCGCCATTCCATCTTCGTCGGCAATGGCGAATAGGTGCCGAAAATCCACAGCACGCGATCGTCTTTCGACACTTTCCACAAGCCCGGGCCGGGGCGCTGCCCGACCACAACAATTTTTTCCGGTTCAGCAACCGGTTCGCTTTGCGACCAGGCAGGCGCGGCGAGCACGACGAGGCATACGGTGGAGAGCAATCTGGGCAACATGGTGAGATCCTGAACATTTCGACAGCGGATAGTACCGCCATTACTCAGTATATTGATACAAAAATCATCTTGTTACACCGACATGCATATGCCTAGGCGTCTGGCTGCACTGGCACAAAGATGCGCCGCCCGCCATGGGCGACGATTTCGATCGGGTGACCGAGATAGCGCGACAGCGCCGGCGCCGTCATCACGTCGCGAATCGGACCGGCTTCCCACGAGCCATCGCCCATCAGCAGCAATGCATGGCTGCATGCTTGCTGCGCCAGGTTCAGGTCGTGGCCGATCGTGACGGCGGTCTTGCCCTGCTCGCGGCACAGCCCGGCGATCAGGCGCATCATGCTGACCTGGTGCGCCAGGTCGAGCGCGTTGGCCGGCTCGTCGAGCAGCAGCAGCGGCGTATCCTGCGCCAGCATCGCCGCGATCGCCACGCGCTGGCGCTCGCCGCCGGACAGGCTGCGCACGTCGCGCTGCGCCAGCTGGGCCACTTCCATCGACGCCAGCGCGGCCAGCGCGATCGCGTGGTCGTCGCTGTTTTCCCAATAGCGCTGCGCGTGATACGGATGACGCGCGGCCAGCACCGTTTCGAGCACGCAGTACGAAAACGCATCGCTGCGCGTTTGCGGCAGGTAAGCGCGCTGGCGCGCCAGCGCCTCCAGCGGCCAGTCGGCCAGCGGCCGGCCGTCGATGGCAACGGTGCCGCCGTCCGGCTGGCGCAGCCCGGCCAGCGTGCGCAGCAAGGTGCTCTTGCCGGCGCCGTTGCGCCCGATCACGCACCAGCATTCGCCGGCGGCAACCCGCCAGTCGAGCTGGTCGACGAGGACCCGGGAGAGGACCTGCAGGCGCAATCCGTGCGTGCTGATCATGGCCGGCGCAGCTGGTGCAATTGATACAGGAAGAATGGCGCGCCGATCAGCGCGGTGACCACGCCCACCGGCAACTGTTGCGGCGCCAGCGCGGTGCGCGCGACGACGTCGGCCAGCACCAGGAAGGTGCCGCCGGCCAAAGTTGCCACCGGCACCAGCAGCCGGTGATCGGGACCGAAGGCGAAACGGCAGGCGTGCGGCACGATCAGGCCGACGAAGCCGATGCTGCCGGCGCTGGTGACCGCGCTGGCGGTGAGCACGCCCGAGCAGAAGAACAGGCCCTTGCGCAGCGCACCGACCGGCACGCCGAGCGTCGCCGCCGCTTCCGCATGCAAGGCCAGCACATTGAGCGAGCGCGCGCTGCGCATGGCAAACACCAGCGCCGCGGTCAGCACCAGCCACGGCAGCAGCCGCATCGGCGCGCCGCCGAGGTCGCCAATCATCCAGAACACCATGCCGCGCAGCCGGCTTTCCGGCGCGATCGACAGCATCAATGTCACCATCGCCATGCAGGCCGACGACAGGATCACGCCGGTCAGTAGCAGCAGCGAGGCGCCGCCGCCCGCGGCCGCGCCGCCGGCCAGGTCGCGCCGCGCCAGCAGGTATAGCATCATCGACACGGCCACCGCGCCGGCGAAAGCCGACGCATCGACCATCCACAGCGCGCCCATCGACAACAGCGCGAGCAGCGCGCCGACCGAGGCGCCGGCCGAGATGCCCAGTACATACGGATCGGCCAGCGGATTGCGCAGCAGCGCCTGCATCAAGACGCCGGCCAGCGACAGTGCGGCGCCAGTGACGAACGCGACCAGCGCGCGCGACAGGCGCAGTTCGAGCAAGGTGGCGGCCATCGTGTCGGCCTTGCCATGCATCAGTTCACCAAGCGCGGCCGGCATGTCCGCCAGCGGCACCGCAACCGAACCGGTCATGCCCGACAGGCCGAGGCTGCAAGCGGCGAGCACGGCAAGCGTGCCGAGCACCGCCATCGAGCGCTGGCGCGGGTCGCGCAACAACGGATGCATCGGACTCCTTTGGCCTGGGAAATCCGGCCATTATAAGGCGCGCGCCATGGCTTAACCGTGCGCGGCCAAAGTACGGCACAATTGGCACTTCAATATTGTCAATTTATAAAAGCGGGATGGGCATGAACGAACAGGTAGCGAAAGACGTGGTGCTGGTGCGCGCGATCGAAACGACGGATCGCAAGCACGAGATCCTCAGCGACGACGATCGCATGTATGCCAGCCGCAGCGCGAAGGAACTGGCCGAGTGGCAAGCCTCCGACAGCAAGTCGGCGGTCACGGCCGACCATTTTCTGCAACAGCGCTCCGAGCAGATCCTCAAGCGCCTGGCCGAACGCACGCCCGCGTTCGCCGCTTTTCGCCAGCGCAGCGCCGGCTGGAGCGGCGTCACGTTCGGCCTGGCGGTCATTGCGCTGCTGATCGGCGCCGGCGTCGATCGCATTGGCGATCCGCACCGCGTCGATCTGCTGTCGGCGCCATTGCTGGCAATCATCGCCTGGAACCTGCTGGTCTACCTGATCCTGCTCGCCTGGCTGTTCGTGCCCGGCCACAAGACCGGCTGGGCCAGCGAAGGCATGCTGCGCCGCCTCAGCGCCGGCGCCGCGGCGCCACCGCGCAAGATGCCGTCTGTGTTGTCGGCCGCGCTGACCGACTTCATGGCCGAGTGGGCCCGCCTCAGCGGCAAGTTGACCCATGCGCGCCTGGCCCGCACGATGCACCTGGCGGCCGCCATGTTTGCCCTGGGCGCGGTGCTGTCGCTGCTCGCGCGCGGCCTGTTGACGCAGTATCGCGCCGGCTGGGAAAGTACCTTCCTCGACGCCGCGCAAGTGCACCAGATATTGTCGGTGCTGTTCGCGCCGGCCGTGTGGCTGTTCGGCCTACAAGGTTTTACGGTGGCCGACATTGAAGCGCTGCGCTTTACGCAAGCGCCGTCGGCCATTGGCGGCAAGCAATGGGTGCTGCTGTACGTGGCCACCATCGCGTTGCTGGTGATCGTGCCGCGCCTGGTGCTGGCCGCCGTTGCGCACTGGCGCGCGCGCAGCATGGCGGCCAACTTTCCGCTCGACCTCGAGCAGCCATATTTCCGTAAGCTGAGCGGCAAGATCGGCGGCGTGCCTGGCGTGCTGCGCGTGCTGCCGTACAGTTTCACGCTCGACGAAACGCGCGACAAGGGCCTCGCTGCGGTCGCCACGATGCTGCTCGGCGAACAGGCGCGCCTGATGCTGCGCCCCTCGAGCGGCTACGGCGACGAGCCGCAGGACGCCCTCGGCGACACCCGCCTCGACGACCCCGGCGTCAGCATGACGGCGGTGCTGTTCAACCTGGCCGCCACGCCGGAAAAGGAAAACCACGGCGCCTTCCTCGAACACCTGGCGCGCGCCTCGCCGCGCGGCGTTGCGGTGCTGCTCGACGAATCGTCGCTGGTCGAACGGATGGGCACGCAGCTTGAAGCCAGGCGACGCATCGACGAGCGCATCACCTTGTGGCAGCAATTCTGCGGCCACCATCAGGTCAAGGCCAGCGTTGTCAACCTGCTCGATCCGCAGGCGCGTCCGCTTGAACAGGGGGCCGCATGACGACCACCCCGGTGCATATCCAGTTCGCGCTGATATCGCATACCAACAACGGCAAGACCACGCTGGCGCGCACTCTGGTCGGCATGGACGTCGGCGAAGTGCGCGACGCCGCCCACGTCACCGTGTTTGCCGAATCGCACACCTTGCTGGCCACGCCGGAAGGCGATTCGCTGCAGCTGTGGGACACGCCCGGCTTCGGTGATTCCGTGCGGCTGCTGCGCCGCCTGGCCATCGCCGGCAATCCGATCGGCTGGTTCCTGCGTGAAGTGTTCGACCGCTATCGCGACCGAACGTTCTGGCTCAGCCAGAACGCGCTGCGCACCGCCAAGGATGCCGCCGACGTGGTGCTTTACCTGGTCAATTCAGCCGAGCACCCGCGCGACGCCGGCTACCTGCCGGCCGAGATGAAAATTCTCGAATGGCTCGACAAACCGGTGGTGGTCTTGCTCAACCAGATGGGCCCGCCCCGTCCCGCTGCCGACGAGCTCGCCGAGCAGGCGCTGTGGAAGCAGCACCTGGCGCAATATCCGATCGTGCGCGACGTACTGGCGCTCGACGCCTTCGCCCGCTGCTGGGTGCATGAGCGCGTCTTCTACGAAGCGGTCGGCAAGCTGCTCGACCCTGCCAGCCAGCAGGGCTACGCGCGCCTGTTCGCCACCTGGGAAGCGAACAATACCGACCGCTTCCACCGTGCGATGGACATCACCGCGCAGCAACTGCTGGCGGCGGCGCGCGACAGTGAACCGGTGGCCGACGTACCGACGTCGATGCTGCGCTCGGCCATGAACGCGGTGAAATTGCGCAAGGCCGGCGACCTGGGGCAGGAGAAGGCGATGGCCGCCTTGCTCGAGCGCCTTAACAGCCGGATCGGCGCCGCCACCGGGCGCTTGCTGGCACTGCACAAGCTCGACCCGAGCGAGGCGGGCAAGATCAACGCGCGCGTGCGGCAGAATTTCGCCATCCGGGCGCCGGTCGACAAGGCGCAGGCCGGCCTGATCGGCGCGATGCTGTCGGGCGCGGCGACCGGTTTGTCGGCCGACGTCATGGCCGGCGGCCTGACGCTGGGCGGCGGCGCCTTGCTCGGCGGCGTCATCGGCGCGCTGACCTTTGCCGGCGCCGCCTGGGGCTTCAACGCCAGCACCGACCGCAACCATCCAACGGTGCAGTTCGCTGACGAATTCCTCAGGTCGCTGTTAGTGGCCAGCATCTTGCGCTACCTGGCCGTGGCCCACTTCGGCCGCGGCCGCGGCAACTTCGTCGACAGCGAGGCGCCGGCGTTCTGGCAGGACGAGGTCGAGCGCGCGCTGGCGATCCATGCCGACGCGCTCGGCAGCATCTGGCAGGAAGTGCGCGCCGAGGCCGATGCCGACAAGGCGAAGGCGCAGCTGGAAGAAGTCGTGACCGGCGTCGCCGCCCGTACGCTCGAACAGCTGTACCCCGGTTCGCCGCTGTTTCACGATACGATGTAACAGCTGTCCCAGATTGGAACAGCGTCACTGCCTGCACAGGGCGAGACGCTTGGCATGGCAATTGCTCTTACCTGATTATCAACCACCAGAATCAGCAGGAGACAAACCATGTGGCACTCCCCCCGCAAACTCGCCGCCGCAGTCGCACTGACCGCGACGGCGCTCACCTCGCTGTACGCCGTCGCTCACGGCAACGTCACGCCGCAAAGTGTCGACACCACCGGACTGCCGGTGTTAGGCGACAAGTGGCGCGACGAGAATCCGTACAAGACCAACAAGCTGGCATTGAAGATCGGCGCCTCGGCATACAACCAGAACTGCGCGCGCTGCCACGGCATCGAGGCCATTTCCGGCGGTATCGCGCCCGACCTGCGCATGATCGACCGCGATTGCGTCGGCCTCAAGAACGACACCAGGAAGGCCGCCTGCTTCAAGGAGATGGACGTCTATTACCTGGCGACGGTCCGCAGCGGCAAAGTGCGCAACGGTGCGGTCTACATGCCGCCGTTCGAGGGAGTGTTCAACCAGGAGGCGATGTGGGCCATCAAGTCCTACCTGGAAACCCGCCGCGAGACCAACTGATGCGCTCGACCGCCACCTTGCATGCAGCGTTGTTGGCGCTTGCGCTGACCTGCGCTGGCCTGCTCGCACCTTCGGCCGCGCGCGCGGACTGGCAGAAAATCCAGAACTCCGGCATCCTCAAGGTCGCGGTGTACAACGAGTTCCTGCCGTTTTCCGACAACGGCGCCGGCATCGACGTCGACCTTGCCGCGGCGCTGTCAGCCCGGCTCGGCCTGAAGCTCAAGCTGCTGCCTTTCCCGGCCGGCGAAAACCTCGGCGACGACCTGCGCAACATGGTGTGGAAGGGGCACTACCTCGGCTACGGGCCGGCCGACGTCATGCTGCATGTGCCGGTCGATAATCGCCTGATGGCCGAAAACCACAAGGTGAGCATTTTCGCGCCCTACCATGTGGAGACCGTGCGGCTGGTGCGCAGTGCGAAGACGGTGCCCGCGTTCGACGGTCTCGATTCGCTGGCCGGCAAGCGCGTCGGTGTCGAGAAGGTATCGATCGCGGCGATGGTGATGCTGGGCGAAGGCAACGGCAAGTTCCGCGACAACGTGCGCATTTACGACACCGCCACTGCCGCTGTCGCCGCACTCAAAGCCGGTGAGCTCGATGCGGTGCTGGCCAACCGTTCCGAGATCGAAGCGGTGATGAAAGGTGACAGCGCCTTCCCGCTGCACGACGTGTCGTTCCAGCGCCTGCCGCGTTCCGGCTGGGCGGTCGGCATGGCGGTGCGCAAGGACGACGTCGAAATCGCCACACGCCTGCAGGCGGCGATCAACGAGATGGCCGCCAACGGCGAGCTGAAAGCGATCTTCGCCAAATACGGCGTGCAGGTAGTCAAGCCATGAGGCGCGCCGCCATGCTCGCCTTGCTGGTGGCGCAGCAGGCAGCGGCGCAGGACTATCCGACACTGTCGATGCTGCGCGTCGAGGTGGTTGGCGTGGCGCCGCAGCCTGGCCGCGGCATCGATCGCGACGTTCTGCCGTACCCCGTCCAAAGCGCCAGCGCGAAAGCGATCCGCCAGGCGCAGGCTGGCAACCTGGGCGAGTTCATGGCACGCAACCTGAGCGGCGTGAACGTCAACGAGATCTCTGGCAGCCCGTTTCAGAACGACGTGACGTTCCGCGGTTTTCGCGCTTCGGCGGTGCTCGGTTCCGCGCAGGGCCTGTCGGTGTACCTCGACGGCGTACGCGTCAACGAGCCGTTCGGCGATGTGGTCAACTGGGACATGCTGCCGGAAGCGGCGATCGGCAGCGTGCTGCTGGCGACCGGATCGAATCCGCTGTACGGCCTGAACACGCTGGGCGGGGCGCTGGCGCTGACCACCAAGTCGGGCCGCAGCGATCCGGGCTTCGACGCAGAGTTGAGCGTCGGCAGTCATGGCCAGCGCCGCTTCGACGTGACGTACGGCGCGAAGCTCGACCAGCACTGGCATGCGCTGCTGGCATCGACCGCGTTCGATGACGCCGGCTGGCGCGACCATTCCGCCGGCCGCCTCGGCAACCTGTTCTTCAAACTGGGGCACGTGCGCGGCGCCACCGACTGGAGCGTCGCCGCGCTGGCTGGCAGCAGCCGGCTGCGCGGCAACGGCCTGCTGCCAAGTGTGCGCTGGACTGATGACGGCCCGCGCGACGGTCTGTACGAAGACAACCGGCGCGCTGCCTATACCTTTCCCGACGAGACGCGCAACCGGTTGCGACAACTGAGCTTCAACCTGCGCCACCAACTTGGCGCCGGCGCGCAGCTGTCGGCCACCGCGTATGGACGCTCGGGCCGGCGCGACACCGTCAACGGTGACGCCGACGACGACTTTGGCGACTATGTCGCCGCCTGCGGTCGGGACCCGGCTGCAGCCGGTTGCGACGAGCCGCCCGCGCACACTGCAGTGTTCAATACCACCAGCACGCGCCAGCGCAGCGCGGGAGCGGCGCTGCACTGGAGCGCGGCCCGCGCCGAACATAAGCTTGGCGCCGGCGCCACCTTCGACCGCAATCGCGTCAGCTTCGGGCAGTTTGCGCAGGAGGCGACCTTCAGCCCGGAGCGCGCGGTGCTGGCCGATGCGGACGAGCCACGCGAGCCGGAATCGTCGGTGGTCGGCGCCGCCCGCTCGTCAGGACTGTACGCCAGCGACACCTGGACCGTGCGCCCCGGTACGCATCTGAGCGTGTCGGCGCGCTTCAACCACGCGCGCGTGGGCAACACGCTCACCAACGACAACGGCCCGCAGCCGGCCGAAGCCTTCACCTACCGCAAGCTGAACCCGGCCATCGGCATCGCCCAGGAAGTCGGCGCCGGCGCCACCGTGTTCGCCAATATCGCGCAGAGCAACCGGGTGCCGACCGTGATCGAACTGGGCTGCGCCGATCCGGCCCAGCCATGCCGCCTGCCCGCCGGCCTGCAATCGGATCCCTTCCTCGAACAGGTGGTGTCGCGCACGATGGAAGCGGGCCTGCGCTGGCGCAGCGATGCTGCCGCGCTGTCGGTGTCGCTGTACCGTACCGCCAACACCAACGACATCCTGTTCCTCAGCGCCGGCACCCGCCAGCATGGCTACTTCAAGAATTTCGAACGTACGCGCCACCAGGGACTCGACTTTTCCGCTAACGGCCAGTTTGGCCAGTTTGACGCGCGCATCAGCTATAACTACCTGCAAGCCGTATTCGATGCCGACGGCCTGCTTTTTGCGGGCGCCCGCAATGTCAGCGTCACCCGCGGCACGCGCCTGGCCGGGCTGCCACGGCATACTTTCAAACTGGGCCTCGACTGGAAGTGGCGATCGGTATGGACGTTCGGCGCCGACGCGCAGGCGATATCGAGCCTGGTCACCCAAGGCAATGAAGACGGCTTGGTCGCCGATCCGGAGGAGGGCGCCGCGACGAAGAAGGCCGATTGGCGCATCCGCGGCTACGCGCTGCTGAACCTGCGCGCCAGCTACCGGCTTGGCCGGCACTGGGAGCTGTTCGCCCGCATCAACAACGTCGCCAACCGCCGCTACGAAACCTATGGCGCGGTCGCCACCGACCTGTTTCCGAATGGGCGCCAGCTGCGTCCTCAGGATGGGCCGGTCGATGCGGCGCCGGCGCGCTTCGTTGCGCCAGGTGCCCCGCGCGCAATAGTGGCCGGGATTCGCGCGACCTTCTGATCTGGCAACCAACGGTAGCCGGGTCGCCGTCTGTGCATAGGTGGTATCGGCTCCCGCTTGCGCGGGAACGACGCTGTCGAGCTGCCGTCAGAATGCGTACTGCGCGCTGACGCCCACCATCCAGTTGCGGCCGGGCGCCGCTTCGTAGTAGCGCTTGTTGGCGTCACCGATGATCAGCGAACCGACGTAGTTCCGGTCCATCAGGTTATTCACCCGCACGAATTGCTTGAAGCGCCACTGGCCCAGTTGCTGTTTGGCGTTGAAGCGGGCGTTGATGACCGCGTAGCCTGGCGCGGGAATTTCGCTGTTGGCATCTTCGGCGTAGACCTTGCTGCTGGCAACCGTGTCGAGCGCCGCGCCGAAACGATCCTGCGCGTCCTTCCACGCCAGTTCGGCGAACAGGTTCGCATTCGGCACGCCTGGCAGGCGGCTGCCGGCCAGCACACTGCCGAACGCCTGGTCGTAGACGGCGCGCAGCGCGGTCAGCGCCAGCCGGCCGCTGAAGCCAGCGCCAAAGCTGGTGTCGAGCGACAGTTCGGCGCCCTGGCGCAGCGTCTTGCTGGCGTTCTTGTAGCTGGTTCTGCCGCCGGCGGAGGAGTCGACCACCAGTTCGTCGGTGGTGCGCGCCTGGAACAGCGCCGCGTTGATGCGCGTGCTCGATCCGACGATCGCCTTCATGCCAGCCTCAAAGTGCGTGCTCTGGGCCGGCATCAGGCCGAAGTTGAAACCGGCGCCCGCGCTGGAGTAGAACAATTCGTTCAGCGTCGGCGTTTCGAAACCGCGCGCGGCGCTGGCGTACACGTTCAGTACCGGGCTCACTTTGTACAGCAGGCCAGCAACCGGTGTGGTGTGGCGGTAGTCGACGCCGCCGCTGTCGTTGCCGTTGCCGTTGCTGGTGTAGCGGTCGCTCACCGCGATCTTCATGCGCGTGTGGCGCACGCCGCCGGTCAGCACCCATGGACCTGCCGCCCATTCGGCCTGCAGGTATGGGTCGACGCTGGACAGCGTGTCCTGCTCGTCGCGCCGTGGCGCCCCGACCAGGCCGAACTGGTTGCCGATGAAATTTTCAAATCCGCGGCGCGCGTCATCCGATTTGCCGTAGTCGATGCCGAGCGTGGTAGTCAGCTTGCCCGCACCGAGCGCGCGCACGCGGGTCCAGTTGATGTCGGCGCCGTAGAAGTCGCGGTCGAAGTCGACCACGCCGCCCGAATGCGTCGGCGACGCCTGGAACGCTTTCGAGAACGACTGGAACTGGGTGACCTGGCGGTTGCCGCCGTAGACCATCACGTGCAGGCGGTCGTCGCCGAAGCGCTGGTCATAGGCCAGGCCGACCTGCTGGTGGCGGATGTCCTTGCGGGTGTCGTAGCGTTCTGCCAGCGTGCGCTTTGGCGTCGCCGTATCGGTGCCATCGATCTCGCCGGCGCGCCGGTCGCGCTGGTACGTGCCCCAAGTGACGCCAAGCGGATCCTGGGTGCCGTCCTGGCGCAGCGAGTTTGCCACCAGCGTCAGCTTGCCGCCCGGCGCGGGCGCCATCGTCAGCTTGACGAAGCCCTGGTCGCGCGTGGCGGCGCTGTGGTCGCGGTAGCCGCCGGTCTCGAAGCGCGAGGCGTCGATGACGTAGCCGATGCCCCCGCTGCTGCCTTGCGCGCTGAGGTCCGCCTTGCGGGTGTCGTAGCTGCCGCCGGACAGGTTCAGTTCGACCGTGGGCCGGCCCTGGCCGTCGCGCGTGAAGAGCTGGATCACGCCGCCCGAGTGGTTGCCGTAGATGGCCGAGAACGGGCCGCGCAGCACTTCCATCCGGTCGGCCATGTCGAGGTTAAAGGCCGACGGCTGGCCCTGGCCGTCCGGCATGCTGGCCGGGACGCCGTCGCTGATCAGGCGCACGCCGCGCACGCCAAACGCTGAGCGCGCGCCGAAGCCGCGCGACGAAATTTGCAGGTCCTGCGCGTAGTTCTGGCGGTTCTGCGCCACCAGGCCGGGCACCGACGCCAGCGCTTCGGAGGCGTTGACGCGCATCTGGCCGTCGCCGATGCGGGCGCCGTCGACCAGGTCGATCGACGCCGGCAGGTCGAAGCTGTTGTGCTCGATGCGGCTGGCGCTGACCACCACCACGTCCGCCAGCACGGGGGCGTCAGCGGCGCGTACGGCTGGCGCGATGGCGGTGGCGCCGGCGGCGAACAGGCTGGCGATGGCATTCAGGCGAAACGGGTGCGGCATGGTGATCTCCATTGATGTGATATCGGCGCTTGCCTGGCACGCAGGTGCCGGCAGGTTCGACTTTCCCTAAGCAATATACCTGCCATGCCCGATGCTGCGCCACACACTTGGGTGGCACGGCGCTTGCAAGATGGTGTGACAAAGCACGCGCAGCCGCGCGCGCGACCGTGAAGGAATCCTCATGAAATCGAGTTTGATCCTGCTGCTGGCGCTGGCCAACGCCGCCCAGGCAGCGCCATTCGCCTACGTACCGAACGAGAAGTCCGGCACCGTCAGCGTGATCGACACCGCCACCGACCAGGTGGTGCGCCAGATCGCAGCCGGCAAGCGCCCGCGCGGCATCGCCATCGATCCGTCCGGCCAGCGCCTGTACCTGAGCGACGCCGCCAGCAGCGCCTTGCTGACCGTCGCCATCAGCGACGGCGCCATCCGCTCGATGCCGCTCGGTAAGTCGCCGGAAGGTGTCGGCATCTCCGCCGATGGCCGCTACGTCGCCGTCGCCGTGGAGGAGAGCAACAGCGTCACGCTGTTCGACGCGCGCACCGGCGCCGAGCTGGCCGACATCAAGGTCCAGGGCGAGAACCCTGAACACGCCGTCTTCAGCCCGGATGGACGCTACCTGCTGGTGAGCGCCGAAAACGCCGAACAGGTCGACGTCATCGACGTCGCCTTGCGCCGCCAGACCGGCGCCATCGCGGTCGGCCTGCGTCCGCGCGGCATCGGCTTTGCGCCCGATTCGAGCCGGGCCTACGTCGCCTGCGAACTGGTCAACACGGTGTACGTGATTGACCTGGCGACACAGCGCGCGCTGGCCACCATTCCTGCCGGGAAGAATGCCAACGGCATCGCCGTGCATCCGAGCGGCAAGCAGGTGTTCGTCTCCAACGGCACCGACGGCACCGTCATGGTGATCGATACCGCCAGCAACACGGTCGGCGCCACCATCGCGGTCGGAAAACGACCGTGGAACATGGCGCTCACACCCGACGGCGCCAAGCTGTACGTCGCCAACGGCCGCTCCAACAGCGTGTCGGTGATCGACACCGCCAGCGCCCGCAAGGTGGCCGACATCGCGGTCGGCGAACTGCCCTGGGGCGTGGTAATCCATTGAACCGTAACGTGACACCTGTTCCATTCTGGATCAGGTGTGCTCGGCGCTGTTGCATGCATGGCGCATCGAGCCCCTATGTGGGCATGGCCGGCGGCGAGCTGGCACGGTGTTTGCGAATCAGGGCTGTACGCAACACGACTCCGTCACACCGACGGTTGAACAACCACACCACTCAGAGGACGACATGAATCTCGCGGACATCAGCAAACTGGGCGTCGCCAACCCGTTCAAGCAGCGCTACGACAACTACATCGGCGGCAAGTTCGTCGCCCCTTTCAAGGGCGAGTACTTCGCCAACATCACGCCCATCACAGGCCAGCCGTTCTGCGAGATCGCCCGCTCCAGCGCCGAAGACATCGAGAGCGCGCTCGACGCCGCCCACGCGGCCAAGGATGCCTGGGGCAAGACCTCGCAGGCCGAGCGCGCCAACATTCTCAACAAGATCGCCGACGTCATGGAGCAGAACCTGACCTTGATCGCCACCGCCGAAACGATCGACAACGGCAAGCCGATCCGCGAGACGATGGCGGCCGACATCCCGCTGGCGATCGACCACTTCCGCTACTTCGCCGGTTGTATTCGCGCCCAGGAGGGTTCGGTCGCGCAGATCGACCACGAAACCTACGCCTATCACTTCCACGAGCCGCTCGGCGTGGTCGGTCAGATCATCCCGTGGAACTTCCCGATCCTGATGGCGGTGTGGAAGCTGGCGCCGGCGCTGGCTGCCGGCAACTGCGTCGTGCTGAAACCGGCCGAGCAGACGCCGGCATCGATCATGGTGCTGATCGAACTGATCGGCCACCTGCTGCCGCCAGGCGTGCTCAACATCGTCAACGGCTTCGGCCTGGAAGCGGGCAAGCCGCTGGCGTCGAACAAGCGGATTGCCAAGATCGCCTTCACCGGCGAGACCGGCACAGGCCGCCTGATCATGGGCTACGCCGCGCAGAACCTGATCCCGGTCACGCTCGAGCTGGGCGGCAAGTCGCCGAACATCTTCTTTGCCGACGTGATGGACGCCGACGACGACTTCTTCGACAAGTGCCTGGAAGGCTTCGCCATGTTCGCGCTGAACCAGGGCGAAGTGTGCACCTGCCCGTCGCGCGTGCTGATCGAGGAGTCGATCTATGAAAAGTTCATCGAACGGGCGCTGCAACGGGTGGCCGCCATCAAGCAGGGCAATCCGCTCGATTTGTCGACCATGATCGGCGCGCAGGCGTCGCAGGAGCAGTTGGAGAAAATCCTGTCCTACCTCGACATTGGCAAGCAGGAAGGCGCCGCGGTGCTGGCCGGCGGGGCGCGCTTCGATCAGGATGGCGACCTCAAGGACGGCTACTACGTCACGCCGACCGTCTTCAAGGGCGACAACAAAATGCGCATCTTCCAGGAAGAGATCTTCGGGCCGGTCGTCTCGGTCACCACCTTCAAGGACGAGGCGGACGCCATCGCCATCGCCAACGACACCTTGTACGGTCTCGGCGCCGGGCTGTGGACGCGTGATGGATCGCGCGCCTTCCGGGTCGGCCGCGCCATCCAGGCCGGCCGCGTGTGGACCAACTGCTACCACCTGTATCCGGCGCATGCCGCGTTCGGCGGCTACAAGCAGTCGGGCATCGGCCGCGAGAACCACAAGATGATGCTCGACCACTACCAGCAGACCAAGAACCTGTTGGTGAGCTACAGCCCGAAAGCGCTCGGATTTTTTTAAGGAGGCCAGCCCATGACCCACGCGCTCGACCGGGTAGTCGCCACGCCCGCCGCCTTGCAGATGATCGCCGAACTGCGCCGCCGGCATGGCCCGCTGATGTTCTTCCAGTCCGGCGGCTGCTGCGACGGCAGTGCGCCGATGTGTTATCCGGCCGGCGAGTTCGACGTCAGCGCGACCGATGTCTACCTCGGCAACCTGGACGGCGCGCCGTTCTACATGGGCCTGGAGCAGTTCGCTTACTGGGAACATACCCAGCTGATCATCGATGTGGTTGCCGGCAACGGCGGCATGTTTTCGCTGGACAACGGAACAGGGCGGCGCTTCCTGACGCGTTCGCGCCTGTTTACCGATGAAGAGTTTCGAGTTCTGAGCACCCAACCGGTCAACGGTCGCGAACCATAAAATTTACAAGAAAGAGGAGAAGATTGTGCAGAAAAGAATCGTCGTGGGATGCCTGCTCGGCTTGAGCGCAATGTCGATGGCGCACGCCGCCGACGTCACCAGCGCCATGCTGTCCAACACTGCCAAGGACCCGAAGAGCGTGCTGTCGTTCGGCATGGGCACCGAGGGCCAGCGTTATTCGCCGCTGACCCAGATCAACACCAGGACCGTCGCCCGACTGACCCCGGCCTGGTCAATGTCGTTTGGCGGCGAGAAGCAGCGCGGCCAGGAGTCGCAGCCGCTGATTCACAATGGCAAGATGTTCGTCACCGCCTCGTACTCGCGCATCTTCGCGGTCGACCTGAAGACCGGCGCCAAGCTATGGAAGTACGAGCACCGGCTGCCGGACGGCATCATGCCGTGCTGCGACGTGGTCAACCGCGGCGCCGCGTTGTACGGCAACCTGGTGATCTTCGGCACCCTCGATGCGCAGCTCGTCGCGCTCGACCAGGACACCGGCAAAGTGGTGTGGAAAGAAAAGATCGGCGACTATGCGGCCGGCTATTCGATGACGGCGGCGCCGCTGATCGCCAAGGGTCTGCTGCTGACCGGTAACTCCGGCGGCGAGTTCGGCATCGTCGGCAAGGTCGATGCGCGCGATCCGATGACCGGCCAGCTGGTGTGGTCGCGGCCGACCGTCGAGGGCCACATGGGCCATCGCTACAACAAGGCCGGCAAGGAGAGCGACAACGGCATTTCCGGCACCGTCAACAAGACCTGGCCGGGCGAACTGTGGAAAACCGGCGGCGCCTCGACCTGGATGGGCGGCACCTACGACGAGAAGACTGGTCTGGCCTATTTCGGCACCGGCAATCCGGCGCCGTGGAACAGCCACCTGCGCCCGGGCGACAACCTGTACTCGTCGTCGACCGTCGCGCTCGACGTCACCACCGGCCAGATCAAGTGGGCCTACCAGAACACGCCGAACGACTCGTGGGACTTCGACGGCGCCAACGAGTTCGTCACTTTCGACATGGATGGCAAGCGCTACGGCGGCAAGGCCGACCGCAACGGTTTTTTCTACGTCATCGATGCAACCAGCGGCAAACTGCAGAACGCCTTTCCGTTCGTCAAAAAGATCACCTGGGCCAGCAGCATCGACCTGAAGACAGGACGGCCGAACTTCATCGCTGCCAACCGCCCGAGCGATCCGACCAAGGGTGAAGACGGCAAGAAGGGCAGCACGGTATTCTCGGCGCCGGCCTTCCTCGGCGCCAAGAATCAGATGCCGATGGCGTACAGCCCGCAGACCAAGCTGTTCTATGTACCGGCCAACGAGTGGGGCATGGACATCTGGAATGAGCCGATCAGCTACAAGAAGGGCGGCGCCTTTCTCGGCGCCGGCTTCACCATCAAGCCGATCTTCGACGATTACATCGGCGCCATGCGGGCAATCGATCCGAAGACCGGCAAGATCGTGTGGGAAATCAAGAACAGTGCGCCGTTGTGGGGTGGCGTGATGAGCACTGCCGGCGGCCTCGTGTTTTACGGCACACCCGAAGGCTTCCTCAAGGCGGTCGACGCCAAGACCGGCAAGGAGCTGTGGAAGTTCCAGACCGGCTCGGGCGTGGTGGCGCCGCCGGTGACGTGGATCGACGGCGACACCCAGTATGTCGCGGTCGTCTCCGGCTGGGGCGGCGCGGTGCCGCTGTGGGGTGGCGAAGTCGCCAAGAAGGTCAGCTTCCTCGAGCAGGGCGGTTCGGTATGGGTATTCAAGCTGGCCAAAGGTTGAGGGTGTAACCGCCCGATAGCGCCGCACGACGAAGGGTCTCCAGGGCGTGCGGCGGGCGGTTTTTGTGGCGGCTTCGGCCGCCATTTTTTTGCCCGCTTTTTTCGGCGACGCGATTTATCCGGCACGGCGAGGTTGTCCAGGTCGATCTAAAACAGAACAGCAGCGCAGCCGATTGATCCGATCCGGCACAGCTTCCGTGCACATCCGGCCGCGTCGTGGGCGTAGACGCCAGGCACGCAAATTGCCATGGACGGGGTACATCAACACGATGTGCTCACTAACTATAAATGATGGAGGAGAGACGGATGAAGAACGTATTCCTGTTGACCGCGCTGGCCGCGGCAAGCCTGCAAACGGCCCACGCAGTCGATATCAAATCGGGCGACTGGACCGTGTCGGTCGGTGGCATCGTCAACGCCTATTACACCGCCGTCTCGTGCTCGGGCGACGCCGTCGGCGGCCTGGCGCTGGGCGACCGGGGACTCGGCTGCGGCGGCCAGGGCGACCGCACCACCATCGGCAACGGCCTGCTGCCAAACGGCCTGGTCACGTCCGCTTCGTCGACCCAGGGCGGCTATGACGTCAAGGCGCTGATCGGTATCTACAACTCGACCGCAACAGACAGCGCAATTGGCCAGAACAGCGTAGTCGACGTTCGCCAGGCCTTCTTCACGTTCGGCACCGCGCAGATGGGCACGATCAAGCTGGGCCGCGACTACGGCATCTTCGGCGCCAACGCCATCCTCAGCGACATGACATTGCTCGGCGCCGGCGCACCGGTGCAGGCGACGCAGCGCGGCCGCGTCGCGCTCGGCCACATCGGCGCCGGCTACACCTATCTCGGCAACTACGGCCAGATGACGTACAGCACGCCGAAGTCGGCGTCCGGCATCGGCTTCGACCTCGGCCTGATGAGCCCTGTTGCGGATACGCCGATCCTGTCGGGCCCGGCCTACACCTCCAAGTCGAGTCCGCAGGTGCAGGCGCAGGTCACGTTCACCAATGACGGCTTCAAGGCCTGGCTCGGCGCCAAATCGCAGAAATTCACGTCGGTGACCCCAGGCGTGCGCGACCTGACGATGACTGGCTTCGAAGCGGGCGGATCGCTCAGCGCCGGCGCCTTCAACGTGCTGGCCAATGTCCAGGGCGGCAAGGCGCTCGGCATCCTGTCCGACGCCGACCAGGGCGACTCCAAGTCGAAAAATTACCTGCTGCAGGCGACGTTCAAGACGTCCGACAAGTTCAAGCTCGGCGCCAGCTACGGCCTCAGCGAAAACGACGACAACACCGCCGGCACCGGCGGCCTGAAGTCGAACGCCAACCTGACGCTCGGCGCCTACTACTCGCTCAACAGCCTGATCACGCTGGTCGGTGAAGTCGGGCAGACCCGCTCGAAGGCGTTCAGCGGCGGCGCGGCGCGCATGAACGGCGTCGCGCTGGGCGGCATCATTTTCTTCTAAGTACGTGCGTCGCTGCCTGCTCATGACGTGCTGGCTGGCGCTGCTGTGCAGCTGCCTGCCTGCGCGCGCCGGCGTGCTCACCAAGCCTGAGCTGGTGAAGCGCTTCCCGGCGCCGCTGATGGTCGGCGACAAGCAGGCCGACCTGCCGGTGTGGCCGCTGTTCAAGCAGAACGCGACAGCGACCGAACTGGTCGGCTACGTATTCGAATCGATCGACCTGGCGCCGTTGCCCGGCTTTGCCGGCGTGCCGATCAACCTGCTGGTGGCGATCGATCCGAAGGGGAGTTTCCTCGACGTGGCGGTGCTTTCCCATCATGAACCGGTGTTCCTCGACGGGCTCGGCGAGGCGCCGCTGTTCGCCTTCGTCGCGCAGTACAAGGACCTGTCGCTGAAACAGCATATCGCAATCGACAGCAAGGCCAAGCGCCTGCGCGCGCCCGACGCCGGCCACGCTTACCTCGACGGCGTGTCGAAGGCGACCGCATCGGTGCGCATCATCAACCAGAGCCTGTTGTCGGCGGCGCTGA
The DNA here is from genome assembly GCF_002760655.1 of Massilia eurypsychrophila. Taxonomy (GTDB): domain Bacteria; phylum Pseudomonadota; class Gammaproteobacteria; order Burkholderiales; family Burkholderiaceae_D; genus JAFCUW01. The sequence continues at coordinate 5,085 of NZ_PDOC01000036.1, read as the reverse complement.
AGGTGTCGCGCAAGAAGCTTGGCTTCGCGCAAGGTAGCGATCCGGACCAGATTGCGCGCATCCGCAGCGACATGTTCGAACAGAGAACCGTCGCGCAGTTGCTCGACGCGGGCCTGATCCGCCATCTGCGCGTCACCAACGGCGACGTCGAGAAGCTATTCGCCGGCAGCCCAGGCGCCGGCCTCGATCGGGAAGCGCTCGCGCGACCGGGCGATGTGTTTATCGACCTGTACCTGGCGGTCGCGTCGGTGCCGACGGCCGGTCGCAATGTGCTGACCGCTGCCAGCTGGAATAAATTGCAGAACCGGTTGGAGGAGGGCGACCATGCGCTGCTGGTCATGTCGTCAGGCAGGTATGGCATTCTCGCCGACGATTTCATCCGCGGCAGCGTGCCCGACCGGCTGGTGCTGAAGCAGGACAAGCTGCCGATCGAGATGCGCGACCTCGACCTCGAGATGGCGTTCGCTTCCGATAGCCCATTACCCGACGCCAGCGTCACGGTGCTGCGCGTGATCGGCCAGGCCGGCCTCGACCCGGCGCGTCCGTTTGACTTCACGTTGCCGATCACGCGCAACAAGGGCATCGTCTATCCGGAGCGTATAACCCGCGACATCAATTTCTCGTTGCAGGTGCCGGCGCAGTTCTACATTGCACCAGCCAGTAGCGACAAATCCTGGCCCGGCATCTGGTCCAGTCGGCGCGCCGAACTGCTGGTGTTGGGCGCCGCGCTCGCGTTGCTGAGCGTGGCGCTGCTGTTGCAGAAACGACTCACCGCCAACGGCGTCCGCTTCGCCTGGTTCCGCGCCGGCTTCTTGCTGTTTACGATCGGCTTCATCGGTTATTACGCCCAAGGGCAGCTATCAATCGTCAATCTCACCGGGGTGCTGCAGGCCTTGCTGGCGCGCCGCAGCCTGGAATTCATGATGTTCGATCCAATGACGGTGGTGCTGTGGGGCTTCACTGCCGTATCGCTGCTGGTGTGGGGGCGCGGCACTTTCTGTGGCTGGCTGTGCCCGTTCGGCGCGCTGCAGGAGGCAACCGGAAAACTCGCCCAATGGCTCAAGCTGCCGCAGCTGCGTATTCGCGCGCACATCGATGCACGCCTGAAGCTGATCAAGTATCCGCTGCTCGCGCTCATCCTCGGCAGCGCATGCCTGGCCCCGGCGCTGACCGACAAGCTGGTCGAATTTGAGCCGTTCAAGACCGCCATCACGCTGAACTTCGTGCGTTCGTGGCCCTACGTGGCCTACGCCGTCGGGTTACTGCTGGCCAGCATGTTCGTCTACAAATTTTTCTGCCGCTACCTGTGCCCGTTCGGTGCCGCGCTGGCGCTGCTCGGCAGGTTCCGTCTGCTGGACTGGATCCCGCGTCGCGCCGAATGCGGCGCGCCGTGCCAGACCTGCCGTCACCGCTGCGGGTACCAGGCCATCACGCCGGCCGGCGCGGTCAGGTATGACGAGTGCTTCCAGTGCATGGATTGCGTGGTGATTTACAACAGCGATGAAAAATGCGCGCCACTGATCCTGGAGGTGAAGCGCGCGCGCACCATTCCGATCGTTCGGGCGATCAATTCGTAAAAAGGGAAAACGCATGTTGCGTCGAAAATTTCTTGCCGCGTCGTTCGGGACGATGGCCTCCGCAATGGCGCCGGCATCGATCCAGTGCAACGGCCAGCTGTTCACCGGCGCCGCCCTGGCGTTTGGAACGACAGTTAGCGTGTCTGTCGTGCATGACGACCAGCGTCAGGCCGTGGCAGCCATCCGCGATGCCCTCGACCAGGCGACCCGGATTGACCGCTTGATGAGCATCTACAATCCCGCCAGCCAGGTGTTCCAGCTCAACCGCGACGGCGTGCTCGAGCAGCCGGATCCGCACCTGTTGCTGGTGCTGCGCCAGGCGCATGCGCTGTCGGAGCTGACGCGCGGCGCTTTCGACATCACGGTGCAGCCGCTCTGGCAGGCGTACCGCGCCGCGGCGGACCAATCGGCGCTGCCGACACCGCAGCAGCGCCGCCGGGCAAAGTTGCGCATGGGCTGGCGCCGGTTGGCCTTCAGTTCCGAGCGGGTCAGCCTTGGCAAACCCGGCGCCGCGATCACGCTGAACGGCCTGGCGCAGGGCTATGCCGCCGACCTGGCCATGGCCGCCGTGCACGCACGCGGCATCGAGCACGCCTTGCTCGACACAGGCGAATTTAGCGCACACGGCAACAACGGCGCGCAGCACCCGTGGACGCTTGGCCTGCTGCACCCGCGCGACGCCGATGCGCTGGCCGCCGTGATTCGGCCTGGCGCTCGCTGCGTCGCCACCTCGGGCGACTATGCGTCGACGTTCACACCCGATTTCTCCCACCATCACATTTTCGACCCGGCCACCGGCGATTCGCCGACGGAACTGGCCAGCGTGACGGTGGTGGCGCCCACCGCATTGCTGGCCGATGGCCTGTCCACCGCGTTCATGGTGATGGGGGCGCGCAAGGCGCACGCGCTGGCGAAGACACTTCCCGCGGTCGACCTGATGACGATCAACAAGCGCGGCGTGGTCTGGAGGTCGCCCGCTTTTCCCACGGCGGCCTAACATCGGACTATTTCAGATGGGGCACTTTGCGGTAGATGGTGTTGCGCGATACGCCAAGCGCGCGCGCCGTTGCCGACACGTTGCCGCCGTGCGCCTCCAGCGACTTGACGATGACCGAATGTTCCATCTCTTCGAGATTGGCGCCGGCGGCAATCATCTTGTCGGCGTTCACCCCCTTGTCGACTGCCGGGTGCATGTCGATGTCGTCGAGGAAGTCGTCGGGCATGTGACGCAAGCCGATTTCGTATTCGTCGCCGGCCATGATGATTGCGGTGCGCAGCAGGTTGGTCAGCTGGCGGAAGTTGCCCGGCCACTTGTGGCGCATGAACATGAACAGCACTTCTTCCGACACGGTGTAGCGCCCGCCGTTCGATTCGGTCGCCAGGATCTTCTTGACGACGATTTCAAGGTCGGTGCGCTCGCGCAGCGGCGGCAGCTTGACTACCAATCCGTTGAGCCGGTAATACAGGTCCTCGCGGAACAGGCCCCTGGCGATGCGGTCGCGCAGATTGTGGTTGGTCGCGCAGATCAGCTCGACATTGACGGGGATCGACTTGCCGCTGCCGAGCGGAGTGACCATGCGCTCCTGCAGCACCCGCAACAGCCGCGCCTGCAGGCCGAACGGCATGTCGCCGATCTCGTCGAGGAAGAGGGTGCCGCCGTTCGCCGCCAGGATCTTGCCGATCGAGCCCTTCTTGCGCGCGCCAGTAAAGGCGCCGTCCTCGTAGCCGAACAGCTCCGATTCGATCAGCGTCTCCGGGATCGAGGCGCAGTTGACCGCCACGAACGGCCCCATCGCGCGCGGTGAATCGTTGTGGATTGCCTGCGCCAGCAACTCCTTGCCGGTGCCCGTTTCTCCCATCACCAGGATCGGGATATCGCGCCCGAGCACCTTGTTGACCTTGTTGATGACCTGTTCGAGCTGAGGATCGCCGGTATTCAGGTAGCGCAGTCCGGAAAGCCGGCGCGCGTTGGCAACTTGCGCCGCCTGCGAGGCGTGCGTGGCCGCCGAGCTGGTACGCTCATTATTGCCGGACAGCGCCTGTACTTCGTTTCGCAGCAGCAGCAGGGCGCGGCCATACACGCGCACGCCGCTGTGCATGCAGAGGTTTAACAGCCCCGGCGCGGCAGTGCGGTAATGGTCGAACATGGCCGATACCGGCATGCCGAACAGCGAACTGAAGGTATGCGACTGTAGCGCCGAAAACGACAGCCCCAGCTGGAAGAGGCCATTGCGGTTCGCCGACAGGAAGCGTCCGCCCGGAGTGAACGAGGCGATGCCTTCCATTAAAGTGCCAATAAATTCCGGGCGGGCATGGAAATGCAGCGTGATCGAATCTTCGAAAGATGCCGAGAATAATTGGTTTTCGATCATCAGTGCCGACATGCGCACCAAGGCCATCGTGTGCTTGTGAAAGCTGCGCTGGTCGCCCGAAACGTCGAGCACGCCAACCACCTTGCCCTGGTGGTCAGAAATCGGCGCCGCCGAGCAGGTCAGAAAATGGTTGGCTTGCAGGTAGTGCTGGTCCGCATGGACCAGGGTGGCGGTCTGTTCCGCGATCGCCGTTCCGATCGCGTTGGTGCCCTTGCTCTCTTCCGACCAGGCCACGCCGGGCTGCAACGCAACCCGGCTGGCCTTCTCGAGGAAGTCGTCATCGCCCAGCGAATGGACGATCACGCCTTTTGCGTCGGTGAGGATCACCATATTGTGGGTGTTGATGATTTGCTGGTACAGCGTTTCCATCGCCGGCACCGCATGCGTGTGCAGCAGGCGGTTCTGCTCAATCAGCATCGACAGGTCGTTGCGGGCCAGCGGGCTGAAGTCCGGACGCGCGCCCGGACAAAGACCATACGACAACGAACGCTGATGGGAAGATTCAATAATCACAGGCATGTTGTCGTCGCAGCGTACGGCCGCCTGACCTTGCAGGTCCGGGGCAGACTGTTGTTGCATGATATGTCTCCGGTTGGGCCCTCGGGGGCTCTCTATATGGATTCGTGCTGTACCGTTTTGTCACACCTGCGCCAGGAGTGAACAATGGTCGAACGCGTGATGGTGTCGCCATTCTCGCCCCGACTATGAATGTCATCCTGGCTGGCCTTTATGTCAAGCATATGCGCTAAGAAACGCTGATTCGCTCTGTAACTGTAGCAAGCTTGATGCCATGTGTTGCGTGCCGTCCCGCAAATAAACTTGCGGGCGCCGAAACCGTTTGCTATAGTTCGCCTCCCCGCAGAAATGGTTAACGAAATCAAGTAGTTGACGACGGTCGGGGCACTCCGAAAAGGGTGTCGCAGGAAAAAAAGAAGTTGACGAATCGAGCTAAACGCTTCATACTCTTTCTTCTTCGCGGCTGATGAACACAACGCTTCCTCAGAAAGCCGCAAGCAGTACCGAACAAGTTCTTTAACAATTAACAGTCGATAAGTGTGGGCGTTTGATGAAAGTGCCAGTGACTTCGGTCACTGAAAACTTAAATTATCAAATGTTCACAAAGAAGAAATATAGGC
>NZ_PDOC01000035.1 GCF_002760655.1 Massilia eurypsychrophila | reverse complement strand
GCAACGCCGCCGGCACCGCCGGCGGCATCGCCGGCGCGGGCACCGCGCGCGCCGGCGCCGCCGGTGCCGCTGGCGTCGCCACCGTCGCCGCCGGTGCCGCGCGCAAGGCCGCCGTCGCCGCTGGTCGTCCCACTGGCGCCGCCTGCGCCGCCGTTGGCATTGGCGTTGCCGCCGTCACCACCGGTGCCGCGCGCCAAGCCCCCTGCGCCGCCATCGCCGCCGGCGCCACCGGCGCCAACCCTGCCGCTGGTTGCATCGCGCGCCGCGCCGCCGCTGCCGCCGTCGCCGCCATTCGCGGCGCCAACCCGCACGGTGCCGTTCGACGCGGCGCCCGATGTGGCGTCGCCGCCTTCAGATCCGGACGATGCGTTGGCGCCGCTGGCGCGGGCGCCGTCACCGCCGCGTGCCCCTTCGGCGCTGCCGCCGGTGCCGACACCACCTCTGGCGCCGTTGCCGGCGCCGCCGTTGGCGTTGCCCGAGTTGGTGGCGACGTTACCGATATTTGTGACGTTGTTGCCGCCGACCGAACCATTCAGCGTGCTCGTCGCTGTCGCCGTGTTGGCGTTGAATGAATCGGAGAAATTGGCCGTGGCGGTGCTGCCGTTGTTGGCCGCTGCGGATCCTGCTGCAGTAGCGCGGGCGTTCCCGCTACTGTTGTTCTGTCCGCTGGAATCATCCTGCGACGAGTTGTTGTCGGTCGACGACACCGTCGTCGTGGCGGTCTGCGTGTTATCGCCAGCAACCCGGCGCACCCTGTTCTCTGGGTCGCTCGACTGTGCTTGTGCCGTAATACTGAAGGCCATCAAAAGCGCCGCTGCAATGGTAGTCCGTTTCATGAATATCCCCTCCGGTTGAGAATTCTTTAAGAAAGATTGCGACCGGCATGTTTATGCCGGACAAGGGAGGGATAGCAACAACGATGCCAAGCATGCGTTTCGTTCGCAAGTGATTGATCTTTCGCGCGAAAACTATTACGCTCGTGTTCGCCTAACGCTTCGGTTGCCGGTTGACAAAAGAGGAGTCAAAAAAGTGTCACACGGCCGTTACAGTGTGCGGCAAATCGCGCGCGGTTCGGCTACTCGTCCAGCATATTCCTCGGTTCTGGGGTGAATGGATGCCGACCGAAGGGAAAAGTGTATCGATGGTGTTACAACTGGTTACAGCTTGAGGCGCGCGCGCGGTCAGACGCTGATGTTGTATTTGGCGATGAGCCGATACAGGGTCATGCGCGACACGCCCAAGTGTTTAGCTGCATGGGTGACGTTCTTGCCGGCGTTTGCCAGGCTGACGCAAATGGCGTCACGTTCGGCGCGTACGCGCGACTCCCCCAGCGCGTCGCCGTGGAAAACGGACGTTTCGCCGGCAAGGTTGAGGTCGGCAGGCGTGATGAGCCGCCCATCGGCGAGCACCATCGCGCGCCGGATGCAATTGATCAGCTCACGCACGTTGCCCGGCCAGTCATGCTGCTCCATCGCGCGCATCGCCTTGCTGCTGAATCCTTTCACATGCGCGCCTTTTTCGGCCGAGTATGTACGGAAGACGTGCTCGGCCAGCAACGGCAGATCGGCCTTGCGTTCGCGCAGCGGGGGGACCTCGATCGGCAAGACGTTCAGGCGGTAGTACAAGTCTTCGCGGAACTGGCCCTGCGCCACCGCGCTTTTCAGGTTTACGTGCGATGCCGCGATGACGCGTGCGTCGACGGCGATTTCGCGCGTGGCGCCGATGCGCGTGATGGTGCGTTCCTGCAGGAATCGCAGCAGATTCGACTGGATATCCTTCGGCAGGTCGCCGATTTCATCGAGGAAGATGGTACCGCCGGCGGCTGATTCAATCAGGCCCGCTTTTTCCTTGGCAGCGCCGGTAAATGAGCCGCGCTCGTAGCCGAACAGCTCTGACTGAATCAGGCCCGAGGGCAGGGCGCCGCAATTGATGGGCACAAACGGACCACCGGCACGCAGCGAATTGGTGTGGATGGCGTGTGCGGCCAGTTCCTTGCCGCTGCCACTTTCACCCCAGATCAACACGGGCGCATTGACCGGGGCAACCTTGCGTATCTGCGCACGCAAGGCGTTGATGGCCGCCGAGTCGCCCTGGATCGATTGAAAACCGCTGGCGCTGGACTGATCCAGCGGGCGCTCGCGCAGCATCGCCCATCCGTGTGCGTGGCCAAGGGTGTGATGCAAGCGAGCGTGGTCAAGCGGCAACGTATGGAAATCGCACAAGTGGTCCACCACCAGCGCGCGCGACTCGCGAGCATCGAGCTCGCTGCGCTCGATGACGCCAACCCATTGAACGTTACAGTGGCGGCGCAAGAATTGGTCCGACTCTGCAGCCGTCGCAGTATCGATACAATCCAATAGCAACCCGACCAGGTAACGCTGCGTTTGTAGCACACGGTTCGCTTCATGCAAGCTCGAAATGACGCACACATCCCAGCCGCTAAGGGGTCCGCATGTTTCGCGCACCGCGCTTGCGCCTTTGGTCGAGATGCAGATTAATCGCTTTACCGCCATTGTCAGCTTTCAATGGGGGGTGGGTCGCTTGCAAAGAGGCGGACGCCGTCCGCACCTACCCTGCATAATATTCTAGGCTTTTTGCCAGGCGTTGTGCGCACCGATGAGCTGATTTTTTTTGTCGTCTTGAGGTGTTTCTGCGCAGCTAACATCGTCCATTTTGTCCATTTGGTTGCCGGGTGCTCGTGGCACGCGGGCGCCGCAGGCTATCCAAACACACTATGATTGAATCGTGAAAGACGAAAACCGGGAGCGGCAATGGAAGACGATCGGATCACTGAACAGCCCCTGAAGGGCAAAAGCATAGCGGTGCTGATGACTGACGGAGTCGAGCAGGTCGAGTACACGTCGCCGCGCGAATTTCTTGAGAAATACGGCGCGCGGGTCATCTTGCTGTCGCCAAAAAATGCAGGCGAGGCCATCCAGGGGTTCAATCACTTGACGCCGGGCGACAAGTTTACTGTCGAGAAAAACGTCAACGACGCCAAGATCGGCGATTACGACGCGCTGGTGCTGCCTGGCGGCGTGGCCAATCCCGACTTGCTGCGGCTCAGTCCGGAATCGATTGCCTTCATTCGCGAATTCGCCGAGTCCGACAAACCGATGGCGGCGATCTGCCACGGTCCGTGGACGCTGATCGACGCCGGCGTGGCGATGTCGAAACACATGACCAGCTGGCCCAGCCTGCAGCAAGACCTGCGCAACGCCGGCGCCGAGTGGACCGACGACGAAGTCGTGGTCGACGGCCGGCTCATTACCAGCCGCAAGCCCGACGACCTGCCGGCATTCAACGACGCGTTGCTCAAAGAGTTGATCGCATGCTTCGACGACGACACCGGGCCGTCGTCGTAGTCACCCCAGCGCTTCGCCGATATCGATGCGGCCATCGACGATGTCGTAGTAGCGCATCTCGTGGCTGTGGCTGCTGCCGCGTACCTTGAGCACGGCAATGGCACGGCGGCGCTGGCCCGCCAGTTCAACGTGACGCTGGGTGACGATGGCGTCAGCGAGGAAGCTGGCGGTGCCGTCCTCGGTCTCGGTTGTCATCATGACGGTGACGCCGACGGCTTTGAGCACCTTTACCATGCGGCGCAGCGCCTGGCGAAAGTCATCGGCCAGCGCCAGCTCGAATTCGGGCAGGGAGTCAATGACGACGCGAATCGCCTTTTTTTCGCCGATCAGCGTGACCAGGTCATGCAGGAATTCGTCGATCGACACGTCCTGCAAGCCGGGATGGCAAACGCCGATGTTGCCATCCAAGACGAGCTGTTGCAGGCGTGGGTCGTAATCGGTGTCGAAGGTGGCGAGGATGCCGTTGCCGCCGGCGCGCGCGCCCTCGACCAGAAACTGTGACGCCAGTACCGACTTGCCCACGCCGGACGGCCCCGCCAGCAGCAACGCATAGCCCTGCGGCACGCCGCCGCCGAGCATCGCATCGAGCCCCTGCACGCCGCTCGCCAGGCGCACGGCGGTCGAGCCGGGCCGCGGCGCACCGGCGCCCTCTGGCGACGTCATCGGGAACACCGTGACGCCGGCGCTGTCGATGCGGAAGCTGCGCGCGCCGAGGTCGTGCGCGGCGTTGCGCATCTTCATGACCTGGATCTGACGCGCCATGGTGTTGCCGCGCGGCCGCTGCGACAGCCAGATGATGCCGTCCGCGACCGTGAACAGTGAACCGTACTCGTCCTCGGGAACCGCGAACTCGGCGATCAGGAACGTGGTCGCCTGCCAGCTGATCATTTGCATGCCGAGTTGCTGGACAAAGGACTGCAAGGCAGCGGCGTTTTCGCCATCGGACGGTACCGAGCGCATGATCGAGTGAAACGAATCGACAAATACCAGGCTTGGCGAGAAATCCTGGACTTCGTCGATGATGCGCGCGATGACGCGGTCGAAATCGCCGTCGACGATGTCGGCGGCCAGGTTGACGAATTTGACTGACGTGTCGAGCTTGTCGAAATCGAAGAACGCATACTGCTGCTGGTAGCGCAGCATCTTCAGGGGCGGTTCGCCCACCACGGTAAAGAACAGGGCGCGGCAGGCGGGACTGGCCATGCCGAACAGCATCTGGTGCGCCAGCGTCGTCTTGCCGCTGCCGGCGTTGCCGGCGATCAGGTTGAACGACAGTTCCGGCACCCCGGAACCCATCAGTTCGTCCAGGCCCGGAACGCCCGTGCTGAGCCGGCCGATTCCAACGCGATCGTCCATCTTGGTGCTCCGTTTAATTGTTGTGCGCTTCGGCGCGGCTCAGCGCCGCATGCAGGGTCGACATCGTCAGATGCTTGCCAATCAGCAGTAACAGGCTGTCGATCAGCGTGTTGAAGAGCATCAGGCTTGCGGCGCCGGCTTCGGCCAGATCTTCGGCCTCGAAACAGCGGCGCAGCGCGTTGAATTCCGGATCGGCCGGACGCGAGCGTGGATCGAACATCAGCCAGGTGAAGTCGAGGTTGACGTGCTGGATAGTGCGGAACAGCAAAATCTCGAAGCCTTGTTCGCCGATGCATTCGATCAGCTCGTCGGCGAGCAGTTCGAGCAGTTCGATACTCGTGTTGACGATGGCATCGGGATCGCGCGCCAGTTCGCGCGCAATCAAGTCCCGCGGGGAATGGTCGTGCGTTGTCATGTCTTGCCCCAAGAGGGAACCGTGATCGATTGATTGACAGCCTTGCCGGGCGCCCCACGGTCCAGTAACGCAACCATAGAGTAAATATACTACTTATTTGTATTGAAGCAAGCCCTTCGCAAGCGCGACCGGGGCGGCGTTGCTAATTTCGCCAAGTGCCGGCCACGGGGTTGTCTGTCCGTACTGGGACGCACGTCTGTTGGGTCAGGCGCGGCGACGGCGCACTGCGCCAAATGCAATGATTCCCAGGCCGAACAGTGCAAGCGAACCCGGCTCAGGAACCGTGTTCTCGCTCGGTCCGCCAATCTCGCCGCTGCCGAGTGCGACGCCCTGGTCGAATCCGCCGCTTCTGTTCAGGCAGCCGGTCATCGAGATACTGTCCTGGTTCAGCATCACGGCGCCGTTGGCCGACAGCAGCCGTCCGCAGCCGATGGTCAGATTGCCGTCGCCGCTGATCAGGCTTTGGGCAAGCACGTTGCCGGCGAACATGGCGCCGTTCAGGGTGGCCGCGCTATGGACATTCCAATACAGGCCCACATTGTCGCCCGAGCCAACGTTCTGAACCACGACGTTCGACGTGGTCGAGGTGATCAGTGTGCTCGGGAACTGGAAGACCCAGACCGCATTGCTGGCGCCGCCGCCGTCGAGGAACAGGGTGCCCATCAGGTTTGTCATGGCCGCCGAAACCGTGTAGGTCCCTGGCGTGATGACGCCGCCATGCGCAGCCTGCCACGCGTCGAGGTCGCCTTCGATGGTGGTGCCGACGCCGAACGCCGACAGGCTCAGGATGGCGGCATCCACGTCAAGTTGAGCTTGCTGGGCCAACAGCGTGTTTGATTGATTCGACCCGGAGGAAAAGACATAGCCGCCGCCAGTCGAGCCATTCGGCGCTGAGCCGAGATTGCCACCGATGACGCTGGTCGGCACATTGGTGACGCCCGATGCGCCCAGCACGGCGAAGGTGGCCAGGTCCGGGCCGAGGATAGGCGCCGCGGCAGCGGAGGTCGCTGCGCAGAGGGCGCCGGCGAGCATCACGGCGGAAACGATAGATGACCGGAAGGATTGGGCAGCAGCTGGACTGGTCGACTGACGAGGGATTTGCATGGTCTTGCCTTCGTAGTTGCTTGAGCTTCACAGGGCGTGATCTGCTCTTGCACGAGTAAATGCAAATGTTGTGCCAGAAATAATACAGCTTAAATATCAATGAGTTGAGAGGAAAATTGCTAAGTTAATATTGCGGTATGTAAGATTTGTCGACGCCGGATTTTTGGAAGCCGGCGGCTGCATCGATTCTTCATGCCCGCTACAGGGGAATGTTGCTGGGCGAGACCGCATCCGCGCTTGTGTTCGCGACAAGGGCAGTACCAAGGAGGCCAGGGCAACCCCACTGCGTGCTCGCGGCCCGACACCAGATCCCACGAATGCCCGTGCTCGTCATGCAAACCGCCTTGTTCGTCTCATTGCAGGTGCGCAATTATTTCTTCCTCGGCAGGATGGCGGTCATACCCACACAAGGAGGAAGCATGAACAAAAACATGAGGCACGCGGCATTGCTGAGCTTGCTCGGCGCGGCAATCGGTCTGAGTGGCTGCGGCGCTGGCTTGGATACAGGCGGCAACGATTCGGCGCCGGCCGCTGTCGACAGCGGCATGTATCGCGATGTGTTGGCCTACTGCAGAATTGCCGAACCGGTCGGCATCGACGCGACACGTGACGGCTGGACGACCTACTTGCTGAACTCGGACCAGTATTTGACCGTGACCACCGGCATGGTCTCGGTGGCAGGCAGCAGCAGCCAATGGGAAACGCCGCTGACCTTGTATGTGCCGCTCAACAATGGCGCCAGTGCGTATGGCGAGCCGGCGTGGTCGATGGGCGTGCGCATGCCGACCGTACTGGGCAAGCAATCGGTCGCTTGCGTGCGGCAGGCGTCGCATACTTTTACGCCGCCACAACCGTCTATTCCAGGGGTGCCGAATCCGCCGCTGGTGTTTCAGACCGTGTGGGATAGCTATTGGGACCGAGCGATACCGGTGTCGACGCTGCCTGGCAGGGCGGTCTACGGGTTTGAGTTTGTCAGCAATTTTGCGCCAACCGGGGGGGAGGTGTTTTTCCGCACGGGTAAGGCGAGTGTGGCGTCGGCGTCGGCGTTGTCGGTCTGTTATCTGGCGCCGAGGTCGGTGCAGTGGAGTTGCACTCAGCCTGGCGTGGCCGATGCGGGCAAGGATTGGCAGCTGTCGGTGAGTAGGCCGAAGCAGGGGGTGTATGTGTTGGTGGCGCCTTGACGGGACCGGGTTTGAAACGTTTCGCCGCTGGAAGTGCCCAGGCGGGCCTCCAGCGGCGTTAAACGCCGTACTTCTGCTTGCGGCGGCGGTGCTGTTACCCCACCGATGCGCTGTCTCTCATCGGTCGTGCCCATCTGGGACGGCACCTAATAGCTATTTCAGCGGCCAGAACCAGATTAGTGTTGGCGCAGGCTATGAAGGAAGGCTTCATTGCCTGCCTTCAGCTGGACGGCAGGGGTATTTTCGGCGAAGCAGGTCGAGCAGCAGCAGCGAGGCGTTTTTCTTGCGCTCGGCTGGAGCCATTTTGGTGATTTCATGCGCCAGGTCGTAAGCCATGTCCGCCGTTTTAAGCACGTTGACGTCGCACCATACTCGGCCCTTGCCTGAATCGCGCGCCCCGTCGAGGTAGCTGTAAGCCTTTTCGCGGTCCATGTATTGCACCGAATTCAGCTCCGCCGGGTGGGACATCATTCGAACGAACTGATCGCCGCTCAGCGAATAGGCGTCTGGCGCGGCGACCGCGGCAGCAGGCAGTGCGGAGGACGCGATGGCAAGCGCGAGCACGGCGGCCGGAAGGCAGTTTCGGGGCTGACCGCCGCGCCCACTTTCTCCGGTCGGCTGCGCAAAGGGAAAGACCTGCCTGGATCCAGCCAACTTTCCAATCTCATGATGCCTCCAGGAGCCGGTCTATAAGAACGGCGCCGTTCAGTTTTGGCTGTCCTGGAAGGTTGAATAGTGACGACGCTAAAACCCCAGTCGTGTACCTGCTTTGACGATTGGAATATTTTCGGAACGGAAAAATCGCCTGCGGCGATTTTTAGGAAGGGAGTGGAGACGAAGGCAAGAAATCGCTTGCGCGATTTCCCTCTAGTCAGGCGAATCGGAGAGGCTTGCTCCGCAAAGGAGGTCTGCCTTGCAAGGCCGAACCGTTACGCAGGCGGGCGGCATGCCGCCCGAATTCCCTGCTTCACCGCTTGCAAGCGCAAGCCGGATTTGCGGCGGGGAGCAGTGCTCCCCGAATTCCCGCAAATCCCCCGCGGACGGGTTTTGCGAAGCAAAACCGCACCGAAGGGGCTCCTGGGGACAACCCGCCGTCTGGGGCGCCGGCGAAAAAAAACCGCCCACCGGGCGGTTTTTTAGGATGCTATGGTGGAGACGGCGGGAATCGAACCCGCGTCCGAAAGCACTCTACAGACAGTTCTACATACTTAGCACTGCCATTTAATTTAACCGGTACAACGCGGACGTGCACGCTGTGTACAAGCGAGTTACCTATTATTTAGTCCAATACTAAGTAACCCAGTATCAGACGAGTCCCTGTAAATGACTCTAGAGCTTTTGACGGCCCACCCCAGGGACGAGGTGTTCTAGAGCTAGCAGCAATTAAGCTGCGAGTGCGTACGAGTTATCGTTTGCAGTTAAGTTTTTCAGGTTGTATTTACGAGGTAGCCCGCCCTCGGTATGCCCTGCGCTGCTTTGTAACCCCCGTCGAAGCCAGGTCGTCCCCACAGAATCTGCATTGTAACGCAATCCGCGCGCCAGTGCTGCACCGCTTCACGCCAGTAGAACAGACCCGCTCGCCACGCCGCTGAACGACCTCACCACGTCGAGCAAGTCGCCTGGCGTGTCGAGCAACAGGTCGGCGCCCCAGCCAGTCGGCTCGTGCGCGCCGCAGTAGCCCCACGCGCACGCCACCGTCACCATGCCGGCCGCGCGCCCCGCTTCGATGTCGCGCAGGTCGTCACCGACATACCAGCAGTGTTCGGCGGCAATGCCGAGCCGGCGCGCGCCTTCCAGCAGCGGCGCCGGATGCGGCTTCGCGTGGCCGGTCGTGTCGCCCGAGACGATGCAGCCGGCGTGCGTCAGCCCGATCTGCGGAATCAACGGATCGGTGAAACGCGCCGGCTTGTTGGTGACGATGCCCCACGCCATGCCGGCCGCGGTGATGGCGGCCAGCAGTTCGGGGACGCCGCCAAACAGCGTGCTGTGCACCGCCATCGCCGACTGGTAACGGTCGAACCATTGAACCCGCAACTCCTCGTAGCCGTCGTCGGCCGGGCTCAGCCCGAAGGCGGCGCCGATCATGCCGCGCGCGCCGGCCGACGCCGTCGGGCGAAGCACGGAGTACGGCGTCGGCGCCAGCCCGCGTTCGGTGCGCAGGAAATTGACCGCCGCGGCAAGGTCGGGCGCGGTATCGGCCAAGGTACCGTCAAGGTCGAACAGGATGGCACGCGGTGCCGGCAAGGTAGTAGCGGTCATGAAGTCTTGGAAAAAGTGGGCGTCAGAGCGGACGGCTGCACGCCACCATGTAGTTGACACTGGTGTCGCTGTTGAGTGAGTACATCTTGGTCAGCGGGTTGTAGCCGAGCCCCTTCAGCGCGTCAAGCTGCAGCCCGGCCTGGCGGACGAACGCCGACAGCTCGGCCGGCGTGATGAACTTGCCGTAGTCATGGGTGCCCTTCGGCAGCATGCGCAGCAAATACTCGGCGCCCACTACCGCGTACAGATACGATTTCGGATTGCGGTTCAGGGTCGAGAAAAACACGTGGCCGCCCGGCTTGACCAGGGCCGCCGCGGCGCGCACGATCGAGGCCGGATCGGGCACGTGCTCGAGCATCTCCATGCAGGTGACGACGTCGTACTGGCCCGCTTCCTGCACCGCCATCTGCTCGGCGGCAATCAGTTGGTAGCGCACCTGCACGCCCGATTCGAGGCTGTGCAGGTCGGCCACTTTCAGCGCCTTTTCCGACAGGTCGATGCCGGTGACGTCGGCGCCCTTGCGCGCCATCGATTCGGCCAGGATGCCGCCGCCGCAGCCGATGTCGATGACCTTGCGGCCAGTCAGCAGCGCGCGCGCGTTGATCCATTCAAGGCGCAGCGGATTGATGTCGTGCAGCGGACGGAACTCGGATGTGGGATCCCACCAGCGGTGGGCAAGGTCACTGAATTTCTGGATTTCGTGCGGGTCGGCGTTCATAGGCGGAATAATAGCGGGAAAAATGGCACAAGGGCGGACGCGAGCGTAAATAATGCCGACATAAAAAAACCCCGCCGGAGCGGGGTTCTTTAGATGCGGGCGGCAAGCCGCGCGAACTTACTTGGTGCGGGTACCGACGACTTCGATTTCGACGCGACGGTTCTTGGCACGGCCAGCGCTGCTCTTGTTGTCAGCAACAGGCTGCTTCTCGCCCTTGCCTTCGGTGTAGACGCGGTTCGCTTCGATGCCTTTCGCCTGCAGGTAGGCCTTGACGGCTTCGGCGCGGCGGATCGACAGCTTCTGGTTGTATGCATCGGTGCCGATCGAGTCGGTGTGGCCAACGGCAATGATGACTTCCAGGTTGATGCCTTGCAGCTTCGAGCTCAGGTCGTCCAGGCTGGCTTTGCCGGCTGGCTTCAGGACCGACTTGTCGAAGTCGAAGAACGCATCAGCCGAGTAGCTCACTTTTTCCGACGTGACCACCGGTGCTGCTGGCGCCGGTGCTGGCGCTGGCGCTGGTGCAGCAGGAGGCGGCGCCATCACTACTGGAGCTGGAGCGACGCACTTGCCGTTAACCAGGGTTTCTGGCGCAACGCAAAGCGGCAGGTCGCAACCTGGCACCGCATCGGCTGGGGTCCAGTACCCGGTACGCCAGCACAGGCCGAACGGGTTGCGCACGATGATGCCGCGGGCGTCCTGCACGTAGGCGCTGTATGGCGAATTCGCCTTGATGTCGGTCGTCAGCGGTGCATACGGTGGCGCTGTCGGTGCCGTGCTCTGTGCAAAAGCGTTGCCAGCGATCGCTGCGGAAGCTGCGAGGACGAAGGTTGCTAATTTATTCATATTGTGTCTTCCTTTCGGGGGTGATATCCGCAGCAAAAACTGCGCAACTTGGCGTGCATGGACAGAATAGTAACACTCCGACTCCTGCTTGTCCTGTTCCCGGATTGCGAAACAGGCAACGACTCCATATCATTTTGCCACACCAGACGAGATAGGGCGACGCTGCGCAAATCAAACCAGGATCATTCTGAAATTGACGTTGTTTTCGTGCAACATATTGGTGCATCCCATGCACCATCCTTGACATTGCCCAAAGGTCGCCGCTTTTTGCGTGGCTGGCAGAATGGCAGAATGGGCGAATTGCGCTGCTGCTATATCGCCCGTGGTAAAATCGCCCGCTTGTAACATAACCATAGCCTGAGACCACCGCCCGCCAATGGATCAATTCGCAAAAGAAACAATCCCAATTTCCCTCGAAGAAGAGATGCGCAAGAGCTATCTCGATTACGCGATGAGCGTGATCGTCGGCCGCGCGTTGCCGGATGTGCGCGATGGCCTCAAGCCAGTGCACCGCCGGGTGTTGTTCGCGATGCATGAAATGAACAACGTCTACAACCGCCCGTACGTCAAGTGCGCGCGCGTGGTCGGCGAAACCATGGGTAAGTACCACCCGCACGGCGACGCCTCGATCTACGATACGCTGGTGCGCATGGCGCAGGATTTTTCGCTGCGGTACACATTAGTGGACGGACAGGGCAACTTCGGCTCGGTCGACGGCGACAGTGCCGCGGCGATGCGTTATACCGAGTGCCGGCTTGACAAGATTGCCAGCGAGATCCTGGCCGACATCGACAAGGACACGGTCGACTTCCAGCCTAACTACGACGGCAAGGAAAAAGAGCCGACGGTATTGCCGACGCGTATACCGAACCTGCTGATCAACGGCTCGTCCGGCATCGCGGTCGGCATGGCGACCAACATCCCGCCGCACAACCTGACCGAAATCATCAACGGCGCGCTGCACGTGCTGCGCAATCCCGACTGCACCATCGACGAACTGATCGAGCTGATCCCGGCGCCGGACTTCCCGACCGCCGGCATCATCTACGGCGTCTCCGGCGTGCGCGACGGCTACCGCACCGGCCGTGGCCGCGTCGTGATGCGCGCCAAGACCCACTTCGAGGAATACGGCAAGGACGGCGGGCGCATCGCCATCATCGTCGACGAGCTGCCTTACCAGGTCAACAAGAAGTCGCTGCTCGAGCGCATCGCCGAGAACGTGCGCGACAAGAAGCTCGAAGGCATTTCCGACATCCGCGACGAGTCCGACAAGTCGGGCATGCGCGTGGTCATCGAACTGAAGCGCGGCGAAGTACCGGAAGTGGTGCTCAACAACCTGTATAAGCAGACCCAGCTGCAAGACACCTTCGGCATGAACATGGTGGCGCTGGTCAACGGCCAGCCGAAGCTGCTGAACCTGAAGCAGATGCTGTTCTACTTCCTGGCGCACCGCCGCGAAGTGGTCACGCGCCGCACCGTGTTCGAACTGCGCAAGGCGCGCGAACGCGGCCACATGCTCGAAGGCCTGGCCGTCGCGCTGGCCAACATCGATGACTTCATCGCCATCATCAAGGCCGCGCCGACGCCGCCGGTCGCCAAGACCGAACTGATGCAGCGCGGCTGGGATTCGTCGCTGGTGCGCGAAATGCTCACCCGCACCGCCGAAGGCGCCACCGTAGGCGGCATCGAGGCATTCCGCCCGGAACACCTGCCGAAGCACTACGGCATGCAGGCCGATGGCCTGTACAAGCTGTCCGACGAGCAGGCCCAAGAAATTCTGCAGATGCGCTTGCAGCGCCTGACCGGCCTCGAGCAGGACAAGATCGTCAACGAGTACAAAGACATCATGTCGCACATCGCCGACCTGCTCGACATTCTGTCCAAGCCGGAGCGCGTCACCGTCATCATCACCGACGAAATGACGGCCGTGATGACCGAGTACGGCGCCAAGGATGCGCGCCGCTCGCACATCGAATTGAACCCGACCGACCTCGAAACGGAAGACCTGATCACGCCGCAGGACATGGTGGTGACCTTGTCGCACACCGGCTACATGAAGTCGCAGCCGATCGCCGAGTACCGCGCGCAAAAGCGCGGCGGGCGCGGCAAGCAGGCGATGGCGACCAAGGAAGAGGACTGGATCGACCAGCTGTTCATCGCCAACACGCACGACTACATGCTGTGCTTCTCGAACCGCGGCCGCATGTACTGGCTGAAGGTGTGGGAGGTGCCGCAAGGCTCGCGCAATTCGCGCGGTAAGCCGATCGTCAACATGTTCCCGCTGCAGGACAACGAGAAGATCACCGTGATCCTGCCGCTGTCGGGCGAGAACCGCACCTTCCCTGAAGACCACTACGTCTTCATGGCGACCAGCCTCGGTACCGTCAAGAAGACGCCGCTGAAGGACTTCAGCAATCCGCGCAAGGCCGGCATCATCGCGGTCGACCTCGACGATGGCGACTTCCTGATCGGCGCCGCGCTGACCGACGGCGAGCACGACGTCATGCTGTTCGCCGACTCCGGCAAGGCAGTGCGCTTCGACGAGAACGACGTGCGTCCGATGGGCCGTACCGCGCGCGGCGTGCGCGGCATGAACCTCGAAGAGGGCCAGCACGTCATCGCCTTGCTGGTGGCCGAGAACGAGACGCAGTCGGTGCTGACGGCAACCGAGAACGGCTTTGGCAAGCGCACGCCGATCACCGAGTACACCCGCCACGGCCGCGGCACCAAGGGCATGATCGCGATCCAGACCAGCGAGCGCAATGGCAAGGTGGTCGCCGCCACGCTGGTCGAAGTCACCGACGAGATCATGCTGATCACCACTGGCGGCGTGCTGATTCGCACCCGCGTGTCGGAGATCCGCGAGATGGGCCGCGCCACGCAAGGCGTGACCCTGATCGCCGTCGAAAACGGCACCAAGCTGTCCGGCCTGCAGCGCATCGTCGAGACCGACCTGGAAGATCCGGACCTCGAGCAGGCGCCGGAGTAGGTCGCATTGGGGAGGGCTTGGCTCTCCCCATTTTTTTATCCTCTCACCGAGCATACCCATGAAGAAAATCGTACTTGCCGCCTGCCTCGCCGTATCGTTCGCTGCCCCTTCCGCCTGGGCGCAAAGCGCGCCGGCCGTCAGTGCCGAAACCACCGCCGCGGTCAAGGATCTGCTCGACGCCATGCACTACCGCGACACCATGCGCCAGACCATCGGCCAGATGCAGAAGAATATGCCGGCCATCATGCTGCAAGGCACGGCCGCCTCGATCAACAACAACAAGACGATGACCGACGCGCAGAAGACCGAAGCGATGGCCAAGGCCAACCGCGACATTCCCAAGGCAACTGCCGCGGTGGACGCGATTTTCAACGACCCGGGCCTGATGGATGATCTGGTTGCCGAATTCATTCCGCTGTATGCGCGCCATTTCAGCACCGCCGAATTGCGCCAGATGGCCGCCTTCTATCGCACTCCGACCGGCTCGAAGATGATCAAGCTGATGCCGCAGATCGCCGGCGAGTCGATGCAGGTCAGCCAGAAGGTGATGGGGCCGCGCTTGAACGCGGCAATCGAAAAAGTGGTAAAAGCGAAGTAAGCCAATCATCTTAGGAAGCGCCGTGACCCACATCTACAATTTTTCCGCCGGTCCCGCAGTCCTTCCGCAAGAAGTGCTCAAGCAGGCCGCCGCCGAGATGCTCGACTGGCACGGCAGCGGCATGTCGGTCATGGAGATGAGCCACCGCGGTCCCGAATTCATCTCGATCTACCGCCAGGCGGTGGCCGACCTGCGCGAACTGCTGGCCATCCCCGCCAACTACCAGGTGCTGTTCCTGCAGGGCGGCGGCCTTGGCGAAAACGCCATCGTGCCGATGAACCTGCTGGGCCGCTGCGCCCAGCCGGCCACCATCGATTTCGTTCTCAGCGGCTCCTGGTCCGGCAAGTCGATCAAGGAAGCGGCGCGCTACGCCAGCGTCAACGTCGCCGCCAGGCCGGCTGGCGACGCCTTCACCAGCGTGCCGCCGCAAGAGTCGTGGCAGCTGACACCGGGCGCCGCCTACCTGCACATCTGCACCAACGAAACCATCGACGGCGTCGAATACAACTTCGTGCCTACCGTGCAGGGCGACACGCCGCTGGTGGCCGACATGTCGTCGCACATCCTGTCGCGCCAAATCGACGTGTCGAAGTACGGCGTCATCTTCGCCGGCGCGCAAAAGAACATCGGCCCGGCCGGCCTGACCCTGGTGATCGTGCGCGACGACCTGCTCGGCCACGCGTTGCCGATCTGCCCGTCCGCGTTCGACTGGAAAATCGTCGCCGACAACGAATCGATGTACAACACGCCGCCGACCTACGCCATCTACATCGCCGGCCTGGTGTTCGCTCACCTAAAGCGCCAGGGCGGCGTCGCCGCCATGGAGCAGCGCAATATCGACAAGGCGCGCCTGCTGTACGCCGCGCTCGACTTCGACGATTTTTACGCCAACCGGGTGGCGCCGGAAAACCGCTCGCGCATGAACGTGCCGTTCTTCCTGCGCGACGAATCACTCAACGAAACATTCCTGGCCGGCGCAAAAGCGCGCGGCCTGCTGCAACTGAAGGGCCACAAGTCCGTAGGCGGTATGCGCGCATCGATCTACAACGCGATGCCGACCGAGGGCGTGCAAGCCCTGGTCGATTATTTGAACGAGTTTGCTGGGCGATAGTAAATTGCCGGCCCGGCTCCGATCGAACCAAATGTAAGCAGACCATGACAGACAAACTCACTCCCTTGCGCGTGCAGATCGATGCAATCGACGCGCAACTTCTCGACCTGCTGAACCAGCGCGCCCGCCTGGCGCAGGAAGTCGGCCACGTCAAGGCCGAAACCTTGGCGCCGGTGTTTCGCCCCGAACGCGAGGCGCAGGTGCTGCGCGGCGTGGCCGAGCGCAATCCCGGCCCGCTCAAAAACGCCGACGTGCAAACCATCTTCCGCGAGATCATGTCGGCCTGCCGCTCGCTCGAGAAGCGCGTCACCGTCGCCTACCTGGGGCCGGCCGGCACCTTCAGCGAGCAGGCCGTGTACCAGCAGTTCGGCGGCGCCGTCGACGGCCTGCCGTGCGTGTCGATCGACGAGGTGTTCCGCGCTACCGAGGCGGGCACCGCCGACTTCGGCGTCGTCCCGGTCGAAAATTCGTCCGAGGGCGCGATCAACCGCACGCTCGACCTGATGCTCGCCACCACCACCATCATCAGCGGCGAAGTATCGATCCCGGTTCATCACAGCCTGATGACGAAGACCGGCTCGATGGACGGCGTGACTGTGGTCTGCGCCCACTCGCAGGCGCTGGCGCAGTGCCAGGTCTGGCTCAACCAGCACTATCCGAACGTCGAGCGGCGCGCGGTGGCCTCGAACGCCGAAGCGGCCGTGATGGCCAGCGCCGACCAGGCGATCGCGGCGATCGCCAGCGAGATGGCGGGCGAGCAGTACAAGCTCGGCGTGGTGCAGGCGCACATCCAGGACGACCCGCACAACCGCACCCGCTTTGCCGTCATTGGCCACCTGCAGACCAATCCGTCCGGCGAAGACCAGACTTCGCTGGTGCTGGCGGTGCCGAACAAGGCCGGCGCCGTCTACAACCTGCTGGCGCCCCTGGCCAAGCACGGCGTGTCGATGACCCGCTTCGAATCGCGCCCGGCGCGCATCGGCACCTGGGAATACTACTTTTACGTCGACATCGAAGGCCACGTGTTCGATCCGGCCGTCGCCGCCGCGCTCGAGGAACTGAAAGACAACGCCGCCTTCTTCAAGGTGCTCGGTTCCTATCCGCTCAGCCTCTAACCTTTTTCGAGATATCCATGCCTAATCAATACGGTCCAGAATACGTCCGCGCCATCGCCCCTTACCAGGCCGGCAAACCGATCGCCGAAGTGGCGCGCGAGTTCGGCCTGGACGAAGCCAGCATCGTCAAGCTGGCGTCCAACGAAAACCCGTTCGGCGTGCCCGAGTCGAGCAAGCAGGCGATGGCCGCCGCGGTGGCCGATCTGGGGCGCTACCCGGATGCCAACGGCTTCGAACTGAAGGCGGCGCTGTCGAAACGCTACGACGTGCCGGCCGACTGGATCACGCTTGGCAACGGCAGCAACGACATCCTCGAAATCGCCGCCCACGCGTTCGTGCAGGGCGGCCAGTCGGTGGTGTACTCGCAGTATTCGTTCGCCGTGTACGCGCTTGCCACCCAAGGCGTCGGCGCGCGCGCGATCGTGGTGCCGGCCAAGGCCTACGGCCACGACCTCGATGCGATGGCCGCGGCGATTTGCGACGACACGCGCCTGGTCTTCATCGCCAACCCGAACAACCCGACCGGCACCTTCATCGGCGCGGGCGAGATCGAGGCGTTCCTGCAGCGCGTGCCGGCCCACGTCATCGTCGTGCTCGACGAGGCCTACAACGAATTTCTCGCGCCCGAGCAGCAGTTCGAGTCGGCCGACTGGGTGCGCAAGTACCCGAACCTGATGGTGTCGCGCACCTTTTCGAAAGCCTATGGCCTGGCCGGCCTGCGGGTAGGCTTCGCCATTGCCCAGCCGGCGCTCACCGACCTGATGAACCGCATTCGCCAGCCGTTCAACGTCAACTCGCTGGCGCAGGCGGCGGCCATCGCGGCGCTCAACGACAAGGACTTCCTGGAGCAGGGCGCGAAGAACAACGCCGCCGGCTACCAGCAGTTCGTCGAGGCGTTCGACCAGCTCGGACTCGAATACGTGCCGTCGTACGGTAACTTCGTGCTGGTACGCGTCGGCGACGACGACCAGGCCGGCGCGCGCGTGAACCTGGCGCTGCTCAGGCAGGGCGTGATCGTGCGCCCGGTCGGCAATTACGGCCTGCCGCAGTGGCTGCGCATCTCGATCGGCCTGCCGCAGGAGAACGCCATCTTCCTCGCCGCGCTGAAGAAGGCGCTGGCTTGATGCTCGAGAAGGTCGTCATCTTCGGCGTCGGCCTGATCGGCGGCTCGTTCGCGCTGGCGCTCAAGCGCGCCGGCGCCGCGCGCAGCATCGTCGGCGTCGGCCGCTCGCCCGAGGCGATGGCGCGCGCGCTGGAGCTTGGACTTGTCGACAGCGTCGTCGCCTCGCCGGCCGAGGCGATGCGCGGCGCCGACCTGGTGCTGATCGCCGCGCCGGTCGCCCAGACCGGAGCGATCCTGGCGTCGCTGCTGCCGCACCTGGAAGAGCGCACCGTCATCACCGACGCCGGCAGCACCAAGGCCGACGTCGTCGCCGCCGCGCGCCGCGCGCTCGGCGAGCGCAGCGCGCAGTTCGTGCCTGGCCATCCGATCGCCGGCGCCGAGTCGAACGGGCCGGATGCCGCCGTCGCCAGCCTGTACGTTGGCAAGAAGACCGTGCTCACGCCGCTGGCCGAGAACCCGACCGCCTACGTGGCGCGCGTGGCCGCCGCGTGGGAAGCGTGCGGCGCCATCGTCCACCGCCTCACTCCCGCCGAGCACGACAAGGTGTTCGCCGCGGTCAGCCATTTGCCGCACCTGCTGGCGTTCGCGCTGGTCGACGACATCGCCGGCAAGCCCCATGCCGACCTGCTGTTCCAGTACGCCGCCAGCGGTTTTCGCGACTTCACCCGCATCGCCGCCTCGTCGCCCGAGATGTGGCGCGACATCAGTCTGGCCAACCAGGGCGCGCTGCTCGGTGAGCTGGACGCATATCTGGCACAATTGACCACGATGCGCGCGATGCTGGCCGCCGGCGACGGCGCCGCGCTCGAAGGCGTGTATGCCAATGCCCGCCGCGCGCGCCGCCAGTGGACCGGCGAGATCGAGGCGGCCGAAGCGCCGCCGCCGCGCAACGACGCAGAATAGATTCGAAAGGCTCCACGCATGACGCAGCAAAAATACTATCCCCAGCATCTCGACCTTCATCCGGTGACCCAGGTGGAGGGCACGGTGCGCCTGCCGGGCTCGAAAAGCATCTCGAACCGCACCTTGCTGCTCGCCGCGCTGGCCGGCGGCAGCACCACCATCGTCGACCTGCTGGCCTCCGACGACACCATGGTCATGCTCGGCGCGCTGCATTCGCTCGGCATCAAGTGGGAGCAGATCGACGACAATACCCACATCGTGCATGGCGCCGATGGCGTGCTGCCGGTACACGAGGCGGACCTCTTCATGGGCAATGCCGGCACCGCGATCCGCCCGCTGACGGCGGCGCTGGCGGTGATCGGCGGCGACTACACCTTGCACGGCGTCTCGCGCATGCACGAGCGGCCGATCGGCGACCTGGTCGACGCGCTCAACGCCGTCGGCGCCCAGATCGAATACACCGGCGAAGTCGGTTTTCCGCCGCTGCGCATCCGCCGCGGCCATATCCACGCGCAGCGCATGTCGGTGCGCGGCAACGTCTCGAGCCAGTTCCTGACGGCGCTGCTGATGGCCGCGCCGCTGATGGCGCGCGAGCACCCGGTCAGCATCGACGTCGAGGGCGAGCTGATCTCCAAGCCCTACATCGAGATCACGCTGAACCTGATGCGCCGCTTCGGCGTAACGGTCGAGCAGGACGGCTGGAGCTCGTTTACCGTCGCCGCCGGCCAGCGCTACACCAGCCCGGGCACCATTCACGTCGAAGGCGACGCCTCGACCGCCTCGTACTTTTTGGCCGCCGGCGCGATTGCCGGCGGTTCGGTGCGCGTGCTCGGCGTCGGGCGCAACAGCATCCAGGGCGACGTCCGCTTCGCCGACGCGCTCGAGCAGATGGGCGTGACGATCACCCGCGGCGACAACTGGATCGAAGCGACGTCGAACGGCGTGCTCAAGGCGATCGACGCCGACTTCAACCACATCCCCGACGCCGCGATGACGATTGCGGTGGCGGCGCTGTACGCCGACGGTACCAGCACCTTGCGCAACATCGCCAGCTGGCGCGTCAAGGAGACCGACCGCCTGGCGGCGATGGCGATCGAGCTGCGCAAGCTCGGCGCCACGGTGGAGGAGGGCGCCGACTACATCGCCATCACGCCGCCGGCCGAAGAGATCCACGCCGCCACCATCGACACCTACGACGACCACCGGATGGCGATGTGCTTCTCGCTCGCCTCGCTCGACGGCAAGGCACGGCGCGGCAACGCCATGCGCATCAACGACCCGAAGTGCGTGGCGAAAACCTTCCCCGACTATTTCGAAGCGTTCGCCTCGATCGCCCGCGAAAAAGAGTTGTTCTAAAACCAGGGTCAGACCCGTTTGTTTGACGGCCCGCTGCCCAGTAAACCAAACGAAAAACGGGTCTGACCCCATTTAATTTTACGAATTTATCAAAGAACAATGCCAAACAATCCCGTCCCAGTCATCACCATCGACGGCCCCACCGCGTCCGGCAAGGGCACCGTCGCCCACAAGGTGGCCGACCGCCTCGGCTTTCACTACCTCGATTCGGGCGCGCTGTACCGGCTGGCCGCGTTGTCGGCCCTGCGCCGCGGCGCCGACCTGAACGACGAGCACGCCCTCGCCAAGCTGGCCGAACACCTGCCGGTGCGCTTTGACGGCCCGGTCATCATGCTGGCCAACGAGAACGTCACCGAGGCGATCCGCGCTGAGGAAGTTGGCAACCTGGCCTCGAAAATCGCCGCGCTGCCGGCCGTGCGCCAGGCGCTGTTCGCACTGCAGCTGGGCTTTCGCAAGGCGCCCGGCCTGGTCGCCGACGGGCGCGACATGGGCACCGTGATTTTTCCTCACGCCAAGTTAAAAGTATTCCTCACCGCAAGCACTGAGGCGCGGGCGCAACGGCGGTATAAGCAATTGATTGACAAGGGAATTTCTGCTAATATGGAAGACCTCCTGTCAGATTTGAAAGCGCGCGACGACCGTGATACTCATCGGGCAATCGCACCGCTGGTTCCGGCAGAAGGGGCGCATCTCCTCGATACTTCCAACATGACGGCCGATCAGGCCATTGCGGAAGTCCTGTCGTGGTATGCGCACAGGGCGCCGAAATAGGCGTCCGGCGGGGCGCACCTCATCGATTCTGTCCAATACGTCGGCCAGGATAAGTCTGGCCTGTGAGGAAGTGCAGTGCGGGCGCACCGCGGCAGCAACGTAGTACTAGTGGAGCCTGGCGCGGCAATGGTGCCGTTCTCAGGCGTGGTTCAACCTAACCCAGTTTAAGTCGCATCGTGCGAACTCTGCTGGATAACAAGTGTAAATCCTATGTCTACAGCAACAACTGAAGCAACCGGTATGGAAAGTTTTGCAGCGCTCTTCGAGGAATCGTTGTCGCGTCAAGATATGCGCTCCGGCGAAGTTATTTCCGCTGAAGTCGTGCGCCTCGACCACAATTTCGTGATCGTCAACGCCGGCCTCAAGTCCGAAGCTTTTATTCCTATCGAAGAATTCAAGAACGACCAGGGCGAACTGGAAGTTCAAGTCGGCGATTTCGTTTCCGTAGCGATTGAGTCGCTGGAAAACGGCTTCGGCGACACCATCCTGTCGCGCGACAAGGCCAAGCGCCTGGCGTCGTGGCTGGCACTGGAAAAAGCCATGGAATCGGGCGAGATCGTCGTCGGTACCGTCAATGGCAAAGTCAAGGGCGGCCTGACCGTTCTGACCAACGGCATCCGCGCGTTCCTGCCCGGTTCGCTGGTCGACACCCGTCCTGTCAAGGACACCACCCCGTTCGAAGGCAAGACCCTGGAATTCAAGGTCATCAAGCTCGACCGCAAGCGTAACAACGTCGTCCTGTCGCGCCGCGCCGTCATCGAAGCTTCGATGGGCGAAGAGCGCCAGAAGCTGATGGAAACGCTGAAGGAAGGCACCGTCGTTACCGGTATCGTCAAGAACATCACCGACTACGGCGCCTTCGTCGACCTCGGCGGCATCGATGGCCTGCTGCACATCACCGACCTGGCATGGCGCCGCGTGCGTCACCCGTCGGAAGTGCTGACGGTTGGCCAGGAAATCACTGCCAAGGTCCTCAAGTACGATCAGGAAAAGAACCGCGTCTCGCTGGGTGTCAAGCAGCTCGGCGACGATCCTTGGACCGGTCTGTCCCGTCGTTACCCGCAAGGCACCCGCCTGTTCGGTAAAGTCACGAACCTCACCGACTACGGCGCCTTCGTCGAAGTCGAGCAGGGCATCGAAGGCCTGGTCCACGTTTCCGAAATGGACTGGACCAACAAGAACGTCGCTCCTAACAAGGTCGTCCAGCTGGGCGACGAAGTAGAAGTGATGGTCCTGGAAATCGATGAAGAGCGTCGCCGTATTTCGCTGGGCATGAAGCAGTGCAAAGCGAATCCATGGGATGACTTCGGCGTGACCCACAAGAAGGGTGACAAAGTCCGCGGCGCCATCAAGTCGATCACCGACTTCGGCGTGTTCATCGGCCTGGCCGGCAACATCGACGGCCTGGTGCACCTGTCCGACCTGTCGTGGACCGAGACTGGCGAAGAGGCCGTGCGCCGCTTCAAGAAGGGTGACGAACTCGAAGCCATCGTGCTGGCAATCGACGTTGAGCGCGAGCGTGTTTCGCTGGGCGTCAAGCAGCTCGAAGGCGACCCGTTCAACAACTTCGCGGCAATGAACGACAAAGGCTCCCTGGTAACGGGTACGGTCAAGTCGGTCGAGCCTAAGGGCGCTGTCATCGGCCTGTCCGAAGAAGTCGAAGGCTACCTGCGTGCTTCCGAAATCTCGCGCGACCGCGTTGAAGATGCCGGTACCCATCTGAAGGTTGGCGATTCGGTCGAAGCACTGGTGATCAACATTGACCGCAAGGCTCGCAGCATCCAGCTGTCGATCAAGGCGAAAGACAATGTCGAGACCCAGGAAGCGATGCAGAAGATGGCGACGTCGTCCGACAACAACGCAGCATCGGGCACCACCAGCCTGGGCGCGCTGTTGAAAGCCAAGTTCGATAACAAGAACTAAGTTCTCGTCAATCGCAGATGACAAAGTCCGAACTCATCAACCGTCTGGCTGAGCGCTACTCTCAGCTGGTGGCCAAGGATGCGGAGTACGCTGTCAAGACCATTCTTGATGCGATGACCAATGCTTTATCGACTGGTCAGCGCATCGAGATCCGTGGTTTCGGCAGTTTCGCCCTCAATAGCAGGCCACCGCGGATTGGGCGCAACCCGAAGTCGGGCGACAAGGTGATGGTTCCCGAAAAACGGGTGCCGCACTTCAAGCCTGGCAAACAGTTGCGCGAGCGGGTAGACGCGACGGTCGGGCAGCCGATCATCGAAGACTAAGTCGTCTGGCGGCAAAGCATGCAAAGAACGGCGTCCCTGGATGCCGTTTTTTTTCGTTTGGCGCCGCCGAGTGTTGAATAGTATGCCGTTGCCGCTAACCTTAAAACCGTGGTGCCCGCCATTGGCGGACCCGACTTCCCGCGCAGGCGGGAACCCCTGCTGAGCTAGCATTACCTTTCTGCACGCTCAGTATAGGTACCCGCCTTCGCGGGTACGACGTTAGTTGGTGATCCGGTTTCTTTGAATAATCCCCATGTTGTGCGACACTTCGCACTTCGACTCAACAGAAGGACCTGGCTGATGAAATTTGTATCCACCATCGTTGGATTGGTTCTGTTTATTTTGTTTTTCGGCTTCGCGCTGAAGAACACCCAGGAAGTCGACCTGCACTTTTTCCTCAATTACGAATTGCGCGGCCCGCTGGTGTTGATGCTGCTGGCGTTCTTTGTCGCCGGCGCCGCCCTTGGCATCCTCGCCGTCACCCCGACCGTGTTCCGCCAGCGGCGCGAGCGCACCCGCGCCGAAGACAAGATCCAGGCGCTGCAAAGCGGCGGCGCGGTGCAGCCGGCGCCGGACGGCGCCACCCCGGGCGCGCAGCGCTAAGCGCGGCCTCCATTACACAACAAAAAGAACCGCATGGAATTTGAACTCTGGTGGCTGCTCGGCATCCCCGTTTTTTTCGCCCTCGGCTGGATTGCCGCGCGGGTCGACATCAAGCAATTGCTCGACGAGTCGCGCAGCCTGCCGCGCGGCTACTTCAAGGGCCTGAACTTCCTCCTCAACGAGCAGCCCGACAAGGCGATCGACGCCTTCATCGAGATCGTCAAGCTCGACCCGGAAACGGCCGATATGCACTTCGCGCTGGGCAACCTGTTCCGCCGCCGCGGCGAGATCGAGCGCGCCATCCGCGTCCACCAGAACCTGCTCGCGCGCCCCGACCTGCCGCTCGAGCAGCAGGAGCACGCCCAGTATGAGCTTGGCATGGATTACCTGAAAGCGGGCCTGCTGGACCGCTCGGAAGAAACCTTCAACCTGCTGCTCGAGAGCAGCTACGGCGTGCAGGCGCGCCGGGCGCTGCTGGAAATTTTCCAACGCGAAAAAGAATGGCGCCGCGCGATCGAGGCCGCGCGCGGCCTGCAGGACTCCGGCGCCGGCGCGCGTCAGAAGGAAATCGCGCAGTTCTATTGCGAGCTGGCGCAAGATGCGCTGGTGCACATGCAGGTGACCGAAGCGGTGGCGCTGCTCGACAAGGCGCTGCACGCCGACCGCAAGAACGTGCGCGCCACCATGCTGCTGGGCGACGCCCAGCTGGCCGAAGGCGACGTCGAAGGCGCCCTGATGACCTGGCGCCGGGTCGAGCAGCAAAGCGTGCCGCACGTGGCGCTGGTCGCCGCCCGCCTGATGGATGGCTACAAGAAAGTCGGCCGCGCCCAGGAAGGCGTCAACCTGTTGCGCTCCTACCTCGCTGAAGCGTCTTCCATTGATCTGATCGAGGTAGTGTTCAAGGCCGTCATCGAACTCGACGGCGTGGAAGCGGCCAAACAACTGGTGGTCGAAGAGCTGCGCCGCAACCCGACCTTGCTGGGCCTGGACAAGCTGCTCGAAGCGCGCATGATGGACGCGCCGGCGGCAATCTGGGAAGAGTTGTCGATGGTGAAGAACCTGGTGCACGGCTACACCCAGAAGCTGGCGCGCTACCAGTGCAGCCAGTGCGGCTTCAAGGCGCGCCAGTTCTACTGGCAGTGCCCCGGTTGCAGCCGCTGGGAGACCTACCCGCCGCGCCGCACCGAAGAACTCAATGTCATGAACTGACCATTTGCGAACAGACCAATGAAAATTACAATAATCGGCACCGGCTATGTGGGACTGGTGACCGGCGCCTGCCTGGCTGAACTGGGCAACGACGTGTTCTGCCTCGACCTCGACGAAAACAAGATCGCCTTGCTCAACAGCGGCGGCATCCCCATCCATGAGCCGGGCCTGGAAGAAGTGGTGGCGCGCAATGTCGCCGCCGGTCGCCTGCACTTTTCCACCGACGTTGGCGCCAGCGTCGCCCACGGCGTGCTGCAGTTCATCGCCGTCGGCACCCCGCCCGACGAAGACGGCTCGGCCGACCTGCAGTACGTGCTGGCGGCGGCGCGCAACATCGGCCGCCACATGACCGGCTTCAAGGTCATCGTCGACAAGTCGACCGTGCCGGTCGGTACCGCCGACCGCGTCAGCGCGGCGGTGCGCGAAGAAATCGCCGCCAGCGGCGCCACCGCCTCGTTCTCGGTGGTGTCGAACCCCGAGTTCCTCAAGGAAGGCGCGGCCGTCGACGACTTCATGCGGCCGGACCGCATCGTCCTTGGCCACGACGGCTCGGCCGAAGGCTTGCGCGCGCGCGACCTGATGAAGAACCTGTACAAGCCGTTCAACCGCAACCACGAGCGCACCTTCTGGATGGATGTGCGCTCGGCCGAATTCACCAAGTACGCCGCCAACGCCATGCTGGCCACCCGCATCTCGTTCATGAACGAACTGGCCAACCTGGCCGACAAGGTCGGCGTCGACATCGAGGCGGTGCGCCACGGCATCGGCTCGGACCCGCGCATCGGCCACAGCTTCCTGTACGCCGGCGCCGGCTACGGCGGCTCGTGCTTTCCGAAGGACGTCCAGGCGCTCGAGCGCACCGCGTGCCAGTTCGACCAGGAGTTGCTGATCCTGCGCGCGGTGGAGGCGGTCAACGACCGCCAGAAGCTGGTGCTCGGGCGCAAGGTGGTGGCCAGCTTCGGCGAGGATCTGGCCGGCCGCCACTTCGCCGTGTGGGGCTTGGCGTTCAAGCCGAATACCGACGACATGCGCGAGGCGCCGGCGCGCGTGCTGCTGCGCGAACTGATCGACCGCGGCGCCACCGTCGCCGTCTACGACCCGGTGGCGATGGCGGAGGCGAAGCGCGTGCTCTCGCTCGACTTCAACGCCGCCGAACTGGCGCGCATCGAGTTTGCCGCCAGTTCGATGGGCGCGCTCGAGCAGGCCGACGCGCTGATCATCGTCACCGAATGGAAGGCGTTTCGCAGTCCCGATTTCGACCAGATCAAGGCGCGCCTGAAGCAGGCCATCGTGTTCGATGGCCGCAACCTGTTTGAGCCGGAGCAGATGGCCGCCAACGGCATCGAATACCACGGCATTGGCCGTTCCGTACTGACCCGCAGGTAAGCCATGAACGATACCGTCCCCAGCCGCCTCCTGACCCCGGACAGCAATCCGGGCATCGTGCCGCCCAGCCTAGCCGACGTGCGCATCCTGGTGGTCGGCGACGTCATGCTCGACCGCTACTGGTTTGGCGACGTCAGCCGCATCTCGCCGGAAGCGCCGGTGCCGGTGGTGCGCATTGAGCGGCGCGAGGAGCGCCTCGGCGGCGCCGCCAACGTCGCGCGCAACGTCGCTTCGCTCGGCGCCCATTGCGGCCTGCTCGGCGTGGTCGGCGCCGACGAGGCCGGCGCGCAGGTCGAGCAGTTGCTGGGCGAGTCGAGCATCCACAGCTACCTCAAGCGCGACGAGGCGATCTCGACCATCATCAAGCTGCGCGTGATCGGGCGCCAGCAGCAGTTGCTGCGCATCGACTTCGAGGACGCGCCGTCCGACACCGTGCTGCGCGACAAGCTGACCCAGTTCAACGGCGTGCTGGCCGGCTACGACGTCATCGTGCTGTCGGACTACAACAAGGGCAGCCTGGTCAACGTGGCCGAGATGATCGGCGCCGCGCGCGCCGCCGGCAAGGTCGTGATGGTCGATCCGAAAGGCGACGATTTTTCGCCGTACGCCGGCGCCACCATGCTGACACCCAACAAGTCCGAATTGAAGCGCATCGTCGGCAGCTGGAACAGCGAACAGCAGCTGACCGACAAGGCGCAGTCGCTGCGATCGCAGCTGGGCCTCGACGCCTTGCTGCTGACGCGCTCGGAAGAGGGCATGAGCCTCTACAGCGCGACTGAAGTGCTGCACATGCACGCGGCCGCGCGCGAAGTGTTCGACGTCTCCGGCGCCGGCGACACGGTGATCGCCACCATGGCGGCGATGCTGGGGGCCGGCATGCCGATGGCCGACGCGCTGATCACCGCCAACCGCGCCGGCGGCATCGTCGTCGGCAAGCTCGGCACGGCGACGGTGACGCGCGAGGAATTGTTCGGCAAAGGCGCCTGAGCAGCTTGCGCTCGCTCAATAGACAAGCGTCAACCGTAGCCCACCAGGCGGGCGTTAAGTATCGCAGGGCGGCGACCGCTGCCCGCGATTCCTAACAATAACGGAGAGTACGACATGATCAAGAAACTGATGCTCGCAGTCGCTGCGATGGTTGCCACGATGGGTTTTGCGTTTGCCCAGGTCGACGTCAACAAGGCGGACGCTGCCGCGCTGGACAGCATCAAGGGCGTGGGCCCGAAGATGTCGAAAGTCATCCTCGAAGAGCGCACCAAGGGTGGCGATTTCAAGGACTGGGCTGACTTCGAGAAGCGCGTCAAGGGCGTGGGTCCGAAGAACGCGATGAAGATGTCGAGCGCCGGCCTGATGGTCTCCGGCAAATCGATGGATGGCGCCGCTGTGGCGCCGGCCAAAGGCAAGATGCCCGAAGCCAAGCCAGCTGACGTGAAGGGCAAGGCCGACGTCAAGACGGCCAAGCCGGCCGCGGCAGCCGCAAAGTCCTGATCCAGCTGGTTGTAGCAGAGCCCCGCCCGAAGCGGGGTTTTTTTTACGCCCGTCACTTCCCAACAAAGCTGGGGTCAGGTCTGACATTCGGACAAATTGCTGGGGTCAGGTCTGACATCCGATGGTTGTCAAGCTAGTTGTCGTGTCAGCAGCCGCTAAGCCGCCTTTTTAAACGCTGGCATATTCGACGCCGGCATTGTTGCTTCGTTGATCGACACGTCAGGATTGAGGTGTACTTCTTTGACC
>NZ_PDOC01000034.1 GCF_002760655.1 Massilia eurypsychrophila | reverse complement strand
GGACATACAAAACCATCGGGCCAACGGCATTTTTCGAGCTCCTTCTCACACTGGGCCTGGGTCCCGTAGCGCTCCATGAACTGCGTCAGGCTCAACCCGGGTTGAAACTGCACTCGATTCATCGCCGTCATCTCCGCTCCTCTCATCGCCGCTATGCGCGCTCATAGAAGTTGGACACTCGTCGGTGGGCTATGTTCAATTAAGATGAAGATCAGCGCTAATCAATTTCCCGATTGCAGATGTATCAGTAACTAATGTGCTTGATGCCATCCGCTCAGTGGAGCAGCGTGGGGCACTTGAAGTGGCGAAGCGCCTCACTGCAGATAGCTCTCGCGTGTTCAAATATGCGATGCGCTGTGGCCTTACTGAGAAGAATCCAGCGGCGTTACTTGGCGAGGTATTGGAGCCGCGCGAGAAAGGACACTTTGCGGCTCTTGGTCCGGACGATCTTCCTGATTTCTTGAGGGTGCTGTTCGCCAATGAAGCCTGCATGGGCCTGCCGACACGGGTCGCAATGCGGCTTATGATGCTTGTCTTTGTGCGTACCAGTGAGCTCATCGAGACGCCATGGTCAGAAGTCGACTTAAAAAATGGCGAATGGATTATTCCTTGGCATCGCATGAAAATGGGTCGGCGCAAAATGAAGCCAGACAAGACGGATCACCATGTCTGTCTTTCTAGGCAAGCACTCGCGCTTCTCCGAGAATTGCATAGGCTCACCGGTGGCAGTACGTATTTGTTTCCCAACCTCCGTGATCCTCAACGACCGATGAGTAACATGGCGATTCTGAAGGCGCTTGAGCGCATGGGTTACAAAGGTGATATGACGGGGCATGGGTTCAGGGCGCTAGCGACGTCGACGCTGAAGGAACGGCTAGGATTTCGGCACGAGGTAGTCGACCGTCAAATGGCCCACGCTACAAAAGATAAACTAGAAAGCGCATACGACCGCACCAAGTACTTCGACGAGCGTAAGGCGATGATGCAGCAGTGGGCAGACTATATTGACGCTGTGGCGGCCCAGGCCATCTTAGCTGGCGAGGTACGCTAGTCATCAGCTTGGGATTCGATGGATACACCAGCAAACCCATTGACCCGGCGCGGCTTGTGAGCCTAGATTGAAATCTACTTGGGGCGTCTCACATTATAGTGGTTCCGATAAGCGCCGGTCCTGATTGCGTACGTTGCCGACTGCCTTGTCGACCATGTGGCAGGCGAATGCATCGGCCGGCATCGCTAGTTTGTTTAGGATGTGCGACGCTTCGTCAGGCTCGGGGTTTGAGTTCATCCATATCCCCGCATCGCCGGCGTCGAGGACCACCGGACTTCGTCATGCACATCGAGCAGTCCGCCATCAGCCGCAGCGGTCACAATCGTGAATCCAGGAGTGCCATTTCTCTGAAATATCAACAGCTCAGCGTTGCTAACAATCTTCGCAATTATGAACAAAAATTGCATGTTGGTTAATGCATGTGGTTTCCGATGTGCTGCGGCAATGTAGCAGCGACGCTGATGCCTGAGGCTAGTGGCATCCCCCCGTATGCGTTCCCAGATTAGCGGCGTCGCCGCCTTCCGCCTGGCCGAGCCCCAGCAATATTCCGCACTCACTTACCGACTGGCTCGCGCTACACTGCTGGCGCAGTTCTTTAAGCTGACCCTGCAACGCCTTCAGCTCCTTTATGCGGCGCGCGACGTGCCCGATGTGCCGATCCAGCAGATCATTGACGCCGGCGCAGTCCTCATTCGGTCCGTCGCGAAAGTCGAGTAGCGCACGCACTTCTTCCAACGTCATGTCCAAGGATCTGCAATGACGAATGAACTGAAGGCGCTCGACATGCGATGCATCGTAGAGTCGGTAGTTACCCGAAGAGCGCGAGGGAACAGGAAGCAATTTTTGCTTCTCATAAAAGCGGATCGTCTCCACCGAAGAGCCGGTGTTGCGTGCCAGTTCACCGATTTGCATATGTGCAAGAGCCATGATTTATTGATCCCGAGTACCATACCTATGCAACAAATTTACCCTGTAAGAGCTTTATGGTTTCCGACTTAAGTGTAACGCTGATTCGGAGTTGCCGCCTACGAGAATTAAACTGCTTGACCCTGTACCTGCTACAGGCTGTCCAATGGCACTTGCTGTCAGACTCTGAATTTGTTCTGGAAAAAACTATGCAATGCTGTGACCACGAAAAAACCATCCAGGTTGCGGACGCATCTGTGTCTGAGGCGGTAATTGAAAACGCTTCCGGCGCTACTGCCGTCCTCCTTATCCATAAAATGGATTGTCCGACTGAGGAAAAGCTGATCCGCGACCGCTTCGCAGGGATGCCCGGTATCGACGGCATGCAATTTAACCTGATGCAGCGCGAACTGACGGTTCGGCATCATCTTCCGTCGACCGCCCCGATCGTGGCGGCGCTCAAAGCGCTCGACCTCGAGCCAGTGCTCAAAACTGATTCGCTCGCCGGTCCGGGAGCATTGGCTGCCGAAGCAGCCGATCTGTCCGCGGATTACCGCATCTCGATCACCAAGTGGGTGCTGATGGGCATTTCCGGCCTCTCGGCGGTGACTGCCGAGGTTGTCGCCTGGTCGACCGGGACGGATTCGTCCCTCCCGGTCGTGGCGCTAGCCCTGCTTGCCATCGCCACCGGCGGACTCGACACCCTGAAGAAGGGCTGGATCGCTGTGCGCCATTTTTCCTTGAACATGAACTTCCTTATGTCGCTCGCGGTCATCGGTGCTGCAGTGATCGGGCAATGGCCCGAGGCGGCTGTGGTGATATTCCTGTTCTCGGCGGCCGAAATGATTGAAGCCTTGTCGCTCGATCGCGCGCGCAATGCCATCAAAGGATTGATGGCCATGGCCCCGGATATGGCCACGGTTCAAGGTGCCGACGGCCAGTGGGCCGCGGTGCAGGCTGGCACAGTGGCGCTTGCGGCGGTCGTGCGCGTAAAGCCTGGCGAGCGGGTCCCGTTGGACGGCCAGGTCGTCGCCGGTCAGACGACGATCAACCAGGCGCCGATCACCGGCGAGAGCATGCCGGTTGTGAAACAGGCAGGCGACCCGGTGTACGCCGGCACCATCAACGAGCGCGGTGAGATCGACTACCGTGTG
The DNA here is from genome assembly GCF_002760655.1 of Massilia eurypsychrophila. Taxonomy (GTDB): domain Bacteria; phylum Pseudomonadota; class Gammaproteobacteria; order Burkholderiales; family Burkholderiaceae_D; genus JAFCUW01. The sequence continues at coordinate 27,338 of NZ_PDOC01000034.1, read as the reverse complement.
ACGGCAGTGCAAAGCAATTCCACGCTGTCGAGGATCATCAAGAGCGTCCAGCAGGCGCAAGGCGAACGGGCGCCGACGCAGCGCTTCGTTGACGAGTTCGCGCGCTATTACATTCCCGCAGTCGTCGCCATGGCGCTGATCGTCGGCCTGGCCGTGCCGCTATTGATGCAAGCGCCGTTCCAGCCTTGGCTATACAAGGCGCTCGTTTTGTTGGTCATTGCCTGCCCGTGCGCGCTGGTCATTTCGACCCCGGTCACTGTCGTCAGCGGCCTGGCTGCAGCAGCCAAACAGGGAATGCTCATCAAGGGCGGCGTCTACCTCGAACAGGGACGCAAGCTGAAGGCGCTGGCGCTCGACAAGACCGGAACCATTACGCTGGGCAAGCCATCGGTGACGGACACCATCGTCGTTGGCGACGGGGATCAGGCGAAATGGATGCGCTACGCGGCGAGCCTGTCGAACCGTTCGGATCACCCGGTGTCCACGGCTGTGGTTGCGCATTGGAAGGGGCTGGGTATCCAGGAAGCTCTGTTCGAGGTCAGCGACTTCGAGGCCATTACAGGCCGCGGCGTCAAAGGCTCCATCGATGGGACCACCTACTATCTGGGCAATCACCGCTTGATCCACGAACTGGGAATTTGCACGCCTGAGCTTGAAGGGAAACTGGAGACGTTCGAAAAAGACGGCAAGACGGCGGTGCTGATCAGTTCTGCGACGGCCCCCATGATGATTTTAGCCGTCGCCGATACTATTCGCGATAGCAGCGTCGCAGCTATCGCGCGCATTCAAGGTATGGGCGTTCACGTCATCATGCTCACCGGCGACAACCCCCACACGGCGACGGCGATCGGCGCGAAGGTCGGCATCGACGACGCCCGCGGTAACTTGCTGCCCGAAGACAAACTCACGGCCATCAATGACATGGTGAGCAAGTACGGCTATGTCGGCATGGTGGGCGACGGCATCAACGATGCGCCGGCGTTGGCCAAGGCCGATATCGGGTTTGCCATGGGGGCGGCAGGGACCGATACCGCCCTGGAAACAGCCGACGTCGCGCTGATGGACGACGACTTAAGCAAACTCGCGGATTTTTTGACCTTGAGCCGAAGGACCAGTCGCGTCCTGATGCAAAATATCGCTGTGGCACTGGGCATCAAGGCCGTGTTCCTCGTCCTGGCCCTGACAGGACAGGCAACCTTGTGGATGGCCGTGTTCGCCGATATGGGCGCCAGTCTGCTAGTCGTTTTCAACGGCTTGCGTCTGCTGCGGCAGTCGAAGTGAAGGTTGGACACATCCCAAACCGCGCCATATTAGGTGAAGAGCTATAATCCAAGCCATGGTCAATCGCTTTTTCTACATGCTAGCACTTGCATTCGCTCTCCAGATGAGTGCTGGGGTTGCGAGCGCGTATTGCATGCACGAGACCGGTAAGGCGAGTGAACATTTCGGCCACCATCAGCATAAACATCAAGACGCTGCCGGCGACGAAGATAGTTCGGCGCCGGCAAAAAAGGCGGGCCCCGATCCCGACTGCGCATCGTGTTCACATGGAACATCGGTGTCGCCGTCGTGGTCCTCGAACATCTCGCAGCATCTGCTTCCTGCTCACCAGCAGCTGGCCCAGCTTCCCTCGCGGCCCACGCCTTACTTCGGTCTGCCCGAACGCCCCAATTGGATGGTCGCCGTCTAAGTTCGGCGCCGGTCCAGCCATAAATTCCTGATACAGGTTCCCAATACGCTCGCGCGTAGGCTTGTCGTCGCCGAATTCCTTCCACCACACCTGGAGAATTCGATGCGATCATTATTTTTCCCTATCGGGCTCGCGTTGCTATGCGCGCAGCCTTTGCTGGCTGCCGCACAGGCGCCCGCCACACTAACAGCTGAACCCAAGGCCTATTCGCCCCAGTCTGCACCGCTGACGCTGGAAGCGGCGATCAGCCGAGCGTTCTCAACAAATCCAGGTCTGCGGTCAGCCGGCCGCGATCTCGACATCGCGGCCGGCCAGCGCACGCAGGCTGGCGCAATCCCAAATCCGGAGCTTTCATACCTTTCTGAAGGAATCAAGAACGACGCGCGTACCACCACCGTCCAGCTCAACCAGGCCGTCGAATTGGGCGGCAAGCGCAGTGCCCGAATCGCGCTGGCCGAACGCGAGCGCGACGTTGCCTCGGCGGATCTGGCCAGCTATCGCAGCGCACTGCGCGCCGATGTAGTGACCGCATTTTTCGATGTGCTGACGGCGCAGGAACGTTTGCTCCTTGCCCAGGCGACGCAGGAACTCTCGCAAAAAGTGACAGGCGTCGCAGCGCGGCGTGTGATTGCGGGAAAAATTTCGCCGGTAGAGGAAACCCGCGCCCGGGTCGCCGAAGCCAGCACCAAGATCGAACTGAGCCAGGCTGCCAACGATTTGGCGCAGGCCAAGCGGCGCTTGGCGGCCACCTGGGGCAGTTCAGAGCCCATGGTGAGCCCGGTGGAGACACCCGGGATGCCGGCCGGCGCCAATCCGACAACGGACGAGCTCCTCGCACGCCTTCCTGCGGCGCCGCAAATCACCCGGTCGCGCCGAGAGATCGATCGGCAGGAAGCGCTGGCCGACGTCGAACGTAGACGCCGTTACCCTGACCTGACGGTGAGCTTGGGAAGCAAGCGCGACGAGCAGATCGGCCAGCGCCAGACCGTGGTTGGCCTGGCGATCCCGCTTCCCTTGTTCGACAGGAATCAGGGCAACCTGGCGAGTGCATTGCGGCGCACCGACAAGGCGCGCGACGAGCTGCTCGCCATACAAAACAAGTTATCCGCGGAGTTGGCGCAGGCGTCATTGCGTTTGAACGCGGCCGCAGCTGAACTGGCGATCCTGCGCGACGAGATCCTGCCAGGCGCGCATAGCGCATACGACGCGGGTACCAGAGGCTTCGAAGCCGGCAAGTTCAGCTTCATCGACGTGCTTGACGCCCAGCGAACCCTGTTCCAGGCAAAGACGCAGTACGTCCGTGCATTAGGAGAGTCGCATCGCGCCGCCGCCGATATCGAACGCATCATTGGAAACGTCGAGCAGCACGGCCGCTTGACGCCTCCCCAGCTCCAAAACAAGGAAATGCAATGAACGTCTCGAACATCGATAAAAAAACGCGCATTGCGATCGCCATCATCCTGGCTGTCGGCGCGATATTCCTGGCCATGATCCTAATGTCAGGCAAGAAATCAGCAGGGTCCGAAGAAGCTGGGGAGGCCGGGCACAGCGAAGCGGCGGAGCACGCCGACGGCGAACCGCGCGGGAAGAAGTCCGCAGCTGCACATGGCGACGAGAAAGCCCATGCAGGCGAGGAGCAGCATGCAGAGCCCCCGAAAAAGGGCCCTCACGGCGGATCCCTTTTCTCGCAGGGAAGCTTAAGTGTCGAAGTGCTCCTGGCGGAGCAAAACGGCGAGGCCAGACACCAACTGTGGGCCTATGAAAACGGCAAACCGCTCCCGCCCTCGGCTTACAGCGCATCCGAGCAGGTCAAACGGTCCCAAGGCGAAGTGCAGGACTACGCCTTTGCCGTCCAGGGCGACAGCCTGGTCACTTCCAAGACCATCGCCGAGCCGCACGTGTTCGAGGCCGACTTCGTCGTGAAACGGGACAAGGATGTTATCAAGTTCAACGTCTCGAGCAAGGAAGGCAAAGTCGAGCTGAGCGACGCCCAATTCAAGGCCGCCGGAATCAAGCTCGAGACGGCGGCGCCGGCGCGCATCCGCAGTGCGTTCCAGCTTGCCGGCGAAATCAGGTTCAACGAAGACCGTACGGCGCACGTCGTGCCGCGCCTGTCCGGCGTGGTTGAGAGCGTGTCGGCCAATCTCGGACAGCAGGTCAGGAAGGGCCAGGTCCTCGCCGTGATCGCCAGTTCGGACGTCTCGGAAATGCGCAGTCAATTACTGTCGGCACAACGACTGCAGACACTGGCGCGGGTGACCTACGAACGGGAGAAAAAGCTCTGGCAGGACAAAATATCGGCAGAGCAGGATTATCTTCAGGCCCAGCAGGCGTTAAGGGAAGCCGAAATCGCCACCCAGAACGCGCGCCAGAAGCTCGCTGCCATCGGCGCCGCCACCGGTGCCGCAGGGGCGTTGAACCGCTACGAACTGCGGGCGCCATTTGACGGCGCCATCGTCGAAAAGCACATCGCGCTGGGCGAGGCCGTCAAAGAGGATTCGAACGTATTCATGATTTCGGACCTGTCCTCGGTGTGGGCGGAAATCATCGTCCCCGCCAGGGACCTGGGCATTGTCCGGGTTGGCGAGCGCGCCACCGTCAAGGCCACCTCCATCGGGTCGGTCTCGACCGGCACGGTGTCGTACGTCGGATCGCTCCTCGGAGAGCAAACGCGCACGGCCAAGGGACGCGTGACGCTGGCAAATCCCAACATGGCCTGGCGCCCGGGCCTGTTCGTCAATGTCGAGCTCACATCGGATGAGCGAAATGCCGCAGTCGCCGTGCTCACCGAGGCCATCCAGACCGTCAACGACAGCCCGACCGTCTTCGTCAAGGTCGATGGCGGCTTTGTCGGCCAGCTGGTCACGACCGGCCGCAGCGACGGGAAGTACACCGAGATTCTTACCGGGATCAAACCCGGGACCGCGTACGCGGCCAGCGGAAGTTTCGTCGTCAAGGCGGAACAAGGCAAGGGCAGCGCCGAGCATGCACATTAAGCGGGAGAGATCACATGTTTGAACGAATCATTCGCTTTTCTATCGAACACCGGTGGCTGGTAATGCTTGCCGTCGTTGGCATGATGGCCATCGGCGTCTTCAGCTATAAAAAGCTGCCGATCGATGCCGTCCCCGACATCACCAACGTGCAGGTCCAGATCAACACTGCGGCGGCCGGCTATTCACCACTGGAAGTCGAGCAGCGCGTTACGTTTCCGATCGAGACCGTCATGGCGGGCCTGCCGAACTTGGAGCAGACCCGTTCGCTCTCACGCTACGGCTTGTCGCAGATCACTGTCGTCTTCAAGGACGGTACCGATATCCACTTTGCCCGCCAGCTGGTCAATCAGCGGATCCAGGAGTCGAAGGAAACCCTGCCAGATGGCGTCAGTCCAATGATGGGCCCGATCTCGACCGGTCTCGGCGAGATCTACCTTTGGACTGTCGAGTCGCTACCCGGCGCCAAGAAGGCCGATGGCACACCTTACACGCCGACCGATCTGCGCGAGATCCAGGACTGGATCATCAAACCGCAATTACGCAATGTCGGCGGCGTTACCGAAATCAACTCGATAGGCGGCTATGCGAAGGAATATCACGTCACGCCGAACCCGGCGAAGCTGGCGTCTCATAACCTGACCTTGCAAAATCTGGTTGTTGCGCTGGAGCGCAACAACAGCAATGTCGGCGCCGGCTACATTGAGAAAAAGGGCGAGCAGTTCCTCATCCGCGTTCCAGGACAGGTCCGCAACATCGAAGACATCCGCAACGTCATTCTGAGCAACGTGCAAAACGTGCCCGTCCGCTTGCGCGACGTGGCCGAGGTCGGCGTGGGACGCGAATTGCGCACCGGCGCGGCCACCGACAACGGCCAGGAAGTCGTGCTGGGCACCGTTTTCATGCTGATCGGGCAGAACAGCCGCGTCGTGTCGCAGGCGGTGGACAAGAAGATGGTCGAGATCAACCGCACCTTGCCGGCCGGCGTAAAGGCTTTCACGGTCTACGACCGGACGGTACTGGTCGACAAGGCGATCGGGACAGTCAAGAGGAACCTGCTGGAAGGCGCGGTCCTCGTCATCGCCATCCTGTTTCTCTTTCTCGGCAACATCCGCGCAGCGCTGATTACGGCGATGGTCATTCCCTTGTCGATGCTGTTCACCTTCACCGGTATGGTGACCTACAAAGTCAGCGCCAACCTGATGAGCCTTGGGGCACTGGACTTCGGCATCATCATCGACGGCGCGGTCGTCATCGTCGAGAATTGCGTGCGGCGTCTGGCGCATGCGCAGGAACACCACAAGCGTTCGCTAACCCGTGCCGAGCGCTTCCATGAAGTGTTCGCCGCCGCCAAGGAAGCGCGCCGGCCGCTGCTGTTCGGCCAGCTCATCATCATGATCGTCTACATCCCGATTTTCGCCCTCACCGGCGTGGAGGGAAAGATGTTCCATCCAATGGCGTTTACGGTGGTCGCGGCTTTGGTAGGCGCAATGATTCTGTCGATGACCTTTATTCCGGCCGCCGTGGCGCTGTTCATCGGCGAACGCGTCTCCGAGAAGGAAAACCGGCTGATGAACATGGCCAGCCGGGCATACAAGCCGATGCTCGAGCTGGTGATGCGCAGCAAGGCCATCGTACTGACCCTGGCCGCAGTGCTCGTCATCCTGTCGGGCGCGCTCGCTACCCGCCTGGGAAGCGAGTTCGTGCCGAGCCTGAACGAAGGCGACTTCGCCATCCAGGCGCTGCGCATCCCCGGCACCAGCCTTACCCAGTCGCTCGCGCTGCAACGGCAGCTCGAGAGTGGATTGAAGGCGAAGTTCCCGGAGATCGAACGTGTCTTTGCTCGGACCGGCACTGCGGAGATTGCATCCGATCCCATGCCGCCGAACATCTCAGACGGCTACGTCATGCTGAAACCGCAGTCCGAGTGGCCGGCGCCGAAGAAAACGCGCGACGAGCTGCTGGCGGCGGTGCAGGCCGAGGCCGCCAGATACCCGGGAAACAACTACGAGTTCTCCCAGCCCATCCAGCTGCGCTTCAACGAACTCATTTCGGGCGTGCGCAGCGACGTCGCCGTCAAGATCTTTGGCGACGACATGGACGTGCTCAACGACACCGCCGCGAAGGTGGCGGCAACACTGAACCGGGTACCAGGGGCGGCGGAAGTAAAGATCGAACAGACTACCGGGCTGCCCATGCTCACGGTGAACATCGACCGGGAAAAGACCACCAGGTACGGCTTGAACATTGGCGATGTACAGGAGACGATCGCCATCGCGACCGGCGGACGCACCGCAGGCACGATGTTCGAAGGCGACCGGCGGTTCGACATTATCGTGCGCCTGCCCGAGCACTTGCGCACCGACCTGGAGGCGCTCAAGCGCCTGCCTATACCGCTGTCCGGTTCCAAGGCGAGTGCCTTCGGTGGGGATGCCGGCGCGACGAGCTACATTCCGCTCGCCGAAGTGGCCACCCTCGACTTCACGCCAGGTCCGAATCAGATCAGCAGGGAGGACGGCAAGCGGCGCATCGTGGTGAGCGCCAATGTACGCGGTCGCGACATCGGCACGTTCGTGCCTGAAGCCGAAGCGATGATCTTGAAAGAGGTAAAAATCCCTCCGGGGTATTGGACCCGGTGGGGCGGGACGTTCGAACAACTGCAGTCCGCAACACAGCGCCTGCAGGTCGTGGTGCCGCTCGCGCTGTTCCTGGTGTTCACGCTGCTGTTCGTCATGTTCAACAACGTCAAGGATGGGTTATTGGTCTTCACCGGGATCCCGTTCGCCCTCACGGGCGGCATCCTTGCCCTATGGCTGCGAGACATTCCGATGTCAATCTCCGCGGCGGTGGGGTTCATCGCCTTGTCCGGGGTGGCAGTGCTCAATGGTCTGGTCATGCTGTCGTTCATTCGCACGCTGCGCGAAGAGGGAATGGGACTGGACGATGCAATCAATACAGGCGCGCTCACGCGTCTGCGGCCGGTGCTGATGACCGCACTGGTCGCTTCGCTCGGCTTTATTCCAATGGCGATTGCCACCGGTACCGGCGCCGAAGTGCAACGGCCCCTGGCCACGGTGGTGATCGGCGGCATCCTATCGTCGACCATATTGACGCTGCTCGTCCTGCCGCTGCTTTATCGACTCGCCCATGGCAAAGACAGCGATGAAGAACTCAATCGAGCCACCGCGAACGAAGTGGTCGCCTGACAGGCGATCGGTATTCTTGACCGCCGAGTTGGTGGGAGGAATTTTGACCAACAGCCTGGCGTTGATCTCGGACGCAGCCCACATGTCCACCGACGCGCCGGCCCTCGGAATATCGCTGGCGGCAATGAGAATCGGGCGGCGCCCAGCCGACAGCAAGCGCACCTTTGGCTATTATCGTTTCGAGATTCTTGCGACCGCATTCAACGCGATATTGTTGTTCATGGTTGCGCTCTATATCGTCTATGAAGCCTACGAGCGCCTGCAGACACCGGCGGAGATTGAGTCGGGCACGATGTTGGTTATCGCCGCGATCGGTCTGGTCGTCAACCTGATCAGCATGCGCCTGCTCAGCGCGGGGAAGGATACCAGCCTGAACATGAAAGGCGCCTATCTGGAAGTGTGGAGCGACATGCTCGGATCGATTGGCGTCATTGTCGGCGCGCTGTTGATCCGCTACACCGGTTGGAGCTGGGTTGATTCAGTGATCGCGGTAGGCATCGGACTATGGGTATTGCCACGAACCTGGACCTTACTCAGGGAAAGCATGAATGTGCTGCTGGAAGGAGTGCCTGACGGACTTGGCATTGAAGAAATCGGCGCCTCGATTCGCGCTAAGCCCGGCGTGACAGGCATCCACGATCTGCACGTTTGGTCCATTTCGAGTGGCAAGACCAGCCTGTCGGTCCATGTGGTGAGCAACGGCCCACCAGTAACCTGGCCGGCGCTGGTCGCCGGCGTACGCGACATGCTGGCGCACGACTTCGAGATTCACCATACGACCGTCCAGGTCGAGGATTCGCCATGCGAACAAGCTGGCGAGCTGCACGACTTCACGCCCGAGCATGCGAAGACCGAGTTACAAAATGAATAGATATGCGCCGGCTTTCAGCGACAGAAAGGATGAGTCGACGTGAGCCAACATGAACATGGGGTGCCCGACTGGCTAGTTGAGGCTTCCCTTGCCATCTTTGTCTTCGCTATCGTCGTGATGGGCATCATCACCGCTGTGAAGCGTGTGCGGAAGGGCCCTCCCAAGCCCTCTCATTTTCGCGGGAAGGCGCGGCTTAAAGCAAAACGACGCAGAGGCAAGCATTGAATGGCCTGGCCTGGTCAAAGCCGTCAGTGTCGTCCGGGGGGGGGGGGATGCCGGGCCCAATCATGGGGCGAATGCGGGCCGCGTAGTGGCCGTAATGCCGTCTCTGAAAGGCACCCGCGCGCGGGAATCAGGCAGGGCGGTGCCCTAGCGCGATGACGCCAGCACCAAGGAGCGCGAGGGCAACTCCTACGTAGTCATTCCAACTTGGCGTCACGCCATCGACGACCGCTAGCCAGATAATCGCCATGACGATATAGACGGCGCCATACGTGGCGTAAACACGGCCACTGGCAGCCGGATGCAGCGTCAGCAACCACACAAAAACCACCAGGCTAAGTGAGGCGGGCAAAATCAGCCAGGCGCTACCCTTTCCGGTCAGCCACAACAAGGGAAGATAGCAACCCAGCAGTTCAGCCACAGCGGTTGCAGCGAACAAGCCTAGGCTGCGGAACAGCACCGTTAAGTCGACGCTCATGTCCGCTTTACCTCTGTGGCCACAAACCGTGCTGCAGTGGCTCCAGATAGGGCTATCTGGTCGAAAATGACGCAATCCCGAGTCAGCCCCCCAGTGCAACCAGCATCGCAGCTACAAACGAATGCCTCCAGGCCTGCTTCAAGCTGGCGCATCTCCGCCATTTTGGCGCGGACCTGTTCAAGCTGCGCCTGAGCGAGATTCCGCACCCCTACGCAGGCGCGGTCGCCATCCTCAAACAGGTTCGTCAGACTGCGAACTTGGTCTATCGGAAAGCCGAAGTCCCGGCAGCGTTTGATGAAGGTTAGTCGCTCGAAGTCTTGGTCGCGATAGTAGCGATGGCCGTTGGAAGACCGTTCCGGCTGGGGTAGCAGACCGATTTGTTCGTAATAACGAATCGTCGCCACAGTACATTGAGTGCGTTCCGAAAGTATACCTATTGTCATTTTCACGGTTGGCATCCGACTAACCTCAAATAGTCCTTGCACCTAAAGTTACTTTAGGTCTCATCGTAAGACTTTATCAGATTAATATGAAACGGTGGTCACATGGAAATCTCACGGAATCGGATCAAGAAGGCCGGGACAGTTGCGAGCGTCGGGGCAGGCGGAGGGTTGCTGCTCGCGTGCGCCGCGTGCTGCGCGCCGCTGGTCGCACCTTTGCTGGCTTGGCTCAGCGTAGCAGGCTTGACCTTCATGGGTCCCATTGGCATCGTTGCAGCAGCTATTGGTGCAATCGCACTCGTGTGGATGACCGTGGCGTGGCGCCGCCGCAAGTCACAGCGCCGAGATACAAACAGTCCTAATGCAGCGTGCAAGGTCGACTGTGTTGCTAAGTGCAACTAGATGCGATTAAGCAGAAGCTAAATATTGCTAGGCGTGATCCCACCTTGCCACGCTAGATCTTCGCAATTTGCGCGGTAATGATTTTCAGCTGTTGCTGGTTACGCTCACTGTATCGATCAGTTAGATAATCGGTGCGACCGCGAAGCAACAAGGTCATTTTGAACAATTCTTCCATTACGTCCATCACCCGGTCGTAGTAAGCGGAGGGACGCATGCGACCCGCGTCGTCGAATTCCTTGTACGCCATCGGTACTGACGACTGGTTTGGAATCGTGAACATGCGCATCCATCGGCCCAGCAAGCGCAGGGTGTTGACGACGTTGAACGATTGCGAGCCACCGCATACCTGCATTACCGCCAGCGTGCGCCCCTGGCTTGGCCGGAGGGCGCCTTGCTCAAGCGGTATCCAGTCAATCTGGTTTTTCATGACGGCAGTGATAGCCCCGTGACGCTCTGGGCTGCACCAGACCTGGCCTTCCGACCACAGCGACAACGCCCGCAGTTCCAGCACCTTCGGTTGATCTTCGGGTACGCTACCGGCCATTGGTAATTCCATCGGGTCGAAGACTTTCACTTCAGCACCAAAGTGCTCGAGGATGCGCGCGGCCTCGTAGGTCAGGAAGCGGCTGACCGAGCGCTCGCGCAGCGATCCGTACAGCAGCAGGATGCGCGGCGGATGATCCACTTCGGCAACCTGGGCCAGCTTGTCCAGCGTCGGGATGTCGATCAAGGCTGGGTCGACGTTGGGTAGGTTGGCAATCTTATCCATGCTGAACTCGCTGTCCATTCTCATCGATGACGCGCTCGCCGTCTTCCTTGTTGAAAGCGTGCTGTTGCGGCTGCTCGAGGATATCGAGCACGAGTTCGGACGGCCGGCACAGGCGGACGCCTAGCGGAGTAACCACGAAGGGGCGGTTGATCAGCAGTGGATGCTGGATCATCGCATCGAGCAATTCGTCATCGCTCTTCGACGGCGAACCCAAGCCTAGCTCCATGTACGGTGTGCCTTTTTCCCGGATCGCTTCGCGCACCGTTAGCCCAGCCTGCGCGATGAGCGCCTTGAGCGTCTGCCGGTCTGGCGGGGTATTCAGGTAGTCGATTACGAGCGGCTCGATGCCGGTGTTGCGAATCATCGCCAGCGTGTTGCGGGAATTCCCGCAGGCCGGGTTATGTAGATGGTGACGGTCATGATTATCCTTTACGACAGACGAATGGCGAGAGCCGACAGGGTCAGCAGCAGCACTGGAAGAGTCAGCACGATACCGACGCGGAAGTAGTATCCCCACGAAATCTTGATCCCCTTGGCCGACAGAACGTGCAACCACAGCAGGGTGGCCAAGCTGCCGATCGGCGTGATCTTCGGCCCAAGGTCGCTGCCGATCACATTCGCGTAGACCATCGCGTCGCGCACCACGCCCTGGGAGGTGGTGGCATCGACCGACAGAGCGCCAATGAGGACAGTCGGCATGTTGTTCATGATCGACGACAGCAATGCGGTGATCAGGCCAGTGCCGAGGGCGGCACCCCAGACGCCGTACTCGGCGCACTGGTGCAAGACATCGGTCAGGTAACCGGTCAGTCCTGCATTGCGAAGCCCATACACGACCAGGTACATGCCGAGGGAGAACACGACGACCTCCCACGGCGCATTGCTAAGCACTTCGCGGGTCGAAATCTTGTGGCCACGCGCGGCGACTGCAAACAGCATCACTGCGCCCGCTGCGGCTACAGCGCTGATCGGCACGCCGAGCTGTTCGAGTCCGAAGAAGCCCACGAGCAGCAGCCCTAGGACCCACCAGCCTGTTACGAAGGTGGCGCGGTCATGAATGGCATCGTCTGGCCGCTTCAATTGCGACAAGTCGTAGTCTGCAGGTATGTCCTTGCGGAAGAAGAACATCAAAACCGCCAGCGTCGCTGCTACCGACACCAGGTTCACCGGCACCATCACGGCGGCGTAGCGCGCGAAGCTGATGTCGAAATAATCCGCGGAAACGATGTTGACCAGGTTTGAAACCACCAGCGGCAGGCTGGCCGTGTCCGCAATGAACCCGGCGGCCATCACGAATGCCAGCATCGACTTGGCCGAGAAGCGCAGCTCGCGCAACATGGCGATGACGATCGGTGTCAGGATTAAGGCTGCTCCGTCGTTGGCGAACAGGGCAGCGACAGCGGCGCCGAGGAGGACCAGCATCACAAACAGACGCTTGCCGTTACCCTTGCCCCAGCGCGCCACGTGTAGCGCTGCCCACTCGAAAAAGCCAGCCTTGTCGAGGAGCGGGCTGATGATGATGACCGCCACGAAGGTGCCGGTTGCGTTCCAGACGATGCCCCATACGACGGGGATGTCGGACGCCTGAATGACCCCGGCGAGCAGAGCAACGACCGCACCGGCGGACGCGCTCCAGCCAATGCCCAGGCCGCGCGGCTGCCAGATGACGAGAACGAGGGTGGCAAGAAAAATCAGAAAAGCAATAAGCACAGCAATCCTTCGAGGCGGTGTAAGTGCTCCAGCGGCGCCGGAGCGTATAAGAACGGAGTGCAAGTCAACATGCCCAGGAGCGGTTTTAGGCCAGCAGCGTGCCGATGCGATCGAGCTCGGCTTTAAAGCGGACCTTGTCGCCGTTGAGTTCGTTCAGCGGCAAGGCCAGGAACGCTTCAATGCGCGCGCGGACGATCGGGTAAGTTTCCTCGAACGCTTTCTCGATCTCCTCTTCGGTGCCGACCACGTGGCCAGGATCGTCTACGCCCCAATGGGTGCGCATGACAGGTCCAAGGTAAGCCGGGCAGGTTTCGCCGGCGGCGCTGCCGCAGACGGTGACAACGATATCCGGCGTCACCGGCAGGTCATTCCAAGACTTGCTGAAATAGCCCTCGGTCGAGATACCCTTGCGGCTTTAAGAGAGCGACGGCGCGCGGATGCAGCTTGCCCGCAGGCTGGCTGCCGGCGCTGATCGCCTTCAGTCCTTCGGGCGCCAGATGATTGAAAGTGGCCTCGCTGAGAACCGAGCGGCAGGAATTGCCAGTGCAAAGGAAAAAAACGTCCATATGTGATCCTGGTTGTTGTTGTTGTTGTTGTTGTTGTTGTTGTTGTTGTTGTTGTTGTTGTTGTTGTTGTTGTTGTTGTTCGAGAAAATGTTGGAGGGAATGATCTCAAGCCGCATTGGCCGCGGCGCAGCTGCTATCGATGCCTTCGCAGGATTTGCCGCCGCAGCAGTTATCAGTCAGAAATGAAACCAATTCGCTCATCGTATTGAACTGGGCGCTATAGATCACAAAGCGTCCGTCCTGGCGAGGAACGACCAGATTGGCGTGGCTAAGCTCTTTCAGATGGAACGACAGTGACGACGCGGGAATTTTGAGCGCATCGCCGATCTTGCTAGCGGCCATACCCTCCGGCCCCACCTCGACCAGCAGGCGGAAGACGGCGAGCCGCGATTCTTGGGCGAGTGCGGCTAGAGCCGACAAAGCGTTTTTGGTTTCCATGGTTTTTACCGTGATTGAATTTCGACATTTCTGTTCTGGTCGAATTGTCGAATCATATGGGGGCAAACCGGCACCAATCTGCGAAATGTTGTATCCATGCGGGTTTCAGGCCACAATACCAATCCCCACCGTCCTGCCAGAACCAAGAAAAATGGCCTCCCCTGGGGGAGGCCATTTTTCTTGGTTCGGACGGCGACGGGCTCGGCGCCCCCCAGGGATTCGAAGACTCGCGCGTACTAGCGCGAGGCTGTCCGAATCGCCCGATCTCCGCCGCCATGCGGCGGGCGCCTGAGGCGCCCGTCTCCGCCAGAAGCTCTGCCTGTGCCTCCCCAACCGTGCGCATCGTTCGTCAGGAGGAAGTATGCCTAGCTAGCCAAGCACCTCACCGACATCCAGGTAAGCACGCCAAGGCGATGCCAAGCCGCGAAGCTGATCCACCTCCTTGACTGTCTCGGCCAACGAAAAAACGCGAATGCCTTTGATTCCAACAAGTAATTCATGTTCGGGATCGGGCGTGTCCGAGTCCCCAACGACGCTTTTGACGATTGCCGGCGGCCTCTAAGTGACAACCCGGTATTTCGCAGCATGCCGCTGTCATTGCCGCCGATGCCCAACGGCGGGCGCTTACCCAGATTCGTCCTGACATAACGCAGTACGTATTCCTCCGATCTGTAAAGACGGCCTGTTGCAGTGTGATTTTCCTGCAACACAATTCTCTTGCGATTGAATGGTGCCCCCTAATCGTTTATCCACCGATAGAATGTTCAGAGGCCACAATTCGTCGAATATCTTCTCGTTCACCGAATTAACTTCTATTTATGACATCATGTTCCGAATTTAATAGATAGTTTCACAATAGGGCAAAACTTCTTGCATGAATGTAAATCAACGACTACAGTGAGATTGAAGCTTGTATAGACAAGCTGGCAAGGCGGCAGATTGGGGAGGCGTTTGTAACGGTTGGAGCAGGTGGTCGTAAATTATCAGTGAGAAAAATTGTATGCCGGCGGGGAGGGGCCCACCAGGGCCATCGTCCTTAGAACGGTTCACTTGGCAAAATAATCAGGCGGGAGAGTAAATGTCTAACAGGTACGTTCCAACAGCAACAGCCCTTGGTCTTCTGATTTTCAGTAACGGCGCGTACGCGCAAACGACGCCGGATGGCGCCGGCCCGATCGAACGCGTTCAGATCACTGGTAGCCGGATCAATTTGAAGCAAGCGCAATTATCAGGGGTCGGCCCTGTTACAGTCATCGACGCCGATACCATCCAGCGTTCTGGTGCGATCTCGGTCGAAACCTTGCTGCAGCGGCTTCCTTCATCTGCCGGCACGGCTGGAAATCAAAGCAGTGCGTATTGGACCAGTAATGGCTACGGCACGACGCAGGTGAACCTGCGTGGACTTGGAACGGACCGCACGTTGGTTCTCCTGAATGGACGCAGGGTAGTGTCCGGCGGCACTGGCGCGAACAGCTCTGTCGACCTGAACATGATTCCAGTGGCGATGATCGAACGCGTCGAAATTCTCAAGGATGGAGCCTCTGCAATTTACGGCGCGGATGCCGTTGCCGGTGTCGTCAATATCATTACGAAGAAGGCGTTCGACGGGGTCGAAATGTCCGCACGCTATGGCAAGACTGAGCGGGGCGACGGATCCGAAATGGCGGCCGACCTGACGTGGGGTACGCGTGGCGAACGTGGCTCGCTGATTGGATCGCTTAACTATTCGGAAAGCGGCGCTGTGAATCTGGCGTCGCGCGCACCGTGTGCGTTGTTTGAAGAAGACGGCAAACTGGTGTGCTCCGGCAGCTCTTCTACCTTGGGAGGGCGCGCACGCCTTGCTGACGGACGCCGCGTCAACTTCAATCAGGAACCAAACGGAAATCCCCGCGGCTTCGAGACGTATTCGGCAGCCAAACACGCTTACAACAGCAACCCATTCCTCAATGCCGTCAATCCAATCAAGCGGATTGGAATGAGCGCATTCGGCAACCTTCGTTTAAACGACAAGGTAGAGCTTTTCACCGAATTGATGTTTACCAATCGCCAATCGGAGCAGCTTGCAACTCCGGGAGCTATCGGAGCAACGCGGGCGATTCGAATTGCGGCATCGCACCCGACCAACCCAACTGGACAAGACCTGGTGCTCGAGCGCCGTCGTGTGGCCGAAGTCGGTCCGCGTATTTTTTTCCAGGAGACGAATACTTTTCGCGTCGTAACGGGGTTGAAAGGCGTCCTGAACGACAAGTGGGATTGGTCGGCGTCCGCCAACTGGGGGCGTAACACCGGCGTCGATGGCATGACGAATATCATCAATCTTGATCGGGTAGATGCCACGCTGAATGCGGCAACTTGCGGCATCAGCGCCACTGCTGCGCCTTGCGGCAACTACCTCGGCTATGGCAATTTGTCGAAAGCCGCGCTGGACTACATCCACACCTCGACCCGCGACAACGGCGGCAACGACCAGAAAAGCTTCAATGCGAGTATCAGTGGCGAGTTGTTCAACCTTCCCGCTGGCGCTGTAGGAATCGCAACCGGTTTCGAATATCGCAAGGAAAAGGGTTGGCGCGATCCGGATAGCCTGATTGTATCGGGCGCTGCCAACACCAATGCCCAAGATCCGATCGCCGGCGAATATGCCGCGCGCGAAGTGTTTGCCGAGCTGTCGGTGCCGCTGCTTGCCAAGCTGCCTCTGGTCGAGTCGCTCACCCTGAACGGTGCTGCGCGTTACTCGGACTACACTTTGTTCGGCTCGAAGAGCACGTACAAGGTCGGCATCGATTGGCAAATCATCCCGTCACTGAAAATGCGGGCCAATAAGTCAACCGCCTTCCGCGTCCCGAACGTACCCGAACTTTTCGGCGGCGTTTCGGAAGGTAACCTGACAACGACTGACCCTTGCAACAGCTGGAATACCCAAAGCCCGAGTTCGGCCGTGTACAAGAATTGCCAGGCTTCGGGCTTACCGGTTGGTTTCAGGCAGTTCGGACCGTCCATCCTGACGACTGGTGGTGGCAACGTCAACCTCGAGCCGGAAGACGCGAAAACGTTCACCGTTGGTGCCGTCTGGACCCCGTCGAAGGCGGTGACCTTAACACTCGACTATTTCAACATCGAGATCAACAACGCAATCGAAACGGTGCCTGGGTCGACCAAGTTGTCGGTGTGCTACAACTCGCTTAACTTGTCGCACCTGTTCTGCAATCCGTCGAGCTTCACGCGCGATCCGCAAACTGGCGAAATCAACTTCCTTTCATCGCAGCCTGCGAACGCCGCTCAGCAACGTGTTTCGGGTATCGACTTTGGCGCGATGTATGACTTCAAACTGTTCGGGTGGAATTCGTCGGTCACGGCAGATGTCTCGCGTCTTAATCGCTTCGACGTCACGCCATTTCCTGGAGGCGACACGATCGAGTACGCGGGCAAGATCACTGG
Source organism: Massilia eurypsychrophila (assembly GCF_002760655.1). Lineage (GTDB taxonomy): Bacteria > Pseudomonadota > Gammaproteobacteria > Burkholderiales > Burkholderiaceae_D > JAFCUW01. The sequence continues at coordinate 10,115 of NZ_PDOC01000034.1, read as the reverse complement.
TGGCCGCGGCAGTTATGCACAATGGCGTTCTTCCACCGGGCTGACTTTGGTGAATGGTCCTTGGTCCGGTTCGTACAACATCCAGTACATCGGGTCGGCTGACGACATCAATGCCGCACCAGCGGACATCGGTTCGAGCGCTCCGGGCGTGCAATACCACAGCGCCAGCGTGAAGTATGCGTTTAACAAGGCAATGTCGGTGTCCTTCGGCGTCGATAACCTGTTTGACAAGAAGCCGCCGTACATCCAGAGCTGGACTGACGGCAATACCGATACCATGACCTATGATTTGCTCGGTCGCCGCTGGCACGCGCGGCTGGCGTATCGCTTCTAAGTAGCTCCTGAACCGCCGGTCTTCTCGACCGGCGGTATTTTTTGTCCTCGCCACAAGTCGTAATCAGGCCGGCGCAGCATCGGTGGATCAACATGCAACTAGCTTTCTGGGTGCGACGCACTCATAAATGGATTGGATTAGTAGTCGGGGTGCAAGCGCTGCTTTGGATGATCAGCGGCCTTTATATGGTGGTGGTGCCGCTAGAAGTCATCCATGGTGACCACCTTGCCCACGTTGCCACCGAACCGCTCAAGCCTGCGGCCAGCCGAGTTGGGCAAGGCGACCTGGCTACCCTGTATCCGGGCATCACGTCAGTGCGACTGAAGAACATGCTGGGCAAAGAAGTCTACGAGATCAAGCGCGGTAACGATGCGGCGCTGATTGACGCGGCGAGCGGCAAGAAGATCAGCCCTCTCGATCGCGACACGATCAAGGCGCTAGCCGAGGAAGCGTATGTAGGGGAAGGTAGCGTCCGCGGTATCGAATGGGTAGTCAAGGCGCCGCGTGAAATCGGCGCACGTCCGCTGCCGCTTTGGGCCGTTCATTACGAGGAATTCGGCGACACGACACTCTACTATTCGCCGCATACGGGCGACCTGGTCGCGCGTCGCCACAACTTGTGGCGCTGGTTCGATTTCGTGTGGATGCTACACATAATGGACTATCAAGAACGGGAGGATGTCAACAACACGTTGCTGCGAATCGCGTCCGTCACCGGACTGGCATTCGCATTAAGTGGGGCCTGGTTGCTCTTGTATAGTTTCAAGCGGAGGACACGCAAATGACGCCATGGATGCGTAAGATCCACAAGTGGTTCGGTTTGGTCATCGCCATTCAATTTGTGCTGTGGATGTCGAGCGGTGTTGTAATGAGCCTGCTCGACGCCGAAAAGGTGCGTGGACGCGAGTATCGCGTCAAGCCACCAGTCGCCGCGAAGTGGCCGGCCGATGCGATGACGGTGGATGCGGTGCTGGCCCGAAGCAGCAATCAGGTGATGACAATTTCATCTGGATGGCTGCTCCAAATGCCGGTTTATCGTCTTGCCAACGACAAGGCAAGCTGGATCGTGGCGGCTCGGGACGGCAAGCCCCTGGCACTCGACGCGATTTTAGGGATGGATATCGCGCGTTCCTCTTACTCGGGCAAAGGAACTGCTGCGACGCCGCGCCTTTTGAATTACACACTCGAGACCCGTAGCCATAAGGGGCCGGTCTGGCGTGTCGATTTTGATGACGCTGACGAGACAACGGTGTATGTGTCCGCCGTAACCGGCAATGTGCTCGAGCACCGCAACAGCACCTGGCGCCTGTTCGACTTTTTCTGGATGTTGCACATCATGGATTATGCCGAGCGTGCCGACTTCAATAACAAGCTGCTCGTCACCAGCGCGGTGGGTGGCTTGACCATGGCGCTGACCGGCGTCTGGCTGCTGTTTGCCAGTTTCCGGCTGTCGGAGTTCATCCCCCAACGCCTGCGCCGCACGAGCGCAGTAAGTGTATTCTCGAAGGACGGTAGTATGCTTCGCACCGTCGAAGCATCAAAGGGTGATACGGTATTCCAGGCGCTCGCCCGCGGCGGCATGCAGCTGCCATCCAATTGCGGCGGTGGCCAAAGCTGCGGCTTGTGCGAAGTGCGCTGCATTGGCATGGCGCCCCCGCCGACCAGCGCGGACCGCGCGCTCCTGTCGGCCCGAAAGCTGGAGGCAGGTTACCGGCTCGCCTGCAACCTGCCGGTCGACAGCAGTGTCGAGATCGAGGTGGCTGGCGGCGCCGCGCTCACGCAGGAATACGAAGGGACAGTGACAAGTGTAAAGGCGGTAACGCCATTCCTGCGCGAGATCTCGTTGCGTCCGCGTGAGCCAATCACTTGCCGTCCAGGCGCGTACATTCAAATGCACATACCTTGCTACGCACGCGAGGCCGGGCATATCGAGGTCCCGGAGCACCATCGCGACGACTGGCGTGGTCTGAGCCTTCCTGCAACGTTAATAAATGCTGCCCCGGTTCGGCGGTCGTACTCGCTGGCGACTCCGGTTGAGCAGGCCGGCGGACAACTGACGCTGCTGGTAAGGTTCATGCCGGGACAAGACCCCGGCAAAGGCGCCAGTTATATGTACACCTTGAAGGAAGGTGACCAGGTACGCTTTAGTGGTGCGTTTGGCGAGTTCGCCATTAAACCTGGCGGCCGCGAGAAGGTATTCATCGGTGGTGGCGCCGGCATGGCGCCTCTGCGGGCGATGATCCACGAGTTGCTTGAATCCGGTGCTGGTGAGCCGCTGCATTTCTGGTACGGCGCGCGCAGTCAGCGAGACACGCCCTATATCGAGGAAATGAAGGGGTACGCCCAGGAATTCACCAACTTCAAATGGCAGCTGGTGGTGTCTGAGGAAGCGGACGGTCTGGTCGGAGTGAAAACGGGGCTGGTGCATGAGGTCACACGCGATCATTTGCTCAACAAGCATCCTGACCTGAGCGGATGCGACTTCTATCTTTGTGGGCCGCCCGCAATGCTGGAGGCAACACGCAAGCTGCTGCGCGAGCTCGGCATTAGCGATGAACGCGTTGCGTTTGACGACTTCAAGGTCTAAATGCCGCGGCACGGGCGAGGCTCCGAATGCTGGCCTGTCTCGAAGACAGGTCAGGTTCGCGGCAAAGAGTCTGTATGGCGCGAGTTGGAATGAATGACTGCCGCTGCGTCACTGCAGCAATTACCAAAACTACGTTTGTCCACGCCATAAATCACCAGCGCTCTCCAGATTTCAAGACGCCTTTATCGTACGTCTCTGAGCAGCAACGATAGCGCGCTCGTGCATCAAGAGCCAGGCCGCAGGAATGACGAACAGTGACAGTAGCGGCGCGGTAATCATCCCGCCCACCATCGGCGCGGCGATTCGCTGCATGACCTCGGAGCCAGCGCCATCGCCAATCATAATTGGCAGCAGGCCGGCAAGGATGACCGCCACAGTCATCGCCTTGGGCCGTACGCGAAGCAGAGCGCCTTCACGTATCGCGTCCAAGAGCACCTCACGCGTCAGCGGAAGTCCGGCGGCGAGGCGGGCCTGGAGCGCATTACGCAGGTAGACCTGCATGACGACGCCGAACTCGGCAGCGAGGCCAGCGAGCGCAATAAATCCCACGGCAGTTGCCACAGATACGGCATGGCCGAGGAACCAGATGAACCAAAAGCCTCCCACTAGCGCAAACGGTACGGTCAGCATCAGCAGGGCCGCTTCAGAGACAGAGCGAAATGCCAGGTAGAGCAGCATGAATATGACGACAAGTGTCATCGGCACGACGGTCTTGAGGCGGGCGGATGCGCGTTCCAGGTATTCGAATTGACCTGACCACCCGATCGCATAGCTTGGCGGAAGCTTTATCTTGGCATCTACTTGCGCCTGCATTGCACGGACAGCACTCGACAGGTCGACACCACGGACATCAACATAAACCCACCCTGAAAGCCGCGCGTTCTCGCTACGAATCATCGGCGGACCTTCAGTAACGGTTAGTGACGCGACGTCGCCAAGGGTAATCTGCGCGCCGCGCGCGGTCACGATAGGAAGTTCGCGCAGTGACTGTACAGAGTTCCGGTAATCCTGCGGGTAACGCACATTGATCGGGAAACGCTGGCGGCCATCGACGACCTCTCCAATGTTCTCGCCGCCGATCGCCGAGGACACGATGGTCTGTATATCGGCAACGCTCATGCCGTACCTTGCTGCCCGAAGGCGGTCGATATCGAGGTCGATATACCGGCCGCCGCTAAGGCGTTCGGCAAGGGCCGATGTGACACCCGGAACGTCCTTTATTGCCGCTTCAATCTGCGTCGTGATTTTGTCGATCTGGCTCAGGCTTGGCCCGGAAACCTTGACTCCAACGGGGGTTTTGATGCCCGTTGAGAGCATGTCGATCCTGTTGCGGATTGGCGGCACCCATACATTCGACAGTCCCGGGACTTTTACCACTTTGTCGAGTTCACTCACCAGGTTTTCGGGCGTCATGCCTTCACGCCACTGATCTCGAGGCTTGAACTGGATAGTGGTTTCGAACATTTCCAGCGGCGCCGGGTCGGTCGCGGACTCGGCGCGGCCGGCCTTGCCAAATACAGTTGCCACTTCTGGAACAGTCTTGATGAGCCGGTCGGTCTGCTGCAACAGTTGACTCGCCTTAGCGGCGGACAGTCCTGGTAGAGCCGAAGGCATATACAACAAGTCTCCTTCGTTCAGCGGTGGTAGGAATTCGCCGCCCAATTGGGCGATAGGAATTGCCGTAAGCAATAGTGCAGCTAAGGCTATGCCTAGTGTTGTACGGGGATGCTTCAGACTGGCATCGAGAAGCGGGCGGTATGCTTTTGTGAGCGTGCGATTGATTGGATTGGACGATTCACGAGGTATATGTCCCCTGATGAGGTATCCCATCAAGACTGGAACCAGCGTTATCGCTAGCGCTGCTGCTGCCGCAAGAGTGTACGTTTTCGTGTAGGCGAGCGGGGCGAAAAGTTTGCCTTCCTGGGCTTCCAGAGCAAACACAGGAATAAACGAAAGCGTCACGATAAGTAGCGAGAAGAAGAGCGCAGGGCCGACTTCAACAGATGCCTTGGCGATGATGTCCCAACGAGTGGGCGAGTCGATTTCCTTGCCCGGATGGTTTTCTGCGTAAGCTTCCAGGTGCTTATGCGCGTTTTCAATCAGGACCAATGCTGCATCGGTCGCGGCGCCGACGGCAATCGCGATGCCGCCAAGCGACATGATGTTGGCGTTTACTCCTTGGTATCGCATTACGATGAAGGCGGCAAGTACTCCTAATGGAAGTGAAACGATCGCGACCAGTGCACTGCGAAGGTGAAACAGGAAGACCGCACACACTAATGCGACCACAACGAATTCTTCGATCAGTTTGTCGCGGAGGTTCGCAACCGATGCGGAAATCAGCTTGGAGCGGTCGTAGGTTGTCACGACTTCCACCCCCTTGGGAAGCGAAGCTTGCAGCGCGGCCAGTTTGACCTTTACAGCGGCGATGGTATCAAGTGCGTTTTTACCGGACCGCATTATTACGACACCTCCAGCCACTTCGCCCTCGCCATTGAGCTCCGCTATGCCACGTCGCATTTCCGGACCCAGCCGCACCGAGGCCACGTCACCAAGCAGGACCGGCGTGCCGGCATCGCTGGCGTTCAACACGATGTTTCGGAAGTCGTCCAGCGTGCGCAAATAGCCGTGCGAGCGAACCATGTATTCTGTCTCTGCCATTTCGATGACAGAGCCGCCTGATTCTTCGTTACCGCTTCGGACTGCTTCGAGCACCTTGGAATGGGACAAGCCCAGTGCGCGGAGTTTGTCGGGGTCAAGCACAACTTGGTATTGGCGAACCATGCCGCCGATGCTGGCTACCTCGGCCACATCCTTAACAGTCTTGAGCTCGAATTTCAAAAACCAGTCGTTGAGTGCACGCAGCTGGCTGAGATCGTTCTTACCACTCCGGTCCACTAAAGCGTACTCAAATATCCACCCCACGCCTGTGCCATCAGGTCCCAGTTCTGCTCGCACGCCGGCCGGGAGACGGTTCTGAACCTGGTTGACGTATTCAGTGACGCGAGAGCGTGCCCAATATAAGTCGGTGTCGTCGTCGAACAAGACATAGACGAACGAGTCGCCAAAAAAGGAGTAACCCCGGACTGTCTTCGCTCCGGGGACCGAAAGAAGGGCAGTCGTCAACGGGTAGGTAACCTGGTCCTCAACAAGCTGGGGCGCCTTGCCCGGGTACTGCGCTCGAATGATGACCTGGGTGTCAGAGAGGTCGGGGAGCGCATCGAGTGAAGTGGCACGCAATGAATAGACGCCCCACGCGGCGACCAGCACCGCTGCGATGAGCACCCAGACGCGCCCAGCAATGGATGCCCGAATGATGCGGGCAATCATGGCCGGGCTCCGGTGTTGGCGGAAATGCTCTTGAGCCGGTAGCCATCTGTACTTTCAACAAACGAGAACTGCACGGTCTGGCCAACTTTGATTTCTTTAAACGAGTCCGGCTGCGGCTTTTTAAAGTCCATTGTCATCGCCGGCCATTGCATGGAACCGATGGGGCCATGTGAGAGCGTTATCGCTTCATTGGTGACCTGTTCGACCTTCCCGCTACCGTGATGGAACGCCGTCGATGGCCGGGATGACTTTTGCGGCTCAGCTGGTTTAGTGGGCGCCATCTGCGCCATCGGGCTCACGTCCTTGGATGCTGGCGTTTTGCCGTGCGCGGCGCCGCCTTCGCTCGTGCCCTGGGCGTTGTCAGAAGATTGGGGAAGTATGGACTTCAAATTTGCTTCCGAGTCGATCAAGAACTGGCCCGATGCGACCACACGCTGGCCTTCACGTAGCCCGCCAAGTATTTCGGTTTCGGCGCCTAATTCCCGGCCAGCAGACACGATGACCGGATGCATACTGTTCTGCCCCTCGGCGACGTAGACAATCGTGCGTTTCCCTGAGGCGATGATGGCCTCGGATGGAACGAGCAGACGTGCCTCGGCTTTCGCTGCGCTGATCGCAACGCGCATCAACATTCCCGGGATGAGGCTTCCGTCTCTATTGTCGAGCTTCAAGCGCGCCTGCGCCGTCCGGGTAGCGGTACTCACGCCCGGGAGGATCTCGCGGATCTTTCCCCGGTATGTGCGCTGTGCGTTGCCGGCAGCGGTCGCACTGACGGACATGCCCGGGCGCGCCGAAGCGATTAGGCCTTCTGGTACCTCGGCTAGCAACCAGATCGTATCCATACCGACGACCTTTGCGATCGTTACGCCAGGCGTTACTTGTGCCCCTTCTCGCACGTTCAGCTCAGTGACCACACCGGAAACGGGGGAGGTGAGGGACAGATGGCTCTGTGCCCGACCTGTGCGGTCCGCGGTTGCAATCATCGAATCTGGAATCGACAGCGCGCGCATTCGCTGGCGGGCCGCCGCCGTCAATGCGCTATCGCCGCTGCGCTTTAGCGCCAAGTATTCCTCTTGCGGCGCCAGCCAGTCCGGGACGAAGATCGAGGCGATGGCCTGGCCGCGCTTGACCTTCTGCTGCGGCGCCCGCACGTGAAGTTTGTCGACGAATCCTGCGACTCGGCTCTGTATGACTTCCGCTTTGCTTTCGTCGAATTGCGTGCTCGCCACGAGTTCGAGCGTCGCCGCGTCCTCGGCGCGTCGCACAGTTGCAAATCGAATCCCCAGGTTTTGTTGAAGCGAGGGGGATATCCTTACGCCGGCCGCTTCCCCGCCTGCCTCGGCGTAAACCGGCACGAGCTGCATATCCATGAAAGGACTTTTGCCAGGTTTGTCAAATCGTTTTCCCGGCACCATCGGGTCATGCCAGTAGAGGACGCGTTTTTCTCTGGTTGTGGCGCTGCCGACATCAGGTGAACTGGATGACGGTGCGGCCACTTTTGCGCCGGCGGCGGTGGTCGTCGTACGGGTGCCCGCCCAGTATCCCCCGAAGGCGAACAGCGCAGCTGCAACGATGAGAAAAACAATACGTCCGTGATTCGCGCTCTTCATTGGGTAGTCCTCGATTGGTCAGCCATATCGTGCGGTACGACGTGCAACTCCAGACTTGCCCAGACCAATGCCGCCTCCAGCTCGAGGGCGTTAACTTGGAGGCGAGTTTCCAGGGAAGCCCGTTTGGCTTTGAAGACGGCAGTCAAGGTCCCTTTGCCGGCCTGGTAGTCGGAGAACGTAAGGTCGACAAGCTGGGTTGCATTCGGGAGCAGTTCCGCGTTAAGTCGGCTGATTCGGCGTTTAAGCGTTTCTAGTTGTGCAGCGAGCGCTCGTATCGTCGACTGCATGTCGACCAGCGTGTCTTCATACTCGAGCCTGGCTTTTGTTCCGAGTTCCGACTTCTCGGCGATGTCACGATCTTGTCGTTGGGCCCGATTGACGTTGAGCGGTATGCTGACCCCGAACGAAACCATATTCGAATACTGGCTGCTCCTTTGTGCAAAGCCTGCCTCGAAAGCCCAGTCAGGGTTTCTGTCGCGAATGGCAACGGTCTTTTCAGCGTCGGCAAGACTCACTGCACGCAGCGCATTGAGGACCGCCGGGTGATAACGGTCGAGGTCAGATGCCGGCAAATTGGGAACGTGTGCCAATAGTGCCGGAGGAGTGTCTGCGACCCTCGCAATATCCGTGCGCGTCCACCTGCGAAGATTGATTCGTGCAATGTCAAGTTCCTGCTCGGCCGCGTTGATGGCGTCTACGCTCTGGATCAATTCTGCTTTCGCTTGCAGCACATCGGTGGCTGTCACCTTCGCGCCGCGGTATGACGCTTTAAGGGTTTCAAGGTCTTGCTCCATCGCGCGACCGATTGACTCTACTAGCGTTAGGGCTCGTTGTTTGTAGAGAACGGTCAGCCAGGCTTTGCCGGTCGCTTCTCGTACATTGGCCACAGTCTCCAGATAAGAACCCTCGCTGGCTTCGACTGCGCGCTGAGCTCGTTCGGATCGCGCGCGGCGTTTATCCTTGGACACCCACTGCTGCTCGATGCCAACCCGGCGCATTGTCATGAAGTCAGCGTTTGGACGAAATTTATCGGGACCTGAGACTGGTAGGTTGTCGATGCCTAGCTTGAGCATAGGATCTGGAAGTTGCCCGGCTTTTGCAGCAGCCTGAGAACTGGCGGCGACAGCGGCGCTCGAAGCTTTTGCAGAGGCGGAGGCTGCGGTAGCTAGACGAAGCGCCTCCTCGAACGAGATTTGGGTTGGACCTGCCGCAACTAGTCCAGAGGTAAGAAGGAGCAGGGCCAGCAGTGTACCGTAGCGCTTCCCCGCAGGCGCGCCCGACACGGTCGCATGTGAAGTAAAAACAGAAAACATAATTCCTCCGAGATTGAAAACGAGCGCCGGCAGCAGATGCTAGCCGGGCGGTAAGCAAACGGAGGAAATCAGACTTGAATACGAAGCGTTCGAAGATACGGCGGCGCCGCCGGTCCAGCCTCGAGACTGTCGCCTGGCCAGAAATGGGACGCAGCCGCGCCTTGGACGGGCGATATGACCAGGACTAAAACCCCGAGCGTAAACGGCGCCACTGGGTGAGGGGAGTGATGAAGCTCAAGCGATACTTGGGTGTCGGCAGACATCTCGGCACAATGCGCCGGTTGTTCGATGTCCATGCCGGCACACGGAAGGCCATCCATCAGTTGCGCACTCATCTCTGCTGATGCCGGTGCGGGGCAAACGTACGAAGCCATAGCCATGCCGGCGCTGAAGATGGTCATGACCAAAATCATCGCAATATTACGAAACAGTAATGAAAATGACCGCCGCATAAATCTGGTAGCAAGAGAAACACAAAATCGAAAATACGTTAGATGGGTTTAGTGTAGCACCTTCATGGCGCACTTACCTCAGAGCCGCAGGGGCATCCAAAAAGCGAACTGCTACGAAAATACAGCTTGACCTTGCCATGGTCGGAAGGTTTATGCTTCGACTAGCTGCTACAAAGGGAGACAGGATAATGAATATTGGACAAGTGTCTGATGCGTAAGGTATCACATCAAAGATGATTCGGTACTACGAAAGCAAAGGTCTGATTTCGACTGCGAGCGGAATGTGTCAATCAATTTGAAACACCTGGGTTAAATTGCTGAGACTCTAAATCTCCTTTTCATGCTGCTTTTTTCGCCATGGTCGGCGGATTGATCCAGGCGGCGGTTGGCAGCCTCTGGGGCTGTGGCAGCCGGTTCTTGAAGCGGCTTGGCGTGCGCTCAAAGGCGTTTTGCAAGGTGATCTGTCGCAGCCTGTGCACTTCGGCAGCG
>NZ_PDOC01000033.1 GCF_002760655.1 Massilia eurypsychrophila | reverse complement strand
TCGCGCCGCGTCCGGTCGCTACGCAGAGTCCGCTCGGCGTAGCCGCCGGCGACAATGCCGGCTTCCCGAACGGCCGCCGTCCAGCCGACGACGTCACCGACCTGTCGCTGCGCGTTGCCATGGGCGCCCTGTGCGTGCTGACCGGCGCCACCGACACGCTCAAAGTTGGCTGCAAGCCGTCCGATGCTCCAGCCGGCGGCGCGGCGCTGACCGATGGCGTGCGCAAGACCGCCGCCGACTTCAAGGGCGTGTTCCCGTACCTGAACACCCCGCTGCCAGGCAATAACTAAGTCGAGGAGAAATCTATGAAGCCATTCACAATCCCCGGCCGCAAAAGGGCGGTCATCGTCGCGGTGACGATGCTGGCCGCAATCAGCCTTACAGCCTGCGGCGGCGACGGCGACGATTACCGCGCGCCCGATACGCCGGCGCCGGTGCCGACACCGACACCGACACCAGTGCCGATGGTAGACGCGTTCTTCGCTGCCGTCATGGCGTTGATCGCGACCTCGCCGGATGACACGGAGCCGAGCGCGACGGTAGAAGCCATCGTCGCCACGGCGCCGGAAAACACCGAGCCGCAAGCGCTGCCGTAGCAAACTGCCCTTGTGCGCAGCGAGCTGGAACTTTGCGTCAAGCTGGTTCCAGCTTTTTTTTGGTCCGCGCAAACACTGGACGGCGATCAAGACGCGTCTGAAATCACTTTCATGCAACGGTTAGTGATGACCACAAGACCCGGCTTTTCCGCGCTATTCGCGGCGTCGCCGTACCCGTACTTGCTCATCGATATAGACTTCGTCATCATCGGCGCAAACCCGGCCTATCTACGAGAACAGGTTTGAACGCTTAGAAATGAGAACTCCACGCGACATACGTTCAAATACTTTGTTACCAAATGTGAGAAAACACATTTGCCATTCATCCAATTTACGTCGTAGCTATTTTCAATACACAAAATAACACCGCTCGAACGGGTCTCCTATGAAGATTCGGAACGGACTTACATCTTGCAAATCCTTTCGAAGTCAAACTGTCATCAAGCCAGCCTCTGACGCAGACTTTCTGAAGTTCCCGTGCAATATCAAGTACATATCGATTCCCGCGTTCGCCTGGAATCATGACTTGCGGCAGCTTTTCGATGCCACTACCATCCACCGTTCTCATCAGCAGCATCAATCTTCCGGCGAGTTGTTGCGCCGTGCCTCTACTTCTGAACGGACTCATGCATGTCGAAAATCGCACTGACTAATGGTTTCACCACTTCCCGCACCCGAATCGCGATGGCCCTCGGGGCCACGCTGCTGTCCATGACCGGTGTCGCCCGCGCCGCCGACTTCAGCGATGGCGTGCACGAGTATGCCCGTGGCCGCATCCTGGTTGAAGGGCGCGCCGGCCTGGCTGGCGACGACCTGGACAAGATTCTGAAAGCACACGGCGGCAAGCGCCGCAAGATGGGCCAGTCGAACCTGCAAATCGTCGACTTGCCGGCCGGCGCCAACGAAACGGCCATCGTCGAAAAACTGCGCCGCAATCCAGCGCTGCGCCTGGTTGAACTCGACCGCAAGTACAAGAGCACGCTGGCGGTCAACGATCCCTACATCGGCAGCGAGTGGCACATTGCAAAGATCGGCGCCGACATTGCCTGGGACACGACGCAGGGCGCGGGCGTCACCATCGCCATCCTGGACTCGGGTGTCGACGGCACGCATCCCGACCTGGCGCCGAACATGGTCGCCGGCTACAACATGGCAAGCAACAACACCGACACGTCCGACGTCTGCGGTCACGGCACCGCCGTTGCCGGCGCGGCCGCGGCGCGCAGCAACAACGGCACTGGTGTCGCCAGCGTCGCCGGTCAGGCGAAGATCATGCCCATCCGCATCGCCAGTTACGACAGCGCGACGGGAAGCTGCCAGGCCTATTCGAGCACGATCGCCAACGGCATCACCTGGGCGGCCGACCGCGGCGCGCGCATTGCCAACGTCAGCTACGGTCCGCTGGCCGGCAACGCCACCATCCAGAGCGCGGCCAACTACATGAAGAGCAAGGGCGGCCTGGTGTTCGTCTCCGCCGGCAACAACGGCCTCAACGAAAGCACCACGCCCACCACCAGTCTGATCGCCGTATCCGCAACCGATCAGTACGACAAAAAGACGAGCTGGTCAACGCACGGCGCGTTTGTGTCGCTGGCCGCACCAGGCGCCAGCATCTGGACCACCTCGAAAGGCGGCAGCTATGGCGGCTGGAACGGCACCTCGTTCGCCAGCCCGGTAGCAGCCGGCGTGGCGGCGTTGATGATGGCGGCCAATCCATCGCTGGACGGCGCCAAGATCGAACAGGCGCTGTTCTCGAGCGCCGTCGACCTCGGCGCTGCCGGGCGTGATTCCAGCTTCGGTTACGGCCGCGTCAACGCCGCCGCGGCCGTCAGGGCTGTTCGCGCTTCGGTGCCGGTGGCCGATACCCAAAAGCCGGCGTCGACGATTACCTCGCCGGCGGCAAGCTCGTCGGTCAGTGGGCTCGCCACGGTCAACGTCACCGCCACCGACAATGTCGGCGTGACCCGTGTCGACCTGTCCGCCAACGGCACCATCGTCGCAACCGACGCCGCCAGCCCATTCAGCTTCAGCTGGAACTCGGCCAATTCGGCCAACGGCATGGTGGCACTGGTGGCCACGGCCTACGATGCTGCCGGCAACTTCATGGCGTCGGCCCCCGTCTCGGTCAACGTTGCCAACGGCAGCGTCACGCCGACGCCGGCGCCCGCCAAGGACATCACCGCTCCGGTATCGTCGATCGACAACCCGGTCGCGGGCACCGTCTCCGGCATTGTCGCCATCAGCGCGCGCGCCACCGATGACAGCGGCCCGGCCGGCTTGTTCACCCGCCTGTACATCGACAACACGATGGTCGGCCAGGGCTACGGCGGTGTGCAGTCGTACTCGTGGAACACGGCCCTGTGGAGCACTGGGACCCATACCATCCAGTTCAACGCAGCCGACGCGGCCGGCAACTGGGTGCCGAAGCAGGTGACGGTGACTGTGGTGCGGTAAGTAGTCAGCTGAAACGGTTGGAAGGGCGACGTGCAGTGGAGCGTCGCCTTTTCTTATTCCGCCATTTAATCGCTTGAACGACAGTTGAAGCCGTGAAATAATGTATTTTCAACTACACCGCAAAGGCAATCATGTTCAAGAGACTGGCAGCGGGTCACTTGGCATCAGCGATATCGGCGTCATCGTCGATCCTGCGGATTACAACAAGGTCGATGCGGACGATTACCTGTTTAACGAGGATGGCGAGCAAATCTTCTTTCTCATCAAAAGCAAGAAGGATGAGTACTGCTTCACCAACCTGGCCCTGATCCATGTAGACGGCGACTCGGCGATATCGTCGAAGCGTTCCATCAAGCGCTACGACTATTCCTCCCACCAGATCTCGAAGGTGACCATCGAGACTGCCGGAACGCTCGATATGGACATCGAACTCAAGTTCGACCTGGAGGGCATCGTGTTCTCAATTGACATCAAGAAGACCTTCATTGAGCAACTCAAGGATATTTACAAGGCTTTGATCACTATCGGCAAACAGCAGAAACGCGACGCGGCATCGCGGGACAACGCGATGCGCACGCTGGACGCCACAGCATCCGTGCACAAGCTCAATATCGCCCCAGGTGAAGGTGGGCTGGCCGTCCAATACGGCTTGTTGCTGGAGGCCCTCAATACGTCCATGTTCGACACGCACACCAAACGCGATTTCAGTGACGTGTTCACGAAATATATTCACAACTGAAGTTCATTGCAGACCCAATCGGATTTGCACTGTCAGGCCTCCACCTCCACGCCCTTCCAGAATGCGACGTGGCCGGCGATATTCGCAGCCGCCGATTTGGGCGCGGGATACAGCCACGCCGCATCCTTGTTGGTCTTGCCGTTCACTTCGATGTCGTAATAACTGGCCGTGCCCTTCCACGAACACACAGTCGTGGTCGCCGAGTCCTTGAAGAACTGGCGCCGCAGGGACGCAGGCGGAAAATAGTGGTTGTTTTCCACCACGACTGTTTCATCAGACTCTGCCAGCACTTCGCCGTTCCATATTGCTTTCATGTGCTCTCCTGTTTTGTCTTGTGCTCGCTAAGAAAGCGACGCGTCGTTAAGTCTACATCGACCGCCAATGCCGATCGCCCTATGTTCGCTTGCGCAATTCGATCAGAAGCAAGGGTTGTCAGGGGTGCAGTACAATTTGAAAGTTCATCGTCCTTCATCCATCAGTGACCATGCCTAATCCCATTGACCGCCGACGCTATGTCGCACCGCACCTGCGCGAAGCGAAGGCGCTCACGGATCAATGTGGCGAGGCGTACATCAAAGCGTGGAACCGCCCATACAACCTAATGGCGGAGAAAACGATGCTGGATATTTTCATCAGGACCTGTCCGATCGATTGTAGCGAAGATATAGTAGCGCTTGACATCGCAATCGACGCTGCCAAAATCGAGGTGCCACTGGCCAAACAGAGGTTAGTGGCAGCGCTCGCGAAGTTTCATTCGCTCAAGACTGACGGCTAGATATACGGCATACGAGCTGGGGGCTTTCGCGACAGTGCTCGACACGTATGTCGACGCGGGCGTAAACGATTATCTGGACGCCGTACGAAGTACAAGCTGAGCGATTGGCCTCGGCGGTTCCGGACGCTACGCCAGCGCCTCGCCCCCTGAACAGTTCTCCGGGTCGCCCCTCCACCATTCCCGGCCAAATTGAGTTCTCCCAGCGAAGCCGCTATAATCCGGTAGCCTTATTTCCATGGAACAAGGCATAAGCCCGCGTCTCGGCGTCCGCACCCCGATTCCGCCTCCACCTCCCCTTTCTGACTTCATGCGCCATGACGCGCGACCTTCCACGTACAAATTTCCATAGTTCCCAACTCATCCGCTGCCTTGCTGAACTCGACCTGTTGGAAGGCGCCGAGCCGGCGCGTGACTTTGCGGACAAGCTGGGACAATGGATGCACTTCACCGACGCGATCGCCCTGTCGTCCGTGCTGGAAAGCGGCATGCCCAAGCTACCGTCGCAGAGCACGGTGCCGCGCGAAGCAACGAGCGTGCGCCTGACTGCCGAAGTCGAGCGAACCCGCGCATTCATGATCAGTTCAATCACCAAAAGCTGCGCGGGCGGCAATACGCCTATCAAGCTGCCGCTGGTGGAGCCGGAGGTATCGTATGCGCCTTACCGTCAATTCTATGATGCCCACCAGCGCGACATCGAACTGAGCGTAGAGCCGCTGCGCGTGAACTTGCGCGACGCGCTGGCCAAGGCATCGCCCCGCCTCAGAAAGCTCGCGGAGCTCGACGTCGTGATGGAAAGATTTTTG
Organism: Massilia eurypsychrophila; assembly: GCF_002760655.1. Lineage (GTDB taxonomy): Bacteria > Pseudomonadota > Gammaproteobacteria > Burkholderiales > Burkholderiaceae_D > JAFCUW01. Next base: position 27,080 of record NZ_PDOC01000033.1, on the reverse strand, counting down.
CGCGAGCGCGAGGCTAAGCTACTGGCCAGGGTGCCGCTGCTGTTGCAAAAGCACTTCGTTGCCCAGTACGCCGCGCATCAGGCACAGGTCAGCGCGAGCGGTCAACCCGATACCCCGGCGGCCTGGATGCATCCCGGCGGCTGGCTGGCGCGCTTCTGCCAGACCCTGCAAACGCTGCTGCTGGCCAGCGCTGAACTGCGCTTGCAGCCGTGCGAAGGACTCCTTGAAGCAATCAATCAAAAAGAAACTCCATGAATAAACTATTGTTCAACCTTGCCTTCATCACCGGCGCAGTCGCGGTCATCTGGGTCGGCTTCGGCTTCATCGATTCCAGCGCCCTGGCAATGGCCATGACGGCGCTGATCTTCGCGGTGTATCTTGCCGGCGCCATCGAGTTGCACCGCTTCCGGCACGCCACCGCCAGCCTCACCACGGCGCTTGGCGCGATCGCGGAAGACCTCCCGGACCTGAACCGATTCCTGTCCGGCATGCATGGTTCGCTGCAGCATCCCGTACGCCTGCGCATCGAGGGCGAACGTGCCGGCCTGCCCGGCCCTTCCCTGACGCCCTACTTGGTCGGCTTGCTGGTCATGCTGGGGATGCTCGGCACCTTCCTCGGGATGGTCGTTACGCTCAAGGGAGCAGTCTTCACGCTGGAGAAAAGCGCCGACCTCGAAACAATGCGCTCGGCACTGGCAGTGCCGGTAAAGGGCCTGGGCCTGGCTTTCGGCACTTCGGTGGCCGGTGTCGCGGCCTCGGCCGTGCTGGGCCTGATGTCCGCACTCTGCCGTCGCGAGCGGATGCAAGCAGGCCAGCTCCTCGATGTCAAGGCCGCTACAGTGATGAGCGGCTTCTCGCACGCGCGGCAGCGCGAGCACACCTTTCGCGCGCTGCAGGTGCAGTCCGAGGCCATGCCGCAGGTGGTAGACAAACTGCAAGCAATGATGCTGCAAATCGAAGCGATGAGCGGACAGCTCAACGACCGCCTGCTTGCCAATCAGGAACAGTTCCACAGCCGTGCAAGCGAGGCCTACACGGAGCTGGCACGTTCGGTCGACAAATCGCTGCGCGAAAGCCTGGCCGACAGCGCGCAGTCGGCCGGCGAGAGCATCAAGCCAATATTTGAAGCAACGATGCACGGCATTGCGATAGAGACGACCGCAATGCATGAACGCACCGCCGCCACCGTGCAGCAACAGCTCGACGGCCTTGCCGATCGCTTCGGCGTCGCCACCGCCAGCGTCGCACAGACCTGGAGCGCCGCGCTCGACAGCCAGGAGCGCGCCAATCTCGATCTCGCCGCCGGCTTGGGGCGTTCGCTGGAAGCGTTCAGTGCCTCATTCGACCAGCGCGCAGGCGCAATGGTCGAAAGGGTAGGCGACGTGCTCGACAGCCATCAGCAAGCCAATCGCAGCCTCACCACCGATATGGGTCGTTCTCTGGAAGCGTTCAGCGCCTCATTCGATCAGCGCGCAGGCGCAATGGTAGAAAAGATGGGCGACGCGCTCGACAGCCAGCAGCAAGCCAGTCGCACCGTCACCACCGATATGGGGCGTTCCCTCGAAGCGTTCAGCGCTTCATTCGACCAACGCGCAGGCGCAATGGTCGAAAAGATGGGCGACGCGCTCGACAGCCAGCAGCAAGCCAATCGCAGCCTCGCCACCGACATCGGGCGTTCCCTGGAAGCGTTCAGCGCTTCATTCGACCAGCGCGCAGGCGCAATGGTCGACAAGGTAGGCGACGCGCTCGACAGCCAGCAGCAAGCCACTCGCAGCCTCGCCAACGATATGGGGCGTTCGCTGGAAGCGTTCAGCGCTGCATTCGACCAGCGCGCAGCCGCAATGGTCGAACAAGTAGGCGCCGCCCATGCCAGCCTGCAGGCCGGCCAGGCCGCGCAGGATGAGCAGCGCCAGCAGGCCTGGTCGCAGTCGCTGGAAGCAACCGCGGCAACGCTGACGCGCGAATTGCGTGAAAGCGGCGTGCAGGTTCTCGCCCAGCAGCGCGAAATTTGCACCGCCGTCACACACGCCGTGCGGGAGCTTGCCGACCAGACCCAGGCCGGGATGGGTACGTCGCTGGATCAGACGACACGCCTGATCACAACGGCCGAAGACTTGATTCGCTCGCGCATCGCCACTGAATCGCAGTGGCTGGACCAGCATCGCCAGCGCATGGACCAGCTGGCCCGCATGCTGCAGACCGAACTGGGCGCGCTGCGCGATCAGGAGGCCGCGCGTGGCGCCGCGGCGGTGGCGCACCTGGGTGACCTGCAGGCCGCCGTCACCACGCATCTGACAACACTGGGCACCGCCTTGGAAGCGCCGATCACGCGCCTGATCGAAACCGCCGCCGAAGCGCCGCGCGCAGCCGCCGAAGTGATCGGCCAAATGCGCCAGGAGATTTCCCATAGCGTTGCGCGCGACAATGCTCTGCTCGAAGAACGCAGCCGCATCATGGAAACGCTGAACGCGCTGCTGGACGTCATTAACCATGCTTCTCACGAACAGCGCGCGGTGATCGACTCGCTCGTGGCGTCGTCGTCCGTCAAGCTCGACGAAGCCAGCATCGCGTTTTCCGCGGACATTGCCAGCGAATCAGGCAAGCTTTCCGAGATTGCCGCCAGTGTTACCAGCAGCGCGGTGGATGTGGCCAGCCTGGCGGCCGCCTTCGGCGTAGCGGTACATTCCTTCAACGAAGCGAATGAAAAACTCGGTTCCAACCTCGACCGCATCGAGGTCGCCCTGGATAAATCCATGACGCGCAGTGACGGGCAACTGGCCTACTACGTGGCACAGGCGCGTGAGATCATCGACCTCTCCATGAGTTCGCAGAAGGTGATCATCGAAGAGCTGCGTCAGCTGCCTGCAATGCTGGCGGACGAAGGCAGATAATGGAAGACATCGACGCATCCGAACACAGCGCGCCGGTCTGGGCCGTCTTTGGCGACCTGATGTCCGGACTGCTGGGCGCATTCGTGCTGCTGCTGGTGGCAGTGGTTGGCGTGCAGATGGAACTGAGTTCCAGCCTGCAGGCAGAAGTGAAGAAACGTCAGGCCGAGGAACAGCGCCGCATGACGCTGGAGAAGGCCCTGGCGGTGCCGCTGGCAAGTGGCCGCATTACCCTGAACAATGGCCGCATCGGCATCAGTGGTCAGGTTCTGTTCGCACAAAATTCGGACAAATTGCAGCCGGATGGCCGCCAGTTGCTCAACAGCCTGGTAGTGCCGCTGCGCGCCTACCTCGCCTCACGCGACGAGATGCTGATGGTCAGTGGCTTTACCGACGACAAGCCCATCCGCAACGGACCGTTTGCGGACAACTGGGAACTGTCGGCGCAGCGTGCGCTAACGGTAACGCGCACCCTGGTCGAGCAAGGAATGCCTTCGTCGATGGTGTTTGCCGCCGCATTCGGTTCCGAGCAGCCGGTAAAAGCGAACACCGACGACACCGCGCGCGCGCAGAACCGGCGGGTGGAGATGGCGCCGGTACCCAAGTCTTCTTCTGCCAAAGCGCCTTCCAATGGGTGACGATGGTATCCAGGCAATGGATTCTGCGCAGGCGGTACCGGAATCGAGCATTGATACCCTGCTTGCGAGCGTGAGGGATCAGGGCGGAGGACGCTTCGACGCTGCAGGGTGGCACTATCTCGAAACGCTGGCGCGGCGCGCTGCGGCACACGACGGGAGCGCGCGGCACATGCTGGAGACGAAGCTCGCACGGGCGCTGGCCGTATTTGCCGAGCGATTCGAGCAAGCGCGCACTGCCGCAGCCAGAATGCTCGCCACTGCTTGCGAGAAGCATCCACACGCTGCCACCGAGCTGCAGCGGCTGTTTGCATCCAACGATTTCAAAGGCTTACGATACTTTCTAGCCGAGCTGGAAGCGCGTGAGCAATGTGCGGCATTGACTGAGCTGGTATCGCAACTTGAACCGGCCTTGACCGGTGCACCGGGACATCCCACCGTACAACGTGCAACCTCGCACGCGACCGCAACCGGCTCCTCCACCCTCGAGCTGAAGACCGTGCGCGAATCACGCGCTACCTGGGCCAGACTGAGCGTCGACAAACAGCTGGCGCAGGCCATGAAACAGGCGCCGATCAATGCCGGGCCGATCAACTCCCACATGCTGGTACTGCGCTCGCTGGCAATGATGCAGGAAATTTCGCCGGATTATCTGAGCCGCATGGTCTCTTACGTTGATACGCTACTTTTATTGGATCCGGGCGAAATGGATGTGCCGGCCAAGCGGAAAAAGGCATTACCTGGGAAGGTAGCTAAGCCGACGAAGGCGATGAAAAAGTAAGTGGGTTGTAAGGTCGAACGAGGTACGCCCGATTTGCGGCGGCCCGAACAATCATCCGCCTCTCGATTGCAAAGGCGATTGCTCTGAAATGTTGCCCATCAGATAATTTTTATGTAAAATCAGTGCCACGATTAACTGTCACCCAAGAGCACATGGAACCGGACGACGTCTTAATACTGGACTTGTACTACGACGCCATGCATGCCTCGCTGTCGACCTTGTCCGAGGCGTGGTTCCTGCGCCTGAAAAAATCGCTGCATTTCGATTCTGGGGGAATTGCCGATTGCGCGGTCAGCCTGCATGGCAACCTGACCATGGAATCGGTGCAGTTGCACGCGACTTCGATAGAGCGCTTCCATGACCGCACTGAAACGGTCGGTGAGGAAAGCGTCGAGCACGGGGCTGCACCGAAAAGCAAGGATGTGTTGCTGAAATCGGCCTTCGTCAACCCTGGCGTGAGCGTGGTGATAGATATCGGCGCAACGTTTACCGACCCGAATGTGCTGGCGTACTGCAAAAAGTATGAAACCGCGCACGCGCTCGCGCTGATCACCAAGACGCCACTGCCGACCCGGTTTTGCGGTATGACGCTGTGGCGCGCCGACAGGCGCCGCCCCTATACCGTTGAAGACAAGGCGCTGGCCACCCGACTGCTCTCGCACGTACTGCAGGCACGGCAGGTGAGCAAGCGGTCGCCCTCCGCTGCCAGCACGGCGCCGTGCCAGAGCGCCTCGGTGCTGTGCAGCCGCAATGGCCACCTGTATTTCCCCGGACCGGCCGTGATCGAGATGTTGCAGTCGGAATGGCCGCAGTGGGAGCCGCCGCGCTTGCCCGAGCAATTGGTGCGCGAGTTGCAACAGGCGCGCCATGGCAGGTACTGCGGCACGACCCTGGACATACGCGCGCACCGCGATGGGGCCCTGATCACCCTGTCAGTGGTACGCAAGCACCCGCTAGCGGCGCTGACGCCGGCCGAGCAAAAGGTGGCCAAATGCGCCGTGCACGGCTTGCAATACAAGGAAATTGCCCGCGAGCTGGCAATTTCCCCGGCGACGGTGCGCAATCATCTGCATGCCATCTACCGCAAGCTGGGCGTGAGCAATAAGACCGCGCTGGGCAAGCTGGTGCAGGCGCCGGGAACGCTCGCATAGAACATCTGTTCCATGGAATCCGGTTTGGCGTTGGCCTATGATTCTCTCAACAACCTTCTGTTGTTGGGCATTCAACGCCCTCACCCTTACGCCACGAAACCATGCTGAAATCTTCCCTGTTGTGCTGTCTGGCCGCATGCGCGCTGTGCGCCTGTTCCACCATTGCCGAAAAAACCAACTTCCTGTCCGACGACGACGCCAAGGCAAAAGTCGCCGGCCCGCTCGGCTATCCCACCGGCGCGCTGACCTTGTTGACCCGCAAGACCGAAGGGGTTAACACCTACGTCACCGTGCGCGCCAGCGATAACAAGACCTTTGTCTGCACCATCAATGGCGGCAATGCGCTGTCGATGGGCCTGGTTAACCCACCAGATTGCCGGCCCCGTCCCTGAGCAGATTCAGCGCGATGGGCTCGCCGCAGCGAGCAACGCCACCAGCACACTATGTTTTTCATAAGCCAACGTCGAAGATGCCACTCCCATGCTCCACTCGCTGCGAACCCCTTCGGATCTGACCACGCCCCGCTGGCGCCTGCTGCTCTGGCACGAGCGGGGAGGCCGCTTCGATGCCAGTGCGCTGGCCAGTTTGCTCAGCGCTGATGAGCACAACGCCGACGGCGACCCATGCGCCGCCGTCGCCCGCATGGCCCAGCGGCTGGAGATGGCCTGGGCGCTCGCCCTGGTCGACCGGCGCAGCGGCGAGGTGGCCCTGGCGGTCGGCCCGCTCCACACGTTTTCGCTGTATCACGCTAGTATCGAAGGGCGGCTGGAGGTGCGCGACGCGCTGCCGGCGCTGCACCGCGGCGTGGGCGAGTCAGACGGCTTGCGCGGAGCGCTGAACGCCGATGGCTTAGCCGACTTCATCGCCCGCAGCATCGTTACCGGTCCGTTTGAATGGTCGCCGCATCCTGTGACGATGTTCAAAGCCTGGCAGACCGTGCCTGCCGGCGAATGCGTGCTGCTTGACCGCGCCGGTGCGCTGCAGCGGCGCATACGCATCGACGCAGTCATCGATGCCGCGATAGACGGCTACCAGGATCGTCCGGCATGCGCGTTGCAGGCTGCGGCCGCGGTGCGCGACGCCGTCGACGAACGCCTGCGCGCGCTGGCCGCCAACGCCCCATTGGCGTCGGATTTTTCCGGCGGCGTCGATTCGGCCATCATCCGCGCGCGCTGCCTGGCGGTGGCGCCCACACGTTACGCCGGCAGCGTCACTTGCCAGTTTCCCTACCCCGAATTTGCCCGCGAGGGGCAGATGCGCGCAGCCGTCCTGCTAGCCCAGCCCGGGCGCGTGCAGTTGGTCGATCATCGCCGCTACCTTCCGTTCGCCGGCCTTGATGAGATCATTTCGCATGACGCTCCGACACTCGCATCGACCGCCTGGGGCGCCATCACTGCCACTGTTCAGGCGGCGCAGGCTATGCAGGCTGGCATCCTGCTCAATGGCCACGGCGGCGATACCCTGTTCCGACTGCAACCCGGCAGCGCTGTCGAATACGCTTTGCCCAACAACCTGAAGGACTGTCTGCGCCCCGCCCTGCGCGCCGATGTGGCGGAACGGACAGCGGCAATTGCCCAGCAACTGAACCGGCGCCACGGCAGCTGGAACCCGGCAATGATCGCCCCTTCCCAGCCGCAAAAGCTGGTGCTCGCAGGACATCCGCAGATGCGCTACGAATCCGGTTTCATGGACCGCGAGGTGCTGCGCTCCTGCGCCACGCTGTGGCGCGCGCAGCCCACGCTGGCGGCGGTTGCGCAAAAGCCCGTCGCGCACGCCGCATTTGGGGACGACCTGCCCGCCGCACTGTGGCACCGCCCGTCCAAGGTTGACCACCTGGGCATCGTCTACCGCGGCGCGATGGCGGCGCGCGCCACCATCCTCGCCGTGTTCGAGCGCAACGCCGACGCACTCGCGCAGTTGGGCTGTCACCCGCGCTACCTCGTCAAGCTGGCCGACAACGCCAGCCGCGGCCTCGATGCGGGCAACTTCATGTTCAGCGTGCTGTTGTCGATTGCGCTGTGGCTGGACCAGGTCCACGCGCCAGGCCGCCCACCGCCGTCGACCCAAGCCTATTCACTCGAAGGCGACATGATCAACATGAACGAAAGCGAGGTATGCACGAACTGACTTTTTGATGCGTTTTACAACCCATTTACTTTGCCATCCAAGGACCTGACATGAAATTTGTTTTTAGTATTTTCCGCCGCTATTCCGTGCAACTGTGCGGCGACCGCAGCATGATCAAGGGCGGCGCCAACACCGGCAATCGCGATTCGATGAATAGTTATTACGAATACGACGGCCGTTAATCGTGCAACGACGGCGCCTTCTAGGCGCCTTCTGGAGAAAACCCATGAAACAACGCTGGTATCCGGTCCATGACGCCGAACTTGGCACCTACACGACAATCGCGCCGCGCACCGGACACCTGTTCGTCAGCTCCGAAGCGGGCTGGCCGGCCCCACTGGCATTGCTGCTGGGATTCGGCCGACGCAGCGAGGACCGCAGCATTGCGCAGCGCAACACCATTTGTGACCTTGATCCGTGCGACGCGCCGCTACGCGACCGCGATTCGTACAGCCAACTGCAGTGCGCCCCTGACCATGACGTCGCCTGTGCGCGCCGCATTCGCCGTATTGCCATGCTTGCGCTACGCCTGCTGAACGTGAGCGCGGCCGTTGGTCTGGTCCATCTGCTGGTGCGCCCCGGACGGCGCCCCGCGCCGCCGCTACACGTGGCCGTGGGCGAGCTGGCCGCCGCATTTGGCCGGCGCAGCAAGCAGGACTGCCTGTTCATATCCCTGTGCCGATACGCCTATCTGCGGCGCCTGAATATGACTGCGGCCGTGGTCCTGGGCGTGCATGTGCCCACCCAAAAAATGCACGCATGGGTGCAGCTTGACGGCCATCCGCTGCTGGAGTGCCCGGACGTGCTCGGGCACTACCAGAGCTGCGTACTGTACGACGGCGCAGACGCCGCCGCGCAATCGTCGTGAATATTGGAGATTCGTCAGTTCGAGAGGTTTGTTGGCCCTGAGCGTCGGGTATCAACCGGACTGATTGGTAACTGTCCATCCTGAATCAGCTTGACAGGGACCTAAGACAGCGAGACTATGCTTTTCGAAGTCGTGATTTTTTGACATTAAAAATCGAGGTAGATCTGATGAAACAACGCCTGCCCGGTTCGCGCTGCGTGTGTTTTTTCGCCGGCCTGGCAGCGCTGGCCCTGTCGGCTTGCCCGATCGCGGCAACGGCGCAGGCCGTCGCCGACCCATGGCCGGCATTGCAACAATCTTACTTCCCCGGCAAAAAGCTGGAACCCGCACCATTTATCCATGTCACCGCACCCGCGCGCGCAGCCAGCGGCGACCAGGTGCCGTTTGCTTTCAGCATCGATCATCCGATGACGGCAAACAATTACATCAAGTCGGTTACCGTGCTGGTCGATGCCAACCCGGTGCCTTTGACCGCGGTGTTCCACTTCAAGCCAGAAAGCGGCAAGGCGGAAATTTCCACCAGAATCCGCTTCGATGCGGATTCCCCGGTCCACGTCGTCGCCGAAGCGAATGATGGCAAATTGTATGTCAGCACGGTGACCGTCAAGGCATCGGGCGGTTGCGGCGGCAGCGTGGCGGGCGACGATCCGGTCGTCATGGCGGCGGCGGGCAAAATGAAGTTGGCGCTGGGCGGGCCTTTGAACGTTGGCGGGATCAACAAGGCCCGACTGTTGATCAGACATCCGATGTATACCGGCTTGCAGCGCAACCTCATCACCAATGGTTTTCGGCCTGCGTATTTCATTCAACATGTCGCCGTGACCTTCAACGGCCAGCCGGTCATGGTGGCGGATACCTCGATTGGTATCAGCGAAAATCCAATCCTCGAATTCGGCTTCGTCGCCGACCGGCCCGGTGCGCTGGCAGTGGTCTTGCAGGACAATACCGGCGCGACCTTCCGCCAGTCGATCGATGTCGGTGGCTGAATGCGGCGCCTGACCGGTCTGTCGCTCTTGCTGGCCGCAACCGTTTGCGCGCCCCTGGCCGCAGCGCCCCTGCGTGTCGACAAGGTGGCGCCGGGCGTCTATGTGCATATCGGCCAGCACAAGGATTTCGAGTACGGCTACGATGGCGACATCGCCAATGTCGGTTTTATCATTGGCACAGAGGCGGTCGCCATCATCGATACGGGCGGCTCCTACGCGGTGGGCATGGCACTGAAAGAAGCACTGCGCGGCCTCACGCAGCTTCCGGTTCGCTATGTCATCAACACACATGGCCATCCTGATCATATGTTCGGCAATGCCGCTTTTTTGCGTACCAATGCCGAGCGCGATGGCGCCGGCAGTGAGCCGCAAGTGATCGGTCACGCCCGGCTGCCGCGCGCGCTGGCCGCGCGCCGCGACGCTTATATGCGCAACCTGACTAAGCAGCTGGGAGAAGGCGCCGAAAAAAGCGTGCTGATTGCGCCTCGCCAGACCGTGCAAGACCGCCTGATCCTCGATCTCGGCCAACGCAAGCTGGAACTGACTGCCTGGCCAAGCGCGCATACCGACAACGATCTCACCGTATTCGACGGTGCAACCGGCACGCTGTGGAGCGGTGATTTGCTGTTTATCGAGCGCACCCCGGCCATTGACGGCGACGTCAAGGGATGGCTCGCTGTCACCGAACAATTGAAAAAGCTGCCTGCCGTCGTGGTCATTCCTGGACATGGCCCCGTCACCCGGCATAAAAATCAGGCGCTGGACCGCCAGGCGGACTATCTGGCCACCCTCCTGCGCGATGTGCGTGCGAGCATTCGCCGCGGCGACAACATGACGGCGACCATGACGACGGCGGCCGCCAGCGAACGTACGCGCTGGCAGCTGTTCGATGTGGTCAACCGGCGCAATGTGAATGTGCTTTTTCCACTTCTGGAATGGGAGTAAGGGTGCGCAGGCGGACCTTTCTCGAACTGGCCTTGAGCGGACCTGTCTGGCCCGCGCTGGCAGCACCTGGCAGGGACATTGCACGCCATGCCAGCCTGGGGCGCGTCGTCGTGGTCGGCGCGGGCTTCGGCGGGGCGACGGCAGCCAAGTATCTGCGGCTGTTGAGCGGTGGGCGCATCGACGTCATTCTGGTCGACGTGCGTGCCGATTTTATCTCCTGCCCGGTCAGCAACCGCGTGTTGGCTGGTCAAAAGACCCTGGAGCAACTCACGTTCGGCTACGGTTCCCTTGCGAACCACCATGGCGTCAAGCGCATGACCGGCAGTGTGACGGCGATCGATGCGGACAAGTCGCGCCTTATGGTGGCCGGCAAACCCTTGTCGTATGACCGCCTCATTGTCGCCCCCGGCATCGATTTCATGTACGACGCGTGGCCGGCGCTGGCCGGCGCACAGGAAACAATTCCCCATGCCTGGAAAGCGGGCCCGCAAACGCGCAATTTGCACCGGCAATTGTTGAATATGCCCGACGGCGGCGTGTTCACCATCACAGTGCCATTGCTGCCTTACCGTTGTCCGCCGGCGCCATACGAGCGCGCCTGCCAAGTAGCGTTCTACCTGAAAAGGCACAAGCCGCGTTCCAAGGTCATGGTGCTCGATGCCAATCCCGTCATCACCTCGAAACGCCCCCTGTTCGAGCGCGCCTGGCGAGATTTGTATCCGGGCTTGATCGAGTACGTGCCGGGCAGCGAGGTGCAACACGTCGATGTCGCGACCAGGACTGTGAAGACTGCGTTCGATCGCGTCACATCCGATGTCTTGAATATCATTCCACCGCAGCGGGCCGGCCAACTGGCGCAGGCTGCCGGCCTGGCCAACGTCGACGGCCGCTGGTGCGAGGTCGACTTTCTCAGTTATGCATCGCAAGTACTGCCGAATGTACACGTGATCGGCGACGCCATCGATGCCGGCTTGCCCAAGTCGGCCCACTTGGCCAACGCCCAGGCCAAGATTTGCGCGCGCGCCATCTATGCCCTGATGCAGGGACAGGCACCCGACCCGGCGCCCGCGTTTGCCAACACCTGCTACAGCTTTGTCGACGACCGGCAGGCGATGCACATATCGACCTTGTACCACTACGACGCGGCGAAAAAAAGCATGCAGGCGCAAGCGGACAGCTTCCTGTCGGCCCGGCCTTCGACCGACGAAGGCACGGACGCGGATGCGTGGGCGCGGCAGATCTGGGCCGACGTGCTGACGTGAGGCCAGGACCAATTGCAGGCAATCTTGAAGCCGTCAGAACAACAGCGCTGATTCGACTCACCTACCGACGCCAACGCCGTCATGCAAGCCTGCTACGCTGATCTGAACGGCCGGATTCGGCCAGAAGCAGTCGTTGGCGCGATGCACCAAAAATTTCGAAAACTTTAGATGACCTGCAATCCACTTTCTGAGGTCATTGACGATTCCCTCACCATCAATGACCGACGACCGTTCTCGCATCACACACATCATTGAGCGGCCAGGGGCCGAATGCTCTGGAGGAGCACCGTGACACGCAGGGGTGCGCCCCGCCCAACCCCATCTCTCGCGACCTGCCGCCCGCGGTGAACCGAAACGCCCAGCTCTTCGATCCGGAGCCGAAGAGCGCGCCGGTCTGGGCCGTCTTCGGCGACCTGATGTCCGGACTGCTGGGCGCATTTGTGCTGCTGCTGGTGGCAGTGGTTGGCGTGCAGATGGAACTGAGTTCCAGCCTGCAGGCAGAAGTGAAGAAACGTCAGGCCGAGGAACAACGCCGCATGACGCTGGAGAAGGCCCTGGCGGTTCCGCTGGCAAGCGGCCGCATTACCCTGAACAATGGCCGCATCGGCATCAGTGGTCAGGTTCTGTTCGCACAAAATTCGGACAAATTGCAGCCGGATGGCCGCCAGTTGCTCAACAGCCTGGTAGTGCCGCTGCGCGCCTATCTCGCCTCGCGCGACGAGATGCTGATGGTCAGTGGCTTTACCGACGACAAGCCCATCCGCAACGGACCGTTTGCGGCAACTGGGAACTGTCGGCGCAGCGTGCGCTAACGGTAACGCGCACGCTGGTCGAGCAAGGAATGCCTTCGTCGATGGTGTTTGCCGCCGCATTCGGTTCCGAGCAGCCGGTAAAAGCGAACACCGACGACACCGCGCGCGCAGAACCGGCGGGTGGAGATGGCGCCGGTACCCAAGTCTTCTCCTGCCAAAGCGCCTTCGAATGGGTGACGTTGGCATCCCGGCCTTGGATTCCGTGCAGGCGCTACCGCACTCAAGAATTGATCCCCTGTGGATGGCGTCAACTATCTTGGCCGGTCGGCGTCAATTATCTTGGCCGGTGAAGCGAAGTGTTGTTAATCCGTTTTTTCCTTCGTTTTTTGCTTGGCGGTAGCGCTGCCCACCGATGCGTGACGGCGACGATAGCTTTCCACGTTTAACTCGAAGATGGTCGAGTGATGCACCAGACGGTCCACCGCCGCCAGCGTCATGGCCGGTTCTGGAAACACCTGGTCCCACCCAGAGAACGGCTGGTTGGCCGTCAGCGCCAAGCTCTTCCTCTCGTAGCGCGCAGCGATCAGTTCGAACAGCACCGACGTCTCTGCCTGGTCGCGCCTGACGTAGCTCAGGTCATCCAAAATCAGCAGGTCGAATCGGTCCAGCTTTGCGATCTCGGCCGGCAGGCGCATTTCCCTGCGTGCCACCTGCAGCCGCTGCACGAGGTCGCTGGTGCGCGTGAAGTGAACGCCGTAGCCGCGGTCGATCAGGCCGTAGCCGATGGCGCACACGAGATGGCTCTTGCCCACGCCGGGCGGGCCGAACAGCAGCAGGTTGGCCCCCTGGTCGATCCAGCCGTCGCCTTCGACCAGCGCGGTGACATGCGCTTTCGATACCGTGGGTACCGTGGTGAAGTCGAAGCTCGATAGCAGCTTGCCCGGCAGGAGTTGGGATTCGAGCCGGTGCCGTTCCAGGCGCCGCGTTTCTCTCTCGGCCAACTCGTGTTCCATCACAGCGGTGAGGAAGCGCTCGGCAGGCCAGCCCTCCTTGTTCGACTGCTCTGCCAGGCCGGCCCACAGGCGCTTGATCGTTGGCAGGCGCAGCTCGTTGAGGATCAGCGGCAGGCGCGCCGCGATGCTGCTCATGCAGCCTCCAGCAAGCAGTCGTAGCTGGCCAGTGTCGGCAGCACCACCGTCACGGTCGGGCATTGCGCCGGCCGCGGCGCCATCTCCTGCTGCAGCTCTTCCAAGTCCGGCATCTCGCCGGCAGCGAGCAGCGCCGCCAAGCGCTGCGCGAGCGCCGCCTCGCAGCCGCCGTTGCCGGCCAGGTCCAGCAGGCCAACCATGAGCCTGCAGGCTTGCGCCTCGGGCAGGCAATCTTTCAGCTGAACCCACATCAGGCGGTACTCGGTACGCGGGAACAGCGCGTCGCGCAGCACAGAGCGCGCCAGCGCTCCGGGCTTGCGTTTGAGCGCTGGGAGCAGGTGGCGATAGTCGACCACCTTGCCGCGCCCGCTGACCGGGTCGGGCTGACCGCGCCGTAGCTCAAGTACGCACACATTGCCCAGCCAGCACTCAAGCCGCTCGGCGAAGACGCGTACTTTCAACCGATGTCCCACCAGCCTCGACGGGGCCGTGCACAGCACCTTCTTGACCGTCATCGTGCAGTACTTGGTGACGCGCGCGTCGACCTCCTCATAGTCGCTGCTGCGCCTTGTCGGCAGGGCCATGAGCATGGCACGTTCTTCATTGAACTTGCGGGCAACGCGGCCATTGAGTCGCCCGAATACTTCAGCCACGAACAGACGGTAGGCGTCCAGATCGGCGAAGTCGCGGTGCCCACGCAATAGCAACGCCTGCTCCATGGTGCGCTTGAGGGTGCCTTGCCGCGATTCGATCGAACCGTTCTCGTGGCTCACGCCGAGGTTGTTGCGGCTGGGGCGCATGCCGTAATGCTGGCACAGTGCATCATAGCGCCGCGTCAGCAGCTCATGCTCGGCCTTGTTCTTGAAAGCTGCGGCCAGGCTGTCGGTCCGGTGCTCCTCAGGAACGCCGCCCATCATCCATGCCGCATTCTGCAGGCCGGAGGACAGGGCCATGAAGCTCTCTCCGCCCAGCACCACCTCGACGTAGCGCCAGCCAGAGTAAGCCAAGGCGAACTGGTACAGCAGGTGCAATAGGGTCGCGCCGGCGATGGTCACTTGGAGGACGGTGGCATGGGTGAAGTCCGACAGGCCCAGGCGGCCAGGTGGGTGCGTCTGCGCGAAGAACACCTCGCGCTCCTTGCCGTAACTGGCGCTCCACGTGCGCACCCGTCGCTGCAAGGTGCGCAGCAGTGCATCGTCGTACAGCCCTGGATAACGCCGTTGAACCTCTTCGAGCAGCGTCGTCGCGGTCAGGCCCGGCGCAGCTGCCAGCATCGGTACGAGCTCGCTGTCCCAGACCGCCTCAAACGGGTCGGATCGCGTGCGCCACTTGCGCGCTTCTCGTTGAGATGGCAAAGCCTCGCTGGCGTCGATCCGGCGTGCTGAGCGTACGCTAATGCCGGTCTTGGCCGCAGCAACTTCCTGCCCGAGCTTGGTTCTGAGTTTCTTGTAAATGCCCACTTGGTGATCTCCAATGCGTTTGCCGGCCACTCGTCATCTCCCTCAGCACCGTGCTGAATGAAACAACTGTAAACCTCGCTTCCGCACCGGGCCGGTTTCAGGTGACAAACCGGCCAAGATAGTTGTCGTCTACCGGCCAAGATAATTGTCGCTCACCACCCCTGCTTGCGAGCGTGAGGGATCAGGGCGGAGAAAGCTTTGATACTGCAGGGTGGCACTATCTCGAAACGCTGGCGCAGCGCGCTGCTGCACACAATGGGAGCGTGCGGCAAATGCTGGAGGCGAAGCTCGCGCAAGCGCTGGCCGTATTTGCCGAGCGATTCGAGCAAGCGCGCACTGCCGCGGCCAGACTGCTTGCTACTGCTTGCGAGAAGCATCCACAGGCCGCCACCGAGCTGGAGCGGCTATTTGCAGGCAGCGATTTCAAAGGTTTGCGGTACTTTCTAGCCACGCTGGAAGCGCGAGAGCAATGTGCGGCATTGACCAAGCTGGTGTCGCAACTTGAACCGGCCTTGACCGGTTCACCGGGACATCCGCCCGTACAACATGCAACATCGCACTCGACCGCAACCGGCTCCTCCACCCTCGAGTTGAAGACCGTACGCGAATCACGCGCTACCTGGGTCAGACTGAGCGTCGACAAACAGCTGGCGCAGGCCATGAAACAGGCGCCGACAAATGCCGGGCCGATCAATTCCCACATGCTGGTACTGCGCTCATTGGCAATGATGCAGGAAATCTCGCCGGATTATCTGAGTCGCATGATCGCTTACGTTGATACGCTACTTTTATTGGATCCGAGCGAAATGGATGTGCCGGCCAAGCGGAAAAAGGCAGTACCTGCGAAGGCATCCAAGCCGACCAGGGCGATGAAAAAATGAGTCAGTTGTAAGGTCGAACGATGACTAAAAAAACCGGGGTGGGACGGGCCTGCCAGTGATAAATGACAGAAAATCACAAGCGTAATTTCAACGAGTAGACACGATTCCGACCACGCAGTACTCCGCCCATGCCTGCATCAGAAGATTCGCCTTTCGAGCAAGTCGCATCGACGATAGGCAGATCGACCTTGTTCGGCAGGCTCAAAAAAGCTCCCGGTCGGGGAGCTTAGTGAGGCGCTACTGGCTGAAGCGGTGAGATTCGAACTCTCCTTTGAGAAAATACGAAACTTCTGGATGTACCAGCCCCACTACGCACCTTTTCAACCCGCATTTTTGCTCAATTTGCTCCTGTTATATCCAGAATGAGGCGCGCTCAAGCTTGCTTGGTGTCCAAATCTCATATGTTCCAACTCATTCACGTCGGGTTACGTCGACCTTTTGTCTCCGAACGCAGCGGTCCCAGAGCTTTTTTATAACTGAAGTCGCTGCTTGTAGCGTCGGTTCGATGAACCCAAAAACTGTCTGACGACCAACCCTCGCCGTTATTAGTTTGTTTTGAAAAAAATAAAATTCCGGCGCCAATTTTCGTCGCCTCTCCCGGTAGTAGCATAGAGTCGTATCGTTCCAGCAGCGCTGCAAGGTCGCTTACATCCTGCGGAGAAGATATTTGCTCACCCACGGAATAACGATCCAACATTTGTTGGAAGTGATCAAGTGCATCGCCAGAGCGCTTCCAGGAAAGCCCGTTTTGTAAAGAAACACCTCTAGTCATTGCTGTACTCCTTTTCGGTGGATACGATTTTATTATTGGTAACCCAAAAGTTCACGAATTTCAGCTTGGCAAACTTTGGGCAGAGAAAGTGTGGCGAGACGGATAGAAGCCAATTTTTTCAAGAGGTCCTCGGGTTCCCGCGTATCGCCCCAAAAAACCGCAGTCGACAATCTGATGGCGGTAAATCTTGATAACCCGACAGCCATAAGGCCTAACGATATTTGATCAGAAGATCCGAATTCTAAATACACGTGATATGGAGCCACAATGCACTCGTCAACTTCGCGTCCTCTTTCTTTTAAGACAATTCTTAACAGGTCTTCAAAAGCTGCGAAATAACGGACTAAATTAAACCGTATTTCGGTTTCGATCAACTTCAACAAATCTCGAATAATCTTAGACGCCGAATCTTTAACGCCTCGCGCGCGGAGCAGATCGACTCTTTTTACGAGCATCTCACCTATGGGCTTCCCCCAAACCCATTCGTGAGCCACTCCACAAATCCAGCGCTGCTGCTTCTCCGTTGTTTGAATATCAAACGCGTTGTAAATCAACGCGACCGCACTGCTCATCCGTTGCTTCCCGCCCGTTTCATGCGGCTTGATCAATAGAATTAAATCCAGAAACTCAAGTCCCGCGATCTGTTCGTATAAACGTTGAAGCATGTCAGGACGTAACGAACGGTGAGAATCCAAAAAGCTAACCGGCAGCGATATAATCAATGACTTTAGCGAATCAATGTTTGCGGAGAGAATTTGATTGTTGGCTTCTGTAGCGTAATTAATTCGGACTAACTGTTCCCCATCCCCATCGCCCCGCAACTCATGAAAGAGTCGACTAAACGCGGCGTCACCAAGATCTTTATCTTCCGCCAAGACATCATTTCCTAACACTCCTTGGATCAACGAACCACCATCTTGCATGACATTGCTCATCGCACTGCTAATCTCCTGAAGCTCCGCTCCTTGGAACGAGGCTACCTCCCATTCCATCGGCCTGATACACCATACGTTGCCATGAAATTCGTTCAGCAATCGACCGGCACGGCCAGCCAAATTCCTGAAGTCGGCACGTTCCATTGGCGCCGGCCCGAGATGAGGATTATGAATAACGATATGCTTTGCAGGCAAATTTACGCCTTGCAGGAGCGTGCTAGTTGAAGCTAAAAATCGAATTGTCCCATCCTTAAAAAAACGCTCCACCCCAGCTCTAACAATGGACGGCATGTTCCCGTAGTGGAATCCTACGCCCATGGTTAGCGACATAATCAACGGATACTCTTCATGGATCTCTGCTCTAATAAAATTTATAAAATCGAGCAATTCGGCAGGCGCCTCGAAATCGTGAACATAGCTAGCAGCACACATCGCTGTTTTTTCTGCTTCAGCCGCTGAACTAGCGAAAACAATCACAGATTCACCTGGCTTGCAAACCTTTAATGCAAACCTCGCTTTCTGAACTGCCACCGAATCGCGAAATGAAAAATCCAGGGTGGAACGTCCGACCCGAATTAGCGATCCATTAATGAGAGACGAGATTTCAACTATATTAGGCTTTCCCGACACGGGAGCAACGAGTAACAGATTTTGTGAAACGGGTGACACCTCTTCAGTGAAGAAATGACCATCTTTCTCACGTTGAAATAAATTGAGCAAGTACCCCGGATTTTGAATCAATGGGCTAGCGAAAAAGACGTCAGCCATTGGCGATTGCTTTAAGGCCAGATCCACTGCGTTCTGCAAAAGTATTCCACGATTCCCTTTTTTCAATTCGTGGGCTTCATCAACAATTAAAAGCGAAATTGCGGTTTTATCCTTACTAATTGCAAGTAGACTCAACAGCCGCTCCTGCGTTAACACAAATACTACCCCACTGACCGCACAAGATAATTTTACTGGGAAAGGTGCAGTTCTAATCACAATTCCACTCATGTTCTCTTCGCGCACGGTTGTTCTAATTCGGCCGACCACCTCCGTCACCAGTGCACGCGTAGGAACGACATAGACAATACACTTACCGCTTGCTTCGCCAAGACGCCGTATCAATTCTAAATTTAAGACGTACGATTTCCCCGCAGATGTTGGCGCCGATACACTTAGCGCCCTCTCACCAGAGAGAGAATGGTAAAGTCGATACTGGAAATTCGTGAGGCAAATCCCGTTTTCCAAACTATTCTCCGCTTGACGCGCGATGCGCTCTAGCGAGAGAGAAAATGGAATATCGGGCTCGGAATCCTGGCGAAATCGCCGACGTAATAGTGACCGCCCGGGGAAGTTTCCCACTCTCGACAAAATCATATCTGCACTCGAAATAAGATCGTCAACGTCGACATAACACTCAATTAAGCGGCTACAGATCTCATAAGCCAGGGACTGCATATCAGCTTGATCAGAAAGCGAGGAAATAGATGCGACCCCAACCAACAACCTTACCTCGTCGGAATTTAAAGAGCATGATAGATGTGAATCAGTAGCGATACTAGCATTGACGCTTAACATCACCAATTTTTTGTAGGCAGTAGGAAACCCGTCAGGAAAGCGGCTCATATATTATTTCAAGGCAGCATTAAATGCATTTCTAAACTCAGCCACTGAAGGGAACGGGATGAAAAAGAACTCAAATCGCAAATGCAGTTTTTCGAATGACTCGAATTTCTTATCTAAATTTTTTATAATTTTTTGACTGTCTTCCACTAAATGAGCTAAAAAATCATTTTTAAGATCCGCCGAATCCAGACTTTTATACTTTGCCCAATCATATCCTATTAAACAGGCATGATTTAGACGTGCGCCCGCGCCAGGCTCACCCCGTTTGATCAAATCGGATATTCGCTCCCGCACCTTCTCGTCGGCATATTTAAAGTGCTTTGTCACCATCACTAGTTCGTGTCGGTACATTTCATTATCATGAAAACCATTAACACTTTTTATTACAGCAGAAATCGCACTATTTACGTCTTTGTAAAGTTTCGATTCACCAAAATAAAAGTCTACGATGTTCGATGTTGGATCCCAACGGGCGTGGATGCCGTCTGAACCCTTCACCTCATCTCTATGGTTAGTTTTCAATTCCATCTTTGCCACGATCTGCGGCGCCTTTAATATTGCTTCGGTAAGGAAAAACAGTAGTGCTTCCCCAGCCTCTCCTGTTTCATCAGGATCCTCTGCAGTAACTTCCGGTCGCCGAAACAGCGCGCGGGCTTCTTTAACCAATCGAGCGGACTGTACCGTCGTAAGGGGCGCACTGCGATTGCGCGCAGAAATGCAATAATCGATTATGTAGTCATATAGCACCTCGGCTAATGCTTTCACCATCGGTAATCCATTTCCATCAAATCGCATGTGGTGGTATCGGACATTTCCTTTCAAATTATTTAGCACAAAGTTCTGGGTTACCACATCGACACATTCATGATAATGAACTTCTTTTACTGCTAGGAATTTTGATAGGTCCTCAAGCGAGCTCATATTTTGTGTCCAATCGTCGTACACACAATCCGCCAAGTGAGTACGGCGGTACTGTTAAATCATCGTCAACAGCACTACATTTCTACGGTGCGAAACGCAGCGTCCGACCTACTGGCTGCGATGCTGCGGAGCCGAGCGCATTCATTGCGGCGCGGGGGAGCGGCGGGACAGATCTACGGTACCAACGTGCAAGTTGATCGTTCCGGGACGGGGAATTGATGCACAAATGTCCCCTCTTCCACCAGCCGATCGCCCGACCTTCCGGCACTTCCGGCGAGGCATGGCGATCATGAGGACGACGAAATCGCCAAAAACCTTTAAGTTTCTGCACTACTTTCGGCGCCGTGATCACGTGACGACAGCGCTAAAGCCCAAGTGCCTTTAGCGCCCCGCGATGGAGCGTGATTGCATGTCTCTCATTGAAATCGTTTCCGTCACGCATTTTCGAAAAATAATTTCCGTTGTCCGTTCTGTTGGAAATGGCCCCGCAGTCATACATTACTTCTAGCATTCTTTTTAGATCCGGAAGCTCATATTTATTGCCGTTTAGGAACATTGAAAATTCTAAGAATTTGAATTCACGCTTGTGAAAATGAATCAATGCCTGTTTCAGAATCGATATATCTTTCCTGCTAAAATATCCGTCGAGTTCGTCTTCGATCTCCGGCCAAAAATAATCGGTAGAATATTTTTTTACAGATTTTACAAGATCATTGTATGACACGGTGCTAGATTTTGCTTTAAACCCTTGGATTTCGGTTAGAAGCCTTAGAAAGTCTCTCGGGGTGTACCTTGTATTATCCAAAAGGTATTCAACGGAATCTTTGTCGTCATATTTTTTTTGAAAATTCGTGTCAAATAAATTTCCTTGCAACCCTGATTTCGCAGCCCTAAATTGCGCTAATTTTATTATATGCTTTTCATTTGTATCAATTTGATCCTCGTACCAATTCAGCGTAACCGTATAATTTGACAATTTATTCTTATTCGCGCCGGGCAATTTTTGATATATGTCTTTTCGGCACAAAATAACTATTTTCATAGGAACATTCTGCTCCCTAAATAATTTATTTAACTC
Source organism: Massilia eurypsychrophila (assembly GCF_002760655.1). Taxonomy (GTDB): domain Bacteria; phylum Pseudomonadota; class Gammaproteobacteria; order Burkholderiales; family Burkholderiaceae_D; genus JAFCUW01. The sequence continues at coordinate 5,879 of NZ_PDOC01000033.1, read as the reverse complement.
TCCTGATTCACTTATCAACGCAGAGATTATCAGAAGCTGATTATTTTTCTCACTGAGCTGGTCATCAAGACCATCAATGATGATGAAATGTTTATTTGGCGACTGCAAATGCTCAGCGATACCTTTTAAGTGCCCTATAATCTGTGAAAACATCAACATGTTTGCTTTGGTTGGAGTTAGATCTCCAGATAGTTCAAAGCTCATTAGTTTGATTTTAAATTCGTTAGTCCCGCTTATTCTCGCAAGCTCCGAAATACTAGTAGACGGCAAAATTCCGATTTTTGTTAGATTTTCTACAGCGCGATTGAATTCGCTATTAAATTCTTGGTCTTTGCCAAGGTCATTTTTAAAAGAGAGGATGACCTGAACTAGCAACGCCCACTGCCAAACCGTAGGAAGTTTTGTTTCGGGGCCCTCGTCTCCTGGAATGATTTTTGAAAATGATTTAAAAGGAAAGTCTTTCATTCCAAACTTCGAGACAAACAATTGAGAGCCATCCGGTTGAAGTCCGGACTTAGCTTTCAGATTTTCTCCTACAATCGATTTGCCGCTACCTTTATTACCTAACACGAGAAATTCACGGTCGTTAATTATACTGCTTGAGACACTTTTGAAATCATAGAAACCGTCGGTAACGAGATCTGGGCTTTTATCAATTTCTTCTTCTGCACTTAGCTCGCCGAATTTTATATCTTTGTATTCCATTGAAACTTCCTATTTATCCGAATGCAAAAACAATTTTTACATTCTATTACTTATAGAACCAATATTTCGGCGCGCCGCATAGCTTGGAATTCCAAAAATTTTTTGGCAAGAGTTACCAGTTTCCCACAGTTTGACAAGTTTATGCAAGAAAGTGCAAAAAATTGCCGCAGCATATTGTTTGCAATATGGTGTTTTGTTGTCGTTTATTTAACGGTAGTCGGCACATTCCATATCGATGACCCACTCACAGGAGCCAGGCCCTTCTTTACGGATCTTGTAGGCGGCGCTATGAATTTACGTTTTTCGGCGAAATCATGTTGGGCGTGTGGGCAAGCCTGAGCTATAAGCACGCGGGAGAGAGGGCGCCTGGGAAGAACAACGGACCACATAACCCGAATCTGCACGCAATTGCAGAATGTCTCAGCGCAAGCCATGGACCTGAATGTTGCCCCGCCCGATGCGGCGCAGGACTGCGGTTAAGTCATATCGGTGTTCCGATTGCTAGTAGATTCTTTCCCCTACGAACAGGCGAAAAAAAAGCTCCCGTTTGGGGAGCTTACTGATGAGCTGCTGGCGGAAGCGGTGTCAGCCACTTACGTGACCACTGATGCTCATGCAAGACCACCCTTGATATTGCTCGTTGGAAGGGCACCAGTAGCTACATGGCGCCCTTGGTCCCCCGGGGTCCCTGTTGGTGTAATTGATGTCCACTGACATCTGATACTATTTTGTAGGTCGACTTGATTGTCGCGGCTTAGGAGCTCAAGAAATGGCTGGAACAATCCACCGGTTAAAAGCGTTAGCAGTAGCACAGAACACAACTCCAGGGCTCTACAGTGATGGTGGGGGGCTTTACCTTCAGATTATGAAAGCGGGCGCCAAGAGCTGGCTGTTTCGTTACATGAGACAGAGCAAGGCCCGAAGTGTCGGCTTAGGCCCCTTACATACGGTCAGCCTAGCGCAGGCCCGCTTGGCTGCGCACGCGTGCAGGGGGCAGCTGCAGGAGGGCGTTGACCCACTGGCTGCCAAAAAGGACCGGCAACATGCTCAGCGAATGGATGACGCGCGTGCGCTTAGCTTTCGTGACTGTGCAACGCAATACCATCTATCGCACAAAGACGCTTGGAAGAACAAGAAGCATGCCGACCAGTGGACGAACACTCTTTCGACATACGCTTATCCGACATTTGGCCATCTTCCCATCGCTGATGTTGACGTAGAACTCGTGATGAAGGTACTCGAGCCCATCTGGAAAGTAAAAACCGAGACAGCATCACGCCTACGCGGCCGGATTGAGTCCGTGATTGACTGGGCTACGGCACGCGGTTATCGGCGCGGCGACAATCCGGCGCGATGGAAAGGACACCTAGATCATTTGCTGATAAGCCGGTCGGCCGCAAATAAGGTAGCACACCATCCGGCACTGCCCTACGGCCAGCTTCCCCAATTCATCTCCGCGCTACGGGATGAGGTGGGCATATCACCACTCGCACTCGAGTTCACGATCCTTTGCGCCAGTCGGACAAGCGAGACGATAAAAGCGACGTTCGCTGAGTTCGACCTCGAAGCCAAGGTATGGGTCATCCCCCCAGCGCGGATGAAGGCTGACCGTGAACATCGTGTGCCATTGAGTGACCGTGCCTGCGCAATCGTTGAGAGGATGGCGAACAGCGCAGAGAACGACTTCGTATTCCCAGGGCGCAAGAAGGACTCTTCGCTCACGAATATGGCAATGCTCGAACTCGTACGCGGGATGAAATTCGGGCCCATCACGGTGCACGGCTTTCGTTCAACGTTCCGCGACTGGGCCGGCGAATGCACCCACCATCCGCGAGAGTGCATTGAGTTCGCCCTTGCGCACACTGTCAAGGACAAGACTGAAGCCGCCTACTTTCGAGGTGATCTGTTTGAAAAACGTCGTCTTCTCATGAACGACTGGGCAGCCTTTTGCCAGTCACAATAAGCTCTGCCATGAGCGTGCCTGGCAGACCGCGGCTGGCCCTCATCGTCAAGCGCCACTTTTGCGCGCTCCGCAATTTCGTGTAGACTTCGTTCCTTGACGTATCGAACGCCTGGAAATTCTAAGGGTCACAGAACGTCTTGCGAGGACACTCCCAACGCCTTGCTCCCCTACCCCCAACCAAACTAATTCCCGATAGCCATTGGCCCAGCCGATGTTTATGCGAACTCCGTTCGCCTACTCATTACGCTCCATGGCTCCAATTATTTTTGCGTTTTGGAGGTGTCATGTTTTCAAAGAAGCTCATCCGACTCAACGACGTACTGGAAATTACCGGTCTGTCCAAGAGCCAAATATACGCGCTGATCGCTGAACAAAAATTTGTTCGTCAGGTGAAGATTGCACGCTCAAGCCGCTGGTCGCTCGACGCGGTGAATGCCTGGGTTGACGCCCGTGTTGCAGAGAGCGAGGTTGCCAATTAATACACCTATTCGCGACTATCCCTTCTCCCTACCCGCTCAAAGTAATCGATAGGCGGCAAATGCAACATGAGCCAGTTGAGTTGTTTTTATATGTTTAATTTTTTAACCAATGTAAAAAAGTATAAACAATATAAATCGTACTCAGTTGACTCACCAGACACCCAATTGAAAGCAAACTATGAAATCCAGCGTCAAACCTACAGACTACGATCACAGCTTTACTGACGCGAAAATCCTCTGCCACGCTGTACACGGTGAAGAGGGCAAGTTCGGTTTGGTCTACATGAACCGCTGCAACCAGTCCCGCGTAGTCAAGGCCGTCGAACACAGCTACGGAACCTTCACCGAGCAGGAAGATACGCTCGCGAAACACGCCGCGGCAGGCTGGGAGCCCTACATGATGGTCGCCGTCACGACTGAGGCCGGTCATTCCCGCAATATTGTGCAGCATACCTGGGCTGTCGCGGCCGATTTCGACAATGGGCTTCCTGAGTTGTTTGAGTCGAATGAGTTGATTTGCCCCACTTACGTGGTCACGACTTCGACTGGCCGTTACCATGCCGTGTGGGTTCTTGATGCCATTTGCACCCCGGCCCAGATGCAGTTTTTGGCTGTGACCATTCAAGAACGCTTTGATGGTGACGCAGCGTTCGCCCGCACGAATCAGGCAATCCGCTTGCCTGGCGTCCGCAACCACAAAAACGGCGACAAGGTGAAGCTTCACGACGAGTACCAAAGTGGAAAGCTGCACGGCTACGATACGCTTTGCCATGCGTTCGACGCCCCGTTGGTCGCAAATCTGGAACGCATGCTTAATCCACGCATGAACGAGAGTTTGACTATCTCGCGGACGCATCACACGACCGCCGACATGGTGAAGGACGCGGCGAGTGCGCTGCCACACCTGACGCACATGGCGTCCGAATACGACAGCTGGGTAAGCATCGGCCTCGCCTTGGCGGGACTTGGAAACGAGGGTGAAAAGCTGTTCCACACTTTTTCGGCATACTCTGCCGATTACGATGCAGACGCGGTCGCGAAGAAATGGCCCTACCTTCTTAAGGCAGCAGACTCGTCATCGATTCGCGCGCTGTTTTACGCTGCGCAACGAGAAGGATGGTCGAACCCGGGTTTCCGCAGCCAAAACGTTACCGCCAGCGTCCTGACCGACCGCGACTTTGGTGCAATGTGCGCGGAAGTCATGCACGCGGAATTCGCTGTCATCGAGCATCCCAGCCAAAAAGGACCGCCGCATTTTTTGAAGCAAGAAGGTGGCAGTTATCGCCTCCTGACTGACATTGAGCGTCGCAGCGAAGCTGAACGTGCGGCGAAGGCGGTAATTGCGAACCTCTCCTCCGACGGCGTACAGACGGCATGGCTGAAGAAGATCGGCACCATCAAAGGCTTGAACGATGTTTGCGAACATATTGCAGAAGTCTTGATCCTCAAACATGAGGGAAATAAGGTGCGGTCCTTCCGTAAGCGTCCGGCCGTCCCATCTATGATTTTCTGATCACCCCGTCCACACTATTTCCCTTTCTACTTGAGGGAAGCCACCGATGAAGTTTGTAGAACGCGAGGCGCTTTGGCGGGAGCGCGTGGAGCAATGGCGTGGTAGCGGGTTGTCACAGCGCGCATTCGCGCTGAAGCATGGCTATCCTGTGCGGCAGGTGGGCTATTGGGTACGCCGGCTGGCGGCTCCGCAGTCGACACCACTGATGTTGCCGGTCGCAGTCGATAGCGCTGCGGCGCCGGCGGGGGCAATGAGCTTGCGCTGCGAGCGCGGCTGGATGTTGACGTTGCCGGGCGACGTGCCGGCAGTCTGGCTAGCCGAGCTGCTGCGCGCTCTGTAATGGAACTGCGTGCCGAATCGATCTGGCTGGCCACGGCACCAGTGGACATGCGCACTGGAATTGATGGACTCTCGCTGCACGTGCAGCAAGCCTTGGGCAAGCCGCCTTGTGATGGCGCGGCCTACGTCTTTGCCAACCGCCGCCGCACGCGCCTGAAGTTGGTGTGCTGGGACGGCAATGGCGTATGGATGTGCTTGCGCCGTCTGCACCGCGGCCAGTTCATCTGGCCTGACGCAGACGCCACTAGTTGGAAGATTGATGCCCAGCAGTGGCAATGGCTGGTGACCGGTGTGGATTGGCAGCGGCTGTCTGCCCCGCCGCCCGCGCAGTGGCGTTTGTGAGGAAACGTAAACTGTTTTGCTTGTAAACGTCGGCGCCGACTAGTAAACTGTGACCCCATGAACCTGCTCGCCGAACTCACCCGCACCCACGCCGATCCCGCCGTGATCGCGCAGGTGCGCGCGTTGATCGAGGACGCGGCGCAAACCACGCGTTTGACGGCCATCGTCGCCGAGAAGGATTTCAAGATCTCCGCGTTGACGCACGAACTGGCCTATTACAAGCGCATTCAGTTCGGCAAGAAGAGTGAAGTTCAGTCCGGCGAGCAGCGCGAGCTGTTCGAAGAGACGGTCGATGCCGACCTGGCGGCGATGGAAGATGAGCTGCAGGGCTTGCAAGGCAAGAAGCCCACTGCGCCGCGTCAACGCGCGGGCCGCCAAGCATTGCCTCCAGAGCTGCCACGTGTTGAGCACCGCCACGAACCCGAATCCTGCCAGTGCGGCCAATGCGGCAAGGACCTGGTCAAGATTGGCGAAGACATCAGCGAACAACTGGATGTGGAACCGGCGCGCTTCTTCGTGCACCGCCACATCCGCCCGC
>NZ_PDOC01000032.1 GCF_002760655.1 Massilia eurypsychrophila | reverse complement strand
GCGACTGGCGCGCAATCGTCAAGAAGGCATGGAGCCTGAAATTCAACGCGGCTGCGCTCGTCCTGGGCGCGCTTGAGGTCTATGTCGGCATGGTCAAGCCTGACGGCATTCCAACCGGCGCGTTTGCGATGCTTTCGGGCCTTGCGACGACGGCGGCAATGGTGGCGCGCGTGATGGCGCAGAAGGAGTTGAGCGATGGTCCGACCAAGTAACCGCAGCCTTGCCGCCATCGTTGGCACCGGAGCGGCAGCCGCACTGCTGATCTTCACGCCAGCGCAAGAGGGCCGCGAACTTACCACCTACCGGGACATCGGCGGTGTGCTCACGTACTGCGATGGAGCTACCGAGAACGCGATGGCTGGCAGGGTCTACACCAACGCGGAATGCAATGCGCAGCTTGATCACGATCTCGCGCGGCACGCTGAGGGCGTCAACGCCTGTGCGCCGATGTCTCGGCTCACGCTCGGCCAGCGCATCGCTTTCGTAGACGCCGCTTACAACATCGGCATCGTCGGCTTCTGCGGATCGAGCATGGCGCGCCTTGCCAATGCCGGCGATGTCGTCGGCTCGTGCGCCGCGCTGTTTGCATGGAACGGCATCGTTCGCAACGGCGTCAAGACCCCGATCAAAGGCCTGATCCTGCGCCGGCTGCGCGCCATCGAAATCTGCCTGACGAGGAAATAGATGAACCCCTACACCATCATCGGCGGCATCGTCCTGGCCATCGCCCTCTGCCTCGGCGGCGCAAGCGTCGGAAAGCGCCTTGAGCGCACCGCCTGGCAGGCGAAGGAACTCGCCACCGCCGCAGCCGCACAAAAGGAAATGGCGGCCGCACAGGACCGCTACGTCCGCCTCCAGAAATTCAACGAAGCCACTGCCAGAAAGGCATCTGCCGACCATGAAAAAGCCATCGCCACACTTTCGCAGCAGTATGACGCTGCTCGTGCTGCTATCCGTGCTGCTGGCGGGCTGCGCGTCCCCCGCGCAATTTGTCAAACCAATGGAGCCGTCGAAGGCCCAGGCGCCGGCCGATTTGATGACGCCGCCACCGCCACCGTCAAGCTTCCGGACCGAGTTACTGAAGATCTTCTCAATCTAACGAAGCGAGCCGATGAGTTGGCCGAGCGCCTGCGCGCGCTGCAGGCGTGGGTGAGGGCGGCGGGGCACTACGGCGAGCCGACCGTGAGGTAGGCGTTCATGCCAATATCTCGGATAGGCGCGCCCCCAAGATTCGCCACGCTTCCCGTTTCTCTTCTGCGTAGTCATGGTGAAGATAGTGACGTCGTACTTTGCTACCGGCCAGGACGTGGTTCTGGCACCGATCAATCAGCTCGAGCGAAATGCCGAGGCTCTGCATCATCGTCGCGCCCGTCCTGCGCAAGTCATGCGGTGTCCAGGCGCCATTTTTACCACCGCCGAGCACCAGCGTGTTGTCGTGCCGGCGATTCGCCATGGGCTTTCGTGCGCTGCCGTCCTTGGCTTTCTTAAACATCGCTTGGCGGTCGCCGACCTGTTTGCTGATCGACTTCACATCTAAGTGCCGCTCTGCGCCCCGGCCCGGGAAGCACCAGTCGGTATGCCCCGTCTCCTTGTGCAGTTGGCGGAACTGCTCCAGCGAGAAGGCCGACAGATACACCTTCAAGTCCGCTACGTTATCCTTGACGTTCGCTTTTGGGATGAACCACTCGGCAGCCGTCAAGTCGACATGCTCCCACCGGGCCATTGACATCTCGCCCACCCTGCACAGCGTGGAGAGCATGATCCAGACCGCGCATTGCGTGACCTGCTCGACCGGGCGCACTATGACGCGCCGGTTTGGCGCCGAATGAAACTCGGTACGCATGCGGGCAAAGATCTCGCGCAGTTCGCAAATCTCGGCAGAGGAGAGAATGCGATCGCGCTGGTTGTCGAGGTCGTAGTCGGGGCTGACGATTTTCTTGATCTCGATGAGGTCCATCGGGTCGCCGTCGACCAGCAGCTTGCGCCAGGGCTGGCGCTTCTCAGCCCACGCGAACATTTGTGTCAGACTGTTGCGGACCATTACCGCAGCACGGTTGACGCCGCGGTCAACCATCGCGCGCAGCACCGCGCGCAACTCGTGCTCTGTCAGGCTCTTAATTGGGATAGCTCCAATTTTCGGAAGGACGTCGGCCGCAAATGAACGCCTTAGCTCGGCGTTGTCGTCCTTGCGGCTCACGCCGTTAAGTAACCAAGCGTCGAACATGTCCAGCACGGTTAGGTTTTCTGTCCGATCTATTTCGGCTCTTCTTATTTCAGCAGACTGTTCATCGGCTACGCGCCGCGCCTCTGCGTCCAGAGCCTGTAGGGTTTCAACCTGAAAATCAACCCCAGCGCGCGCCATTGCCCTTATCCGATCTGCCTCCATACGGGCATCGGCAAGTGACAGGTGCGCATGGTCCGTCGCCGGACCAAAGGGTCTAGGAATTCGATATTCGCGCTGCTTGCCCCCTACCACGTATTGTACGATCCATACTTTGCTGCCGGCTGCAGATACCCTTAGTTGCAGTCCGATATCGGCATTTTGCTTGTAAGCTTTGTCTCGTGGCTTCAACGCTGCGATCTGGTGCACTGTCATCTTTGCCATAAGTACGGACTTTCCTTAAATTTGCCTTAATTCCTTCTGGCTGGGAGTGTACGCCTTCGGACTCATGCGTACAACATATTGATTTAAGTGTTTGATTATTATTGAATTATTGCGGGGGAGAGGGCGTTTGCGAACATATGCGAACGAGTGGAGATGTACATGGGGTGCAAGGGGTCGAGTGTTCGAATCACTCCGTCCCGACCAATAAAATCAATGCCTTAGGCCAGCCGCATTGCTGGCCATTTTCATGAGCTAACGCGTTTGCCCCCCCAGAATGACCCGCACAGATTTGGCGTATTTTGCCCTTGAGTTGCGTCAACGAGCGAAAAGCTCGGCCGGTGCGACGGACGGGGCGGAATGTCGCAGCGTGTCGAAGGCGCTGGCCGAGTCGCGGTAGCCAAGGCCGATATCGAAAAGGGCCATTACTTATGCAAGACCGTTGCTACAAGTGGTGTTGAAATCGTCGTAATTCGATGAGGGAAAGCCAGTTAGCGCCTCTGGCGCTCGGAAGCCGGTATTCCTTGCCTCACGCATCAACAATGATGCACACTGTACTCATGAACCATAAATTAAGGAGCGCGGATTGGTTCCCTGATCCTCAGTGGAATATGCGCTGCAATCTCTCAAAACCCACTTGCCACGTCCTATATGGCCCACACTGATAGCCTCCTTCATCACTACACGTCCGGAGTCGGACTAGCTGGAATTGCACGATTCCAGCAGATCTGGGCATCTTCACTCAAGACGATGAATGACTCTAGATAGTTCCTCTATACCCTCGACTTGGCCAGTAAGCGTCCGGCCCATCCACCTATGAATGCGGCTTAGGGTTGGCTAGACTGTGCAAACGGTAGCAAGGAGTTGATCTTGCTGTTCGGGCAGGTGGGCAGTCTTTCGAGTGTCTCGCTGAGCCAGCGTAATGGTTAGAGTCCGTTGAGCTTGGCGGTGGCAAGCAGGGTCTGGATCGCGGCGGCACGCCGCCCGGCGCGCTCAAAGCCAGCGAACAGCCAGTTTTTCTTGTTATGGCCATCTATCCATAACAAGAAAAACTGGCTGTTCGCCGGTTCGGCGCGTGCCGGTCGGCGCGCCGCCGCCATCCAGTCATTACTCGGCACCGCCAAGCTCAATGGGCTCGATCCGCTGCAATGGCTGGCCAGCACTTTGGAACGTCTCCCGACGTGCCCTAACAGTCAGATCGATTCTTTGCTGCCATTCCCGAACCTTAAGCAAAACTAAACCGCCCGGCAAGGTGGGGCCGCCGGACGCTTACTGTGCAGGGCTTGGGTCGTGAAGTCAGCAATGAATTGTCGGTGGTGAGCAGTGTACGCAAAACGTGCCTGGTTTTGAAGAGTGGCCAGCTACGGATGGGTACATGATCCCACGAGTCGCGACAGGTGGCGATGGGCCTTTTCGAGAGCAATAGCCTCAACTACCCGCCTCATTTTTGCATCGGCGGGCTCAAGTACGTTGCAGTGCATAAGTCGACCACTAAGCACTTTCCAACGGGCACGCTAGAATCCGTTAGGCGGTACTTGATGAGCTTCGATCTCAATGGTGTTGCCTTCGTAGTCGTGGAAGAGCGGCTACATAAGGGCTCGTCGAGAAATTCGGTCTTTGCGTCTTGCATGTTTTGTAACTCCCTGTATGCTCGCACTACGGAAGTATGGTCTCCGCGCGTTATCGCTCTTAACGCGACTGAAATGCGGGACCGGCAGCCGCCGCGCTGCTGCCGCAGGGGCATTCTAGAGGTTGTGAGCCACGGCGAGGCCGCCAACGCTGCCCCGTCGACTTGGGGATGGCTCAAAGGCTCAATGGCGCGCCTGGTACGGGCTGGCAAGTGTATAGTAAGACTACGGCAGACGTCGTTCCAACGCACCCAACCGCAGAGTACAACCCTACCATGCTAGAGTTGCCCGCAAAGACCGCCGTGTTGCGCAAAAAAATCGAGAATCTTTCGAGGGAAAACGATGTCCTTCGAAATACGGTTGGAGCACTACAGCAACAGTTGAAGGTTCTACATGAGAGTGAATCCGCGAAGCCAGACCTGCAACAACTGAATGAGTTACGAGAGGCCAATCACCACTTGATTTTAGCGACATTCGGCGCTCAGGACTCCATGATGGCAGCCGAGGCGGTGAATGCGCGACAAACTGTTTTCTTGTCTATGCTGGCGCACGAATTGCGCAATCCGATGGCATCGATCGCTGTTGCTAACACTGTTATGGAAAGCCTGCATTTGACCCACCCAAGCGTCGGCAAGTTGCTCGCCATCACGAGGCGACAAGTCGCACACCTCGTTCGTCTAGTGGACGACCTGCTAGATGCGTCACGTGTCCAAACCGGTAAGATTTCATTGCAAACGCGTTTGGTCCTGCTGAATGATGTCCTTGACAGCGCGCTCGAAACTGCGCTGCCAGCTTTGGCAAAGCGCGGCCAAGTCGTTCATATTAATGTGCCGCCCTCGGTTGTTCTGCTTGGAGATATGGTTCGGCTATCGCAGCTGTTTGCCAATCTTTTGAATAACGCTAGCAAATTTTCGAACGCTGACGCTACGGTCTGGGTCACTGCTTTGGTTCAGGGCGGAAATGTTTTAGTGATGGTCAAAGACCATGGGCGGGGTATCGCGCTCGAGTTTCAGGCCGGGATTTTCGACTTGTTTTCGCAAGGCGAAAACGCTTCGGAGCATTCCTTGTCCGGCGGATTAGGTATCGGCCTGTCACTTGTTAGAACAATCGCCGAAATGCATGGTGGGTCTGTCACGGTAGAAAGTGGAGGAGTTGGGCGCGGGTGCGAATTCGTGGTGATGCTTCCTTTGTGGGGCGTCGCTACCAGCGCCCTACAATTATCGGGTGAGGACGAACAGGCAAGGCGCCATGAGTAGTAGGCGTGGGACCCGGCACTCATCCTGAGATAGCTGGAGCATGGTCAGACAACAATAATCAAAAAATCAAACATCCGTGAATCATATGGCAACAGATGAACAAACGCTACGCGAGTTGATCAGGCATGCGCTTTTTGAGGACCCTGATAAGTGCGCTTGCGTAAGCGTAAGGTTGTTAGAAAGTTTGGCTAAGTCATTGAGGCACCTGATAGGCGCTCAAGGGACTGAGCTGTTGCTGCTGCGTGCCGCCCGACGCGTGGTCATTACATATCCTTGGTTCCAGTTCGGTCCGCAAATTGCCCTTTTGGATTCCGAGTTCGCCGCAATGCGTGATTGTCTAGAACGGCAGAGCCCGGAACAAGCCGGCCAAGCGAGTGCGCTTCTCTTCGACACTTTGATCGGCGTCCTCGAATCTCTAATCGGCGTGCATCTTACAACGGTAATTTTTAGCTCTGCAATTAGTGGCGCACGCGCACCTGAACGCAGCAAGGAACAGCATGATGAGTAAGCGAGTAAAAATTAGGCGACTTGTCACCGGGATACCCGGGTTTGACGACCTGTTGGGCGGAGGTGTCCCAGAATTTTCTTTCAATCTTATCGCGGGAATGCCGGGAAGTGGTAAGACGACGCTGGCCCACCAGTTAATGTTTGCGTTTGCCGCACCTGATTGTCGAGCGTTGTTCTTCACCGTGCTCGGCGAACCACCTTTGAAGATGCTTCGCTACCAGCAGCAATTCGATTTTTTTGATTTTGACAAGCTCGATAGCTGCATCAAATTTGTTAACCTTTCGCAAGAAATGATCGACGGCGATTTCGAGCGAGTGCTCAAACGTATCACCGCCGAGGTAGAGGATTTTGGACCAAGCCTCGTGTTTGTCGATTCGTTCCGTTCAGTGGTTCATTCGGCGCGATCTACCGACCAAGGTGCGTCCGACTTGCAATATTTCGTTCAGCAGTTGGGAATGCAGATGACGAGCTGGCAGGCGACAACATTTCTCATCGGCGAATACCTTCAGCCCGAAGAGGAATCGGGACCCGTGTTTACGGTGGCTGACGGGATAATGTGGCTCTCTCAATTAGTTCGTGGCGACTCGATGGTGCGGAAGATCCAAGTTGTCAAGATGAGGGGCGTATCACAGAAGCTTGGGACTCACACCTTCCGGATCGACGACAGTGGCGTCCAGATTTTCCCGCGAGCAATGTTGCAGGCACCTGAAACGGAACGGCCGCGTCTCGCTACAGGGCAACGCCTCGCCCTCGGCGTTTCGGAACTCGATGCGATGATAGGCGGAGGCATCCCGGCGGGTTATTCCGTGCTCCTTGTGGGACCGTCTGGTTCAGGAAAAACCATTCTGACCACTTCCTTCCTCGCGGAAGGCGCACGGCTGGGCGAAACTGGGGTAATTGCAGCTTTTGAGAAAAGCCCGAACCAGCTTTTGAGCCACAAACTTGCTAAGTTGGTCGAACAGGGATGTGTGGGCATTATCAATACTCGTACCCTTGACTTGTCCCTCGACGAGATTTTGCACGACTTGGTCCGGTTGATAAAGGAGAAAAAGGCTACGCGTGTTGTGATCGATTCACTGTCGGGGTTCGAGCTAGCGTTATCACCTGTCTTCCGCGACAATTTCCGCGAATCTTTGTACCGGCTGGTAGCGGTGCTAACAGGGATGGGGGCAACTGTGCTGATGACCGCCGAACTGGAAGACCGTTACACTGTGCTGCGGTTCAGTTCGTATGGGAACGCATTCCTTGCCGACGCGATTATCATGCAGCGCTATGTCGAGTTGAGCGGACAGTTCAAGCGCGTCATTTCCGTGGTCAAAGTTCGAGGCAGCGACCATAGCAAGGATGTTCGTTTCTTCGATATCGAAGGCGACAACATTAAAATTGGCGAACGCCTGACCGGATACAGCGGAATCTTATCGGGTCAGCCGGTGCGGCGGAACCGCGCGGCACGTGTAAAGAAGGGACCGACGCTATCCTGACGGACAAGGGCTTCAAAAATAGATTTGGCGTTCCGCCCTCGCGGGCACGCTTCGCCCCATGCGGCAAGAAATATACCCACGTATTATCTGGGCAACGTCAGATAGGGGAGGTCGGACGCGTTACCTAATGCCGCGGTGGCAGGGGCAAATCGCCCGTGGCCCGGTTTAAAAATATTGCAGAGGGTCTAGGCGGGGCCGCTGGGGCTGGTGGGCTACGCTGGTGTGTCAGACCTGGCGTGAGGCTCTGGCGGGCTGTAGGGGCCCGTGAGGCCTGGGCCGATGCCTTCAACAGAGCGGCTTGTTTAGTAACGGTGCCACGACTGCATCCTACTAGCTCCATGATTTCATTCCAGCTGGAGAGGCCCGCTGCCAAGCGCTTCTGGATCAGGGCGTTGCGGTCGGTGTTTTCGACTCGGTTGAAGCGCGCGACGCCGCGCGTTCATCCTTGGTAGCCTGTCCCTAAGAGCACGAATCTCCGTGCTGCAACACGACCACATGATGTTGAGAAGCGAACTAGTGCAGGCGCTGATGGAGACCGTGAATGATGAGTCTCGGCTGACTTTGCGCGCTGACTACTTGGCGATCTGGCACAAATTGTTCGCCACGCTTTCGCCGTTGATCGGCCACGACCAAGTTCAGATTTTGTTTATGCGCAGCCTGGACGCCGGTCGTCACGAGATACCGTGGCTGCCGATTGTTTATCCTCAGGGCGTCTGCGACAGCCCGCTGATCCTGTTTGAATCTGTCTCCATGCGGCAAACTGAAAGTCAGGTGCAGGCGGCAACGCGTTCCCTGTTGAGCACCTACATCGACCTGCTATTCGCGTTGATCGGGACAACCCTGACAGTGCAATTCGTATGTAACTGCGCGCAGAACGCACCAAAGACCAATTAACTCGACCGGGCCGGCACCGTCAATCCGCTTGAGATGAAATCAGGCTCAACAAAGTATCGACATCGATCGGTTTTACCAGGTACTGCTGGAACCCAGCCGCGAGGGCGCGGTCCTTATCCTCGGGTCGGCTGTAGCCTGAAGTGGCGACGGCGTATGGAATGCGTGCTTTCGCGCCGGCGCGCAAGCTAGCGATCACTTCGTAGCCATCCATGCCGGGCAGACCGATGTCACAGATGAGCACATCGAAGTCCTGCGTGCAGGCAGCTGCCAGTCCAGCGACCCCATCAGGTGAAGTCACAACGGAGTGCCCCTCCGATTGCAGGAACATCCTTAACACTTCGCTGGCGTCGAGGTTATCTTCGACCAGCAATATGCGCAGGCTGCGCTGTCCCGACCCCTTCTGCGCGATGGCAGCTTCGCGCGGCGCGGGAGCCGGAAGAATCGGCAAGGTCAACGTGAATACGCTGCCATGACCTGGTCCTTCGCTGGATACTTCAACTGTTCCGCCGTGCATTTCCACGATGTTCCGCACGACGTTCAAGCCAACGCCCAATCCGCCTTCGGAGCGCGCCAAGGTGCGCGGTCCCTGGGTGAACAGGGAGAATATGCTAGGGATGACCTCGGCCGGAATGCCCGCCCCGTTATCTGCGACGGTGATCTTGACAACGTCGCCTGCTAGCCATGCGCACAAGGTAATCTTGCCGCCGTCCTGGGTGAACTTCGAAGCATTGACCAACAGGTTGGAAAAAACTTGCGCCAGGCGCACAGGGTCGGCGTCCAAAAATATGGCGTCGGAGGGCAGATGAAGTTCGAGTCGCTGGCCACGCTCGTCAATGCGCTCCTGAACGGTTTCAGCTGCACAAACGAGCTGCTCAGCCAAGGGAATAGTACTGCGCGACAAGGCGATTTTTCCGCTGTTAATGCGGGCAGCATCCAGCAAGTCGTCTAGCAGGCGCGAGAGATGTGCCACCTGGCGAGCGATTATTTTCTGCACGTGTAGCAGTTGCGGCGATGGCGACGCAATTTTCCCTAGCATCGCGCCAGCAAAACTGATCGGCGCGAGCGGATTGCGCAGTTCGTGTGCCAACATCGCCAGAAATTCGTTCTGACGCTGATTCGTGGCCTCAGCTTCGTCTCGCAGATCTTGCGCGTCTAAAGTTGCAAGCAACAAATTCTCATTGGCGCTGCGAAGAAGTTCGTTCTGCGCGAGCAAGAGGTCGCGTTCCGATGCCGATGCGTGCAGCAGCGCGCTCCGCTCCATCTCCAGAGCGACATCGCCGCACGGCTGCACACCAAATTGGCCTGTTGCACGTTGACTACCTGTCTGCTCTGGCATAGCTGATCCTGTCGCCCAAGGTACATGTCCTCTCGGCCAATGCTGCTTGCCGCATCAAAGGTAGCGCACTGATGCGGCGCCATATGATTCTATCGGTAAGATGTAAAATTTACAATTGAACTATAGATGGGTCTGCTGGCTTGCGTACATTGCGTTGTGGGCAGCGAAGAGTCGTTGATGATCCGTCCCTTGCAAGCTGCACTCGCCGCTTGTCTTGCGAACCTTGAATTGCCAGCTTCAGGCTGTCAGCCCTGTCAGTTCGATCGCCGCTCCGGTATCATTCGGGGATGAACAAGAAATCCAATCTTCCGTTTGTCATTGGTGTCGCTGGCGGAAGCGGCAGTGGCAAGTCGACGGTGACCCAGCAAGTACTCGCTTCGTTCGGCGCCGAGATGGTATCGGTCGTGATGCAGGACGATTACTACTGCGACCAATCCGATCTCTCCTCCGAAGTGCGCCGCAAGCAGAATTACGACCATCCGCAGGCCTTCGACTGGCCACTGCTGGTACAGCACGTGCAGGCCTTGCGCAATGGCGAGGCGATCGACATGCCGCAGTACGACTTCACGATCGACAACCGCTCCGCCAAGACCATCCCGGTGAAACCAGCGCCGGTCATCGTGATCGAAGGCCTGTTTGCCTTGTATGACGCGGACCTGCGCAAGATGATGTCGCTGAAGATCTTTGTCGACACCGCTCCCGATGTGCGCTTCATCCGCCGCATGCAAAGGGATATCACCGAACGCGGTCGCTCGGTGGACAGCGTCGTTGCCCAGTACCTGGAGACGGTGCGCCCGATGCACAAGCAGTTCATCGAGCCGACCAAGCGCCACGCCGATGTCATCCTGCCGCACGGCGCCAATGGCCCGGCGGTCGATGTGATCACCACCAAGGTGGCGAGCGTCATCGGCCAGTTGAATAAGCGCTGATCCGATCGCCTGATGGTCCCGGCAATTGCCGCAGCCACCGCGCCTTCGTTCATCTTGTCGACGACGAATGCGTTCTGGACAGGCCGCAGGGGGTATTGCGCGTGAGTAACCCGGCGTTTGCTGCGGTCTCAATTTTTGGTTATAGTCAACGTTTTACCCAGTGACAGGATAGTCGCCTTTCCTGCAGCGAGCCCGCCAATGAGTAGCAGCGCTTCATTTTCCAAGGTGACGTCGAGCTCCGTTCTGACCGCAACCTGCATCCTCGGCCTGCTCTATTTCGGTCGCGACGTCCTCGAGCCGCTCGCCCTGTCGCTGGTCCTCAGTCTGATTCTGGCGCCGCTGGTCCGCGCGCTCGCCAGGACAGGAATGGGGCAGATGCCGTCGACCCTGATCGCGGTATTGCTGAGCAGCGTGTGCGTGCTCGGCGTGTGCATCGTGCTGGCCGCGCAGATGGTCGCCGTCACCGCCGACTTGCCGCAGTACCGCGCCGCCATCCAGACCAAGCTCGAAACGGTGAGGGAAATCACCGAGCGTCCGTTCGCGCGCATTCAGGCCGAACTGCGCGCGGTGGCGCCCGCCTTGCCAGTGGCCCCGGCGCCGACCCGCCGCGGCGGGGCGACCCTTGCGGCCGGCCAGAACAAGCCCATCGCCGTCGAGATCCGCACGCCTGAATTGTCCACCACCGCGACCGTCACGCGCTTGCTGTCGCTGGTTTCCGGTCCGATCGGCAAAGCCGGCCTGGTGCTGGTGCTGCTGGTGTTCATCTTGCTCGAACACGAATCGCTGCGCGACCGCGTGGTGCGCCTGGCGGGGAAGGGGGAAGTGGGCCGCACCATGCGCGCGCTGGGCGACGCCACGGAAGGCGTGTCGCGCTTTTTCTTTTCGCAGTTCCTGGTCAACGTCGTCTTCGGCACCGTGGTCGGCGCCGCCCTGTGGGCCGCCGACGTGCCGCACGCAGCCTTGTTTGGCGCTCTGAGCGGTCTGCTGCGCTTCGTGCCGTACCTCGGCGCGCTGGTCGCCGGCGCGGCGATCGCGCTGTTCGTCGCCGCCATCGATCCTGGCTGGACGCTGGCGCTGACGTGCGTGGCGATATTCGTCGGCCTCGAGCTGATCGTCGCCAACGTGGTCGAACCGAAGGTGTATGGCCACAGTTCCGGTTTGTCGCCGCTGGCGGTGATGGTGTCGGCGCTGTTCTGGGGCGCCATGTGGGGGCCGGTCGGCCTGCTGCTGTCGACGCCGCTGACGCTGTGCCTCGTCGTCGCCGGCCGCCACGTGCGCGCGCTCGAGCCAATCACGATCCTGTTTGCCGACACGCCCAACACCAGCGAGGCGCAGCGCTTCTATCACCGCATCATCTCGGGCGACGCGGACGCGATCATTCGCGATGCCCACGCCTATCTGCGCAAATTCAATTTCGCCCGCTATTGCGACCAGGTGCTGCTGCCAGGCCTCGCGCTCGGCGCCGACGAATATGCGACCGGGCGTATCGAAAAGACGCAGCAAAACAAGGTGCGCGCCACGATTGCGGCGCTGGCCGAGGCGGTCGTGCCGATCTCCGGCAGTGCGCGAAAAAGCCGCAGGCCGCGCCGCATATCGATGTTAGACGCGAACGTCGGCGTCCACCTGCGCCAGATGCGCCAGCTCCATCTTGGCCGCTGGCAGGGTTCCCTCGACGTGCCGCCAGGGTCGATTGCGCTGGCCGCCGGGCTGCCGAATGAGCGCGATGACCTGCTCAATGAGCTGTTCGTGCTGTCGCTGCGCGAAGTCGGGCTCGACGCCCGCAGCGTATCGGCCGCGGCGCCGGACGAAGGTCCCGGACCTGACCGCAGCGACCTGGTGTCGACCGTATTCCTGACCTATCCGCTAAAGGACACGCTGGTGCAATGGCAAGTGGTCGCCGGCCATTTCAGGGAGCGTTTGCCGCAAGCGTTGATGGTGACGATCCGTCTCAGTCCCGACGACAGGGACGCCGACCAGTCGATCGTCGAGCACAGTGTCGACATGGTACTGCGAACGTACGAGGAAGGCGTGGCGCTGCTGACGCCGGAGGCGCCGGTGCCGGCATAGCCGCAGTGAATAGCTGGGGTCAGGTCTGACATTCGGACATTTTCGGCACGAAATGTCCGAATGTCAGACCTGACCCCAGCTTCTTAGGCGGCGATTACTTGCCCAGATGCGCCTTCACGGCCGTGACCGAGGGGCCGACCGCCTTTACCGCGCCTTCGAGTTGTTCTTTCGATACGCCCAGCGCTTCGGTCCAGTGCTTCACTTCCCACGCTTCGTTCACGTTGATGCGGCTGCGGTCTTGCGAGCCGGCTTTCTGCAGATTGTCTGACATGGCTTTCCTCCCGTAGATGCGACAAAGTTGTCGGTACGAGAGGATTGCATGCTTGCTTGAATGATATCTGTTCGCTGCTTCACCTTGCGGCGAGCCTACTGCTGTCTTTACTCGGCAGTGACCTGGCGGTGGCGCCAGAACAGCAGGGCGCCGAGGCCAAGCGCGATCAGCGGGATGCTGCCAGGCGTCGGCACCATGCTGACGGCGCCTTCGATGACATCGTTCTGGCAAGTCTCGCCCCAGTGCATCGCGAACGAGGCGAAGTTCATCAGGTCGCTCGAGGCGATATTGATGACGAAGCGCAGTTCCTGGTCGGTGGTGACGGACCATTTGCCAGTCAGGCCGGTGTCGGCCACGGTGCTCGAACCGCGGTTGACCGCGGTGGCCTGGCCGTTGCGGTAGTAGCACTCGCTACCGATGTCGCAGGTCATGAATTTCTCGGAATTGTAGATATTCGCCGCATTCGTGGCGCCGTTCAGCTTGTAGAGCTTGAAGTCGCCGCCGGTGTTGCTCCAGCGGTTATCCAGGCTCATGCCGTAATTCCACAGCGTGCCGTTGGCGGCATTGTCGTTGGCGTGGTGCGAATCGGTGCCGAACGGGTTCCAGATCTTCGACAGGAACACGTCGCCATAACCGATGCCGCCAGGCGCGCTGCCGGGCTGGGTGCCGGCGTGGCCGGCGAAGTTGGTCGCGATCGTCACCGTCAGGATGCTGCCGACGCGGGTAATGGTGGCGCCCTGGATGTCGTAGGTGCTGTTGCCGATCACGTCGTTGTAGCCGTGGCCATCGCCGCCCCAGTAGCCATTCACGCCGATGTCGCTGATGCCGCTGGCGCTCGCGCCGGCCGTGGCGAACGCGAGGCAAGCGGCGATCACGACGCTGAACAGGTTTTTCATTTTGGACGATCCCTTATTGTTTGAGATCATTTAAGCATTAATCATGCCTAAAATAAACAACTCTTTATTAACAGCGACTTACCGATTAGTTATCCAATCCGTTGTCTGACGGTGTAAGAATTCCCGACAAACGTCGTAACACAGGCTTGTAGCTGGGAAATTTATTGCTACTACGCTGCTAACATGCCAACATTCAACATCATTGAACGGCTTGCTGTCGAAGGGTTTGGATGTTGCTATTTAACAACAAGGGTTTCCTGTGGCTTAGTACGGCGGGCGCCGTCACGCTGGCATCGGTGCTTGCCGGCTGCAAGGGCGATTCCACCGGAACGCTGGCCGAGGCAAAAAACTACCATCAAAAGGGCGAACTGAACGCCGCGGCGATCGTGTTGAAAAACGTGGTCGAAACGGTGCCCGACGATGCCGAGACGCGCTACGAGCTGGCCACGGTCTACCTTGACATCGGCGACGGCGTCAGTGCGGAGAAAGAAATCCGCATGGCGCTCAAGCATGGCTATCGCGGCGCGCAGGCCTTGCCGGTGCTGGGCAAGTCCTTGCAGATGCAGGGCCTGTTCCAGAAAGTGCTGGACGAAACGGCGGCCGAGGCGCGGGTGAAGCAAAGTGCCGGGCTGCTCTGCGTGCGCGCCGATGCGCTGCTGGCCATGGGCAAGCACGATGAGGCGAAACAACTGTATCTGGCGGTGCTGGCGACCACGCCGACGTTTACGCCGGCACTGATCGGCATGGGTCGCGTGTCGGTGCTGGCGGGCGATGTCGACAGCGCGCTCAGCTATGCGGACACGGCCACGGCGGCCGAGCCGCGCAATACCGATGCGCTGCTGTTCAAGGGCGATCTGGCGCGCGCCCAGAACCAGCCGGAGCAGGCGCTGGCAGCGTACGACAAGGTGGTGGCGATCGCGCCGCAACATCGTTCGGCGCACATCGAAAAAGCTTACCTGAAGACGGCGATGGGCAAGTTCGAGTCGGCCCAGGCGGACCTCGATATCGCCAGGAAACTCGCGCCGACCAGCGTGCTGCTGAACTATACCCAGGCCTTGCTGGACTTCTCGCAAGGCAAGTACTCCGCCGCGCAGGATGCGATGCAACGGGTGTTGCGCGTGGCGCCGGAGCACATGCCGAGCGTGTTGCTGGCCGGCGCCATCAGCCTGAACCTCGGTTCGCTGCACCAGGCCGAGCACCACCTGCGCCACTACCTCGAAAAGAATCCGGCCAACGTGTATGCGCGCAAGTTGCTGGCGTCGACCTTGCTGCGCACCGGCCACACGCCCGACGCGCTGACCGTGCTGGCGCCGGCGCTGAACGATCCGCAGGGGGATGCGCAAGTGCTGGCGCTGGCCGGCGAGTCGTACATGCAGGCGCGCCACTTCGGCAAGGCGACCGAGCTGTTCGAAAAGGCCAGCGCGCTGGAGCCGACTGCGGCCAGGCTGCGCACTTCGCTGGCGCTGAGCCGGCTCGGGGCCGGCGACCAGGCGCAGGCGGTCAATGATTTGCAGCTCGCCGCCACGCTCGACGTCAAGTCGCCGCAGGCCGGCATCGCGCTGGTGCGCACCGAACTGAGCTTGAATCATATCGACAAGGCGCATGATGCCGTGATGGCGCTGGAAAAAACGCAACCTGACAATGCGGCCGTGCAGGAACTGAAGGGCCTGGTCTACGTCGGCAAGCAGGACCCGGCACAGGCGCGCGCCAGCTTCAGCCAGGCGCTGACGATCCAGCCGGCGTACTTCCCGGCCGCCGCCAACCTGGCGCAACTGGACATGCGCGAGAAGAAGCCGGAGGCGGCCCGCCAAACGCTGCTCGCCTTCCTTGCCAACAACAAGACCAACACTGACGTCATGACCGCGCTGGCCACGATCGCAGCCGGTGAAGGCAAAAAGGATGACGCCACCAGATGGCTGGAGCAGGCCAACGCGGCCGACCCGAACGCCATTGCGCCGGCGGTCAACCTGGTCGCCCAGTACCTGCAGACCGGCAAGACCCAGAAGGCGCTCGACACGGCGGCCAAGCTGCAGGTGATCCATCGCGACAATCCCGACTTGCTGGACCTGCTCGGCAAGGGCCAGCTCGCCAATGGCGAACGCGAGCAGGCGCTCGATACCTACAAGAAACTGGCGGTGGCGCTGCCGCGTTCGGCGCACGCGCAGATGCAGGTTGCGGCGATGCACCTGCTGCTGAAGCGGCCCACGCAGGCCGAGGATTACCTGAAGGCGGCGCTGGCGATGCAGCCCGATTTTCCGGCGGCCCAGCTGGCGCTGGCCGAGTTGTATGTCCGCAAGGGATGGAACGAGCTGGCGCTGATGACGGCGGCCAGCCTGCAGCGCAACCACCCGAAAGGGGCGGCCGGCTACCAGCTGCAGGGCGACATCAACATGGCGCAAGGCAAACCGGAACTGGCGCTCGCCGCGTTCGAGCGGGCGATGGAGCTGAGCAAGACGAGCGAACTGATGGTCAAGTCGGTCAACGCGCTGCGCGCAGCCGGCCGGCAGGACGAGGGCGGCAGGCGCCTGGCGGCGTGGCTGCGCGGGCATCCCGATGATGTCCGCGCGCAGTTGTACAAGGGCGAGACGCTGATGGCAGACAAACAGTACAAGCCGGCGGCGGCGCAGTTCGAAGCGATCCTGAAACAGCAGCCGGCGAACGTGGTGGCGCTGAACAACCTGGCGCTGGCCTACCAGCTGTCGCAGGATACGCGGGCGGCGGACATTGCCGCGCAGGCGTACAAGCTGGCCAACGACCAGCCGGTGGTGATGGATACGTTCGGCTGGATCCTGGTCGAGCAGGGCGACACGGCGCGCGGCTTGCCGCTGCTCAAGCAGGCCAGCGCGCTGGCGCCGCAGGCGCGCGACATCCGCTATCACATGGCGATGGGTTTGTTCAAGGCCGGCGACAAGGCGGCCGCGCGCAAGGAGCTCGAGGTGCTCATGGCCGGCAACATGAAGTTCGCGCAGGCCGACGAGGCGCGCGCCTTGCTCAAGCAAGTGCAGTAATTTCTGGTGTCAGGTCTGACATTCGGACAGTTGGCTTGTTGAATTGTCCGAATGTCAGACCTGACACCAGTATTTCGCGTTGACATGTCCGAATGTCAGACCTGACACCAGCTTGTTGGGCTTAGCGCGGCGCGACTTCGAGCACGATTTTTCCGACGTGCTCGCTCGACTCCATCAAGGCGTGCGCAAGCGCAGCGTCGGCCAGCGCGAACGTCTTGTAGATCACCGGCTTGATCGTGCCCGCTTCGAGCAGCGGCCAGACGTGTTCGCGCAGCCGCGCGGCGATCTGCGCCTTGAACGGCACCGGACGCGGACGCAGTGTCGAGCCGGTCACCGTCAGCCGCCGCCGCAAAATCTGGCCCAGCGGTATCGTCGCGTTGGCGCCGCCCAGCAGCGCAATGAGCACCAGCCGGCCATCGTCGGCCAGGCAGCCGATTTCGCGCGGAACGTAGTCGCCGCCGACCATGTCGAGGATGACGTCGACGCCCTTGCCGCCGGTCGCAGTCTTGACGACGTCGACAAAATCCTCGGTGCGGTAGTTGATGGCGCGATCGGCGCCCAGCGCTTCGCAGGCGCGGCATTTTTCGTCCGAACCGGCAGTGGCGAACACCGTGTGCCCCATGGCCTTGGCGAGCTGGATGGCGGTCACGCCGATGCCCGACGAGCCTCCCTGCACCAGCAGCGTCTCGCCGTCGGCCAGGCGACCGCGGTCGAACACGTTGCTCCATACCGTGAAGAACGTTTCCGGCAGCGACGCCGCTTGCAGCGCACTCATGCCTTTGGGCAGCGGCAGGCACAGCGACAGCGCGGCGCTGCAATACTCGGCGTAGCCGCCGCCCTGGACCAGCGCGCACACCATGTCGCCGATCGCAAAGCCGCTGCCGGCCACGTCACCGTCGACAATTTCGCCGGCCACTTCAAGACCGGGAATGTCGGACGCGCCAGGCGGCACCGGATAGTTGCCGGTGCGCTGCAACACGTCGGGGCGGTTGATGCCGGCCGCGTGCACGCGGATCAGCACGTGGCCAGGCGCGACGGCCGGCATCGGCCGCTCGCACAGCTGCAGGACATCAGGCGGGCCCGGCTGGGTAATTTCGATTGCGCGCATGGTCTGTCTCCTCGTTTCGTTAGCCAAAGCATACAAGAGCCTGGGCAGACGTGCAGGAAGGATCAGCGAGCATCGATTGGATCGGCATGGGCCCTGGACGTGGCGCGTGTGCCTTGCGACTATTTCGGCGCCAGTCGCCAACGCCTACAGCATGTCCCCTTCGCTGGCGATCAGCAGCGCCGCGGCATACAGGTCCGGGGCAATGCGCGTCGGCACCCGGCGCGGTCCCAGCCGCCATTCCTTCTCGTGGCCGTTGTCGACCAGCAGCGTGCGGCAGCCGGCGCGATTGCCCGCCTCGATGTCGTGCAAGGTGGCGCCGACCATCCACGAGGCACGCAAGTCGATCGCCAGCTCCTTGGCCGCCGTCAGCAGCATGCCCGGCTGCGGCTTGCGGCAGAAGCAGCGCTTCGACGATCCCTGCGGATCATGGGTGCAGTGGTAAAAGCCTTCCAGCGTGAGGCGTTCGCGAAACAGCAGGTCGCCCAGCCGGTGCGCCACCGGCGCCATGGCGTCGTCGCCGCCGGGCCGGATCCAGATCGGCGCCTGGTCGCTGACGACAACCAGGCGATAGTCGAGGCGCGCCAGCAGTCGCAGCGCCGGCCCGGCGCCGCTACGCAGCGTGAAACGGCACGGGCCGGCGAAGTCGTCCACCAGCGCGCCTTCCTTGTCGAGGAACACGGTCTTCATCGTCAGGCAAAGCGGACACGGTATTTGATGGCCCCGAGCACGCGCCAGAATACCGCCAGCGGCGGAATCAGCGCCGACGTGAACAGCATGTCGGCCACATGCGCCACGCTGGTCGTGCCGCCTTGCAGCCGCCGGATGCACAGCATGGCGGTGAGCACCAGCCAGGCGCCCCAACCGGTGACGGCGAGAATTTCGTGGCCGAGTACCAGGCCCAGCACACCGAGGGCCAGTGCCGCCACGATCGCGTAATCTTCCCAGCAGGGCAGGCGGCGGATTTTCTTGCGGTACAGCGCCGGATGCTTCTTGTAGAGCAGCGCATCGAAGCTGATCTTGTGCAGCTGAAACAAGCTCGCGCCCCACGCCGCCGGCCTGACCGGATGCACGACGACGGCCTGCGGCGCCGAGACGATGCTGGCGTTCATCTCCAGCAGGCGGAAGTGGAAGTCGTTGTCCTCGCGCCAGCCGTCGCGAAAGCGCTCGTCGAAGCCGTCCAGCGCTTCGAGCACACGGCGCCGGCAGAAGCAGTTGGCGGCGACGAATTCGACCGCGCCGTCGCCGTCGCTGGCGGCGGCGGCGGGCGGCGCGGGCGCCGGCGTTTCGATGCGGCCGCACAGCACGTCGGTGCCGGCGTCGAAGGCGGCCATGGCCTGCGTCAGCCAGCCGGTCGCCGGCACGGTGTCGTCATTGGTGAAGGCGATGATGGGCGCGCGGGCGCTGCGCCAGCCGACGTTGCGCGCCGCCGCCGACCCGTGCGCGCCGTCGTTGGCGACATACACCAGGCGCGGACCGCGCTCGAGCGTACGGGCACGCCAGCCGGCCACCAGCTGCAGCGTGTTGCGGCTGGGCTCGTCGTCGACGACGATGACTTCGTAGGCGCCGGCCGGATAGTCCTGGCGGGTCAGCGCGTCGAGGCTGCGGTCGAGCAGGTCAAGCCTGCCGCCGGTGGGGACAACCACCGAAACTTCGATACCGACTGCATCGGCGGCGTTTACTGGTGTCGACGGCATGGCTCCCCCACGAACACTACCTGTTTGTTCGAGTTGGATCATGCCGCCGGGGCGGCAGTTCTTACCGAGTCACGCGGGTTGAACCTGCGTCAATGGGACGCTTCGCGCTCGCCTGGACAAAGCGCGCCACCGCATCGACCGTCGGCGCGAGCGTGCGCAGCGGTGCGGCCATCGAGGCCACCAGCGTGGTGTGGCTGACGCCGTCGTAATAGACTTCCTCGACCGGCACGCCGGCCGCGCGCAGCCGGGTCGCCAGGCCACCAGTATTGCGCACCGGATTGACCAGCTTGTCGTTGCGCGCGGCAATCAGCAACGCCGGCAGCGCCGCGCCGCCAACATGGTTGACCGGTTGCGAATCGGCCGGCGTATTCGGATGATGGAACACCGGCCGCGCGGTCGGGTTGACGATCGGAATGAAATCGTAGGGGCCGGCCAGGCCGATCCAGCCGGTCAGCGCGCTCGGCGCCATGCCTTGCTTGCCGAGCCAGCGCGGATCGAGCGCGATCATCGACGCGTTGTAGGCGCCGGCGCTGTGGCCCATGACGAACAGGCGCGCCGGGTCGCCGCCGTAGGCCGCGATCTGCTTCGCGGTCCACGCCACCGCCTGCGCGGAGTCGTCGAGGAAGTCGGGATAGCGCACTTCGGGATACAGCCGGTAGTCGGGAATGACGACGACGATGCCGCGCGCGGCGAGTGCGCGGCCGACAAAGGCGTAGTCACGGCGCTGGCCGGTGCTCCAGTTGCCGCCGTAGAAGAACACCACCACCGGCGCGGCGGCGCCGCCCTTGGCCGGGCGGTAGATGTCGAGCTTGTTGCGGGTGCCCGGGCCGTAGGCGATGTCGACGTCGCTGTCGGAGCCGATCGCCGGCGACAGCGCGTTGAGCGCCGTCAGCGGCGAGCAGGCTACCAGAGAGCCCAGCGCGACGATGCCGGCGCCGACCGCGAGCCACTTCACAGCTGGCGCTCGTTGAAGGTGTCGCACTGTTCGAACTGGCCCGTCTCGATGCCCTTGTTGAACCAGCGCACACGCTGCGCCGACGTGCCGTGCGTGAACGAATCGGGCACGACTGTGCCTTGCGACTGGCGCTGCAGCGTATCGTCGCCGATTGCTGTGGCTGCCGTCAGCGCCGCTTCGACGTCGCCTTTTTCAAGGATGCTGCGCGAGCGGTTGGCGTGGAACGCCCAGACACCGGCAAAACAATCGGCTTGCAGTTCCAGGCGCACCGATGCCGCATTGGCCTGGCGCTCATTGCCGCTCTGGCGCACGGCAGCGACTTTCTGGTCGATGCCGAGCAGGTGCTGGACGTGGTGGCCCACTTCGTGCGCGATGACATACGCTTGCGCGAATTCGCCGGTGACCTTGAAACGCTCCTCCATCAGGCGGAAGAAGGCCAGGTCGATGTACACCTTCTGGTCGCCGGGGCAATAAAACGGCCCGGAAGCGCTCTGCCCGGTGCCGCAAGCTGTCTGCGTCGCGCCGGTAAACAGCACCAGCTTCGGCTTGACGTACTGGGCATTCTGGGCGCGGAACAGCTCGCTCCAGGTGTCTTCGGTGTCGGCCAGCACGGTCGAGACGAACCTGGCCTGGGTGTCGGACGCGGGCGGGCGCTGGGCCGACCCTTGCTCCTGCTGCACCGGCACGGCGCCGCCGCCGCCGCTGAGCATGTTGATGATCGTCATTGGGCTCACACCCAGGAAGTACGACCCGACGAGCGCAATGGCGATGGTGCCGATACCGATCGAGCGTCCACCGAAACCAAAGCCGCCGCCGCCGCCGCCGCCGTCACCGCGGCGGTCTTCGACGTTATCGCTCTCGCGATTGCCTTCCCATTTCATGTGCTTCTCCTGCTGAATTATTGATGAGGTGTGGTTTTGCCAAGAATATACGCGCTTGCTGGGAATGGCAGCGCTACGTTGGCTGCGTTTGGGAAATATCGGCGGGGCGCCCCGGCAGGTGAGGGCAGCCCCGCCTGCTGCTTAGTCCGGCGTGCCATCGGAGCGGCGGCCGACGTTGCTCTGCAGGTCTTGCCGGTCGGGGTTGGCCGGCGGCTGGTTGACGGTGTTCGACAAGCCGGTGTCGTCGTCCATTTTCTGGTCGGCGGCCAGGTGTTTGCCGGCAGGACTTTTCGGCAGGCCGCCGGCAACGTCGTTCGACGCGTGCACCTGCGTCGCGCCGTCCGGCGTGGACGTGGTGTCGTCTTTCGAAAAGGCACGCGACGACGACACGTTCAGCTCGTTGCTGCCATTGTCGGTCTGGTTGTTGTCCGTGCTGCGTTGATTCGACGTGGTCATGATGGTTTCCTTTGCGTGGAAGTGAAAATGCGGTGAACTGCGGCGCGGTGACGCCCGATATTAGATTGCCATCATGCAGGATTGTTACACGGTTCAGAATAGGAATACCGACCGAGCCGGTGTAGGACGCACACTGACGGGAGCCTGACCTTTGATTTATCGCATTTTCTGTCGCCTGTTGTCCTACAAAGTCGGCTGCTTTCGTCCTATACCCTCATCCATCCACGCTGCATAAGATGGTTTAACCTGCTCGCTCAACGGCCATGCCGGAGAACGGATCGGGCATCGACCTCCGCAATCGCGGCGGATTGAACAGATGAGGGAGGTTCACCATGGCTTCAAGTAATCAGGGTAACCAAGGCAACAAGCAGAGCGGCAACCAGGGCGCAAGCCAGGGGGGCGGTACCAAGAATCGCGGATTCGCATCCATGGATCCGGCCCGTCAGCGCGAAATAGCCAGCGAGGGCGGCAAGGCGGCACATCAGAAGGGCACGGCGCATGAGTTCACGTCCGAGGAAGCCCGCAAGGCCGGCAGCATGAGCCACGGCAACCGGCAATCGGCGGAGTCGAGCTCGCGCAGCAGCGAGCGCGCCAGCAGCAAGGCAGAGCAGGGCGGCAGCAAGCAATCCGAGCAAGGTGGCGGCAACCGCAGCGGCGGCGAAGGCGGCAGCGAAGGCGGCAAGTCCGGTCGTTCGAGCGGCAGCAAGAAGTAGCCTGGGCCCTTCGGTGCCGGCAGTGACGCTGGCATCGGGCGGCCAGGCTCGTGGTACGGCGGGGGGCGTCTGCTCCCCGCTTTTTATTTCCGCTTTCCCATTCCGGTTTCACCCATTCACCAGAATGGATGGGGTAGAATCGTCGCGCCTTTTCAATCTACCCTGGGGAATTTCGTGGTGAAACAAGCGGTTATCCGTCAAGTCAAGAGCATGTGCATGTCCTGCGATCAGGTGGGCAACCTGCTGCTGTTCAAATTTTCCTACCGCGAAGCGAAAGACTCGGGCGTCTTCGTGCCGGCCTCGATCGTGTTCTGGCTGCTCAAGCACCTGCCGGTCAACCAGGACCCGAACCTGCTGCAGCCGCCGGCGCCGCCGCCGATCTACCAGCAGGACTGGGACGATCAGGTGACCCCGCGCGCGCTCAGCGTGCAGTGCCGCCAGTTCAACGATTTCATCCGCATGACCATCGAGCTCGACCGCAAACCGAACCTGACGGTGCTGCTCGACCGTGGCAATGTCGAACTGATGCGCCAGATCATGGAACACTACCAGGGCGACCTGATCAATCTCGACGCCTGAGGCAGCGGCGGCGCTGTCGGCGGCGCCTGAAATACGGGTATCATGCTCATCTTCGTGAACCCGTTTTTCAAGGATCTTCCATGCCCATCAAAATCAGCCAGCTGTTCGACTCCGGCGCCATCGACGTGGTGGCCGCCGACAGTGCCGCCCGGATCGACCTGAACCTGCGCAGCGATTCGCACGCGGACATCCACCAGTGGTTCCACTTCCGCCTGCAGGGCGCGCGCGGGCAAGCGTGCACGATCCGCTTCCTGAACGCCGGCCAGGCCACCTATCCGAAGGGCTTCGAAGGCTACCAGGCCTGCGCCAGCTATGACGGCGAGACGTGGTTCCGCGTCGCCACCAGCTTCGACGGCCAGGTCATGACGATCAGCCACACGCCAGAACTCGACAGCGTCTACTACGCCTACTTCGAGCCGTACTCGTGGGAACGCCACCTGCGCCTGCTCGGCGAGGTGGCCGAGAACCCGCTGGCGCGCGTGATCGACATCGGCAGCACGGTCGACGGGCGCGACATGAACCTGGTGGTGGTCGGCAATCCGTCGGCGGCCAGGAAGATCTGGGTCATCGCGCGCCAGCATCCGGGCGAGACGATGGCCGAGTGGTTCGTCGAAGGCATGCTCGACGCCTTGCTCGACGACGCCAACCCGGTCGCCCGCAAGCTGCTGCAGCGCGCCGTGTTCTACATCGTGCCGAACATGAATCCGGACGGCGCCTACCGCGGCAACCTGCGCACCAACGCCGCCGGCGCCAACCTGAACCGCGAATGGATGACGCCCTCGCTCGAGCGCAGCCCTGAAGTGCTGTGCGTGAAGAACAAGATCCACGAAGTCGGCTGCGACATGTTCTTCGACATCCACGGCGACGAAGCGCTGCCATACAACTTCGTGGCCGGCAACGAGATGCTGGCCGACTTCACCCCCGAGCGCGCTGCCAGGCAGAAGGCGTTTGTCGACCAGTACATGGCGGCCAGCCCGGACTTCCAGAGCGTGTACGGCTACGCCGCCAGCAAGTACAACGAAGACATGCTGACGTTGGCGTCGAAGTACATCGGCCACACGTTCAAGTGCCTGTCGCTGACGCTCGAAATGCCGTTCAAGGACAACGCCGACCTGCCAGACACCTACACCGGCTGGAACGGCGCGCGCAGCAGCGTGCTCGGCGCTGCGATCCTGCAGCCGATCCTGCAGTCGCTGGACTGATCATGGGCGTCGAGATCGAGCGCAAGTTCCTGCTCGCCGGCGACGGCTGGCGCGCGCTAGGTGCGCCAGTGCTGCTGCGCCAGGGCTACCTGTCGTCCGATCCGGCGCGGGTGGTGCGGGTGCGCGTCGAAGGCGAGCGCGCCTGCATGACCATCAAGGGCAAGAGCGTCGGCGCCACCCGCGGCGAGTGGGAGTATCCGATTCCGCTGGCCGACGCCAACGAGTTGCTCGAACGCTTGTGCGAGCAGCCGCTCGTCGAAAAGTACCGCCGCCGCATCGACTTTGCCGGCAACACCTGGGAGGTCGACGAATTTCTCGGCGTAAACCAGGGTCTGGTGCTGGCCGAGATCGAGCTCGGCGCCGAAGACCAGCAGTTCGACAAGCCGGAGTGGATCGGCGCCGACGTCACCGACGACCGGCGCTATTACAACTCGAACCTGGTGCGTCATCCGTTTTCAAGCTGGTAGCCATCCCAAAGAAAGTTGCAGATGATGACATCGTCCCGGCGCGCCGCCTTGCGCCTGTGTGTTGCCGCCGTGCTGATGCCGATTACCGTGCACGCCGCCGAGCCGCAGTATTTTCCGCCGCCTGGCGACTGGGCCAGGAAGACGCCGGCCGAGATGGGCTTGAACCCGGCGCTGCTGGCGGCGGCGGTAAGTTACGCCAGGCACCACGAGACGACGCGCGCGCTCGACTTTTCCGACCAGGAGGCAACTTTCGGCACGCTGCTCGGTTCGATGCCGACGCGGCGTGCGCGCACCAATGGCCTGGTCATCTACAAAGGATTCGTGGTGGCCGAGTTCGGCGACACGGCGTCTGTCGACCCGACCTATTCGGTGGCCAAGAGCATGCTGTCGACGGTTGCCGCGGTGGCCCAGCGCGACGGCAAGATTGCCAGCCTGGACGAGCCGGTGGGCAAGCGCGTGCTGGACGGCGGCTACGACTCGCCACGCAACGCCGCGGTGACCTGGCGCCAGCACCTGCAGCAGGAATCCGAATGGGAAGGCGCCATCTGGGGCAAGCAGCACGACTTTGTCGGCGCCGCCGCTTACGGCCAGGGCGAGCGCAAGCCGCGCGCGCTGCAGCAGCCCGGCACGTTCTATGAATACAACGACGTGCGCATCAACCGCATGGCGCTGTCGCTGCTGCGCGTGCTGGACAAGAGCGTGCCGGAGGTGTTCCAGGATGAGGTGATGGGGCCGATCGGCGCGTCGACCTCGTGGAAGTGGGTGCCGTACCACAATAGCTACGTGGAACTGCGCGGCAAGCGCGCGCCCTCGGTCAGCGGCGGCACCCGCTGGGGCGGCGGCATGTGGATCAATTCGTGGGACATGGCGCGCTTCGGCTACCTGTGGCTGCGCGGCGGCGCCTGGGGCGGCCAGCAGATCGTGCCGGCGTCGTTCGTCAAGGCGGCGCTGGCGCCGAGCGAGCACGGGCCCGACTACGGCTACCTGTGGTGGCTCAACACCAAGGGCAAGAACTTCCCCGGCCTGCCGGCCAACGCCTACGGCGCGCTGGGCGCGGGCAGCAACACCATCACCGTGTCGCCGGACCACGACCTGCTGATCGTCTGGCGCTGGCACGCCGGCAACTCGGCCGAATTCGCCCGCCGCGTCATCGAAGCGATTCCCGCACGCTGATCCCGGCGACGGCTGGCAGGAACTATCGGCGGCGCTGCGGTCAAACTTCTCTTGCGGCGTAAGGGAAGGCCCGATGGCATACAAGTTGTTCGGCAATGCAATGACCCGATGGACGATGGCGTTCGCAATCGCTCTCGGGCTGTATCTGGCCGCCACGCTCGCCAGGATCGAAACCGTATATCACGTCAATACGGCCGATTATCTGGTCCACATGGAAACCCAGCAGGCGATCTTCCTGGCGATGTTCGGTCGCTTTACCCGTGCAGGCATCGAGTTTGCCCAGCCGACCCGGACGGTGAGGCTGGTCGAGGACAGCGTGGCGCAGGAGGCCAACGTCGGTCCGAGGTTTTCGGTACGTCGCTGACAGGACACCATTCGTTGGCTGCCGTTAGCGCAGGCGTTCCCAAAACGTCATGTTGACCGACTGTTCATCGAATAGGGCGATGTATTCCAGTGCTACCGCTTGCTCCAGCCATTTGGCGCAAACCTGTTGGGCGCGCGCCTGGGTGTCCGCGAAAGTGACATCGGCATAGACGCCATCTGCTCCTTTTAAAAGCAGGTGGCCGAATATCCCTGTCTCGGTCTGCAGAAATTCCCGATCCACCTTGTCGCAGGCTGCCAAAAGCGCGTCCTCGCCGATGCCTTCCCGTAAGCGGAAGGTAGCGAATTCAAGTCCGCCGAATCCCAGCGCCTGCTCTTTCATTGCATTGCTTACTAACATGTGTGGCTCCGTTTTGTTCGAAGCCTGGAGTGTAAGTTAGCCCTGCTGACAACGTGGTGTCAGTAGGGCCGGAACGCGTGTCCACGTGTCGGCCTGCTGTTGCATGTAGTGCGCCAGGTTGATATCGGTGGTCGGCGCGAAGGTGCCATCGAGGACGCAGATGTTGGCAATGCGGTCGACCCGGAATTCCCTGAACGCCTGACGCAGCAGGCACCAGGTCCCGACAGTCCACTTGCCGCCCCAGTAAAACAGGCCAAGCGGCCAGGCGGTGCGTTCCGACGCCGTGCCGTCCTGGCTGATGTAGCGAAAATGCACGACGCGCTGCGCTGCCACCGCGCCTTGCAGCGCATCCCACAGCGCTGAGGACGTGTGCCGCTCGCCGACGCTCAGCGCATGTGCCGATTGTCTAAGCCGGGCGCCCTGCAAGTCGGGCAGCACGGTATCAATCTTGGCGAGCAGCGAGCGGGCTGCGGCCGGTAGCCGAACGCCGGTCGATATCGACACCATCTGCACTCCCAGCAGCAGGGCCTCGAGCTCTTCTCCGGTCAGGGTTAATGGCGGAAGCTCGAAGTGCTTGTGCAGGTGATAGCCGACCCCTGGCTCGCCATAGATGGGAATGCCACTGACCGACAGGTCGACGATGTAGCGGTACACCGTGCGCACCGATACCCCAAGCTCGCCGGCGAGCGATTGCGCGGTGACCGGCTGCCTGGCGCGCATCAGGTTTACGAGCTGAAATAACTTTTCCGCTTTGCGCATGCATATCCTTGATGAGCTTCTTTGGCCGATGGACTGTATTGTAGCTGCAGAGCTTGTGGAAAAGGCAGGCGGCCCGTGGCGCTGTTCAGCGAACGGTCTTGAGGCTGGGGGGAACAACAAAGCGTTGGGTCTACTGAATGCAAAGCAAAAAAAGCCGGTCGCCCGGGCTTCGTTTTAGTGGAAGTGCTCGCCGCCGGTTGGCCTGTCTTCGGGCATCGCGGCATGCACCAGCTCGCCCACGGGATCGGCGAACAGCGGTGCGCCGCAGTCGTCGCAGTACTCGGCGACGAAATGCTCGCTGTGCTTCCTGATGTGGGTGATGCCGGCCTCGTTCAGGTGCGCGGATTTCATCCAGCGGCGCCTTCTGCTCTTCGATGCCGGCGATGCCAGCGCTGTGGTGGCGACTGGATTGACCTGACCACGCTGCCTCAGCACGAGGTTAATCTCAAGAAGCTCAACACGTACTTTGAGCCCGGGCGTACCGAGGTGATCTTCGACGCGTGTCAGACCGGGATCAATAGTCGCCTGTTTTCAAAGTTATCGGCCATCTGGAATGGCGTCAAGGTGTGTGGGTTCTTCGACGACCAGGTACCGAATCTACTCGGGCCAAGTGACGAGGGCGTCAAGTTCTCGTGCACGCGGAGGATGTGCGAGGCAACCGAATCTGACAGTTCGGTGAAATCGCATATCCGGCTGCCGACGTAGGATCCTTGTTCCCGCCCGAATCGTCGAGCCTGTATACGGCGACCTTGCCGGCACGATCTACCGCGACAAATTGACCAGCGTGACGCGCCGATTCTCCGCGGCAATCGGATTCGCCTTGTTCATCAGGTCCTGGTCGCCTTTGCCGACCGGGTCTAATCTTGCGGCATCGATATGCTTGCTGTTAACCAGGTAGTCGCGCACCGAGATGGCACGCGCCTGTGACAGCTGCAGGTTGACGGCAGCGCCGCCGCGTGGATCGGCATGGCCCTCGATGCCGAAGCGGAAGCTGGCGAGTTTGTCGGATGCCAAGGCGTTGCCGACCACATCGAGCGCGCGCCTGGCCGGCGCGGTTAGCACTGCCGAGTTCGTCTCGAAGGTGATCAGCAGCGGCGCGCTGCGCGGTTTTACAGCGGCGGCGGCCGGAGCGCTGCCGCCGGCCGGAGCGCTGCCGCCGGCCGGTTCGTCGTCGCGCATGACGCGGATGCTGCGCGTACGCAATGGCGCGGCCGGCGCCAGCGCGTCGATCAGCGCGCTTTCGGTAATCTGCTTCTCCTTCAGCGGCGCCTGCCGGGCCAGTGATGGCAGCGCCGCAAGCATCAGGCACGCTGCGAACCAGGTACGAGCATTCACTCGAGCCTCCTACAGTGCGACGGTAAGCGACAGGGTGACGCCGTCCTTGACGTCGCGGTAGTCGCGCTGGTCGAGGAAGCCCGGGCCGACACCGTCAGTCTTGACCGTCTGCGAGCGGTAGCCGAGGCCGACGTTGGCGCCCTTGACGAAGGCGTCGGTGATCACCAGCGAATAGGTCAGGCCGATCTCGCTGATCAGGTATCGGCCATTCGACGTAATGGCTGCATTCTGGCCGGGCAAGAGTGTCTCCAGGCGCGCCGGCCCGTATCCCGCCAGGCCATAAAAGCCGAGGCCGCCACGAACGGGGAAGTTGGCCGTGACGCCAAATACCAGTCCCTTCACCTTCGCCTCGAATGAGCGCGTGGTGGCGGTGCCGGTGATGCCGAGGCTCGTGTCGCGCTCTTCGGACGCATGCTTGTAGCCGACAGTGAGGGCGATGTTCGGCGTCAGCGAGTAGCCCGCGGTCAGGTCACTTTCCTTGCGCGACAAGTGGTCGCTGCGCGAAGTCAAGATGTTTTGCCCGGTCGGTGACAGCACCGAGCTGTGCGCGGAACGGAAATCGCTTTCATAGCGCGCATGGCTTGCCGACAGCAGGAAGTTGCCAGAGCGTATGCCCACCACCGGCAGGGTAGTGGTCTTGCGCGCGCCTTCGATCGCGTCGACCGAATCGGCAACGCTGGGTACGCCAAGCGGGGAAATGCCGGCGTAGTAGCCCGGCAGGTAAGAGAACCAGGAAGAATTCCACACTTTCACGCCGACCTGGATTTGCGGCCGTCCCGCGCCGTCGTCCGCGGCAGCCGGTGACGGTGCCAACCAAGCCCACAATGAAATCAAGGCAACGCTTTTCTTAATTATTTTCACTGGATACTCCCCTCTAGGACCGCCATTAAAATACCGGCAAGATGTTCAGCTGCTTCTTTTTGTCTTCTGCTGGTACCTCTAGTTTGCGCATGCGTATTTCCTTGTTGCGATCGTCGATGCCGGCTTGCTGAACGGCCAGCGTGTCGAGGATCTTGCTGAGTTCAAGCTGCTTTTGCAGCAGCGCCGCTTTCATGCTTTCCATCTCGGCCAGCTTGGCCGTCGACGCGCTGAGTTCGGCATTGACCGAGGCCACCGCGTTTTTCTGCTGTACCGAGTCGCGGCCCTTGCCGCTCTGGGCTTGCTCGACGCTGCTCCTGAGCTTGTCCAGCTCGGCCTGCTTCTTCAGCAGCGCGGCCGTCTGCTCGGCCAACTCGTCGTGCTTGGCGCGGGTCTGCGCGATCGCCGCCTGCAGCTTGTCCAGTTGCGCCGCCTTGGCATTGAGTTCGGCGTCGTTGGCCAGCCGATTGTCGGAACAGCCGGCCAGGCAGAACTTGCCGGCATACGACGTGGTCACTTGCGGATCCTGGCGATGGCCGAGCGATCTGGCCTCGACGCTGGTGCCGCCGCTGGCCGCCTTGAACATGTCCTCGATCGGCTGGCGTGGCGTTGGCAGAAATTTCAGCAGATTTTTCGTGAAGGTGCCGTTGCGACCGGTGCCGTCGAGCGAGAGCTGGCCCAACCCGGTCGACATCGCGATGATGCTGTTGCTTGGCGCGTACAGCTGCGAGGCCAGCCCTAGCGCGGGCGCGTAGCCGCGGATCGGGTTGATGAACGGATTGTTGCGGCAGGCGTCGAGCACGAAGATATTCAGGGCCGCGCGGCGCCCGTCGAGCTCGTTCATCAGGTAGTTGATCTGCACGCTCTCGTCTTCGATGTCGCTTTTGGTACGCATCGCAGCGGCGGTCGGCACCAGATAATTCAGGCCGTCGATCTGCACACCGTGGCCGGCGTAGTAGAACAGGGCGATCGTCTGGTCGTTAATCCGGCCGCTGAACTCGAAGATGGCATCTTTGAATTCGCGCTTGGTGGCGAGATTCGTTTTGCACAGCACCTCAAAGTCGAGCTTGCGCAGCGCTGCGCAGACATCGTTGGCATCGTTGACGGTATTGTCCAGTGGCAGGGCGTTGACATAGGTGGCGTTGCCGACGACCAGGGCCAGTTTCTTTTCGGCCGCGCCGCTGCCAACTGCCGACAGCATCATCAGCATAGCCAGAATAACGCGCCCGATCAATTTCATGGTTACACATCCAATGGCGACCTACCAACAGTTGAAATTATCACAAAACTCAAGCGTATCTACCTAGCTGAATGAAGCGTACCTAATTCGCAACCTCTTCAACAGAAAACATGCTCGCGCCGTATGCCGGCGAACAACCGGGCTTGCCGGCGCAGTCGGGCGTGCCGGCGAACAGCGGGGTCGCGCCGGTGTAACTGCTGTGCATCTGCCGGGCGCGCGCGATCGGAAACTCGGAGAAAAGCTCGCCGGCAACCAGGCCGGCGCCGTCAAAGCTGCGCGGTACATCCGACACGATGGCGACGAAATGATCGGTGCCCGGCGGGCCATCCACCCCCATGTGCCAGCCGCGGCGCGGCAGCGTCACAGTCTGTCCAGCCTTGATGAAGTTGTCCTTGTCCACGGCATTCGGAAACAGCAGCCAGAAATGGCTGCGTTCGCTGCCGACCATCTGCACGTAGAGATAGCCGTCGTGCGACGCGCGCACCGAAAAGTTCAGGCGGTCGCGGCCGATCTGAACGCGCGGCTGCGCCGCTTTGACGTCGACGCTGCGCTCGGTGCTGGCGCCGGCCACCACATGCTGCAACGCCGCGGCCGGGACAAACGGTGCGGCGGCAACGGGCGTTGCCGCCGGCGGCGCCTTGCCGCGCAGCGTCGCATAGCCGCTTGCGGCCGCGACCACCGCCGCGATCACCGTCGCGGCGCACGCGCAGGCGGCCAGGTAGTGCCAGCGCGGGCGCACGACGGGCCGCGCGACGCGGCGGCGATCGGCCAGCCGCAGCAGCGCGCGCATCTCGGCGGCGCTTTGCGGCCGGTGCTCGGGGCGGACCGACAGCGCGCGGTCGATGGCAGCCAGGAAGCCTGCACTGAGGCGGCCGGCGAAGCGCTCGGCCAGCGGCACATAGGGATCGGTCATCACACGCGCCACGGCCGGCGGCGGCGCGCAACCGGCGATGGCGAAGTGGACCACTGCAGCGAGTGCGAACAAGTCGGTCCAGGCGCCTTGCTGCATGGCCGGCGTGACGGCGTATTGTTCGATCGGCGCGTAGTTCTGCTTGTAGATGACGGTGAATTCCTGCGTCATGCCGCCGATGGCGCGGCGGGCGGCACCGAAGTCGAGTAGCAGCGGGCGGCCGTCTTCGAGCATCAGGATATTGTCGGGCGATATGTCGCGGTGGAAGCACTGCTGTTCGTGCAGCAAGGCCAGCGTGTCCAGCAGCGGCGCCAGCAGCCGCTTCAGCCACGCCTCGTCGGGCGGCTCGGGACGCATCATCAGGGCCTCCTTCAAGGTCGGCCCTTGATAGTAGGGCATCACCATATAGGCGGTGCCGTTGGCTTCCCAGAAACGGTACACCTTGATCAGCGACGGATCGTCGAAATGGGCGAGCAGGCGTGCTTCATTGACGAAGCTGCGCAGGCCGGCCTGGAAGGTCTCGTCGTGTTCGGCGTTGACGCGCACGCGTGCCTGCTGCGTGCGCGCGGCGAACGCCGAGGGCATGTATTCTTTGAGGGCGACGTGGCGGTCAAGGGAACTGTCATAGGCGAGGTAGACGATGCCGAAGCCGCCCTTGCCGAGTAGGCCTGTGATCTCGAATTCGCCCAGCCGGGTGCCGTTCGGCAACGCGTTGTCGTCGCCAGTGCGCGGCGCTTCCGGCGCGTTCGGGCCGGTCGCGAGCACAGTGCATTCGTCGTCGTGCGGTTGGTTCACTTTGTTTCGCGATCAAAAAAGTGATACCAACGGTACCACAGCTTGTTTGCCAAATCGATACAATTATATTAATGGCTGGCGGCCATCGCGTGCGCGCCGTCAATCGAACAGGGAGGATGCCATGGCACTTGCAATTACCTCGACCAAATTCGACGCCGGCGGGCCGATCCCCCCGATCTATACCTGCGACGGCAACGACGTGTCGCCGCCGCTGGCCTGGAGCGGCGTGCCGGCCGGCAGCAAAGGTTTGGCACTGATCGTCGACGACCCCGACGCGCCGGATCCGGCCGCGCCACGGCGCACCTGGGCTCACTGGGTGCTGTACAACATTCCGCCCGACGCTGCTGGACTGGAGCAGGGGGCGCGGCAGCTGCCGGCCGGCACGCAGGAAGGCACGAATGACTGGAAGCGCACCGGTTATGGCGGACCGTGTCCGCCGATCGGCCGGCACCGTTACTTCTTCAAGCTGTATGCGCTCGATGCGATGTTGCCGGACCTGAAGGAGGCAACGAAGCAGCAGCTGGAGGGCGCGATGGCCGGCCACGTGCTGGAGCAGGCCGAGCTGATGGGCACCTACCACCGCAGCTGAGGCGAAAATAGTGACGAAAAAAAGCCCGGTTTCCCGGGCTTCGTTTCAGTGGAAGTGCTCGCCGCCGGTCGGCGTGTCTTCCGGCATCTCGGCATGTACCAGCTCGCCCGCCGGATCGGCGAACAGCGGCGCGCCGCAGTCGTCGCAGTACTCGGCGACGAAATGCTCGCTGTGCTTCTTGATGTGGGTGATGCCGGCCTCGTTCAGGTGCGCCAGGATTTCTTCCAGCGGCGCCCTGGGCGCGTCGATGCCAGCAAGACTTGCGTTGATCATGCCTTCCACCGGCGTGCCGTCCTCGTCTTCCTGGCCGTACAGCGGCCAGACGATGCCGTAGATGACGTCGGCCGTCTGGCGCAACGTGAAGGCGACGCGGTACTCGTCGATCTGGCCGTCGGCCGCTTCCTCGCCGAAACCGGCCACGACCGCGCGCAGGTCGGACGGTTCCACCGCCAACGTGTTGGTCAGGTAATGAACGGCGGCGCGGATCGACACTGGCCGGATCAGCTTGTCGGCTTCGCGGCAGGCGACGTAGTACGCCTCCGGCAGCAGCAGCTCGATGCCGCAGCCCGGCAGCAGGCGCGCGATGTTCGGCATCGCCTGCTCGCGCCATTGCTCGAGCGCGTTGGAACGCTCGACGGCGAAATTGAGCTGGTGCTGCGGCTCCTGCCAGCGAAACAGTGGCGCGCCCAGCGGCGCGACCACGGCGATCAGCAGGTAGCGCGTGTCGGCCAGGAACGGCGCCGTTTCCGGCGGCCGCGCGGCCGGCTTGATGGCGTTGCCCTTGAAGGCGGCCTGCGCCAGCTTGTGCGTGACGGCATACGTTTCGGCGTGGGTGCGCGGCAGCTGGTCGATGGCAAACAGTGTCGGCGCCATCGCCATGCGCGTGCCTTCGGCCAGCAAATGGGCCGAGAAATGCGCCGACAGCGTTGTTGCCAGCTCGGCCGGAATCGGGCCGGAGCCGATCGCAAAGCGGGTCCAGGCAAGGATCGGCGCGGCCACCAGCAGTGCTTGCCAGCTGGTCTCGACGCCGTCGTGCAGATCGACCATGACGGACGATTCGCTGACCGCCTCGACCGCTTCCATCAGCACGTCGTAGCCGTTCAGGTCGTCCTTGAAGAGGGCGTTGAGCACGGTATCGACGGTATCCTGATGACCGGTCTTGAGCAGCTTTTGCAGCTGCGTATCGAGTTGATGCTCCCAGGACCGCTCTTCGACGCGGCTGGCAGCTTGCGCGATGGCCATGGAGAGACTGACGAGCCGTTGGCTGTCAATGGACAGTTTGTGGGATGGGTCTTTGGGTGGACGACGCATAGCGCTGATAGGATTCTTTATAAGTGGCATGAGCTGGCGGGCGCCGGGAACGAAACCCGCCCTCATCACCCGTATTGTAGTTGATTCGGCCCTACACCATGAACACGGCGCAAGCCGGGGCAAAAAAAACGCCGGACT
Organism: Massilia eurypsychrophila; assembly: GCF_002760655.1. Lineage (GTDB taxonomy): Bacteria > Pseudomonadota > Gammaproteobacteria > Burkholderiales > Burkholderiaceae_D > JAFCUW01. Next base: position 786 of record NZ_PDOC01000032.1, on the reverse strand, counting down.
ATTGACCTCTACCATAAAGGTACATAGTTCAACAATTTAGACAGCAAAAGCTACTCAGGAGTAGGGCAATCGATGGCCGATTAAACTATGTATAAATACATCGTAATTTCGACATTTTTCACCGCTCGATGCTGTCGAATTGCCGGGGACCGCCTTCAGAGAGGTAGTGCGTATGCTGTCATGTACAAGGTAGCTGTCCCTATCGCAAGTAGACCAGATGCCCAAGCCCACTTGCGAACGGTCCAGCGTTGCCAAGCGACCAAATTGAGGAAGGCAAACAGAGTTGAAGGGACGAAAAGCATGGCAAGTAGCAGCGGGTATGTCCACCATTCTTTGCCGCAGTGCTCGAGGTCATAACAGCCCTGCGCTAGCGTGCGACTGGCGGCAAACTCAACATGACTGAACGTGTAAAAACATATCCAGGTCAGTATCAACCCAAACAAACCGCCGGTAATAGCGGCTGCAGCCCGCTTCACTGGATCTCCCAAAGCAAAATTTCAGTGGCTTCGTCGAGGTTTGAATACCAGTTGCCTTGCCCACCGCGTAAGCGATCGATAGGGTTTGGGATCTGACCGATCCCAAGCCGGAAGCGCATGAACGACTAGCCCCCTGTGTCAGACTAGTTGTCGCCTCCAGATTTTATCCAAATAGAGGCAGACATGAGAACAAGGCATTCCCCAGCATTTGTCGAACAAGCACTGGTCAAGGTATTCTCCCGTGGCGGCAGGAGCGTGCAGGCAGTCGCGGACGATATCAACGTCAATTACCACACACTTAAAAATTGGA
>NZ_PDOC01000031.1 GCF_002760655.1 Massilia eurypsychrophila | reverse complement strand
CAGTACCGCTTTAATCGCCGATTCGATATGTCGACCATCCTCACGCGCCTGATCCACGCTGCCGCGGCTACCGGCAGCCGGACCGAAGCGTGGATGCGGCTGGCTGAAGATGAGCGCTAATCAGCATTTAAATTGCGCTCAGATTCAACTTTGCGCAGAGGCTGGCAGCAGCCTCACCGCCGAGTAAACGAAATGGGGTCAGACCCGTTTGTTTGACTGCGATTCCGTCGATTCGCCGTCGATTAAACGGGTCTGACCCCAATTTTTTTGACGCGATTTTTACCGGGTCAGGTGAGCTTGACCAGTTGCTTGCCGAAGTTCTTGCCCTTTAGTAGGCCGATGAATGCGTCGGGGGCACTGGCGAGGTCCTGCGCGATCGTTTCGCGGTACTTGAGCTGGCCGCCGGCAACCAGCGCCGCCAGTTCGCGCAGGCCCTCGGCCCAGAATTCAAGGTGCTCGCTGACGATGAAACCGCGGATCGTCAGGCGGTTCGTCAGCACGGAGCTGAAATTGTGAACGGCGACGGCCTCGCCGTTGTAGCCGGCAATCAGGCCGCAGACGGCGATCCGGCCAAAGGCATTCATGCGCGCCAGCGCGGCGTCGAAGCCGGCGCCGCCAACGTTTTCAAACACGGCGTCGATGCCGTTCGGCGTCGCCGCCGCGAGGTCGGCCACCAGGTTGCCCGCCTTGTAGTCGACGCAGGCATCAAAGCCGAGTTCGTCGACCACGTAGGCGCACTTTTCCTTGCCGCCGGCAATGCCGACCACGCGGCAGCCCTTTAACTTCGCCAACTGGCCGACCACGCTGCCCACCGCGCCGCTGGCGGCCGAGACGGCGACGGTTTCCCCGGCCTTCGGCTGCATGATCTGGTTCAGCCCGTACCAGGCGGTCATGCCCGGCATGCCGGCCACGCCAAGATAGGCCGACAAGGGCACGCGGGCAATGTCGACCTTGCGCAGAGCGACGCCGTCGGACACGCCGGTCTCGGCCCAGCCGAGCGCGCCGACGACCTTGTCGCCGACAGCGAATTTGGCATTCTTCGACGCGATGACTTCGCCGGCGGTGCCGCCGATCATGGTCTGGTCAAGCGGCTGCGGCGCCGCGTAGCTCTTCTCTTCGCTCATACGGCCACGCATGTAAGGGTCGAGCGACAGATACTCATTGCGAACGAGAATCTCGCCTTCTTGCAACTCGGGCGTGTCGACCGTTTCCAGCCGAAAGTTGTCAGGCGAAGGCTCGGCCGAGGGACGCGAGGCCAGTACGATGCGGCGGTAAGTGCTCATGGTGTGTCTCCTAATTGGGTCAGCAATTTTAAGCCGCTATTGGCCATCGTGCCGTTCGATCGGCGGACCGGCGCCACCACGCCTAAAACGCCTCTGGCACCGCCTTTCCTGCCGTTCGTCGCATTTTCAGCGATTTTCATCGACCCCAGAACTATGATGTTCAGACTATAACCTTGACTGACGGGAATAATAAAATCATGCATACCCTGACTGACGCCGCCGAAAAAACCCTGCTCGCACCCGTGCCCGCCAGCCAGCGCATCGAAGCGCTGGATGTGGTGCGCGGCTTCGCGCTGATCGGCATCTGCCTGATGAACGTCGAATTCTTCAACCGCGCGCTGAGCTCGATGGGCCAGGGCATGCCGCTCGGCCTGACCGGCATCGACTGGCTGGCCTCCTACTTCGTTGCCTATTTCGTCGCCGGCAAATTCTGGACCATCTTCTCGCTGCTGTTCGGCATGGGCTTTGCCGTCATGCTGACGCGCGCCGAACGCGCCGGACGCGGCTTCATCAAGCCGTACGTGCGCCGTATCGCCGCGTTGGCCGTGTTCGGCGCACTGCACCACATCTTCCTGTTCGCCGGCGACATCCTGTTCAGCTATGCGGTAGCCGCGGTGTTCCTGCTGGTGGCCCTGTACGGCACCTGGAAATGGATCGTCGGCGCCATCGTCGCCTGCATCGGCCTGGCATTCGTGCCGAACTTCGGCCCTGCGGCTGGCGGCGCCGCCGCCACGTTGGCGTTCGCCGGCGTCGTCGCGGTCTACCTGCGCAGCGAAAAGAAATTGTTTGGCCTGTCGGCCATGGCGGCGACGCTGATCGGCGTGAGCCTGGTCGCCGGCATCGCCGCGCTGGTGTTCTGGTTCGTGCCGGGCACGCCGAAAGGCCCGCGCGGCCCGGCCACCGCGATGTTTTTCCTGTTCGCGGCACTGGCCTGGCTGGCCGAGAAGTACAACATGCCGGCCGACAAGCGCCCGCTGCGCGCCGGCGCCACCATCTTCATGTTTTTCGCCACCATGATGACGATCGGCGGCACCGTCGAATACCTGACCCCGCCCGACGCGGCGACAGCGAAGCCGGCAGTTGTGACGGCGCCAGCGGCAACGGTGGCGGCGCCAGCACCGGCCGCCGCGCCAGTAGCGGCGCCGGCCAAAGCCGACGCCAAGGCTGACGTCAAGAAGCCCGCCGCCAAGGAGCCGACCGCCGAAGAGAAGAAAGCGGCCCGCGCCAAGCGCATGAAGGAACAAGCCGACGAGCGCGCACTGGAAGTGAAAACCATGAGCACCGGCAGCTACGCCGACGCGGTCCGCTTGCGCGTCAAGCACTTCGCCGAGCACGCGCCGCAGGAGTCCGGCTTCGCGACCTTGCTGATCGGTATGTTCCTGATCGGCACCTGGTTCATCCGCTCCGGCGTGATGGAAAATACCGCCGCGCACCTGCCGATGTTCCGCAAACTGGCCTTCATCGCCCTGCCAGTTGGCCTTTCCCTTGGCATCCTCGGCAGCCTGCTGGCAATGTCGCACGTGCCCGGCGCGCAGCAGGACGGTTTCGGACTGGCCCACGGCCTGCTGATGATCGGCAACCTGCCCGCCTCGCTCGGCTATGTGGCGATGATCGTGCTGATGCTGCACAGCGGCTCGGCGCTGTCGAAAATTAAAGTGCTGGCGCCGTTCGGCCGCATGGCGCTGACCAACTACCTGCTGCAGTCGCTGGTGATGTCGTCCATCTTCTTCGGCTACGGTCTGGGACTGTGGGGCATGGGCCGCGCCTTGCAGGTGGCGCTCGCCATCGGCGTGTGCGCGCTGCTGCTTGCCTTCAGCCACTGGTGGCTGGCGCGCTTCCGCTACGGTCCGGCCGAGTGGCTGTGGCGCGCGGTGACCTACATGCAGCTGCCGGCAATGCGCATCGACACCGCCCCGTCCAGGACCCACGCTCAACCGGCCTGATCCGCTACTGACACCCACCCCATGAAGGCTCCGCAAGGAGCCTTCATTCATCTGCGCTAACGCTTTGGTTCCATCGGTGCTCTTGCGAGTGCACAATCGCGCCGCTTTCGCTCATCGATACTGTGGTTGGTGGCGAAGGAGGCGCGGCCTCCCGATTCGCCATCACTGCTTCATACCAAAGGAGAACAACCATCGCAGACGACTACGGATCGAGTTATCAGTCGGACGAGCAGATCGGGCCACCGGGCGGCAACATCGGCTTGAACGGCGGCGCCCGAACAGACCCGGTCCAGCAGACACAGTACGGCAGCACGGCACGCGCCGACGACGGCAGCAGCCAGCGGGGCATTGGCTTTGCCAGGCCGCCGGTGGCAAAAATGGCGCGCAACGAAGCCATCCCGTAGATGACCGAAGAAGCCTACGGCGACGCGCCGGTTCCGGTCGGCGGCGGCGAAGCCATGGCCGAAACCGCCGAAATGACCGAGGAGATCGGTAACCCGGCCATGCAGGAATCGGCCGAAGAGTTTTACGAGGCGACGCCGGAGCAACTCAACGCCGCCGCCATCGAGGCCGGCGAAGAAGGACGTAGCGACACCGAATCGGGCGACGAACTGACCGAGGCCGGTGTGGCGCTGGGCGGCGCGCAAGAGGCCGGCGTCGAAGAGTTCTTCCCGATCCTGGCCGCGCTGGTACCGACGCTACTGAGCAGTATCGGACCGACGGTGGCAAAAAAAGTGGTGGCCAAATTGTCGCCGCGCGCCAAGCAAGGCATCAAGCGGCTGGCCACCACAGCGGCGGCGACTGCCGGCAAATCGAAGCCGGTAAAAAACATCCTGTCCGTCTTTGCGCGCCTGCTCGAATCGGAACAAACCAAGGCGACCGGCGAGAGCGATGCGGAAGTTGGCGAAGAGCTCAACCAGCTCATCGACGAGGTCGCCGCCACCGCCGAGGTGATCATCGGCCGCGACGATCGTATCCTGGCAACCGACACCATGTCGGAACCACTGCGCCGGATCTGCGAACTGCGCATCACTTTCCCCAACGGTAAAACCTACCGCGGCACCGGCTTCTTAATCGGCAAGCGCACCCTGGCCACCGCCGGCCATTGCGTCTATTTGCATAACGAGGGTGGCTGGGCCCGCAAGATCGAAGTCATCCCCGGCGCCAACGGCACGTTCCGCCCCTGCGGCTCCGAATTCTCGAGTTCGTTCCGCTCCGTCAAAGGCTGGGTGAACAGCAAGAAGCCGGAACACGATTTCGGCTGCATTGTCCTTCCCGCCAACGCCTTCGGCGGACGCAACCTTGGCTATTTCGGCATTTCCGCCGCACCGCCGCTGAAAATCCTGGGCAAGTGCGTCTCCCTGTACGGCTATCCGGGCGACAAGCCATCGCAAAACTGGGGCATGACGCTGGCCGTCAAAACCATCACGGCCAAGACGCTGATCTACGATATCGATACGGTCGGCGGGCAAAGCGGCGCGCCCGTGTACACCGACCTGGACGGCCGAAAAAACTGCGCCATCGCCATTCACAACTATGGCAGCGCCGGCGGCAATTCGGCGACCCGGATCACGCCGACCGTGTTCGAGCGGCTCAGCAAATGGGCGTTGCTCTGATGTCGGGCAACAGCGTGCAGGGACGCGTGGTTCACGCCAGCACCGGCGCGCCGGTTGCCGATGCGACCATCGCCGTGATTGCCGGTCCGGGCCCGTATCCCGACATCGCCGTCATGACCGACGACGACGGCCGCTTCTCCCTCGACGACATGGCCGCGGGTGACTGGCGGCTTGGCGCGCGCAGCGCCAACGGCGCGACCGGCGAGGCAAGCGTTGCCGTCGGCAGTAGCGCTGCGGCCGAGGCCGTCATCACGGTCAGCTAGCTGCCGCCGGTAAATCGGAAGGGCTGCGCGACGCGCCCTTCCGCGTAGTTGCGTCGTGGCGGTTGCGCCGCCGGCTAGGCCGGCTTCGCCACCATCAGGTAGAAGATGGCGACAAAGGCAAACAACGCCGGAATGCCGAGCGCGATCCACAGCCTGAAGTAGCGCCAGTACTGCGGCGGCAGCGCGCTGCCGTCGCGTGCGGCCTGCACCGCCATGTCGCGCAGGCGCATCTGCAGCCAGACCACCGGCAGCCAGCAGGCGGCGGCCAGCACGTACAGTCCGATCGACCAGGCCAGCCAGCGGCTGCTCATCGAAAAACCGGCGATGCGCACCAGGTAGTAGCCGGTCAGCGGCTGGACGATGATGGTGGTGGCCGTGAACAGCCAGTCGGCAACGACGACGATGCGGCTGACGACGGCGATGGCGCGCACGTCGCGGCTGATATTGGCAAACAGCATGTAGAACGCCGATCCGATGCCGGTGCCAAACAGAAAAGTTGACGACAGAATGTGCAGCCACTCGATAGATGCCGTTGACGATGCCGAGTTCAATATCTACTGAAGATCGGAGGATGCCATGGAAGACTGGAACACTGCAACGCGCCGCGGGCTGCTGTCGGGCGCCGTCGCCAGCGCACTTTCGACTGCCGCCCTCGCCGCCCTGGGCAAGGCCGGTACCGACAGCACGTTCGCGCCCACCAACGCCATCAGCCACTGGATCTGGGGCGACCAGGCCGCGCGCCACGACGGGCCGTCGCTGCGCTACACCGCCACCGGATACGTCATCCATCACCTGAGCGCAACGTTCTGGCGGTGCTGTTCGAACGCTTCATGGGTGACCGGCTCGACCGTATCGGCCCGGCGCCAACCCTGGCCGCGGCCACCGCCACGTCGGCGCTGGCCTGCTTTACCGACTACCAACTGACGCCGCAGCGCCTGAAGCCGGGCTACGAAAAGCGCTTGTCCAAGCCGGCGCTGGCGGTCGTCTACGGCGCCTTTGCGGCCGGCCTGGCGGTTGGCGCTCTGCTGACCCGCGCCCGCGATTCGGGGCGCCGGACGTAACAATGGCCACCCGAAGGTGGCCATTGTCGATGTTGCCGCAAGCCGCTTATGCGTAATTTATGCGCAAATTACGCGTAACTGCGCAGCCGCATCGAGAACTCCTGCAGTGACTTGATGCCGGACGCTTCGGCGCGCACGCACCAGTCTTGCAACTGATGGAGCAGCTGGTCGCGCGTGAAGTGCGAGCGCTCCCAGATCGCGCCGAGCTCGACGCGCATGTTGTGCATCGTCTCGAGTGCCTTGCTGTGCTCGAACAGCTCGACCAGCTGCTGCTTGTGCGACGCCTCCAGCTTGGCCGGCTCGCGCTGCAACAGCTTGCGCGACGACTTCAGGAAACGGTATTCCAGTTCCGCCTTCTGGCGCAGGTGCGGCACTTCCTCGTGCCATGCATGCTTGAACGACTTGGCGTACTTGGCCATGACGTCGTAGCGGTTGGCGATGACCGACTGCAAGGTGTCAAAGTCCGCTACCAGCTTGCCGTGCGCAAACTTCGGCTCCGGTGCGACGCGCCGTACTTTCGCCAGGCCGCACGTTTCGAGGATGCGGATATACAGCCAGCCAATATCGAATTCGTACCATTTTGACGACAGTTTGGCCGACGTCGCGAACGTGTGGTGATTGTTGTGCAGCTCTTCGCCACCGATCAGGATGCCGAAAGGAATGATATTGGTCGCCGCATCGGCGCAATCGTAGTTGCGGTAGCCCCAGTAGTGGCCGATGCCGTTGATGATGCCGGCCGCCGTGATCGGGATCCACATCATCTGGACCGCCCAAATGGTGATGCCGATGACGCCGAACAGCGCGACGTTAATGATCAGCTGCAGCACGACGCCCTGCCAGCTGAAGCGGGTGTAGACGTTGCGTTCGATCCAGTCGGTCGGGGTGCCATGGCCATACTTTTCCATGGTTTCCAGGTTCTTCGACTCGGCGCGATACAGCTCGGCGCCCTCGAACAGCACTTTCTTGATGCCGCGCGTGACCGGGCTATGCGGATCTTCCTCGGTATCGCACTTGGCGTGGTGCTTGCGGTGGATCGCCGCCCATTCCTTGGTGACCTGGCCGGTGGTGAGCCATAGCCAGAAACGGAAGAAGTGACTCGGAATCGCATGCAACTCCAGCGCGCGGTGCGCCTGGTGACGGTGCAGGTAGATCGTCACGCTGGCGATCGTAATGTGCGTCACTGCAAGGGTGTAGAAAAACACCTGCCAACCCGACAGGCCAATGAGGCCGCCATCGAGGAAACCGAGAACCGCGTCGACCGTGGTACTTAACAAATTCATTAATGCTCCAATGTGGATTTTTGTCATCGCTAGCCGCTTTCTTCGAAGCGGTCACACAGCGTCACATTTTACGCGTTTCCCTGTCGCACGGCACATTTACACGTATCAATTGGTGACAGTTTGTGAGTTTCGTGTGGCGGTTGATGCGAGAAGCGCATCAATCACGCGCGGATCGAGCCCAGCCTGTGTCAGCTTGATATCGCCCGACTGCACCTTCTTGTAAATACGCTTGTTGACGTCGGAGACCACGCCGCCCGTTCCGTTCTCCGGATCGCTGATCCAGAAGCCGAGCTCGAGCTCGAAGCCGTCGGCGGCAAACTTGTTGACCGACACGCCAGGGGCCGGCGTTTCCATTATGCGCGGCACGTCGCGCGCCAGCGCTTCAAGCAGCGGGATGACGACGTCCAGATCGCTGCCGTACGACACCGTCAGCCTGGTCGACGCGCGCACCGAACTGCTCGACAGCGACTGGCTCTGCACCGGCCCGGAAATGAGCATTTCGTTTGGCAATACGGTCTCGACGCCGTCGAGGCCCTGCAGCACCGTGTAGCGGGCGTTGATGCGCGTGACCCTGCCGGAATACTTGTCGACCGAAATCATGTCGCCGATCGACAGGCTGCGTTCGAGCAGAATGACGAAGCCGGAGACATAGTTGCTGGCGATTTTTTGCAGGCCAAGGCCGAGACCGACGCCGAGCGCGCCGCCAAACACCGACAGCACCGTCAGGTCGAGCCCCATCAACGTCAAGCTGTACAGCACGGCGACGACGATCAGCACAGCGCGGCTCATGCGCGCAAGAATCACCCTGAGCGAGGAATGCATGCTCTGCACACCCATCAGGCGCTCTTCAAGCGCCGCGCCGGCCCACAGCGCCAGCATCAGCAGCACCACGACCGACCCGGCCGCCTGCAGGATATTTGCCAGCGACACCTTGTGGCGACCGATCGGCAGCAGCGTCGTCTCGAGGTAATCGATGATCTCAGGCCACAGGCCGAGGATGTACAGCGCCACCGCCAGCCACACCAGCAGGGCGAAGATCTTTTCGAACGTCAGGATGGCGGCCCCGACCGGGCCATGCCTGGCGAACACCCGGCGCAGCAGGTAGAACGCGGTGCGGATCACCGCGAACGAAGAAAACAGCGGCAGCGTGACGTTGAGCAGGTTGATGTGGTGATAGCGCGCCATCAGCAGCCGCGCCAGCGCCAGCAGGCCGAGAATCAACAGCGGGCTGAGCACTCTGGCGAAACTCTCGACGCCGATGCGGCGCACCGCGCCAGTAGTGCCCTCTTCGCCGCTCAGTTGCCGCAGATAGCGGTTGCGCAGGAAGCGCGCCAGTCCCCAGCCGAGCAGGATGCACAGCGCGATCGCGCCGGCCTGCCACAACACGCCCGGCTCGCGCAGATCGGCGAGCAGGTCGGACAGCAACTTTGACATCTGCATGGGCGGCCCGCGGCTAATTACGCTTCGGTATCGGCGTCGCCGTCGATCTCGTCTTCAGGCTTGACCCTGGCTGGCTTCGGCGCCATCGGCTTGCGCTCGAGCACCGCGGCGAAGAAGCCGTCGGTCTGGTGCTTGTGCGGCAGCAGCTTCAGGTAGTCGCCCATTTCCAGGTCGATCTTCTGCTCGGCCAGCACTTTGCTCATCGGCACGAGTTCAAATTCGTCGTGGGCGGCGAGAAATTGCTCGACGATGAAATCGTTCTCTTCGGTCAGCAGGCTGCAGGTGGCGTACACCAGGCGGCCGCCGCCCTTGAGCAGGCGCGCCGCGCTGTCGAGGATGGCTGCCTGCTTTTCCTGCATCTCGGCGACGGCTTCAACCTTCTGGCGCCACTTGACGTCCGGATTGCGGCGCAAGGTGCCCAGGCCCGAGCACGGCGCGTCGACCAGCACGCGGTCAATCTTGCCGGCCAGGCGCTTGACCTTGGCGTCGCGCTCGTGCGCGATCTGCACCGGATGGACGTTCGACAGACCGCTGCGGGCCATGCGCGGCTTCAGCTTGGCCAGGCGCTTCTCGGAAATATCGAACGCGTACAGGCGGCCGGTGTTGCGCATCAGCGCGCCCAGCGCCAGCGTCTTGCCGCCGGCGCCGGCGCAGAAGTCGACCACCATCTCACCGCGCTTGGCGCCGACGATCTGCGACAGGATCTGGCTGCCTTCGTCCTGCACTTCGATCGCGCCGTCCTTAAACAGCGGCAGGTTTTGCAGCGACGGCTTTTTCAGCACGCGCAGGCCGAGCGACGCGAACGGCGTCGGCACGGCGGCGATCGGCGCTTCGGCCAGCTTGGCGATGACGTCTTCGCGCGTCGCCTTGATCGAATTGACGCGCAGGTCGAGCGGCGCCGGCTGGTTTAGCGCGTGCGCCATTTCCAGCGTTTCGGCTTCGCCATACTGGGCGACGAACTTGTCGAACAACCATTTCGGCAAGTTAGAACGCATCTGCGGTGGCATCAGGTTGCGGTCGATCTGCGCGATGCGGGTCAGAAATTCGGTCTCTTCTTCGGTCAGGCCGGCCAGCGCATCGGCGCCGACCGCTTCGGCCAGGCCGAGGATGGTCAGGCGGCGCATGGTCGACTCCTGCCCGGCTTCGGCGAAGTCGGTGAAGAACGACTTGTTGCGCAAGATGGCGTAGATGCCTTCAGCGACGGCGCCGCGTTCGCGTGGTCCAAGGCGCGGATGGTCCTTGAAATAGCGCGACAAAGTGGTGTCGGCCGGCGCCGAAAAACGTAAGATCTCGCGCAATACTTCTTCAGTATTGCCGAGGATCGCTGGAGGCAATCTCATGATATTCCTTGGTTAACTACGTGTTATGTCTATGCGGCGGTGCCGCTGCCGGCGCCAGGCCGGCCTTCGATGAATGCGCGGATGACGCGCGGATAAAGGATGTGTTCCTGCACCAGCACGCGCGCCGCCAGCGTCGCTTCCGTGTCGCCCGGCAGCACTTCCACTTCGGCCTGTCCCAGCACCGGACCGTGGTCCAGTTCGGCGGTGACGATGTGGACCGAGACGCCATGCCTGGCGACCCCGGCCTCGAGCGCTTGGCGGTGGGTTGCCAGCCCTGGAAAATCGGGCAGCAATGACGGATGAATATTGATCATCCGGCCGGCGTAGTGCTCGACGAACGGCGCCGTCAGGATGCGCATGAAGCCGGCCAGCACCACCAGGTCGGGCGCGAACGCGTCGACTGCCTGCTGCAGCGCCACGTCAAAATCGGCGCGGCTGGCGAAATCCTTACTTGGAACGACGGCCGTGACAATGCCGTTGGCCCTGGCAAACACCAGTCCGGCGGCGTCCGCCTTGTTACTGATAACTGCTGCGATCCTTGCTGGCCACTGCTCGGCTTGCGACGCGCGCACTACCGATTCCATGTTGCTGCCGCGACCAGAAATTAGGATCACAATGTTTTTCATAGCGCGCATTGTACCCTGACCGGCAGTCGCGGCCTATATACGCGGTGAAATTTGTTGCAGTGCACCACGACAGTTGCAACTCGGGGGATGGTACCGCGAAAGTGGCAGGCGTGCCCGCCTGCGCGGAAACCCCTGCCACTGATGAACAGTGAGAAAGAGCGCGGAAGAGTGAGTACTTACTCGAACGAGTAAAATACCCGGAATGGCACCTTCTTCTCCGCCCAAAAATCAGCAGCATCGCGAAACACGTCCAGCAAAGTCTCGCGCGCTTCCTTGTCGAACTTCTGGGTATTGGGCAGCTGTTCGAGCACCACGATAAAGCCAGGCTGCGGCCCTGCCTTGTTGATCGTCTCGGTCAGGCACTCGCGCAGCGCGTCGACGTTCTTGCTGCAAGGCTTAGGAAAATGAAAGTTTTCGCCGATGCGGGCGCACACCTGCTGCTTGGTCAGCGCATCGGCACAATGGGCATACAGAAAATGCTGCCCAAGGCGAACGGCTTCCTCTTGCAATTCCACGACACGGAAAGCGCGAATGGATTGCACAAGGTTAGGCGGCACTGTTAAAAACAAATTCATTATTCCCTCAAGTCGACCTGTAGCTACCGGTGGTTTCTGATTGCGTAATTCCCTGTGCGTCGCGTCCTTGTACAAAACGCCGTTCTCCCATTTGATCGTTGCTTAACGCCAATAGACCCTACAATTTTCTGTAAGGGTAACGTTTTGTGGTAACTGAATCAACCCGAATGTGATCGAAGACGAAATATTTGTAAAAAAACGCGATGTTTTACGATAAATTATGCAGCGCAGTCGTGTTAAACGCCGCCGAATGCTTGACCTCCTGTTACATCTTGTTGCCATGTGGGATCGTTATCGCCTTCCAGTCGCGTTAATATTGTGAACATGGCCGCATTGGCTAATCCAGACACCCAACATAGAATGAGGCTCAAGATGAACATCCAGACCAAGTTGATCGTCACCGCCATGGGCCTGTGCGCCCTGCCGATGGTGCAGGCAGTCGAATTCGAAGATTTTGGCCGCGTCGTGCGGGTTCAGCCGCGCATTGAACAAGTGCGTGAGCCACGCCAGGAATGCCGCACCGAATACATCCAGACCCCGGTCCAGCAGTATCAGCAGCCGCGCAGCGTCGGCGGCTCGATCGTCGGCGGCCTCGCCGGCGCGCTGGTCGGTAACCAGATCGGCGGCGGCACCGGCCGCACCACCGCCACCGCGGTTGGCGCCATCGCCGGCGCCGTCATCGGCGACCGTGTCGACAACGACGGCCGCAACGTCAACCAGCAGCAGGGCATGCAGGAACAGGCAGTGCGCCAGTGCCGCACAGTCGAATCGGTCGAGTCGCGCACCAACGGCTACGAAGTGACGTACGACTACCGCGGCCGCAACTACACCACCGTGATGGCGCGTGACCCTGGCCAGCGCATCCGCCTGCGCGTATCGGTCGAGCCTGATCAGATGCAGTAAGCCGGCGGGCGCCCCGGCGCCTGCCCGGGACGGGTTCTGCTTGCGCTAGGGGAACCCCTCCAACGATAATAGGGCGATCGAATCAGGTCGCCCTATGCTTATCAGAAGAAAATCCATCGAACAAGTCGAATCCTCGCGCCGCCCGGCGCGCAAGCCCAAGTTCGCGCCCGTGACCTTGTCCGAACAGGACGGCGTGCGCTATCTCCACTTCGGCACCGAGTGGGTGCAAGGCGCGATGCGCATCCGCAAGCCCGATTGGCCCGAACTCGAATACGCCCAGCAGATGATGGCCTGGATGCTGTATCTCGAGGCGCCGCGCGCCATCGCCCAGTTGGGCCTGGGCACCGGCACGCTGACCAAATTTTGCTACCGCAACTTCCCCGATGCCACCGTCACGGCGGTCGAACTCAATGCGTCGGTGATCGCCGTGTGCGAGTCGATGTTCAAGCTGCCGCCAAATGACGAGCGCCTGCAGGTGCTCGAGATGGACGCGCTTGACTTCGTCGATGATCCGGCCAACCTGGGCGCCTTCGACGTCTTGCAATGCGACCTGTATGACGCCACCGCGCGCGGTCCCGTGCTCGACACGCCCGAGTTCTACCGCTCCTGCTGCGCGTGCCTGGCGCCGGGCGGCATCATGACGGTCAACCTGTTCGGCGACCACCCCAGCTTTGCGAAAAACATCAAGGCCATGAAATATGGCTTCGAGCACGTCATTTGCCTGCCAGAAGTGCATGATGGTAATGTGGTGGCGCTGTGCTTCACGAGCCGCCCTGACGTCGACGCCGATACCCTGGCCGAGCGCGCGGCCGCGATTGTCGCCGCCACCAGGCTTCCCGCCAAATCGTGGGTCAAGGGCATCAAGTCAGCAGAGTAAGTAGCGCTTAACGGAGAACACGCTTTGAATCCAGACGAGGCCGCGGCAAGCGCGGCGGCAACAACCACCGCGCGCCCACGGCACGCGCTGCCCAAATCGCTGGACTTGCAAACCCTGTTCTCCTGGATGCTGGCCGACGGCATCGTTGAGAAAGCCGCCGTCAAGGCCCACTTCGCGCAGGCGCAGGGCATCCTCAAGAACGCGGCCGGCTCGATGCATCCGCTATCGGCGATCGCCCAGTGCAAGCTGGTGTCGGCGCAGCCGCCGCACCGCCTGCTGACGCTTGACGTGTTGTCCGAATGGACTGCCGCCAAGGTGGGCCTGCAATTTGTCCGCATCGACCCGCTTAAAATCGACTTCACCAAGGTGGCCGACGTCATGTCGGCCGGCTACGCGGCGCGCTTTAACATCTTGCCGCTCGACCTGACCGCCACGACGCTGGTCGTTGCCACCGCTGAGCCATTCCTGCTCGACTGGGAATCGGAAATCGCCAAGATCTCGCGCCGCAAGATTCAGCTGGTGATCTCGAACCCGCTCGACATCGCACAGTACATCGGGCAATTCTTCAGCCTGGCGAAATCGATCAAGAGCGCCAACAAGGCCAACGGCCAGGACCTTGCGCTGCGCAACAATTTCGAGCAGCTCGTCGAACTCGGCAAGTCCAACAAGCAGCTCGACGCCAACGACCAGCACGTCGTCAACATCGTCGACTGGCTGTGGCAATACGCGTTCGAACAGCGCGCCTCCGACATCCACCTCGAGCCCAAGCGCGACGTTGCGCTGATCCGTTTCCGCATCGACGGCGTGCTGCACCAGGTCTACCAGGTGCCGGCGGTGGTGATGATTGCCATGACGGCGCGCATCAAGCTGCTGGGGCGCATGGACGTCATCGAAAAGCGGCGACCGCAGGATGGCCGCATCAAGACGCGGACCAACGGCGGCCAGGAAGTCGAGCTGCGCCTGTCGACCTTGCCGACCGCCTTTGGCGAAAAGCTGGTGATGCGTATTTTCGATCCCGAAGTGGTGGTCAAGACGCTGCCTGAGCTTGGCTTTCCGGTCGACGACGCCAAGCGCTGGGATGGCCTGACGACGCGTCCGCACGGCATCATCCTGGTGACCGGGCCGACCGGCTCGGGCAAGACGACGACGCTGTACACCACCCTCAAGGCGCTCGCCACCAGCGAAGTCAACGTGTGCACGGTGGAAGACCCGATCGAGATGGTCGAAGCGTCGTTCAACCAGATGCAAGTGCAGCCGGGCATCGACCTGTCGTTTGCCGACGGCGTCAAGGCACTGATGCGGCAGGATCCCGACATCATCATGGTCGGCGAAATCCGCGACCTCGGCACCGCCGAGATGGCCATCCAGGCCGCGCTGACCGGCCACCTGGTGCTGTCGACACTGCACACCAACGACGCGCCGTCGGCGGTAATGCGGCTGCTGGAACTGGGCGTGCCGCATTACCTGCTGGAAGCGACGCTGATCGGCATCCTGGCACAGCGCCTGGTGCGCACCCTGTGCGTCGAGTGCAAGGCGCCCGATGGCGAGATCAATGACGACGTCTGGCACAGCATCGGCGGCGCCTGGAACATTCCGAAGCCTGCCACCATCTACCGGCCGATCGGCTGCCCCGAGTGCCGCCAGACCGGCTACCGCGGCCGCACCGGCATTTACGAGTTGCTGACCATATCGGAAGGCTTCACCAAGCTGATCCGCGAAGAGACCGACCTGCAGGCCCTGCGCCAGCAGAGCGTGGTCGACGGCATGAAGCCGCTGCGCATCGCCGGCGCGCTGAAGGTGGTCGAGGGCGTGACGACCGCTGAGGAAATCCTGAAAGTGACCGCCGCGTTGTCGTAATTACTTATCTAAAATACGCTCTGGCGGAAACGCGATCTGTCGTTTATAATTCTGCCTCTTCGGGTCGTTAGCTCAGCTGGTAGAGCAGCGGACTTTTAATCCGTTGGTCGCAGGTTCGAATCCCGCACGGCCTACCACGAATAGCAGTAAGCAAAATGAAGCAGTTACGAGTGATCGTAACTGCTTTTTTTGTTTGGAGAACTGAAACGTCCTTACCCACTTGGGAAAACCGGTGACTATTCCGGCCAATGATATCCGCACGGCCCGCATACCAGGCGCGCCGCAGCGCCACCGACAAGGAAGTCACATGAATCACCAGCAGCCTGCCGGCATTGGCAAACTATTTTCCATCATCGCCCTGCTCGAAGGATTGACGTGGGCAGGCCTGTTGATCGGCATGTTACTCAAATACACCACCAAGACGACCGAGCTCGGCGTTACGCTCTTCGGGCCCTTGCATGGCATCGTATTCATCAGCTATGTGGTGATTACCGTCGTGGCGGCGGTGCGCCTGCGCTGGCCGCTCTGGGCTACGTTGCTTGCCATGCTTGCCGCCGTGCCACCGCTGGTGACGATTCCGATGGAAATCTGGTTCAAGCACCGCGGCTTGCTGTCGAATCCGGCGGCAAGGCAAGCAGCACTCGTTTAGAGAAACATGCTTCACAGCTCGCGTGGACTTGGCGTGGGCATCATTCGCCCATTACGTTGGCAATCCCGCGCTTCACCTCATGCGCTTGTTCCTCCGACAATCCGAGTAGCGCGGCAGGCACTACCGAATCCAGCGTAGCCGTGCGCCAGGCCAGAGGTTGATCGCGCTGTGCGCAAATTCCAACCTGGCGGAATAAGCCCAGTCTGGGGTATGCTCGCTTCGCCATGACAGGCGCGAAGCCTGCTCGATCACATACAATAACAAAATGTCATTCAAAGAAAAGCATTTGCTTCGACCGTGCTGCATTTTGATGCTGAGCGCGCTTATGTTGTTGTCCGGTTGCGCTGACCTGCCTGCATGGATGATGGTGCAGCGCCAGTCGGCCATCACGGATTACCGCCATTTTCGAAATGCTGAAGTTGCGCGTTCGCTGGAAGCGTCCCCCTTTCTTGCGGCGGACACTGCCCCCTTGAAGCTGCCCGACTTTCGGGGCGAGACATTTGATGCCGTCATGGAACGCAACGGGACGGTGGCGATCGTGGTCGTTCAGCACGGCAAGGTCCTGATGGAGCGCTACTACCAAGGGTACAAGCGCGATAGCATCGTCACGTCCTTCTCCGTCGCCAAGTCAGTAGTATCTGCCTTGGTCGGCATCGCGATTGGCGACGGTCACATTCAGAGCATCGACGATCCGATCACACTCTATTTGCCGGAGCTGGCAGCAAGCGATCCACGCTTTTCCCGTATCACGATTCGCAACCTGCTGGAAATGCGCAGCGGCATCCGCTTCGACGAAGGCTACGGTGCGCCTTGGGCCGACGCTGCCAAGTTCTATTTAACCGCCGACCTGGGGACCAAGTTAAAAGGACTGGCAATTGAACGCGCGCCCGATGAGCAGTACCACTACAGCAGCGGCGACACCCAGCTATTGGGCACCATTGTCCAGCGAGCGACCGGCACGCCGCTTCCACGCTATCTGCAGGACAAGATCTGGCAGCCGATGGGCGCTGCGTATGATGCAAGCTGGAGCGTGGACAGCCTGGCGAACAGCCTGCCAAAAGCATTCTGCTGCATCAATGCACGCGCTCTCGACTTTGCGCGCTTTGGCCAGCTTTATCTAAACGATGGAAGCTTGAATGGCCGCCAGATCGTGCCAGTCGAGTGGGTCAGGCAAAGCACGCAAGTTCGCGAGCGTGTGGGCGCCACGCCGGCGAGCCGCTGGAACGTTGAAGGACAAGGCGCGCGTTGGTCAGCGTATTACGCCTGGCAATGGCGGCGTGCGACCGTCCCGGATGCAACTTCGGAACTCGGCATCAAACCCGGCCGCGACTTCTACGCGGAGGGCCATCATGGCCAGTTTATTTATGTCGCCCCGGCCGAGGACATGGTGATCGTCAGGATCGGTCACAAGTATGGAAATGCCTGGTGGCCAGGCTTTCTGGGGCGCATCGCCCGCCTCAATCCGTAGCGCAACCCACGAACTGGCGTGGGCGACCGCGCTACGTGATCACCTTACTTCGGACGATAAAGCGCACACAGCTTGTTGCCGTCCGGATCGCGCACATAGGCCAGGTGCAGCGCGCCCATCGCGCCCTCACGCAGGCCTGGCGGATCCTCAATCGACTGACCGCCAAACTCGACCGCAGTGTCGTGGAATTTCTCTACTTGCTCAGGAGACGTGCACTTGAAGCCGATGGTGCCGCCGTTGGCGCAGGTCGCCTGTTCACCATTGATCGGCTCGCTGACGCAGAATGTGCTTCCCTCGTGTCGGTAGAACAAGCGGGTGTGGCCAGACGGCCCCTTGTTGCGCATTGGCTCACCTGCGCCAAGAACGCCGAGCACGGCGTCGTAGAAACGTTTCGATTGTTCGATGTGGTTCGAACCGATCATTACATGATTGAACATTTGATCTCCTTATGTCCCTGGATAGTGTCCCGGGCTCCGTGGCAAATTATAGAACAATGCGACGACGCCATCTGTGGCGGCTCGCTGAGCGGCTACTTTGCAAAAAATTAACTTTCCACAAGATCAGAAGACGGCACACGCTTACAGTTGAACTCCGCGCGGCGCCGTCGCCGGAAAACTTATGATCGGAGCATTCTCATGACTGAATTGCTGGCACATGTCCCCTTAGTGGGCGATAGTTTCCAAGAACTGATCAAATGGCTGCAATTGATCATCAGGCTCTTCCGCTGGTAAAACTTTCCTTCCATTTGAGCACCGATGCCTGCCGGCGTGCCGTCGGCGGGCATCAGCCAACCAACGATCCCAAAAAACATTGCCATTCGTGCCAGTGCATTGATGTATCCTGTGCCCATCTCTACTTCCTTCTCCCCTACATGAACCATCCTGAACTCCAGGCGAAAACGTTCCTCCTGCTGCTGGTCCTCGTGACCGTCGCGTTTGCCTATATCCTGATGCCATATTTCGGCGCCATTTTCTGGGGCGCGGTGCTGGCCATCCTGTTCACACCCTTCCATCGCACCATCTCGCGCAAGATGGGCACGCACCGGCCGGTCCTGGCCGCGCTGACGACGCTCGCCATATGCCTCGTCGTGGTGATTTTTCCGATGATTCTGATCGCCATTTCGCTGGCGCAGGAAGGCACGGCGGTGTATCAAAAGGTGGCGTCGCGCGAGATCGATGTCAGCGTAGTTCTGCAAAATGTCTTCAACGCGCTGCCGTCGTGGGCGCACAACATCATGGCCCGCTTCGGCATGGACAACATCGCCACGCTGCAGAGCAGGCTGTCTGACGCGGCGATGCAGGGCAGCAAATTTGTCGCGACCAATGTGCTCGCCATCGGCATGAATGCGTTCGACTTCGTCGTCAGTTCCTTCGTCATGCTGTACCTGCTGTTTTTCCTGCTGAAAGATGGCGCCCCGCTGGCCGCGCGCATCCAGCGCGCCATCCCGCTCAGCAACGAGAACAAGCAACTGCTGTTCGACAAGTTCACCACCGTGATCAAGGCCACCGTGAAGGGTAACTTCCTCGTCGCCGGCGCCCAGGGTGCGCTCGGCGGCCTCGCCTTCTGGGTACTCGGCGTGCAGGGGGCGCTGCTGTGGGCGGTGGTGATGGCGTTCTTCTCGTTGCTGCCGGCAGTTGGCGCGGCCATCGTCTGGGCGCCGGTAGCCGTCTATTTCCTGATCACGGGCGCCGTCTGGAAAGGCGTGGCGCTGATTGCGTTCGGCGTGATCGTCATTGGCCTGGTCGACAATATCCTGCGCCCTATCCTGGTTGGCAAGGACATCAAGATGCCGGACTACCTCGTGCTCATCTCGACCATCGGCGGCATGGCCATCTTCGGCCTGAACGGCTTCGTCATCGGCCCGGTGGTCGCTGCGCTATTCATCGCGATGTGGGATATTTTTTCGGCGCACAAGAACAATCTGGCGCACGCATGACGCGCTGAAAAAAGCAAAAGCCCGCGAAGATTATTCGCGGGCTTTTTGCCATCTGGCGGCTCAATGGCTGCCGGGGCCTGCGCAGTGAAGCGCTATTTCGGCGCCGCCACAGGCGCCTTGAGGTTCATCTTCATGAATATCAGGCCCCGGCTGGTCGCCATGACGATATCGCTGTCGCCATCGCCATCGATGTCACCAACGGCGAGCGCGTCCGGGTGGTCGGCAGTGAACGGGACCTTGTACAACCAACCTACCAGCGCCTCTTTACGAGGTTGCCCGTAGTACACCGTGACGGTGTTCAATTCGCGATTCACCACGACGATGTCGTTTCTGCCGTCAGCGTTGAGGTCGCTGATCTGCGTCGGGCCAGGAAGTTCTGGCGAAGCGAGAGGAACGCCCGCCTTCAATTCACCCTGGGCATCCTGATAGAACGTGATCATCCGTGCGAGCGGCTTGTTGGCGGTAACGCTGACGACCACATCGGCCAGGCCGTCCTCGTTGATGTCGCCCACGGCCAGGTTGCCGAGCACGCCGGTTGTGACGAACGGTGGAGGCAGGTCATAGTATTTCGCCGCCGCGAAGGTGGCATCGGCCTTTTGCGCCAGCACTGAAAACTGCGGCGTGCCACGGTTCTGTCCGCGCATCTGGACGATGTCGACCCGGCCGTCGTTATTGACGTCGCCAAGCGCCATGTCGTCGGTGCCGGTGTCGACCGGATACGATGCCGCCGGTGCAAAGACGCCGGCCGAGCGTTGCAGGAACACGCTGACAGAGGCGGTGTTGAAGCCGGCGCCGACCATGTCGAGCAACCCATCGCGATTGATGTCAACCAGCTTGACGCGGTAGGCGTCGCCGGTCGGCAGCAATTGCGGCGCGGTCAGCTGCCCCGTCGCGTTTTGGACGAACACCTGCATGCCGCACACGGCGTCGGGGCGGTCGCCCAACGTGGAAACGACCACGTCGTTCTTGCCGTCCTTGTTAAAGTCGCCCAGTTTGACCGCGGTCGGGATGCAGTTTGGCGAACTCATCTTGTAGCCAACGGGCTGCGTCAGCCCGCCGTCCGCACCCTGCACATACACCGTCAACGTATCGGTCACCGCGCCTCCCGAGCGTACGGAAACGACGTCGGCGCGGCCATCGCCGTTGACGTCACCAACCGTGACCGCCAGCGGCGCGGTAGTGGCAAACAGGTCCGCCGTCGTAACGTCGGCTGCCGGCGGAATCGACAGGAAGTTCCAGCGCGCTTCCTGCGCCATTGCGACGCCCCCATGGCTGCGGATGCCGGTGGTCAGCAGCACTGTATACGGCCGCGTCATATCGAGCGGCGCCAGTGGCTTGATGTCGACGTCGCGACCGTTCAACACCACCGTCGCCGGTACGTTGACGGTACCTTGCAGCAGCACAACGGTGCTCTGGTTGACCGTGGCAGGGTCGACATCGATGCTGAACTGGGCGCGGATCCGCGCGTCGAGGCCGGCATAGGTTTCGAGGGAAACCGGGTCCAGCAGCACGGCGGTCGGCGCTGCGGTCACCGGCGCCGGCGCGCCAGGCACCGCGCCACCCACGCTGGCGCCGCCGCCGCCACCACCACCGCAGCCACTGAGTACTGTCAGCGCCAGGCCGACAGCGGCGAAGGAGCGCAGAGAGACTGTTCCGAGCCGTGTTTTGTTCATGATGCCACCTCTTGAAAGATTGATATTTTTATATCTTCACCAATGCTAGCATGCTGTCCGCTGAGACCGCTGCACGATAGAAACTGTTGCGATAGCAGAACTTAACATGCAAGGAGGCACCGTCCGATTCAGAACGGAAAATTAATTGCAATAAATAGTAAGTTTGCACACACGCACGCCGATGAAGCGAACCGTCGGTATCGGGCAGTGGAACGAAGGAGGAAGGATGGCCGGCAGTGCGCGACCGGCAGGATCAGACCAGCAAGGCAGCGCTCATCAAGCGATATTCCTCGGCCGACTCTTTCTGGATGTTTTCCAGCGTTTGCTGGTTTAACACGAAGTCGAGGGCGGAATCTTCGGAAATGCGTTGCGGATCGGCTGGCGCCGCCAGTGGCGACTGCACCGGGGCGAACTGGTTGGCCAGCAGCAGCGTGTCGAGCAAGGTACTTGGCGGCATTCCCAGCAGGCCGCTTCGCAGGCTCTGGATGGCCGCGACGACCGAATCGGGAATCGACAGCTTGCGCATCACCTCGCGGCTGACCACTTCCTCGCACAGCTGGATCCAGTTTTCCGGGTCGGCGTCGAGCAGGCCGGGAAATTCATCGGCGCGCGACAGCAGATAGAAGCCACCCACTTCGTGCACGATGGCGGCAAACAGCGCCGTATCGGGATTGATGAAGGTGACGCGGCGGGCGAACACCTGCGCCAGCGCGGCCACGTGGGCGGTGTGCTCCCACAACTGTTCGGCCTTGAAACGCAGTTCCGGGTCGATGATGCGGCTGCCGAACTGGCGCACCACCAGCCCTGCCACGAGCATTTGCAGGTTGCGGTAGCCGATCCGCATCACCGCCGCGCGCACGTTCGTCACCGTCGCCTCGCCATTGCGGTTGAAGGCGGCCGAGTTGGCCAGCGCCACAGTACGGGCGGCCAGCTGCGGTTCGCCGAGCACGAGCTTGATCGCGTCTTCGATATGGCAGTCGGGATTGTCCAGCGCAAGTTGCAGGCGGAGCGCGGCATTCACGCTGGTCGGGAAGATAATTTCCCCACGTTCGGCCTGGGCGGCAATGAGTCCAAAGGTTTCGAGTTTATTCACCGGAAAATTATACCTTGGGGCGGACCGTAATAGTGGGATAGTGGGCCGCATGGCGATTACCGCCAGCGCCGGAAACGACCAGAGCCCGCGCGGCAACTTGCGTCACCGGCGGGCTCTGTTGCTACTGCCTGCTGTTCGTATTACTTGACCTTGATTGCGCTCTTCACGTTCGACACGCCTTCAACGCTCTTGGCCAGGGCCACAGCCTTGTCGGCATCGGCTTTCGAATCGACGAAGCCGCTCAGCATGACCACGCCTTTTTCGGTCTCGACGTGGATCGCCATCGATTTCAGTTCAGGCTCCTTGAAAATGTCGGCCTTGACCTTGGTCGTGATGACCGAGTCGGCCACCACGGCGCTGCCCTTGCGTACGGTAGAGCTGTCGGCCACGTTGTCGGTTGCGCGGTCGGTCTTGTTGGCCACCGCAGCGGCGGCGTTACGGGTCTTGTCGGCCACGTTCGCTGCCACTTCCTTGGTTTTTTCGACGGCCGTCGACGCGGCGTTGCGGGTCTTTTCGGCGGCAACGGCTGCGGCACTGCGCGTTTTGTCGGCGGCATTGTCGACCGCATTGGCGGTGCGGTTGGCAACCGTGCCAGGCGCCGTCGTAGCGGCGGTGGTGCCGGCGCCGCCGAGGGTGGTCACTTCGCCGGTCTTGTTGTCGATCAGGCAACCGGTTTTCGAGCCGCCGGCGATCTGCGCGCACTTGTCGACAGCGGCGGCCTTGTTGGCGTCGCGCGTGGCGGTGGTGGTAACGGGATTGGCGCCATCGGTGCTGGCGACAGCGCGGTCAGCCTTGGCATCGGCCAGGGCGGCGGTGTGCGCCGAAGCGGCGGTGGACAGGCAGGCGCTCTTGTCGGCGCCGGTCATGTCCGCGCACTTGGCCTTGGCCAGTCCATAGTCGGCGTGGGCCAGCATGGTGCGCGCCTTGACGCGCCCCTTGGCGGTGTTGTTGTACTGCGCTACGGCGTCGGCATCGGCGCGGGCGCGGGCCGCTTTCGCTTCCTCGGTGCAGATGCTCTTGGCGCTGCCGGTCATGCTGGTGCATTGGGCGGCGGCGGCCTTGTAGTCAGCGGCGGCCTTGGCGGTCACATTGCGATAAGTCGCAGTATCTTGGTTGGCGGTCGGAGCCGCTGCAAAGCTTGCGCTGACCGCGGTGGCCAGCAACGTGGCGAGAATCGTGGTTTTCATGGGTGATCCCTCGAGTGTTTGTTGTAAGTGACGGTATTTAACGCCGTAACCCGAAGCTTATCTGTGCGACAACGAACGCTTGTCGAAAAAACCACCCTGTCAGATCGTAACTGCTTGCGAAGAATCTAACGCCTGTTGGCAATCAGCAGGCCCTCGGTCCACAAGCCGGCGACGTCGTCGAACACGGTCGCGGCGCGGCCGAACGCGGCCGGCTCGCGCGCCAGAGCTACCCAGGCGTGCGTATCGTGCGCGCTGCCCTGCGTCGGCGGCTTGCTGCGCACCGTTTCCAGCCAGCCATGCACTTCGCCATAACTGCCGGGATGATTGCGCGCGATCCACGCCAGCGCCACCAGGTCGGCGAAGCCCTCCTCGCGGCGGCCTTCGCGCATGGATTTCGCCGCGGCCAGCAAAGCGTCGCTGCCGACGCGCGGCTCGCCGGTGTCGACAAATCCGGCCGGCAAGGCGTGCCACACGCCGTAGACGTAACGCCAGCAATGGCCCACTTCGTGCGCCGTCATCGCCTCGATCAGCACGCCGCGGCGTTCTTCCGGCACCGTCTCGAGAATCGTCTCGGCGCCCGGATTGCCGCGCATCGACAGCACCAGCTTGCAGCGCGTGCCGTCGTAACCCATCGCGAACGGCACGTCGCCCGGACGCGCCTGCGGCTGGACGATGATGTCGATCGGGAGTTTGAGGCGTTGCGAATATGCCAGCACCGGTCCGGCGGCGGCGAGCCACCGGGCTTCCTGGGCGGTCAGGCTGGCGCCGGCGTGCGCCGGGGCAGCGGTGACGACGAGGGCGAGCGCGGCGATCAGAAGTTGCTTGAGCATGTCAGTATCCTTGCGAAGACCATACATGCCTATCGGCACTTCTTTAGCGCTCCTTACCCTTTCAGATCAATATATATTTCTGTGTGGAAAAACCAATAACGAACATGTGTTATTCGCCTGCCATCAAAACGTTTCCCATTCGTCGCTGTTCTGCCTGGCCGCCGCGAGCCGCTTCGGGGCCGGCGCCTTCGACCGCGGCGATGCCGGGGCGGCGCGCAACATGCCCGGCTTTGCCACCGGCGCCGACGCCGCTGCATCGCCCAGGTTGAACACGCTGACCACCCGCGCCAGCGCCGCCGCCTCGTCGTTGAGCGAGGTCGCGGCGGCGCCGGCCTGCTCCACCAGCGCGGCGTTTTGCTGGGTCACTTCATCCATTTCGCCGATCGCCAGGTTGACCTGTTCGATGCCGGCGATCTGCTCCTGGCTGGCCAGCGCGATCTCGCCCATGATGTCGGTCACGCGCGCCACGCTGGTGACGATTTCCTGCATCGTGCTGCCGGCCTGGTCGACCAGGCGGGCGCCGACGTCGACGCGCTCGACCGAATTGCCGATCAGCGTCTTGATTTCCTGCGCCGCGGCGGCCGAGCGCTGTGCCAGGTTGCGCACTTCGCTGGCGACTACGGCAAAGCCGCGCCCCTGTTCGCCGGCGCGCGCCGCTTCGACGGCGGCGTTCAGCGCGAGGATATTGGTCTGGAATGCAATGCTGTCGATCACGCCGATGATGTCGACAATTTTCTTCGACGACTCGTTGATGCTTGCCATCGTCTCGACCACCTGGGCCACCACCGCGCCGCCCTTGACCGCCACTTCGGAGGCCGACAGCGCCAGCACGTTGGCCTGGCGCGCATTGTCGGCATTCTGGCGCACGGTGCCGGTGAGTTCTTCCATCGACGACGCCGTCTCTTCGAGCGTGCCGGCCTGGCTTTCGGTGCGCGCCGACAAGTCGAGGTTGCCGGCGGCAATTTCGCTCGAGGCGGTATTGATGGT
This sequence comes from Massilia eurypsychrophila, assembly GCF_002760655.1. Lineage (GTDB taxonomy): Bacteria > Pseudomonadota > Gammaproteobacteria > Burkholderiales > Burkholderiaceae_D > JAFCUW01. The sequence continues at coordinate 12,994 of NZ_PDOC01000031.1, read as the reverse complement.
GCCAGTGCCGGCGCGCACCTGGCTGACGATGTCGACCAGGCTGTTGCGCATGCCTTGCATCGCAAACAGCAGGCTCGAGTCGTCGCCGGCGCGGGTGTCGATCGGAATCGACAGGTCGCCGGCGGCAATGCTGCCGACGATGGCGGCGGCGTAATCGGGCTGGCCGCCGAGCTGGCGCAGCAAGCCGCGACTGATGAACCAGGCCGCTACCGTGCCGGCGGCGAGCGCGACGGCCGACAGCGCCAGCATCCACAGCAGGAACGATTGCGACACCGCGCGCGCGCTGTCGGCCTCGGTCTTGTTCAGCGCTTCTTCGAGGTCGATCAGTTTGTTGACGCTGGCAAGCCACTCGACGAAGGCCGGCGAAGCCTGCTTGGCCAGCAGATCGCTCGCTTCGGCCGTGCTGTCGGCCAGCCGCAGCGCAATCACCTTGTCGATCATTGGCTGGGTCTTGCGTTCGACTTCCTTGATGCCGGCCAGCGCCGCTTTCTCGTCGGCCGACACGGCGCCGGCAAACAGCGCGTCGAGCGGCGCGGCCGACTTGGCGTAGTTGTCGGCCAGCTTTTTGATCAGCTCGACCTGGACGCCGACGGCGCCGGCATCGGCCGCCAGCACGACGTCGCGCAGTGCGATGGCGCGGTCGTGCACGCTGCCGCGAAAATTGATGGCGTAGCGCTGTTTGACGTTGTTGACGTCGTTGATACGGCTCAGGCTGTTGTCGATGCTGTTGACGCGGCTGACCGCCATCGCCACCAGGGCGATCATCAACAGGAAGACCGCGCCGAAGCCGAGGCCAAGGCGCCGGCCAATTGTCATGCTGGATTTTTTCATTCTATGCTCTTGTAGAGGGACGAACTCCGGGGTTGCGGAACGCATGTACTGATGCCGGGAATGATGTTCCTGAAAGCAACTTTTGGTACTCTATCACAACGAAAAGAGCCATGTTGTATAACGCGCCTGAACAAATATGCATTAGATTATTACAATGAAAAGATTGGTAGCCCGCGTCGTGAGGCAATTGCACGCGCCCATGCAAAGGGCCGCTGCGAAAACGCCAGCGGCCCTTGTCGGCGATGCATGAAAACTTATTTTGCCGGCGCAGCCGTCGTCAGCGCGGCGGCTGTTGTAAAAGTGGGACGAATGTCGTTCGGCACCGACTGCTTCATCTTGTCGAGCGCCTTTCGCACGTCCGGACGGATCACCACGTACTTCGTCATCATCGCTTTCGCGCGCGCATAGTCGCCCGTCGCCTCGATCGTGAGGAACTCGCGGTCCAGGTCCATCACCGCCTGGCCGATCTTCTTGAAGTCGACCGCGAAGGTGCCGTCGCCATGCGAGATGAAGCCGCCCGCGTCGAGCAGGTAGTTGACCTGGATCGCCATGCCGCGCGCGTGCGAATCGGTCAGCCCGAAATGCAAGGTGCGAAAGGCCGACGCCAGGAACGTGTTGTACAGCTTGCGCTCGGCCAGTGCGCCCTGCCCCAGCGTGTCCTTCAGCTGGCCCTTCGCCATCATGTGCGTCAGCGCCCACAAGCCGGTGACGTCGGCCTTGGCTTCCTCGATGGTCGAATAGGTGTCCTTCAGGTCCTGTCGCGGCGTCGACGGCTTGCCACCGTTGTTGGTGATGTGCGGGCCCAGGCCGTGGGTAATCTCGTGGGCGAGGATATGCGTGAAGAAGCTGTCGAAGTCGACGTCCTTCTGGGCGTCGGGGCGCAGCACGATCTTTGCGATCGGCGTTAGCGTCGATTTGAATTTCGCTTCCTGCACGTTCTTGAGCATCACGCGCTTCGAGCCGCGCTGGCTGATGATGCGCTCGTCGTTGGGCAGGTTGTAGGCGGCCGTCTGCACGCCCATGTTGCCGTCGCCGGCGCCGTACACCTGGTTGACCACCACCATCGGCGCCAGCGCGCCCACCTTCGGATTGCGGTACTTTTTGTCGAGCGGCAGGTTGTCTTCCAGTTCCTGCATGTGCTTGCCGAAGAAGTCGAGCTTCTTGGTCTCCTTCGGGTCGCGCACGTTGACGTAGGCTTCGAACGCGGCCTTGTAGCCGAACAGCTCATCGTTGTAGGTCTCGTACGGGCCGATCGTGACGTCGACCGGCGAATCGAGATCCATCCACGCGAAGTCCGACGCCAGGTAGTCGTTCGACAGGAAAGCGTCGGCGCGCAGGTTGAGGAATTTCTTCAGCGAGGCGTTATCGGTCGCCGCCGCCGCTTGCTTGAGCAAGGCCGACAGCTTCTCGAGGTCGGCGCGGTATTCGTCCGAATACTTCACCGTCTTGAACTTGCCGTCGGCGCCGGTGCGGATGGTGGTGAAGAACCACTGCGCCTGCTCCTTGTCCTTGGCCGGCAGTGCGTTCATCCACGCCTCGAGAGCCGCCTTGCTGGCGCCGGCCGGATAGAAGTTGGCGCCGTCCGGCTTCTTGGCGGGGATCTTGATGCCGGCGTATTCGGCCGGCATGAACGACTGGTTGCCGTCGATGATAGACCACGGCCCCTTGTTGAGCCAGAAGTAGCGTTGGCGCGCCTTGCCCAGTGCCGACTGGTCCTTGTTCAACCCCGCCCACAGTGCCTCGTTGTCCGCCCAGCGCTGGCGCAGCTGCAGCGTGTCGATGATCTTCGCCGCCTCGATCAGCTTGACGATGGCAGCCTTGTCGCCGGCCGACAGCGCCGACGTGTCGGCCGTCAGGTTGACCGGCGCGAAGCGCCTGGCCATCGCATCGAGTTGGGCGGCGGAGGTGTCGGCAGCGCCGGCAGCGCCGGCGGCGACCATCAGGATGATCGGGGCGAGGAGATTCTTCATGGGTCCTTTGGGGGAAAAGAATGCGAGGCCCCCATTGTAAGGGGTCAGACCCCTACAACGGACTTATTGGCGCGCCGGCGGCGCCTGCGCGATCGTCGCCAGCGGCGCCTGCTGCGTCCAGCCGGCGCCGAGCGCGCGCGCCACCGCCACCGCCGCCAGCAAGCGCTGCGTGCGGATCTGCGCCGCGGCGCGATCGGCCGTCAGCGAACTGCGCTGCGCATCCGTCACGTCCAGGTAGTTCGATACGCCGCGCTCGTAGCGCGCCTGCGCTACCAGGTAAGCGCGCGCCGCGGCCTGCTGCGCCTGCGCCTGCACTTCGCCCTGGCGCCGGCGCTGCTGCACGTCCGACAGCGCGTCCTCCACTTCACGCAGCGCCGTCAACAGCCGGCCCTCGTGATTGGCCACCGCCTCCTCGTAGCGTGCCCGCGACACGGCCAGGTTGGCCTTGTTGCGGCCACCGTCGAATACCGGCAGCGACAGCGCCAGCGGGCCGACCGAGAACTGGCGCGCACTGCCGCTGGCCAGCTCGCGCAGGCTCTCCGAGGCGACGCCGAAATTGCCCGTCAGGCTCAGCGACGGATAGAACGCGCCTTCGGCCACGCCGACCTGCGCATTGGCCGAACGCAGCAGCGCCACGCTGGCGGCCAGGTCGGGCCGCTGCGACAGCAGGCTGGCCGGCAGGCCGACCGGAATGGCCGGCGGCTGCGGCAAGGCAGCGTTGCCGATCGACGCGATCAGCGGCGCCGACGGCGTCATGCCGGCCAGGGTCGCCAGACTGTGTTCGAGCAGGTTGCGCTGGCGCTGCACTTCGTGCAGGTCCGCTTCGGCGTTAAAGCGCTCGACCCGCGCGCGCGACAGATCCAGTTCGTTCGACAGGCCGGCGTTAAAGCGCGCCTCGACCAGCTGCTCGGACTCGCGGCGGGTGCCAAGCGCGCTTTTCAGGATCGCCATCTCGGCGTCGAGCCCGCGCAGCTGCCAGTAGTTCGCCGCCACCTGTGCCGACAGCAGCACGATGACGCCATCGCGGTCGTCCTGCGCCGCCAGCGCCTGCGCATCGGCCGCTTCGACCACGCGCTGCACCCGGCCCCACAGGTCAAGCTCGTACGACAGCGAGGCGCCGAGCGCGAAGTTGTTGCCCTTGATCGAGCGGCCGCCCAGCGCCAGCGACTGCGACGTTTCGGCCGAGGTGCGCGAATTGGCGGCCGAGGCGTTGACGTTCAGCGTCGGCGCCTGCGCCGCGCGGAACACGCCAAGCTGCGCCTGCGCCTGCAGCAGGCGCTGCGCGCTGGCCTTGACGCCCGGGTTGCCGCGCACCGCCACCTGTTCGAGCTCGTTGAGGATCGGGTCGTTGAACACGGTCCACCACTCGGCCGGCAGGCGCGCGCTATCGAGTTTGGCCGCGTCCAGGTGGCGGTACGCCGCCGCCTGCGCCGACTTCGGCTCTGAAAAATCGGATCCGACGGTGGCGCAACCTGTCAGCGCCAGGATCGACAGCGCCAGCGCGCTTGGTGCAAAGGACTTCTTCATGGTCATTCTCATTATCTTGTTTAGTGGGCGCCGGCGCCGGCGCCGGAAGGCGACTTGACCTTGTTGGCAAACCAGAGCACCGCGATACAGCCAAGCAGCACGTAACCCATGATCACGAAGCCGTCGTTGTAGGCCATCACGTACGACTCGCGCCGCACGATCCGGTCGAGCACCGCGAGCGCCTGGTTGCCGGCGGTGACTGCATCGACGCCGCTGGCGACGAACGCCTGCGTCAGCTGTTCGATGCGCTGCTGGGTGGCGGTGGCGTAGATCGAAATCGACTCGCCCAGGCGCGCCGAGTGGAAGTGCTCGCGATTGGTCAGCGTGGTGGCCAGCATGGCGATGCCGACCGAGCCGCCGAGGTTGCGCGTCATGTTGAACAAGCTCGACGCAGATGCCATGTCGCGCGGCGCGATGCCCTGCATGGCGAAATTCGACAAGGTCAGCATGATGAACGGTACGCCCAGCGCGCGCACCACCTGCGACCAGATCAGCTGGTCGTAGCCGGTGGTGAAGTCCATGTACGAATTCATCAGGCACGAGATGCCAAACAGCGCCAGCCCGAACGAACACAGGATGCGGTTGTCGACCTTCGACGACAGCGCCGCGGCGATCGGCATCACCAGCAGCTGCGGCAGGCCGGCCCACATGATGACCAGGCCGATCTGCATCGGCGTGTAGCCGGCGATCTGGCCCAGGTACAGCGGCAGCAGGAACGAGGCGCCGTACAGGCCCATGCCGACGCACGCCGACAGCGCGGTGGCGACGAGGAAGTTGCGCTCGCCGTACAGCCGCAGGTTGACGAACGGTTCGGCGCGCACCATGCTGGTACTGACCCAGCCGACGATGCCCACCAGCGCCAGCGCGGCGAAGGTAATGATGAAGCTCGAATCGAACCAGTCCTTCGAATTGCCCTCTTCCAGGAAGATGGTCAGGCAACCCAGGCCCACCGCCATGAAGGCGATGCCGATCCAGTCGGCCTGCGCCAGCAGTTTCAGCTCGATCTTCTCCTTGTCGAGCCCCCACCAGACGCCGAGGATCAGCAGCAGGCCGGGCACCCAGTTGATGTAGAAGATCGACGGCCAGCCATACAGTTCGGACAAGTAGCCGCCCAGGGTCGGTCCCATCGTCGGCGCCAGCGTGGCGGTCAGGCCGAAGACGGCCATGCCGGCCGCGCGCTTCGACGGCGGCAGTTTGACCATCACCAGGGTCATCGCCATCGGAATCAGCGCGCCGCCGGTGAAGCCCTGCAGCATGCGGAACACGATCATGCTCTCGAGGTTCCACGCCCAGCCGCACAAGGTGGAGAACACCAGGAATGCGGCGGTGGTACCGATCATGTAGCCGCGCATGGTAAACACGCGCACCAGCAGCGCGGCGAGCGGTATGACGACGATTTCGGCGCACAGGTAGGCAGTCGAGATCCACGAGCCCTCTTCCTGCGTGGCCGACAGCGTGCCGAGGATGTCCTTCAGCGACGAGTTGGTGATCTGGATGTCGAGCACCGCCATGAAGGCGCCGAGCATGCCGGCGGCGACCGCAATCCACGTGCGCATGTCGACCTGCTCGGCAACGGCGGCCGGCGCTTTGTAGGTTGTGCTGCTCATGGGTTTCCGCTTAGCGGGTGGCGGCTGCGACCGGCGCGGCCGCGTGGGCTGCCGGCGCCGCTTTCTGGCGCAATTCGATTTCGGCCAGCGCCGACATGCCCGGCACCAGACGCCCGGCCAGCTGGCGCACATCCTCCGGCAGCAGCACGATTTTCACCGGCACGCGCTGGACCACCTTGGTGAAGTTACCGGTCGCGTTATCGGCCGGCAGCAGCGCGAACTGGTTGCCCGACGCCGGCGAGAAGCTGTCGACGCGCCCGACCAGCGGATGGTCCGGCATGGCGTCGACGACCACGTGTACAGCTTGTCCGGGCACGATGCCGGCCAGCTGGGTCTCTTTGAAGTTCGCGGTAATCCATACCTCGTCCTGCACGATCGCGGCAAGCTGCTGGCCAGGCTGGACGCGCGCGCCAACTTCCACGCTGCGCTTGCCGATTCGCCCGGCCACGGGCGCGATGATCTGGTTGTAGGCCAGCTGCTGGCGCGCGTCCTTGAGCTGCGTCTGCAGCACCTTGACCTGGGCCTTGAGCACATCGCGCCCGGACCCGGCGGCGGTGATCTGCGCCTGCGCGGCGAGCACGTTGTCGCGGCGCGCGGCCAGGTCGGCGGTGGCGCCGGCGCGGGCGGCGTTGGCCGCATCGAGTTCGGCCTTCGAGACGGCCTTCATCTGCGTGTTGTACAGCTGGCCGTAACGGTCGGCGTCCTGCCTGGTGCGCTGCAGCTGCGCCTGCGACTGCGCCACCTGCGCCTGCGCGCCGCTGGCCTGCGCCTTGACCTGGGCAATGGTCGCCTCGGCCTGCAGCACCTGCTGCTCGGCGCTGGCGATCTGCGCCTCGATCTGCTCGACCTTGACGCGCTGGTCGGCCGGGTCGAGTTCGGCGATGACGTCGCCGGCCTTGACGCGCTGGTTATCCTCGACCACCACGCGCGTGACGACGCCGGCCACACGCGACGACACCGGGTGCACGTGACCGGACACGTAGGCATTCTCGGTCTCGACAAAATAATGGCTGCTGTACCACATGCGCCCGCCGATGCCCACTGCAATCAGCGCGATCACCACCACGATGCCGATCAGGCGCCGGTTCGGCGGCGTGCCGGCGGGAGCGGCGGCGGAATCGACGACGACTAGCGGCGTTGGCTCGGGCTTGGTGGAAGTGGCTGACATGGAACAACTCCGAATAGAAAAATGAAAAGGCGGTAGCGCATTATTCGACAGATTTTTTGGCAAGTCAAGAAATGAAACGATTGCATTTCATTTTAACTTGGGCTACAGTTTGACCATGAATACCGATTCCAACGACGCAAGTACATCGTCTTGTCCGAAATGCGCCGGCCGTCCCCGCAGCAGCGAGCGCGAGGCGCGCCTGCACGACCTGATCCACACCGCGGGACGCCTGTTCCTCAAGCACGGCTACCGCCAGGTCAGCCTGGAGATGCTGGCGCGCGAAGCGCATGTGGCGGTGCGCACCATCTACGTCAAGTTCGGCGGCAAGGCCGGCCTGCTCAATGCGGTGCTGGTGGCCAACCGCGAGCGTTTCTTCAACACGCACGACATGGACGCCGACCAGCGCCCGCTCAAGCAGATCGTCAGCGATTTCGGCGCCCACTTCCTCGACCTGGTGATGGCGCCCGAAGCGCTGAGCATGGCGCGCATGGTGATTGCCGACGCGCCGGGCAACATCGAGCTGGCGCAGACGTTTTACGAGGCTGGTCCGAAGCAGACGCGCGACATGCTGACGCGTTTTTTCGAGCGCCCCGACATCCGCGCGCAACTGCGCGACGACGTCGACGTCACGCTGCTGCCGGTGCACCTGCTCAATTGCGTCATCGGCGACTTCTACTCACGCATGCTGTTCGCCCCAGGAGTCGAGACGCGCGAAGAGGAATTGGCTGCGCTCGAAAAGCGGCTCGACCTGTTCTACCGCAGCGCCCTGCGCTAATTTCGCCGTGTGTTGAACTTGCGACAACTGGCGGAGTCGGACCACGAAACCCTCCCCAGCTACCGTCGATCTTATATGCATTCCCTCGATCCTGGGCTATTGGTCCGGCACCTGTACGGGACCGTGTCCGATTTCGCCCTCATGACTACCAATCTCGACGGCACCGTCACCAGCTGGGGCGCCGGCGCGACCTCAATCTTCGGCTTCTCGGCTGATGAAATGATTGGCAGTAACATTGCCGCGGTGTTCACACCCGAGGATATCGCCGCCGAGGTACCGCAGCGTGAACGGGAAGTGGCCACCCGCTCCGGACGCGCCGTCGATTTCCGCTGGCACACCCGCAAGAGCGGCAGCCGTTTCTGGGCGGACGGCATCCTCACCCCGATTCGCGACTACACCGATCAAGTGGTCGGCTATCTGAAAATCCTGCGCGATATCACCGACCAGAAACGGGCCGACGACGAGATGCGCCGCCTGGCAACCATGGATACCCTGACCGGCCTGTCAAACCGCGCCACGTTCGAGCGCCACCGCGAGGAAATGATCGCGCTCGCGTCGCGCAACCGCCAGACTCTGCAGTTGCTGCTCATTGACCTCGACCGCTTCAAGGAGGTCAACGATACACTGGGACACGATGCCGGCGACCGCGTGCTGCACGAAGCGGCTGCCCGGATCGACAAGACCAGGCGTGGAAGCGATGTCGTTGCCAGGCTCGGCGGCGACGAGTTCGCCATGCTGCAGTTAAGCCCGGGCGCCGATACTGCCGGCGGTGTGGTCGCGGAAAAATTGCTCGATGTGCTGTCGAAGCCATTCTTGATTGCCGGGCGCGAAGTCCACATCAGCGCCAGCATCGGCATTGCGGTTTATCCGTCCGACGCCATTGATTCGGACGAGCTATCGAAGAAGGCCGACCTGGCCCTGTATCAGGCCAAGGCGGAGGGGCGCAACTGCTTCCACTACTTCACGCCGGCGCTCGATTGCGCTGCACACCAGCGCAACAGCGACCTGGCCGAACTGCGCCGCATCACGCGCGAAAAGTCCTTTGCCCTCGTCTACCAGCCGATCGTCGACATGCGGTCGGGCAGCACCATCGCCATGGAAGCGCTGCTGCGGCTGCCGAATTCGCCGTTGGCCGCCTATCCGGTAAACGAGGTGATCGAGCTGGCAAAAGAAAAAGGCCTGATTGCCGATATCGGCAAATGGGTGTTCAGCGAGTCGTGTCGCCAGCTGCATCGCTGGCGGTCGGCCGGAATAGGCCAGATAAACATCGCCATCAATACCTGCGCCCCGGAACTTCTGCGGCCCGATTACCTCAGCGCGATTGCGACCAACCTGGAACAATTTTCACTGGCGCCGGCCGACATCGCGCTCGAACTGACCGAACACGAAGCAATCGAGGCCGACCGCAGCCGCAGCGGCGTACTCGAGTCGCTGCGCTCGCAGGGCTTTTCGATTGTGCTCGACGATTTCGGCACTGGCTATTCGTCGCTCAGTTACTTGCGCTCGTTGCCGGTCACATCCTTGAAACTCGACCAAAGCTTTTTGCACGAAATTCCGCACCACCCGGATGCGAATGCCGTCACGCGTGCGGTGGTGGCGCTGGCGCACGAGCTGCGGCTGAACGTGACGGCCGAAGGGGTCGAGCGCATTGAACAGGCAAAATTCCTGCTCGACGTAGACTGCACCGCGTTCCAGGGTTACCTTTTGGCCGGCCCCCTCGAGGCCGACGCGGCGCTGGAGTGGCTCAGCCAGGTCAGACAACCCGCGGCGCTGCTGGACATCGCCCCCCGCGTCGATGGGTAAGGACGCCGTCTGTAAATAGAAAAGCCGGGACGCGTCCCGGCTTTTTTTGCACTTGCGCCGAACTTAGCGCTTGCGCGGCGGCGGCAGATCGGTGCACACGCCTTCGTACACTTCGGCCGCCATGCCGATCGATTCCCCCAGCGTCGGGTGCGGGTGGATCGTCTTGCCGATATCGACGCCGTCGGCGCCCATCTCGATTGCCAGCGCGATCTCGCCGATCATGTCGCCGGCGTGCGTGCCGACGATGCCGCCGCCGACGATGCGGTGCGTCTCGGCGTCGAACAGCAGCTTGGTGAAGCCTTCGTCGCGGCCATTGGCCACCGCGCGCCCGCTCGCCGCCCACGGGAAGTGCCCCTTCTCCAGCTTGATGCCCTTCGCCTTCGCTTCTTCTTCGGTGATGCCGACCCACGCCACTTCCGGATCGGTGTACGCCACCGACGGGATCACCTTCACGTCGAAGAAGGACTTCTCGCCGTGCGCCGCTTCTGCCGCGACGTGCGCCTCATGCACCGCCTTGTGCGCCAGCATCGGCTGGCCCACCAGGTCGCCGATGGCGAAAATGTGCGGCACGTTGGTGCGCATCTGGCCATCGACCGCAATGAAGCCGCGCTCAGTCACCGTCACGCCGGCCTTGTCGGCCGCGATCTTGCCGCCGTTCGGGCTGCGCCCGACCGCCACCAGCACCATGTCGTACAACTGCGGCTCCGGCGCCGCAGCCCCCGCCTCCGCCGCTTCGAAGCTGACCTTGATTCCTTCGGCCAGCGCTTCCACGCCCACCGTCTTGGTCTTGGTCATGATCTTGTCGAAGCGGTGCTCGTTGAACTTCTGCCAGACCTTGACCATGTCGCGGTCCGGGCCCTGCATCAGGCCATCCATCATCTCGACGACGTCGATGCGCGCGCCCAGCGTGGAGTACACGTGCGCCATCTCGAGGCCGATGATGCCGCCTCCGATGACCAGCATCTTCTTTGGAATGCCACGCAGCTCCAGCGCGCCGGTCGAATCGACGATGCGCGGATCTTCCGGCACGAACGGCAGCTTCACCACCGAAGAACCGGCGGCGATGATCGCCTTCTTGAAACCGATGACCTTCTTGCTGCCGTCGCCCGCGGTCACTTCGATATGGTTCGGGCTGACGAACTGGCCGACGCCCTGCACCACATTGACCTTGCGCGCCTTGGCCATGCCGGCCAGGCCGCCGGTCATCTTGCCGACCACTGTATCCTTGTACGCGCGCAGGCCGTCGATGTCGACGTTCGGCTGGGCGAACGTGACGCCGTGCTTGGCCATCGACGCCGCTTCATCGATCATGGCCGCCACATGCAGCAGCGCCTTCGACGGAATGCAGCCAACGTTCAGGCACACGCCGCCCAGCGTGGCATAGCGCTCGATCAGCACCGTGTCCATGCCCAGGTCGGCCGAACGGAACGCCGCCGAATAACCGCCAGGGCCGGCGCCGAGCACCATCATCTCGCATTCGACGTCGACCTTGCCGGCGTAGCTGCCCGCATTCGGCGCCGGCGTTGCCGCCTTGGCGGCAGCCGGCGCAGGTGCAGCCGGAGCGTACGATTCGGTGTTCGACGTTGGCGCCGGGGCGCCGGCGGTGGCCGGCGGACTGACCGCGGCGGCAGCCGGCGCAGCCGTGCCTCCACCTGCGCTTGCGCCTTCTTCCAGCACCAGCAGCAGCGAGCCTTCGGCCACCTTGTCGCCGACGTTGACCTTCACTTCCTTCACCACGCCGGCGTGGCTGGCCGGGATCTCCATGCTGGCCTTGTCCGATTCGACCGTGATCAGCGACTGGTCGACCTTGATCGTGTCGCCCGGCTTGACCATCACTTCGATTACTTCCACTTCCTTGAAGTCGCCGATGTTCGGGACCTTCACTTCAATTGTGCTCATCATGCGCTCCAATCACAGCAGGGTTTTGCGCAGGTCGGCCAGCACCTCGGCCAGGTAGGCGGCGAAGCGTGCAGCGCCGGCGCCATCGATCACCCGGTGGTCGTACGACAGCGACAGCGGCAGCATCAGGCGCGGCTGGAAGGCCTTGCCGTCCCATACCGGCTTCATGGCCGACTTCGACAGGCCGAGGATCGCCAGCTCCGGTGCATTGATGATCGGCGTGAACCCCGTGCCGCCAATGCCGCCCAGCGACGAGATGGTGAAGGTTGCGCCCTGCATGTTCGCCGGGCTCAGCTTGCCGTCGCGCGCCTGGGCCGACAGCTCGCCCATTTCGGTGGCGATCTGCGATACCGTCTTCTTGTCCGCATCCTTGACCACCGGGACCATCAGGCCGTTCGGGGTATCGGCCGCAAAGCCGATGTTGTAATACTGCTTCAGGATCAGACTTGCGCCATCTCCGCTGAGCGACGCGTTGAACTGTGGAAACTTCTTGAGCGCAGCGACGCTTGCCTTGATCACAAAGGCAAGCATGGTCAGCTTGACGGCCGACTTCTGCTTGGCCAGCGCGGCGTTCGAATCGACGCGGAACTGCTCCAGGTCGGTGACGTCCGCTTCGTCGAAGGTCGTCACGTGCGGGATCATCACCCAGTTGCGATGCAGGTTCGGGCCGCTGATCTTCTTGATGCGCGACAGCGGCAGCAGTTCGGTCGGGCCGAACTTGCTGAAGTCGAGCGACGGCCATGGCAGCAGGTCGAGACCGACCCCGGTGCCCCCGCCCACAGCCGGCTTGGCAGATGGCGACGCCGATTCGGCCAGCACGCCCTTGACGAACTTCTGCACGTCTTCCTGCGTGATGCGGCCTTTCGGACCGCTGCCGCCGACCAGGCCAAGATTCACACCGAGCTCGCGGGCAAACTTGCGGATCGATGGCGACGCGTGCGCCTTCGACGCATCGACTTGCGCGGCAGAGGAAGCGGCCGGTGCTGGCGCCGCTGTAGCTGCAGCCGGCGCCGCGGCGGGTGCCGGAGCGGCGGCCGCTGGTGCCGGAGCAGCAGCAGGCGCCGCGGCAGCAGGTGCGCCGGCGCCGGCGCTCTCGATCACCAATACGATCGATCCCATTGCGACCTTGTCGCCGACCTTGACCTTCATTTCCTTGACTACGCCGGCGTGCGACGACGGGATCTCCATGCTGGCCTTGTCCGATTCAACCGTGATCAGCGACTGGTCGACCTTGATCGTGTCGCCTGGCTTGACCATCAGGTCGATGACTTCGACTTCCTTGAAGTCGCCGATGTCGGGCACCTTCACTTCGACGGTGCTGGTGGCGCCGGCGGCAGCAGGTGCGGCGGCGGGCGCAGCGGCGGCGGCGGCGGCGGCGGCGGCGGCGGCGGCGGCGGCGGCGGGCGCTGGCGCC
>NZ_PDOC01000030.1 GCF_002760655.1 Massilia eurypsychrophila | reverse complement strand
GCGGGCGGATGTGGCGGTGCACGAAGAAGCGCGCCGGTTCCACATCCAGTTGTTCGCTGATGTCTTCGCCAATCTTGACCAGGTCCTTGCCGCATTGGCCGCACTGGCAGGATTCGGGTTCGTGGCGCTGCTCAACACGTGGCAGCTCTGGAGGCAATGCTTGGCGGCCCGCGCGATCGTTGGCATAGGCGGCGGCGCTGCCGGTCCAGAACAGCAGCGGCGCGAACAGCAGCCACAACCCGGTCGTCGCCGCCGCCCAGCGCGCCCAGCCGGCGTCGCGCGACAGCGACAGCAGGCCGAACAGCACGAGCAAGGCGCCGCTGCCGACGTCGCTGGCGGTCATCCACGTGTCGGAGTACGGCAGGCCGCGGCCGTTCGGACCTGCGTATGCCTGCATTCTGCGGCCGCGGCACCACACCGGCATGCGATTGTTCAAACGGGCGCACCACCGGCGTGGTCTGATCTCGACGGGCAGGCTCAGCCAGGGTGCGGGGCGATGCCCTGCGCGCAGCGGCTTTGCCCGCCGCGCGCAGGGCATCGCCCCCTGAGCCCCGTGGCTTAGGCGGCCGCCTGGTAGGCGCCGGCGCCGTACGTCAGCTCGTAGCTGTGGCTGTAAATTTCGAGGATGTTGCCGAACGGGTCTTCCATGTAGACCATGCGGTATGGCTTTTCGCCCGGGTAGTAGTAGCGCACCGGCATGCGCTGCTTGCCGCCGGCGGCGACGATGCGCGCGGCCAGTGCTTCGACGTCGGGGTCCTGCACGCAGAAGTGGAACACGCCCGTCTTCCAGAACTCGAAGTTGTTTTCGCGCCGCTCGCCGTTGGCAAACTCGAACATCTCGACACCGACGCGGTCGCCCGTCGACATGTGGGCGATGCGAAACGAATTCCATGCCGGCCCGAAGACGTCGGTGCACATCACGCCGATCGCCGACGCGTCTTCCTTGATGGTGGTCGGCGGCATGATCACGTACCAGCCGAGCACTTCCGAATAGAACTTCACGGCGGCGTCCAGGTCCGTGACGGTAATGCCGATGTGGGAAAAGTTGCGTGGGTAGGTCATGTCTGCTCCTGCTGGAAAAGATACTACTGTAGGCCGATGAGCCTATAATGGGAAGCCGCGTTTAATAATCGATTCCATAAATTATTCTTATGATTAAACCGCTCAATCCGGCCTGGTTGCGTTCCTTGGTGGCGGTGTGCGAGAGCGGCAGCTTCACCCGCGCGGCAGCGCTGCTCGACCTGACCCAGGCGGCGGTCAGCCAGCACCTGCAGCGCCTCGAGGCCGAATGCGGGCCGTTGCTGATCCGGCGCACGCGCCAGCTCGAACTGACGCCGGCCGGCGTCAAGGTGCTCGAGCACGCGCGCGCGGCGGCCACCGCCCACCAGCGCCTGCAGGCGGCGCTGGCCGGCCAGGATCCGCATGCCGGCCCGGTCGCCATCGCCAGCCCGGGCAGCATCGGCCTGATCCTGTACCCGCGGCTGCTGGCGCTGCAGCAGCAGCATCCGGGCCTGATGGTCAGCTACCGCGCCGCGCCCACCGCCGACATCATCGCCGCCGTGCTGGCGGGACGGGCCGAACTGGGCATCGTCAGCCAGCGGATGGACGACGAGCGATTGTCGGCCGACCTGTTCGCGCGCGAAAGCCTGTGCCTGGTGATGCCGGCGGCGGCAGCCGACGACAGCTGGCCGGCGCTGGCCGCGCTCGGCTACATCGACCATCCGGACGGCCGCGACATGGGGCGCCGGCTGCTGGCGCGCGCGCATCCCGGCCATAACATCGACGAGCTGCCGGTGCGTGGTTTTACCAACCAGATCGGCACCATCCTCGACCCGGTGGCGCGCGGCCTGGGGTTCGCCGTGCTGCCGCGGTTCGCCGTCGCCGCCTACGCCGACCAGCGCGCGATCCGCGTCGCCAGTGCGCTGCCGCCGGTGGTCGACAGCCTGTGGCTGATCCATCGCGCGCAGTGGCCGTTGTCGGCCAGCGCCGCCTGGGCCGTGGGGCAGCTGCGCGCGCAGGACTGGTCGATGGGCATGCAGGCGGCATAAGAATGCGTCAATACGAGAAACGCGATATTTTTGCAAAATGATATGTTTTTCTCCGACGACAGGGCGGCGTTGACGTATTTCCTATCCACCAGGCTGTAGCGGAGTGCGCCGTGCGAGTAACGTTTTTTCATGTCCGGCCGGTTGCGGCCGCCGCTTTGCTGATGGCGGCCCAGTGCGCGCAGGGCGGCACCGCGGTCGACTACGCCGCAGCGCTGCGCCAGCTCAAGGCCAGCTCGGGCGCGATCAACGGCGCCAATCTCGATTTTCAGGCGAAGACGCTGCAGGCCGAGGCGGTGCGCCGCATCGACGGCCCCGACCTGCGCCTGTCCGGCTTCGCCGGCCGCGTCTCGACCACCCTCAGCGTCGACACCAGCAACCTGGCGCAGGCGGGCAACCCGGTGCTGGACCTGCTGCCGCCGCTGCCGGGCCTGACGCTGCCCGACATCCCGAGCACCCTCGACGTCGACCGCGTGTTCGACGTCCGCTCGCTGGGCGTGGCGTCGATCTGGCCGCTCTACACCGGCGGGCGCCTGCAGGCGGTCAAGCAGATCGCCGCCGGCCGCGCCGACGAAGCCGGCGCCGGCGTGCGCAAGGAACAGGACGAGGCGGCGACGTTGCTGGCGCAGCGCTATTTCACGGTGCAGCTGGCGCGCCAGGCGTCGCACCTGCGCGCCGACGCCGCGCGGCTGGCAAAGGAGCACCAGGGCGACGCCGTCAAGATGGAGCGCGCCGGCATGATCGCCAAGGTCGAGCGGCTGAAAGCCGATGTCGCCGTCGACAACGCCAGCCGCGAAGCGTCGAAGGCCGTCAGCGACCTCGAGATCGCGCAGCTGGCGCTGCGCCGCCTGCTCGGCGCAGCGGACGCCGTCAGCGCCACCACGCCGCTGTTCGTCCATGACCAGCCGGCCGGTTCGCTGGCCTCGTTCGTCGACGCGGCGATGGCGTCGAACGCGGCGTGGAAGCAGATCGACGGCAAGCGCCGCCAGGCCGCCGGCGCCGTGCAGCTGCAGGGCGGCGCCTTCAGCCCCACCGTCATCGGCGTCGCCAACTACAACCTGAACCGCGGCAGCTCGGCGCGCGCCAACTGGCTCGTCGGCGTGTCGGTCAGCGTACCGCTGATCGACCGCATCGACCGCGCCAAGATGAGCGCCGCAGCCCGCCTCGAGCAGCAGCGCGTCGAGGTCGCCGCCGAGCAGGCCGGGCGCGACATCCCGACGCTGGCCGAGAGCCAGTGGCGCGCGATGGAAGACGCCCGCCAGCGCTACCTGGCGATGGGCTCGACGATCGAACTGGCGCAAGAGACGCGGCGCCTGGCGCAGGTGTCGTTCAAGAACGGCCAGGCCACCTCCACCGACGTCGCCGACGCCTCGCTCAACTTCACCAAGGTGTCGCTCGAGCGCGCCCAGGCGGCCTACGAGTACGTCGTCGCGCTGGCCAAGCTGCTCGGCACCACGGGCGAGCCGGAGCGGCTGGCCGCGCTGGCACGCACCGCAACCCACACCGTCGACCTCACGAAAGACTGAACCCATGGCCAAACCCGCCACCCGTCGCCTGCTGGGCGGCGCCGCCGCCGTCGTCGTCATCGCCTTGCTCGGATGGGGCGTCTACCAGGCGTTCCGGCCGGTCCATGATCCGGTCCAGGGCCAGATCGAGGCGCAGGAAGTGAACGTGTCGTCGAAGGTGCCGGGGCGGGTCGGCCAGGTCCACGTGCAGCTGGGGCAGGCGGTCAAGCGCGGCGACCTGCTGTTCGAACTGGACAGCCCGGAAGTGCGCGCCAAGGTGGCGCAGGCGGCCGCCGCGCGCGACGCCGCCGGCGCCGCCAACCAGAAGGCGCAGGCCGGCGCGCGGCCGCAGGAGCTGGTCGCCGCGCGCGCCAACTGGGAGCGCGCGCAGTCGGGCGCCAAGCTGGCCCGCGTGACGTTCCAGCGCGTCCAGGCGATGTACGCCGAAGGGGTGATCGCGCGCCAGAAGCGCGACGAGGCCGAAGCGCAGGCGCGCTCGGCCGACGAACTGGCCACCGCCGCCCGCGCGCAGTACGACCTGGCGCGCCAGGGCGCCAGGCCGGAGGACAAGCTGGCCGCCGCGGCGCAGGTGCGCCAGGTGGCCGGCGTGGTGGCCGAGACCGACGCCGCGCTGGCCGAGACGCGCATCATGGCGCCGGCCGCCGGCGAGGTGACCAAGGTGGCGATCCAGGCCGGCGAGCTGGCGCCGCAGGGCTTCCCGGTCATCACGCTGGTCGACCTGGCCGACGTGTGGGCGGTGGTGGCGGTGCGGGAAGACGAATTTCAGCCCTACGCCAAGGACACGCTGCATCAGGCCAGCATCCCGGCGCTCAACGTCAAGGCGCAGTTCAAGGTCACGCTGGTGTCGGCGCTGCCGGCGTTCGCCACCTGGCGCGCCGCGCGTCCGGGCGGCACCGACCTGCGCACCTTCGAGGTGCGGCTGCGCCCGACCGCGCCGGTGCCGGGGCTGCGGCCGGGCATGACGGTCGTGTTCGAGCGCTGAGCATGTGCCGATGACGCGCGCCGCCAACGCCATCTCGTCGTCGCTGCGGCGCGAGTGGCGGCGCCTGCGCGCCGACCCGTGGGACCTGGCCATGCTGACCTCGATTCCGCTGGCGCTGTACCTGCTGACGTGGTGGATATTTGCCGCCGGCGTGGCGCGCGACCTGCCGCTGATCGTGCGCGACCTCGATCATTCGGCGATGTCGCGCAGCCTGGTGCGCATGCTCGACGCCTCGCCCGGCCTGCGGGTGGTGCGGGCGGCCGACAGCGACGCCGAGGCGTTGCGCCTGATCCGCGAGCGCAAGGCGTTTGGCATGGTATCGATCCCCGCCGGTCTGCAGAAGACCATCCAGGCCGGCGGCAGCGCCAAAGTGCAGTGGGCCTACAACGCCCAGTTCGCGGCGCACACGGGCGCCATGACGCGCGACGTGCGCGCCGTGGTGTCGACGCTGTCGGCCGGCATCGAAGTGCAGGCGCACACCAGGCGCGGCGCCGCCACCATCCTGGCAAGGCAACAGTACGAGCCCGTGCGAACCCGGACGGCGGCGCTGTTCAACGAAAACGGCAGCTACCTGCCGTCGCTGGCGCTGCCGGTGATCTTCAGCCTGATGCATATTTTCGTCACCCTGGCGGCGGTGACCGCCATCGGCCGCGAGTTGCGGGCGGCCACCGTGACCGAATGGCTGGCCGCCGCCGACGGCAAGCTGGGCGCGGCCTTGCTGGGCAAGCTGCTGATCCCGTTCGGCGCCTTCATCGTGCACGCGCTGCTGCTGGTGCTGCTGTTTGGCGTGATCCTCGGATGGCCGATCCTGGGCAGCGTGCTCGCCCTGATGCTCGGCACCGCCTGCTTCGTCAGCGCCTACCTGGCGATGGGCGCGTTCATCGTCGCCGCCACCGCGTCGCTGCGCTCGGCGCTGTCGATCTGCGCCTTTGTGACCGCGCCCGCGTTCGCGTTTTCGGGGCAGGGGTTTCCGATGCTGGCCATGCCCCTCGGCGCGCGCATCTGGGCCGATGCGCTGCCGCTGACGCACTACCTTCCGTTGATGAACAACACCTGGATGGCCGGCGCGCCGCTGCGCTTCGGCATCGCTCCGGTGGCGCTGCTGTTGTTGTTTACGGTCGGCTTCGGCGCCGCCGCCTACCTTCGCCTGGCCAGCCGCGCCAGGCAGCCCGACACCTGGGGCAAGCTGTGAACGGCGCGCGCGCGTTCGCGCTGACGTGGAAATCGATTTTCGGCGACAAGGCGGCGCTGCTGCTGTTTTTCATCTCCGGCATCGTCTATTCATTTTTCTATCCGCTGCCCTACAGCGCCGAGTCGGTGCGCGGCGTGCCGGTGGCGGTCGTCGACCAGGACAATTCGGCCCTGTCGCGCCAGCTGATCCGCTACGCCGGGGCGCATCCCGGCATCGACGTGGTGCGCGTCACCACGCGCCCCGAGGATGCGCAGGAATCGATATGGCGAGGCGACGCCGCCGGCGCCCTGTTCATCCCCGCCGATTTCAGCCGCAAGGTGCTGGCCGGCGCGCAGCCGGAAGTCGAAGTGAGCGGCAACGGCTCCTATCCCCTGTTGAACAAGGTGGTGCTGAACGCGCTTGCCGAGGTGGCCGGCACCGTTTCGGCCGGCATCGAAATCAGGCGCCTGGGCGCGGCCACGCCGTCGGCGGCGCAGGCCGCGGCGCTGCGCCAGCCGCTGGGCATCGAGGCGCTGCCGCTGTTTAACGTGCGCGAGGGGTACGCATCGTACATCGTGCCGGGCGTGGTCGTACTGGTCATGCAGCAGACCTTCTTGCTCGGCATCGGCCTGCTGTTCGGCAGCTGGGCGAGCGCGGGATCGTTTCCGTACGCGCCGAACGCGGCGTCGTATTTCGGCGCACTCAACGCGTTCGCGCTGGTTGTCGCCTTGAATGCGATGTATTTTTTCGGTTTTGTATTCTGGTGGCAGGATTATCCGCGCGGCGGCAACCTGGCCGGCACGGTCGTGCTGACGGTGCTGTATGCATACGCGGTGGCCGCCCTCGGCATCCTGATCGGGACGTTCTTCCGCACCCGCGAGCGCAGCATCCAGCTGCTCGTCGCCACCTCGATGCCGATCATGTTCTTGTCCGGACTGAGCTGGCCGACCAGCGCCATCCCGGTGCCGCTGCAGGCGGCCAGCTGGCTGCTGCCCTCGACCGCGGCGATCCAGGGATTCATCGCCACCAACCAGATGGGCGCGTCCCTTCACGAGGTACGCATCGAGCTCGCCGCGCTGGCCGGCCTGTCCGTCGTGCTGGTCGCGGCGGGCCTGCGCCAGTGGCGGCGCATGGAGCTGCCTGCCTAGCGGACGCCGTCTGCCTTCCTGGTCGTCACCAGGTTGCACCTCACCGCCAACGCGGCAATGTCGCTTGACAGCACCGTCGAAGCCGTTATAACGTAATATCGCACGTAATACCTCCGTCAAAGCCGATCAGAACGCTCCCGCTATCACAGAGCTGCTCGCCCGGTTTACCGTGAATCACCCTCCAGGGGATGGGACAGGCGGCGCTTGCTGCGGTCGCGGAGCTGTCGCCGGCACCCCAGGCAGCAATTCTGGGCCGCAAGGAGCGGGTCGACATCGCCAACGCGGCGATGATCAACGGCATCAGCTCGCACACATTCGACTTCGACGATACCCACCTGAAGACCATCATTCACCCTGCCGGCCCGGTCGCATCGGCGGTGCTGGCTCTCGGCGAACACATCGGCGCGACAGGCCGCGAGATGATCGATGCCCTGGTCATCGGCATCGAGGTGTCGTGCCGGGTTGGTAACGCCATCTATCCGGATCATTACGAGGTTACAGGCGCCGGCCGCAATATCGGCCGCGAAATTGCACTGCGGCTCGCAAGGCAAGGGGTCGCGGTCGCCGTCAACGTGCGCCAATCCGTGGCCGAGGGGCAGGCCGTCGTCGATGACATCAAGCGCCAGGGGGGCGCCGCCATCTTGTGTATGGCCGATGTCACCGACCGGGAGGCGGTCGAGAACATGGTCTCGACGATCGACGCCGCGTGGGGCAGGCTGGACATCCTCATCAATAACGCGGCGATCCGCAAGGAGGTCGAGTTTTCCGAACTGTCTGTAGCGCAGTGGCACGCCACGCTCGGCGTCGTGCTCGACGGCACGTTTCACTGCAGCCAGGCGGCATTGGCGCTGCGGAAAAAATCCGGACAGGGCACGATCGTCAACATCGGTGGCCTGACGGCGCACACCGGCGCCGAGCACCGGGTGCATGTCATTACCGCCAAGGCTGGCCTGGTGGGGATGACCAAAGCGCTCGCCAACGACCTCGGGGCCGACGGCATCACCGTCAATTGTGTTGCGCCCGGCATGATCGATACGCAGCGGGCCACCTCGAGTTCATCCGGCACGCCGGGGCATCATGCAACCCGCCATACCCTGCTTGGCCGCAACGGCACGCCCGCGGAAGTGGCAGATGCCGTGCTGTGGCTTGTCGGCGACGGCGCCCGTTTCATCACGGGACAAGTAAGTCACGTCAATGGCGGCGCCTACCTTGGCAGTTGATTGGTCCGCTTGCTGCGCGGCGCTTACCGGCGCCTTGGACTGACGCGCCCGCAGACGCTACGCAGGCGACGATGGCAGTCGCCTCGGCGCCACCGTGTTGCGGCAATCAGGATCACGACGCCGCTGTCACGTGCACCGCACCACCGTCGCCGCCGCCTGGTCCACCTCACGGCGGCCCGTCAGGCCGCCTGCCTGTAGTGCGAGCGGCCGCGCCAGTGGCGCGCGCGCCAGCGCCATGCCGCTGCCGTTGCAGGCGCTGAGCTTGCGGTTGCCTTCGACTGCCGCCATCCGAGGCTTCATCGCCACCAATCAGATGGGCTGCGCATGGCGCCGCCTGAATCGCCGGCGTCCTGCCTAATCAATTGATTTGGAGGAAATGGCAGGCCCGTTCCACGGGGCCCGCCGAGCGGCTCGCGCGCAGGTGGGCAATGGCAACCGTCAGCCGTGCACGGGAGAGAACGGGTAAAATATTGCTTTTTATATTGCGCACATCAACATGAAGACATTCGCTTCGTCGTTTCGCGGCGCGCGTATCGGCGCAATCATCTGCTGCTGGATCGCCATGCTGGCGGTCGCTGGCGCCGAGGCGGCCGAGCGCGCACCGGTCCGGGTCGGCATCGATGCCGAGTTCGAACTGGAAAACAGCACGTCGGCCCAAGCGGTCGAGCTCGGCGTGCGCAGCGCGATCGACGAGATCAACGCGGGCGGCGGGGTCTTGCACGGCCGCAAGCTCGAACTCGTGCTCAAGGATCACCGGTCGATTCCGGCGCGCGGCATCCGCAATATTGCACAGTTCGCGGCGATGCCCGACCTGGTGGCCGTGTTCGGCGGACGTTTCAGCCCGGTCGTGATCGAGCAACTGCCCAAAATAAAGGAAACCGGGACGCTGTTCCTGGCGCCCTGGTCATCGGCGGACGCCATTGTCGACAACGGCATGCACCCGAACTACGTATTTCGCCTGTCCTTGCGCGACAGTCTGGCGATGCCGACCTTGCTCGGTGCCGCGCGCAAGCGCGGACTGAAAAAGGTCGGGCTATTGTTGACCAACACATCCTGGGGGCGCAGCAATCTTGCCGCCGCCGACAGTTTCATGGCCAACGCACGCGACATGAAGGTGGTGCGCACCGCCTGGTACAACTGGCGCGACACCTCCCTGGTCGAGCATTACAAGGCGCTGCTGGCGGCCGGCGCCCAGGCCGTCGTGCTGGTGGCGAACGACGACGAAGCGGCCATCCTGGTGCGCGAAGTGGCCGCGCTGCCGCCGTCGCAGCGCTTTCCCATCCTGAGCCATTGGGGCGTGACCGGCGGCGAGTTCGTCAAGCAGGCCGGGCCGGCACTGCAACAGGTCGATTTCTCGGTGATTCAGACGTTCAGCTTTTTCAATGCGCAGCCGGCCATGGTCGAGCGCTTCCTTCGCCACGCCGCCAAGGTGTCCACCGTGCGCCGCATCGAGGACATCAAGGCGCCGGTCGGCGTCGCCCACGCCTATGACCTGATGCACCTGTTGGCCAAGGCGATCAACCTGGCCGGCAGCACAGAGCGCAGCGCGGTGCGTGATTCGCTGGAAAAGCTCTCGGCGCACCGTGGCCTGGTCAAGCTGTATCAGCCGGCGTTTACCGCCACGCGCCATGAAGCGCTCGGCGCCGGCGAACTGCTGATGGCGCGCTATCGGCCGGACGGCGTGCTGGTGCCGGCGAAGGACTAGCGATGCTGCGACGATTATTCGGCACGGCGAGCCTGGCGCGGCGCTTCGCGCTGGCCGCCGCGGTGCTGACGGCGAGCGCGATCGTCCTCGTTGCGCTCGCCTCGGCCGCGCTGATCCGGCAGCAAAGCGCCAGCGCCGATGCACTGCTGAGGCAGCGCGAGATGGCCTTCAATGCGATCCTGGTGCGCAACAACCTGACGGCGCTGTCGTCACGCGTCGGCGAGTTGGCGAACAATCCGATTCTTGCCAACGCGCTGGTCGACAGCGCCGGCAAGGAAACCTATC
Organism: Massilia eurypsychrophila; assembly: GCF_002760655.1. GTDB lineage: Bacteria > Pseudomonadota > Gammaproteobacteria > Burkholderiales > Burkholderiaceae_D > JAFCUW01. The sequence goes on along the minus strand of NZ_PDOC01000030.1, from coordinate 38,484 downwards.
TGGCGCCATTCCTGCGGGGAATGCGACAGATCAACGGCATTCCGATCCAGTTGATGCTGACCGATTTTGAAGGCCAGGAGATCGCCAGCAACGGCGCCGCCCCATTCGGCAGCGAAGAGCTGGTTTGGTTGCGGGGCCAGCTCGCCGCCAATACGGAGCAGCCGTTGCTGGTCGGTACTGCCGACGGCGCCCGGCTGGTCGCCATCAGGTTGCTGCGCTACGCGCGCACCAGCGGCGCGGAAGGGGCGGTCATGTACAGCGTGCGGTTGGCCGACCTGGCGCCGGTGGACTGGACGCAACTGAGCCGGCGCGCCAGCGGCGATCGGCGCGGCGCGGCGGCGTCGATCGCGATCGACCAGCCGCCGCAATTTGCCGCGCTGGGATTGATTCTGGAAGCGAAGCCGACGCATGTCGCCGCCGCGCTGAGCGATCCGGCGCCGAACTATGCCATCATCGCCGCCATCGCGCTGGCGCTGGCCGGCAGTGTGTTTCTGCTGGCCTCGCGGCTGGCGTTCGGGCTCACGCGCGACCTGCGGCGGCTGGAACATTTCGCCAGCAACGTCGGCGAGGATGGCATCAGCGACCAGCGCGCCGAGCTGGTGGGCAGCACCGAGGTGACCGGCCTGGCGCGCTCGATCAACCGCATGCTCGACCGGCTGTACCTGCAGCATCGCGGCATACTGCATGAACGCAAGCGGTTCGTCGAACTGGCAAATACGATTCCGCAGCTCGCCTGGATTGCCGAGCCGGACGGCAAGATCAGCTGGTATAACGATCGCTGGTACGCCTACACGGGCGCCGCGCCGGCGCAGATGGAGGACAGCGGCTGGATGGCCTGGCATGACCCCGACACCTTGCCGGCCGTGCGCGAGGCCTGGCAGGCGGCAATTGCCAGCGGCAATCCGGCGCAGATGACGTTTTCGCTGCGCGGCGCCGACGGCTGCTATCGGCGCTTTTTCACCTCTGTCGCGCCGCTGCGCGACAGTCAGGGCCGCATCGCGCAGTGGTTCGGCACCAATACCGACCTGTCGCAGCTCGAACAGGCCGAACTGGTCGCCCGTCGCAGCGAAGAGCGGCTCCACCAGGGGATGGTGGCGGCACGCATGGCGGTGTGGGACTGGGACCTGGCCACCGGCCAGATCCATTTTTCCGCCAATCTGCGCAGTATTGTCGGCACCCAGTGGGACCGCATCGCCTGCGCCTGGGAGGCGGTACATGCCGACGATGTGGCCGAACTGAGGGCGGCGGTGACGGCGGCCGTTGCCAGCGGCAGCCAGTACCATGCCGTCGTGCGCATCAGGGGCGCCGCCGAAGCGCCGATGCTGTGGGTCGACATGCGCGGCCAGATCGGCATTGCCGCCGATGGCAGCGCGGTGATGCACGCGGTGGCGATCGACGTCACCGAGCGCAAGCGGGCGGAGGAGGCATTGCGCGAGGCCGACCGCAGCAAGGATGAGTTCCTGGCGATGCTCGCTCACGAACTGAGAAACCCGCTCGCGCCCATCAGCAGCGGCGCTGAACTGCTCAAGCTCGGCGTGCTGTCCGGCGAGCGCGTGGCGCGTACCGGCGAAGTGATCGCGCGCCAGGTGGCGCACATGACGCACCTGGTCAACGACTTGCTCGATGTCTCGCGGGTGACCCGCGGGCTGGTCTCGATTGCCAGCGGGCGGCTCGATCTGCGGCAGATCGTGCAAGAATCGGTCGAGCAGACCCGGCCGCTGATCGACACGCGCGGCCAGCGCTTGACGGTGGTGCTGCCGGCCGATCCGGTGTGGGTCGACGGCGACCGCACCCGGCTGGTCCAGGTGATGTCGAACTTGCTCAACAATTCCGCAAAATTTACCGCCGCCGGCGGCGTCATCGACGTCGCGCTGGTGCGCGATGACGCCGGCGCGGTGCTGACGGTGCGTGACAATGGCAGCGGCATCAGTGCGCAATTGCTGCCTAACATCTTCGATTTGTTCACCCAGGGCAAGAGAGCGCTCGATCGTTCGCAGGGCGGGCTCGGCCTCGGATTGGCGCTGGTGAAAAAACTGATCGAGCTGCACGGCGGCAGCGTCGCGGCGGCCAGCGCCGGCGTCGGCCACGGCAGCGTCATGACGATCACGCTGCCGCTGATGGGCGAGGATCGGCTGCGCCCTGCCAGCGGCGCGGCCTAGCCGCTGGCGTGCCGCCGGCCGCAGCGCATGAGCGCCGCGTCATGCCCGGCCGAGCAACGCGGCCAGCTTGTCGACATCGACAGGCAGGACGAAAAATCGACGCCGGTCGCAATCAAGCGGCTGACCTGGCGCTCGATGATCTGGCCCGTCTGTGCAAGGCGCTGCTGATCGAGGTGGCGGCCAAACTGCGGCAACGCCGGGGAAAAGTGCGGCAGGGGAGGGGGCATGGACGGGGGACAGGCACCGGCGACGGCGCTTCGACTTGCCTTGTGTTACCGGTTTGTATACCCTGACGGGACGACGCCGGCCACCGAGGTCGGCGCCATGCCTGTCGAGGAGCTGTCCCGTGCAAGACAAACGTTGGATGCGGCTCTTGTTGGCCAACCTGGTGCTGGCGGGGGTGTACTACGGCGCCGCGCGGCTCGGCTTGATGCTCGCGTTCGAGTCCACCAATGTGTCGCCCGTCTGGCCGCCATCGGGCATGGCGCTGGCCGCCTTGCTGCTGGTCGGGCGCAGCGTCTGGCCGGGCGTCCTGCTGGGCGCCTTTTCCGCCAACCTTGTCGTCTTTCTCGGCAGTGGCCAGCTCGGCGCCGGCGCCGCGCTGGCCAGTTCGCTGGCGATCGCCGCCGGCAATACCGTCGAGGCATTGACGGCGGCCTGGCTGCTGCAGCGCATCGCGGCGCCGGCGCAGCTGCTGGGCAAACCTGAACATACCTATCCGTTCGTCGGCGCCACCGCCTTCGCCGCGGCGGCCGGCGCGCTGATCGGCACCACCAGCTTGCTGTGGGCCGGCATCGTGGCGCCGGCGGCGGTGCCGATGATCGCGGCGACCTGGTGGGTCGGCGATCTTGCCGGCATGCTCATCGTGGTGCCGCTGGTGCTGGCCTGGCGGGCGGCGCCGGTGGCGCGCGGCACCGGCCGGCTGCGCGCCGGCGCCGAGCTGCTGGCGCTGCTGGCCTTGCTCGCCGCGCTGCTGAATCGCCCGCCCGATGCCGGCCAGCGCATCTGGCTGCTTGCCTTGCTCGCCTGCATCGGCTGGGCGGCGCTGCGCCATGGCCGCCGTGGCGCCACGCTGGTGGTGCTCGTCATCGCCGGTGCGACCGTGCTGGCGACGACGCAAGGGCTCGGGCCGTTTGCCGCCGGTAGCCGCAACGAGGCGCTGTTCGGCCTCGAAGTGTTCATTGGCCTGTTCAGCACGGTGGGCATCTTGCTGGCCGCCGACGCCGACCTGCGCGTGCAACGCCACAGTGGCGGGCCGGGCGGCTGGCTGCACTGGGCGGTGCTGGCCGGCACCATGCTGCTGACCTTGGTGGGATGGCAATACGTCACCAATGAGACCGAACAGCGCGCCGTCGATCGCTTCCGTGTCGAAACCGAGGACGCCCGGCGCCGCGTCGCCGACCGCATCGACGCCTACGCGCAAATCCTGCACAGCGGCCGTTCGCTGCTGACCGCATCGCCCGGCCTGGCTGGCGCCGACTGGCGCGATTTTGTGCGCGCCATCGACGTCGACAGCAAGTATCCCGGCTTCCAGGTGCTCGGCGTGGCGCGCCGCGTGCGCGAGCGCGATGCGCTCGAGCGCCAGATGCGCGCCGCCGGGCATCCCGCGTACGCGATCTGGCCGGCCGGCCGGCGCGAGTCCTACGTCGCCATCGTCATGGTCGAACCGTTCGTCGGCCGCAACCTGCGCGCGTTCGGCTTCGACATGCATTCGGAGCCAGTGCGGCGCGCCGCGCTGACGCGGGCGATGGAGAACGATGCGCTGGCCGTCAGCGCCAAGGTGACGCTGGTGCAGGAGGTCGGCAAGGACCGCCAGGCCGGCTTTCTGATGTACCTGCCGGTGTACCGGCGCGGCGCGCCGCACGACAACCGCCAGCAGCGGCTCGCCGCGATCGAGTCGTACGTGTACGGCGCATTCCGCATGGACGATCTGATGCGCGGCATCCTCGGTGCCGCCACGCCGGCCGTCTCGATCGAGCTGTTCGACGGTGTCGGCACGAGCGAAGTGGCGCGCCTGTTCGCCAGTGCGGCGGCGGCGAAGTCGGCCGACCGCGCCGGCGCCGCCTACACAAGCACCACCAGCGTCAGCGTCGGCGACGCGCGCTGGACCTTGCGGGTGACGTCGCTGCCGGCGTTCGAGGCGTCGATCGACCGCGCCAAGGGGCTGATCGTGCTGTTTGCCGGTACCCTGAGCGCGCTTTTACTTTTTGGCATGATGCGGGCGCTGCGCCAGACCAGCGAGGACGCGCTGGCGCTGGCCTCGAGCATGAAAGGGGCGTTGCGCCAGTCCGAACACCGGTTCGCCATCCTGGTCGATTCGGCCAGTGAATTTGCCATCATCGCCACCGACCTTGACGGTGTCATCGAGGTCTTCAGCGTTGGCGCCGAACGCATGCTCGGCTACGCTGCGAACGAGCTGGTCGGCGTGGCGTCGCCGGCCTTGCTGCACGACGCCGACGAAGTGGCGGCGCGCGCGCTGGTGCTCGGCGCCGAACTGGGCGAGCCGGTGGCCGGTTTCGACGTGTTTGTCGCCCACGCGCGGCGCGGGCGTGCCGAGACGGCCGAATGGACGTACCGGTGCAAGGACGGTTCGCGCCTGCCGGTGCAGCTCACGGTCAGTGCCATCCGCGATGGCGAAGGGGCGGTGATCGGCTTTCTCGGCATCGCCCGCGACATCACCGCGCAAAAGCGCATCGATCAGGACTTGCGCCTGGCGATGATGCGGGCCGACGCCGCCAGCCGCGCCAAGGGCGAATTTGTGGCCAACATGAGCCATGAATTGCGCACCCCGCTCAATGCCGTGCTCGGGATGGCGCAATTGTTGCAGCGCACTGCCTTGAATGACCGCCAGCGCCGCGATGTCGACGCCATCCGCACCGCCGGCGCGGCGCTGCTGGCCATCCTCAACGACATCCTGGATTTTTCGAAGATCGAGGCCGGCAAGATGGAGCTGGCGTGCATGCCGTTGCGCCTCGAGGACGTGGCGGCGGCGCTGGCGACAATGATGAGCCTGAATGCGCGCGAAACGCCGCTGGTGCTGACCATCGCGCTCGACGCCGCCTTGCCGCCGTTGCTGCTGGGCGACGCCTTGCGCCTGCAGCAAGTGCTGGTCAACCTGGCCGGCAATGCCGTCAAATTTACCGAGCGCGGCCACGTCGCGGTGCGCCTGCGCAGCGCCGGCCGGCGCGACGACACGGTGAGCGTGGAGATCAGCATCGAGGACAGCGGAATCGGCATGAGCGCCGAGCAGCTCGACACCGTGTTTTCCGAGTTCGCGCAGGCCGACTCGTCGACCACGCGCCGCTTCGGCGGCACCGGCCTGGGCCTGGCCATCTCGCGCCGGCTGGTGGCGATGATGGGCGGGCAAATCGCCGTCTCCAGCGCGCTTGGCGTCGGCAGTCAGTTCGTTGTCTCCTTGCCATTGGGCGTGGCGCCAGACGATGCCGTCGCCAGCGTGGCGCAGTTGCCGGCGCTGCGCGTGCTGGTCGCCGACAAGGCGCCGGCCAGCGCCGCCGTGCTTGGCGCGGCGCTGGCCGCGCTCGGTTGCCATGCCGAGCTGCTGGCGCCGCACCGGGGCGGCATCGCCGCCGCCATCGCCGCGGCCGCGCCGGCGCAGGTCGTCCTGCTCGACCTGGGGCTGGCGGGCGACGATCCCGCGGCGCTCATCGATGCGCTGCGCGGCGGCAGCGGCTGCGCGGTCGTGCTCATGCTCAGCGCTTATGAGCGCGCCGTGTTCGACTTCGACCCGGCCGCGCTGGGCGCCGATGCGGTGCTCGACAAACCGGTCACGCCGCTGCCCTTGCGCAACTGCCTGGCGGCGATCCTGGCGCGCAGGGCCGGCGGCGCCGCTGCCGCTGGCGCGCATGCGGCCGCGCCGCTGCGCGGCACGCTGCTGCTGGTGGAGGACAACCTGCTGAACCAGGCGGTGGGCCGACGCCTGCTCGAGGCGGCCGGCGCCCAGGTCGTCATTGCCGGCAACGGCCAGATCGCCGTTGACATGCTGCGCGCCGATCCTGGCCGCTTTGCGCTGGTGCTGCTCGACATCCAGATGCCGGTGATGGACGGTTTCCAGGCGATTGCGCTGATCCGCGGCGAACTGGCGCTGGAGCTGCCGGTGCTGGCGATGACGGCCGGCGTGATGGAACACGAGCGCGAGCGCTGTATCGCGGCCGGCATGAACGGCTTTATCGCCAAGCCGCTCGACGCCGAGCAGTTGTTCGACGAAATTGCGCGCCACCTGCCGCAGGCCGCTGCGGCGCCCGCCGCGGCGCCGCCGGACGCTGCAGCGAGCGACGCCGGCGGCGTGTTCGACGTCAGCAGCCTGGTCAACGAGGCCGACGCTGACGACGGCAACGCCGGCATCATGGCCGCCCTGATCGGCGCTGTCGTCGATACCGGCACCGACGAGCTCGACCAGGTCGCCGATGCCTGGCGTGAAGATCGCCTGCCGGCGGCGGCGCGCACGCTGCACGCGATGCGCGGCGCGATCGGTTCGCTCGGTGCGCGGCGCTTTGCCGCCGCCGCGCTGGCACTGGAACGGGCCATGCACGCGCGGCCGGACGACCATGCCCTGCTCGACCAGCTGCTGCTGAGCGCACAGCAGGAGCTCGGCGCGACCTTGCGCGCGGCGGCGGCGTGGCTGGCCCGGCGGCTGCCGCCGGTGGCCGGCGCCGGCGCCGGCGCCAGCGCGGTCACCGGCGCCGAGCTCAGCGACCTTGGCCGGCTGCTCGGCGAGCGCAACCTTGCTGCCTGCGAGTTGTTCGCGCGCATCGAGCCGGGGCTGGAGCCGCTGGTCGGCGCCGAGGTGGCGCAGCAGTTGCGCCTGGCCATGCGGGTACTTGACTTCGAGACCGCAGCGGCGCTGCTCGCAGCCGAGCCGGCCGCCACCGTGCGCACCCAGGCGGCGCTGCTCGGCGCACCCTGCTGATCGGCCATGCCTACCAGGCCGCGCTTGCCAACGACGGTCGATGCCAGTGCCGCGCAATTGCGCGCCCCCGATGCGTGGCGCTGGTAGAACAGGCGCTGGCGCCAGGGTGCAGTTGCTGCAGCTGGCGCCGAGCGAAGCAGGGGGCGCGATGACGTGGTGGCGCTGACCGGCAACATGGTTGCGTTGAAGTGTTGCGCTAGTTTGTTTTGCAAAAATTGTAAAAAATCAGTCGTTAATGTTGTAGTATTAAAATGATTTTCTTGGCGTCAACGCCGTGTGGTCGCCGCGATGCTGGTCGCCCGCCACCGCGGCACGCCGCCCGATGCGCCTTGGTCGTTCGATCCGGCCTGCGCGCACGGTTGAATTGCTTGAGGACGACATGGACACAGCTGTATCAACATCGCAGCACGGCGGGCCCGTTGAACCGCTGATTCTCATCGTCGACGACGTCGCCGCAAATATCACCTTGTTGGGCAAGGCGGTGGCGGGCCTGGCGCAGGTCGTGTTCGCCACCGATGGGATCAGTGCGCTCGAACTGGCGTTCAGCCGCGCGCCCGACGTGATCCTGCTCGACATTGAGATGCCGGGCATGGATGGCTACGCCGTCTGCAAGGCGCTCAAGGCGTCGCCGCGCACGGCCGGCTGCGCCGTCATCTTCGTCACCGGCCACGACAGCGCAGAGCACGAACTGGCGTCATTGAACGAAGGCGCGGTCGATTTTGTGCAAAAGCCGTTCAACCTGGCCGTGGTGCGCGCGCGCGTGCGCACCCATCTGGAACTGCGCGCGCGCACCCGGCAACTGCGCCTGGCCCGGCACGACCTGATGGACCTGGTCCATTCGCTGCCCGCGTTTGTCGCCTTTTGGGACGCCGCTTTTGTCAACCGGTTCAGCAACGACCGCGATGGCCGCTGGTTCGGCGTGGCGGCATCGGCGATGCGCCTGCGCCCGCTGGCAGAGGTCGTCGGGCCGGGCAACGCGGCGCTGATCGCCGCGCATGCCGCTTCGCTCGAGGACGGTGGCGAAACGACGTTCGAAATGCAGGTGTTACACCAGGCTCAGCGGCGATATTGCCATGCCGCGCTGGTGTGCCGCATGCGCGAAGGCGGCCGCCACGGCTATCTGCTGCTGCTGACGGACGTCAGCGCCAGGAAGCTGGCCGAGCTGGCGCTGGGCGAGGAGAAGGAGAAATTCCGCGTCACCTTGAATTCGATCGGCGACGCGGTGATCGCCACCGACGGCGACGCCAGGGTCACGTTCATCAATCCGGTTGCGGAACTGATGACCGGTTTTCACGCCGGCGAGGCGCTCGGCCTGGCGATCGAGACGGTCATGCCCCTTTGCAACGGCGCCAGCGGTGAGCCGAGCGTCAATCCGATCCGCATCGCCCTGCGCGAGAACCGCATTGTCGGCATGGCCTTCGATTCGCAGCTGATCGGCCGCGCCGGCCGGCGCTACGCAGTGGAGGACTCGGCCGCCCCGATCCTCGACGCCGGCGGCAAGCGCAGCGGCGCCATCATCGTGTTTCACGACGTCAGCGAGGCGCGCGCGATGGCGTTCAAGATGACCCACCTGGCCCAGCACGACGCCCTGACCGATTTGCCCAACCGGGTGCTGCTGCGCGATCGCACCAGCCAGGCGCTCGAACAGGCCGGCCGGTCGGGCCAGCGGGTAGCGCTGCTGTTGCTCGACCTGGACAATTTCAAGGCCATCAACAGTGCGATCGGTCACAGCATCGGCGACGCCCTGCTCAAGCAGCTGGCCGATCGCCTGCGCATGTTCCTGCGCGTCAGCGACACCATCAGCCGCCAGGGCGGCGACGAATTCGTGATCCTGATTCCGGCCCTCGATGAAGTCGCCTACGCCGACCGGGTGGCGCGCCAGCTGCTGGCGCTGGTGGCGACGCCGCTGTACCACGATGGCGTGCGCTATGACGTGACCGCGAGCATTGGCCTGAGCCTGTATCCGGACGATTGCAGCGAGCAGGAGGAGATGTATCGCCACGCCGATGCGGCGATGTACAAGGCGAAGCAGGATGGCAAGAACCGTTACCATTTCTTCGCCTCCGAGATCGAGGAAATTCTGCTGGCGCGCAACGCGCTCGACCGCGACCTGCGCATTGCGCTCGACGAGTCCGAGTTTGCCGTCGCTTACCAGCCCAAGGTCGACGCCCGCAGTGGCCGCATCGTCGGGCTCGAAGCCTTGCTGCGCTGGTGCCGCGCCGATGGCGTGCAGGTGTCGCCCGCCGACTTCATCCCGCTGGCCGAGGAGACCGGCATGATCGTGCAGATCGGCAGTTTCGTGCTCGACCAGGTTTGCCGCGATCTGGTCGAACTCACTGCCGCCGGTTGCGCCATGCGCATCAGCATGAACATCTCCGGCAAGGAATTCCAGGAAGAGGGCTTCGCCACCCGCATCGCCGCCGCGCTCGATGCAGGCGGCATCGCGCCGGCGCTGCTGGAGCTGGAAATCACCGAAGGCACGCTGATGGGCGACATCGAACGGTCGCGCGCCAACCTGCTGCAACTCAAGCGCACCGGCGTGAGCATCAGCATCGACGATTTCGGCACCGGCTATTCCAGTCTGTCGTACTTGAAAAATTTTCCGATCGACGTGCTAAAGATCGACCAGTCGTTCGTGCGCGACATGTTGAGCAACACGCAGGACGCCTCGATCATCTCGGCCATCATCCATCTGGCCAACAGCCTGCAGATCGCGCTCGTGGCCGAAGGGGTGGAGCAAGAGGGGCAAGCCGCTGCGCTGGCGGCGATGGGATGCAGCACGATGCAAGGCTACCTGTACGCCAGGCCGATGCCGCTGACGTTATTGTGGCCGCTGCTCAAAGCGGGCCGAGTGCCGGCGCGTTAGCGCTTACAGCGCGGCGCCGCAGACGCGTGCGCGACCCTCGCGTTTTGCCCGATACAACTGCGCATCGGCCGCTTGCACCAGCGCCGTCTCGACCAGTTGGCTGGGCGCGCCGATGCCGGCGACGCCGACGCTGACGGTGACGATGCCGCCGAGCGCCGCATCGGCGTGCTCGAGCGCCAGCGCGCGCACCCCTGCCTCGATCTCTGCCGCCTTCACCAGCGCGCCCTCGAAGGCGGTATCGGGCAGCAGGCAAGCGAATTCCTCACCGCCGTAGCGCGCCGCCAAGTCGTGCGGGCGGCGCATCGCCGCCTTGATCGCCGTCGCCACCGCGCGCAGGCAGACGTCGCCCTGCTGATGGCCGTAACGGTCGTTGTAGCGCTTGAAGTGATCGACGTCGATCATGATCAAAGACAGCGGCTGGCCGCTGCGCCCGCAGCGCCGCCATTCGCCGCTGAGCAAGGTGTCGAACTGGCGCCGGTTGGCGACGCCGGTCAGGCCGTCGATCAGGGCCATCATGCGCAGCAGGTCGGACTGGCGCTTGAGGGTGAGCTGGGTGTGGACGCGCGCCCGCACCACGGTGGCGTGAAACGGTTTGGCGATGAAGTCGACGCCACCGACCTCAAAGCCCTGGACCTCGTCGAGCGGATCGCTGTTGCCGGTGACGAAAATAACCGGGATGTCGCAGTTGCGCGGGTCGCGCTTTAGCAAATCGCACAGCGCATAGCCGCCCATGCCGGGCATAACCACGTCGAGCAGGATCAGGTCGGGCGTGCGGCGGGCGCAGAATGCCAGCGCGTCGGCACTGTTGACGGCCATGCAGACCTCGTAGCGGTCCTTGAAGATCGCGTACAAGGTCTGGATGTTGCTTGGTTGGTCGTCGACCACCAGCAGCAGCGGCGGCGGCGCATCGATGGCAAGCCGGTCGGCCAGATAATGAAAATCTTGCATCAGGTCGATTCCTTGCGAAGGTAGTTGCTGTGGTTCAGTGCCGCCTGGAAGTCCAGCGCGGCGATGGCGCCGGCCAGCGGATAGAGGCGATCGCCAAGCTGGGCGCCATAGTCTGCTTGCAGTGTACCAAACACGGCCAGCGCACGCATGTTGGCCTGGTCGAGCAAGGGAGCGAGTTCATCGAGGCAGGCGGTGAGGCCGGCGAGCGGGAGTGAAGGCGCCGGCGCCACGGACGCGGGGCGGTTGGCCTGTTCGATCAGCTTCAGTTCTGCCTGGATGGCCGCCACTGCCTCGCGGATCGCCGTCAACGCGGCGTCACTGTCGACTTGCTCGGGCGCCTTGCGCAACTGCTGTTCGAGCGTGCCGGCGAAATGGTGCAATTCTTCGGCGCCGATCATTCCCGCCGCAGTCTTGTAGGAGTGCAGGCGATCGGCTGCCTGTTTCCATGCGCGGGCGGTAAAGCAGCTGGCCAGTTCGTCGATCAGCGCATCCGATTCGGCGGCAAAAATGCCGCTCAGGCTAAGATAGATCGAGGTGTCACCACCGAGGCGGCGCACGGCGAGGTCGAAATCGACCGCGCTGCCCTTCGGGGGCGGCAGGCGCGGCGGGCCGGCCGCCGTGGCTGCTGGCTGAGCCGGCGTAGCCCGGCACAGCTGCAGCAGCGCAGCGACAACTTGATCGACGTCGATCGGCTTGTTCAAATGATCGTTCATTCCCGCCGCCAGCGACAACTCGCGGTCGCCCTGCATCGCATTGGCCGTCATCGCCAGAATCGGCAACTGGCGCCCGCGCGGATCGGCGCGGATGGCGCGGGTGGCCTCGTAGCCGTCCATGTCGGGCATCTGGATGTCCATCAGCACGGCGTCGAATGACGCCTGCGGTGCCAGCGCCAGCCGCACCGCCGCTGCGCCGCCATCGGCCACCGTGATGACGGCGCCGCGCCTGGCCAGCAGTTCGCGCGCCACTTGCTGATTGAGCGGATTGTCATCAACCAGTAACAGCTGCAGCCCGGCCAGCGGAGTGGCAGGCGCCGCAATGCCGGCCTGCGCCGCCGCCTTCGGCAGCGTCGCTTCCCGAATCGCATCGACGAGCATCGGTGCGGTGACCGGTTTGACCAGGAAGCCGTGCGGCAGGATGCTAGCTAGCTGCATCCGCTCGGACAGCTCGGCGCGACCGCTGGCAGTGACCATGATCACCACCGGCAGCTCCTCGGCGCCACATTGATGGGCGATCCGGCTAGTCAGTTCCCAGCCATCCATGCCGGGCATGCGCCAGTCGACCAGGATGACGTCGTAGAGCGCCGATTGCGCCAGCATGGTGAGCGCTTGCGGCCCATCGGCGGCGCTGTCGGCGCGCCAGCCGAGCGCCTCGACCATGCCGGACAATACTTCGCGCGCGGCGCCGTTGTCGTCGACGATCAGCACCCGCATGATCTTGCTCGCGCGCGCGGCCGGCCACGGCAGGCGCGGCGCCGACGGCCCACCTTGCGCCGGTTCGGGCAGCGCGAGCGCGAAGCTGAATCTGCTGCCGCGGCCCGGGCTGCTCGCCACGTCGAGCCGACCTCCCATCAGCCGCACCAGCCGCTGGCTGATCGCCAGTCCCAGCCCGGTGCCGCCGAAGCGTCGCGTGGTCGATTCTTCGGCCTGACTGAACTGGTCGAAGATGGAATCGAGCTGGTCGGCGGCGATGCCGATGCCGGTGTCGGCGACTGCGAACCCGATCAGGCCGTTGGCATCGCGCCGGATCGACAGGCGCACCTCGCCGCGGGCGGTAAATTTGATGGCGTTGCCGGCCAGGTTGATCAGCACCTGGCGCAGCCGCAAGGCGTCGCCGAACAGGTGACGCGGCAAGGTCGAATCGATGCTCAGGATCAGTTCGACTTGTTTGTCGCCGACCAGCACGCCGAGCATCGACGACAACTCGCCCGTCAGCGCGGCCAGCTCGAAGCTGTGCTCCTCGAGCCGCAGTCCGTCCGCTTCGATGCGCGACAAGTCGAGGATGTCGTTGAGCAGCGCCAGCAGCGACCTGGCCGCGCCCAGCGTCTTGCTCGTATAGTCGCGCTGGATCGCCGTCAGCTCGGTGTACTCGAGCAGCTGCAGCATGCCGATCACCGCATTCATCGGGGTGCGGATTTCGTGGCTCATGTTGGCCAGGAACTGGCTCTTGGTCTGGCTGGCCGCCTGCGCGGCATCGCGCGCGGCGATCAGCTCGTGCTGACGCGCCTTGTCGATGCCGATGTCCTTGGCCAGGCCGAGGTAGCCGATGACGGCGCCGGCGTCGTCGCGCACCGCCGACATGGTCAGGCTCACCGTCAGCGCGCTGCCGTCCTTGCGCCGATACGTCCACTCGCGCGATTCCGAGCCGCCGTCCATGACGGGCGCAAATACCGCGCTATACAGGCTGGGCAGGGGGCCGCAGCTGTCGCCCAGGCTGTCGGCGCGCGCCAGCAATTCGGCGCTCTCATGGAGCAGCTCGGGCGTGCTGGCGCCGACCAGCTCGTCGGCGCGGTAGCCGAGCATCAGTTCGGCGCCGGGGCTAAACAGGGCAATAATGCCGGCGGTGTCGGTCAGGATGATGGCAAAATCGCGCGCCGCGTCGACCACGCCGCGCAGCTGCGCCAGCGCCGCCGCCTGGCCGGCCTCGGCCTGGCGCAGTGCCGTGACGTCGCTGACGAAACCGTAAAAGCCCTTGACGACGCCGTTGTCGATATCCGGAATATAGGAGAACAGCGCCTGGCGCTGCTCGCCGCCATTCAGGTCGACGAGCGATTCGAACAGCGCCGTCTCCCCCTTCAGCACGGCGCGCACGCGCGGTTCATGCAGGGCGAAACGGCGGCGCCCGACCAGATCGACCATGTTCATCCCCTGCAGCTGTTCCGGCGCCAGGCCGAGCCAGTCGTACGAGGCGCGGTTGGCGAAGCGGTTCACCAGTGCGGCATCCCAGTAGACCACCAGCGCGGGGGTGTGATCGATCACGGCCTGGACGTCGGCGCGCGCGCGCGCCAGCTCGGCCACGCTGGCCTGCAGGGCCAGCTGGGCCGCCTCGCGCTGGACGATTTCGTCGCGTGTCAACGCCTGCGTGCGCTCCAGCTGATCGGTCATGTCGTTGAAGGTGGCGGCCAAAAAACCGAGTTCGTTGGCCAGCGGCAGCCGCACGCGCGTCGCCAGGTCTCCTGTCGAGACCGCTTCCATGACGCCCTTCATTATTTCGATAGGGCGCAGCACGCGGCGCCGGATGGCGAAGCTGCCAAAGGCGATCAGGCTGCCCAGCATCACCACGTTGCCCAGCATCAGCGCCGACAACAACTGCTGTGTGCTGCTCAGTTCCTCGCGCCTCAGGCGCGTCAGTGCGAACGCATCGTCCGCCATTTCCTGTGTGACCAGGAACAGCGCGTTCATCAGCGCAGGGGCTTGTTGCGCGCCGGCCGTGCCGCCATTGACCAGCGGGGCGATCCCCGGAAGCGTCAACCTGGCGTAAAGGCGTTGTATCACTTCGAGGTTGCTGTGCTGGCGCGCCAACAGCGCGCGCGTCGGCGCCGAGTCCGGTTGCAGTGTCGCCAGCGCAGCGCGGAAACTGTCGATCCGCGCGCGCCACTGCGCTTCGGACCGGTCTTCCTGGTACATCGCAGTTTCCATGGCCATATAGAGGAAATGCGAGGTCGCACGGGCAACGACCTCTGCCTTGCCGGCGTGCGTCGCGGCGTCGCGCGCCAGCGCGCTGGCGTACAGCGTGAGCGCCAGACACAGCGCGATAGCGACGCTGGCGGCGACGATGAACCAGTTGGTTTGGCGGTGCAAGGTCATGGTGGCTACCGGATCAGCTTGATGGCGGCCGGTTGCGTCAGTGCCAGCGGGCGCACGTCGATCGCGTCGAGATAGTTCGGTACCCGGCCCGCTCGAATCAGGCCGCGTTTCATGGCCCAACGGGTCTGGTCGTCGAGCGAGAGCAGCAGCGACTGGTCGAGCGAGAGCGCATAGTCGCCGGCGCGAAACGAGGCCGCCAGTTGCTGCGGCTGCAGCCCGATGGCGCGCGCGATCAGCGCCTGGGCCTCGGCCGGGTGTTCCTGAATCGATGCGGCGGCGTCCGCCAGTGCCGACAGCGCGCGCGCGACGCGCTCCGGATGGGCGTCGAGGAAGCGTTTTTTGCCCACCAGCACGAAACGGTAGACGAACATGTCCGGCTCCATCAGCACCGCCGCATTCGCCCCGTGGGCGGCCTGGATTCGGGTCAACAGCGGGCTCCAGGCGGTGAGCGCGTCGACCTGGCCGCTGCGCAGCGCCGCATCGAACTGCTCCGGCTGGAGTTCGACAATCATGACGGCGGCGTCAGGAATGGCATGAATGGCGAGCAGCTTGTCAAGAAAATACTGTGCGTTGGTGCCTTTCACGGTGCCCAAGGTCTTGCCGGCGAGGTCGCCCGGCGCGTTAATGCCGCGGTCGAGCCGGCCCAGCAGCGCCATCGTGTGGCGCGATGCGAACACGGTCGCCACGACGGCGATTGGCTGCTGGTTGGCGCGTGCGAACATGAAAGGGACGTCGGCGACCAGCGCGAGGTCGGCCTTGTCGTCGAGCACCGACTGCAATGCTTGCTTGCCCAGGGTAAACGACTGCACCGTCACCGCCAGATCCTGCCGGCTGAACAACCCCTTGTCGCGGGCGACAAACACCGTTCCGGCGCTCATCTGGGTAGGAATGGCGATGGTGATCGATTCGGCCGCGGTTGCATCGCTGCGCTGCCACCCATACCAGCCAAGAGCGATCGCGGCGCCGGCCATCAGCAAGGGGACTGCAATACGGGACAGTGAGGGCATCGTCATTCCTGGCAGGGTGGTGCGAATTCTTGTTGGGGATTATACGTGTCGGCGCTGCGTTTCCCGCAGGGAATTTTGCCGTGCATCAGAGTGTCGCGATATGGCGCTGTTCAACCAGAAAGCAGCCATCGAGTATTCCCGCTTTCGAGCGGCTCGACAGGTAGCGTACCGACCAGGCGGGCCTGCCCGCCAGCGCCACCGTCAGCGCCGCCGAGCTTGGCGCGGCGCCCGTCAGCGCCTGCTCGAGCGCCGCCTTGTGGATGGCGCGCGAGCCCGGCTCGATCAGCGCCGGCCACGCGCCGTGCTCGAGGTTGGCACGGTGATCGCCAAGCAGGGCGGCGAAGCGCGCGTTGCTGAAGTGGCAATGGGTCGACAAGTCGAGGAAGGCCAGCGCCCGTCCGCTTAGGTCGGCGATGGCATGGGTGAAATGGTCATTTACTTCCAGCGCGCGCGTGCCCGCCTCGGCGCGGTTGCGCGCCTTGATCAAATCGGCTTCGAACAGGCTGCGCTCGCGGGCGACGAACAGCACCCACGTATAGCCCGGGTGGGCGCCATCGCTGCCGCGGCTGGCGTTAACCATCACCGGGATGCGCGTCGCGTCGCCCGCGCGCAGGTGCAGGTAGATCTCGCGGGCGGCGCCTTCACGCAGCAGCATCGGCCAGACGTGGGTCTGGAGAAAAATGCGACTCGCCGGCGGCAGCAGCTGGTCCATCAGGGCGCCCGGGCGCACCGGCGAAGCTGGGCCGAGGATGCGCAGCAGTTCGGCATTCATCTGGATGATCTTGCCGTCGTCGTCGGTGTGCAGGACGGCACAGGGAAGCTGGTCGAACAGGTTCATCGCGGCTGCGTGACCAGGCTGGCCGGCGCCAGCGACAGATAGCGGCGCATCGCCGCCACCACCAGATCCGGGTGGCTCATGTGGGCGCAGTGGCCGCTGACGTCAAGCACTTGCAGCCGGCTGTTGGCAAGATGGGCATGCAGGTAGTCTCCCACCGTGAGCGGCGCCAGGGCGTCGCGGCGATGCTGCAGCAGCAGCGACGGCACCGTCACCGCGGCAAGGTCGGCGCGGTTATCGGCGAAGAACGTTGCACGCGCAAATGTCTTGGCAGCGAGCGGATCGGTTGAACAAAAGCTCGTCGCCAGTTGCGCGCCGGTGGCGTGGGCCTGCTCGGCGCCGGCCACGATCGGCGCGAGGTACTGGGCCCAGCCGACATAGTTCTGCTCCATCATGTCGAGCAGGCCGGCGAGGTCTTCGCGCTCGAAGCCGCCGTAATAGTCCGGCGGGCAATTGAGGAAGCATGGCGACGGACCGATCATGACCATTCGTTCGAACAGGGCTGGACGCGCAATCGATGCCAGCAAGCCGATGCTGCAGCTGACGGAGTGGCCGACAAAGCGCACCCCTTCGGACAGGCCGAGCGCGTCGCATACATCGAGCAGATCCTGCACGTAGCCGTCGAGGCTGGAATAGCGCCGCGCATCGAACGGCACGCCGCCGGCGCCACTGCCCGTGTAGTCGAACAGCACTTGGCGATAGTCGCCAAACTCGCTGGTGATCTGCTGCCACATCGCCTGATTGCAGCCGAAACCATGGGCATAGATCATGGTCGGCCCGGTGTTGCCTTTGATGGTGACGCGATTACGGTCCAAGATGTCTTGCATTTGCGTCCTGTCGCGCGAAGGTGCGCGGGCTAAGGTGGTAGGTGCGCGGCTTGCCGCGGTGCGAGTTTGGCCTCGGGGATGGGGAGGCGCGGCGGGCGTCCATGCGGCGCCGAGCGCCGGACGCCTGGCGATGTTTAGCCAATGCATTGTGCAGTGGAAACTAGTATATGCCGTTCTAACCGTGCGTGTCTATCTGCGCAGGACTTCATTCGAGCCATCGCCGAGCGTTATCCGCAGCACGCAGATCGCCCGTCCGATTTCGCCTGCACGGGAACGACGTGATCTGCGCCGCTGTCGCGACGCCTTTTGCCTCATGTATAATTTAGCTATACAAAGCTTGCAAGTCTACAAGGAGACCCGCCAGAAACCCAGTGGCACTTGCACCAGAGGGCACGATGGTTTTCAGTTCCGCGGTTTTCCTTTTCTATTTCTTCCCTGCGTTTTTGCTCTGCTACTACGCGCTGCCGTGGAAAAATGCCGTCCTCCTGATCGCCAGCCTCGTCTTCTATGCATGGGGCGAACCGCGCTTCGTGCCGCTGCTGATGGCCTCCGCCGTGCTCAACTACGCCTTCGGCCGCCTGGTCGATGCAGCCGCGACCCAGCAATGGCGCTGGCGCTGGCTCGTCGCCGGCGTCGCCGCCAACCTGGCGATGCTGGCCTGGTTCAAGTACATGGGCTTCTTCGCCGATTTGCTCAAGCAGGTGGGGCTGCTCGATGACGGCCTGAAGCTGCCGGCGATCGTCCTGCCGCTCGGCATCTCCTTCTTCACATTCCAGGGCATCTCCTACCTGGTCGATCTGTACCGGCGCGACATCGCGGTGCAGTCGAGCTTCTGGCGCTTCGCGATGTACAAGTCGATGTTTCCACAGCTGATCGCCGGCCCCATCGTGCGCTACAGCCAGATTGCCGCCGACATCGACCAGCGCAGCATCGACAACACAAGGGTCTGGCGCGGCATGCAGCTGTTCGTGCTTGGCCTCGCGCAGAAAGTGTTGATCGCCAATACGGTTGCCGTCTACGCCGACCGCATCTTTGGCGTCGACGCCAGCCTGCTGACGCCGGGCGTGGCGTGGCTGGGCGTGGCCTGCTACGCGATCCAGATCCTGTTCGATTTCTCCGGTTATTCGAACATGGCGATTGGCATCGGCCACATGATCGGATTTACCTTTCCGCCTAACTTCCAGCGTCCGTACAGCGCGCGCTCGGTCACCGAATTCTGGCGCCGCTGGCACATGAGCCTGTCGTCCTGGTTCCGCGATTATGTGTACATTCCGCTCGGCGGCAATCGCGGCTCGCCGTGGCGCACCTACTTCAACCTGGCGCTGGTGTTCGTGCTGTGCGGCCTGTGGCATGGCGCGGCCTGGACGTTTGTCATCTGGGGCTGCTGGCACGGGGCGCTGCTGGTGGTCGAGCGGCTCGGCCTCGGACGCTTGCTGGCGCGCCTGCCGGGGCCGCTCGCCCAGGCCTACACCCTGCTGTGTGTGCTGCTGGGCTGGGTGTTCTTCCGTGCCGACGATGTCCCGCACACGCTGAAGTATCTGCGCGCCATGTTCGGCATGCAGGCGTCGGCCGTGGCGCCACTGGCCGCATGGCAACTGAGCTTCGGGTCATCCGCGGCAATCGCGCTGGTAGTCGGCAGCATTCTTGCCTGCTGGCGCTGGCCGGCGGCCCTGCCGCTGGGCCGTACTGCCTGGCGCGCGGCGGCGCCGGTTCTGGTGGCGGCGGGCTTTGTGCTGTGCGTGGCCAGCCTGGCTGCCGGTACCTACAATCCTTTCATCTATTTCCGCTTCTGATGCCGACCATGCGACCTGTCCGAGCCGTGTACGCCAATGCGCTGAAGATCGCCGTGGTTGCCATCTTGTCGGTGCCGGCCGTCGCGTCGCTGACGCTCGATCGCAAACCCGGCGAGGAAAACCGCGCACTGGCGAGCCTGCCGCCCATGCCGCGCAGCCTGGACGCCGGACTGAAGGCGCCGGCCGCCTTCAGCGCCTGGGTCAACGACAGCTTCGGCTATCGGGCGGCGCTGGTGGCGCTGAACAACCGGCTGCGCTTCAAGTTGTTTCGCGAGTTTCCCTCGGATATGCTGATCGCCGGGCACAACGACCGCTACTTCCTGGCCAAGCACGTTCCCACCTGGGTGCCCGCGCTCGGGATCGCCCAGGTGTGCGGCAACATGGGCAAGCCGGAAGCCGACACCCAGGAATACTTCAACGCGCTGTTTGCCGATTTTGCGGCGGCCGGCTTGCACCCGCGCCTGTTGATCGTGCCGTCGGCGCCGGTGCTTTACCCCGCCGACCTGCCTGCCAGCCTGGCGCCCAACTGCAGTCGCTCCGATACGCCGGCCGCCGTGGTGCTCGCCTCGCCGCGCCTGAATGAAAGCGCGCGCGCGCAGATTTTCTATCCGCTCGAAGAAATGCGGCGCATCAAGGACAAGGCGACCCTGTTCCCGAAAACCTGGTTCCACTGGACGGGAGAGGGCCTCGATGAGGTAGCGCGCCTGAGCCTTGAACACTTCTGGCCGCGCAATGGCGCGCCCGGTCCGGCGTTAAAAGTCGGTAGCACAGTGGCCAGGTCCGACATGTCGCACCTGGTTCCGGGCATCGAACTGGTCGGCAACATCGTCGAGCCCGACCTGGAAGCGTCCGGCATCAAGGCCTGCTTTGGCGCGCTATGTATCCCTGAGCTGGGCGACGCCGGCCAGGTACTGGGCGATATAACGCGCTTCACCAACCCTGCCGCGCCGGCGCGACGGCTGGTCATTTTGTCCGACTCGTTCGGCTCGAAAGTATCGCCGTGGTATGCACGCTATTACCGCGAGGTCGCGCAGGTGTCGACCAATAACGTCGGGGCGCTGCGGCCGGATCAGGTTGCCGCCGTCAGGGCTGCGCTGCTGAACGACCCTGCCGGCACCGACCTGCTGCTGCTGTTTCACGATGGTTCGGCGGTCCACAACGGCATCAAGCTCGGTGTCCAGCGCCTGCACGCAGCGCCGGCCGCAATCGACGGGCGCGTGAACGGTCTTTAGTGTGCCGCACAGGTATCCGTCACCACGCCACGCAGCCAGCGGTGCGCCAGGTCGGCATCGAGGCGCGGGTGCCACAGCATGGCGATGGTGATCGCCGGCGCCGGCACCGGCAGCGCGAAGCTGTGCATGCCTGCGCGCAGTCTGCCGGTTTGCCGTTCCGGCACGCTGGCGATCAGGTCGGAGTCGCCGGCCAGCGCCAGCGCACTGGCAAAGCTGCCGACGATGGTGGCGATATCGCGCGTCAGCCCGAGCGATCCCAGCGCCTGGTCGACCGGGCCCTTCTCGTGGCCGCGCCGCGATACGCTGATGTGGCGGCCGGCGGCATAGCGTGTCGCCGTGACCTTGCCGCGGCTTAGCGCGTGACCGGCGCGCACCACGCTGACGAAACGATCCTTGAACAAAGCGCGCGTGCGCACCTCCGGACTGGCCGCAGCGCCGACCACGCCAATGTCGAGGTCGACGCTGGCGTCGCGCAGCGCGGTGCTCTCCTTGTCGTCCTTTGAAACGAAGCGCAGGCGCACGCCGGGTGCTTGCGCGATGATGCGGGCGATCAGGTCGGCGCCGAAGTTT
Source organism: Massilia eurypsychrophila (assembly GCF_002760655.1). Taxonomy (GTDB): domain Bacteria; phylum Pseudomonadota; class Gammaproteobacteria; order Burkholderiales; family Burkholderiaceae_D; genus JAFCUW01. The sequence continues at coordinate 17,517 of NZ_PDOC01000030.1, read as the reverse complement.
TCGACGAAGCCTTCGCGCGCGCGCACGGTGAAAGTGCGGACGAGTTGCTTGAGGTTCAGCTTTTCGGTCGGGCGCAGCACGGCCTCGGCATCCTGGACCAGCTGGCTGACGCGCTCGCGCAGTTCTACGGCACGCGGCGTCGGGACCAGGCCGCGCCCTGCGCGCACCAGCAGCGGATCTCCGGTGGTCTCGCGCAAGCGGGCAAGCGAGCGGCTCATTGCGGACGGGCTCAGGCCCAGGCGGCTGGCCGCGCCGGCGACGCTGCCTTCGGCCAGCAAGGCGTCGAGCGTAAACAGCAGGTTGAGGTCGGGGGAGGGCATGATCCGATAGTACCGTGACATGGCGTGCCGCGCACGAATAGAGTGCAATTGGTGCGTCTTCCGCCAGGTGTCGCGACAGGGTATCTTTGTGTGGCTGCTCTGATGAATGGGGTCCGCGCGTTCGTGAGGATGACGTGATTGCGGCCAGTCGTGGATTTTCGAGGAACGGAGCTTATTGTGAGACCAGTCATTGTGGAAGGCGTGTCGGCCGCCAGCGCCAGGCTTACACCGGCGAGTCGCTGGGCGCTGGCGAGCTTGTCGATGTCGATGCTGCTGTCGTCGCTCGGCACCAGCATTGCCAATGTCGGCTTGCCGGCGCTGGCGCAGGCGTTCGATGCGTCGTTCCAGCAGGTGCAGTGGGTGGTGCTCGCGTATCTGCTCGCCATCACCACGCTGATCGTCAGCGTCGGACGGCTCGGCGACATGACCGGCCGCCGCCGGCTGCTGCTGGCGGGGATCTGCCTGTTCACTGTCGCCTCGGTGCTGTGCGGCGTGGCGCCCACGCTGTGGCTGCTGATCGCCGCGCGCGCGGCACAGGGCGTCGGCGCGGCGGTCATGATGGCGCTGACCATGGCGTTCATCGGCGAGACGGTGCCCAAGGAGAAGACCGGCAGCGCCATGGGGCTGCTCGCCATGATGTCGGCCGTCGGCACGGCGCTCGGTCCCTCGCTGGGCGGCTTGCTGATCGCCGGCCTCGGCTGGCGCGCCATCTTCCTCGTCAACGTGCCGCTGGGGATCGTCACCTTGCTGCTGGCGCTGCGCTACCTGCCGGCCGATCGTCCAAAAGCGCGCACCGAGAAGGCCCGCTTCGACCACGTCGGCACGCTGCTGCTGGCGATGACGCTGGCCGCGTATGCGCTCGCCGTGACGACCGGGCGCGGCAAATTTGGATTGCTCAATGTGGCCTTGCTGGCAGCGGCCGCCGTCGGCATCTGGTTGTTCGTGCGCGCCGAGGGGAGGGCGCACGCGCCCTTGATCCGGTTGGCGATGTTCCGCGATCGGGCACTGACTGCCGGCCTGGCCATGAGCGCCCTCGTCTCGACGGTCATGATGGCAACACTGGTGGTCGGGCCGTTCTACCTGTCGCGCGCGTTCGGGCTGGAGGCGGCGATGGTGGGACTGGTGCTGTCGGCCGGGCCCGTTGCCGCCGCGCTGGCCGGCGTGCCGGCCGGCCGCCTGGTGGACGGTCTCGGCGCGCATCGCATGACGGTCATCGGCCTGGTTGGCATTGCCGCTGGCTGCGGCGTGCTGTCGGTGGCGCCGGTGTCGTTCGGGCTGGCCGGATACATCGCACCGACCATCGTCGTCACCATCAGCTACGCGCTGTTCCAGACGGCAAACAACACCGCCATCATGCTCGACGTCGGCACCGACCAGCGCGGCGTGGTCTCCGGCATGCTGAACCTGTCGCGCAACCTCGGATTCGTTACAGGCGCGTCGGTTATGGGCGCCGTGTTCGCGCTGGCGGCGTCGGCAAGCGACATCACCACGGCCGGCGTGGTTGCCGTCGCCACGGGGATGCGGGTCACGTTCGCGGTGGCGACGGGACTGATCCTCATTGGCCTTGCAATCGCCATCGCTAGCCCCGCGCTGCACAAACCGAAAACGTCGGCCTAAGTTGTCACATTTGCGCCTACAATTGAATCCTAATAAACAGGAGCAAGTATGAAGCTCACCGCGCGAGTCAAGCCGATCAGTTACCTCACTAGCCATGCTGCGGAGGTCGCTAAGGAAATAGCAGATAGCCGTGAACCAATGGTGTTCACACAGGACGGCGAAGCCAAGCTTGTCGTCATGGATGTGGCTACGTATGAGGAACAGCAAGAAACAATGGCGCTGCTCAAGATCCTGGCACTTGGTAGTCAAGAAATTGAGGAGGGCGACTTCCGATCTGACGAAGCGGTGTTCGCTGAGTTGGACAAGGACGATGACGAGTGACGTTTCGGGTTGTCTTTGTCGATTCCGCGGAGCAGGACCTCAAGGAGTTAAAGCGCTACATTGTCCGAAATTTCGGCCGCAATGCATGGCAAAACTCCTACCGTGAGATCAGAAACAGTATCGCGGCACTGAAATTGTTCCCTTTGTCAGGCAGTGTGCCGAACGAATTACGAAACTCTGCGACGCCCGTAAAGATTTGCGGACATTGCTGATAACAACGCTCTTACGACCGTGAATATAGGGCTATCAGTCGAACACGTCTGTATCGGCTTTCTGATGCGTCGATAGCCGAGTCGCGCTTGCCGAAGTAATGCGCCATCGTCCACCTGGCCTTGTCGGTGCCGTAGTACTGGCGCAGCAATTCGCCCACGGCGCCGGCGGTGCACGAGTGCGCGGCCGGATATTCGGGATGGCCCGGTGTCGTCAGGCTCGGCTTCCACGCCGCGTCGGCGATGGTGGCCGGATTGGTGGCGACATCGGCAAGGTGTTTGTCGACTCAGTGGTTGCGCCGGCCGGCGCGTTAGAATGGAACACTCAACAGACGAACGGGATACGCGATGACATTTTTGATTATTGGGCTGGTGATCTTCCTCGGCGTTCACTCGGTGCGCATATTCGCCGACGACTGGCGCCGCCAGCAAATCACGCGCATGGGAGAAAACAAGTGGAAGATCGGCTACTCCCTGATGTCCGCTGTCGGCCTGGCGCTGATCGTCTGGGGCTACGGCGTTGCGCGCGAGACGCCTGTCGTGCTGTGGAATCCACCGACCGGAATGCGCCACCTGGCAGCGCTGCTCACGCTGGTCGCTTTCATTTTGCTGGCCGCTACCTACGTGCCGCGCAACCAGATCAAGGCGCGCTTCCACCATCCGATGGTGCTGGGCGTGAAGGCGTGGGCGCTGGCGCACTTGCTGGCCAACGGCACCGTGGCCGACGTGCTGCTGTTTGGCGCCTTCCTGGCGTGGGCCGTGATGTCCTTCATCGCCGCTCGCCGGCGCGACCGCGCGGCGGCAACGACGTATCCGGCCGGCGCCATGAGCGGCACGCTCATCGCCGTTGTGGTGGGCGTCCTCGCCTGGGTGGCGTTCGCGTTCTGGCTGCATGGCCCGTTGATCGGAGTGCGGCCGTTCGGCGTGGCGATGTAAGTATGTCGGCATGAAGATCTTCACGATCGGTTTTACCAGGACGTCGGCCGAAGATTTCTTAACGCGGCTGAAGCAATCGAAGGCGCAGCGCCTGGTCGACGTGCGGCTCAATAACGTTTCCCAGCTGGCGGGCTTTGCCAAGCGCGACGATCTGCGTTACTTCGCCCGCCAGCTTTGCGGCATCGGCTACCAGCACGAGGTCGAACTGGCGCCGACCGCGCCCATGCTGGCGGACTACCGCGCCGGCCACGCCGCTTGGGACAGTTATGCCACCAGCTTCCTGCAGCTGATGGCGCAGCGACGCATCGAACAGATCGACCGCGACGAGCTGGCCGGCGCCTGCCTGCTATGCAGCGAAGACGAGCCGCACCACTGCCATCGCCGCCTTGTCGCCGAATACCTGCGCGACAAGTGGGGCGACGTCGACATCGTGCACCTTCAGGCCGGCCGCGCGGCCTTGTAGGACGAGCGTTGGCGCCAGCGCCCGGCGCCCGCCAGCGCCACCAGTCCCAGCCCCCACATCGCATAGGTCGCCGGCTCCGGGATCGGCGCCGCAACAAGGAAGCCGCGAATCTCGCCGGCCGGGTAGGCGCTGGTGTGGATATTGAAGTACGCCTCGCCCGCGCGTATGCCTTCGACCAGTTCGGTGGCCGCCAGCGCCACGGTGCCGCCGGCCGCTTCGATGAAGGCGGGGTTGTAGGTGCCTGGCGAGAGCAGGTCGAACGTCATGTCGTAGCTGCCGCTGGTGACCCCGAGCGGGAAGTCGGGGAATGCCGGCAGCGGCGTCGCCGCGGGCGCGGTGCCCGGTGGCGGCGTGCAGCAGTGGATGTGGGCGGCAACCGTCGGCGCGGTCAGGCCGGTGAAGTCGACCTGCAGGCGTATCTCGTTGAAGTTTTCGTTGATCAGCAGTGTCGCCGCGCCGGTGCCAGGCGAGGAGTTGGGTGGCGCTTCGTTCGGGCCGCTCATGGTGGCGGTGTGGTTGGTCACCTGTGAATGGGCGGTGCTGGCAAAGCCCAGCACCATCGTGGCGAGTAAGGGAGTGAGAATTTTACGCATGATGTCCTCGTTAGTGAGGCGAGCCGGCGCCCGCGATGTGGAGCAGCGAAACATGCATCGTGTCCACGTCGCCGACTGGCGCATCGAAGGACACTTAATTCTTCGACTGCGCTGCCGCGTTCTCGTTCATCTTGTTTGTCTCTTGCCGACTTCCATGGCCGCCGAGTGTAGGTGCGCGAGAAGTGGCAAATATGGAGAGCGCGCACCTCCCTATGGAATGGGAATGCGCGAAAGTGGCGGTGCTGGCAGGCCAGCGTTACGGTGATTTTGTTGGCGTCGAAGTGGCCGGTAGTGTGATAACGATAGGCGCTGGCTGCGCCCTGGAACCTTGCGATGCAGCGTTAAAGATTGTGGCAATGCCAAAAATGGCCGCCAGCATTGTCCCAATGATTGTTAGGACGGTTGCCAAAGTCCATGTTTTGATTTCGGCATTCATCTTGTTCATGTCAACGCGGATCTCAGCGATGTCAGCCTTTGTGGCCAACGTCGGAAGGATCGTGTCCAGTCGAGCTTCCAGTGCTGTCAGTCGCTGTTCCATCCCGCGATCATCCGGCGGTTCGCCACTACTGTCAAGAACTGGCGGTGCGACCCATGCCGGCCGCACCGACGGCAATTACCGTTGCGGCATCGGATAGCTTGCAGGACTGACGTTGCCGTCCTTGTCGATTGCCTGCACACCGAAAAACACGTTGTCCTTCGACAGCGGCACGGTGAACGCGGTGACCTTGCCAACCAGCTGGCTGCCTTGCCACTGCGCCGCGGTGGTGTCGCGCCACACGATGCGGTAGCCGGCCAGGTCCGGTTCGGCGTTCGCCTGCCAGGTCAGGTCGGTGTTGTTGTCGAGCCGCGCGGTGCGGATCTTCACTTCCTGCGGTGCGGCCGGCGCCAGCGCCAGCGCGGCGAGCGAGGCCGCATTCACGCGCGCCACCTGGGCGATGTAGGCCGGATCGACGAACTCGGTCAGGTCGCCGTATTGCAGCGCGCCTTCCTTGCGCACGTTCTGGTGCTGGTGGTTGAAGTTCTCGGCCGGCTCGGTAAAACGCAGCGCCGCGAAGCCGCGATCGAGGAAGGGCGCATGGTCGCCGCCGCGCAGGTAGCGGTCGCGCCGGTTGACGATGGTGACCTTGAAGCCGTCGACATAGCGCTCGCCGACGTCCTTGACGTGGCGCGCCAGCTGGCGCGTCGGCGTATCGTTCTCGCCGCCGGTGGCGATCAGCGCGCGCAGGTTGTCCGGCATGTCCTTGACGGCGGGGATGCCTTCGGCGAACAGGCGCACCTGGGTGTTGTCGCGCTTGCCGTCCTGGTTGTGCGAACTGCCGATGATGTCGTTGGTGAACATGCCGGCGATATTGAGTTTCTTCTGCTTGGCTTTCTCGGCCCAGTCGGCCGCGCCGTACAAGCCTTGCTCTTCGGCCGCCACCGTCATGAACACCAGGGTTGCATCGAACTTGTGGCGCGACATCACGCACGCCAGCTCGATCACGGCGGCGGTGCCGGAGGCGTCGTCGTTGGCGCCGGGCGCGTCGCCAACGGCATCGGCGTCGTCGCTGTTGCGCGAGTCGTAGTGGCCGCTGACGACGTACATGCGCTCGCGCGATTCGGCCTGGCTGCCGGGCAAGGTGGCGACCACGTTGACGATCTCGGTCGGGCGCGAGATGCGGCGGTCGACCGGATGCAGGTGGCCGTCGAAGGCGACCTGCAGGCGGCCGGCGCCGCAGCGCTCGAACTCGGACTTGATCCAGCGCCGCGCCGCGCCGATGCCGCGCGTGTCGGAAACGGTGTCGGACATCGTGTGGCGGGTGCCGAAGCTGACCAGCTTGTCGACGTAGCCCTGGATGCGCTGCGGCGAAATGTCGCGCACGATGGCGTCGATCTGCGCCTGGCGGGCAGCGGCGACCGGTTCGGCGGCGCCAGCCGCGCCGGCGGCGGCGAGCAATGCCGCCAGTAGTAATGGTTGTGGAACGACACGGGACATCGACAATCCTTCTCAGCGAATGGGTGGCCGACCGGGGCCGGTCGGCGTTCAATAGTGTAGCGATAAATGCTCAGTCCGTGTCCAATTGTCCGCGCGCGAGCGCCGCGACATCGCATTGTCGTTTCGACTAGTATTGGTTGATTCCCTTCCAACCCAGATGCGCAGCCATGAAAAACGACCACCCATCGGCGCTTTCGCCAGTTCCCAACAGCGACCCGACGGAGGCTGCCAAGTCGGCCGGGCTGCGCTACGTCACCGACGGCAAGCGCGGCATCACGCGCGAACGCGACGGCGAGCATTTCCGCTACCTCGACTCGCACGGCGACGTTGTCACCGACGAGGCCACGCTGGCGCGCATCAAGTCGCTGGTCATTCCGCCGGCGTGGACCGACGTGTGGATTTGCCCGCAGGCGAACGGCCACCTGCAGGCGACCGGGCGCGACGCGAAGCAGCGCAAGCAGTACCGCTATCATCCGCGCTGGCGCAGCGTGCGCGACGAGGTCAAGTTCGAGCGCATGCTCAAGTTCGGCCAGGCCTTGCCGCAGATCCGCCGCACCGTCGACGCCGCGCTGTCGCTGCCGGGCCTGCCGCGCGAAAAGGTGCTCGCCACCATCGTGCACTTGCTGGAAGTGACGATGATGCGGATCGGGAACGAGGAATACGCGCGCACCAACAAGTCGTTCGGGTTGACGACCTTGCGCTCGCGCCACGTCAAGGTGGCCGGCAAGGAAGTCGAATTTCGCTTCCGCGGCAAGAGCGGGGTGTTCCACACGATCAAGCTGGAAGACCGGCGCCTGGCGCGCATCATTGCGCGCACCCGCGAGCTGCCCGGGCAGGACCTGTTCCAGTACATCGACGACGACGGCCACCAGCACACCGTCGGCTCGGCCGACGTCAACGACTACCTGCGCGCGATCACCGGCGAAGACTACACGGCGAAGGATTTCCGCACCTGGTCGGGCACCGTGCTGGCCGCGCTGGCGCTGCAAGAATTCGAAAAATTCGAGTCGGAGGCACAGGCGAAGAAGAATATCGTGCGCGCCATCGAATCGGTCGCCGAAAAGCTGGGCAACACGCCGACCATCTGCCGCAAGTGCTACATCCACCCGGCCGTGATCGACTCCTATCTCGACGGCACCATCCTGGAAGCGCTGCGCGAACGCGCCGCCCGCGAGCTGGTCGACGACCTGCACGACCTGTCGCCGGAAGAGGCGGCCGTGCTGGCGCTGCTGAACCAGCGCCTGCAAATGCCGGCGCCGGCGCTGCCGAAACCGGCACCCGCCAGGCGCGAAGCGGCCTAGCCGCGGCGGACCGCCGGCGCGCGCACCGGTTCCGGCGCGTTCGCTGGTAAAACGCCAACCTTGGCGGTGCAATCGGAGTAATCTGGCGCTTCGTCCAAACTATCCGAGGAGAACAACATGAACGCAGAAGTCAAGCCTATCCCTGAAGGAATGCATTCGGTCACGCCGCACCTGGTGATCGCCGGCGCCGCCGATGCAATCGAGTTCTACAAGAAAGCCTTCGGCGCTGTCGAGCACGCACGCATGGCTGGCCCCGGGGGCAAGGTGATGCACGCACAGATCACGATCGGCGATTCGCATGTGATGCTCGCCGACGACTTTCCCGACTGGGGATCGGTCGGGCCGAAGGCGCTCGGCGGCACGCCGGTGACGCTGCACCTGTATGTGCCGAATGCTGACGAGGTATTCCAGCGCGCGCTCGACGCCGGCGCCACCGTCAAGATGCCGATCTGCGACGCCTTCTGGGGCGATCGCTACGGCATCCTGACGGACCCGTTCGGCCATTCGTGGTCGGTCGCCACCCACATCAAGGACATGACGCCGGAAGAGATGGCCGAGGCTGGCAAGCAGGCCATGAGCTGATCGGGCGCAGCCTGGCCCGGCGCCGCGCCGGGCTCGATTGACAAGCTGCCCGGCGAGGACAATCATATGATCATGGATGAAAACAACCATCGGATCACCGTATTGGAGGACGACGTGTCGGCTGTGAAATCGGACACGGCGATCTTGAAGTCGGACGTTGCACAATTGAAGACCGACGTGGCGGTCATTCTGTCGAATTATGTGACCAAGGCAGACCTGCTTGAGCTCAGGACGGATGTTGCGAGCCTGGAATCCAAAATGCTGAGGTGGTACATCGGTGGCGTCTTCGCGATGGCCAGTGTCGTGATTGGCGCCGCGCGGTTCATGCGCTAAGCTACCAGGTCAGCGCGCCGTTGCCGGCGCCGCGGCCGGCATCCGGAAACTGAACGTGGTGGCGTCGGCGGTCGACGTCACCTCCATCGCGCCGTGATGCGGGCGGGCAATTTCGTTGACGATGTACAGCCCAAGGCCGAGGCCGCCTGACGCGCCACTGTTGTCGCCGCGCCAGAACGGCTGGAACAGGGCCGCCAAGGTCGCCGGTGCCATCGGCGCACCGCCGTTGGTCACCGACAAAAACAGGCCGCCATCAGCGGGAACGTGCGCTGCAACCCTTACCGGCACCTCGTGCGCGCCGTACAGCAGCGCGTTGACGAGCAGGTTCGACAGCAGCTGGGCGATGCGCAGCGGATCGCAGAACACGCTGCCGTCGATGTCGATGTCGCTGTCGATGCGGCGGCCCGGATGGATGTCGCGCAGCTCGTCGACCACGTGGCGCAGCTGCTGCTGCAGGTCGGTCGATGCGCGCGCCTGCAGCGGGATGCCGGCGCCCATGCGCCCGCGGGTGAAGTCGACGACATCGTCGACCAGGCTGGAGATGCGCCGGCCGCTGCGCTCGATCCGTTCGACCACGGCGAGCGACTTCTCGTCGAGCCCCATGTGGCGCAGCAGCGCGGTGCCGGTCAGCATCGAAGACAGCGGCGTGCGCACGTCGTGGCCCAGCACGGCAATGAACTGCTCGCGCAGTTCGGACGCCTCGCGCGCGCTCAGCAAGGCCGATTCGCTCTGTTGCAGGCGCTGCTCGTCATGCAGCTGGCGCGACAGCAGGTCGGCGAACAGCACCAGCGTGTCGACCACCTTCGGATCCGACACCCGCAGCGGGCGCGGGTCGAGCGCGCACAGCGTGCCGAAGAACTCGCCACCGGGGCGGTACACCGGCACCGAGATATAGCTTTCGAAGCCGTACCTGCGCGGCGTCGAATGGGCGCAATACTTGCCGTCTTCGCTGGCTTTGTCGATGACGATCAGCTGATTGCCTTCGCGCACCTCGCGGCACAGCGTGGTGGCGATGTCGAGTTCATCGCCGGCCTCCAGGCCGAAGCCGAGCTCGTCGAGCACGGCGCAGGTCGTCCAGGTCTCGGCGTCGACGCGGGCGATGCAGACAAAGCGCATGCCAGTCGTTTCGGCCACCACCCGCAGGATGGTCGGCACCGCGCTGACAGTTTGCACCGATGCGATGTCGGTGGAGATGGATGTATTCATCAAGCGTGCAATTAGATAGACAGCGCAAACTCTACGCCGATTCGGGCGATCCTGTTGCACTGTATCGGCGGGGGGCGGTGCTACAATTCCCGTCCGCAAAATATGCCCCTTTGCCAGATGCGCCAACTTTCCTGTTCCATATTTTCCGGCCAATGCCGATGACCGGTTTGCGCCGCCACCCGTTGGCCTGGCCGCTGGCCGCGGTGCTGCTGCTGGCGCTTGGCTGGGCGGCGCTGGCGCCGCTGCGCTACGCCAACCACGACCAGCTGCTCGAAATCGAACAGGGCACGGCGGCGCGCCGGCACAGCGGCGACCAGGCATTGATGCTGCCTTCGGCGATCCGGCTCACGCTCGGCGTGCAGGACGTGCTGCTGTTGCGCAACCGCGACACGATGGGCCACGCGTTCGGCCCGGTGCTGCTCGAACCCGGCCAGGATTTCAGGCTGCCATTCGAGCAGGCCGCCGACTACGCCTTTGCCAGCAGCGCGCACGGCGGGCGCGAGGTAGTGGTGACGGTGGTGCCGCTGCCGGACCCCGGCTGGCAGCGGCTGCGCTGGCGCCTGGCCGCGCTGGTGCACGCGGTGCGCTACCTGAAACTGCAGCCGCCGTCGGCAGCTTAGCGCCGATCGTGCGCCGGCCCGGCGCGCGATTCTGTCATGATGGATGCATGACGCCGATTTCGATTCCCCTGTTCCCGCTTGCCACTGTGCTGTTTCCCGAAGGCGTGCTGCCGTTGCAGGTGTTCGAGGTGCGCTACCTCGAGATGATGCGCAAGTGCATCGCCCATGACGATCCGTTCGGCGTCGTCATGCTCACCGAAGGGCAGGAGGTGCGCTCGCCCGAAGCGGTGGAAAAATTCGCTGCGGCCGGCACCTTGGCGACGGTGGACGACAGCAGCACGCCGTCGCCCGGGCTGTTGCAGGTGGTGTGCCGCGGCGGCGCGCGGTTCCGGGTGCTGTCGTCGGAGCGGCGCCGCAACGGCTTGTGGATGGGCGAAGTGGAATTGCTGCCGGGCGATTTGCCGGTGCCGATTCCGTCCGAGCTGCAAGGCGCGGCGGACGCGCTGAACCGCGTGCTCGGTTCGCTCGGCGACGTGCCCGAGCACCGCTGGCCGGTGCGCCCGCCGTTCCGGCTCGACGACTGCGGCTGGGTATCGAACCGCTGGTGCGAGCTGCTGCCGCTGACCCTGGCGCAAAAATACGGCATGCTCATGCTCGACAATCCGCTGATCCGGCTCGAATTAATGCACGACCTGCTCGACGAGCATGGCTTGATTACATCGTAGCCATGGCCGCCCGGCACCGAGTGGAAAGCTGGCCGGCGCGGTGATAGACTATTCGATCGGATCGGTTTAGCGAGGATCGCACCATGAGATTTTCCGATGAGACCCTGATCGCCTTTGCCGACGGCGCGCTCGATGAGCCGACCCGCCGCGCGGTCGAGCGCGCGATGCGTACCGATCCGGCGCTGGCGGCCAAGGTCAAGCAGCACCTGGCGATGCGCGACGAAGTGTTTCGCGCGTTCGCGCGCACCTTGCACGAGCCGGCCGCGCCGCCGCGGCTGCACACGGTAACGACCTCGGCGAAGGTGGTTCACCTCGACAGCGTGCGGGCGCCGCGCAAGGACGTCGTCGAAGCCGAGCCAGAGCGCGGCTGGTCGTGGCGCGAATGGTGCGCGCTTGGCGCCGCGCTGGCGGCCGGCGTGCTGGCCGGCGCGCTCGGACTGGCTGGCGTGCAAGATGAGATTCAGCTGGCCACCGCCGTCGGCGAGGGCGGCACGCTGAGCGCCCGCGGCAAGCTCGACACGGCCTTGTCGCGCCAGTATGCCAATGCGCCGCGCAGTGCCGCCGGCATCAAGGTCGGCATCAGCTTCATCGGCCGCGACGGCCAGTATTGCCGCACGTTCGGCATTGGCGCCGCCGCCGGACTGGCCTGCCGCAGCGGCGACGCGTGGAAAATTCCCGTGCTGGCCGAAGGCGGCGGCAGCGCCATGCCGGCAGCCGTGATGGCGGCCGTCGATGCGCGTGCGGTCGGCCCGGCGCTCGACGCGAAGGGCGAAGTGGCCGCCGTCCAGCGCGGCTGGACGCGCTGACCTGGGCGCCGCGGGGGGCGCAGGGGCCGCAGGGGCTGACCCGATGTTGCTTTTATGGGTCAGACCCCGGAGTCGCGGACGCCAACACAACCGGGGTCAGACCCTTTAAAAGCAGCATCGGGTCTGACCCCTTAGGCTTGTTCCCGTTGCAGGTCCGCGGCGCCGGCCGGCAGCATGGCCCGGTTGCGCCCGGCCTGCTTGGCGCGGTACAGCGCGCGGTCGGCCGTCAGCAGCAGCAGCTCGGCATTGTTGTCGTCGGCCGGCGACAGTGCCGCCACCCCGATGCTGATCGTCACCACGCCGTACGGCGAGCGCGCATGCGGCAGCGCCAGCCGTTCGAGCTCGCGGCAGATGCCCTGCGCCAGCGCCAGCGCTTCGGCTTCGCTGGTCACCGGCGCCAGCAGCGCGAACTCTTCGCCGCCGTAACGCGCCACCATGTCGCCGGTGCGCCGGCCGAACGTTTCGATCACGCCGGCCACCGCGCGCAGGCACTGGTCGCCCGACTGGTGGCCATAAAAATCGTTGTAGCTCTTGAAGTGGTCGACGTCGAGCATCGCCAGCGCCAGCGCGTGGCCGCCGCGCCGCGCGCGCCGCCACTCGGTCTCCAGCGCCTCGTCGAAACCGCGGCGGTTGGTGATGCCGGTGAGCGAATCGGTCGACGACAAGGTGGCCAGCTTGGCGTTGCTTTCCTCCAGCTCGCCGGTGCGCTCGGCCACCAGCGCCTGCAGCTGCTTCTGGCGCCGCGTCAGGCTGCGCACGCGGGCACGGTAGGCCATCGCCAACAAGCCAATTGCCAGCAGCGCGCACAGCAGGCGGAACCACCAGGTCTGCCAGAACGGCGGCAGGATGTGGATTGCCACGCTGGCCGGCTTGTCGCTCCACAAGCCCTGCTCGTTGGCAGCCTTGACCTCGAAGGTGTAGCGGCCCGGATCGAGATTGGTGTAGGTGGCGGTGCGGTGGTTCGAATCGGTGACGACCCAGTCGCGGTCAAAACCGATCAGCCGATGGGCGTAGGTGTTGCGCAGCGGGTCGGTGTAGTGCAGCGCGGAAAATTCGAGCGAGAACACCGATTCGCGCACCGACATGGTGATGTCGGTCGGCGCCGTCACCGTGCCGCCGAGTTTCACGTCCGGGCTGTGCGCCCCTTCTGCCAGCGACCGGTTGAACACGCTGATGTCGGTGATGGCGACGTGCGGCGCCACCGAGATCGAGCGCACCTTGTCGGGATGCACGCCGGTGATGCCCTTGACGCCGCTAAAGTACAGCACGCCGTCCGGCGCGGCATACGAGGCGCCGCTGGCGAAGCCGCCCGACAGGCCGTCCGAACTGCTGAAGCGGCTGACCGCGCCGTTGGCCGGATCGAGCCGCAGCAGGCCGCCGGCGGTCGACATCCACAGCAGGCCGGCGCGGTCGCTGCGGATCGCCAGGATCTTGACGGCGCCGACGCTGCCCTTGCCGTCGTAGTGGCGGAAGCTGACGGCGCCGTCGGCGGCGGTGACCACCTGGTCGAGGCCCTTGGCGGTACCGACCCAGATGCGGCCCTGCGGATCCTCGAACAGCGACGACACGTTGTCGTCGGCCAGCGAAGCCGGGTTGGCGCCGTCGTGGCGGAAGTGGCGGAACTTGCCGCTGGCGGTGTCGAGAAGGTCGAGGCCGCCGCCGCTCCAGTCCGATCCCATCCAGACGCGGCCGCGCTTGTCCTCGACGATGCTGGTGGTGCCGGTGACGCTGCGGCTGTGCGGGTCGGCCGCGTCGGTCGGATACGTCGTCGATGCGCCGCTGGCGATGTCGTAGCGGATCACGTGCTGGCCGGTGCCGAGCCACAGCTGGCCGCCGGCGCCGGGCGCGATGACGTTGATGAAGTTGCTCGCGACGTTGCCGAACAGGATGCGCTGGAACGGGCCGTCGACCTTGTCGAGCCGGTTCAGGCCGGCCGAGGTGCCGACCCACAGCGGGCCGCCGCTTTGCTGGTGCAGCGCGTAGACGACGTCGTGGGACAGGCCGCCGGCGCGCCTCGGTTCGCCGCGCCAGGTCTTGATCACGGCGCCGCTGGCCGGGTCGAACAGCGAGAAGCCGGTATTGCTGCCGAGCCAGAGGCGGCCGTCCGGCGCCCCTTCGACGTTTTGCACCGAGTTGTTCGGCACGATGTTGTCGGGCGCGGCGTCGAACGGGATGAAGCGCGAGAAACCCTGGCTGTTCAGGTTGACGAGGCTGATGCCATCGGTAAACGACGCTACCCACAGCATGCCGCCGCGGTCCTGCATGACGGCGCGGATGTGGTCCGACTGCAGGCTGTGCGGGTCGTTGGCGCGGTGCACATAGCGTACCGCCGTCTCGCTGCCCTTGTCCCAGCGCAGCAGGCCGCCGGCGAGCATGCCGGCCCAGACGCCGCCGTGGCTGTCGCCGTACAGCGCGTTGACGCGCAGCGGCGGCGATTCGATGCGCCGGCGCGCCGACCACGGCTTGCTGCTGTCCCACTTGACGACGCCCGTTTCGGTGCCGATCCACAAGGTGCGGTCGGCATCGTAATACAGCGCGCGCACGATGTTGAGCTTGTCGTCGGGCGCCTGCGCCGAGTCGACCCGGTAGTGGACGAATTTTGTCGCTCCCGGCGCCAGGTAGTCGATGCCGCCCGGCCAGGTGCTGGCCCACAGGCCGCCGCGCTCGTCGAGCGCCAGCGCGTTCAGGTCGTTGCTGGCCAGGCTGTCCGGATCGGCCTTGTCATGGACGTAGCGCAGCACCTTGCCGCTGGCGCTGTCGACGTGCTGCAGGCCGCCCCAGGTGGCCACCCACATGCCGGCGCCGCCATCGCTGATGATCGATTTAACGATGCGCTGGCTGGACGGGCCGGGCGGCAGCGCCAAGCGCACGAAGGCGCCGCTGTGCGGATCGAAGCGGGCGATGCCGTCCTGGGTGCCGGCCCAGATGCGGCCCTGCCTGTCTTCGAACAGCGCCGAGACGCGGTCGTTCGGCAGGCTGCGCGGGTCGCGCGGATCGTGGGTGTACTTGACCGCCTGATAGCCGTTGTAGCGGTACAGGCCGCCGCTATGGGTGCCGATCCAGATGAAGCCCTGGCGGTCCTGCAGCATCGACAGGATCGACAGGTCGTCGGCGTCGAGCGAGCCGAGGCGCTTGAAGCGCAGGTCGGAAGTGGGCGTAGCGCCGGCGACGATGGCGCACAGTAACAGCCAGCAGGTCAGGAGCAGGCGCAGCATTCGAAAGCGGTACAGGGGGAGCATCAGGAATCCATGAAAAGCGCCCCCGGCCGCGGCGCCGGTTGCATTGTAACTACAGCAACTGAACTGTGACGCTTATGATGCCTACTGTCAACGTATTTGCACCCGCCGCCAGCAGCAATGTTGCATTAAAGATACGAATTTATAGTTTCTCATGCCCCCTGCATTGCCTCAAAAACAGGGTCAGACCCGGTTTTTGTTTGGCAGAGCACCGTGCCTGCCAGCGAACAAACGGGTCTGACCCCAATATTGAGGATATGCCGGGCAGGCCTCAAACGCAGAGGCAGACTCAGTTTTTGTTCAGGCGGCACTGCTTCAAAATCGGGGTCAGACCCGTTTTTTGTTTGGTCCATAGACGCAGCATGCCAGCAAACATCCGGGTTTTGCCCCGGTTCTGCAAGGGCTGCGCGCGGCCGCGCGGCAGCATGCGCCATATACAGCGCCATCAAATTAGGGTATCGTGTATGGCCTGTAAAAGTATCGACGTCAAGCCGCGTGCCCGCCGCTGCCGGTGCCGCCCCGCAATTGCGGCGCAGCCCCCTTTGATCCGAGCCGCCGCCGCGCGGCGGGCCCGCATCGCGCGCCGGCCGGCGTCCAGCCATGAATCTACTGAAGAAAGCAGGCGCCCGGTGCGCCAAATAAACTGATGCCTGAAATCGACGTAACCGACCCAATCGCTTCACCCGCCGCCGAGCAGCCAGTGCCGCGCTTCGACCAGTTCGGCCTGTCGCCGGAGATCCTGCGCGCCTTGAGCGACCAGGGCTATGTCCACCCGACGCCGATCCAGGCGCAAGCCATCCCGATCGTGCTGCAAGGGCGCGACGTGATGGGCGCGGCGCAAACCGGCACCGGCAAGACGGCCGGCTTCTCGCTGCCGATCATCCAGCTGCTGCTGGCCCACGCCAGCGCCTCGATGTCGCCGGCGCGCCACCCGGTGCGCGCGCTGATCCTGACGCCAACGCGCGAACTGGCGGTGCAGGTGGCCGAAAACGTCAAGGCCTACGCCCAGCACACGCCGCTGCGCTCGACTGTCGTGTTCGGCGGCATGGACATGAAGCCGCAGACCGTCATCCTGCGCGGCGGCGTCGAGATCGTCATCGCCACCCCAGGCCGCCTGCTCGACCACGTCGAGCAGAAAAACGTCTCGCTCGGCCAGGTGCAGATGCTCGTCATGGACGAGGCCGACCGCATGCTCGACATGGGCTTCCTGCCGGATTTGCAGCGCATCATCAACATGCTGCCGAAGCAGCGCCAGAACCTGATGTTTTCGGCGACGTTCTCGCCGGAAATCAAGAAGCTGGCCAACAGCTTCCTCAACGACCCGGTCGTCATCGAAGTGGCGCGCAGCAACCAGACCGCCGACAAGGTCACCCAGGTGGTCTACAAGGTGAGCGAGTCGAACAAGGTCGAAGTGGTCGAATTCCTCATCCGCGGCCGCGACCTGAAGCAGGTGCTGGTGTTTTCCAACACCAAGATCGGCGCCTCGCGCCTGTCGCGCCACCTCGAGCAAAGCGGCATCAAGGCCACCGCCATCCACGGCGACAAGACCCAGCAGGAACGCATGGCCGCGCTCGAAGCGTTCAAGAAGGGCGACATCGACGTGCTGGTCGCGACCGACGTCGCCGCCCGCGGCCTCGACATTTCCGACCTGCCGTGCGTGATCAATTACGACCTGCCGTACAACGCCGAAGACTATGTACACCGGATCGGCCGCACCGGCCGCGCCGGCGCTTCGGGCGACGCCATCTCGGTGTATTCCGACAAGGACGAGCGCTTGCTGGTCGATATCGAAAAGCTGATCAAGCAGACTATCCTGCGCGGCGAGCTGGCCGGCTTCACGCCGTCGTCCTCGTCTTACTCGTCCTCGTCCTCGTCCTCGTCGCCGCGTTCGCGTGACAGCGGCGCGCCGGCCGCGCCATCGGAGCGCCGTACCCGCCGCCCGGAAGGCGAATCGGCGCCGCGCCTGGCCGAACGGCCGCCGCGCAGCAGCGCACCGTCGGCGCGCCGCGACAAAGTCGATCCATGGTTCCTCAAGCCGTACGAGCCGGCCACGCCGGCCGTCAAGACCGAGGCGCCGGCCAATCCGTCGATCAAGCCGGCCAAGCAGAAGGTCGCTGCCTTGCTGGGCGGCGGACCGAAGGCGTAAGCCAGCGCCGATCAGCAGGACAAAAAAAAGCGCGTCGATATCGACGCGCTTTTTTTTATTCGTGCGCCCAGCATGGGCGCACTCCTGTGGGTGAAAGTCCCGCCGCGAGCTGACCACAGCGAGCGAAGTGAAGCGCAACTGCGGAAGAGTAATCAACCGTGGAGAGGAAGCGTGGAGCATAAATCACG
>NZ_PDOC01000029.1 GCF_002760655.1 Massilia eurypsychrophila | reverse complement strand
GGCGGTTGGCCGTCTCGTACTCGACGTGCGCGGTGTTGATGGTGATGCCGCGCGCTTTTTCTTCTGGTGCCGCATCGATCTGGTCGTATGCTTTTGCTTCGCCGCCGAATTTCTTCGACAGAACGGTCGCGATCGCAGCCGTCAGGGTCGTCTTGCCGTGATCAACGTGACCGATGGTGCCGACGTTGACGTGCGGCTTGGTCCGTTCGAATTTACCTTTTGCCATTTTAGACTCCTAACGATTTTGAGAATTGCCCAGGCACTCGCCTGACTTGTCTGTTGAATTTACTGCGACCTGCGTACTACTGAATTCTGGTGCCCTTTACGTGGATTGAACACGTGGCCTCTCCCTTACCAAGGGAGTGCTCTACCACTGAGCTAAAAGGGCTAATGTATTGCGATGTACTACATGCATTGCAAGACCACTGGAGCGGGTGAAGGGAATCGAACCCTCGTCGTAAGCTTGGAAGGCTTCTGCTCTACCATTGAGCTACACCCGCGAGGTAACGCCTGAACTCTTCTTCACTGTACCGCTACAACTTCCTTGCAACATCTTGGTGGAGGGGGCTGGATTCGAACCAGCGTACTCATAGAGAACAGATTTACAGTCTGTCGCCTTTAACCACTCGGCCACCCCTCCGCGAGGAACCGCAGAGTATGAAGCAAGCACACAACACTGTCAACTAATTTTGCGGGATACTTTCCGCGGAATCGGCGACCAACTTGCTTCGGGGCGTGATTGTAACCGCACCTGCGGCAACAGTGCAAGGGCCGATGAATCGGCCGCAATTTCGTCTAGAATTATCCGCAGCGGCCGGCCATCTCCATCGCATGATTTTTGTGGCTGCAAAGCTACATCGCATTCTCGAGGGTTTTACATTGCACTCCCCTTCCGGCGCGCGGCACAAGGCATTCGCGGCCAACCTGTGGCTGGCATTGGCATGCCTGGCGGCCGAATGGATCGGCCAGTTGCTGGCCGACCACCCGGGCCAGCCGGCGCCGCTGTCGCTGGCCGCCGGCATCGCCGTCGCCGCCCTCTACAGCCGCGGCTGGCTGATGCTGCCCGGGCTGGTCGGGGCGATCTTCCTGCCGGCGCTGCTGCCGGCCTTTCCCGGCGCGGTCGTCACCGGCACGCCCGGCCTGCTGCTGGCGGCAGCGTCACTGCTGCAGGCGATCGTCGGCGCGGCGCTGATGCGGCGCTGGGTCGATCCGGCCATCGCGTCCGGGCGCGCGGTGCTGCGCTTCGTGCTGCTGACGCCACTGATCTGCTGCATCCGCGCGACCGCCTCGATCGTCGTGCTGGCGATGCTGGCGCCGCAGGAAATCGCCGCCGCCGGCGTCGGCCTCAACTGGCTGACCTGGTGGATCGGCGACGCCATCGGCATCCTGCTGGCCGCGCCGGTGTGCTGGGCCGCGATCGGCCGCCCGCGCGCGCTGTGGCGCCCGCGCCGGCTGCTGGTGGCGCTGCCTTTGATCATCGCCGCCGCCGCCTTCATCGCCATCTACCGCCAGGCGCTGCGCTGGGAGCACGAAGAACAGCTGCACACCTTCCGCATGAAGGCGCAGGAGGTCGGCCAGATGATGCAGGCGGCCCTCAGCGAGCATGAGCGCTTCATTGCCGGCGTGGCCCGCGCGATCGACGATCCGGGCGTGGTGCGCACGCGCGGCGGGCCGGCCGGCGTGCTCAATCCGGACAATTTCTTCGACATCGCCGGCGCCTACCTGCACCAGCGCCCGGAGCTGATGGCGATGGCCTGGCTGCCGCGCGTCACCGGCGCCCAGCGCGCCGACTTCGAGGCTTGGGGCAGCACCTATTTCGGCCGCCGTTTCGAGGTGCTCGACATCACCGACGACGGCGTCAGGCGCGCCGCGCCGCGCGCCGATTACTACCCGGTGCTGCTGATCCAGCCGGCCAGCGGCGAGGTGCTGCTGGGGCGCGACTTCATGTCCGAGCCGCTGCGCGGCGCGGCGCTGGCGGCGACGCTGGGCAGCGGCCGGCCGGCCGCCAGCGCGCCGGTCAAGCTGAGCCAGACCGGCACCCGCGGCGTGCACCTGCTGCAGCGCGTGGCCGGCCTCGACACCGAGCCGACGGGCGTGCTGAACCTGGCGCTGCGGGCCGACGCGTATGTCGGACGGGCCCTCGCGCAGTCGGGCTTTGACCACTTCCTGGTCGCCTTTGCCGACATCACCGAGCGCGCCAGTCCGGTCACCATGACCGACACCATCGGCGCGCGCACGGACGGGCCGCGCTACCGCAGCGAGCTCGCATTCGGCGGGCGCCGCTACGAGTTGCGGCTGGCGCCCGACGACGCCTACCAGAGCTCGCAGCCGAGCTGGCAAAGCTGGAGCGTGCTGACCGGCGGCCTGCTGCTGACGGCGTTGATGGGCGCGCTGATGCTGGTCATCAGCGGCGAGCGCACGCAGATCCAGGCCCAGGTCGACGACGCCACCGCGCGCTTGCGCGAACGCGAGGCGCGCCTGCAGGCGATCCTCGACAACGCCGCCGACGCCATCATCACGGTCGACCGCGACGGCGCGGTGCTGTCGGCCAATCCGGCCGCCGGCGCGCTGTTTGTCTACCCGCCCGAACAGCTGTGCGGCCTGCGCGTCGACCACCTGCTCGACATGCCGGAAGGCGACGGCGCCGCCCTGCCGTGCCTGGCGCAGTCGGGCGGGGTCGCGCGCGAACTGGCCGGCACCACCAGCGCCGGCAACCGCTTCCCGCTGTCGCTGTCGGCCAGCCAGGTGACGCTGCGCCACGAAGACATTTTTGTCTGCATCATCCACGACCTGACCGAGCAGCGCCGCGCCCAGGAACACATCTACCAGCTGGCCCACCACGACACGCTGACGGGGCTGGAAAACCGCTTCGCGCTGAACCAGCATCTCGAGCAGCTGCTGGCGCAGGCGCGCCGCGCCGGCCACGCGGTGGCGCTGCTGTTCCTCGACCTCGACCACTTCAAGAAGATCAACGACTCGCACGGCCACCAGACCGGCGACCTGCTGCTCGTCGAGGTGGCGCAGCGGCTGCGCGAACTGCTGCGCGACGTCGACATCATCGCCCGTCTCGGCGGCGACGAATTCATCGTCGTGATGGCCGGCGCGCTGACGCCCGAGCTGGTCAGCGCGGTGGCGGTCCGCATCGTGCAGTCGCTGTCGGCGCCCTACCACTTCTCCGGCCAGACCATGTACAGCGGCGCCAGCGTCGGCATCGCCATGTTCCCCGACGACGCCGCCAACGCCGCCACCTTGCTGCGCCATGCCGACACCGCGATGTACGTCGCCAAGAGCCATGGGCGCGGCAATTTCCAGTTCTATTCGCCGGCCATGAATGTGGCCACCCACGAGCGGCTGCTGATGGAAAACCGCATCTGGGTCGCGCTTGGCCAGCAGCAGTTCGAACTGTACCTGCAGCCGCAGGTGTCGCTCGACAACGGGCGCGTGGTGGGCGCCGAGGCGCTGCTGCGCTGGGACCATCCGGAGCTGGGCCTGACGGGGCCCGAGCGCATCATTCCGGTGGCCGAGGAGTCGGGCCTCATTCTCGCGCTCGGCGACTGGGTGCTGGCGCGCGCGGTGGCGCTGATGGCCGAGTGGAAGCGCGACGGCTTTGCCGGCCTGCGCATGGCGGTGAACCTGTCGGCGCGCCAGTGCCACGGCCGCGAACTGCTGCCGCGGCTGGACCGCCTGCTGGCCGACGCCGGCGTCGATCCGTCGCTGCTGGAACTGGAGATCACCGAGTCGGCCGCGATGCACGACCCGGAGCACACGCGCCACCTGCTGCGCGCCTTGCGCGAGCGCGGCATCAACGTCGCCATCGACGACTTCGGCACCGGCTATTCGTCGCTGTCGTACCTGAAGCTGTTCGCGATCGACCGCATCAAGATCGACGGCAGTTTCGTGACCGACATCGAGACCGATCCGAACGACGCGGCGATCGTCACCGCCACCATCGGCATGGCCCACGCGATGGGACTGACGGTGCTGGCCGAAGGCGTGGAGACGGCGGCGCAGCGCAATTTTCTGCGGCTGCACGTGTGCGACGAAGCGCAAGGCTACCTGTTCGCGCGGCCGATGCCGCCGGCGCAGTTCCGCGAGTTCATGATGCGGGCCAAGGGCCAGGCGCTGGGGCCGCTGTCCTGAAAGCCGCCGGGGTCAGGTCTGACATTCGGACATTTGGAATTTCAAATGTTCGAATGTCAGACCTGACCCTATGGCGACAAGGCGACCAGCACCTGGCCCTTGAGCGCCTTGATCAGCGAGGTCTCGTCCGGCGGCACGCCCTCCGGCGCGGGGTGGATGCGGTCGGCATAGAACAGCCCAAGCTGCACTTTGCCCACCACCAGCGGCAGCACGATGAAGCTGCGCGCGTCGGGCAGCAGGTTGCGGTGCCAGATCGGCAGCAGGTCGCGGATCTTGATGCTGCCGGCATCGGCGATCATCAGGTCGGCGTCGTTCTCCATCGCCAGGTGGAACAGGTCGCGCGTCGGCGCCATCGGGAACACGAAGCCGGCCTGGCGCCGCTGATGGTCTTCGCCGAACGCCACGCGGGCGCGGAACTGGCCGCTGCGCGGGTCCTTCAGGCAAACCGTGGCGAAGCGAAAGCCCATGCTGCGGTACAGCGTCTCGAGCACCGCCAGGATCACGTCATTGAGCTTGGCGTCGCCGCCGGCGCGCATCTGCGTCACGTCCTGCACCCCGGCCAGCAGCAGCTCGCGCGCGTTGTGCGGCTTGCCGCTCGGATGAAAGGTGTCTTCGGCGGTTTCGCCGGCGTCCATCGTCGCCAGCAGCAGCACGTTGGGCAAGCCGTCGCCCATCGGCGCTTCCTCGATGCGCGGCTGCGGCTGCATGTTCATGCTCTGCAACAGGCTCGTCATGTGCGCCTGCACCGACGTGAACATGTCTTCCATCTGGTCGGCGTCAAGATTGAGGGCGACGCCGTAACGGGTCAGCAGCGAGCGCGCATCGGGCGTGGCGGCCGGATTGACCGAGCGCGCCAGCAGCTTCGACACTTCCATGCTGAACGACGCCACCTGGCGCATCCATTCGGCGCGGCTGGCGGCCGACTTGTGGATCCCGGACGGCAGCGGCGCCAGCGAGCGCACGATCGAATCGGGGATCTTCCATTCGGCCAGCACCGCCTCGGTCAGCGCGTCGTAGCTGCAGCCGAGGATCATCTGCGAGGCCTGGCCGATGGTGTGCTTGCCGCCGGCGGCCAGCGCGCTGATCTCGCGGTAGCGCGCATGCTCGTGCGAGGCGACCAGCAACGGCGCCAGGTTCTTGAACAGCGCCGCGATCGACGCCTCCTCGGCGCCCTGGTAGGAACTGGTGCGCGCCATTTCGCGTCCGACCAGGCTGGCGCACAGGGCGTTCTCCAGTTCGAGCCGCACGCTTTGCGCATGCGCGCTGTTCGACAGCGCGTCGACCAGCAGCATCGCCAGCGCGGTGGTCTTGACGTTGTCGAAGCCGAGCAGCGAAATGGCGCGCGAGATGGTCGTCACCGCGGTGCCGGACGCGGTGCGGTAAGTGGGGGTGTTCGACAGGCGCAGGATGCGCTGGGTCAGCGCCACGTCCGACAGCACGTAGTACGCCAGGTCGTGGGTGCCCTTGTCGTCCGACGACGCCATCTGCACCACGCGCGCCACCGACGTGCCGAGCGCGAACATGTCTTCGTCGCCGCAGACTTTATGCAACAGCGCGGCGCGCACGCGGCGCGTCTCGTTCTGGCTCGGCGGATTCGATTCAACTGCCATTACTGTTTCCGTATTCTTCTATGGTCGAATGGCCGCGGCAGGCCGGTCAGGCCTTTTTCACGCGCGGACCCTTGTCGTATTTTTTGAGGATCTGCTGGTGCAGGCCAGCCAGCGCCGGCAGCTTCGGATTGATCGGGTCGAGCCGGCGCACGCTGTCGATCAGGGTCACCGCGGACTGTCCCAGGCGATCTTCCCAGCCGGTGTTTTCGAGGCACTTCAGGACCGCGACGGCGGCGTTGAAGACAACCTGCGGATTGTCGGGCAGCTTGTTGACCGCTTCGATCATCAGCGCCACGGCGCCTTTGTAGTCGCCTTCCTTTGCCTTGTTGGCGCCGGCGGCCACCATGTCGACCACCTGCTGGCGGCTTTCCTGCGCGGTGCTGGCGGCCAGGTCGCCGCGGCCGGCCTTTTCGAACACACTCATTGCCTTGGCCATGACGGCGTTGTTGGAGGCGTTGCGCATGACGTCGCGCATGACGTCGGCCGCGCCGTCTTCCATGTTGTTTTGCAGGCAGTTGCGGGCCAGTTCCATCTTCATGTCGGCCGACAGTCCCGGCGCATCCTTGCAGGCGACCAGCGCCGCCTCGAGCGACTCGTTCAGGCGCACCTCGTTGCCGGTATATTCATGCACCATCGCCGACGAGATCGCGCTGCACACGCTGGTGTTTTTCTGCCCGCCCATCGACTTGTCGAGGTCGCGGATGACCGCCGCCGCCTGCACCGGATCGCCCTTGCGCACCAGTGTCTGCACCAGTTTCACGTGGTCTTCGGGGTCCCGGAATTCGGAATACTTGGCCTTGCTGACGACCTGCTTGAGCACCTTTTCGGCCGTGTCGGTGTCGCCCGTTTCGAGCGCCAGTTCGCCCAGCTTGCGCAGGCGCCGCACCGCGTGCGGCGACACCGCCACCGCCTCGGCCAGTACCGCCTGCGACTTTTCCAGCGCGCCGATGGCGGAATGGGTTTTCGACAGCCAGTCGTAGGCGTCGACGAATTTCTTGTTGCTTTCGACCAGGTCCTCGAGCATGTCCTTCGCTTCGTCGAAGCGCTCGCGCATGAACAGCGTCTTGGCCAGTCCCAGCCTGGCCCAGGCAATCGCCTTCGACTCGAACAGCTGCTGGTAGATCGGTTCGGCTTCGGCCGGCTCGCCGAGGAACATGTGCAGCTCGGCGCGCAGGCGCAGGAAGTCGACCGCGTAGCGCGGGTTCAGCTTCATGCCGTCGATGCAGGCGGTGATGGCGTCGCGCTGGTTACCGCTTTCCATGAACTGATAGACCGGCATGAACACGTTGCGCCGTTCCAGCGCGCGGCCGATCCGTTCGAGCAGGCGGTCGGCGGTGAACGGCTTGAGGATGTAGTCGGTCGGCGCCAGTTCGGCGGCGCTGACGACCTTGCTGTAATTGCCCTCGGCGGTGACCATGAAGAACATCGTCGCCAGCGTGATCAGCTTGTGGTGGCGCAGGTCTTCGAGCAGCTGCTGGCCGTCCTGGCCGCCGTCGAGGTCATACTCGCACAGGATCAGGTCGAACGTCTTCAGGCCGAGGTGCTTGATGGCGTGGTTCGAACTGCTGGCGTGGTCGATCTTGGTCAGGCCGCACAGGTTGAGCATGTTGTGGATACTGGCGCGCATGCCGGCATGCGGCTCGATAATCAGCGCGGAGAGTCCGTCTAGTTCATTCATCAGTTGTTTTTCCTGTCATGCCATTGGCGTTACGCCACGGCGCGCTACTTGGGCACGCCTTATGCTTGGAGTATATAACGGCAAACTCGGAAAAAAATTAAATCAGCCGTGGCGGCCGTGATACAGCCGGCTTTTGACGGCTCGGCGCGACAAATCGACCGCGCCGGCCACTCAATGGGCTGGAAAGATACCCGGCAACGGCGGCGCCGGCGCGCCGGCGCTTTGCCGCAGCGCGCGCAGCTGGTCGAAAAGATAATGGTTGTCGAACGCCGCGGCGGCGAGCTGGCCGAACAGCTCGAGCAGGTCGCGCTGGATCGGCGCGACCTGCAGCGCGGGGATCAGCGCGATGCAGGCGCGCCGCTGTTGTTCGGCTGGCACCAGCAGCACGGTGGCGTCGTCGCCGTGCTCGCTGCACTGCGCCAGCAAGGCGCGCTCGAAGGCCGGGCGCAGCGGATGGCCGGCCGGCAGCCTGGCCTGGCCGGCCAGGTCGGCATACGCGCCGCCGGCGGCCAGAATCGCCAGCTCGCCGCCGTCGGCCGCCATCACGCACAGCATGCCTTCGGCGCCGGCATCGAGCACCGAAGTCAGCTGGCCGAGCATCCCGGCGGCGAAGTCGCGCAGCGAGCCGCCGTGGTAGGCCGCCCGATTCAGATCGCCCGCGCTGGCCAGCACGCGCGACAGCGCCGCGCGGCTGCGCTCGAGCGTGGTCAAGGTATCGTAGGCGCGCAGTGCCGAGATCACGGCGGTAAACAGGCGCTGCGTGGTCAGTTCGGTCTTCGCCTTGTAGTCGTGGATGTCGTAATCGATGATCACGCGCTGCTCCGGCGCCTGGCCCGGCTGGCCGGTGCGCAGCACCACCCGCACGGTGTGGTTGCCAAGCTCCTCGCGGATGCGGCGCGCCAGCACCAGGCCGGCGTCTTCGGTTTCCATCACCACGTCGAGCAGCACCAGCGCGATGTCGGCCGTGTCGCGCAGCAGGGCGAATCCTTCGGCGGCGCTGTGGGCCGAGAACAGTTCGAGCTCGCGCCCCATGAAGCCCACGTTGCGCAGCGCCAGCCGGGTCACCGCATGGACGTCGGTGTCGTCGTCGACCACCAGCACGCGCCAGGGGGGCAGCGTGCCGGCGGCGAGGGCCGCGCTGGCGGCGGACCTGACGGCGTCGTCGTCGTCGATCAGCCAGTCGTCATCGTCCTCTGTGTTACCCATCCAGGCTCCTTTACGGCGGGGGGGTGGAACGCTGCCAAATTCACAAGCTAAGAATATAACCAAAGCGGCGCGCGCGTCCAGTCTTTCGGCGCCCCATTTTCATGCTGCATGCGTGCTGCATGCGCCGGCGCGGTGCGTGACTTCGAACTGCCGGTTGCGTCAAAGGGACGTTCGCGCCGCGCGCTATCATCGGCGTCGGTGATCGACCCGCGCAACCTGACCGGAAACCTCATGATGAACCCTGCGAAGCTCAGCATCACGGCGCGCCTGGCCGCCGCCTTTACCCTGCTCGCGCTGCTGATGCTGGCCATGCTGGCGGCCGGCCTGCAGGGCGCGCGCACGCCGATGATCGCGCTCGGCGCCGGCTGGATCTGCGCGGCCACCGCGCTGGCCGCCTGGCTCGGGCGATCGATATCGGGACCGCTCGGCCAGGCAGCGGCGGTGGTGCGCCAGGTGGCCGCCGGCGACCTGACCGCCAGCGTCGGCCACGAGGGCCACGGCGAGACCGGCGCCCTGCTTGCCTCGCTCAGGCAGATGAACGCGGCGCTGGCGGCCACCGTTGGCGCGGTGCGCACATCGAGCGACACCATCGCCGGCGCGTGCGGCCAGATCGCCAGCGGCAATGCCGACCTGTCGAGCCGCACCGAGCTGCAGGCCAGCTCGCTGGAGCAGACCGCCGGTGCGATGGAGCAGCTGACCTCCACCGTCAAGCAGAACGCCGACAACGCGCGCCAGGCCAACCAGCTGGCCATTTCGGCGTCGACGGTGGCGGTGCGCGGCGGCGACGTCGTCACCGCAGGTGGTCGACACCATGGCGTCGATCAAACAGAGCTCGCGCCGGATCGTCGACATCATCGGCGTGATCGACTCGATCGCCTTCCAGACCAACATCCTGGCGCTCAACGCCGCGGTGGAGGCGGCGCGCGCCGGCCAGCAAGGACGCGGCTTCGCGGTGGTGGCCAGCGAAGTGCGCAACCTGGCGCAGCGCAGCGCGGCGGCGGCGCGCGAGATCAAGGGCCTGATCGGCGACACGGTCGACAAGGTCGACGGCGGCGGCAAGCTGGTCGACGAAGCGGGCGAAACGATGCAGCTGATCGTCACCTCGGTGCGGCAGGTGGCCGACATCATGGGCGAGATCACCGCGGCGAGCCAGGAGCAGCGCTTGGGCATCGAGCATGTGCACACGGCGATCGCCCAGATGGATGCGATGACGGCGCAAAATGCCGCGCTGGTCGAACAGGCCGCGGCGGCGGCGTACGGCATGCAGGAAGAAGCCAGGGCGCTGACCCGGGCGGTCGGCGTGTTTACACTGCACGCGCCGGCCGCTGCGCCGGTCGCCGTCGCGGCGCGGCGTGCGGCGGCGCCAACCCATTCGGCATGGTTCTACGGAGCGGCGGTGGCGGCCGGCGCCCTGGCGCGCGCGGCGCAGTCGGCCTTGCCGGCGCCGGGGTCGACGTTCTGGTAGCGCACCTCGTATTTGCCGGCGGCCAGCTTGTCGATCGCCAGCGTCGCGTGCGCCAGCACATACGCGTGGCGCACATTGGCGCGCCGATCGAGGTCGTACAGCTTGACGAACACCGCCGACGGATTGGCCGTGTTATCGACTTTCACCTGCATCTCCTCGCCCTGGTTGCCGACCGGGTAGCCGTCGACATAGCCTGAATTGAGCGGCCAGCTCTCGCCGTTCGGCGCCACCAGCGACTGCAGGTCGGTGTCGCACTCGGGCGCGTGCGCCGGCACGATCAGCTGGGTTACCGCCAGCGCCTTGATGTCGGGCGGGCGCGCGGCCGGATTGTCGGGCAGGTACGCCTTGCCGACCGCCCAGCTGTCGATGGCCGGATCGGTGGCCGGCTCCGGCACCACCTGCGGCTGCACCCGCGGCACCGCCGGCGCGCCCAGCACCGAGGCCAGCGCCGCCGGCAGCACGCGCGGCTGGTCCACCGCCAGCAGGCCGACCGCGCAACCGGCGGCGAAGCTGGCGCCCAGCGCCAGCCACCACTTGGCGTCGCGCAGGCGCCGATACGGCGTTGGCGCCGCGACCGGCTGCGGCTCCCAGGCATGCGCCGGGGCGCCGTCGCGCGCCTTGTGGCCGTCGTCGGCGCGGGTGCTGTCGAGCCAGGCGATCTCCCATTCCTCGGCCGCGATCCACTCGTCGTGCTCCTTGCGGCGCACCGGGTCGGACAGGATGCCGTAGGCGGTGTTGAGGATGGCCATGATGCGGGCCGCTTTCTCGTCGCCGGGGTTCTTGTCGGGATGATACTTCTGGGTCAACGCCTTGTAGGCCGCGCGAATGACTTCCGGCGGCGCCAGGCGCGCCACTTTCAGGTTGTCATAATGAGTGTGAATCTTGGCCATGGCTTCATGATAAGCGATACTGAGCGATACCAGAAGCCTCCGCGATAAGACCCCTACAGCCGGTGACTGCGGTCGGCGGCGGCGATCGGCGCCGGCAGGTCGATGCCCTTGCCGACCACCAGCACCTTGAACAGCTCGCCCATCTCGCTTGGCGACACCAGCTTTTGCACCGCGTTCGCCTGCGGCAGGTAGCGCAGCGCGTCCTGCGGGTCGGTACGCAGCAGCAGCTCGCCGATGCCGGCGCCAAGCAGGAAGCCGGCCTGGCTCATGTAGGCCAGCACGTCGGCGCCGGCGTCCTGCGCGGCCAGCGCCATGGCGGTGAAGTCGACGTGGGCGGTGACGTCCTGCAGGCCTGGCAGGTAGAACGGATCGGCATGGGCGTGGTGGCGGTAGTGGCACATCAAGGTGCCGCCGGTGCGGTCGTCGACATAGTATTCGTGCGCCGGGAAGCCGTAGTCGAACAGGATCGCCGCGCCGCCGCCGCCAGCCAGCATGCGCGCGAGCGTCGCCATGAAGGCGCCAGCGACCGGATGGACTTCGGTCAGGTAGCCTACCTCCAGCAGGTCGGCGTCCGGGATCTGGCGGCCGATCTGCGCGGCCAGCGCGGCGTCCGGGGCGCGCTCGGCAAAGGCGAAGCGGCCGTCGTCGATCGTCACCATCACCTGGCGCCAGCCGGCCGGCGTCTTCGTCACCAGTTCCACCGGCATCGCGTCGAGCACCTCGTTGGCCAGCACCACGCCGCTGAAGGTATCGGGGAAGCCGTCCAGCCAGCGCACCTGCGGGAAATCCTTCAGCGCCTCCTGCTGGCGTGCGCGCAGTTCGCCCGACAGTTCGACGATGGCGTAGCTGTCGACGGCAACGCCGTCGGCGGCCAGCGCGGTGAGCACGTCGCGCGCCAGTTTGCCGGTGCCGGCGCCGAATTCGAGGATGTTGGGCGCGCTTTGGGCGATAATAGAGGCTGTGACGCGGGCCAGCGCGGCGCCGAACAGCGGGGTGATTTCAGGCGCCGTTGTAAAATCGCCGTCCCGACCCAGCTTGGCCGCGCCGCCGCTGTAGTAGCCCAGGCGCGGCGCGTACAGCGCCAGCTCCATGAAACGGGCAAACATGATGCTGCCGTCGTGCTGCGCGATCTCGGTGGCGATCAGCTGTTGCAGCGCGTGGGACGCGGCCAGCGCGTCGCTATCGGGTTCAGGTAAGGACATTCCGGCATTGTAGCGACAACGGCAGACACTAACAATTTATGCAGCTTTGCGCATAATCGAAACGACAACATGACTTCATCCACAAGCGGACGGCAGCAAACCGCGCTCGTCACCGGCGCCGGCCGGCGCATCGGGCGCGCCATTGCGATCGCGCTGGCGCAGGCCGGCTGGGACGTCGCCGTCCACTTCCGCCATTCGCGCGCCGAGGCGCAGGAGACGGCCGACGCCATCACGGCGCTGGGCCGGCGCGCCGTGCTGCTCGAGTGCGACCTGGCCGACAGCGCCGCGGTGCGTACGCTGGTGGCGCGCGCCGCCGAGGCGCTCGGCCCGGTCGGCTGCGTGATCAACAACGCCGCGCTGTTCGAGTACGACAGCGCGGCCGATTTTTCGCCCGAGCTGCTGGCCGCGCACATGCAGGCCAACGTCGGCGCGCCGATCCTGCTGGCGCAGGCGCTGCACGCGGCCACGCCGGCCGGCAGCCAGGCAGTGGTCATCAACCTGCTCGACCAGAAGCTGGCCAACCTGAATCCCGATTTTCTGTCGTACACGCTGTCGAAAGCGGCGCTGCAGACGGCCACCACGATGCTGGCCCAGGCGCTGGCGCCGACGGTGCGCGTGGTCGGCGTCGCCCCCGGCATCACGATGGTCTCGGGCGAGCAGACCGAGTCCGGCTTCGCCAGCGCGCACCAGGCCACGCCACTGGGCCGATCGAGCACGCCGCAAGACGTGGCCGACGCGGTCTGCTACCTGGCCGGCGCGCGCGCCATTACCGGCACCACCCTACTCGTCGACGGCGGCCAGCACCTGATGCCGCTGCCGCGCGACGTGATGTTCCTCACCAAATAAGGCTTAACCATGTTGTCCGCACTGACCCACCCAAAGCTGGCCGATTGCCGCCGGCTGTTCCTGCGCAATTACGAAGTGATGATCAACATCGGCGTGCACGACTTCGAAAAGCGCGGCGAGCAGCGCGTGCTGATCAACGTCGACCTGTACATTCCGCTGGCGCAGTCGACGCCGAAGTCCGACCAGCTCGAGGAAGTGGTCGACTACGACTTCATGCGCGAGACGGTGTCGCGCCGCATGGCCCAGGGCCACGTGCACCTGCAGGAGACGCTGTGCGACGACGTCGCCCGCGCGATGCTGGCGCACCCGCGGGTGCGCGCGGTGCGCGTATCGACCATGAAGCCGGACGTCTATCCCGACTGCGAAGGCGTCGGCGTCGAGGTTTTCCAGATCAAGGAAGAAGCATGAACGGCGCAGCGGCAGTGATGGAACCGAACACGCGCGACATGGAAAAGACCGCGCACGAGAACAACAAGCTGCACAAGCGGCTGTGCCGCCTGGTGGGCCAGGCGATCGGCGACTTCAACATGATCGAAGACGGCGACAAGGTGATGGTGTGCCTGTCCGGCGGCAAGGACAGCTACGCGCTGCTCGACATCCTGATGACGCTGCGCGAGCGCGCGCCGATCCACTTCGACATCATCGCGGTAAACCTCGACCAGAAACAGCCGAACTTCCCGGCCGATATCCTGCCAGCCTATCTGACCAAGCTGGGCGTCGCCTTCCACATCGAGAACCAGGACACCTACAGCATCGTCAAGCGCCTGATCCCGGAAGGGAAGACCACGTGCTCGCTGTGTTCGCGCCTGCGCCGCGGCATCCTGTACCGCGTGGCCGATGAACTGGGCTGCAACAAGATCGCGCTCGGCCACCATCGCGACGACATCCTCGAGACGTTTTTCCTGAATATGTTCTTCGGCGGGAAGCTGAAGGGCATGCCGGCCAAGCTGCAGTCCGACGACGGCAAGCACATCGTGATCCGGCCGATGGCGTATGTGAAGGAAGCCGATTCGACCCGCTACGCCGAGGTCAAGCAGTTCCCGATCATCCCGTGCGACCTGTGCGGCTCGCAGGAGAATTTGCAGCGCAAGCAGATCAAGGGCCTGATGCGCGAATGGGAGAAGAAGTATCCGGGCCGCGTCGAGAGCATCTTCTCGTCGCTGTCGACAGTGGTGCCGTCGCACCTGATGGATCCGGCCATGTTCGGCTTCAAGGACCTGAAGGCCGATGGCGTGGCCAGCCCACTCGGCGACATCGCGTTCGACGACGAGCCGTGTTCGACGCCGGCGCCTGGCGTGTTTTCGATCCAGCCAGCGGCCGACTGAGGCCGGCCATGCAACCGCTGCCGCTGCGCCTCAATCCCGGTGACGACCTGCGCCTGTCGCTCGAGGCGGTGCTGGCGTGGCACAGGGTGAGCGCCGCCTTCGTCCTGCAGGGCATCGGCAGCCTGAGCGTGGCGCAACTGCGCCTGGCCGGCGCCGCGCAGCCGACCGAGATTGGCGGCGACCTCGCGATCCTCACGCTGGCCGGCTCGCTGGCACTGGACGGCGCCCACCTTCACATGTCGCTCGCCGATGCGCAGGGTCGCGTGGTCGGCGGCCATGTCGCCCCCGGCTGCATCGTCCGCACCACCGCCGAGATTTTGCTGGCGCTGCTGCCCGACCACGAATTCACACGCGAGCTGGACGCCGGTTCGGGTTACCCAAAACTTGTCGTGCGCCCGCGTTCAACGTCGTTACCACCACCATGAGGGCAGCCATGCACCTGCGATTTCTCTCCGCTGTTTTCGTTGCGCTGGCGGTGCTGGCGCCCTGCTCCGCGCTGGCCGAACCGAGCATGATCTACGTGGTGCGCCACGGCGAGAAAGCGCCGGCGGGGAAGGACCCGGAGTTGAACGAGCAAGGCAAGGCGCGCGCGCAGAACATCGCCACCACGCTGCACCGCGTTGGCATTGCCAGCATCTTCAGCAGCACCACCGCGCGCACGCAACAGACGGCGCAGCCGCTGGCGCAGCGCAGCAGCCTTCCGGTTCAGACTTATGACCCGGGCGCGCCGAAGGCGCTGGTGGAAAAAGTGAAGGCGCAAAGCGGCGTGGTGCTGGTGGTTGGACACTCGAACACGGTGCCGGACCTGGTGCGTTTGTTTGGTGGCGCGCCGGGCAGCGATATCGCGGACAACGAATATGACCGGATGTACCAGTTGATCGTTGGGCCGAATGGCGCGGTGACTACCGTGCTGCTGACGTCACTGCCGGCGACTGGCGCGGCGCCATAAGCACAAGAATCCCCGCTTGCGCGAGGATGACGGGTGCTTTCGATTGTTTGGCGCGGCGGAAGGGTGCTGAACTGGCGGTGAGCTTGTGAAGTACGGGTCTGACCTAGGTCAGACCACAAAGACAGCCGGTTAGTTCAATCAGATCTTGTGTTCGAGGGTGAGGCGGATGCCGCGGTTGCTGCGGGCGCGCGCGCTGCGCAGCAGGCTGCCGTCCTCGTTGGCGAACCGCGTCGCGTTGCAGCTGTCCTGATGCAGCAGGTTGAAGGCCGACGCGCGCAGCTGCGTCGCCGCCGACAGCTTCATCACGCCATACACGTCGAGCGTGCGCGTCGGCCAGGCATAGCTACTGAGAAAAGCGGACAGGTTCACCGGTCCCGCCCTGCGAAAGCCGAAATTGCCGCCGGCGGTGAACCCCTCGCCCACCCGGTAGTCGAGTCCGACGTTGGCGCTGAACGGGGTTTGCGCGCCGAGGCGGTTGTGCGGGCCGGGCACCGAATCGAGCGAGGACCAGTTGCGCGCGAGGTTGATCTTGATGTCGATGGCCGGCGCATTCGCCACCACCAGCGCCAGCGGCAGCGCCGCTTCGAATTCGATCCCGCGAACCAATGCCTTGCCGTCGTTGACCGGGCTGGCGATCCACACGCCGCTTTCCTGGTACAGGCGCTCGACCGTGACGTCGTCGATGCGTCGCACGAAGGCGCTCGCGCTGATCATGCCGGACTTGCTGAAGTAATGTTCGTAAGCGGCGTCGAGTCCCCACGCCAGTTCGGGCCGCAGCTGCGGATTGCCCTGGCGGTCGGGATTGGTGGGACCGTTGTCGTTGTTGGCGGTGTAGCGGCGCGGGATCAGGCTGGGCGTGGTGGGCGCCTTGTAGGTGCGGCTGACGCCAAGGCGCAGCTGGTCTTTCGCGGTGCCGGGCAGCTTCCACACTGTCTGCAGCACCGGACTCCATACGCCGGAGCGGTTGTGCACTGGCGCTACGACGTTGCTGAGGCTATCGGTGAACAGGCCTTCCCAGCGCAGGCCCAGGTACATCTGCCAGCGCGCCGTGATGTCCCACTCGTCCTGCACGAAGAAGGCCAGCCGCTTGACCTTGGCGTCGTAGCTTTCGTCGAGGTCGACGCCGCGTGGCGCGCCGGCGCCATCGCGGTCATGCTGCAGGCGGTACTCGCCGCGCTCGGTGTAGGCGCTGTCCCAGCCGGCTACCAGGCTGTGTCCCTCGAAGAACGGGATCGAGTACTTGCCGCTCGATGTCAGCTGGTCGTCGCGCGCTTCGGAGTCGACCGCCCGCTCGAGGCTCAGCGCACGGCTGGCGCCAGTGCCCATGAAGACGAAGTGCGTCTTGCGGCCGGTATGGTTGATGCCGACCTTGGCTTCGATGCGGGCGCCGTTCGCGCCGCGGTGGCTCCAGGCCAGGTCGCTGCGCACAGTTTCGACCCGTGCGGCGGACGTGAAAGCGTTGTCGGGATAGTCGCTCGGGGCGCCGAGCAGCGTCGTTTCCACGGTGTTGCCATGCCGCGCCGAGTCGTTGATCTCGATGAAGGTTTGCGAACTGATTGTGTCGCCGCCGGCCAGCGTCCATTGCAGGCGCGGCGCCAGCGACAGGAAGCGGTTGTGGATGCGGTACTGGTAGTACAGGTCGCGCCGCAGATTGACCGCGCCGTCCGGGCCGGCGCCGGTGACCTGCTCGGTGTCGCCCGGTCCCGACGCTTTTTCCTGCCTGGCCGCGCCGGTGACGGTGTACGAAAAGCCTCCAAGCCGATCAGCCATCCGCAGCGACAGATTCGGCGTGACGCCGGCGCGGTCGCTGACGACGCCGAACTTGGCTTCGCGCTGGCGCCGGCTGGTGGCTTTCCTGAGCACGATGTTGATGGTGCCAGCGATCGCCTGCGTCCCATATTCGACCGTGGGCGAGCGCATCAGCTCGACCCGCTCGATCAACTCCGGCGAGATCGAATCGATCGAGAAACCCGGCGCCACCGGATCGCCATTGAGCAGGATCTGGGTGTAGCCACTGCCAAGTCCGCGCATGCGCACTTCGCCGGCGACGGTGACCCCGGGCAGTCGCTTGAGCACATCGGACATGCTGGTGTCGCCGAAGCGAACGATGTCGGCGTGGCTGATGACGACCTTGCCGGTGGCGTCGCCCTGGCGCTGCCGATCGGGCCAGGCGGTGATCTGCACCGCTTGCATCGGCACGGGAGGATTGGTGACTTCTTGCGCCGTGGCAGCAGCGGCGAAAACTGCAAAGACGGTAAACGGAACGAACGTGCAGCTGGCTGATTTCACGGTGCGAGCTGCTCCGAAATGGCATGCGCGGCGGTGACGCGCGCGGGAATCGGATAGCCGCGGTTTGCCAGCATCACGATGCCGATTTTCTTTGCCGGCACGAAGGCGACATAGGTGCCGAATCCGCCGGTGGAACCGGTCTTGTTGAACAGCGTCGGCCCGACTGGGGCGCGGGGCGGCGTGAGCTGCCTGGCTGTGTTGGCTTCGTTGATCATCGTGACGGAGTTGCCGGCCAACAGACGCTCAAGCGCGATTGGATAAGGATACTGTTCCCAGCCGAGGCCCTGCACCATTTCGCCGACCTGGAAGTAGCCGGTGTGGGTGCCGGCGACAGCGCGGCGCATCGGCTCGGCCAGCTGGCCGGGCGCCATGTTGACCTGCACGAAGCGGATCATGTCGGCGGAGGTCGACTTGACGCCGTAAGCTTCGGCGGCAAACACGCCGGGGTTGACGCGCACCGGCTTGTTGGCGCGGTTGTAGCCCCACGCATAGCTGGCCTTCGCGCTGTCCGGTACGCGCACGAAGCTGCGCTTCAGGCCCAGTTGAGGGAACAGCTGGTTCTCGACGGCGTCGGCAAAATCTGTCTTCAGGGCCAGCGCGGTGAGGTGGCCGAACAAGCCGAGGCTGGGGTTGGAATACAGGCGTTGCGCGCCAGACGCGGCGCCTGGTTTCCATTGCTGAAAATAGCCGGGCATCTGGCCATCTTCGCTGACTTCGTCGGGGAACTGCAGCGGCAGGCCGCCGGCGCTGTAGGTGCCGAGGTTGAGCAGGCTCGCCTTGTCAATCGGGCGGCCTTTCAGCTGCGGCATGTATTTGCCGGGATGGTCGTCCAGCGCCAGCTTGCCCTGCACTTGTGCATACGACGCCAGGGTTGCGGTGAACACCTTGCTGATCGATCCGAGCTCGAACAAGGTCGACTCGCTGACCGGCGTGCTGGTCTCGCGCGAGGCGACGCCGTAGTTGAAGAAGGTGGTGCGGCCATCGACGGTGACGGCAACGGCCATGCCTGGCACGTCGTGCTGGGCCATCAACGGGCGGATGGCGGCGTCGACCGCGCGCGCGGGCGGGCGGAGTCGTCGGCATGGCTTGAAAAGGGAAAGGAAGCGATGAGGGCAACCGCCATGCAGCTGCCGAGTTTTGGCCGGGAGATCAAACGATGCGTCCTTGAATGTTCTAGAGAGAATCATTCATTTTCTCATAATGTTACCAGGACAAAAGATAAAAAAATGGCGGGCCGAAGCCCGCCATTTCTGGTTGATGCTTGCTATTAGAAAGTCAGCGAAGCGCCGAACGTGATGTAACGGCCGACCACATCGTAGTTCTGCGGGAACGTATTGCCGCTGTTGGTACCGGTGCTGCCGATGGTGCCGCCGACGATAGGCGGTTTCTTGTTGGCCAGGTTGTTGATGCTGACGGTCACGCGCAGGTTCTTGTTGACCTTCCAGGCACCGCTCATGTCGACATAGTGATACGCGTCGATCGCAGAATACGCCGGCAGGAAATTGGTGCCGCCCGGCTCCTCAGTCACAGCGCTGACATAACGCCAGTTGTAGCCGAGCGAGAAGGCGCCCACGTTCCAGTTGGTACGCTGGTTGAACTTGCGCTTGTAGTTCGGCGCGCCGCAGGCCACGCTGTAGTAGCCGAGGCAGTCACGATCGACCGACGCCGGCGTCGGGCGGAACTTGTAGCTCTGCACCTGGTTGATGCCCATGCTCAGGTCGAGGCTGCCCCACTTCGGATCCATCCCCAGTGCCGTGGTGTTCATACGGTAGGCGATGTTGACGTCGATGCCGCTGGTGTTTTGCGTACCGAGGTTCGACGACGCGGTCTGCACGCCCTTCGACTCGTTGCCGTTGAAGGTGCCGTTGATCGTATTACGTCCGATCAGGCCGCACGCCGCGTTGAGCGTCAGGCTCGGGTTGAACGCGGTGCTGTAGCAACCGTCGAGGACGTCGGTGGTGGTCGGGCTCGAGACTGCCTTCTCGATGTCGATCTTGTAGTAGTCGACCGTCAGTGCCAGCTTCGGCATTGGTTCCCACACAAAGCCGATGGTTTTCGTCTTCGCTTCCTCAGGTCCCAGCGCCGGGTTGCCGCCGCTCTGGTTGTTGATCTGGCCAGCCGACGGTGCCGGCAGGCTGCCGATCTCGCCTTGCGGCACGCCGGTCAGGCGGCACAGGTTCGACAGGGTGCCGGCCGTGGTGGCGGCGCCCTGGCTGACCCGATTGCCCTGGCAAGGATCGATCGCCAGGTTCGACAGGCCCGTCACCACCGGCGCGAACAGTTCGTTCACGTTCGGCGCGCGGGTTGCCTTCTGCACCATGCCGCGCAAACGCAGCGACTGGATTGGCGCCCATTCGCCGCCAACCTTCCAGCTGCCGTAGTCCCGTGAATTGCCGGCGGTGGAAAACTCGGTCTGGCGATAGCCCAGTTCGAGGTTCAGCGCCTTGATGAACGGTTTGTCCGCCACCAGCGGCACTGCCATCTCAACGGCGTATTCCTTCAGGTTGAACTGGCCGGTACGGTCCGGGGTCGGCGCGCCGGTGCCCAGCACTTCGCCCTGGATCTGCGAGGCGCCGTCCGATTTCGTGTTGGCCGCTACCTTGCGCTGCTCCATCGTCAGCGCCATGTTGATCGGCGTGCCGGCGAACGGGCTGACCAGTTTTTCGCCGAGGTCGCCCGAGACCGACACGGCGGCGACATCCTGCTGGACCGATTGCAGCAACAGTGCGCTCTGGTTGATGAATCCTGCCTGCGCGGGCGTGATCGAGCCTTCGGCGCCGAACACGTTGAGCGGCACGCAGCCGTTGGCGGTGTTGACGCAGGTGGTGCGGTTGAGCGCGTTGAGCGCCTGGCCGACTTTTGCCAGCGAACCCCAGTTGCGGCGCACCTGTACCTGGTCCGCGTTGCCGCGGCTCCAGTAAGCGTCGTAGGTCCAGTCGTACGCGATCTCGCCCTTCAGGCCGAGCGTAAACTGCAGCGTCTTGTTGTCGAAGTCGTTGAAGCGCGGTCCCAGCTCGGTGATGCGGCGGTTGACCAGCAACGGCACCATGGTCGCATTGCCTTCGACGCAGCTGGCGGCCGGAATGCCACGGCGCTCGCACAATTGCTGACGGGCGGCAGCAGGAATGTACGGATTCCCGATAGGCACGTTGAAGGTATTGCCAAAGGTACCGGTCGAGGCCAGCGTGGAAGCGACCTTGCTGTTGGTGTAGAACAGCTCGGCGTATGCCTCGGCGTGGTTGTTGATCTTGAAGTTACCCAGCGCGGTGGCCTGGGTGCGCTCGAGGCCGGTCACGTAATAGTTGACCGGATTGAAGTTGAACGCCTCCACCGGCTGGATCAGCGCGCCGGTGGTAGGGTTGATCTGCCAGGCGCCGGCCAGCGTATCGGTGCCGCCGGTGCCTTTGCTGGTCGAGAAGGCCGATGGCACGGTGGTGCCCGAACCGCTCGGTGCGCCGTTGGTCGAACTGAGGCTGGTGACGCCGAACGGACGCTCACCCTGGGTCAGCGGATCGGCGACGGTCTTGCCGACGCTCAGCACCACGTTGCCGCGGTTGTCGGCCAGGTTGGCGCCGATGGTCAGGTCGGTGCGGCGGCGCTTGGTGTCGCGCTCGTCCATGGTGGCGCCGTACGAGGTCGTCAGGTCGACGCCAGTGAAGTTGCGCTTGAGGTTGAAGTTGACCACGCCGGAGACAGCGTCGGCGCCGTACACGACGGACGCGCCGCCGGTGACCAGGTCAACGCGGCTGAGCAGGGCGATAGGAATCGAGTTGGTGTCGACGGTGCCGCCGAGGTTGAACGGGACCAGCCGGCGGCCATTGATCAGGACCAGCGTGCGGTTGGTGCCGAGGCCGCGCAAGTCGATGGTGGCGCCGCCGCCGGTGCCGTTGTTGGTGCCCGGACCGATCGCAGGCACTGCTGCCGGCAAACCTTTGAAGAATTCTTCCACCGCGATCGGCTGCGAGGTCTTGATTTCTTCCGCAGTAATCGATGAGATTGGACTGTTGGAAACGGTGCCTGGCGTGGTGATCCGGGTACCGGTCACTTGCACAACTTCCATTTTTTCCTGTGCATACAGCGGCTGGGCGACGACCGCCATGCCAACCAGCACACTGCCGGAAAACATCAGTCGCATCGATCGCGACAACACCTTTTCTTGAATCATTTGATAGCCCCTGGAAATTATTATGGTTTTACATTTGCCGCAAGGATCACTTGCTACAAAGGCAATTTTTATGTTTCTTCCCGCTTGGGAAAGAAGTTAACGATAAAACCATAGCCGCGAGGCAACTGTCAATTTATACGTATGTTGTTGCATGCCTTGTATGTATATTGTCACGTATGTACAACAAATAGCGCTTTTTGGGCCGAAAAACGCACCGGAACGGCCCGGACAGTGGACCGGCACGGTGCAACGCGTCAGCGCGGCGCGACGTTGGTGCGCATGACCGGATACAGGTTGTAGCGCTCGTCCCACGAGGCGTGGCGGCGGGCGAAGAACTCCAGGCGCGCGCGGGCGTTGTTGGCGAACGCCGGATCGCTGTCGACCTGTTGGCGGAACTGCGCCGCCAGCGCCGGATCGGCCGCCATCTGTTCGCGCGCCACGTCCTCGGCGACGTACTCCTCCATGTACTCCTTGCGCTCGAAGGCGTTGTTGAACGCGCCCCAAGCCAGCAGCGAATCGGGCGCCTGCGGCTCGAGCATCGCCATCACCAGCCGCGCCTTCGGCTGCGCCACCGGCACGAACAGGTCGCCCGTGGCCAGCGTGCGCGGCTCGGCGCGCCAGGCGCCCAGCACCGTCAGGCGCTGGCGCGATTCGAACGAGCCGGGCGTAAAGGTCGTCTTATCGGCACGGAAGGTCTCGACGTCGGCCTTGCCGTCGCTGGCGCCGATGGTGCGAAAAGTGACCGCGTGCTGCTGCAGCTTGGCCGCCACCATCTTCGCGAACGCGGCAGGCACGATGTAGCCGGCGCCGGGCGCGTTGACGACCAGGTCCGGCAGCACTTCGTCGCGCAGCGGCACGGTCCACAGCTGCGGGCGGGTTTCGTCGTAGCGCGTCATCAGGATGCCCGACACGTCGGACGGCGTGCGCGTGTATGCATAACCCTTGAAGTCGACCATGCGGACCTTGTCGGTCGTCTTCCAGGTCAGCGGCACCGGCGCGCCGGCGATCTGCATGGCGCGCGCATCGGCGTCGAGCGCGGCCTTGCGCCACTGGGCGCCGTTGGCGGCCACCTGCGCCAGCACCGACACCACCGTGTTGCGGGTGATGCGCACGCGGGTCGGGTAATCCTTCCACGCATGGGTCTCGACCAGCACCGCCAGGCGGTTACGCAGCTGGAAGTAGCCGGTCGAAAAACGCGGGTCGGACACGCCGTCGACAAAGCCGGACTGCGGGTTGTCGGTGTCGGCGAACGACATGTAGTAGGCCTGCGGCATCGAGCCCTGTTTGGTGATGTCGTCGATGACGTTGGTGCGCAGCGCCAGGCCGACCTGGCGGAACTGGCTGTCGCCCGAATACACCGGCTCGACCTGGATCGATATGTCGTGCTCGAACTTGGCGCCGTTGGTCACGTGCAGGTCGACGTAGGCCAGCGGATCCCACGCGTTCACCAGCGCCAGCATGGCCTGCATCTCGGGGGCGTCGGCCTTGACATAATCGCGGTTCAGGTTGAAGTTCTGCGCGGTGGTGCGCCAGCCCATCGCCACCGGGCCGCGCTGATTGGGGCGGTTGTTCGGCGTGAAGCGCTCGTGGCCGTCGGCGTTGAACACCGGGACGAACAGCAGCACCTGCTTGTCGAGCGCACCCGGCGCGGCGCGGTTCTCCAGCACTTCGCGCAGCGCCAGGAAGCCGGCGTCCTTGCCGTCGATCTCGCCGGCGTGGATGCCGCCCTGGATCAGCACCACCGGCAGGCCGCGCCGCTGGGCCGCCTGCGCCGTCATGGCGCCGGTGCGGGTGACCACCAGCGCCTTCATCGGCCGCCCTTCCGGCGTGACGCCGAAGTCGATGCAGCGCACCTGCTTCGGATACGCCTGCTGGAACGCCGCGCACAGCTTGATCACTTCGTCGTAGCGGCCGGTGCTGGTGAAACCGGAACGCTCCGAGACGGTGGTGAGGTCGGGTGCGGCGTGGGACAGCGGAACGGCGGCGAACAGGGCGAGCAGCAGCGCAGAACGAATCATCGGTAAGACTCCGGCGAAAAAGGATGGAAGGCCAGGCCTGGTGGGCTTGGCGACCGGAAATTATAGTCGGGATTGTGTGCGTCGATTTGCTATCCTCACGCTTGATCAATAACCCGACAACAAGGAACACAATGACAATCGAACTGACCATCCTCGGCTGGACGCTGGTGCTGGCAATGGTGCATATCGCCCTGGCGGGGACGTTTCGCACGATCGAGACCGGCCTGTGGCGCAACGTCAGCGCGCGCGACGGCGACGGGCCGCCCGTCGGCAAGGTCACGGCGCGCCTTCAGCGGGCCCAGGCAAACCTGTTCGAGACCTTGCCGCTGTTCGCCGCCGCCGTGCTGATCGCCCACGTCGCCGGGCACCACAGCGAACAAACCGTGCTCGGCTGCCAGCTGTTCCTCGCCGCGCGCGTGCTGTATCTGCCGCTGTACGCCGCCGGCGTGCCGGTCGTGCGCACGCTGGTGTGGACTGTCTCGATCGTCGGCATGGTGATGCTGTTCAAGGTCATTCTCGCCGGCTGAGCCGTGAGCCTGCCCCCCCGCCACCCCAAGTTCTAGAATCGGTGTCAGACCCAGGTGCTACAAGTTTTGGGCGAGTCCTCATGCCAGGGCGCATGTCGCTACTCCCCTGCGCATCGGCAGTTCTACAACCGGGGGCTGACCCAGGGTCAGACCCTGGGTCAGCCCCCGGTTCTCGAAGTTCTTGAGAGTTCCTCCACACCATTGAAAAACGCGCCGTTGCACCTAATATGAAGCATGCAACGCACTGTCCTTCGCCGCAGTCTTACCCCGAGGCAGTTCGTTGCGTTTCAAGGAGATAGTCATGAACACCCAACAAAACAAACAGCTGATCATGCAGTGCTACCAGCTGTATAAGGACAAGAATGTCAAGGGCCTGCTCAACCTCTTCCGCGACGATATCGAGTGGATCGCCAACGATTCCGACGACATACCGTTCGCCGGCAGCTTTCACGGCAAGGATCAGGTAGCGCAGTTTTTTAGCAAGCTCGAGCAGGCGCAGGACGTCATCAAGTTCGAGCCGCAGGACTTCATTGCCGAAGGCGATAAAGTGGTCGCCACCGGCATTTCAAGCTGGCACGTTAAGTCGACCGGGCTGACATACGACAGTCCGTGGACGCACATCTTCACCGTCCGCGATGGCAAAGTGGCGCGGCTGCAGCAATACAACCACACCGCAGCGGCCGAGGCTGCTTACAGGCCGATGCGAGAGGCGGGCGTAGCACGAGGCGCGCCGATGCAGCACTGATTGGCTAGCACGACCGGATGGCGTCCGCGCGCAAGCCATCCGGTTCGCCGATCCTTATTGCGCGGCTTCGAGCCGTTTGACATGGCGCGCCACCGTGGCATTGTCCGGTTCCAGTTCAAACGCACGGCGGTAGTATTCAAGCGCGCGCTGCTTGTCGCCGCCAGACTCGCTGGCGTCGCCCAGGCTGTCGAACAGCGCCGCGCTGTCCGGGTAAATCGCCACGCCTAGCTTGAAGATCTCGACCGCTTCGTTGCGCCGGCCGGCCCGCACCAGCGCGCCGCCCCAGTCGTCCATGCCACGCTCGCTCACTTCGAACTTCGGATCCTGCTGCTTCATCTTGCGGTACAGCGGCAGCGCATGCTGGTAGCCCTGCTGGTTCAGCTCCAGCGCAAGCATCTCGAAGCGCGGCGCCTTGCCTGTCGCGGGTCGCTGCTCGATCGTCATCAGGTTGCGCGGCGCGCCATTGGCGCTGGCCGGCTTTTGCAGGAACGCGCGCGCCGGCGCGTTCTCCTTCAGATAGGCGTCGAGGAACTGATGGACGTAGCGCACGGTCCATTCGTAGGCGGTCAGCGCCTCCCGCCGCGTGTATGGCTGCGCTGGATCGGGCGCCGACAAGCGTTGGCTCCAGGACGAAAAATCGCGGTGGATCATCGGCTGCATCGACGCCACGTAGACGTCCGAATACTTCATGCTGTTGATGAAGCTGTATGCGAGGCTCATGTCGGGCGAACTGGCCAGCTGCTCGACCGACTTCGGCCGCGCGCCGATGAACAGGAACGGCACCGCAACCCGCGCCGGCGTCACGTAGGCCAGCGCCTCGGCGCCGCCATCGATGAATTTCGGATATGAGCGCACCGAGCCGTCCAGGCTCACCACGGCGCCGATGCGGTCATCGCTGGCGGCGGCGGCGACATTGATGAGGCCACCCCAGCTGAAACCGACCACGCCGATGCGGCTGGTATCGGCCTGCGGCAGCGTGTGCGCCGTCGAAATCAGGAAGCGGACATCGGCGGCGCCGGTTTCGAGCCCCTCGCGGTCGGTGTTCATCGCGCGGGTGCGGGTACCCATGTCGGCGCTGGAGATGACGACATAACCCTGGCTTGCCAGGAACTCGCACATTTCCACGTTCTCATGGGCCGGCGCGCTGCGGCTCGGTGCGTACACCACCACCGGAAACTTGCCCGCCGCCGGCTTGGCATCGCGGGTGGCCCACATCACCTGGCGCAACTCGCGCTGCAGCACCTCCTT
This sequence comes from Massilia eurypsychrophila, assembly GCF_002760655.1. Lineage (GTDB taxonomy): Bacteria > Pseudomonadota > Gammaproteobacteria > Burkholderiales > Burkholderiaceae_D > JAFCUW01. Next base: position 28,451 of record NZ_PDOC01000029.1, on the reverse strand, counting down.
GTCCATTCGCTTCGAGCGCGCCTCGATCCAGGCGCTGGTGCGCAGCTCGATTTCCTGCGGCGTGATCGCCAGATCTTCTTCGGTCGCCATCGTCCGGACATAGTCGAGATAGGTCACTGCCTTGCCGCCCTGGCGCGCCGGGTACCAGACCAGCGCCTGAACCGGCCTGGCGCGTTCGCCACTGTTGGCGCGTCCGGTCAGCACGTCAAAACGGGTGCGGTATACGCGCGAATGATCATATTGTTGCAGCACGCGCAGGCCGACCGAGTAGGGGCCAACATTCAGGTCGAACTGGAAGTAGGTGTCGGCATGCGCTGACGTCGAGATGAACAGGGCGGCAATCAAAACAATCGGGCGCATGGGAAAACTCCAACAGGTAAATGAGGAATTCGGGCCCGATGGCGGCCCGAGATGTTGCCGCAGTGTATGGCATCTGTTAGTGTATGCACACTGCTAGAAATGACAGCCGGCGGCAGTTGACAGCAATAACGGAGCGCAAATGTTGCATCACCAGATCGTCGATTGGCAGGAGTCCACCTCAGCGTCGTTCGCCGCGGCGAAAACGCAAGCGGAATTTCTCGATGTCTTGAAGAACGCCGCGCTCGACGTCGGGTTTGAGTACTGCGCGCTGGGCTTGCTGTTTCCGCTGCCGTTTACGAAGCCGCAGATGTTCATGATGAACAACTACTCGGCCGCCTGGCGCCAGCGCTATGTCGACGGCGACTACCTGCGCGTGGACCCCACCGTCGCGCACGCCAGGACGTCGAGCAAGCCGGTGATCTGGTCGGACTCGGTGTTTGCAACGGCGCCGGCCATGTGGGACGACGCGCGCGATCACAAGCTGCACGTCGGCTGGGCGCAACCGACCCACGACAAGAAAGGGGTCGCAGGACTGTTCACGCTGGCCAGGGGGGGCGGGCCGATCAGCGCCGGAGAACTGCGCGGCAACGTGATCCGGATGACGTGGCTGGCGCAGGCGGCGCACGAGGTGCTGGCGCAGCTGGTCGATTCACGGCCGAACGCGGCGCCGCAGGTGGACCTGACGGAGCGCGAGCGCGAAGTATTGCGCTGGACCGCGGACGGCAAGACGTCCGGCGAAATCGGCGACATCCTCAACGTTGCCGAGCGCACGGTGAACTTCCACGTCAACAACGCGATGGCGAAGCTGGGCACGTCGAACAAGACGGCGACGGTGCTGCGCGCGGCGATGCTGCGGCTGCTCTGACTCCGAAACGCTGGTGTCAGGTCTGACATTCGGACATTCACACAGCCAAATGTCCGAATGTCACGGACCACCGTCGGGCTCGACCACCGTCGGAGTCCGACCACCACCGCCGGGGTCAGTGCCGGCAATCGTACACGAGCTCATGCGTATGGCGCGAAATCCGGCCAGAAAACATGAGGTATAGATGAGGCCGTGTGCGATTGCCGGCACTGACCCCGGGGGGGGGGGTAGAACTTACCGCGCAAAAAAACTGGATGGCGTCCTTGCGGAGGCCATCCAGTTTGCCGTCACCGCGCTGCTATCAGGCGGCGTGGCTCGCGCCGCCAACCGGCGCATCGAACGCGGCCAGCAGCGCCGCTTCCTTCGCCTTGGCGGCGCGCAGGTGGCGCTCCTTCACGTGGCCATAGCCGCGGATGTCTTCAGGGATGCTGGCAATGGCCACCGCCGACAACAGGTTGTCGGCGGTGAGTTTCGCCAGCAGCGCGCCAACGGTCTGGCGGTACTCGCCGATCAGCGCGCGCTCCATGCGCCGCTCGGCCGTGTAGCCGAAGACGTCGAGCGCGCCGCCGCGCAAGCCCTTCAGCTTGGCGAGCAGGCCGAACGCCTTCATCATCCACGGGCCGAACTCCTGCTTGATCAGGTGGCCTTCCTTGTTGTGCTTGGCCAGCAGCGGCGGCGCCAGATGGAACTTGAGCTTGATGTCGCCTTCGAACATGGCGGCGATCTTCTCCTTGAAGGCGCCGTCGGTGTACAGGCGCGCGACTTCGTACTCGTCCTTGTATGCCATCAGCTTGTAGAAGTAGCGCGCGACCGCTTCGGCCAAACGCGTGCCCTTGCCCAGCTTCGCTTCGGCAGCGCGCACCTGGTCGACGAAAGCGAGGTACTGCTGCGCGTAGGCGGTATCCTGGTACGCGGTCAGCAGTTCGACGCGGCGCTTGACGACGTCGTCGAGCGTTTGCGTGCGCTTGAATTCGATGACCTTGGCCGGCGTCGTCATCTTCACCAGCGAGGGCAGGTCGTGCGCGGCGGTGCGGCCCCACGTGAACGCGGTCTTGTTGAACTGGACCGACACGCCATTGAGTTCGATCGCCTTCATGATCGACGTTTCAGCCAGCGGCACATGGCCCTTCTGCCACGCGAAACCGAGCATGAACATGTTGGTGGCAATGGCGTCGCCCATCAGCGCGGTGGCGATCTTGCCGGCGTCGACGAAATCGACGCGGCCTTCGCCGCACGCGCGCACGATCTCGGACTGCGAGGTCGCGCCCGGGAACTGCCAGTCTGGATTCTTGACGAAAGCGGCGGTCGACGAACCGGTCGAATTGATGGCGGCGAAGGTGCGCCCCTCGCCCATGCGCGACAGCGCATCGCGGCTGGCGGTGACGATCAGGTCGCAACCGACCACCAGGTCGGCGCTGCCGGTGCCCACGCGCGTCGAGTGCAGGTCGGCCTGGTTGTCGGCCAGGCGCACGTGCGACATCACCGGGCCGCCCTTCTGGGCCAGTCCGCTCATGTCGAGCACGATGGCGCCCTTGCCTTCGACGTGCGCCGCCATCGCCAGAATCTGGCCGACGGTGACGACACCGGTGCCGCCGATACCGGTGATCAGGATGCCGTACGGCTGCGCGGTCGACGGCAGGCTTGGCGCCGGCAGCATCGGTGGCGCGGCATCGCCGGCGGCAGCCTTCTTCGGCTTTTTCAGCGCGCCGCCTTCGACCGTGACGAAGCTCGGGCAAAAGCCGGTGACGCACGAGAAGTCCTTGTTGCAGGACGACTGGTTGATCTGGCGCTTGCGACCGAGTTCGGTCTCGAGCGGCTCGACCGACAGGCAGTTCGATTGCACCGAGCAGTCGCCGCAGCCTTCGCAGACGGCTTCGTTGATGACGGCGCGCTTGGCCGGATCCGGGTACTCGTTGCGCTTGCGGCGGCGGCGCTTCTCGGACGCGCAAGTCTGGTCGTAGATCATCGCGGAGACGCCCGGGCACTCGCGCAGTTCGCGCTGCACGTCCATCAGTTCGCTGCGGTGGCGCACGGTGACGCCTTCGGCCCACTTGTAGTCGGACGGGTACTTGTCCGGTTCGTCGGTGACGACGATGATCGGGCCGACGCCTTCGGCGGCGATCTGGCGGCTGATCATGCCCGGGTCGAGCGGACCGTCGAATTGCTGGCCGCCAGTCATGGCGACGGCGTCGTTGAACAGAATTTTGTAAGTGATGTTGACCTTGGCCGACACCGCCGCGCGGATCGCCAAAATCCCCGAGTGGAAGTAGGTGCCGTCACCGAGGTTGGTGAAGACGTGCTTCTCGTTGGTGAACGGCGCCTGGCCGACCCAGGTCACGCCTTCGGCGCCCATGTGGGTGAAGGTCGACGTTTCGCGGTCCATCCACAGCACCATGTAGTGGCAGCCGATGCCAGCCAGCGCGCGCGAGCCTTCCGGCACCTTGGTCGACGAATTGTGCGGGCAGCCGGAGCAGAAGTACGGCGTGCGGTCGGTATCCGGGTTCGGTTTGCTGCTGACGTTTTTCAGCACCAGCTCTTTCGCTTCGAGGAAGGCGATGCGTTCCTTGACGCGCTGCTCGACCGGATGGCCGGCGCAGTAGTGCGAGATGCGGCTGGCGATCGCGCGCGCGATCAAGGCCGGGTTCAATTCGTAGGTGGCCGGCAGCAGCCAGGCGCCGTGGCCGGCGCCGTCCTTGTTGGACCATTCGCCGGTGTCGTCGAACTTGCCGACCACGCGCGGACGTTGGCCGTCGGGCAGGTTGTAGAGCTCTTCCTTGAGCGCGTACTCGAGGATCTGGCGCTTCTCTTCGACCACCAGGATTTCGTCGAGGCCCTTGGCGAATTCGTGCACGCCTTCGGATTCGAGCGGCCAGGTCATGCCGATCTTGTAGAGGCGAATGCCGATGTCGGCGGCGGCCTGCTCGTCGATGCCGAGGTCGGCCAGCGCCTGGCGCGTGTCGAGGTAGGATTTGCCGGCGGTGATGATGCCGATCTTCGGCTTCGGGCTGTCCCAGATGATCTTGTTGAGCTTATTGGCGCGCGCGTACGCCAGCGCGGCGTACCACTTGAAGTTGTTCATCCGGACTTCCTGGTCCAGGATGGTGTCCGGCCAGCGGATGTTCAAGCCGCCTTCGGGCAGCGCGAAGTCGGTCGGCACGACGATCTTGACGCGGTCCGGGTCGAAGTCGACCACGGCGCCGGACTCGATGATGTCGGTGACGCACTTCATCGAAACCCACAGGCCGGTGTAGCGGCTCATGGCCCAGGCGTGCAGGCCGTAGTCGATGTATTCCTGCACCGACGCCGGATACAGCACCGGGATGCCGCAGGCGTTGAGGATGTGGTCCGACTGGTGCGCGGTGGACGAGGACTTGGCGGCGTGGTCGTCGCCGGCCAGCACCAGCACGCCGCCGAACTTGGCGCTGCCGGCGTTGTTGGCGTGCTTGAAGACGTCGCCGCAGCGGTCAACGCCGGGCCCTTTGCCGTACCACATCGAGAACACGCCTTGGTACTTGGCGTCCTTGAACAGGTTGGTCTGCTGCGTGCCCCACACGGCGGTCGCGGCCAGGTCCTCGTTCATCCCGGGATGGAACTTGACGTGGTGCTCGTCGAGGTACTTCTTGGCTTTGACCGCCGTCATGTCGACCGAGGTGACGGGCGAGCCGCGGTAGCCGGTGATATAGCCGGCGGTATTGAGGCCGGCTTTGATGTCGCGCTCGCGCTGCATCATCGGCAGGCGGATCAGCGCCTGGGTGCCGGTCATGAAGGCGCGGCCGCGCTCGAGCGTCCATTTGTCGTTCAGCGAAATCTCGTGCGCCGGTTGCGGCTCTAGCTGCGATCGGTCCAGTGGTGCATTCATCAGGTGTCTCCGTCTTCTATACTGTTTGACTCGTTATGCTTACGCCGGTTCAGGTTTTACCTGGAGGACGCCGCGCTTAATCTGATCGAGTTCGATCGACTCGAACAGCGCACGGAAATTGCCTTCGCCGAAACCCTGGTCGCCCTTGCGCTGGATGATCTCGAAGAAGATCGGGCCGATCACGTTCTGGGTGAAGATCTGCAGCAGCAGTTCGCGCTCGGTGTCGCTGCTGTGGCCATCGACGAGGATGCGCAGGCGCTTGAGTTCATCGAGGTTTTCGCCGTGGTGCGGCAGGCGGCGGTCGACCAGCTCGTAGTAGGTCTCGATGGTGTCCTGGAAGACGATGCCGGTGTCGCGCATGCGCTGGATCGATTTGTAGATGTCGTCGCTGCCAAGCGCAATGTGCTGGATGCCTTCGCCGTGGTACTGGTCGAGGTATTCGGCGATCTGCGACTTGTCGTCGGAGGACTCGTTGATCGGGATGCGGATCTTCCCGCACGGCGACGTCATCGCCTTCGATTTCAGGCCGGTGTGCTTGCCGGCGATGTCGAAGTAGCGGATCTCGCGGAAGTTGAACAGGTTCTCGTAAAAGGTCGCCCATTCCTTCATGCGGCCGCGGTGGACGTTGTGGGTCAGGTGGTCGATGTAGGTCAGGCCGTTGCCGACCGGGTTGGCCTGCGCGCCCGGGATGGCGACGAAGTCGACGTCGTAGATGCTGATGTCGCCGATCGAGCCGGCCGGCGCGCCCTTGGCGGCGTTCTTGCCGCGCCAGCGGTCGACGAAGTACAGCAGCGAATCGCCGACCCCCTTGATGGCCGGGATGTTGAGCTCCATCGGGCCGTTCTTGTTGTCGAAGCCCCAGGCGCCCAGTTCGAGCGCGCGGCGGTAGGCAAAGGCGGCGTCGTCGACGCGGATGGCGATGGCGCACACGGACGGGCCGTGCTGGCGGGCGAAGCGCTGGGCGAACGAATCCGGCTCGGCGTTGATGAGGAAGTTGATCTCGCCCTGGCGGTACAGGGTGACGTCCTTGTGGCGGTGGCGCGCGATGGCGGTGAAACCCATCTGTTCGAACAGTGCGCCCATCGCGCGCGGATCCGGCGCCGCGTACTCGACGAACTCGAATCCGTCGGTCCCCATCGGGTTGTCCCAGGGCTGGAATTGCATGGCTTGTCTCCGTGATTTTTGTAGCCGCCAGTATAGTCCGGACCCCCGGGCATTAAATTTCAAACACTGCCCCCACGCCCCTCCCCTGCGCAATAAAATTGCGTAGAATGGCGCGATTCGGAGGGAATATGTCAAAAATTGAGCTCGATAAAACAGATCGCAAAATTCTGGCGATTTTGCAGGCGGACGGACGGGCCTCGAACCAGGACGTCGCCGACCAGGTCAGCCTGTCGCCGTCGCCATGCCTGCGGCGCATCAAGCGGCTGGAAGAAGCCGGCGTGATCCGCCAGTACGTGGCGCTGCTCGACCCTGGCCAGATCGGCCTCGGGCTGCTGGCGTATGTGAACGTGCGGCTCGAAAAGCACAACGACGGCGCCAACGCGGCCGGCGCCAAGCGCACGTCGAGTTCGCCGCACGCCGACTTCGCCACCTCGGTCGAGGCGTGGCCGGAGGTGGTGGCGTGCTACGCGATGACCGGCGAGATGGACTACCTGCTGCGCGTGCACGTCGAGGACATGGAGCATTTCTCGCGCTTCATGATGAAGACGCTGCTGATCCATCCGTCGGTGGCGGATGTGAAGTCGAGCTTTGCGCTGCAGCGGATCAAGGATACGACGGCGCTGCCGCTGATGTGAGGGGCAGAAACGTGTCGGGAAATTGAGTGCGCCGGCACGGTTTGCGGATTCCCGGTACGCTGATGGCTTTCCGCCTGACAATTAGAAAACCATGAGCTTCGCCATCTGGCTTTCCTTTCTGAGTATTTCGCTGATCACCGCCTTCAGTCCCGGCCCGGCGATCTTGCTGGCCATGTCCAACGCGAGCCAGGGCGCCGGCAAGGCGATGCTCAGTTCGACGGGGAATGCGCTCGGTATATTTCTCGTGTCAGGTGCGGCGATGATTGGCCTGGGCGCCTCGCTGCGGACATCGCTGCTGCTGTTTACTGTACTTAAAATTGCCGGCGCCCTGTACCTGATTTACCTCGGCGTCAAGCAGTGGCGGGGCGCCGGCAAGGCAGCGCCGACGACGAGCCAGCAACCGGCGCGGCCCACAGCAAGCGCCAGGCAGCTGTTTCGCGAAGGACTGCTGGTCGCGTTGACCAATCCAAAAAGCATTATCTTTTTCACGGCGCTGTTCCCACAATTTATCCAGACGAACGCACCGATCGTGCCGCAGTTCTTCGTGCTGACGTTCACGTTCGTCGGATGCTCATTGCTGTCCCACGCGACGTTCGTCTTCATTGCGCGTCGCGCCAGCGCGCGCCTCACCGCCGGAAAAAAGCTGCGTGCGCTTCAGCGGGCTTCGGGCGCGCTATTCATGTCGCTGGGCGTGGCGCTGCTGGCCGTCAAACGAAGCTGACGTCAGGCCGGCGTTGACGGAGCGTCTGTGCCGCCAAAGCAGTCCAGTGCGCGCAAGGCGCCGGCGACGTAATCGATGAACAACCGCGCCCGCAGCGGTTGATAGCGGCGCGAAGGACTGAGCAGGTCGAGTTCCTGCGGCACGCCGCACCAGTCGGGAAGCACGCGCACCAAGGCGCCGCCGGCGACGAGATCTTGCACCAGCCACGCGGGGCAAAGGCCGATGCCATCTGCGGCGAGCAGCGCTTCGCGGATCGACAAGGCATTGTTGACGCGGAATCGGCCGTGCGTCTCCACCACCACCGTGCGTGCGCCATTGTGCAGCTCGACCCGGTCACCCCCAGTCAGCCACGCGAAGCGCACATAGTCGTGCTGGGCGACGTCTTGCGGCGCCCGCAGCGGCGCATGGCGCGCCAGGTAGGAAGGCGCCGCGACCAGATGACGCGGCGACACCGCAATATGGCGCGCGACGGCGTCTTGCGGCAGCGCCCCGCCCAGGCGCAACGCGACATCGACACCCTCTTCCACCAGGTCGACCATGCGGTCATCGAAGATCAGCTCAAGTTGCACGTCTGGATAGAGACGCAGGAAATCGCGGCAGAGCGGCGCGAGCAGCAACTGGCCGATCGCGAGCGGCGCGTTCACGCGTAACAGCCCCACCGGACGTTCGTTCAGGCCTTGCGCTTCAGCGACCGCATCGTCGAATTCTTCCAGCACCTGGCGCGCGCGCTGGTAGAAACGCGCACCCTGCATAGTCGGGGCAAGGCTCGTGGTGCTGCGGTCGAGAAGGCGCACGCCCAGCTTTTTTTCCAGCGCACTGACCGACTTGCTGACGGTCGGCTGCGTGACGCCAAGCTCGCGGGCGACGGCAGTCAGGCTTCGCAGTTCCACCGCGCGGATGAAAATCCGCATGTCTTGCAGCGTATCCATCGGTCCCCCATTCCATATCGGAATGAAGTATATGCCACTTAGCGATCTTCCCCGACTCTCTGGAATGACCTACCGTGAACGTCTCTTCACTTTAATGGTATCGAAGTCATGCAAATTCTATTTCCGGCAATCGGTGCACTCGCCCTTGCCTGCGCCGCATGTCCAGCCGCCGCCACCACCAACAACTGGGTGACATCATGGATGGCCAGCCCGCAGCCAGCCTGGCAGAGCGGCTTCGTGCTGCCGCTTAACGTTCCGCGCACGCTGGACAGCGTCTCGATCAGGGAAGTGGTTCAGTTGAGCAGTGGCGGCGAATCGCTACGGCTGGTGTTTTCGAACCGCTACGGCAGCGCGCCGCTGATGATTGGCGAAGTGCGGGTCGCGCTGGCGCTGCGGGAAGCGGAAACGGTCGGCGGCACCGATCGGGCGGTCACATTCGGCGGCAAGCGCTCGGTCACCATCGCGCCGGGCGCGAACGGCATCAGCGACCCGCTGCGAATGTCAGCCCAGCCGCTGGCGCGGCTGGCGGTCTCCAGCTATTTTCCGCAGCCGACGAGCGTGTCGAGTTTTCACTGGGGCGATCAACAGACTGCCTACGCGATGAAAGGCAATGCGACGGGCGCCTCGACGCTGCCGAAGGCGGACCGGGTGAAGGGCCGCCTGTTCCTCAACGCCGTGCTGGTCGATGCGGCGGCCGGCGCGCGCACTGTGGTGGCGCTCGGCGATTCGACCACCGACGGCAACGGCTCGACGCCCGACCGCAACCGGCGCTGGCCTGACCACCTGGCGCAGCGCCTCGCCGGCGCCGGCGTGGCGGTTGCCAATGCCGGCATTTCGGGCGCGCGCCTGCTTGACGACATGATGGGCGTGAACGCGCTGGCGCGCTTCGAACATGATGTGCTGGCGCAGCCGGGCATTTACACCGTCGTGGTCTACATCGGCATCAACGATATCGGCTGGCCGGGCAGTCCGTTCGCACCCTCCGCGGCACCGGTGGGCGCCGAACAGCTCATCGCCGGCTATCGCCAACTGATCGCCGCAGCCCGGGTGCGCGGGGTCCGTATTGTCGGCGCCACCATGACGCCATTTGCGGGCGCGCTGCAGGGCACTGCCCTGGAGGGTCACTACAGCCCGGCGAAGGATGCAGTGCGGCGCAAGGTCAACGATTGGATCCGCACCAGCGGCGAATTCGATGCCGTCGCAGATTTTGACAAAGTGCTGCGCGATCCGCGCGATCCGGCACGCCTGCTCGCGGCGTACGACTCGGGAGACCACCTGCACCCGGGTGATGCGGGATATGCGGCTATTGCGCAGTCGCTCGATGACGCCACGCTGTTTGGAACGGCGCCGCGGGCCAGCAAGGGACGTCGATGACGACGGGGTCAAACCCTGGCGGCACACAGGTCATCACCCAGGTCACCCAGGTCGCTTACTTCTCGAACCACTTCACGGCGGCGCGGGTGTTGGCCTTGAGCGTGTAGTCGATGGTGGCGAACTGCTCTTCGAGCGCTTCTTGCAGCATGGTGCCGGGATTGGCCGGCAGCAGGCGCAGGTGGGCGTCGGCCTCGCCGTACTCGCGCTGGATCTCCATGCCCGCCTTCTTGGCAATGTGCATCATCGTCTTGTTGGACGACAGGCAGTGCATGTACAAGGTGTCGACATCGGCGTTGCGGCAGTGGATGGCGGCGCGCTCGAACAGCTTCGAGCCAATCCCCAGCCCGCGCGCCGACTTCGATACCGAGACGCCGAATTCGGCCACCCGCTCCTTCTCGGTGACCGCGCCGCCAGGGGAGAGCTGCTCTTTCGGCGCGAACGCCAGGTGGCCGACCGCGACCAGCTTGAAGACCGGATTGTAGACGCCGTAGACGGTGTCGCGATCGAGGTCGATCTTGTTGACGTAGGCGGTCAGCTGCTCGTCGGGCAAGACGGTGCCGAAGCGCAGTAAGCGGTCACTATCGTCGAGCGCCATGAAGTGCTTGAGCATGCGGCGGCGATCGCGCTCCTCGAGCTGCTTGACCATCACCGGCGCGCGCGACCTGGCGCCCTTGCGGCCGCCCAGCCAGCCGCCCAACTTCTGAAAGATCGTCATGGCCTACCCGGCCTCCCGCGTTATTGTGCACTGCACCAAAACGTCATTGTAGCGTATTTGCCGGTTCCGGCGCGGCGGCCCATTGCGCCTGGGGGCTGAAGCTGAAGCCGGCCTTGCCTGCCTGCTTGGTGCGATACATGGCCTGGTCTGCCTCGGCCAGCAGTGCCGCGGCGCCGCGCGCGGCACCGGCGCGGCCATGGGCGCTGCTGATGCCGATGCTGGCCGAAATGTTCACCGCGTGGCCAGCGGCTTCGGTGATGCCGCAGATCTGGTCGAGCGTGAGCTGGGCCACGCGCATGGCGCCCTCGCGCGAGACGACTTCTTCGAGCAGGATGACGAATTCGTCGCCGCCCAGGCGGGCCAGCGAATCTTCCTTGCGCAGCTTGTCCTGCACCCGCCGCGCCACTTCCTTGAGCACCAGGTCGCCGGTGCCGTGGCCGTAGGTGTCGTTGACGGCCTTGAAGCCATCGAGGTCGAAGAACATCACGACGACGGTGGAGCCGCGCCGGCTGGCGCGCACCAGCGCGTGCTCGAGCAGGCGCGTCAGGTAGCCATAGTTGACCAGGCCGGTGAGGCCGTCATGATGGGCGAGCTGCTCGAGCTTGGCCGACTGCGCCTCGAGTTCGGCGGTGCGCTCGGCGACCCGCACTTCCAGCGTTTCGTTGGACGCCTGCAAGCGCTTGTTGGCCACGCCGAGCAGCCGGTAGGTACGCACCAGGCGCCGCGCCGCCCCGATCAACAGCAGCAGCAGCAGGCCGGAATAGGCGAACAGCCAGGTGCGATAGCGCTGCTTCTGGGCCTGCACGTCGTCGAAGGCCTTGTCGTAGGCGCGGCTGAGGCGCTCGATCGCCTCGGTGGTGGCGGTGCGGCCGATGGCAATTTCGATGGCGTTTTCGAGCGGCCGGTAACGCAGCACGGCGCGCGCGCGCCCGATCAGCTGGTCGATGCGCTCGCCGACGGCCGGCGAGAACGCCGACTTCTGAATCAGGATGGTGCCAAGCGTGGTTTCGATGCGGTTGGCCTGCGCCACGTCGGGCGACAGGTTGAAGCGCAGGATATCGGTGAGCAGCGCGTTGAGCGCGCTGTCGAGCGCGAGCACGGTGCGCGCCGGTACCAGCGCGCCTTCGATGCCGTTCAGTTCTGTCTTGAGGTCGGTGATCGCCGGCGGCATGTAGACCAGCGCTTCGCGCAGCACCGCGTTGCCGGCCTTGAACTGTTCGACGAGCCGTTCTTTCTCGCTCAGCGCGGCGCTGAGCTGCTGGTAGGCCTGGGTGGCGGTCGGCCCGCGCGTCATGCCGAGCGAGTCGCGCAGGCTGTCGGTCAGCTGGTGGATGCGCGGCAGCGGACGCGCCAGCGCCTGGTAGTCGTTATCGAGGCCGATGCGCGCGCGCAGGATGTTGACGTTCCACCCGGCGTCGAGCTTTGCCAGTTCGCGCAGGTTCAGCGTCACGCGGTTCTGAGCATCGAGGTCGACCGCCGTGGTGCGGTTGAACAGGAAGCCGAGCACCAGCACCAGCAGGATCAGCAAAACGATGACGGCGGTACGGCGTCGTGGGGTCATCAGGACAGAGGCAGTTGAGTGAAAATCATGATCGTCGTTTGGGATCCATGCCGCCGGACCGGCGGAAGCAACCAGAGCATAGCAGCAATGGCGCGTCCCAGCCGCACCGATTACGTGTGCTTACAACCGCGCGTCGGGGCGGCCTTCGTGATCGCCTTCGGCGCCGTCATCGTCGTCGTGCGGGGCGGCGCCGCGGGCCTTGACGGCGCGCACCCGCGCCGCGTGCACCGCCTCGCGGATGCGTTCGGGCTTGTCGACGTGGCGCGATGCGACCTCGCCGGCGTTGACGGCGCGCGCCGCCTGCAGCGCGGCGAGCAGGTACGGCGCCTGCGGATAGGGCCGGGTGCGAAAATCGTCGTCCGCGGCGTCGACGCCGCGGCCGCGGAAGTCGCACTCGGAAGCGAGCAGCATCTGCTCGAAGCGCTGCGGCTTGCGGAACGCGTCGCAGCGCTCGAACAGCGCGACGATGGTGTTCGGGCGCAGTATCTCGGCGCGACTGACGTTGCCGTGCTCGCGCGCCGTCATCAATGCCAGTTCGCGGCACTCGTTGGGCACTTTCAGGCGTTTGCACAGCGTCTCGATCAGCTTCAGGCCGAGGCCTTCGTGGCCGTGGTGGCTCGGCCAGGCGGCCGGCGGCGTGGCACCCTTGCCGAGATCGTGCATCAGTGCGGCGAAGCGCACCGCCAGGTCGAAGCCGCGCGAGGCGGCGTAGTCGATCACCAGCATCATGTGCACGCCGGTGTCGACTTCCGGATGGTGCAGCGGCGGCTGCGGCACACCCCACAACTTGTCCAGTTCGGGCATGATGCGCGCCAGCGCGCCGCATTCGCGCAGCACCGCCAGCATGCGCGACGGCGCCGCCTCCATCAGGCCGCGCGCCACTTCCTGCCATACCCGCTCGGGCACCAGCGCATCGACTTCGCCCTGCAGGGCCATCTGGCGCATCAGCGCCATCGTCTCCGGCGCCACGGTAAAGTTGGCCAGGCGCGCGGCGAAGCGGGCCAGGCGCAGGATGCGCACCGGGTCTTCGGCGAAGGCGCTTGAAACGTGGCGGAACACGCGGTCGCGGATATCGGCCTGGCCGCCGAACGGATCGGTCAGGGCGCCGTCGTCGGCGCGCGCGATGGCGTTGATGGTGAGGTCGCGCCGCACCAGGTCTTCCTCGAGCGTGACGTCGGCGTCGGTATGGAACACGAAGCCGTGGTAGCCGGGCGCCGTCTTGCGCTCGGTGCGCGCCAGCGCGTATTCCTCGTGCGTCGCCGGATGCAGGAACACGGGAAAGTCCTTGCCGACCGGGCGAAAGCCCTGCCGCAGCATGTCGTCCGGGGTAGCGCCGACGACCACCCAGTCGCGGTCCTGCACCGGCAACCCGAGCAGCGCATCGCGCACCGCGCCGCCGACGACATAGCTTTTCATGCGGCCTACTCCGGCAGGTCTTCGTGCTTGGCCGCGACCTCGGTCTCGGCCAGCGCCTCGCGCACCCAGCGCGCCACTGCCGGATGGGCCAGCACGCGCTCGCAGTAAGCCTGCAGCGCCGGCGCCAGCGACACGCCGTAAGTTTTGAAGCGCATCACCACCGGCGCATAAAACGCGTCGGCAATCGAGAAATCGCCGAACAGGAACTGGTGGTGGCCAAAGCGCGACAGGCACTCTTCCCAGATTTCGCAGACGCGGCCAATGTCGCCCTGCGCCTCGGTGGTGCGTCCCCGTCCCGGCAGGCTCGCCTTGATGTTCATCGACATCGCGTTGCGCAGGCCAGCAAAGCCCGAGTGCATCTCGGCGCTGACCGAGCGCGCCATCGCGCGCGCAGCGACGTCGGCCGGCCACAGGTGCTTGTCGGGGAACTGCTCGGCGACGTATTCGCAGATGGCCAGGCTGTCCCAGATCGTCATCTCGCCGGCCACCAGCACCGGCACCCGGCCGGCGCCGGAATAGTCGGCGATGCGGGCGGCCGTGTCGGGCATGTCGAGCAGCACCCGCACTTCATGGAACGGGATGCCGAACGCGGTCAGCGCCACCCACGGCCGCATCGACCACGACGAATAATTCTTGTTGCCGATGACGAGCGTGAGGCCAGGCTGGCCGTTGCCGCTGAGGGTGTTCGAAAGAGTCGGATCGAGTTCGGTAGTCTGCATGGGGTGTTCAGTGGGGGGTCGGTGGGTGGTCAAACAAGGCTAGCGGCCGGCGCGCGCGCGGAAGTCGTCGAGCCGTTCGTGCGGCGACAGGTACTGCGGCGCCACCGCTTCGAGCGCCACCGGCTTGATGCCGAGCGTGGCCGCGGTGAGCGCCTGGATGGCCGGATCGACCACATTGTCGCACTTCATGGAGTCGAGGTTATCGCGCGTCATCAGCGGGGTGCCGGGCATCATTTCGAAGATCGCCGCCTGCAGCCGGCCGAGCCAGTTGGGCAGCTCGATGATGGGCCGTTCGTGGTGCGACCAGCGGCCGGACAGGCGCACCAGTTCGGCCAGCGTGTAGATGGCGGGGCCGCCGAGCGCGTACACCTGGTGGCGCGTTTTCGGGTCGCGCAGCGCATGGACGAATGCCTGGGCGACGTCGCCGACGAACACCGGCTGGAATTCGGCGCCGGCACAGGCGAGCGGCACCACCGGCAGCCAGCGCTGCATCTTGGCGAACATGTTGAGAAAATTATCCTCGGGCCCGAACACGACCGACGGACGGAAGATGGTGGCGGCCACCGACGCTGCGCCGCGGGCGGCGATTTCGCCGTCGGCCTTCGAGCGCTGGTACATCGACGGGCCGTCGCGGTCGGCGCCAAGGGCGCTCATGTGCAGGTAGCGCGGCACGCCGGCGGCGGCGCAGGCGGCGACGATGGCGGCCGGCAGTTCGACGTGGGCGCGGCGAAACTGCGGGCCGTACGGCGTGCCGGGTTTCGAATGCAGCACGCCGACCAGGTTGATGGCGGCGTCAGCGCCGTGCAGCAGGCGCGCCAGCTGCGCGGCGTCGGCGCGGCCGACATCGGCCTCGATCGCTTCGACCATCGGCAGCGTTGCCAGGTGCCTGGCGCGCACCAGCCGGCGCGTCGGCACCAGCGTGCGCACGCCGGCGGCCGACAGCTGCGCCACCAGGTGGCTGCCGATGAAGCCGGTACCACCGAACACCACTACCGTCATTTGTCGCATCTGGCCTGCCTCGTTGGGGTGCGTTCTAGTTCAGGGAAGCTGGTTGGCGCGCGCGCCGGACGGCGTCACCACGCCGAGGCGCGCCTTCAGCGATTGCGGCTTGTTCTCGAACAGCGCCGCGTAGTTCGTTGCGTTCGCCAGCACGTTCTTGACGTAGGTGCGCGTCTCGGTGTACGGAATCGACTCGGCGAAGATGGCCCCCTCCATCGGCGCGTTGAGCGTGGCGCGCCAGGTGCGCGCGCGGCCCGGGCCGGCGTTGTAGGCGGCGCTGGCGAGCGGCTGCGAACCGTCGGCGTTGGCCAGCACCATGTTCATGTAATTGGTGCCGAGCAGGATGTTGGTGCGCAGGTCGTTGAGCATGCCCTGCGCGAAGTCGGTCAGGCCGATTTTCCTGGCGACGTACTGGCTGGTGGCCGGCATCACCTGCATCAGGCCGGACGCGCCGACGCCGGAGCGCGCATCGGTGATGAAGCGCGACTCCTGGCGGATCAGGCCATACACCCAGGCGCGGTCGAGGCCCAGGTTGGTGGTGGTCGGCTGCAGGATCTCGTTGTGCGGCGACGGGAAGCGCTGGGTGTAGTCGAATTCGGTGCGGGTGCGCTCGGACGTGTTGACCATGCGGTCGAGGATATCGTTCTGGCGCGCGAATTCGGCGGCGGCGAGCAGCTCGCGCTCGTTAAATTTGCGCAGCTCCCAGTTCCATTCGCGGGTGCCCTCAAAGCGCAGGCGCATGCTGAAAAACTTCATCGCGCGGCGCAGACCCGGGTTCGCCGCAATCGGTGCGATTTCGAGAGGCGTGAGTGCGCGCGCCGGCGTCGGGATCGACACTTGCTGACCGAGTTCTTCCATCGCCAGCTGGCCATAGAAATTGTTCTGGTCGGCGATGCGGGTAAACAGCGCCTGCGCCAGCTCGTGGTTGGCGCCGGACAGCTTGGCCATCGCACGGCCCATCCAGTAGGTCCAGGCCGGGTCGCTGCGCAGCTGTGGCGGCATCGCCTCGATGGTATCGGCGACCATCTTCCAGTCGCCCTGGCGCAGCGCGGTGCGGGTTTTCCATTGCAACTGTTCCTGCGACAGCGGCGCGCCGGCGCTGCGCTGCCACAGGCCATAGGCCTCGGGCGAAAGCGTCATGGAGGCGGCATACGCGATGCTGGCCCAGCCGGTGGCCTGCTCCTGCAGGCTGAGTGTGCCGAGGTTTTTTTCCAGCGCGACGGTGGCCAGCCTGATGCTGGTGCGGGCCATGCGGCCGATGGCGACGAGGTAGATTTCGCGCTCGACGCGGTCGGCGCCGACGCCGCGGGCCATCGCCAGCGCGGGCACGTCGACTGCCTGCGCGGCGCGCGTTTCGGAGGCGCCCAGCAGCACCGCGGCGCGGCGCGCCGGACCGGTGGCATGCTGTTCGCCGGCCAGGCGCAGCTGCGCCAGCAGGTCGTCGGTAGAAAACTGGCCGGCCTGCGCCAGCGTGGCCACCAGCGAGGCGCAGGCTTCGCCGTAGTTGGGCGGATTGATCAACAGGGTGCGAGCGTCGGCGGCGACTTTTTCACCTTTGACCGCGCGCGACATCAGGTGATAGCACTTGACCTGGGTGTCGTCGTTAAGCACGAACAGCGGCAACTGCTGGTCGAAGTTGACCCAGTCGCGCGCGCGCCCGAGTTCGAGCAGCCAGTCGTTGCGCATGCGGTCGGCGATGGCGCTGCCCTGGTGGCGCGTGAGGAATTCGCGCACTTCGTCGGCGGACGCTTCGCGCAGGCGCGGTTTAAGCCGATAATAGTCGACATACGACGGGATGGCATACTGCGGCAGGCGCGCGGCGTAGGCGGCCGCGGTGGCGGCATTGTCCTGGCGCGCCGCTTCGCGCAGCAGCAAGAACAGTTCGTCGTCGGCGCGCATTTGCGCAGCGGCGGCCGGACTGTCGGGCGCGGCGGCCGACGACGACAAGCAGGATCCGGCAAGGATGGCGACAACGACCAGTTTCGGCGAAAAAAACATCAATCTATTACTCTCTTTTTACCTGCATACGAGCCCATGACCGGCGACCCTAGAATACCATGCGGCCCCGCCGCACTGCCAGCATCCGACACACACGACGCGCGATCGGCCAAGGATGTGTTGCGCCGTTCGCTCGCGCTGGCCCGCGCCAGCATCGACCCGGCCCGCAAAGCGCGTTGGGACGCCGCAATCGGCGCGCAGCTGCTGGCGTGGTGGCGCGCGCAACCGGTGCCGGCGCTTGGGGTGTACTGGCCGCTGCGCGGTGAGGCTGACTTGTCATCAGCATACGCTGAGCTGGCGCAAGCGGGCGTACGGCTGGCGCTGCCGGTGGTGCTGGCGCGTGACGCGGCACTCGGCTTTGCGGACTGGCAGCCGGGCGAAGCGATGGTGAAGGACACGATGGGGGTCGCGGTGCCGGCCGACCTGCGCATGGTGGCGCGGCCGCCAGCGCTGCTGGTGCCTTGCCTGGGGTTTAACGAAGAAGGCTATCGGCTAGGCTACGGTGGTGGGTATTACGACCGCACGCTGGAACTGGAACCGCGGCCCGTCACGCTCGGGATTGCGTATGCGTGCCAGGCGGCGCAGTTTGCCAGCGCGGCGCATGATGTGGCGTTGGACCGGATCATTACCGAACTCGCTTAGTCACCGGGCCGCATGTCCCAGTCATTATTAACGCTCAATGTTGGCAATTCTTCAGCAAGTAAGCTGCGTCGGGTCTGTACTTCACAGAATGTGGCGGCAACAAGGTCGACCATGGAAAACGATAGAGAAATGCCACCTGATCGGCCTAGAAACGAGGATGAACTTGCCTCGATCTTGACGACGGCATACGCACATGCCAGTAGCGGCGATTACGACAAAGCAATCGAATTGTGCGATTGGCTGCTCCAGGATTCTGCGACCGAAATCGCCGGCCGCCGCCAGCGTTCGGCAGTGAAAACGCACTGGGCGACATTGACGGCGCAATTGCCGATCTACAAAGTGTTCTTGAAGCCGACCAAGTGGAACCGGCCGACTTGCATGCGCTGGGCATTCTACTTCTCCAAAACGGATCGACCACTGAAGCAATCGAGCGGTTCGGTGACGCTGTGAAAATTGGCGGAGCGCTTAAGAATCACTACTACACGAATTCATCCCTTTTATTTGGCGCCGAAGGGAAATTGAAAGTGTGCGACTTTGATGGGGCATTGACAGATGTTTCAGCACTTCCAGACGGGTATAAGGCCCATTTCTCCGGCACCGGCATGCGAACGAAGGAAGATATTGCTGGCGAAGCGAAAGCGGCCATGGAGCGCAAGGCGCAATCCAAGTTTCAGTTCAAGCGATAGCGAACGGCGCAAAATGCGCACTGAACTGCCGGCGGCCGCGAGGAATTGCGGGCCCGCTGAGACGTGCACCTACCCGACTAACGTCGTCATGTTCAAAAAAGCGCACTTACACGCTAAGGTCTGCATGGATGAAAGGGTCCGCCTAATGAGGAGTCACGAACACCGTAAAGAACAGAAAGCGGTGATCCGTCTCGTCGATGCCGTCGAGGTCAAGCATCGGGTGAGAATGAGCATGCAGCCGGCTGGCAAGGCGCGTGGCCTGGCCAAGGAAGCGGGATGAGCGTCAAGCCGGTCGCGCACTTGCCGGTGGGAACCGTCACCAGCCACATCCGTATCCTCCGCGAACAGAAGGTGTTGCTCGATAGCGACCTGGCCGCATTGTATGGCGTCACTACTAATGTTTTGGTGCAGCAGTCAAGCGTAATGCCGACCGCTTTCCCAGCGACTTCATGTTTCAGCTCGACGCCGCAGAGTGGGAAGCTTTGAGATCACAATCTGTGATCTCAAACAGCGGTCGTGGCGGCCGGCGGTACTCGCCCTGTGCCTTCACCGAACAGGGTGTGGCGATGCTCTCGTCCGTGCTGGGCAGCCCGCAGGCCATCGCCGTCACATCAAGATCATGCGCGCTTTCGTGCGTCTGCGCGAAGTGATTGCCTCGAACAAAGAACTAGCGCTACGTCTGGACGACCTGGAGAAGAAAACCGAATTGATGTCACTGAAGCACGACACCTTCGAGCAGAACACGCGCGTTCAGCTGAGACAGATTTTCGAGGCTATTCGTGCCTTGATGGCGCCCGCAGAGCCCGTCCAGAAGCGCCCCATCGGCTTCGTAACGCCAGGCGATGCGCCGGCCAAACCGAAAGCAGCTAAAGGAAAAAGACAGGTCGGCAGCGGCGTACATAAGGGCCGCGGATCGCAAGGCACAATCGAAGTTTGCGGCCAAGAAGTAAAAAAGGAGGCGCCAAGTCGGTTCCCCCTTTATCTAGCGACTAGCTGTTGGTCAGCCGCTTCCACAATTCCGTCGTCGGCCCGGCCTGGTTCATGCTGTAGAAGTGCAGCCCAGGGGCGCCGCCTTCCATCAGCTGCTGGCACAGCTCGCTCACGACATCCATGCCGAACGCCTTGATCGACGCGCTGTCGTCGCCGAAGCTGGCCAGCTTCAGGCGCACCCAGCGCGGGATCTCGGCGCCGCACATGTCGGAAAAACGCATCAGCTGCGTGTAGTTCGTGATCGGCATGATGCCGGCGACGATAGGCACATCGACGCCCAGCTTGCGGGCATTGTCGACGAACTGGAAGTAGGCGTCGGCGTTGTAGAAATACTGGGTGATGGCGGCGTTCGCGCCGGCCTGCACCTTGCGGGCGAAGTTCTGCAGGTCGTCTTGCGGCGAGCGCGCCTGCGGATGCATTTCAGGGTACGCCGCCACTTCGATGTGGAACCAGTCGCCGGTTTCGGCGCGGATGAACTCGACCAGGTCGCTGGCGTAGCGCAGCTCGCTGCCGCCGCCGTAGCCGCTGGGCAGGTCGCCGCGCAAGGCCACCAGGCGCTTGATGCCGTGCGACTTGAACTGCGCGAGGATGGCGCGGATCGCTTCGCGCGAGCCGCCAACGCACGACAGGTGCGGCGCGGCGTCGTGGCCTTCGGCGAGAATCTCGAGCACCGTGTCGAGCGTGCCCTGCTGGGTGCTGCCGCCGGCGCCGAAGGTGACCGAGAAATACTTCGGGTTCAGGGTGGCGAGCTTGGCGCGGGCAATGCGCAGCTTGTCGGCGCCCTCGGCCGTTTTGGGCGGGTAGAACTCGATGCTGAAGTTATTAGTTTCCATCTTTTCGCAACAGTAAGGTGGACAGGGCCCAGGAAATCACGCTGTAGACGATTGCGGCGAGCATCGCCGACAGGAAGCCATCGACGCGGAAACCGCTGACCAGTTGCGCCACGCCCCAGAACAGGAAGCCGTTGATGACGAGGATGAACAGGCCGAGCGACAGCATCGTCACTGGCAAGGTCAGCAGCACGAGCACCGGGCGGATCAGCGTGTTGACCAGCCCCAGCACGAGGGCGGCAATCAGCGCGGCGCCGACATTGGTGACGGTGACGGAACTCATCAGGTAAGGCAGCGCCATCAGGGCGGCGGCGTTGATAATCCAGGTCAGTAACAGGCGCATGGGTACCTTTGGTTGTTGGTGTTTTGTCTGGTGAAAAATGCCGGGCGCGGCAGCGCGGCGCCCGGCGGTATTGCCGTACTACTGACTACTGACTAATTAATAGCGGTAGTGCTCCGGCTTGTACGGACCTTGCTTGCTGACGGTGATGTAAGCGGCTTGCTCATCGGTCAGTTCGGTCAGCTGCGCGTTGAGCTTTTTGAGCTGCAGGCGCGCCACTTTTTCGTCGAGGTGCTTCGGCAGTACATAGACGCCGACCGGGTACTTGTCGATGTTGGCGAACAGTTCGATCTGGGCGATCGTCTGGTTGGCGAACGACGAGCTCATCACGTACGACGGGTGACCGGTACCGCAACCGAGGTTGACCAGGCGGCCTTCGGCGAGCAGGATGATGCGCTTGCCCGATGGGAAGATGACGTGGTCGACTTGCGGCTTGATGTTGTCCCACTCATATTTCTTGAGCGATGCGACATCGATCTCGTTGTCGAAGTGGCCGATGTTGCAGACGATGGCCTGGTCTTTCATGGCCAGCATGTGCTGCTCGGTCAGGATGTGATAGTTGCCGGTGCAGGTGACGAAGATGTCGCCATGCTCAGCCGCGTAATCCATCGTGACGACGCGGAAGCCTTCCATCGCCGCCTGCAGCGCGCAGATCGGGTCGATTTCGGTGACCCAGACCTGGGCCGACAGCGCGCGCATGGCCTGAGCCGAGCCCTTGCCGACGTCGCCGTAACCGGCGATGACGGCGACCTTGCCGGCGATCATGACGTCGGTGGCGCGCTTGATGCCGTCGACCAGCGACTCGCGGCAGCCGTACAGGTTGTCGAACTTCGACTTGGTGACCGAGTCGTTGACGTTAATGGCCGGGAACGCGAGCTTGCCGTCCTTGTGCATCTGGTACAGGCGGTGCACGCCGGTGGTGGTCTCTTCCGTCACGCCCATGATCGCAGGCAGGCGCTTGGAGTACCAGGTCGGATCCTTGGCCAGGTGGTTCTTGATCGAGTTGAACAGGCAGATCTCTTCTTCCGAGCCTGGATTGTTCAGCACCGAACTGTCGGTCTCGGCGCGCGTGCCCAGGTGCAGCAGCAAGGTGGCGTCGCCGCCGTCGTCGAGGATCATGTTCGAGTAGACGCCGTCGCCGGGCCACTCGAAGATGCGGTGGGTGTAGTCCCAGTATTCGTCCAGCGTTTCGCCCTTGACGGCGAACACCGGGGTGCCGGCGGCAGCGATGGCGGCGGCGGCGTGGTCCTGGGTCGAGTAGATATTGCACGACGCCCAGCGCACTTGCGCGCCGAGCGCTTCCAGGGTCTGGATCAGCACGGCGGTCTGGATGGTCATATGCAGCGAACCGGTGATGCGCGCGCCCTTGAGTGGCTGGCTGGCGGCGAATTCTTCGCGAATTGCCATCAAGCCCGGCATTTCGGTCTCGGCGATCTTGATTTCTTTGTTACCCCATGCAGCCAGGCTGATATCGGCGATGTGGTAGTCGTTGATGCTTTTGAGTACGGCGTTCATCACGCCCTCCTTTCAGTTAGAAAAAAGTAACGTGAGCGCAGTGTAGTCCGAGCCTGGCGAAATTGAATTCGTCGCAACGCTCCTCGGAATGGAACAGTTTATCACAGCTAGGTGACAGGGTCTGACCCAAAATACGGGTCAGACCTGGGGCGGGCCCCGGTGTTGCAGATTAGGACAGGCCGGCTTCGGCGCGCAGCAGCGCGACCTTGTCGGTGCGCTCCCACGTGAACTCGGGCTCTTCGCGGCCGAAGTGACCGTAGGCGGCGCTCTTCTGGTAGATCGGGCGCAGCAGGTCGAGCATCTGGACGATGCCTTTCGGACGCAGGTCGAAGTGCTCCATCACCAGCTGGGCGATCTTCTCGTCGGAGATGACGCCGGTGCCTTCGGTGTAAACCGTGATGTTGATCGGCTTGGCCACGCCGATCGCGTAGCTGACCTGCACCTGGCACTGGCGCGCCAGGCCGGCGGCGACGACGTTCTTGGCGACGTAGCGCGCGGCGTAGGCTGCCGAACGGTCGACCTTGGACGGATCCTTGCCGGAGAAGGCGCCGCCGCCGTGCGGGGCTGCGCCGCCGTAGGTGTCGACGATGATCTTGCGGCCGGTCAGGCCGCAGTCGCCCTGCGGGCCGCCGATGACGAAGCGGCCGGTCGGGTTCACCAGGTAGCGGGTGCCGACGAGCCACTCGCGCGGCAGCACCTGCTTGATGATTTCTTCGATGACCGCTTCTTCGATCTGGGCATGGCTCACTTCCGGCGCGTGCTGGGTCGACAGCACGACGGTGTCGACGGCGACCGGGCGGCCGTCGACGTAGCGCAAGGTGACCTGCGACTTGGCGTCCGGACGCAGCCACGGCAGGCGGCCATCCTTGCGCAGCTGCGACTGGCGCTCGACCAGGCGGTGGGCGTAGTGGATGGCGGCCGGCATCAGCTCGGCGGTCTCGTCGCAGGCGTAGCCGAACATCAGGCCCTGGTCGCCGGCGCCCTGGTCGAGGTCGAGACCGGCGCCTTCGTCAACGCCCTGGGCGATGTCGGGCGACTGCTTGTCGTAGCAGACCATCACGGCGCAGCCACGATAGTCGATGCCGTAATCGGTGTTGTCGTAGCCGATGCGCTTGATGGTCTCGCGCGCGACCTGAATATAATCGACATTGGCGTGGGTCGTGATCTCGCCGGCGAGCACCACCAAGCCGGTGTTGCACAGCGTCTCGGCGGCCACGCGCGCGCGCGGATCCTGTTCGAGGATGGCGTCGAGGATGGCGTCGGAGATCTGGTCGGCGACCTTGTCCGGATGACCTTCGGACACGGATTCGGAGGTAAAGAGGTATTCGTTGGACATTCTGGCTCCCATTACTGTTGAACAAAGTTGTTGTCGCAGTAAGGGCTTTCGCCTGCGACGCTTTAGCGACATTTATATTCCGCTTCGCAAGTTGTCTATTAACTCGGCGGATCCTTCAACGTGGTATTTTACGCTCCTTACGAAATTTTGGCTGGGCAACCCGCCGAATCTGAACATTTATCAAGCCCATGCTAGTCCTCCTGTTTCGATTACTGTCGACCCTGCCGCTGCCGCTGCTGCATTTTTTCGGCGCCGCGCTCGGCTGGGCGGTGTACCTGGCGTCGCCGTCGTACCGGCGGCGCCTGCGCGCCAACCTGGAAGGGGCCGGCTACGGACACGAGCTGGGGCGGGCGGTGGCAGAATCGGGCAAGGCGATCGTCGAGCTGCCGTTCGTCTGGTGCGCGCAGCCGGAACGGGTGGCACGCCACGCCGTCGTCGAAAACTGGGAACACGTGCAGGCGACGCTCGACGCCGGCCGAGGCATTGTGTTTTTGACGCCACACCTGGGCTGTTTCGAGATGACGGCGCAGCAGATCGCGCTGCGCACGCCGCTGACCGTGATGTACCGGCCGCCAAAAAAAGCGGCGCTCAAGCCGTTGATCGAGGGCGCCCGCGCGCGCCACAACCTGCACCTGGCGCCGGCCAACCTGTCGGGCGTGCGCATTCTGGCCAAGACGCTCAAGAAGGGACAGCCGGTCGGCATCTTGCCGGACCAGGTGCCGCAGGAAGGCGAAGGGGTTTGGGCGCCGTTTTTCGGCCGCAGCGCTTACACGATGACCTTGCCGGCCAAGCTGGCGCAGATCGGCAACGCCGCCGTGATCCTGGTGTACGCCGAGCGGCGCGCGCGCGGCGCCGGCTTTATCGTGCGCTTCGTGCCGTTCGACGGCGAACTGGCCGGCAGCGCCACCGAACAGGCCGGCGCCATCAACCGCGCCATGGAGCAGCTGATCGCGCGCTGCCCGTCGCAGTATTTCTGGAGCTATAACCGCTACAAGCAGCCCGACGGCGTGGCCGCGCCGGACGCGCAGGTGGCGGCATGAAGCTCCTGCTCGGCGTGATGTGGCTGCTGCACTGGCTGCCGTTGCCGGTGCTTGGCCGCTTCGGCGATGCGGTCGGCAGCCTGCTGTTCATGGTGCTGCGCGCGCGCCGCCATGTGGCGCTGACCAACCTGCGCCTGGCGATGCCGGAACTGTCGGAGGCGGCGCGGGTGACATTGGCGCGCCAGCATTTCCAGGCCTATTCGCGCAGCGTGTGGGAGCGCGCCATCCTGTGGTGGGCGCCCCAGGCCCGGCTGCGCCGGCTGATCAAGGTCGAGCCGGCGGTGCCGCTGGCGGACATCGAGGCCGGCCCGGTCATCCTGCTGTGCCCGCATTTTGTGTGCCTCGATGTCGCCGGCGTGGCCGTGATGTTCGAGACCAACCTGTGCTCGATCTATGTGCAGCAGAAGAACCGCACCTTCGACGAGGTGCTGCGGCGCGGCCGCTCGCGCTTTCGGCCGGTGCAGCTGTTCTCGCGCCAGGAAGGCATCAAACCGATCCTGCGGGCGATGCGCGACCGGCTGCCTTACTTCATGCTGCCGGACATGGACTTCGGCGACAAGGACGCGCCGTTCGTGCCGTTTTTCGGTGTTCCGGCGGCCACGCTGACGGCGCCGGGGCGCATCGCGGCGGCGGCAGGCGCCAAGGTGATTCCGGTGGTGGCGACCTTTTTGCCGGGCTACCGCGGCTGGAAAGTGACGTTCTACCCGGCGTGGGAAAACTACCCGGGCGACGACGTGGTGGCCGCGGCGCGGCGCATGAACGAATTCATCGAGGAACGCGTGCGCGAGGCGCCGGCCGAATACTTCTGGACGCACAAGCGCTACAAGACGCGGCCCGAGGGCGAAGTGTCGCCGTATGCGAAGTGAGCCAACAAGTAAAATGAGCAAGTAAGTAAGCCCTGCCTTTAGCCGATATACTGGTTGCCATGAAACTCAAATTCACCAAAATGCACGGCGCCGGCAACGACTTCATCGTCGTCGACGCGGTCAACCAGCAGGTCGACCTGGCGCCGGAACAATGGGCGCGGCTGGCCGACCGCCGCTTCGGCATCGGCGCCGACCAGATTTTAATTGTGCAAAAGAGCGACACCGACGGCTGCGACTTCCGTTACCGCATCTTTAACAGCGACGGCGGCGAAGTTGAACAGTGCGGCAACGGCGCGCGCGCCTTCGTCAAGTTCGTTACCGACAAGGGCCTGAGCGACAAGCGCGCGCTGCGGGTGCAGACCATGAACGGCGTCATCGCGCCGCGCCTGGAAGAAGACGGCAGCATCACCGTCGACATGGGCGCGCCGCGGCTGGCGCCGGCAGCGGTGCCGTTCGACGCGGACGGGCTGGCCGGCGTGGCGCAAGGCGAGGATACCTTGTGGCCGCTGTCGATCGCGCAGCCGGGCGGCAGCCAGACGCTGCTGTTTTCGGTCGTTTCGATGGGCAACCCGCATGCGGTGCAAGTGGTCGACGACGTCGACCAGGCGCCGGTGGCGGAGTCCGGGCCGCTGATCGAGCATCACCCGCGCTTTCCGCAGCGCGTCAACGCCGGCTTCATGCAGGTGCTCGACCGCGGCCACATCCGGCTGCGCGTGTTCGAACGGGGCGCCGGCGAGACGCTCGCCTGCGGCACCGGGTCGTGCGCGGCGGTGGTGGCCGGCATCCGGCGCGGCCTGCTCGATTCGCCGGTGCGGGTGACGGCGCGCGGCGGCGAACTGTCGATCGCGTGGGCCGGCGGGGCGGCGCCGGTGTACCTGACCGGGCCGGCGGTGACGGTGTTCGAAGGTGAAGTGACGGTGTAGATGAGCCTGTTGCAGGAATTGGCGCGTGCACAAAACAGGTCTGGGCCAGTTGGCTGGCCCCCGCGGGCAGAGCGGCCACTGCAATAAGCTGAGCCGATTATTGTCATTGCGGGATGAGCTTGACGGTGACTTCTTTCGTTCACATCTCCATTGTGAAGGAACCTTGGCGGAATCATCCCACCAAGGCTAACTCAACTACGGCTGATTTACGTCACCGCTTGGGCGCCAGATCAAATAACTTTCACCATCGTATGCGCCAACAACAATGCATTCTGCCTGTTGAACGATTGATTTGAGGGTGTGCTTCGCCTCAATCGGATAGGTGACTACCAGCAGCAGGAAATGCCAGCTATAGGTATTCCTGCGGATGGCGCGCTCGCAATCGGCCTCAGATCGAAGGCAGTAGCGGTCCAGGTAAAACAGCGCATTGTCGATCAGGAGTGGGGGGCCATCCTGCGCGCTTGCCTCCTCGATTTTTTTGTAAAGGATCGTGAATCAGGCAGTCCCCCTCCGAGCAGAGTATATGGAAATTGTCGCACCAACTCTGCGGGAACCACGGCGTCTGCCCTGGTAGCTGCAGCGGTTCGCCACCGATCACCGGCAGGCCGCCTCTGCCGCCACATTCAATCGTCCACGCATTGACCGGCCGACAGCCGACTGTCTCAGTTTCTTCCGGCTGCTCTGGGTGCTGACCTGTGATGACGACCAACTGGCAGATGTTCTGGCCGGCGGAGTCGAGGCAAGGGTCCCATCGGCATTGTCGTTGCCGGACGGGTAGTCGCAGTTGAACTGGCAGTCGTTGGTCGCAGGAACCTGTGTCAGCATTCCTTGGAAACGCGCTGGTTAGACGCAAGACCAGCTTGGCTTGCGGTTTCTGCACCTAAGCAAATGCCTGCAACGGCCAAGTCGCAAGGCACCGAATTTTACGCCGCCAGGTCGTAGCGCTGGCCGCCCGCGCCACCCGTTCGGGGCGCCGCGACGGCGACCGTCCCCAGCGTCTTGAGCCGGTACAGCCGCTGGCGATAGTTTCCTTCCGGGCCGCCGGGGCCGCAATCGACGTTGTCGAACACGCGCCCGATGCGGTCGAGCGCCTGGCGCTGCTGCACCGTGTCGACCAGCACCAGCCGGCGCTTGCTGCGCCCGTAGCTGGCGCGGATGTCGACCACCAGGCAATGGCCCTGGTCGGCGGACCTGACGTCGAGCAGCAACGCTTCGGCGCGGCTCAAGTGGAACAACGCCGCCAGTTCGAGCCGCGCCGCCAGCAGCGGGTGGCCGGCGCGCACGGCCAGCGCCGGCGTGCCGGCCAACGCACCGGCGAGACCGTGCGGAGCGATCTTGTGCAGCGCCGATGCCGCCTGGGCGCAGCCGCCGGCGGCCGCTTTCTGCATCCAGTACACGGCGCGCACATCGTTGGTTTCATTCCCGCGGCGCGCGCGCCAGGCGGCGTTGCCGCACTCGAGCTGGGCGTCGCGGTAGCCCATTTCGGCGGCCCGCTCGAGGAAGCGGTGGGCGTCGAGCACATTACGCTGCGAAAATTCCGGCTTTATATAGATGCGCGACAGCGCGTACCAGGCTTCGGCCAGGCCCTGCTCGCCGGCCATGGTCAGCCAGCGGATCGCTTTCTTGAAGTTGGCCGAGCCGGCGCCGACGGCGGTACGGGTGCCGTCGGCCCGCATGCGCGCGCACCACAGGCCCAGCGCCATCTGGGCGTGGCGGTCGTGGCCGGCGGCGGCCAGCTCGCGAAAGCGGCGCGCTTCGCGCTCGCCGGCGGGGTTGTCGGCGGCACCGTCGAGCGCGCAGGCGCAGCGCGACAGCAGCTTGATGTCGGCGCCGGCCAGCGCCGGCGCCGCGGCCGAGTCGGCGGCCAGCACCAGCGCGCGCGCCAGCGGCAGCGCCCGTTGCAGGTAGAGGTCGCGCTGGCCGGCGGCCCAGGCGGCGTCGAGCAGCGCCGATGGGGCGCGCGGCAGC
>NZ_PDOC01000028.1 GCF_002760655.1 Massilia eurypsychrophila | reverse complement strand
TCCAATTTTTAAGTGTGTGGTAATTGACGTTGATATCGTCCGCGACTGCCTGCACGCTCCTGCCGCCACGGGAGAATACCTTGACCAGTGCTTGTTCGACAAATGCTGGGGAATGCCTTGTTCTCATATCTGCCTCTATTTGGATAAAATCTGGAGGCGACAACTAGTCTGACACAGGGGGCAAGGCAAGCGATTGCTTCGGATGGAATTCCCCAGGAGGGATGGCCCCAAGGCAACTATGCTGGCCAACACTTTCGACGCAATTGAAGAGGTATCGCGCGATTTCACCTACACGATCGAGGTACTGTCGAACGACGCCACAATTTCCCTTAAGGCCGTCATGGGGAAAATGGTGACGGTGTCCCTGGTCCGCGATGACGGCAGCCTGCGCTACTTCAATGGTTATGTATTCGAGTTTCAGTTCGTGCGAACTGATGGCGGCTTCGCGTTTTATCACATGGTTCTCAAGCCCTGGCTCGCCTTCCTGCGGCTTAGGCAGGACAACGCGGTTTTTCAAAATGCGAGCGTCGTGGACCTGTGCAACAAAACCTTTGGCAATTACACACAACGCGATGTGAAATATCGGATCCTTGGCGAACAGCCACCGATGACACTTGCGGTCCAATACAACGAAACTGACCACAATCATATTCATCGAAGGCTTGAGGATAGTGGCCTGTTTTATTGGTATGAACATCGCCAGGATGGACACACTCTGTGGTTGAGCGACGACAGTACCAGGGCAGAACCCATCGAGGGCAAAACGCCTGAAATGGCATTCCAGAGTGCCGCTGGCTCTCTTGAAGATGACGGAGTGCACCAGTGGAGCGCCATGCGGCGCATCGCCGCCGGAAGAGTCACGCTCGGCAGCTTCGACTTCAAGAATATACACCGCGAGCCATCCGTCTTCTTCCCATCGATCCAGAAGCATGGCGGCGATTACGATCTCGAGATATATGAAAACACTGGTGCGTACGGATTCAGTCATGAGTCCAGCAAGCGATTGGCATGCCTGCGTGCTGAGGAGATCGAGGCACGAGACCAGGATTTCGCTGCACAAGGAAACGATCGCACGGCGCAACCCGGCCGTTGGTTCAAGCTGGCTGGGCATTTCAGTGGCGGTTCGCGCAGACGCCAATCCGGTTCGGATCGGCAGCCCGATGACAGGTCGGAGCGGCCCTATCTGGTGCTGCGGGTTCATCACCGGGCGCGCAACAATTACCAAGATGGCCGCGACGCTTTGTCCAGCTACGAAAATAGTTTTCGCTGCATGCGTAAGACTATCCCGTGGCGCCCAACGCGGGGCTGGAACAGCGAGCCGACCAGGATCTTCGGCGTGCAGACGGCAACAGTAGTTGGCCCTCCCGGCGACGAGATTCACACCGACGAATATGGGCGCGTGCGGGTCCAGTTCCATTGGGACCGCAAAGGGGCCTTGGACGCGGCCAGTTCGCCATGGGTGAGGGTGGTCTCCAGTTGGGCCGGCGCCAATTTCGGTCAGATCAGCGTGCCCCGAATCGAGCAGGAAGTAGTGGTCCAGTTCCTTGACGGGAACTGCGACCGGCCGCTGATCATCGGCAGCGTCTACAACTCGCGCAACATGCCGCCGTGGGACCTGCCGGCTTGCAAGACGCAGAGCGGCATTCTCACGCGATCCACGGTGGGGGGTGGACCGGCTACCGCGAATGCACTGCGATTCGAGGACAAAAAGGGCGCCGAAGAAGTCTGGCTGCACGCCGAGAAGAACCTGCGAATCGAGGTCGAGCACGACGAATCTCACTCGGTCGGCAACGACAGAAAGAAGACTGTCGATCATGACGAAACGGTGGAAGTGAAGCATGACCGTACCGAAACGGTCGGCCACGACGAACGTATTTCAATAGGCGCCAATCGGACCGAATCGGTAGGTGCAAACGAATCAATCACCGTCGGTGGTAACCGAACCGAAAGAGTCGGCAAAAACGATGCCGTGCGCATCGACGGCAATCGAAATGAAACCGTGCTGATGGCGAAAAGTGAAACCGTCGGCCTGGCCAAGGCGCTTTCCATCGGCGCCCTTTACCAGACCACTGTCGGGGGCGCGATGAATACCAGTGTGGTGATGTCGAGCTCCGAGCAGGTTGGCCAGCACAAATCGGTGCAAGTCGGGAGCAAATATGGGGTCGACGCGAAAGAACAAATCACGCTCTCCGTCGGTAGCTCCCGAATAAGCATATTGCCGGACGCAATCTATATCGAGGCGAATAACGTCCACATCAAAGGTCACCAGAACATCCACGCTGACGCACCGGCGGATATTTACCTCAACACCGGCACAGCGAGCGACGCTCCGACCATCAGCTTTCCAGCGGATTCCGAAGTGGCCGATGACGGAACCGAATTGGGTTAAGCGCGAAGTGTTTGTCCGTGTCGAAGTAACTCGTCAAGGCGGGAGCGAATGGCCAATATCGAAAACCACACGGGTGTCCCCCATTTCTGGTTTGAGCAGACCGGTCCGGACGGCGAGCGGCTAGATGTGCTGGTGGTCCGTGCCACCTTCGATTTCGCTGCTGGCGGCGAATTGATGACGCTGGCGAGCGAGCAGCACCCGGTCGTGCTGGGAGACACTTTCTCGGGTCCGGTGGCGACGGATCCTCTTCGTGCTGTGGTCAAAGACGACGGCGACTTGCTGCCGTACAAGCCAGGGACAGACATCCTGGTGACCGGTCACGCTAACGCACCAGAAGGGCGAGCGCATATAAATTGGGTCGCTGGCATTCGGGTGGGGAAAGTACAAAAAATTATCCGCTTGCACGGTCCGCGGCAATTTCGTAAACAGTTTTTTGGATGGCGGTTAGGACCGACTGAACCAACGACCCATGTAGCACTCGACTACCGCCTGGCCTTTGGTGGGTGTATCGATATTCCGGCAGCGCTTACCTCGGACGGCGAGCAGGACACTGTTAAACATCCCGGTAATCCTGCTGGCTCTGGATGGCTGCCCAAATCGGCCGCATACGGCAAACTCGACAAGGCAGCCCGAGAGCACGTCGCCAAATGGGTGCGTAACCAAAAGGTAATCGCCGCGCCACAAATCGAAGATGCGCTAAAGCCGGTAGTGCACCCGTATCAATCCGCGGGGACAGATAGTCTTGGGCCGATCGCGAGGTGGTGGACACCACGGCGCGCCTTGCAGGGCGCCTATGACGAGAAGTGGCGCAACGATCGTTACCCGATGGTGCCTGAGGATTTCGACTCGCGCTTCTATCAGAGTGCGCACCCTGACCTTGTGGCCGTTCCCCATTTGACGGGCGACGAAAGCGTGACTCTGTCGGGCTTGCTGCCGCAGAAGCGGGACATGCGCTTGCCGGGTTGGCGCCTTATTGCGGTAGTCACACGGGCGAGCGGCGACAGCATTGTTAGTCTTCCGGTGCTGGACACCGTACGATTCGATCTGGACCGATGCCAGGCATCGCTTGTCTGGCGCGCGCACTACGCGGAGGCTGGCGACCCCGTCACCGAACTCCTGGTGGCGGCTACTACTGCCGTGATCGACTGCGATCAATCGTCAACGAGCGAGCTCTCGGCGCGTGGGGCGGATACGTGAGCGGCGGAAATGATGGTGCTAGCAAGCTGAAGCTATCCAATCCCAATGGCGCTGATGCGAAAGGCAACCTTGCCTTTGAACCGTATGCGGTTGAGGATCAGATAGCGCGTTCAAAGCAACTTGCGGAATACGAGAAGCGGATCCAGCACCTTGAACAGAACATCGCCAAACTCAAAAAGCATCTTGGAGAAGGCGAGAAAAAGGAACCGCAACCTAAATCGGGACGCCAAGGAAAAGCGCGCCAT
This sequence comes from Massilia eurypsychrophila, assembly GCF_002760655.1. Lineage (GTDB taxonomy): Bacteria > Pseudomonadota > Gammaproteobacteria > Burkholderiales > Burkholderiaceae_D > JAFCUW01. Next base: position 53,396 of record NZ_PDOC01000028.1, on the reverse strand, counting down.
ATCGCCCACGCTGAAGGGTGGCAAGCCGTTTGCACCACCCCGGATTTTTGCAAGGTCGGCAAGGATGTAATTGCCTTTAACAGCTTTGCGACACTTGATCATAAGCGTTCAGCCTCACCCAATGTAAAGGCACGCGGCACGGCGATTTACCGCCAAGGCGACGTTCTGCAAAATGTGCAGGCGGACGCTGGCAAGCACGTCGTGTCCGGAACTTCCCTTGGTAGCGGCCACGTCAAGATCTTGGACGGCCATGCTAACGTCAAAGTCAACGGTGTTCCTGTCGCCCGTCACGATAGTCGGTGTTTGATCAACTGCGACGCGTCCGGAGTTGGCGGCGCGCAGGGAAAGCTTGTCACTGAACAGAAGGCAGCGGGTGCGGCTCCTTCGCCGGTGGAATCGACGCTTCCCCCAGGTCAGCGCACAAGCGCAAAACTTGAGGTGCTTAAAAAAGCGCGCGAGGCAGTCGCGGCAGAAAGGCTCAACTTTGATGCGCTCGACGAGTACGTTAATTTTGAGCAGTTACACAAAGTGCTGGACGGGCTTATTCAGAAGATCAGCGCCAAGCCAGGCACCGTCGCTGATCTGGACGCTCAAGTTCGGCGAGGGTTGATCGGCTTTGCGAAGGACGCTGCTCTAGGTATTGGAGAATTGGCATACGAAGGTATAAAAGCTGTCCCGAAGTTCGTTCGACTCACGCGAACGGATGGTGGGAGGCTACATGCTGAACTCGACGCACAGATCCTCGCGGAAAACGTACGACTCGATAACATCACGGCGAGCTCAGTAGGCGAAAGTGCAGTCAATATCGGCAAGGCGATTCTGGTCCCTGTGACAGACCCTTGGGAGAAGGGGCAGCACGTGGAATCCGTTACTCGCGGTGCTGCGGAAGTATTTTCCTTGGCGCTGGGTTGGCTAAGGGGAAGTCGTGGGGTTGGGGTGTCGAAATCCACGGCCCCCCCGTACCATCGAAAATCGTTGGTTCTGCAACGTCTGGGATTGTCCACCCCGTGGTATCCCATTCATCCCATAGCAAGGTGAAAGTTGGCGTTCATGTACTAGCACCGACGAAGCCGAAGTTCAGCGGCAATTGGGATAACTATCAAACCCATGGGTTAAAGGTCAACCCAATGAAGTCGCCGGAAGGGCGAAAGATGGTAGCAGAATTTGAGAAGAAGGGACTCAGTCGAAAGGACGCAATTGCGGAATCGGAAACGCTTATGAAAACCGGTACGTCTATGCCTCTCGCTAACCCCGTTGAAGTAGGTGACAAGTTTTTTAAGGTCGTACCGGCCGATGGAACGGTGGGTCCTAATAGTGCATTCTGGGCCACCGAAAAGGACTTGGCAGGTCTGAAGGGCTTAAGGTACGATCAGATCGCGGATCGCCTCGGAATTCCGCTAGTCTCGCAGCAAGGGGTGAAGTTTGAGGTAGTGGAGATTACAGCGTTGCGCCCTGGCATGACGTTTACTTCGGTCATTGCTCCTACAACGGAGCTCGGCGCAAATGGCACAGTTTGGTCACAATCGGGGAAGGGGATACAGACTCTGCTAATAGACCGAAGTATCTTTACATCCCCCAAACTTACCGCGATGACGTTCCCTTAGGAATCATAAAATGTATAAGAAACTTGTTAGGTACGATCAATGGCACTTCGCAGAGGTGGATCCTGTTGCCCTACGCCGTACGGCAGCAAAGTTGCGTGACGAGATTGTTCGAAAGATTAGTGAGGCTGCGGATATTTATTCCTTCTATTCGGTTACATTGCCAATTTTGGACGCGGCCATTAGAGGCGACATAGTCAATTCCCTAGACTTAGATCAATTACATTTTGTGAGTGGAAATTATTACCATGATAAACAAGAGGGCACTTTGCCGCCTGAGTATGACGCCGAGTTTCAGTCGGCTGTATCGGGATTCACGGTCACGGCTGAAGCCTTGTCCCTAGAGGAAACCGAGGACGTCATTATTGACGGAATTACCTACGGATGGGTCGAATTTGAGGAGGAAGGTGATTGGCCTGACAAAGTTAAATATCCCTGAAATTGCGTGCGAGACGTACCTCAATGTGTTAGCCAAAGCATGACATAGGGCATATTGTGTTCATAAAATTAGTCAGATATGATGGATGGCATTTTTCTAAGGTGGATCCTGTTCGACTGAAAAGACAGGCGATCAGTCTGAAGGAGCAGATCGAATCGAAAATACATGTTGATGATGATCCGTATTGCTTCTACTCACGCACTATGCCGCTTGTTGAGGCTGCGATTCGTGGTGAAATATCGGCGTCAGTAAATGGCAGGGAAAGTCGATACATCAGCGGAAATTTCAATCACGATGAAAGCGAGGGAACTTTACCACCGCAGTACGACAGGGAATTCACGCGCGCTCTGGCCGGGTTTGATGTTACTGTCCAGGGGCTTTCGCTCGAGGAGACCGAAGATATTGTTATAAACGGCGAGGTCTACGGTAGACTGGAATTTGAAGAAGAAGGGGACTGGCCAGATAGAGTGAAACACCCTTGAATGCAGTCAGCCGATCTCGACGCCTCTCCTGCGACCGAGCACAATAAGCAACTCTTATCCATTCAGAGCTTCACCTTGTACCCGCGTCTCAGCAAAGCTCGACTTCCAACCCCTCATACGCCAGCACCACCTGTAGCGACGCAGGCAGCCGATGCCGCGCCAGCAAATCCGCAAACACCGCCTCCAGATCATCATCCGACCGGGTCGGCTCATGATGCGTCACGTACAGCACCTTCGCGCCAACCCGAACCGCCATCTCCAGCGCCGAGTCGAGCGTGCCGTGCCCCCAGCCCCGCTTGGCCGGGTATTCCAGCTGCGTGTACGAGCAGTCGACAATCAACGCATCCACGCCGCGCATTGCCTCGTCGATTTCCCGCTGGCGCTGCTCCATATACGCTTGATACTCCGCATGCTGCGCGTCCTCTTGCGGGTACAGGTTGTAGAACGGCTCATGGTCGCCGGTGAAGAACACCGACTTGCCGTTGCAGGTGATGCGATAGCCAAGATTGGTACACGGGTGATTCATCAGCACATTGTCGACAACGGCGTCGCCGACGGCGACCTGCTCGCCAAAGGTCAGCGTCTGGTATTCGATGGTCGCGTCCATCTGCGCTTCGCCGACCGGAAAGTAGCTGTTTTGCAGTTGCACGCCGAGCACGTGCTCGATGCCTTTGCCGGTGGCCGGATCGACGGCGCCGTGCAGCCGCACCAGGCTGCCGCGATTAAACAGCGGCGTGAAAAACGGCAAACCGTGAATGTGGTCCCAGTGGCTGTGGGTGATGAAGATGTGGGCGCGCACGGGCAGGCGCGCAACCAGCTGCTGCGCCAGCGCGAAGATGCCGGTGCCGGCGTCAAGAATGATGAGCGTGCCGTCATCCGTGCATACCTCGATGCAGGTGGTGTTGCCGCCGTAACGCGCGGTGCGAGGGCCAGGCGACGGGATCGATCCGCGCACCCCCCAAAATCGGAATTTCATGATGTCATTTCCCGTGGACCAATTGGCTTTTTAGTAACAGCTGCGCGTATTTTCGCGTTGCAATTGACTGGATGATATCCGGTTTTACCCCCAATGGCTCGACAATAAAAAAACCCTGCGCACCGTGAGGCACGCAGGGTTTCATAGGGAGAAACGTTGCTTAAAGTACTTCGCTGGCGTGATCGGCCAGGCGCGAACGCTCGCCGCGGGCTAACGTCACGTGGCCGCTGTGCGACCAGCCCTTGAAGCGGTCCACCACATAGGTCAGGCCGCTCGAACCTTCGGTCAGGTACGGCGTGTCGATCTGCGCGATGTTGCCCAGGCACAGGATCTTGGTGCCGGGACCAGCGCGCGTGACCAGCGTCTTGAGCTGCTTCGGCGTCAGGTTCTGCGCTTCGTCGATGATCAGGAACTTGTTGACGAAGGTGCGGCCGCGCATGAAGTTGAGCGACTTGATCTTGATGCGCGAACGAATCAGGTCCTGCGTCGCCGCGCGGCCCCACTCGCCGCCGTCCGAATCGGACTTGTTGAGCACCTCGAGGTTGTCGTCGAACGCGCCCATCCATGGCGACATCTTCTCTTCCTCGGTCCCTGGCAGAAAGCCGATGTCTTCGCCGACCGGCACCGTGACGCGGGTGACGATGATCTCGTTGTACAGCTTGGTCTCGAGCACCTGCGCCAGGCCGGCGGCGAGCGCCAGCAAGGTCTTGCCGGTGCCGGCCTGGCCGAGCAGCGTGACGAAATCGCAGTCCGGATTCATCAGCAGGTTCAGCGCGAAGTTCTGCTCGCGGTTGCGCGCGGTCACGCCCCACACGTTGTTCTTGGTGTGGCTAAAGTCGCGCAAGGTCTGCAGCACCGCGGTCTTGCCGTTGAGCTGCTTGACCTGGCCGTAGAACGGCGCCTCGCCATTCTTCGGCTCGAGGAACACGAACTGGTTCATCAGCAAGGTCGGAATGGTCGGGCCCGTCACGCGGTAGAAGGTGGAGGAGGAACCGCCCTTGTTTTCCTGCCAGGATTCCATGTCCTTGCCGTTCTTGTTCCAGAAATCATCCGGCAGCTGGACGATGCCTGAATACAGCAGGTCGGTGTCTTCCAGCACGTGGTCGTTAAAGTAATCCTCAGCCGGCAGGCCCAGCGCGCGCGCCTTGATGCGCATGTTGATGTCTTTCGACACCAGCACGATGGCGCGGCCCGGCAGTTCGCCCTCGAGGTTGCGCACCACGCCGAGGATCTGGTTGTCGGCCTTGCCGACCGGCAGCCCTTCCGGCAGGGTCGGGCCGTTTTGCAGGCGCGTCTGGAAGAACAGGCGGCCCTTGGCGTCCTTGTTGCCCAGCTTGGCGAGCGGGATGCCCGCCTCGATGGCGTCGTCGTCAATGTTGGCGATCAGCGCGTCGAGCGTGCGCGAAACCTGGCGTGCATTGCGCGCCACCTCCGACATGCCCTTCTTGTGGTCGTCGAGCTCTTCGAGCGTCATCATCGGCAGGTAGACGTCGTGCTCCTCGAAGCGGAACAGCGACGACGGGTCATGCATCAGCACGTTGGTGTCGAGCACGAACATCTTGGTGGTGCCGGCCTTGTCGGCCTGGCGGCTGGTCGATGACTTGATGATCGCCTCGACCGGCTTGTGCTTGACCGGGTGCGGCACGTCGCGTTCGTCGTCGCTCTGCTCCTTGGCGCGCGCGGCAGGGCGCGCAGCGGCCACCGGCAGCGGCGTCGCGGCAGGCGCGGGAGCAGCGGCCTTGGCGGTCTTGACGGCGCGGATCGCTTTCGGCGCCGGCACGGCCTTGCCGCTGATCAGGTCCTCGACCGGGTCGAGCGGCGCCGCGGCGGCCACCGCGCGTACCGCGCCCTTGGCGCCGCGTTCGGCTTTCGGGTAGTCTTTTGCCAGCAGCAGCGCAGCCGGCTTGGTAGGAAGTTTTGGCAGTGGCATCAGGGTCTCAATCTAAAAAAGTTCCGAAGGGCCGCGAGGCGAGGCGCACGCTGCGCCTGGCGCATCGCGTTCAGGGCCTGGTCGTATTGCAAGGGGGAGGCGCTGGTCAGGCACGGCATAGTGGCCGCGCCGGCAGGCCGCCAGATTGGGATGATGCAGGAAGAGAAAACGGTGACTCAAAATGGGCGGATGCAATCGATGTTCTACAGCAGGTTGATCAACGGGAAGCCATCCTTGCTAGGGCTGGCTTTTCACGAACTCCAGCACTTCATCGGCGTGATCTGCAACCTTCACGCCACGCCATTCTTTCACCATTCGGCCCTCAGCGTCAATTACAAACGTGCTACGTTCGACCCCTCGAACCTGCTTGCCGTACATATTCTTCATTTTCATGACGTTGAACTGCAGGCAGACCGCTTCTTCCGGATCGGAGATCAGTTCAAACGGCAGTCCCAGCTTCGACTTGAAGCCCTCGTGCGAGCGCAGCGAATCGCGGCTGATGCCGTAGATTTCGGTGCCGGCGGCAAGGAACTGGTCGTGCAGTTCGCGAAACGCGATGCTCTCGGTAGTGCAGCCCGGCGTGTTGTCTTTCGGGTAGAAGTACAGCACGGTATAGCGGGCCGGACGGCCGGCGAGCTCGAACGCCTTGTCGCCAGTCATGGCGGCGGAAAAATTGCTTACGGATGCTGGGGTTTGGCTGTCAGCCACGGGGCTCTCCTGGACGCGCTGCGGTCGGGTCGGCCACGATCAGTTCACCTGAACGGCCGGGCAATTCGCCCCAGCTTACCGGATAGTCGGGCAAGGGCGAGTCTTTCACTTTCTGGTAATAGTCCGCCATCGACGCCAGCTGGTAGCCTTGGGCTTTCCAAGCTGACAATAGCTGTTCGAATATGGGGCTGAGTTTTTGTCCTTCAAGCTCCGCGTGCAATGTATATACGTGATCGCGCCCGGCGCCGGCCGTCAGCTTCAGCAGGTGGGCGGCGATATTGGCCGTCGTGATGGTCACGCCGCCGATCGTGCGGCCCAGCAGCTCGTCCAGCGTCGGCAGAGTCGTCGGCAATTGCACGCAGTTGGTGCCGGCGATGCGGTGGGGGCCGCAGCGCGCGTCGAGCAGCGAGCCGTCGTCGCGCAGCATGGCGCGGCCGTCCGACGCGTAGGCGAAGCCGGCCGCGTCGTGCTCCTTGAAAGCGTGCGCGTTCATCTGCCAGCCGGCCGCGCCGTGGGTCAGCGACGGCTGGCCGAACACGGACCGGAAGCGATCCTCGGCACGGCGCATGATGCGCGAAGTCCAGCTGGCGCCGTGCTTGCGCACGCTGTCCTGCCAGCGGACGTGGTCCCAGGTGTGGATGCCGCATTCAAAGCCGGCGTACTGGGCGCTCAGCATCTGGTTGGCGCAGTCGCGGCCGATATCGGGCGCCGGCAGCAGCACGCCGTACAGCAGCGTCTTCAGCCCGTAGTGTTCCAGCACCGACGTGCGCGATACTTTCGAGAAAAAGCCCGGGCGAAATGCACGCTTCAATGCCCAGCCGGTGTGATCGGGGCCAAGCGAGAACAGGAACGTTGCGTGCGCATCGTGCGCGCGCAGCATGCGAACCAGGTTCGGCACGCCTTCACGCGTGCCGCGATAGGTGTCTACGTCGATCTTCAGCGTCAGCAGCGGGCCGGTGGTGCGGGTCTGGTCGGTCAAATCTTCAATCCATCAAGGCGTTGGCAACCTGGCGGCGGCAGGCTTCGGCGCCGCGCCAATCAGGCGCCGGCGCCGGCAAGGCGCTCTCGGAGCTGGGCCGGCGAGACGGGTTCGCCGTCGGCCAGCAGGCTGGAAATGGCGAGCACGCGGCCATCGCCGCACACGCCCACGATGCAATTATCCACCACAGCTAGTCCGGCAGGCAACTCGCTACGCTCGAGCGGCGACAACCTTGCTTTTTCGATAATGTAGCGCTGGCCGCCGGCATTGGTGAACGCGCCGGGGTAGGGCGGCGCCACCGCCCGGTGCAGGTTGTAGACTTCGCTGGCCGGCCGCGACCAGTCGATGCGGCCGTCTTCCGGCTTGCGCCCGCCAAAATAGCCGCCCTGCGCCAGGTCGTTGATCCGGCGCGGCGCGCTGCCGTCGAGCAGGGCCGGCAGCACTTGCCACAGCGCCTGCTCGGCCGCGACGGTGACCTTGCCGAACACCTCGTAGGCGGTGTCGTCGGGCAAGATCGGCACCGCGCTCTGGGCGACGATGGCGCCGGCGTCCGGCTTGACCGTCATTTCGTGCAAGGTGGCGCCGGTTTGCGTGGCGCCGTGCAGCACCGCCCAGTTGACCGGCGCGCGGCCGCGGAACTGCGGCAGCAGCGAGCCGTGCATATTAAACGCCGGCGCCACCGCCAGCAGCGACGCCGGCAGCATGTTGCGGTAGTAGAAGCTGAACATCAGGTCCGGTTGCGCCGCCTCTACCCGCGCCAGCAAGTCGGGCGAGCCGGCGTCGGCCGGCGTGACGAAGGCAATGCCTTCGGCCTGGCACAGCGAGATGACCGACTCGAACCAGATATTTTCGCCGGCGCTGTCCTCGTGCGTGACCACCAGCGCGACGTCGACGCCGCCGGCGAGCAACACCTTCAGGCAGCGTACCCCGACATTGTGATACGCGAACACAACCGCGCGGCGCGCCGCCATCAGCGTCCAACCTGGCGTTTTTCCACCGCCAGGTCGATCTGCTCGTCCTTGCCCGGCACATGCTGCAAGATGGTCTGCACCACGTAGCGCGGCCGCGCGCGCACCTGCTGGAAGATGCGGCCGATGTATTCACCGAGCAATCCGATGCCGAACAGGATCACGCCCATGAAGAAGAAGGCGATCGCAAACAGCGTGAACACGCCTTCGGCCTCGGCGCCCATGATGAAGCGGCGGATCAGCAGCATCACCACCAGCAGCGCCGACAGCAGCGACATGACCATGCCGAGCATCGAAAAGATCTGCAGCGGTACCAGCGAAAAGCCGGTCACCAGGTCGAAGTTCAGCCGGATCAGGCTGTAGAGCGAATACTTCGATTCGCCGGCCGCGCGTTCCTCGTGCTCGACGATGATCTCGGTCGGCTTGCGCGAAAACTTGTACGCCAGCGCCGGCACGAACGTGTTGACCTCGCCGCACTGGTTGACCAGGTCGATGACGTTGCGCCCGTAGGCGCGCAGCATGTTGCCCTGGTCGGTGATCTGAATATTGGTGATGCGGTAGCGCAGCCGGTTCATCATCTTCGAGGCGATCGTGCGCCACGCCGAATCCTGGCGCTTGCGGCGGATCGAGCCGACGTAGTCGTAGCCTTCGCGAATCTTCTCGACCAGCTTGTGGATTTCCTCGGGCGGGTTTTGCAGGTCGGCGTCGAGCGTGACGACGATTTCGCCGCGGGTGGCCTCGAAGCCGGCCAAGATCGCCATGTGCTGGCCGTAGTTGCCGTTAAACAGCACCACGCGGGTGACGTCCGGGCGCGTGCGGAACTGCTCGGCCAGGATCGACACCGAGTTGTCGCGGCTGCCGTCGTTGACGAACACGATCTCGTACGGGACGCCGATCTTGTCGAGCGCCGGATACAGGCGTTCGAACAGCGCGCCCAGGCCCGCTTCCTCGTTATAGATGGGAATGACGATCGACAGTTCGGGCTTCATGGCGGTGACGCTGGCGATCATTTGGCCAGCACCGATTTGACCGCGCCTACCGCGCGCTCGACGTCCGCTTCGGTCATCGCGTAGAACATCGGCAGCGTCACCGTCAGCCGGCCGATCCGCTCCGACTCGGGGAACATGCCTTCCTTGAAGCCCATCTCGCGGTACAAGGTGAACAGGTGGATCGGCGCATAGTGAAAGCCGGTGCCGACGTTGAACTCGGTTTTCATGCGCGTCATGAAATCGGCGCGCGTGGTCGGGCCGCGGTCCGGCAAGACGATCTGGAACAGGTGCCAGTTCGACGTGTCGAACGCCTGCTGCGGCAGCTGGGCACTGCTGTGCGCCTCGAATTCGGGGCCGAAGCTCTTGAAATAATGCGCCGCCAGCGCGCGGCGGTGCGCGTTGACCGCGTCGATCGTCTTCATCTGGCCAATGCCGATGGCCGCGGCGATGTCGGTCATGTTGTACTTCCCGCCCAGGACGTCGACGTCGATGCCGTCGACGCCGCTGCGGGTCACGCCCTGCAGCCTGAACTTGTCGGCCAGCGCCGCTTCCTCGGCCGTGTTCATCACCAGGCAGCCGCCTTCGCCGGTGGTCAGGTTCTTGTTGACCTGGAAGCTGAACGACGCGAAGTCGCCGAAGGCGCCGATGCGGCGGCCCTTCCAGGTCGAGCCGAAGGCTTGGGCGGCGTCTTCCACCACGCGCAGCTTGTGCTTGTCGGCGATCGCGTACAGGCGGTCCATGTCGACCGGCAGGCCGGCCAGGTAGACCGGGATGATGGCGCGGGTGCGCGGCGTGATCGCCGCTTCCAGTTTATCGAGGTCGATGTTGCGGGTGACCGGATCGATGTCGGCAAATACAGGCGTCGCGCCCACTTCGAGGATGACGTTGGCGGTGGCCACCCACGACACCGGCGTGGTGATGACTTCGTCGCCGGATCCCACGCCGGCGATGCGCAGCGCGATCTCCATCGTGCAGGTGCCGGAGTTGAAGGTGCGTACCGGGCGCCCGCCGAAATACGCCGACAGCTGCGCCTCGAACGCGGCCACCTGCGGGCCGCCGTTGGTCAGCCATCCGGAGCGCAGCACGTCGCCGACGGCGGCGATGGTCGCTTCGTCGATGGTCGGGCGGGAGAAGGGCAGGAAGGGCAGGGCGGTCATTGAATTCTCTTGTCTAAGTGTTCTTTTGGCGCTGCGCCGGACGCCGCCAAATGGGGCATTCTAGCAGCGTTCCAGGCGCCGATATATGTCAGATTCGGTCAGGTTCGGTCAGGTCCGGGCCAGCAGCGCCACGCCGATCATGATCACCCCGATGGCCAGCAGGCGCTGCATCGACACCGCTTCGCCGAGGAAGTACCAGGCCGCGGCGGCGCTGACGACGTAGCCGAGCGAGAGCATCGGATAGGCGATCGTCACGTCGGTGCGCGACAGGCCGATGATCCACACCACCAGCGAGATCGCGTAGCACACCAGGCCGGCCAGGATGGGCAGCTGGGTGATGACCTTGATGCCGGTGGCGAACCAGTTCTGCGCCGTCAGGTGGATGGCGCCGCCAAGGGCGTTGGTGCCGGCCTTGAGGAAGATCTGGGCGGCCGCATTGAGCAGCACCCCGGTGATAATGAAAGCGAAGGTAGACCAGGTCATTTGCGGATATCGTTGGCGATCACGGTGCGGCGCTCGTCGCGCGCCACCACGCGCATCGGCACGCCTTTCTGTTGGAGGTCCGTATAGATGTCGGCGCGGATGAAGGCGATGTCGCGCACGCCGGCGGCGGCGTCGCGGGTCCATTTTTCGACGAACGCGTCGACCGTCGGCATGCCCAGTTCAGGCTGCTGTTTCAGGCCAAACGAGAATTCATCGGTGTAGTTCACCAGCACCGTGGTGCGCTGCAGGTAGAACGTCATCGACTGTTCGTAGGTGCCGACCGAGAAGATGGTGCTTGTGGGCCGCAGCTCGGCCTGGATGGCCGGCAGCATCGCGGCGCCGGCGCGCGCGCGGCCGATCGGTTCGAACCCGGCCAGTATCAGGCCGGTGGTGGCAAAGCCGGTCACCGCCAGCACCACCACCATCAGGTCGCGCTGCATCTGGCGGGCGTAGACGACCGCCAGCGCGCCGCCGGCCAGCGCCACGAAGCCGGCCGCCAGCACCCACGGCTGGAACGCCTGGTACAGATGCGCCTCGCCGTGTTTCGACATCTTCGCCATGAACGGTACCGTTGCCATCAGCGCCACGCCGACCAGCGACATCGAGCCGGCCGTCAGCATGCGGCTGCGGCGCGTGCCCACTTCCAGGTAGTTCGCCGCCAGCAGCGCCAGCGCCGGGAAGATCGGCAGGATGTAGCCGGGCAGCTTGGAGTTCGACTTGGTGAAGAACAGCAGGATGAACACGGCCCAGACCAGCAGCATCAGGCGCGGGCGGAAGCGGCCCGCTTCCTTCTGTACGGCCAGGCGCAGGCTTTGCAGCAGCACGCCGACCCACGGCACCATGCCGATGGCGGTGAGCGTGAAGAAGATGTACCAGGACTGCTCGCGTTTGTGCTCCTTGAGGAAGAAGCGGTTCCAGTGTTCGTGTACGAAGAAGAAGTAGGGCTGCTCGGGATTGCGCATGCCGACCAGTACGAACCACGGCGCGGCGATGGCGAAAAACACCAGCAGCCCCTTGATCAGGTGCAGCCGGCCCCACAAATTCCAGTCGCGCGTGATCAGCGTGTAGAGCACCAGTATGGCGCCCGGCAGCACCAGGCCGATCAGCCCTTTCGACAGCACCGCCAGCGCCATCCCGGCCCAGCACACCAGCATCCAGTTGCGTTGTTCGGCAGCGCTGGCGTCGTCGCGCTGCGCCAGCAGCAGGGCGCACAGGGCGATCGTCATCATGCCCGACAAGCCCATGTCGAGCGAATCGATCTGGCTGCAGGCGACCCAGTAGAAGCACGAACCGAGCACCAGCGCGGCATAAAAGCCGGTGCGCTGGCCGAATACCTTGCTGCCGGCGTAGCCGGTCATCACCACGCCAAGGATGCCGCAGAGGCCCGTCCACAGGCGCGCCTGCCACTCGCCCAGGCCGAACAGGGTGAACGACAGCGCGTTCATCCAGGTCTGCAGCGGCGGCTTCTCGAAGTACTTGATGCCGTTTAAGCGGGTGGTGACCCAGTCGCCGCTGACGAACATCTCGCGCGCCATTTCGGCGTAGCGGCCTTCGTCGGGCGGCACCAGGGTACGCACGCCCAGCAGGTACAGCGTGGTGGCGACGAAAACGGCAAACAGGGTCCAGATGACGGGGCGCGACTTGTGCAGTTCGTTCATCAGACAGCCGGCGCTTGCAGGATCAGCGCCAGGGTGACCTTGCGGCCCTCGCCCATCAGGATGTTGTAGGTGCGGCAGGCGGCCTGGTTGTCCATGCACTCGACGCCGATGCGCCGGCCCGACAGGCTGGCGATCAGACGCGGATGGATGAAGCGCTGGCGTTCGCCCGTGCCGAGAATGACGACGTCGGGCGAAGTGGCGGCGATGGCCTCGAAATGGGTTTCGGTGAGCTCTTCGAAGGCGGCCACCGGCCACGGCTGGGGCGGCGTTTCCGGCATCACCGTCAGGCTGTGCTGGTACGGCGTGGCGTTGATTTCGACACCGCCGTCGAAGTAGCCGGTGACGGTCTGGTACTGCTGGGTTGAGCTGGAATGGAGCTTCATGGCATTGGCGTCTGGTGGGCAGGCGCGTGATTAGGGCTTGTCGGGCGGCTGTTCGCCGGGTGCGGGCGTTAGCATGCCACAAACTATATAAAAGCGCGAATTTCCGCGATCCTGCCGCCAATTCGGTGCGTTCATATTGTTTTCGACTTCAATTGACGGCCGTTGGCGGTTGATTAAATCGGGCGCTTTCGGCAGAATGGGTATTTTTCGCACTGCAACATGGCGCGCCACCTGGACAGGGAATTATTTTGCGACCGATTCTGAAATCGAACAAGCTCGATGATGTGTGCTACGAGATCCGCGGCCCGGCCATGGAAAAGGCCCGCCAGATGGAAGAGGACGGGCACAAGATCATCAAGCTCAATATTGGCAACCTGGCCGTATTCGGTTTCGATCCGCCCGACGAGATCGTGCGCGACATGATCATGAACATGCATGGCGCGGCCGGTTACACCGACTCGAAGGGCATGTTCGCGCCGCGCAAGGCGGTGATGCACTACACCCAGGGCAAAAAGATCAGCGGCGTGTCGATCGACGACATCTACCTCGGCAACGGCGCCTCCGAACTGATCGTCATGGCGATGAACGGCCTGCTCAACACCGGCGACGAAGTGCTGGTGCCGGCGCCGGACTATCCGCTGTGGACCGCGGCGGTCAGCCTGTCGGGCGGTAACCCGGTCCATTACGTCTGCGACGAGCAGGCCGGCTGGTTTCCCGACATCGACGACATGCGCCGCAAGATCACGCCCAACACCAAGGCGATCGTCGTCATCAATCCGAACAATCCGACCGGCGCGCTGTATCCGCGCGAGGTCCTGCTCGAAATCGTCGAGCTGGCGCGCCAGCATCAGCTGATCATCTACGCCGACGAAATCTACGACAAGACGCTGTACGACGCCAGCGAGCATGAGTCGATCGCCGCGCTGGCCGACGACGTCTTGTTCGTCACGCTCAACGGCCTGTCGAAGAACTACCGCTCGTGCGGCTACCGCGCCGGCTGGATGGTGGTGTCGGGCGAGAAGCGCCACGCCAAGGACTACATCGATGGCCTCAACATGCTCGCCTCGATGCGCCTGTGCGCCAATGCGCCGGGCCAGTTCGCAATCCAGACCGCGCTGGGCGGCTACCAGAGCATCGCCGACCTGGTCGGCCCCGGCGGGCGCTTGCTCAAGCAGCGCGACCTGGCGCACCAACTACTGACCGATATACCGGGCGTTACCTGCGTCAAGCCAAAAGCGGCGCTGTACATGTTCCCCCGCCTCGACCCCGTGATGTACCCGATCGCGGACGACCAGCAGTTCGCCTACGACCTGCTGTCCGAGGAAAAAGTCCTGATCGTGCAAGGCACCGGATTTAACTGGATCGCGCCGGATCACTTCCGCCTCGTGTTCCTGCCCAATTCGGACGACCTCACCGACGCATGCGGCCGCATCGCCCGCTTCCTCGACGGCTACCGTCGACGCCACGGACGCGGCTGAAAACCCTCACAGTAAAAGAATATGAAACCCATCAAAGTAGGCTTGTTAGGCATCGGCACTGTCGGTGAAGGGACGTTCAACGTCCTCAAACGCAACCAGGAAGAGATCCGCCGCCGCGCCGGCCGCGGCATCGAGATCACCATGGTCGCGGCCCGCAATACCGAGCGCGCCGCGCGCCTGGTGGGCGGCGAGTGCGAAGTGGTCAGCGATCCGTTCGCCGTCGTCGACCATCCCGACATCGACATCGTCATCGAACTGATTGGCGGCTACGAGCTGCCGCGCGAACTGGTGATGCGAGCCATCGCCAACGGCAAGCACGTCGTCACGGCCAACAAGGCGCTGCTGGCGCTGCATGGCAACGAGATCTTCGCCGCCGCCCAGGAGAAGGGCGTCATGGTCGCCTTCGAAGCGGCTGTCGCCGGCGGCATCCCGATCATCAAGGCGCTGCGCGAAGGCCTGACCGCGAACCGGATCGAATCGGTGGCCGGCATCATCAACGGCACCACCAACTTCATCCTCTCGGAGATGCGCGACAAGGGGCTCGACTTTTCCACCGCGCTGGCGCAGGCGCAGGGGCTGGGTTACGCCGAAGCCGATCCGACCTTCGACATCGAAGGCGTCGACGCCGCCCACAAGCTCACCATCATGTCGGCGATCGCGTTCGGCATCCCGGTGCAGTTCGACAAAGCCCACATCGAGGGCATCAGCAAGCTGGAGGCGGTCGACATCCGCTACGCCGAGCAGCTCGGCTACCGCATCAAGCTGCTCGGCATCACGCGCCGCACCGTGATCGACGGCGTCGAAGGGATCGAATTGCGCGTGCACCCGACCTTGATTCCGACCAAGCGCCTGATTGCCAACGTCGAAGGCGCGATGAACGCTGTGCTGGTGCAGGCCGACGCTGTCGGCGCCACGCTTTACTACGGCAAGGGCGCCGGCGCCGAGCCGACCGCTTCGTCGGTGATCGCCGACCTGGTCGACATCACGCGCCTGGCCACGGCCGATCCGGAGTACCGCGTGCCGCACCTGGCGTTCCAGCCGAACCAGATGACCGACGTGGCGATCTGGCCGATGTCCGAGATCAACACCAGCTACTACCTGCGGGTCTATGTGAAGAACCGGCTTGGCGTGATGGCGGACCTGACGCGCATCCTGGCCGACGCCCGCATCTCGATCGACGCGGTGCTGCAGAAGGAGCCGGCCGAAGGCGCCACGCGCCTCGACATCATCATGCTGACGCACCAGACGCGCGAAAAGAACATCGACGCGGCGATCGCCAAGATCGAGGCGCTCGACACGGTGGTGGGCAACGTGACGCGGATCCGCCTTGAGAGCCTGAGCTGACTTCAGCCACATAAACCACCAACGTCATCCTAACGCAGCGCGGACCCATACGCCGCCGGCAGGGGTCCCGCTGCGCGAGGATGACGATGTTTCAGGCCGGCGCTGATTGCTTGCGCCTTGCCGCTACCCGATCACCCCGCCGGCTTCGGCCCTTTCGGCGCCTGCATCAAAAACTCATCCGAAAACTCATCGACAGTTTGCTGCCCAGGCGGCCCGTCCTCGTCGAGGTCCACGGTAATTAGTGCGCGAAGATCATGGTCTTCGTCATCCGGCCCGAGCGTATCGAGCGCAATTGTCTTGGCATTTGGCGTTTTCATCCGTCGATTTTACGCGCGCCAGGGCGCCGCAAAACGCCTGGCCCGACGCCTCGTTTGCGAGCGCTCAATCGCGCTCCGATTTGCACATTGGGTTTATAGCGCCCCGGCATTTTGTTGCTGCGCAGCGGGAAACGAGATGCTTACCTTCAAGCCGCGGCCCGCGCTTTCCGACAGCGCAACTGTCGCTCGGTGCAGCACGGCGATGTCGTGCACGATCGCCAGCCCGAGTCCGGTGCCGCCCTGGTTCATCTCCATCGACGAGGTCGAGCGGTAAAACGGCTTGAACACCTTTTCGCGCTCGGCCGCGGCGATCCCGACCCCGCTGTCTTCCACCTCCAGCACGACGGTCGCATCGAACGCCAGCACGCGCAGCGTGACCTGGCCGCCGGCCGGCGTGTAGCGGATCGCATTGTCGACCAGGTTCGTGACCAGCTCATGGAGCAGCAGTGCCTGGCCGTCGATGACGGCATCCTGCGCCGCCTCCAGCGACAGGTCGATGCGCTTTTGTACCGCCGGAAGCGCCAGCGCCAGGCCAACCTGGCGTACCACCTCCGGCAGCGCTACCGGCGACATGTTGGCCGCCTCTCCGCCATGCTCGATCCGCGCCAGCGTCAGCAGCCGGTTGGCCAGGTGGACGGTCGAGTCGGTGGTGACGGCGATCGACTCGACGATCGCGCGCATGGCGCCGGCGTCGTTCTCGCGCAGGGCCAGTTCGGCCTGCGTCTTGAGCACCGTCAGCGGCGTGCGCAGCTGGTGTGAGGCGTCGGCGATGAATCGGCGCTGGCTGGCGATCAGGTTCTGCATGCGCGCCATGCTGTCGTTCATCGCCGCCACCAGCGGGCGCACTTCCTTGTGCACCAGCGCCTGGTCGACGTCCGACAGGTCGCCGAGCGCGCGGTTTTCGACTTCGTTTTTCAGCCGCATCAGCGGGCGCAGTACCAGCCGCACGGCGAACCACACCAGCGTGCCGACCGCCAGCAGCATCACTGCCTGGCGCAGCCAGGTGTCGAACAGGATCTTGCGCGTCAGGCCGCGCCGCGCGTCGAGCGTCTCGCCGACCTGGATCAGGGCGATGCCGCGCATCGAGTCGTCGTACACCGGCTGCAGCAGCGCGGCGATGCGCACCTGGTCGCCGTTGTAGTCGGCGTGGTAGAAGCGCACCAGCGCCGGATACGCTTCCGAGCGCGGCACGTTGGCCGGCACCGCCGGCAGGTCGTCGAAGCCGGACACTGTCTCGCCGCGGATACCGGTGACCTTGTAGTAGATGCGGCCCAGCGTGTCGGTCTCGAAGCTGTCGAGCGCGACGTAGGGCACGTCGGCGACCACCTTGCCTTCGCGGATGGAGACGCGTTCGGCCAGCGCCCGCGTCGACGCCAGCAGCGAGCGGTCGTACGCCAGGTCGGCTGCCTCAAGCGCGTTGCGGTACACCGACACCGAATTGGCCGCCACCAGCAGCACCAGTGGGATCAGCAGCCAGCGCAGCAGCTGGTTGCGCAGGCTGCCCAGCGGCGCGGCGGCGCCGAAGCGCTGCTGCAAGCGCGTGAGCAGCGGCCCCATGTCAGGCGGCGTCGCGCGGCTGCAACAGGTAGCCGATGCCGCGCAAGGTGGTGATGGCGGCGCCGTTGCTGCCGGCGCGCTCTAGCTTTTTGCGAACCCGGTGGATGTACAGTTCGATCGCGTCGAGGTTGGCGTCGTCGGCCAGCGCGAATACTTCATCGAACAGCTTTTCCTTCGATACCGCGCGTCCCGGCCTGGTGATGAGCGCTTCGAGCACCGCGTGTTCGCGCGGGGTCAGCCCGAGCGGCGCGCCATCGTAGGCAAACATGCGCGTGACGGTATCGAAGCTGAGCGAGCCACACTGGTGCACCAGTGCCTCGTTGCCCTGGCTGCGGCGCAGCAGCGCCTTGACGCGCGCTTCCAGTTCGGCCAGCTCGAACGGCTTTGCCAGGTAGTCGTCGGCGCCCAGGTTCAGGCCTTGCACCCTTTCTTCAAGGCCGCCGCGCGCGGTCAGGATCATCACCGGCGTCTTGGCGCGCGGCCCGCCGCGGCCGCGCAGGCGCTTGAGCACCTCGAGGCCATCCATCTTCGGCAACGTCAGGTCGAGGATCACCAGCGCGTAATCCTGGGTGTGGAGCAGGGCGTCGGCATCGGCGCCGTTGTGGGCGGTTTCGACCGTCAGGTTGGCTTCGCGCAGGGCCTTGGCGAGCCAGTGGGACAGTTCGAGATGGTCTTCAACTAAAAGTATTCGCATGGCGAGAGTGTAAGCCCAAGCACGCCGCCAGGCCAACCGAGATCTTTTCGAGCGCCGAAAGCGAATTGAAAGGATCACTCTCATATAGTGCGACTCGAACCACCGTAATTAAAACTAAAACCATAAATCAGGAGACATGTATGAAAAAATCAGTGCTTTCGCTCGCCCTTTTTGCGGCCTTCGCCATCGGCGGCGCCGCCCATGCGCAGTCCAACGTCCAGGTCTATGGACTGATCGACGCCGGCGTCGAAACCCTGAACCACGCCAACGCCAATCAGAACAGCGTGACAAAGGTCATCTCGGGCGGGAAGAACACCTCGCGCTGGGGCTTCCGCGGCAATGAAGACCTCGGCGGCGGCCTGAAAGCCGTATTCGGTTTAGAGGGCGGCATCCTGCTCGACACCGGCGCGGCCGACGGTCCGCTGTTCAAGCGCCAGGCCTTCGTCGGCCTCGACGGCAGCTTTGGCCGCATCGTCATCGGCCGTTCGTTCACCACCACCTACGACTTCGTCATCGGCTTCGATCCGCTCGGCTACGCGCCGAACTACTCGTGGGCGACGTCGACCAACGCCAGCGGCCCGTCAAAGTACGGCATGACCACCGCGTTCGACAACCTGATCAAGTACTCCGGCACCACCGGCAAATTCAAGTACGGCGCCACCATTGGCCTGGGCGAGCAGGCCGGCAGCGCCGCCGACAGCCGCAAGTACTCGGTCGCCGGATCGTGGACCCACGCGGGCCTCGGCGTGATGGCAGCCTACGAGCAAATCAACGGCAACCCGGTGGCGGTCACCTTCAGACGCGACGAAACGAGCGCCTTCCACATCGCCGCCGACTACAAGACAGGCGACTGGCGCCTGACTGCCGGCATGCGTGGCTACAAGCTCGAAGCCGGCCGCGCCAATACTGCCGACGTGCGCGGCGACACCTACTGGGGCGGCGTGAGCTACTTCATCAAGCCGGCCATTACGCTGACCGGCGCCGTCTACCACGTCAACGTCAAGAACGTCGCTGCCGGCCAGGATGCCGATCCGACCATGTACGTCGTACGTGGCCTGTACGCGCTGTCCAAGCGCACCGACCTGTACGCAGCCGCGGCCTACGCCAAGTCGAAGAACGGCAAGCTGGTGAGCCTGTCGCGCGATGACCCGGGCTTCAGCACCTCGCAGACCGGCATCACCGCCGGCATCCAGCACCGCTTCTGATAGCTGGGGCGGACGTATCGGGACTATCATGGCCGGAATATGAAGAAAATCCTGCACCTGATCGCTGGCCTCGCGTTGTGCGGCGCCGCCAGCGCGGCGCCAGCGGCCGACGCCGAATGCATCGTGCCCTCCAAGCCGGGCGGCGCGATGGACCTGACGTGCAAGCTGGCGCTAAAGGCGTTGCAGGGGCAGCCCGGCGGCGGCACCATGCGCCTGTCCTATCTGCCCGGCGGAATCGGCGCGGTGGCCTGGCATTCGCTGGTGTCGCAGCGCAGCGGTGAAGCCAATACCCTGGTGGCGTTTTCGGGCGGTTCACTGCTCAATCTGGCGCAAGGTAAATTCGGCAAGGCCACCGCCGGCGACGTGCGCTGGGTGGCGGCACTTGGCGCCGACTACGGCATGATCGCGGTGCGCTCCGACTCGCAGTACAAGACGCTGGCCGACCTGCTCGACGCGCTCAAGCGCCATCCGCAGAAAGTGCTGATCGGCGTGTCCGGCACCATCGGCAGCCAGGACTGGCTGAAGATGGCACTGCTGGCCAAGCTGGCAGGCATCGACCCGAAAGTGCTGCGCTTCGTGGCGCTCGAAGGCGGCGGTGAAGCCTTCACCGCGATGGACGCTAATTTCGTACAGGTGGTGCCGGGCGACGCGTCGGAAGCGACGCTGTATTCGGCCGCCGGCAAGGTCAGGGTGCTGGCGGTGCTGTCGGAAAAACGCCTGCCTGGCGTGCTGGCGAATGCGCCGACCGCGCGCGAGCAGGGCATCGACCTGGTGTGGCCGATCATTCGCGGCGTGTGGATGGGACCGAAGGTGCCGGAGGCCGACTACCAGCGCTGGGTGCACGCCTTCGAACAGATGGAAGCGACGCCGGAATTTGCGCAGATGCGCGCGGCCTACGGCCTCTACCCGTTCAGCATGACCGGCGCGGCCCTGACCGGATACGTAAAAAAAGCAGTCGACGACTACCACCGGCAAGCCACTCAGTTCAAGCTGGTTCGCTAAGACAATACAAAACTACAACGATCAAACAGGAGACAACATGAACCTTACCAAGACCTTGATGACCGCTGCAATCGCAGCCACCCTGGCCGGCGCCGCGACGGGCGCATTCGCCCAGGTACCTGCCGGCTATCCGGCCGACTATCAGAAGATTGTTGACGGCGCCAAAAAGGAAGGCAAGCTGGTGGTCTACGGCGCCACCGACAGCAAGGCGACCCAGCCGCTGATCAAGGACTTTTCCGCCCTGTATCCAGGCATTACGGTTGAATACAACGACATGAATTCCACCGAAGTGTACAACCGCTTCATCTCCGAGGCGGCGGCAGGCGGCAACACCGCCGACGTGGTCTGGTCGTCGGCCATGGATCTGCAGATGAAGCTCGCGTCGGACGGTTACGCGATGACGTACAAGTCGGTCGAGGCGTCGAAGATCCCTGGCTGGGCGATGTGGAACGATATGGCCTACGGCACCACGTTCGAGCCGGCGGCAATCGTCTACAACAAGCGGCTGGTGGACGCTAAAGAAGTGCCGCAGACGCACGCCGATTTCGCCAAGCTGATAACTGCCGAAAAATTCAAGGACAAGGTCACCACCTACGACATCGAAAAATCGGGCGTCGGCTTCATGTTCATGACCCAGGACGCGCGCGAGTATGCGCAGTTCGCGGCGCTCGAACAGGCCTTTGGCGCGGCGCGCGTGCGGGTGCAATCGTCGACCGGCACCATGCTCGAGCGGATTTCGTCGGGCGAGAACCTGATCGGCTACAACGTGCTCGGTTCGTACGCACTGGTGCGCGCCAAGACCGATCTGTCGCTCGGCGTGGTGCTGCCGAAGGATTACACCCTGATCCTGTCGCGCGTTCTGTTCATCAACAAGGCCGCCAAGAACGTCAACGCGGCAAAGCTGTGGACTGACTACATGCTGTCGCAGCGCGGCCAGACCGTCATTGCGAACGAATCGAAGCTGTATGCAATCCGCGCCGACGTGAAGGGCGAGACCACGTCGGCCGACCTGATCAAACTGGTCGGCGAGAAGAATATCAAGCCGGTTCCGGTGCATCCGATCGTGCTGCAATACCTGGCGCCGGCCAAGCGCATGGCTTTCCTCAAGCAGTGGAAAGAAACCGCCGGTAAAAAGTAGTGAAATGACGGCGGGCCGCCAGTCGTCCCGCCGTCCTGTCTGTCGCCGCACCCATCCTTCACCGGAAATTCTCATGTCTACTTTTACCCTGCCCGGCCCACGCCGCCTTAACTGGCCGCGCGGACTGGTGGTGACGCTCACCTGCATCGCCGTCTTCCTGCCGCTGTTCCTTATTTTCTACCAGAGCTTCCTGTCGGCGCCGTTCTTCATGCCGGCCAGGACGCTCAGCTTCGAAGCGTTCCAGTTCATCTTCGACGATCCGGACTTCTGGATGGCCGCCAAAAACGGCCTGATCATGGCGACCGGACTGGCGGCGATCGCCGTGCCGCTCGGAGGCATGCTGGCGTTCCTGATGATCCGCACCGACCTGCCGGGCCGCAGCTGGATTGCGCCACTGCTGCTGGTGCCGATCTTCGTGTCGCCGATGGTAATGGGCTTTGGCTACGTCGTTTCGATGGGGCCGGTCGGCTTCTACTCGACCTGGGCCAAGGAGCTGCTCGGCTTCGTGCCGTGGAATATCTACTCGTTTACCAGCATCGTCATCATCGCCGGCCTGACCCACGTGCCGCACGTGTACCTGTACGCGTCGTCCGCGCTGAAGAGCCTCGGCTCCGACGTCGAAGAGGCAGCCCGCGTGGCTGGGGCCGCGCCGCTGCAGGTGATGATGAACGTGTCGCTGCCGATGATCATGCCGGCGCTGGCGTATGCCGGAGTGCTTGTGTTCTTCCTCGGCTTCGAAGTGTTCGGCCTGGTGCTGGTGCTGGGCGACCCGGAAGGCCACCTGGTGCTGGCGACCTACCTGTACAAGCTGACCAACAAGCTGGGGACGCCGTCGTACCACCTGATGGCGGCGGTCGCGGTGTGCCTGGTGATGGTGACGATGCCGCTGGTGATGGCGCAGCGCTGGCTGCTCAAATCGGCCAACAAGTACGTCTCCATCAAAGGCAAGGGCGCGCGCCAAAAGGCGATGCCCCTGGGCCGCTGGAAGTGGCTGGCGTTCGCGATGCTGGCGGGCTGGCTGATATTTACCATCGTGCTGCCGATCACCGGTATCGTGCTGCGTTCGTTCGTGCAGTACTGGGGCGAGGGTGTGCGGCTGGCGGACGTGCTGACGCTGCAGCACTTCCGCGACATTCTGGAGCAGCATTCGCTGATGCGCGGGATTCTCAACACGGTGCTGATCGGCGTCATCGGCGGCGCCCTGGCGGTCGTGTGCTACTGCGCCATTGCGCTGGCGATGCACCGCAAGCCGGACGGCATCACCCGCCTGCTCGATTACAGCGTGCTGGTACCGCGGGCAGTGCCAGGGCTGCTCGCCGGCCTGGCGTTCCTGTGGGTGTTCCTGTTCGTGCCGAGCTGGCTCGATGGCTTCCTCAAGATGAGCGATAGTGGCATTGCGGTCTGGCTCAGTGAAAACGTGATCCCGGCGCTGCGCGCGGTGCGTTCCACCATTTTCGCCTTGTGGCTGGCGTATTCGGTGGTGTGGCTGGCCTACGGCATGCGCCTGATTTCGACGGCGCTGCTGCAAGTCGGACCAGAACTCGAAGAAGCGGCGCGCGCCGTTGGCGCCAGCCGCGGCCAGGTCACGCGCGACGTCACGCTGCCGCTGATCAAATACGGCCTGCTTGGCGCCTGGCTGATGGTGTTCCTCATTTTCGAGCGCGAGTATTCGACCGGCGTGTACCTGCTATCGCCCGGCACCGAAGTGATCGGCGCCATGCTGGTGTCGCTGTGGGCCGGCGGCTCGACCGACCTGGTGGCGGCGCTCTCGTTTATCAACATCACGCTGGTGGCGATCGGCCTTGGCATCGCGCTGCGCTTCGGCGTCAAGCTGCACAACTAATATAAGATAGAGACCAATCATGAACGAATTATCCGTCACCGACCTGCACCTCGACTACGGCACCGGCGCGCACGCCAACCCGATCCTGAAGGGCGTCTCGATGCACCTCAAGCGCGGCGAGGTGGTCGCGCTGCTGGGCCCTTCCGGCAGCGGCAAGACCACGCTGCTGCGCGCCGTGGCTGGCCTCGAAACGCCGAAGGCCGGCGCCATCGACATCGGTGAACGCCGCGTATTCGACGGCGCCAAGGGCTACGAGATGCCGGCCGAGGCGCGCAGCCTGGGGTTGGTGTTCCAGTCGTACGCGCTGTGGCCGCACAAGACCGTGTTCGACAACGTCGCCTACGGGCTCAAGCTGCGCAAGATGGGGAAGGCCGACATCGCCGCCAAGGTCAAGGAAGTGCTGACCCAGCTGGGCCTCGGCAGCCTCGGCGAACGCTATCCGCACCAGCTGTCCGGCGGCCAGCAGCAGCGCGTGGCGATTGCGCGCGCGCTGGTGTACAACCCGCCCGTGATTTTGCTCGACGAGCCGCTGTCGAACCTCGACGCCAAGCTGCGCGAGGAAGCGCGCGCCTTCCTGCGCGAACTGATCGTGCGGCTCGGGCTTTCGGCGCTGATGGTCACCCACGACCAGGCCGAGGCGATGGCCATCTCCGACCGCATCCTGCTGCTCAATAACGGCAAGATCGAACAGCAGGGCACCCCGCAAAGCATGTACGAGACGCCCGATACGCTGTTCACCGCCGAATTCATGGGCAGTAACAACCGCTTGCCGGGCAAGGTCGTCAGCCGCAACGGCGCCAGCGTGCAGCTGCACGTCGAGGGCGTGACGATGCACGGCACCGCGCGCGGCGCCAACACTGGCAGCGACGTGCAGCCGCTGATCCGGGTCGAAGAGGTGCGCATCAGCGCGACCCGTGTCGACAACGCGATCGAACTGCCGCTGCTGCACTGCATGTACCTGGGCGATCGATGGGAGTGCCTGTTCGTGCGCGGCGAGTTCAGTCTGCGCGCCTATTCGAAGCACCGCCTCGACGCCGGCAGCTACTGGCTGCAGATGCCGGCCGAGAAGCTCTGGGTGTTTTGAAGCCGCAGCCGCGCGTAGCTTTGATCGGCGCGCTGCTGCTGGCGCTGGCCGGCGCCCAGTTGTGCGTGTGGCTCGACACGCCGCTGCCATGGATGATCGGGCCGCTGTTTGCCACCGCGATCGCCTGCATGTTTGGCGCGCCGCTGCGCGCGCCGCTCGGCATACGCGCTAGCGGCCAGTGGGTCATCGGCACCACGCTCGGCCTGTATTTCACGGCCCCGGTGGTGGCCGCGCTGGTGTCGTACTCCGGCTGGATCGCAGTGGGGATCGTGTTTGCCCTCTTGCTGGGATTTGGCGCCGGCGTGCTGCTGCACGGCCTGTCCGGCACCGACCGTTGCACCGCGTTCTTCGCGATGGCTGTTGGCGGCGCGGCCGAAATGGCGACCCAAGGCGAGCGTCACGGTGCCGCGGTCGACCGGGTCGCCGCCTCGCACAGCCTGCGCTTGATGATGGTGGTCGGGACCATTCCCTTTTTGGTGCGCTGGTGGACCGGCCATGGGCACGGTCCGGGTCTCGACCTGTTTGTTCCTGGCGCGACGGCGGTAAGTTACGGCGCGCTGCTGGTGCTCATTTGCCTGACCGGCCTGGGTGGGCTGGCGTGCTTGCGCCTCGACGTCCCGAATGCGTGGGTGATCGGACCGCTGTTCGTCGCCATCGGGCTCACCGTCGGCGGCGTGCACCTGAGCCGCCTGCCGGAGTGGATGGTCGCCGGCGGCCAGCTATGCATCGGCATTTCGCTCGGCACCCGTTTCACGCCTGGCTTCGTGCACACGGCGCCGCGCTTCCTGGTCGCCTGCGCCGCCTGCACGTTGGTGATGATGCTGCTGGGCGCCGGCTTTGGCGCCACGCTGGCCGCGCTGGGCGGCATCAACCCCGGCACCGCGATCCTTGCCACGTCGCCCGGCGGCATCGCCGAAATGTCGCTGACGGCGCGCAACCTACACTTGGGCGTGCCGATCGTCACAGCCTTTCACGTCTCGCGCATGGTCGCGGTAGTGCTGCTGATCGGGCCACTCTATCGCCTGTCGACTAAATTCCAGCGCTAAAACACGTTCAACTCCAACGCAACTTCCACGGGGTCAGTGCCGACAATCGGACACGAGCTGAGCATTAGTAAATTGCATCGCCAAACTACAGTTGGGTCACAACCAGGGTCGGTCAAAACCGGGGTCAGTGCCGACAATCGGACACGAGCTAAACATTAGCGGGCCACAATCGGGGCCACAACCGGGGTCAGTGCCGACAATCGGACCCGAGCTAAACACTAGCGCGACAGCCGTGTGCAGCGGCGGTGGCAGAAGAGCTCGGCGTGAGCGGCTCGACGTTTAGATCTGCGGGCATGCGCTTGCTCATGCCTGCGCGCGCGTGTCGGTGATAGAGTCTTTTGATGACTCGACCGCTCAGAATTGAACTCCCCGGCGCTCTTTACCATATTACTTCGCGCGGCAATCGACTCAATCCCATCTATCGTGATGATACCGATCGTCATATTTGGCTCGAGGTGCTTGCGCTCGTTTGCGATAGATTTCATTTTGTG
This sequence comes from Massilia eurypsychrophila, assembly GCF_002760655.1. Lineage (GTDB taxonomy): Bacteria > Pseudomonadota > Gammaproteobacteria > Burkholderiales > Burkholderiaceae_D > JAFCUW01. The sequence continues at coordinate 27,444 of NZ_PDOC01000028.1, read as the reverse complement.
GTGCATGCGTATTGCCAAATGACGAATCACTATCACGTAATGCTCGAGACGGTAGAGGGCAACCTCGCCCAAGGCATGCGCCAATTGAACGGCATATATTCCCAGCGATTTAACCGCCGCCACGTGCAGGTCGGGCATGTCTTCCAAGGGCGCTACCACGCTGTGCTGGTCCAAAAGGAATCACATCTACTCGAACTGGCGCGCTATGTAGCACTAAATCCCGTGCGCGCCGGGATTGTCGGACGCCCCGACGAGTGGCGGTGGAGCAGCTACCATTCGATGCTCGATAGCAGTCGTGCACCGATCTGGCTTGAGACCGCATGGCTGCTTGGACAGTTCGGACATGGCAAGGAAGCTGCGGATGCATTTGCGCACTTTGTCTTTGCGGGCGTGGGAGTTGAGAGTCCTTTGCGGCGCACGCGGTTCCAGCTGCTGCTTGGCGACGATGACTTTTCTGCCAGCCATCGCGAGCCTCGCTCCCGGGCGGCACTCGTAGCGGTGTCGAAGCCCCAGCGCAGAATCACCGCGCTGACGCTGGCGCAATACGAGGCCAAGTTTCCGCTCCGCGACGCGGCAATGGCCCGTGCATACCGATCTACGGCATTTACGATGGCCGAGATCGGGGTCCACTTCGGGGTTTCTGCAAAAACCGTCAGCCGCGCTGTTCGCCTATTTGAAGGTGCGCGACAAGAGTAAGCACTCCCGTCGGGATGCATTCGCCGCATCCGAGTCGCTCCATTGGGCGCCTCTCGGCGGTCGCGCATGAGCATTCTGTGCGCGATCGGCGGCGCTGTTTCGGGCGGCGACTAGCGATCATTCCGCATCCGATTGCCGGTACTGTCGCTGCCTTTTCAATGAACCGAAATAACCGTCTATTCATGAGACCGTGTCCGAATGTCGGCACTGACCCCGGTGGAGGAGTATGCGCATGCTTTTTAGTAGCGATTCGATCGACCTGGTCTCGCTGCATTATGGTCGAGGCCGTGTCCGAATGTCGGCACTGACCCCGGTTGAGGAAGGGTAGCGCCACGCCGATCAGCGCGGCAGCATGACGATGATCTCCCACGCTTGCGGGTCGCGCTGGTGCACGAAGCGCAGCACCGAGTCGACCGTCACGGTATCGATCTTGCCGGCCATGCGCCGCTCGAGCGGATGGTCGTCGAACGAGACGTTGGCGCGGAACATGCGCGCCCCTAAGCGCGCCATGGCCGGGATGTCGAGCGTGATCGGCTCGTAGGCCGCCAGCTTGAGCCAGGCCTGCGCCTGCGCGCGCCCGTCGATCGGCATGTCCGACACGCTCGCCGCATACGTCTCGAGCAGCCACTGGTTCGAGTTTTGATAGTCGGTCGAATACGCGAAGGCGACCATGTTATAGCGGCCATCATGCAGCCGCAGCGGCGTGGTCGACGCCAGCATCGCGACGATGCGTGCCTGCGCGGCGGCGCCGGGCACGACGATGCGCGTTTCGTAGGCGTGCATATCGTCGAGGAAGAAATTGCCGAGGCCTTCGTCGAACAGCGCCGAGCGCGCACTGCCGCACTGGTTCAGTTCATGCACCACCAGCCAGCGTCCCTGCGGATGGTCGCGCCACACATAGCCCATGTGCGAATAACGCAGGCCGTACTTCGACAGGTCCTGGCCGGCGCGCGCAATCAGCGCCACCTGGGCGCCCGATTTGTCGAGCGCCGTCATGGTGCGCTCGGCCAGCTTCATCGCCTTGATGAAGCTGGTGACGTCGGCCTTCTTCGGTTCGCACGGTGTGCCGGCGTTAACTGCGCCGGCGGCCAGCGCGGCCGTCAGCATCCATACCATCAGCAGACGCTCCATACTCAGCCCCTGGTCGCGACGCGCGAGTGGTGCAGCAGCGCCTTGCCCAGTTCATTCGGAATGAAGGCGATTACTTTGCCGGCGCCGACCAGCAGGTAGCCGGTCGATGTGGCCACAACGCCCACCGAGGCGCCCACCGCCAGCGACGCGCCGCGCGCGACTTGCCCGCTCAGGCGCAGCGCCGCCTGCGTGGCATCGGACGCGCCGGCCAGCACCACCACGCTGGCGTCGCCGGCCGCCTCGACGCTTGCGACGACGACCGCGCCGGAAGCGGCCACCGCCGACAGCGACCCGTACACCACCAGCGCCGACCCCTCGGCCGCCAGCTCGGAGGCGTTCGACAGGTCGGTGCTGCCTTGCTGGCCGGCGGCGCCGGCGTGGCCGGAAAGGCACAGCAGCAGCATCACGAGGATCGGTTTCATGGTCGCACTTTCTTCAGTCATGCCGGGTTGGCAAAAGCATCATTCGCGCTTTCGCAGCGTTATTCAAGCGCTAACCGCCAGGTATCGAAGGGCGCTACCGCGCGTATCGGCTTGCGCACCCGCATAACTGTGGGAAACTTTATTTGTCTATGCCGGCGTTGTGAGTTACTTTACGGTCTTATCTTCCACGAGCGCCCCAGCATGAGCCAGCCGAACCAGTTTTCCCTGTTGTCGCAGCGCCGTTTCGCGCCGTTCTTCTGGACCCAGTTTTTTGGCGCCTTCAACGACAACCTGTTCAAGACGGCGCTGCTGGTGATGCTTACATTCGAAGCGCTCAGCTGGACCTCGGTCAGCCCGGCCACGCTCAACATCGTGCTGCCTGCGCTGTTCATCCTGCCGTTCGTGGTGTTCTCGGCCACCGCCGGCCAGATCGCCGACAAGGTCGAAAAGTCGCGCCTGGCGCGTGCCGTCAAATGGTTCGAAGTGGCGATCATGCTGGTGGCCGGCATCGGCTGGATGAGCCACTCGCTATGGATACTGGTGGTGGCGCTGGTTGGCATGGGCATCCATTCGACCCTGTTCGGCCCCGTCAAGTACGCCTACCTGCCGCAAAACCTCAAGCCCGAAGAACTCGTCGGCGGCAATGGCGTCATCGAGATGGGTACCTTTGTCGGCATCCTGCTCGGCGAAGTGGTCGGCGCACTGCTGGTGTCGCAAAAGCCTTACGGCATCGAGCTTGTCGCCGCCAGCACGCTGCTGGTAGCGGTGATCGGGCTCGTTGCCAGCTACCGCATTCCGCTGTCGCCGGCGCCGGCGCCCTCGCTCAAGATCAGCCGCAACCCGTTCGCCGAATCGCTGCGCAACCTGTCGTTCTCGCGCCAGAACCGCACCGTGTTCCTGTCGATGCTGGGCAATTCGTGGTTCTGGTTTTACGGCGCGCTGATGCTGTCGCAGTTTCCGGTGTACGCCAAGGATTATCTGCACGGCGACCATAGCGTGTTCGTGCTGCTGCTGACGGTGTTCTCGCTGGGGATCGGCACCGGCTCGCTGCTGTGCGAGCGCCTGTCCGGGGGCAAGGTCGAAATCGGCCTGGTACCTTTTGGCTCGATCGGCCTGTCGGTGTTCGGCATCGACCTGTACCTGGCCAGCCTCGGTTACACCAATACAGCGGCCGTCGACATCGCCGGCGTGCTGGCGCAGCCAGGCATCTGGCGCATCCTGGCCGACATCGTCATGATCGGCGTATTCGGCGGCTTTTTCATCGTGCCGCTGTTCGCCCTGATCCAGACGCGCTGCGACCCGGCCCACGTCTCGCGCACCATCGCCGGCATGAACATCATGAACGCGTTGTTCATGGTCGCTTCCGCGCTGATGGCGATGGTGCTGCTGAAGATGGGCGCGACGATCCCGCAAATGTTCCTGGCCACCGCCATCCTCAACGCGCTGGTGGCGGTCTACATCTTCTCGCTGGTGCCGGAATTCTTGATGCGCTTCCTGGCCTGGCTGCTGATCCACACGATTCACCGCGTGAAGATCGTCGACGTCGACCGCATCCCGGACGAGGGCGCGGCGGTCCTGGTATGCAATCACGTCAGCTATGTCGATGCGATCGTCATCGGTGCAGCCAGCCCGCGGCCGATCCGTTTCGTGATGGACCACAACATCTTCAAGATGCCGGTGCTCGGCTGGATTTTTCGCACCGCGAAAGCGATCCCGATCGCGCCGGCCAAGGAAGACCCGTGGCTGATGGAGAAGGCGTACATCGATATCGCACAGGCGCTGCACGAGGGCGACCTGGTGTGCATTTTCCCGGAGGGGAAGCTGACGCGCGACGGCGAGATGAACGAGTTCCGCGGCGGGATCGTCAAGATCATCGAGCGCAGCAAGGTGCCGGTCATTCCGATGGCGCTGCGCGGCTTGTGGGGCAGCCTGCTGACGCGCGATCCGGGCAACCTGTTCGAGCGCTCATTTACGCGCGGGCCGCGTTCGAGGCTGGCGCTGGCCGTCGGCGCGCCGGTGGCGCCCCAGCAAGCGACGCCGGAGTACCTGCACCAGCAGGTCAAGGATCTGCGCGGCGAGTGGAAGTAACGACGGTCAGCTACGCGGCCACCTGACGGCCATGAGCCTACGAGGCGCGGCGCAGCTGCTGGCGCTTGAGCAGCTGGGCGTTGGCGAGCTGCTTGATTTCGTTGAAGTCGACCGGTTTGATCAGGTGGTGATCGAAGCCCGCTTCCATGGTGCGCTGGCGCGCGTCGCTCTGGCCCCAGCCGGTCACGGCGATCATCAGCACTTCCTTGGAACCGGGCTGGCAGCGGATGCGGCGCGCCGCCTCGTAGCCGTCCATGCGCGGCATGCCCAGGTCCATGACGATCAGGTCGGGCATCGCCTGCCGTGCAGCGAACACCGCTTCCTGTCCATCGTAAGCGGTAGCGACCTGGCAGTTCTCCATTTCGAACAACACCTGCAGCGATTCGCAGGCGTCGCGGTTGTCGTCGACCACCAGCACTTTAGGGCGCGACGACTCGATGTGGATCTCGGCGCCGTTGGTGCGAACCGCGGCGACCCGCTGGGCCTCCAGCGCCGGCAGCGTCACCACGAATTCGCTGCCTTTGCCGAGGCCTTCGCTGCGCGCATACACGCTGCCGCCATGCATTTCGGCTAACTGGCGCGACAGCGACAGGCCGATGCCAAGGCCGCTGGCGATCTGGCCCGACGGCGGCCGGCTTTGCTCGAACATGGCGAAGATGGTCTCCAGCGCCTTCGGGTCGAGGCCGATGCCGGTGTCCTTGATATGGATCTTCAGGGCGCAGTCGATGACTTCGGCGCGCACCGTGATGACGCCGTCGCGCGGCGTGAACTTGATCGCGTTCGACAGGATGTTGGAGACGATCTGCACCACGCGCGCATAGTCGGCGAACAGCGCGACATGCTCGGACGGCAGGTGCTGCTCGATCGTGATGCGCTTCGCGGCAGCGGCCGCCGTGCATAGCTCGATGACGTGGCCGATGATGGCCTCGAAGCTGGTGTCGGCGCGCTGCAGTTCGATCTTGCCGCTGTTGATGCGGGCGACGTCGAGCAGGTCGTCGACCAGGCGCGTCAGGTGGGTGACCTGGCGTTCCACCACTTCGCTCACTTTGCGGATCGGCGCCTGGTCCGGATACATGTGCGTCAGTACGCCCATCGACGTGCGGATCGGCGCCAGCGGGTTGCGCAGCTCGTGGCCCAGGCTGGCGAGAAATTCGTCCTTGCGACGGTCGGTCTCGCGCACCTGGTACTGCTTGGCGCGCGCCCGCAGCACCGACTGCAGGGAGGTAATCAAGGTCAGGGTGCGCACCGGCCGTTCGAGCAGGGTGACGTTGCCCAGCACCGTGATGGCCTGGCGTACGGTGAGCGAATCCGGGCCGCGATTGGTGAGCAGGACGATCGGCACATCCGACCAGGCAGGCTGCGACTGCACGAATTCGCCAATGGCTTTGAGGCCGCCGTTCGACAGCGCTTCCTCCACCGTCAGCACGGCGCCGACGCCGCGCCTGAGCTCCTCGGCTAGCGCTGCCGCGGTGGGCGTCACGAGGCAATCGACGTCGGCGAGCGTCAGCATCTTACAAGCTAGCACCGCATCCTGGCCGGAAGGGGCGTAAATGAGGATGCGGTTTTCCATGCGCGGCCTATTCGTCGTCGCTAAAACTGAACACGGCTTCATCGAACGTCGGGACGCCGGTCAGGATGCCGTGGAAATTGGTGAGCACCTCGCCGACGCGGATGCCGCGCGCGCTGCTCATGCTGAACAGGCGAATGGTGCGTTCGTGCGTGCCGACCCGTTTCTTGAAAACCGAAATCGCCTGCCGTACTTTGCCGCGCGCTTCGAAGTAACGAAGCATGATCACGCTGTCGGCGATATAGCTCGCATCGACGTTGGTCGACATGGCGCCGCCGATGAGGCCCGCCTGCACACCGACCAGGATGGTGACGACGCCGCGCTGTCCCAGGTATGTCAGCAGCTCGTGCAGGTGGGTGGCGAGGAAGCGCTCATCGGGCATGGCGTTCAGGTAGCCGTTCAGGCTATCGATGACGATCACGCGCGCGCCCTTCGCTTCGGCGTCGGTCACCTTCTGGATAAATTCGCCGGGAGCCATTTCCGCCGGATCGATCTGCTGGATCTCGAGCATGCCGCTGTCGCAGGCGCCGCGCAGATCCAGGCCGAGGCCAGTGGAGCGCAGCAGCATGTTGTTGGCCGCTTCCTCGAACAGGAACATGGCCGCCTTCTGGCCGCGCTGGGTGGCCGCGTAGGCGTACTGCGAGCAAAGCGACGACTTGCCGGTGCCCGGCGGGCCGGCGATGAGGGTGCTGGTTCCTTCGTCGAGGCCACCGCCGGTGAGCGCGTCCAGCTCCGGCAGGCCGCTCGAGAGCTGCTTGCGCTCGATGACCACGCGGGTCTGCGCCGCGATCAGTCGCGGGTACACCACCAGGCCGCCATTGACGATCTTGTAGTCGTGCGAGCCGCCGCGAAAAGCGATGCCGCGGTACTTCACCACGCGCACGCGGCGCCGTTCGGAGCCGTAATCCTGGTTGATCAGTTCGAGCGTGATGACGCCGTGCGCCACGCTGCGCACCTGCAGGTCGCCCGACAGCGCGGTGCGGTCGTCGAGGAACATGGTGGTGCAGCCTTTGCCGGACAGGTACTGTTTGAGGGCGAGCACCTGGCGGCGATAGCGCAGCGGGCTTTCGGCCAGCAGCTGCAGTTCCGACAGCGAGTCGAGCACCACGCGTGTCGGCTTGTACTTTTCGATCGTATCGAGGATGCGCTGGGTGGTCATGCCCATCTCGATTTCAGACGGGTGGAAGATGGTGAATTGCTGATCCGGATGGAGGATGTTCTCGTCCGGGATGATGTCTTCGACGTGAATGCCGTCCATCGACCAGCCGTGCGACGACGCCACCGACGTGAGCTCGACGCGCGTTTCGGCCAGCGTGATGTAGACCACCGATTCGCCCCGGCGCACGCCCTCGTAGAGGAACTGCAGCGCCAGCGTGGTCTTGCCGGTACCGGGCTCCCCTTCAATGAGGTACAGCCGGTCGCTGGTGAGGCCGCCCCCGAGGATTGTGTCCAGTCCGGGTACCCCGGTAGAGAGGAAGCGCGTGGTGTCGCTGTTTTGATTTTCCATCGTAAGGGCAATCTGTCGTTTCAGGTTTCAGCTGTAATAGTGACAAGTAATTTTCTAGAATAAATGGTACATGATTGCCTTTCGGTTTGGCGTTCGCTTGGATCGCCCGACGGCAGCTGCGTCCGTTGTCACGGCAGCGCGTGGCCAAATTGATGAGATCCGTGGATTTTGACCCGCGTCAAGGAATTAAGTTGAGCTGCAAGGGATCATGCTAGCAATAATTCTTGATTAAAAACAAAGTCCAATGGAAAACAATAAAACGCCAGTCGTTCATCGCCGCGCCCGCGGCGCCATCGTCAAGGCGATGCCGTTGCTGTTGCTCGGCGCATGGGCAAACCCTGTCCTTTCGCAGCAGTCGACGGCGGAAGACATGCCCACCGTGTACGTCGCCGCCAGCCGAAGCCAGACCCGGGTCGAGCAGATGCCCCTGCATACGACCATCGTCTCGCAGGAACAGATCCGCAGTTCTCCTGCGCAAACCGTCGACCAGCTGTTGCGCGATATTCCGGGCATGAATTTCACCGCCGTTCCGGCCGGCTCGTCCGATCCGACCGGTCACCAGACCAAGATGCGCGGTCTGGGCAACGCCAAGGTCCTGATGCTGCTCGACGGCGTGCCGATGCACGATCCGTTTTACCTGACGACGCAGTGGTTCAAGGTGCCGATGGCCAACATTGAACGCATTGAGATCCTGCGAGGCGGCAACTCCAGCCTGTGGGGCAACATGGCAGTGGCGGGCGTCGTCAATATTGTGACGAAGCGTCCGCGCGCCAGCGCCGGCGAGGTCCAGGTCAGCGCCGGCACCCAGGGCACGTGGAACGTGGCAATGAGCCGCGACTTCGTGCTGTCCGACAGCGTGCGCATGAACCTGTCGGCCGACCGGTATCACACGGACGGCTACCAGGCGACGCCGGCGGCCTACCTGTACCGGTTTCCGCAGAAACGCGCAACCAGCGCCGACAACCGCAACGTGTCGCTGACGGTGCATGTGCAGCCCAATGAGGCCTTGCGCGGCTACGTGCGCCTCGGCTACCACGAGCAGGATCAGCAGATCGGCTACCAGCATGGCCAAAACCTGCAGAAAAGCCCGGACATCGCCCTGCATGTCGAGAAGAAGCTGGCTGGCCGGACCAACCTGGCGGCCAGTGCCTGGTCGCAGTACGTCGCCTTCGACAAGCTGAACGGCAACAGCTGCTACCACCAGGGCGGCAGCAGCTGCCTGACCAGCAGCAGCGCGGCATTGACCCCGGCCAGGGTGAACGACAACGTCGTGCAGTTTTACTCGCAGCAGGGCACGCTTCGCTACCGCGAGAGCGGCAGTTCGCTGATCTATTCGACGCGCCTGAGTCCGACCTGGTATGCGCTGACGATGGGCGCCGACTACCGCCGGCTCTCGGCCAGCGACACGGAAGTGTTTTTCAACACGCCGACGTCGCCATCGGCGCCGCAAGGCAATCGTGACAGCGCCACGGCGGGCGAGGGCGTGCAGAGCTTTTATGGTCTGTTCGGGCAACTCAAGGCCGCGCCAGTGAACGCACTCGACATCACCTTCAGTGCCCGATTCGACCGCTATGCGCTTGACCATCGGAGCAATCGCCGCATCCTGGCCAGCGGTGCGGCCAGTGGCGGCGCGCTGCCGGCGACGAGCAAGTCGGCGCTCGACCCAAGCATTGCCGCCCGCTATGAACTGAACGAGACGCTGTCGCTGCGCGGCGCCGTCTACAAGGCGTTTCGCGCACCGGGATTTAACAACCTGACGCGCACCTTCGGCACCGGCACCAACACCACGATCGCCAATCCGGACCTGGCGCCGGAAACGCTGCGCGGCATGGAGGCGGGCGCCGACTATCGCGCTGGCGCAATCACGGCCGGCGTCACTTACTTTCGTTACAACATCTCCGACATGATCGCCGTGTTCACCGCCCGTGCCAACGCTGCGCCACAGCAGGTCCAGCTGATCTGCGGCGGCGCTGCGCTGCCGACCTGCGGCGGCGCGGCGCGCTACTACACCAACGACCAGGATGGCACTTCCCGTGGCCTCGAAGCGACCGTCGGCTGGCGCTATTCGAAGCAACTCAAGGTCGAGGCCGTGGCGACCCGGACCGATACGTACCTGACGCGCCGCGGCGCCGTGGTGACCGATCCGCTCGAGGTCCAGCTGGCCGGCGTGCCGAGGAATGTCGCCACGCTGGCGCTGAGCTGGGCGCCCACCGACGCCTGGCGCGCGCGCATCCAGGGCCGCTATACCGGCCCGATGTTGCTCGATACCACCAGCGTCGCCGGCATTCGCTTCGGCCAGGGCGGCAACAGTGTGTGGGATATGAGCAGCGAATACCGCTGGGACGCCGTCGCGCTGTTCGTTCGCGCCACCAACGTATTCGACCGCCGCTATGGCGAGAGCACCTATGCCCAGGCCCAGCCGTACAATCAAACGATGTCGCCGCCGCGGGCCGTGTCTGGCGGCGTGCGCGTCACCTTTTAAGGAGCACGGACATGGACAACTCGCGTCGCGACATGTTGGCAACGCTGGCAGCGCTGGCCGCCTGCGCCGCACTGCCGGCATGGGCGCACGATGGCGCCAGCCACACGGCCGCTGCCGGCAGCGGCGCAGTGCGCGCGCCGTCGCGCGTCTCGCTTGGTACGGCGGCGGCGGTCGACGCCGAAGGCAGGCTGTGGGTGGCGCAGCTGGAAGAGGCGGCGCCGGCCGCCCCTGGCCGGCCGGCGCGTTTTAACATCGTGCTGGCGTGGTCAGCCGACGACGGCCAGAAATGGACAACCTTGGGGCCGGCGCTGCGGGTGCCGGAACCGGTAGAGGCGAACGGCGAAGGACGGCCAAAGCTGGCGTTCGGACCTGGCGGCCAGATCTATCTGGCCTTCACCAGCCCGCTGGACAAGCCGCACACCGGTCACATACGTTTTGTGCGCTCCATCGACGGCGGGCGAACTTTCTCCGCCGCCGTCACTGTCCAGCGCGACCTGGCCGGTACCGGCCACCGCTTCGACAGCATCATGGTCGACCGCGAGGGCCGCGTCTTCATTGCATGGATCGACAAGCGCGACGGCGATGCGGCGCGGGCCGGCAAGCGCGCCTATCGCGGCGCCGCGGTCTATTGCGCCGTCTCGACCGATAACGGCGCCAGCTTCGGCGCGGACGTCAAGATCGCCGACCATTGTTGCGAGTGCTGCCGCATTGCGCTGTCGCTCAACGCGCAAGGGCAGGTGGTGGCGATGTGGCGCCACATATTCGAGCCGAACGTGCGCGATCACGCCATGGCGGTCCTGTCGCCAACGGGCAAGGCCGGCGCCATCGCGCGCGTCAGTTTTGACGACTGGCGCATCGACGCCTGCCCGCATCACGGCCCCGCGCTCGCTTACGATGGCGCCGGGGCGCGCCACCAGGTCTGGTTCAGCGGCGCCGCCGAGCGCGGCGGCCTGTTCTACGTTGCGGTATCTCCGGACGGGCTCTCTGGCGAGCCGGTACGCCTGGGCGGCAGGCGCGCCGAACATGGTGAAGTGCTGGCGGCAGGGCGCACCATCGCCGTGGCGTGGGAAGAGTTTGACGGAAAAACCTCGATCGTGACGGCGCGCATCTCGCATGACGGCGGGACGACGTGGGAGCAGCGCTCGGTTGCCGCGAGCGGCGGTGCTTCGGACCACCCGCACCTGGTCGGCGGGGCGGGCGCCATCCGCCTCGTGTGGCGCACCCAGGATGACGGACTCATCGTGCGCGGGGTTGCATCATGAACATGCGTGCCGCGTATCGGATTGCCGCCCTGATGGCGGCGCTGCTGGTGTCCTCGGCCGGGCTGGCGCAATCGATCAAGCCCTTCGGTCCGCAGAGCCTGGAGCAGATTCAGGCCGCCCATCGTGGCAAGCCTTTCGTGCTGCTGGTATGGTCGATGGATTGCGAATTCTGCCAGGCCAGCCTGGAAGTGTTGTCGAAGGCGCGGGCTGCCCATCCCGGGCTCGACCTCGTCACCGTCACCACCGACCCGATCGCCGACCAGGTTCTGACGGGCCAGGTGCGCAAGCGCTTAGGCTCACTCAAGCTTCTCAACGATACGTGGAGCTTCGGCGGCGACGCCCCCGAGCGCCTGCGTTTTGTGCTCGATCCGGACTGGCATGGCGAAAAGCCACGCAGTTACTGGTATGACGCAAAGGGGCAGCGCACGGCCTATTCCGGGCTCATCAAGGCAGATATGCTGGCGCAATGGAAGCGGCGCGTCGCCGATTGACGCGTGCAGCGTCAAGTGATGCGCTTGCTGGCGGGTCGGCGGAGCTGACGCGGACAGCCCGGTCGGCTGTTGATCTTGGCGCGGCGGCAAGCGCCGCGATGTTGGCAAAAACTGCACACTGTCTGATATAATTTCTAGCTCGTCGGGGCGTAGCGCAGCCTGGTAGCGTACTTGCATGGGGTGCAAGGGGTCGAGTGTTCGAATCACTCCGTCCCGACCAACAAAATCAATGACTTAGGCCAGCCTCACCGCTGGCCTTTTTCATGATCAGGCTAACATTACCTTAAATTTTCCTTAGAAAATATCGAACATCTGCGAACTAATGCGAATTGGATTGAACATCGACATCAGATTTGCGTAGACTAGCGGCAACGCATTCGGGAGCAACTGGCTGGGGCGCAGCGGCACGCCAGGATGCCGAGGGTTGCGGCAGACGCGGACCGAAACTTACAGATCACTGCTACAGCCTGCGAGGTATGCGGGATTGTGGTTGAGGCAACATGATTGGATGTGAAGGGTGACAAAACCTGAATTTGTGGTCTATATCGATGAAGCTGGGGATGAGGGCTTCAAATTTTTACCTGGCGAACTGGGAAGCTCCCGCTGGTTCGTCCTTTCGGCAATGGTTGTGCGCAAGTCAAATGACCTTAAAATCGTCAGTGCCATGAGGGATGCCCGCACCCTCCTTGGAAAGCCGGACAAGTACGTCCTTCACTTTCGCAATATTAAGCACGAGCAACGAATCCCTTTAGTCAGGATCATCGGCGCCACCCCAGTCAAGACTGTCAGTATTTTGTTCCACAAGCCATCCATTCGGAACCCCGAGACGTTTCAGCAGGAGGCGCACAAGTTATATCGCTACTGCACACGGCTGCTTCTAGAGCGCGTAAGTTGGCTGTGCCGCGACCACGCAAATGGCGGTGGCTGCGCTGCTGATTTAGTGTTCTCGAACAGGTCGGCCATGTCCTATGATGACCTGCGTGAATACCTCGATGTTTTGCTCCAGCAGTCGGCAATGTCAACCAACATCAATATCCACTGGCCAGCGATCAACTCGGCGAATGTGCGCGCGGTGAACCATGACCAACTTGCTGGACTGCAAGCGGTTGATGCTGTAGCGTCGAGCATTTTTTTTGCAGTGAATAAATCTCAGTACGGGGAGGTCGAAGAAAGGTACTTCCGGCTGCTTAGGTCTACCGTGTACAGGAATAAGGGGCGCGCAGACGGGTATGGGATGAAGCTATGGTGCGATGACGCGGCAGAAAAACAAAGGCTCACCGATATGATGAGCCTTTGAAATTAGGAGCAGACCCCAGGTTCGAGGATTCCACCCATTCGGGCTGCCACCTTTCGGCGACCTCTACAATTCCTGCGCTTGTCTGCCACTGAATGGTAGTCAAATTTGAACATTTAAGCAACCTAAATTTTATCAGGCGCGAATACAAATTGCCGTATGGAATTGCAACCCTAGCCCGCCCCGAGCGGGCTATTTTACGATACTCGGCGCCACCGCTTTGAACAACTCGAGCACCGGCAGCAGGCCGGCCCAAGTCATTGATTCTATAATAAATCTCGGACGAACCTGCATCGCAGAAGGCCGCCCCACCCCCGGCTTCGTTGGAAGTTCAGCGCCACCGTATCGCACTCGCCCGCTAGCTGCGGCCTTCCTCTGCCCGAAATGGGCTACTCCCACGGCAGGGCGACAGCGCCAACCGCTTCCACGAATTCCTTTGCCTGCCGCGACCATTGCGAATTTTTCGGCTGGCAGTGCTGCGAGGCGCTGGGCGCGCATTGAGACTTTCTTGTCGATGCCAATGTCTGCGAGGGTGGGGGCGCAATTCCTTGTTAGCAGTTCCACTTTGGAACTGCTAATAACATCGCCCGTGGGCTGCCCTTTTGAGCCTGGATTTTTTGGCATATCCCGCAGCATCTCGCCAAGCCTGCGCTCGGCCTGCCGGCTAACGCCACTCCTGCTGCTATCCAGCTGACTGTCGACTCGCTGATGCCAGGCTCTGCTGCCTGTTCAGTGCGGTCATGCTTTCCCTTGCAAATTATTCTGTGAAATGACTCCATAGTGGCATCACTTTACAGACGGATCGATTTGATAACGTTACTATCCGACATTTTTGTTTTGGAGTCGGAGCATGCTAAAACGTTTTTCCGCTTTCGTAAAAAACGCAACTTCTAGATTTCGTCGCATCGCAAGCAGCATAGGAGGCAACCTCACCCCCAAAGATCTGCATGGTGAGGCTTGGCTCGCGGCAGAGGATATCTCCCAAAAACGAGGGCACAGCATAGACTTTGCCGACACGGCCGACCAAGAGCTGGTTTTGAATCGAGTTTATTGGAGTGCCAAAGGTGAACGAGACTGGCGTCTAGTAAGCGCGTATTCCATCGATGACGATCGTGAAGGCGCCACGCCTTGGGCGGACCGTCTGGCGGCGCCCATTTCGGCCACGCCGCTCGAAATATTGATGCAGCGCGAAGCCACAGAAAGATCCGATTCTGCTATCGCTGCAAGCTACTCGCAAGCGGCGGCCTACAATGTCGCGCTCACCAATTTCAACAACGACCGCCCAAGTCTTTGCGTCCATCTCCTCATAACGGGAGGCACCCTGGACCATCGAATGAATAGGGCGTTCGAAGTGGTGCGGGCGCAGGAATCGTTGTTCCACGGTCACGCAGTCATCGATCGCGACTTCACGCCCTTGGCGGGTCAACACCGAGTGCCAATAGCGGTCGTGCATCTAGAATCCGGTCAGGCTGAACTGCAGTTCTGATAGGGGGGGGGCTGGAGGTGAGCGCGCCAAGATCTATCGCTTGATAGTCAGCAAAATTTCAGCAGCATCACGCATTCTTTGGGCAAAGATTTGCCCACCTGATTCGATATCAAGTACCTGCTTTCGGGGTTTTCTTTTTCGTACTTCGACCGGGCTCGGAAACTATGGTGGCGACATCAGAGATAATTCCCTTCGCAGCCTCAAGAACCGCGCGAACGTCTTGGACCGTGGCGCCAGGCTGTACTGAAATATACAAAACTTCCGGGGCGTCCTTATGCATGCCAGCTGCGAAAATCCGCGCCGTCATCTCCTGAATCGACGCACCTTCTGTCGCTGCGCGGTCAGCGATTTCCATGGTCATGAGCCGTGGCAGCACCGCATAACCAGCAGATTCAAGCTCTGCGTTCAGTTCTTCACTAGAGCTCAGCGTGATAGCTAGTCGCTGAACGATCTCGGCATTCATGCTTCGATTCGACTCCTTCGCCGCAGCCGCGATGCGATCGCGCATGCCTTCCGGGAGCCGGACAATGTACTTATCGGCGGCCTGAGGTGTGCGCGTTGGCTTTTCATTGGTCATAGGCGCCAGCATACTGGCTCAGCGTCATTTTAAAAATACTGGCTCTGAGCCATATATTTACCTTGCGCCAAGCTAACTCATCAATTATATTTGATGCTGGCATTGAGCCATATCAAGGAGAAATAATGCATTCGCCATCGCGTAGAGCCCAGGCCGGAGAAAAATACATAGTGCGATTCGACTCGGGCCAGAAGGCAGCGCTAAAGGCGCTGGCGGCGCAGAATCGACGGTCAATGAATGCTGAGATTCTGCTCCTTATCGAGTGCGGGCTCGCTGC
The DNA here is from genome assembly GCF_002760655.1 of Massilia eurypsychrophila. Taxonomy (GTDB): domain Bacteria; phylum Pseudomonadota; class Gammaproteobacteria; order Burkholderiales; family Burkholderiaceae_D; genus JAFCUW01. The sequence continues at coordinate 12,164 of NZ_PDOC01000028.1, read as the reverse complement.
GGCGAACGCACAGTCTGAACGGACGGCTAAATGACTGCCCTGGTCACTGCCGAGTATCAAGGCGTCGCGTTCAGCTTCCAGGATGACGGCTGGTTCAATGCGACGGCCGCAGCGAAGCGCTACGGCAAGGAGGCTGGCGAGTGGTTGCGCCTTCCGACGACTGTCGAATACTTGGGCGCGATCGCGCGCAAACACGGGAAAATCCCGCATTTGAAGACGAAGCGCGGCCGGCCTGATCTTGGCGGCGGAACGTGGCTACATCCGAAATTAGCTGTCATGTTTGCGCGCTGGCTCGACGTCGACTTCGCGCTCTGGTGCGATGATCAGATTGAGCATCTCTTGCGTGGCGAGCCACTGGACGGCGAACTTGCGGACGAACTGAGCACGGTCGCGGAGCGCATGCCGTTGTATCTCGCCGCGGCCCACGCGCTGCGCAGATTCCGGCTCGCTTTCCCGGTCAGCTATCGCGCCTTCAATGCGGCCGCCGGATCAACCAACTTCCGCTTCATGACCAAGGGTCAGGCCAGCCGTGTCGTGCCGGTGGCCGCGCGCATCGCCAGCGGCACCGACACGCTTGACGACTGGCGCTTGCTGCACGCTACTGGGCAGTTGTCGACTACAGGCGCGGGCCAGCTTCCATTATCTGGATTTGAGGAGGTGGCCGACTAGCCAGCAGATCAGGAGACAAACAGACCCTGACGTGAAAAGGGGCGCCCGGCAAGGCGCCCCTCTAAGTCAGTACCAACCGGCCTAGCGGAACTAGGGGTTGTGGCCACAGGGATGATTGAGACATTCCGGGCCGCGTGGATCATTTCGCCCTTTTGGAAGACAAAAATGACTAACGAAAATAAGAGTAACGCAAACAAATCAAACGTGCAACAGAAAATTGTATTGAGCGCAGAATACGGGTATCTCCATGTCAGTCCTGTCGACTTGGAAGATCACGCTGCGATGCGCGCCGATCAGCTTTCTGCAATCCTACTAATGATCGGCGGCGACGGCGAAGAGAATTTCGCCGCATTGAACGAGAACTCGCGGCAGAGCTATTTGGCGCTCGCGTGGCAATTCGCCACCGAAATCAAAGAAATTCTTCCATTTATGACCGTTCGTTCGGGAGCAGCAGCATGACCGCCCGCGCAACGGCGCCGGCCGGAAACGAGAAGGGCTCCGCGCTGGACGTCGCTCACGATGCCATGAACGCTTCCGACCTTGGCATGAGCATTCTCGACGAGATGCACACGATCTTCAAAACAATCGAAGCCTCGGCGCAAGTGAGCGACCTCAGCCAGGATCAGATGCTTGCGCGGCTTCGCACAATCGAACGCTTCGCACGTCTCGCGGCGCACTTCGCTGACGAACGGATGGAGACATTTAGCTTTTATCGCGACCAGGCGCATGAGGTCGTCGCTGCGCTGAGGGCTGCATCATGAGCGCCGCCGTACTCACCAGGCTGGACGGCTACATGGCCGCGGCCCATTTTCACGCTGACCATCCATGGCGCTCGGAGATTGCGGCGGCGCTTGCCGCTCCGGCGCCCACTCCAGCCCAATTTCCGATAGATATTGCGACGTCTGCAGTCGAAGCTATTGACCTCGGCATTTGCATCGCTGATGAAATAGCTTCGATGGTCGCGGGCATTCACGCCATGGCCGAACTTCCGCTCGACGGCCTGACGCTCGCGAAGCTGAAGAAGCGCATGACGTCACTGAACCGCCTGGCTCTGCTCACTGTTCGCTTTGCGGACGGCCGCAGCGACATCCTCTGCGATACCCGCGTCGACCTGCAAGGCGCACTCGGTGTGCTCAAGGCGGCACCATCGGAGTGCTGGATTTCGGTAGCGTCGGTTGCGAGGCCCCCGATTGAAGAGCCTGTTGTTGTTTGGGACGACTCGCGCGGGCAGCCTCGGGTTGCCTGCCTCGATTGTGCCGTCGATTGCTGGTACTCACCGATTGATGGCGGCACCTTTGCCGAAGGCGCTGTGACGCATTGGCGGAACTGCAACCCACCGGATGGCATCAGCGGCGAAGGAGCAGCATCGTGAAAATCGACTCCAGCGAACCTCGTGCTCGTGCAATCGCTCGGGCCAGTATGCGCGTCCTTGGCGAGAAGGCTGGAAGAGACGCCCTCGAAAACCTGGTGGGCGGTTCCGATCCTGCCGATGCATTCGAGAAGCGTCGCGCGCACCGGCGTGCCGATCTAGTCGAGGAGTCCAGCGATCACGCGGATGTCGCCGGTATGGTCACCGCCTGGGAGCTGGGCTTCGACTCTGTTCAGCCGCTCGGCTTAACGTCAAGAGAGATGGCAGTGTTAAAGGCCTTCCGCCTAGCCGACCAACGGGGGCGCGCGTCAATCCATGACTACGCGCTGGGCCAGGCCGAAGATTGGCCGCGCTATGCGTTCGATGCGCCGGGTGCAGAAAGTGGAGGTGGTGCATGAGCGATTCTAAGAAACCGCCACGATCGCTCGCGCGAGCCGCAGGGGCGACCGCGCCTCCCGACTTAACGCAGCAAGAGATGTCCGTGCTCAGGGCGTTTCGCGCTATGGATGACCGCAGCCAGGCGTTCATCGAGCGGGTGACGGCAGGTCAAGCAGTGCACTGCCCACGTCGGGCCGCACCATCGCTGCGCCTGGTCGAAACGAGGAAGGAATAGCGGCGTGAGCGGTGGGCCCAATCGCCTGCAGAAATGGCGATTGGGCGGAACCGGGAATTTATCGTACATTATCGGGTACCTAAGTCTATTACACGCGAGGAATTCGAATGAGTTCAATTGATGGAGTTCCTGCAGTGTCCGAGATGCTGGCGCTGAAATGGCAAATCACTGTCCTGGAAGAGCAGGCGCAGATTCGCGAGCATAAGCTGTCGTTGGCGGTTACCTACGATGCGGCGAAAATTGCTCGGATCAAGCAGCTTGAAGCAGAGCTGGTTGACTGGCGCAAACTGCGCGACCCGCAGTACCTGGTCAGCCAATTAAAGGAGGGCATACCGGCCCGCTTAGACGTGCGGCATTTTCAGTACTTGCTTGTCACGGCGGAGTTGGCGGCCGAGGGCGCGAGCGAAGAGTAAGCAGCACAAGTTTACGCCAGCCCTCAGGCTGATCCCCGAAAACCCGCTTCCCTGGCGGGCTGGGCTGGCACCTTTTTTCAGGGGCATCGAAAGGGATGCTATGCGCGAATCAGTATTTGTGAATTTCGACGTCGACGGAAGCATAAAGCCGGGGTGTTTCCGGGAACACGAAGATCAAAATGTAGTTGAGAATCTAGGCTCCCTCATCGTGGAAGCATTTGACCTATCTCATGGCATAGAACTCCATGGCCTAGGCTCAAGCAATCGCTCGGGTGGGCACGCTTTCAAGGAGGTTGGTGAGGGCTGGACGCAAAATCTCAAGAACGAAATTTATAGACTTGCAGCGGTCGGACGCGAAAATTGGAGTGACCAGGCTCCCATGCGGCATGCCGATCCAGAGGAGAGAGCGATTGCGTTTTGGGCCATACATGGTCTAGATAATTCCGAGACACCAAATGTCGAGAGCCAGATTTTGCCAATGCAAATTTGGGGATTTACGTCGTTGCTCATCATCGACAAAGCGCTAGGCGACCTTTCCAGTGCCGGTCTCACGATGAAGTTTGTCGGCGATCTTCTACATGCCGCTAAGCAGTTGCTATGGGCGAATATTGAGCATCGTGACGATTCGATTGACTACTTAAATGAACTTTCTGATTCTTCCATCGAAACTGGGGTTGCTCGGAAATTGCGCGAGTCAGCCATCGAAAAAGCAAAGATTCGCTATGCGGAAGACCCAAAGCAAAAAGAAAAATCGTTTGTAAAAGAGTGCTGGCGCGGCTGGCAGGCCGGCCGAGTGTTTTATAAGGGGAAGGCGGCGTTTGCTCGCGACATGCTGGAAAAATGTGAAGAGCTGGAAAGCACAAAGGTAATCGAGGATTGGTGCCGAATCTGGGAAAAAGAAGCGGAAGTTGGAACCCTGCCAGCACCATGAGTAGTTTGCAGGCATAGTGCGCATGTTGCGAGCACAAGGGTTTCGCGACAAGTTCATATTGCCTAACCTTGCTTCCATCGGCCAAGTGCGGTCACTTACGAATGGATGCAATCATGAGCAAACTTCCTGAAACCGGATTTCTTCGACTTCCCCAGATCATCGGCAATCCGAAAGCGGTGCCGCCAGTCCCCGCACTCATTCCTATCGGCCGCACCGCTTGGTGGTGCGGCATCAAGTCAGGCATCTACCCGGCAGGATTCAAACTCTCCCCAGGTGTCACCGTCTGGAAAGTGGAAGACATCCGCAAGCTGATCGCCTCGGTCTAGGAGCGCCCCATGGAAACCACACGCAACGCCGCCGGGCAACCGGCCGGCGCAGGGACTCCCCACGTCTCTGCTTCTCAAATCGCCCTGCTAATCGAAGTGGCTGTGCTTGCGATACGGGACCACCGCCAGCAGCTCGCTGTCAACGAGGCGCATCGGAAGTACATCGAGGCGCTGAACTCCTACGAGGGGAAGCACGGTCCCGTCGAAGGCAGGCTCGATCCATGCAATCCGGATCACGCCCCAATCATCGCCGCCACAAAGGGCAAGTACGACAAGCATCGGGCCGAGAAACGGAAGGCCTACAACCTGCGACGCCGTCTGCAAACGGCTTGCAGCAAGGCGAGGCACTTGAACGCGGATCGTGCTGCAGGAGCCATCCAATGAACGGCCACGAACGTAACGTTCCTCTGACAGAGATTGTCAGATCCGCCACCGCGGCAGCTGAATCCGGCGCCCAGGCCATCTGCCCATACGCACGTGGGTCGGCGGCGGCCTGGTGCTGGATGCACATGTTTTCGGCTGCCCTGGCCACTGCGACTATCGAGACCATGGAGTCCGCATGAAGCGCGCAATTAAGCAGGCGACGATGTGGCTTCACAACCATGGCGTGATCTCGTCGAGTGCGACCGGGTGGATGTTCAGCACCTTCGATTTGGGGGCCGCATGATCCACGAAATCGACACCATCCCGCTCGACGCCGTTCGTATCAATGGCGGTACTCAATCCCGCGTCGAGCTTAACCAGGTCACGATTGCCGAATACGCTGAGGCGATCCGCGCTGCCGTCGACCTGCCGCCAGTCGTCACGTTCTTTGACGGCGTGACATTCTGGCTCGCTGACGGATTCCATCGATACAACGCACACCGTGACGCCGGCGCAATGGAGATCGCCGCCGAGATCCGCACCGGAACGCAGCGGGACGCAATCCTTTTCTCGGTCGGCGCGAACGCATCGCACGGCCTGCGTCGCACGAACGAGGACAAGCGCCGTGCTGTCGAAACGCTTCTGAATGATCCTGAGTGGCGCACATGGACCCAGGCTCGCATTGCCGAGACGTGCGGTGTCAGTCGTGAATTTGTCTCCCGCCTCTCGTCCGCGCAGGAGCCATCTTGTGATCGATCACAAGATACAGTTCGGGTGGTCGAGCGCAACGGCAAGACCTACGAGCAGAACACTGCCAACATCGGAAAGTCGAAGTCAGAGCAGGGTGGCGCCGAAACCGCTACAAAACCCGCCGAGACCCGCATGGATGATCACTTCGGCCCCGGCGCCGAACATGACGTCAGTGCTCAATCTGGCCAGGTATCAAATGCTGCTGCGGCGGGCCCGGTTCAAGAGGTGGGATCGGAGCTGGTCGACGACTTCGGCCCATCGCCGGAGGAAATCGCGGCCGCTGTTCGTGCCGAGGCCGAGCAGCTTGAGTACATCAAGAATCTGCTCGCATCGGACGATGATCCTCTGGCGCTGGCGCTGGCCGACTTGAAACAGAAGGGCTTGGACATATCGGCACTGAGGTCGCAAAACGCCGGCCACCAAAATACGATCAACGACCAGATCCGCATGATCAAGTCGCTGCGCTCGAAACTGGCGAAGCTGGAGCGTACCGTATGAGCGCGACCCTATTCGAGCAAGATGCTCCCTGCTACGCCAGCACTTCATTTCCGGTGCCGCGCCCGTTCCAGTCGACGGCACACGACGCGCTGCGTCAGGGCCTCAAGGCGGGACACAAGAACCAATTGATCATGGCGCCAACCGGTGCGGGCAAGTCGTACCTGGGGCTGCGTATCGCGCACGAAGCGCTGCTAAAAGGTCGTCGTGTGATTTTCATGTGTGACCGGACCACGCTGATCAACCAGACCAGTGAGGCGGCTGACAAATACGGCCTGTCGGCACATGGCATCATCCAGGCGAGTCACTGGCGCTTCAATCCCGAGGTGCCGTTCCAGATTGCCAGCGCGCAGACGTTGAAGAACCGCGGGTGGCCAGATGCCGACGTCATCATCATCGACGAGGCACATACTCAGCTGAGCGTGTGGACCGAACATATCAAGACGTGCAGAGCTGCGGTGGTGGGGTTGTCGGCGACCCCGTTCTCGGATGGCCTGGGCAAGCTGTTCAGCAATCTTATCAACGCGACGACAATGCACGAGCTGACGCAATCCGGCGTGCTGGTGCCGATGAAGGTCTTCAGCTGCACCAAGACCAACATGGACGGCGCGGCGACGGCCGGCGGTGAGTGGACCGACAAGGCGGCAGAGCAGCGCGGCATGGACATCGTGGGCGACGTCGTTGTCGAATGGGTCAAGTACGCGGAGGGGCGAAAGACCATCGTATTCGGCGCCACGATCGCGCACTGCGAAGAGATCTGCCGCCAGTTCAATGAAGCCGGGATCATGGCTGCAGTGTTCACGTCGAAGACAGACGCGATCGAGCGCGAGCAGCTACTCGCCGAATACCGAAAAGACGATTCAGCACTGAAGGTTCTGATCAGCGTGGAAGCGCTGGCCAAAGGATTCGACGTGCCGACGGTCGGCTGCGTGGTCGACTGCCGCCCGCTGCGCAAGTCCCTGTCGACCGCAATTCAGATGTGGGGTAGAGGCTTGCGCAGCTCTCCGGAGACCGGCAAGACAGGCTGTATTTTGCTGGACCATTCCGGGAACATCCTGCGGTTCATGGAGGACTACAGCGACATCTACTACAACGGTCTGGAAGCGCTCGATGCCGGCGACAAGTTGGATAAGGCGATCCGGCGCGACGACAAGGAAAAGGAAGCCACCGGTTGCCCGTCGTGCGGCTTCTTCCCGTTCGCGAAACGCTGCATCGCGTGTGGGCACGAGTCGAAATCTGCATCGATGGTGCAGGTCGAGTCGGGCGAAATGCGCGAGGTCATGTTGGGCAAGAAGAAGTTGGCCGACGACACCCGCCATCTGTGGGACCAGCTTTGCACGTACGCCGTCGGTAACAGTTCGCCCGGCAAGCAGCGAGGCCGCGCTTGGCACCTCTACAAGGAAATGACCGGTACCGAGCCGCCCGCAAATTACACCTTCGATGCGAACGCAAACACGCCGATCACTAAGAATGTCATGAACAAGATCCGGTCGAAGAACATCGCGTTCTCGCGGGGAAGGGCGGCGCCATGAGTCTCGATAGAGCGACGTCGGCACTCTCCTTCGTTCCACCGCACGACCGCGATTTATGGATACGAATGGGCATGGCCATCAAATCGGAATTTGCGGAAGATGGATTCGACGCGTGGGACGTGTGGAGCCAGGGCGCTGAATCGTATGACGCAAGGTCAGCGAAGTCGGTGTGGCGCAGCATCAGCGCGGCGGGAAAGGTCGGACTAGGGACGCTGTTTCACGAGGCCGCTGCAAACGGCTGGCGCGACAACGGTGAGCACCGCGGGCCGCTGACGGAGCAGGAGCAGGCTGAGAAGCGCCGGGCGCGAGCTGCTCGTGATGCCGCGACGATTGCCGAGGAGGCGCGCAAGCAGCGCGCCTATCGGGCCGCCGCCGACGCATCGCAAAAGGTGATCGAGCAGTGCGAACTGAAAACGCACTTCTACCTGAACTCGAAGGGCTTGCCCAGTGTAGTTGCCCTGGTCAACGAGTCGACGCTCATCGTCCCAATGCGTAACCTCGAAACCAACCAGGTGCAGGGAATCCAAACCATCGATTGGATAGCCGGCGAGCGGCGATGGGAAAAGAAGATGGCATCCGGTATGCGGGCCAAGGGCGCAGTGCTCAGGCTGGGCAATCAGAGGGCGCAGGAGACGTTCTTGGTTGAAGGGTATGCCACCGGCCTATCCATTGAGCTTGCGCTGCGCAGGCTGCGTTTAAACGCGTCTGTGTTGGTCTGCTTCAGTGACTCGAACCTTGCTCATGTGGCCACCATGGTCAAGGGCCGGGCGTTCGTCTTCGCAGATAACGACCTATCCCTCGCCGGCGAGAAGGCGGCAAAGAAGACCGGCCTGCCTTACTGCATGAGCGATGTGGTCGGCGAGGACGCCAACGACCTTCATCAACGCGCCGGCATGGTAGCGCTGTGCAAACTGATTATTGATGTTCGAAGGAGGGCGCCTTAATGGTAGCCACAAGAAAAAAGAAGGCCGACATCTGGATGCCACTCTATGTCTCCGACTATCTGGCTGCGACTATGCACTTGAGCGCGGAACAGCACGGCGCGTACCTGTTGCTGCTGATGGTCGCCTGGAAGTCGGAGGGGCGACTCCCAAACGACCCCGTGCAGCTTCAAGCCATTTCGAGACTGAACCCTGTCCGATGGAAGGCGAACGAGGCTGCGCTGAAAGCGTTCTTCTTCGTGACGTCGGAGTATTGGATCAACAACCGTCTGCGCGAGGAGCTTGCAAAGGCGAACAGGATCACAGAGGCAAAAGCAAGGTCAGGCCGGAAAGGGGCGGCGGCGCGGTGGCAAATCGATGGCGAACGCATGCCAAATTGAATGGCAAACGCATGGCAAACGCATTAGCGAATCGATGACGTCTTAATGCACCGTCACCTAACTATACCTAACGGTAGTTATAGAACCAACTGCAAAGGCGCTCCATGAAGCAAGTTCAGAATCAAAAACAAGAGCAACAGCAACAGCAACCCCAAGTCAAAATCGTGGAGAACACATGAACCATCCAGCGACACGAAACTCCGCAATCGATTCAATCAAAACACTGCTGCATGAGTGGGCCGGCTGGCACATCGACCGCCGGACAGGGTGGCCGACGCAAGTGGCATTCGCGACCGAACGCGTGCAAAGCTCCAATCGCAGCGCGGACACGTATAGCGAAATGCCCGAAGAGATCACTCGCCTCAACATCGAAATCGAGCGCCTGGCGCCCCCGTTTAAGCGCGTCGTCAGCCTCGAATACTTCGATCGGCGCCCGCAGAAGACGAAGGCAGAAGTGCTAAAAATTCCGCGGCAAGTCTTCAGTCAGCGATTGCTCTGGATTCACGAGCAACTTGCCTTTGCAATGTTCGGGGAGGCAGTGTCATGACAACTCAGCAGTATGCAGATTGTCATGCACGATGTATGATGATTTCGCTACTCTGATACCTGTATGGGGATTCAGAACTTGTTACGCTACAGATAGTACCGAACATACCAAGCCCGCCCCGAAAGGATCGCGGGCTTTTTCATTTGGAGATCCGAATGGTAAAAACTTACGAGCAAGCGCAGCGTATCCAAGCCAAGCGCCGCGACGCTGGCAAGATGGGTGTTGCGGACGCGGTGAGGCGTTTCATCAAGCGTACCGGCACTCCGATGGATTGCGGATTGGCGCCGATCTACAACGGCTGACCCCACATGCGCTACCAGCCCCGCAGCAGCACCGAGCCTGAGCCGTGCCGCCTTGCGCGCTGGCTTGCGGTTGCCGTCGTCGCCCTGGTGGCGTGCGAGCTGGCGTATTTCACTGGGCGCACGCTGGGTTGTAACTAAGAATTCCCCGTTGGGGATGTAGCGGCGGTCGGGCGATCTCGGCTGCAAGTGCCTGCTGGCGTTCCGGCGGGCCAGCGAAAAAGTCCTCGTGAGAGGCCTCCGGATCGCTCCGCAGGGTTCGCCCTGGTCTTTCCGGCGACAGTAGTTCACATAGCAAATTGAGCGGTGGTCTTAACCACACAGTCGAGCGCAGCCACAAGTTGCGTGCTGCCGCAAGGCGAACGACCCCCACGCTGTAACGGGATGATCACAAGAATTGTCGTAATCCCATCCATGTGATGGCGTGTTGGACGCGGGTTCGAATCCCGCCAGCTCCACCAGGAGCGCACTAAGCAACAGTTGGCACGGCGCATAGTCCATGACGCGAAAGCGGTAGCCGAAATTAGTGCTCTCCCCCTGGGGCTGTATCGGTCTCGACAGCGCGCAGCAGCGGAAGATGGCGGCACGGTAGGCGACGACCGTAAATCGAGCAAAAGCAGAAATGCAAACGACGCAGAATTCAAGGTCGCGGCTTACGCCTAAGACTTTGTGAGGAAAGGCCCGCGCCTTATCACCGAATGGCGGGCCACCAATTCGCAGTTACCGAACGCGGAAGGCCGCGTAAGCCGGAACGGAAACCGGCGCCAACCTCAACATCGGGCAGCCCATGCGATACCGAAAGCCGACAGGAGTTAGCGACGCGATTGCCCGGCTCCGCAGGGAAGAGGGCTGGAACTGGCTCAAGCGCAAACTCAGCCTGACCAAGAATTAGGAGCCATCCATGTTCGCCAAGCTCGCCCTGATCGCGCTGCTGATCGCCACACCAGCCCTCGCACAAGACGCCATCCCCGACACGCTCGCACTCAGCGACGAGGATGCGCAAACGTGCAAGGTCAAAGGCTGCCGCACGATCACCGATGCGGCCTACCAGGCGATTGCCGAACGATTGCAGCGAGCCGAGTACATCGAGGCAATGGCGCAACGGCTGGCGCGCGAACTGGCGAAGAAGCCTGATCCGAAGTTTTGTTTGTAATGGCCTAGCAAGGCCGCACAAGAATGCCGATTGTGGTGAGTCGGACAGATCGTCGTTACCCGGTCGGCAGTCGGCATCCTTGTGGTGAATGCGCAGTGCTGATGGCGCACGTATGTATTCGAAGGTGAGCGGGCTGTCGGGCGAAGGCCTTGACTGCGTAAGTCTCTCCAAGCCGGAGATCAGCGCCGGCCACCACAACCAATCTCCGCTCAAATTCCCCTTGAGCTTCGCGCCGACCGCAGCAATGCGACGGCGCTTTTTTATTTGAGGTTCCCGATGAGCGATCCGATCACAAAGACTTCGCAATTGAGCGCTGATGATACGGACTCGATAGCGCTCTCACTCGCCAGGGAGTGGGTGGCTGAAGTGGACTTGGGAAAGGATGCTTACGGCATGGTGCCGCGCTGCGCTAGCTCGTTTATTTCGGAGATGACCAGGCTTCTAAGAGAGCAATGACATGCTTAACCGAACGCTTGTGCAACTCGAGCATCTTCACTTCGTCATCGCGGTCTAGAGTGACGGTGAACGTTATTGAGTCTCCGCTTTTGAATTTGATCTCCCGCGTGATGGTTGGCTGCATGCCGCTAATCTTGATGTCAAATGTTGTGCTTGCGAGCGTCGCGTCCATATTTGTCTCCGGTGTAATTGTTGTGTGGAAATGACAAGATAACACGATCTCAGCCGTCTGGATGAAGTTGACTATTGCTGCAAGCAAGATGCAAGGATTATCTAGCATGAACTCACACGCATGGGCGCTCGAAATCATTCGCGCTGCAGCCGATCCTGACGGCGACAAGATGGCAGCCATGGCCGCGCAACTAGCCGCCTGCGAGTCGGCCAAGACCATGCTGCGCTCCGGCGGGTATGGCGAGCTTGGCGACGGTGTTGACGCCATGGTGCGGAACATCCTCGAAGGCAAGTAAGGGTAGAACATGGCAATCATGAGTCATCAGATCGGCAAGGCGCTGTGTGACGCGCTCCAGTTGCCGAAGCAAACGCGCTCGTTCGTTCTGCGGGTCGAGACGGGGAATATCGTCAGCGTGGAGTGCGAATACTACCCAGAGGGCAGTTTTGTCGCGGCGCTGGCCGAATATGAATTAGTGCGTAAGCCAGAAGTCAAGACGGCGCCGGCGGAAATGAACTTCGACGCTTGGATGCGCGACCGCATCGATGCGGCGCATGCGGCTTACATGGCGCGGCACAAGAGGGGCGGGCAGGCATACCCGCAGAACTCGATAGTTGAATTGGCACGCTATTTCAGCGTGCCGCTCGAAGGCATCCGATGACCTGTGTAGTGGCAATCAAGCATAACGGCTCCGTCTACATGGGTGCCGATAGCGCAGGCAGCGACCTGTACACAATCCGCACGCGCATCGATCCGAA
>NZ_PDOC01000027.1 GCF_002760655.1 Massilia eurypsychrophila | reverse complement strand
GCGGCGGCGGCGGCGGCGGCGGCGGCGGCGGCGGCGGCGGCGGCGGGCGCTGGCGCCGCCACGGCAGGCGCTTCAGCCGGCGCAGCGGCGTCCGCGGTCTCCAGCACCAGCACGAGCGAGCCTTCAGCGACCTTGTCGCCGACCTTGATCTTGATTTCCTTGACGACGCCGGCATGCGACGATGGAATCTCCATGCTCGCCTTGTCCGATTCGACCGTGACCAGCGACTGGTCGACCTTGATGGTGTCGCCCGGCTTGACCATCAACTCGATCACTTCCACTTCCTTGAAGTCGCCGATATCCGGGACCTTGACTTCCACTATGCTCATAGCATGACTCCGTTATTGTTCGTTTTTTTGCGAAGAGAGCGCGCGATTCCACCACTATCTCGCGAGTCGCCATCCCCGCTATCGCAAGGATGACGGCCGGGGGCAGCTTACTGCGTCACCGGATTCGGCTTGTTCGGATCGAGGTTGTACTTGGCCACCGCCTCGGCCACCGTCGACAGCGCAACAATGCCGTCGTCGGCGAGCGCCTTCAGCGCCGCCACCGTCACGTAGTAGCGGTTCACCTCGAAGAACTCGCGCAGCTTGACGCGCGAATCGGAGCGGCCGAAGCCGTCGGTGCCGAGCGTGGTGAAGCTGCGCCCTTTCGGCACGAACGCGCGGATCTGGTCGGAGAACTGGCGCACGTAGTCGGTCGTCGAGACGATCGGCCCGCTGGTGCCGGCAAGCAGCTGCGTCAGGTACGGCACGCGCGGCGCCGCGGTCGGGTTGACCAGGTTCCAGCGTTCGCAATCGACGCCGTCGCGCGCCACCATCGTCAGCGACGGTGCGGACCAGACGTCGGCCGCGATGCCCCAGTCGTTCATCAACAGTTCGGCGGCGAAGATCGACTCGCGCAGGATCGTGCCCGAACCGATCAGCTGCACGCGCTGCTTCGCTTCTGCCGGTCCCTCCTGCAGCAGGTACATGCCCTTCAGGATGCCTTCTTCGGTACCCTGGCGCAGCCCTGGCATCGAGTAGTTCTCGTTCATCAGCGTGATGTAGTAGAACACGTCTTCCTGGTTCGTCACCATGCGGCGCAGGCCGTCATGCACGATCACCGCCACTTCATGCGCGAACGTCGGGTCGTACGGCATGCAGTTCGGTACCGTCGCGGCGAACACGTGGCTGTGGCCATCTTCGTGCTGCAGGCCTTCGCCGTTGAGCGTCGTGCGCCCCGCCGTGCCGCCCATCAGGAAGCCGCGTGCGCGCATGTCGCCGGCGGCCCATACCAGGTCGCCGATGCGCTGCATGCCGAACATCGAGTAGAAGGTGTAGAACGGGATCATGACGCGGTTGTTCGACGAGTACGACGTCGCCGCGGCGATCCACGAACTCATGCCGCCCGCTTCGTTGATGCCTTCCTGCAGAATCTGGCCGGCCTTGTCTTCGCGGTAGTACATCACCTGGTCCTTGTCGACCGGCTCGTACAACTGGCCCTGCTGGTTGAAGATGCCGATCTGGCGGAACAGGCCTTCCATGCCGAAGGTGCGCGATTCGTCGACCAGGATCGGCACGATGCGCTGGCCCAGGCTCGGGTCGCGCAGCAGGGTCGAGATGATGCGGACAAAACTTTGCGTGGTCGAGATTTCGCGCCCTTCGGCGGTGGCGTCGAGCACGTTCTGGAACGCGGTCAGCGGCGGCACCACCAGCGTCTCGTCAGCCTGCGGACGGCGCTGCGGCAGGTAGCCGCCGAGTGCCTTGCGGCGCTCGTGCAGGTAGATCATTTCCGGTGCGTCGGCGGCCGGCTTGAAGAACGGGATGTCGGCCAGCTGGTCGTCCGGGATCGGGATGGCGAAGCGGTCGCGCATTTCGCGAATCGCTTCGTCGTCGAGCTTCTTGGTCTGGTGCGCGGTGTTGCGCGCCTCGCCCGACTTGCCCATGCCGAAGCCCTTGACGGTTTTAACCAGCAGCACAGTCGGCGTGCCCTTGTTTTCCTGCGCCAGCTTGAAGGCGGCGTAGATCTTGTGCGGATCGTGGCCGCCGCGCGTCAGGCGCCAGATGTCGTCGTCGGTCATGTTGGCGACCATCTTGAGCAGGTCCGGATGCTTGCCGAAGAAGTTCTTGCGCACGTAGGCGCCATCCTTGGCCTTGTAGTTCTGGTATTCGCCGTCGACCGTTTCCATCATCACGCGCTGCAGGATGCCGTTCTTGTCCTTGGCCAGCAGCTCGTCCCAGCCCGGGCCCCAGATAACCTTGATGACGTTCCAGCCGGCGCCGCGGAAGTCCGCTTCGAGTTCCTGGATGATCTTGCCGTTGCCGCGCACCGGGCCGTCGAGGCGCTGCAGGTTGCAGTTCACCACCATCACCAGGTTGTCGAGACGCTCGCGCGCGGCCATGCCGATCGCGCCCATCGATTCCGGCTCGTCCATCTCGCCGTCGCCGCAGAACACCCACACCTTGCGGTTCCCGGTGTCGGCGATCGAGCGCGCGTGCAGGTACTTCAGGAAGCGCGCCTGGTAGATGGCCATCAGCGGCCCAAGGCCCATCGAGACGGTCGGGAACTGCCAGAACTTCGGCATCAGTTTCGGGTGCGGGTACGACGACAGGCCCTTGCCGTCGACTTCGCGGCGGAAGTTGAGCAGCTGGTCTTCGGTCAGGCGGCCTTCGAGGTAGGCGCGGGCGTAGATGCCGGGCGACGAGTGGCCCTGGATGTACAGCAGGTCGCCGCCGTGGTCTTCGGTCGGCGCGTGCCAGAAGTGGTTGAAGCCGATGCCGAGCATGTTGGCCAGCGACGCGAAGCTGGAGATGTGGCCACCAAGGTCGCCATCGACGCGATTGGCCTTGACCACCATCGCCATCGCGTTCCAGCGCATCCACGAGCGCAGGCGCTCTTCGAATTCGAGGTTGCCGGGGCAGTGCTGTTCGAGGTGGGCCGGGATCGTGTTGACGTAGGCGGTATTGCTGGAGAACGGAATGTGGGCGCCGCGCCGACGGGCCAGGTCGACCAGGCGCTCCATCAGGTAGTGGGCCCGCTCGGGTCCTTCGTTTTCGATGACCGCTTCGAGCGCTTCAAGCCATTCTTGGGTTTCGAGGGTGTCCGGATCATTGGCGGCCTGGGCCGTCAACTGGTCGAGTTGAGCTGACATGTAATGCGTCTCCTTTTGTGGTGGCCCTGCCAGGTCGCGGTTCGCCGGCGGACGGTTTTTACCTGATTATTTACTAATACTCTGCTGTAGTGTGAGGATTCTAACAGCACTTCCTGATAATTTCAAATTACGATAAGCCATTTCGTATTGTGAAATCCACTTCGCGGCGAAGACCTGCGGTTGCCCGTTTTTGAAATATGTTTATATAGGAATATGCGGACGTTCCGGGAATGGGGGCGCGCGATAGCGGCAGCGGCTTTATAATCTTGTTTCCCTTCTGCTCTTAGCCCCTACCATGCCCGCCCAACTGATCGATGGAGTCCTCCTTTCCCAACAATTGCGCGCCGAAATCGCGTCGCGCGCCGCCGCGCTGAGCGCGCGCGGCAAGCAGCCGGGACTGGCCGTAATCCTGGTCGGCGAAGACCCGGCCAGCCAGGTCTACGTGCGCAACAAGGTCAAGGCCTGCGCCGACGTCGGCTTTCATTCGACCCTGGAAAAGTACGACGCCGACCTGTCCGAGGCGGCGCTGCTCGAGCGCATCGCCGCCCTCAATGCCGACGCCGCCATTCACGGCATCCTGGTGCAGATGCCGCTGCCGCGCCATATCAACCCGCACAAGGTCATCGAAGCCATTTCGACCGCCAAGGACGTCGATGGCTACTCGGTGCTGTCGGCCGGCGAACTGATGACCGGCCTGCCCGGCTTCCGCCCATGCACCCCGTACGGCTGCATGAAACTGATCGAAAGCACCGGCGTCGACCTGCGCGGCAAGCACGCGGTGGTCATCGGGCGCAGCAACACGGTCGGCAAACCGATGGCGCTGTTGCTCTTGCAAGCGAACGCCACCGTGACCATATGCCATAGCGCGACACCGGACTTGGCCTACCACACGCGCCAGGCCGACGTCGTCGTCGCCGCGGTCGGCCGGCGCAATACGCTGACGGCCGACATGGTCAAGCCGGGCGCCATCGTCATCGACGTCGGCATGAACCGCGACGACAACGGCAAGCTGTGCGGCGACGTCGACACTGCCGGCGTGGGCGAAGTCGCCTCGCACGTCACGCCGGTGCCAGGCGGGGTCGGACCGATGACGATCACCATGCTGCTGATGAATACCGTGGAAGCGGCGGAACGCGAACCGCGCGGCCGCGTCTAACTAATACTGAGGAGTGCCCATGAACACAGAGAACAACACTGCCAATCCCCTGCTCGATTTTTCCGGCCTGCCGCGCTTCGACGCCATCCAGCCCGAACAGGTGCAGCCGGCCATCGACGAACTGATCGCGCACGCTGCCAAGGTCGTCGCCGAGCTCGAGGCGCCGTCGGCCAATGTGACGTGGGAAAACTTCGTCGTCCCGCTCGAAGACGCCACCGAAAAACTGGGCCGCGCCTGGGGCGTGGTCAACCATCTCAACAACGTCGTCGACACGCCCGAGCTGCGCGCTGCCTACAACGAAGCACAGCCGAAGGTCACCGAGTTCTGGACCGCGCTGGCGCAAAACGAAGCGCTGTTTGCCAAGTACAAGGCCATCAAGGCAAGTCCCGAGTACGTCGGCCTGTCGTTCGCGCGCAAAAAAATCATCGACAACGCGCTGCGCGACTTCCGCTTGGGCGGCGCCGAACTGCCGCCCGAAAAAAAGGAGCGCTTCGCCGACATCCAGGAGCAGCACGCCGCGGTGTCGACGCGCTTTTCCGAAAACGTGCTCGACGCCACCAACGACTACAAGCTGATCGTCGACGACGAAGCCGACCTGGCCGGCTTGCCGGACGACGTCAAGCAGGCCGCGCGCGCTGCCGCCGAAAAGGACGGCAAGGCCGGCTGGCAGTTCACCTTGCACTTCCCTTCCTACTTCCCGATCCTGCAATTTGCCGACAAGCGCGAACTGCGCGAAACCATCTACCGCGCCAGCTCGACCAAGGCATCGGAAATGGGCACCGTCTTCAGCGAGCTGCAAAAGTGGGACAACACCGACAACATTGCCACCTTGCTCAAACTGCGCGACGAGGAAGCCAAGCTGCTCGACTACCGCAACTTCGCCGAGGTGTCGCTGGTGCCGAAAATGGCGCAAAGCCCGGAGCACGTGATCGAGTTCCTCGAAGACCTGGCGCGCCGCGCGCGGCCGTTCGCCGAAAAAGACCTGGCCGAACTGCGCGCGTTCGCCAAGGAGCAGCTTGGCATCGAGCAGATGGAAGCTTGGGACGTCGCCTACGCGTCGGAAAAACTGCGCGAGCAGCGCTATGCGTTCTCGGCGCAGGAAGTGAAAGAATATTTCCCTGAGCCGAAGGTCATCGACGGCCTGTTCCACCTGGTGCAGTCACTGTTTAACGTCAGCATCGCGCCCGACAGCGCGCCGGTGTGGCATCCGGACGTGCGCTTCTTCCGCATCGAGCGCGACGGCAAGCTGATCGGCCAGTTCTACCTCGACCTGTACGCGCGCGCCGGCAAGGGCGGCGGCGCCTGGATGGACGACGCCCGCGGGCGGCGCCTGGAAACCGGCGGCACCTTGCAAACGCCGGTCGCCTACCTGACGTGCAACTTCACGCCACCGGCCACCGTCGACGGCGTGTTGCAGCCATCGCTGTTTACGCATGACGAGGTGACAACGCTGTTCCACGAGTTCGGCCACGGGCTGCATCACATGCTGACCCAGGTCGATGAAATCTCGGTATCGGGCATTTCCGGCGTCGAGTGGGATGCGGTCGAACTGCCGTCGCAATTCATGGAAAACTTCTGCTGGGAATGGGAAGTGTTGCAACACATGACGTCGCACGTCAAGACGGGCGAGCCGTTGCCGCGTGCGCTGTACGACAAGATGCTGGCAGCCAAAAACTTCCAGTCGGGCATGCAGACACTGCGCCAGGTCGAGTTTTCGCTGGTCGATATGCATTTGCATTATGACTACGATCCGGCCAGCGTCCAGTCGGTGCAGCAGCTGATCAACGAAGTACGCGAGAAGTTTTCCGTCATGATGCCGCCCGCATTTAACCGATTCCAACACTCTTTCGGACATATTTTTGCCGGCGGGTATGCTGCCGGGTACTATAGCTACAAGTGGGCCGAAGTCTTGTCCGCCGACGCTTACGCCGCCTTCGAAGAAGCGGTCGCGGCGGGAGGCGGCGCCCTGTCCGAAGAAACCGGCAAGCGCTTTCAGCAAGAGATCCTTGCGGTGGGCGGCTCGCGTCCGGCGCTCGAATCGTTCAAGGCCTTCCGCGGCCGCGAGCCGAGCATCGACGCCTTGCTTCGCCATAGCGGCATGAGTTCCTGATGGGGGCTTGCCGACGAGAGAGTGTATGCAGTCGATGAGGAAATTGAACGTGGGGTTGGTCTTGCTGCTGTGCACGGCCGGCGCCGGTGCGCAAATGTTCAAGTGGACCGATGCCAAAGGCGTCGTGCATTTCAGCGACCAGCCGCCACCGGGCAACGTTGCCAAGGTCGAGCGCAAAACCACGCCGCGCAGCGCCCAGGGCGTGCTGTTGCCGTACGCGCTGGCCGAGGCTGCAAGGAAGAGCCCGGTCGTGCTGTACACCGGGTCGCCATGCCTGCCGTGCGACCAGGGCCGTGCCTTGCTGCAGCAGCGCGGTATCCCGTTCACCGAAAAAACCGTTTCCTCGAATGACGACCAACAAAAGCTCAACGAGGCCGGTGGATCGACCCAGGTGCCGCTGCTTCTGGTGGGCGGCGCCAGGCGGGTTGGCTTCGAGGCCTCCGGTTGGAATGCGGCACTAACTGCGGCTGCCTATCCCTCGCGCGGAAGATTGCCATCTGGCTACAATAATCCGCCGGCAGAACCGGCCGCGCCGGCGCCACCGCCGCGGCCGCTGGCGCGCGACGTGGTGCCCGAGCTGCCGCGGGAAGCACCGCCGCCCCGCCAGGTACCGCCCGACACCCCGCCCGGCTTCAAGTTTTGAGCACGCCGATGACCCGGATCGACTTCCATACCAATATTGCCGACAAGCTCAGCTATGCCTGCCGGCTTGCGCGCAAAGCGTACGCCGCCGGCGGCAAGCTGGTGCTGCTGGCCGAGGATGCGGGCCAGGCAGCCAGCCTTAACGAAGCGCTGTGGACAGTGTCGGAGACCGATTTCCTGCCGCACGTGATGGCCGGCGACGCGTTGGCGCCGCAGACGCCGATCATCGTCACCGACAGCGACCAGGCCGACTTTCCGCATGGCGACATGCTGGTCAACCTGACGCGGCGCACGCCGGCCAATGTCGACCGTTTCCAGCGCGTGTTCGAAATTATTTCCACCGACGAGGAAGACGCGGCCGCCGGCCGCATCCGCTATGTCGCGTACAAACAGCAATCCTATCCATTGACCCACTTCGTGGCAGGCCAGTCATGATCAAGAACCCGGCGTTCGACGCCAGCATCCCGGTGTTGACCGAGGTTTTCCAGGATCGGCCTGTCGAGAAAGGAGCGCAGGCACAACCCGACATACCGGCTGAGGTCGCTGAGGAGGTCGTCGATGCCGAGCCGCCTGAAGTCGCCGAGATGGTCCTGGAGAGTGAGGTGGCCGAGGAAGTTTTGGACGCCGAGATGACGGAGGTCGCCGAGCAGATCCTGGCGGCCGAGGTGGTCGATACCGTTGAGTTCGTCGAGGTCGCTGAAGTGGCTCAGGAGCCGCCGGTTGCCGCTGAGGGCGAGCCGCAATGGGCCGAGCTGGAACAGCGTATTAGCGAACGCATCCTTACGCAATTGCACGACCAGATCGACGCCATGCTGGACCAGCGCGTGCGCGCGAGCCTGGAAAAAATACTCGAGGGCGCAGTCGCCGGCATCACCGACGAGCTGCGCAGCGGCTTGCAGCAATCCATCGAAAAGATCGTCACCGGCGCCGTCGGCGACGAGCTGGCGCAGCTGCAGACGCCGAAGAAATAGGCCCCGGCCGGGGTCGCCGGCGCCACCTGGGCTTGCATCTGCTTACAAAAATGATGCGCCGGCCCGACAGAACACGTCCACCCAACTGCCATTCGGCACGTTTACCCCTTTGCGAACGTTGCAATTTGTTGTACCTTTTGCCCTACGCAAAAATTACAATATGGCGTCACGAGCGCTGTTGTCCTCATCAATCCCTTTGGAGAATGCCACATGCAGTTCACAACGAAGCTCATCCCAGTAGCCATCGCAATGGCGTTTGCCGGCACCGCCGGCGCGCAGGAAATTGTCAAGATCGGCCATGTGGCGCCTATTTCGGGCGCCAGCGCGCACCTGGGAAAAGATAACGAAAACGGCGCCAAGATGGCCGTCGAGGAGCTGAACGCCAAAGGCTTCATGATCAACGGCAAAAAAGTGACGTTGCAGCTGCTCAACGAAGACGACGCTGCCGATCCGAAGCAAGGCACCGCAGTGGCGCAGAAGCTGGTCGACGCCAAAGTCAACGGCGTGGTCGGCCACCTCAATTCGGGCACCACCGTGCCGGCGTCGCGCATCTATAACGATGCCGGCATCCCGCAGATTTCGCCATCGGCCACGATCCCGACCTACACCAAGCAAGGTTTCAAGGGTGCGTTCCGCGTCGTTGCCAACGACAACAAGCTCGGCGGCACGCTGGGCCGCTACGCTGTCGAGAAGCTGGGCGCCAAGAACATTGCCGTAATCGACGACCGCACCGCCTATGGCCAGGGTGTGGCTGACGAGTTCGTCAAAGGTGCCAAGGCCAAAATGCCTGGCGTCAAAATCGTCGGCAAGGAATTCACCAACGCCAACGCAACCGACTTCACCGCCATCCTCACCTCGATCAAGGCCAAGAAGCCTGACCTGATCTTCTTCGGCGGCATGGATTCGGTCGGCGGCCCAATGCTCAAGCAAATGAAAGCGCTCGGCATCACTGCCAAGTTCATGGGCGGCGACGGCATCTGCACCGAAGCGCTGGCGCGTCTGGCTGGCGACGGCATCGGCGAAGGGACCGTGACCTGCGCCGAAGCCGGCGGCGTGACCGGCGCGCAAGAAAAAGTCATGACCGACTTCGTTGCCCGCTACAAGAAGAAGTACAACGCCGACGTCCAGATCTACGCGCCGTACGTCTACGACGCCGTGATGACGATGGCGACCGCGATGCAGAATGCCAAGTCGGCCGATCCTGTGAAGTACCTGCCTGAGCTGAAGAAGATCAAGTACCAGGGCGTCACCGGCCTGATCCAGTTCGACAACTTCGGTGACATCAAGGACGGCTCGCTGACCCTGTTCACCTACAAGGGCGGCAAGAAGACAAAGATGGAAGTCGTCCGCTAATTGCCCCAAAACCAGGGTCAGACCCGTTTAATCGGCACGCGCCGACTCCGAAAACCTAACAAAAAACGGGTCTGACCCCAATTTTTAATTGCTCCAAAACCTGGGTCAGACCCGTTTAAACGGCAAGCGTTTGTCAGAAATACCGTATTAAGAACGGAACGCACCCGGAATAAAAAAAGCGCGCTGACTTCGGTCGGCGCGCTTTCGTTTGGGGCGAAGAATGTTATTTCTGCGCGAGAATCCATTTGACCAGGGTGCGCGCTTCGGCGTCGCTGACCTGCGGGTTGGCCGGCATCGGGACCGCTCCCCATGTGCCCGAACCACCCTTGAGGACCTTGCCGACGAGTTTGTCTTCGGCATCTTTTTGGCCGGCGTACTTCGCTGCGACGTCTTTATATGCTGGTCCGACAAGCTTGTTGGAAACAGCGTGGCAAGCCATGCAGTTCTTCGCTTTTGCCAAGTCGGCATTTGCCATCGCGGAAGTCGAAGCCAGGGCCGTTACAACCATGCACAGCATCATTGAGCGTTTCATTTTTTCTCCAGTGTGACTACTTAGAAATACATTCTACCGTGTTTCCGAAAAGGTGAAACAAGGCGACTGTAACAATTAACGCGCGGCAGGTGCGGAGGGTTGACCACAGCCTCGTCGTTACGTTGCGATTAATTGCCCTATGACACCGAAATGTTTGTAAGATGCAGGGATGAAAAGGAGTTCTCAATGCCACTGATTATCATCATTGCACTACTGGTCGGACTACGTTTCTTCGAGGTCTGGCGCTTTGCCGAGATATCGTGGTGGTACATCATCGGCCTGATGCTGTTCGCGTTCATCTGGTTCGAGTTCATCGAAAAGATGCTCGGCCTGGACAAGAAGAAAGAACACAACGTCGACGAGCAGCGTCGCAAGGACCGCATCAAGCAAACGTTCGACAAGCGCAAATAACAAGGGGGTCAGACGGGGACGCCGAGTCGGGGACGCCGAGTCGGGGACGCCGAGACGGGGACGCCGAGTCACAGGTCTGGCCCCCGTTGCAGTCACACTCGGCGTCGTCAGTCGGTGACGGCGCCCTTGCTGGCCGACGAGGCCAGTTTCGCAAACTTGGCCAGCACGCCACGCGTATAACGCGGCGCCGGCTGCTTCCACAGCGCACGGCGCCGCGCGATCTCTTCATCAGCCACGTTTAGCTGGATCAGCTGCTGGTGCGCATCGATCGTCACCGAGTCGCCCTCCTCCACCAGCGCAATCGTGCCACCCAGATAGGCTTCCGGCGAGACGTGGCCGACCACCATCCCCCAGGTGCCGCCGGAGAAGCGGCCGTCCGTGATCAACCCGACCGACTCGCCCAGCCCCTTGCCGATCAGCGCCGCGGTTGGCGCCAGCATCTCGGGCATGCCCGGACCTCCCTGCGGCCCCAGGTAGCGCAACACCAGCACGTCGCCCGGCTTGATGCCGTCGGCCAAAATCACATCCATTGCCGTGTACTCGTCGTCAAAGACGCGCGCCGGCCCGGTGATCACCGGATTTTTCAGGCCCGAAATCTTGGCGACGCAGCCTTCCGGCGACAGGTTGCCCTTCAGCACCGCCAAGTGGCCCTGCGCATACAGCGCCTTGTCGATGGTGCGGATCACGTCCTGCTTCGGATCCGGCACCGATGGTATATCGGCCAGCTGCTCGGCGATGGTCTGGCCGGTGATGGTGATGCAGTCGCCATGCAGCATGCCGGCGTCTAACAACAGCTTCATCACTTGCGGAATGCCGCCGGCCTTGTGCAGGTCGGTCGCCACGTACTGGCCGGACGGCTTGAGGTTGCAGATGACCGGCACCTTCAGGCGCACGCGCTCGAAGTCGTCGAGCGTCCACTCCACTTCGGCTGCGTGGGCGATCGCCAGGTAGTGCAGCACCGCATTGGTCGAGCCGCCGGTCGCCATGATCAGCGACACCGCGTTCTCGATCGACTCGCGGGTGATGATGTCGCGCGGCTTGAGGTCGCGCTTGACGGCTTCGACCAGCACGCGCGCCGACTCGGCCGCCGAGCCGACCTTTTCGTCGTCCGGATTGGCCATCGTCGACGAGTACGGCAGCGCCATGCCGAGCGCCTCGAACGACGACGACATGGTGTTGGCGGTGTACATGCCGCCGCACGAACCGGCCGACGGGCAGGCATTGCGCTCGATGCCGTCGAAATCTTCCTTCGACATGCGCCCGGCGGTGAATTCGCCCACCGCCTCGAAGGCCGACACGATGGTCAGGTCCTTGCCCTTCCAGTTACCCGGCTTGATGGTGCCGCCGTACACATAAATGCTCGGCACGTTGGTGCGCGCCATCGCGATCATCCCGCCAGGCATATTCTTGTCGCAGCCGCCGATCACCACCACGCCATCCATCCACTGGCCGTTGACGGCCGTTTCGATACAGTCGGCAATGACTTCGCGCGAAATCAGCGAATACTTCATCCCTTCGGTGCCCATCGACATGCCGTCCGAGATGGTCGGCGTGCCGAACACCTGCGGATTGCCGCCCGCTGCCTTGATTGACGCGATGGCGATGTCGGCCAGCTTCTGCAGCCCCGAGTTGCATGGCGTGATGGTCGAGTGGCCGTTGGCAACGCCGATCATCGGCTTCGAGAAATCGGCCTCCTCGTATCCCATCGCGTAGTACATCGATCGGTTCGGGCTGCGCGAGACGCCCTCGGTGATGTTGCGGGAACGGCGGTTGTAGCGAGGCTGGTCTGCCATGGTGAACTCCTGGTAAGCGATGTTGCAGAATGCCTTGCCAGCCATGCCAAGTCAAATACAGTATGATCGTGCCTGTGAGTTGAAAAACATATCAATCGACGATTTTAAGACTGCAATGAATATCGACTTGAGACAACTGCGCTATTTCGCCACTGTCGCCGAAGAACTCCATTTTGGCCGCGCTGCGACGCGATTGCACATGACGCAGCCGCCGCTGTCGCAAACGATCCAGGCCCTCGAGGAGCTGCTGGGCACGCCGCTGTTCGTGCGCAGCCGCCGCGGCGTCGCGCTGACCCCGGCCGGCGCCGCGCTGCTGCCGGAAGCGCGCCGCTTGCTGGCCCAGTCCGCCGAACTGCCGGAACTGGTGCGCCGCGCCGCCGCCGGCGAATCGGGCCGCCTGGCGCTCGCGTTCGTCTCCTCGGCCGATTACAGCGTGCTGCCGCCGTTCCTGCGCACCTACCGCGCGCAGTTTCCCCAGGTGCAAATTGTGCTGCAGGAAGCGACCTCCGACCTGCAGGTCGACGACTTGCTGCACAACCGCATCGACGCCGGCCTGCTGATCCCGCCGCTGCCGGACAAGGCACGCGTCGAGCTCGACTACCTGAAGGTACTGTCCGAGCCGCTGATCCTGGCCGCGCCGGCCGGCCTGGCCGGGTTGCAAGGCGGCGGCCCGGTCTGGCTAAAGGACTTGCCGCCGCTGCCGCTGATCATCTTTCCGCGGCCGATTGCGCCGGCGCTGCACGACGCCATCCTCGGCTGCTTTCACGCCGCCGGCGTGACGCCCGAGATCGGCCAGCAGGCGATACAGATGCAGACCATCGTCAGCCTGGTGTCGGCCGGCATGGGCTTGGCACTTGTGCCACAATCGGTGTCGAACCTGATGCGTCCCGGCGTAGAATACCGGGCGCTGCACGACCATTCCCCGCTGGTGGAAACCGGCCTTGCCTGGCGCCGCGACAACCACTCGCCCGTGCTGCTGGGCTTTTTGGATTTACTTAGAAAGAACATTTTATGCTGACCCACCCGATGCCCGACCCCGTTGCATTCTCGATCGGCCCGGTCGACGTGCACTGGTACGGCCTGATGTACGTGCTGGCGTTCGCGCTGTTCATCGCACTCGGCCGGATGCGCATCCGCCAGCCGCACATCGCCGCGCAAGGCTGGAAGAAGGATGACCTCGACGACATGCTGTTCTACGGCGTGCTCGGCGTCATCATCGGCGGGCGCCTCGGCGAAGTGCTGTTCTACACGCCCAAGTTCTTTCTCGAGAACCCGCTGGAAATCTTCATGGTGTGGCATGGCGGCATGTCGTTCCACGGCGGCTTCATCGGCGTGCTGATCGCGATGGCGCTTTGGGCGCGCAAGTCGAAACGCAAGCTGCTCGACGTCTACGATTTCATCGCGCCGCTGGTGCCGCTCGGCTACGCCGCAGGCCGCATGGGCAACTTCATCAACGCTGAACTGCCAGGCCGCGTGGCCGACGCCAGCTTGCCGTGGGCCATGCGCTGGCCGGACACGCATTACGCGCTGCACCCGGTGCCGGTGTTTCTCGAAGGGTTGCGCCACCCATCGCCGCTGTACCAGATGCTGGTCGACGGCCTGCTGGTGTTCGCCATCCTGTGGCTGTTCGCCCGCAAGGCGCGCCCGCGGCTGGCGGTCGGCGCAATGTTCACCCTGCTGTATGGCTGCGCCCGCTTCTTCACGGAATACTTCCGCGTGCCGGACTGGCAGATCACCGTTGTGGGCTTGCCGGTCACCTCAGGTCAAATTTTGTCGCTGCCGATGATTATCGGCGGCATCGTCATGCTGGCATGGGCATATTCGAACGAGGCGAAGCGCCCGCTGCACGCCTAGTTCGCCAGCGAACGCGCCTGCCACAGCATGTAGATGGCCAGGGCGTACAGCATCATGGCGAAGATTTTCTTCAACTTGGCCACCGGCAACCGGTGCGCGGTACGCGCCCCGATCGGCGCCATGACCATGCTGGCGGCGGCGATGACGCCAAGCGCCGGCAGGTAGATGTAGCCGAGCGAATATGTTGGCAGCGCGGTCTCGCCCAGGCCGTAATAGATGTTGGCCAAGGTGCCCGCCAGCGCGATCGGAAAGCCGAGCGCGGCGCTGGTGGCAACCGCATTCTGGATCCGCACGTTACACCAGGTCATGAACGGAATCGAGATGAAGCCGCCGCCGGCGCCCACCAGCCCGGCCACCAGGCCGATCACGCCGCCGGCGGCGAACATGCCGGCCGTGCCCGGTAGCTGGTACTTGGCGGGCGGCTTGGCGTTGATCAGCATCTGGGTGGCGGCGACGAACACGAAAATGCCGAAGCACAGCGCCAGCATGGTGCTGTTCAATTGCTGCGCGACCCACGGTCCCAGCCAGGAGCCGACCAGGATGCCGGGAGTGAACAGCTTGACGACCGGCCACAGCACCCCGCCCTGCATGTGATGTGCGCGCACCGATGAGATCGACGTGAACACGATGGTCGCCAGGCCGGTGGCGATCGCCATGTGCACTACCAGATGGGAAGGAAACGCCAGCGACGTAAACACCATCGTCATGAACGGCACCAGGATCATGCCGCCGCCTATGCCAAGCAGCCCGGCCGCAAAGCCGCCGACGACGCCCATGGCACACAAGGAAAGCACCACGGTCCAGGTCATCGGAGTCATCCTTCAGGTCGGGCGGGCCCGCGCCCGAAGGAAACATTTTACTCCGTGCACCGGCCTGGTGCAGCGTCCAGCCCTGGAACGCCTCGCGGTTGTCGCCGCGGGCTAGCGTGGCCAACTCTGCGCAGGCTGCGGGTAATAGCCTGGAATGACATTGCCCTTTGCATACATGCACTGCTGATAGGCGATGTCGTAGCGGCGCTGCGCCGTCCACGCAGTGCCCGACGACATGCCCGAACCCGCGCCTGCGCCCAGGGCGGTGCCGACCACGGCGCCAGTGGCCGCATCGCCACTGTTGCCGCCAACCGCACCGGCCAGCGCACCGAGCGCGGCGCCGGCGAGCGTGGCGGTGACCATCTGGTTGTTGGCGACATCGCGGCCCGGCCCGACCGTCGATGCGGCCCAGTTGCGGCACAGCTGGTCATCGCCAATGAAGGCCTCGAACGGTTTGCCTGGCGCCGGCATCGCCGCGACAGTCGGCCCAACCGGCAATTGCGCGCAGCTTGTCAGCAATGCTGCGGCCACCAAAGATAATGAAAGCTTTTGCATGATCACCCCCTACCATCATCAATAAGGTTAGGCGGGGCGATGCGCGCAGAGTTTGAGCTAGATCAATCGCGCAGCAGCGCGAAAAAGTCCGCGACGATGCAAAAGGGGTCGCTACCGCTCGCCTCTACTTGAGGATCTTCTTGATGAACTTCCACTCCGCCGCTTCGACCGGCATCACCGACAGCCGGCTGCCCTTGGCCAGCAGGCGCATCTCGGACAACTCCGGCATCGTGCGCATCTCCTTCAAGCTCAGCAGCGCGGTCTTGCGCACCGCCTTGACGTCGACGCTGATCCAGCGCGGCTGTTCCTGCGTTGCCTTGGGATCGTAATACGGGCTGGCGGAATCGAACTGAGTGGCATCCGGATAAGCGGCGCCGACGATGTCGACGATGCCGGCGATGCCAGGCTCGGCGCAGCTGGAGTGATAAAAGAACGCCTGGTCGCCCGGCCGCATGTCGTCGCGCATGAAATTGCGGGCTTGGTAATTGCGCACGCCGAACCAGGCCACCGTGTGCGCGGGTGCGGCCAGCACGTCGTCGATGCTGACTTCATCGGGCTCGGATTTGATCAACCAATAACGCATGTATCGCTCCCGCAGCGGCCCCGTTATTCGGCCATTTAAAGTCAGCGCACAAAAAACGCGCGCAAAAAAAACGGTTGCGCATCGAATGTGAGCAACCGCTTTTTACAAATAAAAGCCCCGCCTGTGCCGTTTTTACCGGCATCCCGAACCAAACGGTTCAAGGTGGTCACAGTTAGTTCAATTTCGGGTTCGTCGGACTAGCGACGCTCACTCCCATCGAACAAAATTCCGCAACCGGTGCACATAAATGGTTCAAGGAATATATGGCAATCGCGAACACCGCAGGGTGGAACGAAGTTTACTCCGATGAACTCACAAGTCAAACGAATTTGACCGGTCAGAACAGATTTTCTTGCGGCGTCAGGGCGCTGTCCAATACCGTGTGCATCGCCTCAATTTTTTGCCTGACGTCCAAAATCGACATCTCGGAAAGCGGTCCTTGCGGCGACTTCACCGACAGGAATTCGGCGGCCACGCTAAGAGCGGCCATGACCGCGATGCGGTCGTTGCCCTTGACTTTGCCGGCATCGCGCACCGCGCACATCTTGCCGTCGAGGAAGGCGACTGCTTCCTTCAGGGTGCGCTCCTCGCCCTCCTTGCAAGCAAGCCGGTAAGGGTTGCCCATGATGGTGACATCGAGTTGGATCATTGCGCAGCCTCGTCGTCGGGAGCGGTGGTGGCGCCGGCGTCGGCCGGAATCTTGTCGAGCAAAGCGGAGACGCGCTGCTGCGCTTCGGCCAGCAAGCCGAGGTAGCCGATCTTCTCGGCCGCGAGCACGGCGTTGGCGTGGCGCAGGCCGGCGTTTTCGCGGCGCAGCGCCGCGGTCATCTCGGCGAGACGGTCGATTTTGTCGGATAGTTCTTGGAATTCAGAAATCATCCGTAACTATAGAACTGCGAACGAATTTCCGTCAACAGATTCAGTACGTTAGCGCCGACTATTGATGGAAATTATTGTTTCGGCGATCAGCCGGACCGCGCCGCCGGGATTGCGCCAGCGCGTCCTTCCGGCGATTAATGACCTCGCCGGTTTGCGTTTTCTCAACTGTCCTAATGAAATAAACAAAATAAGCTTCTTGAAAATAGCCCTTATCGTCCCTATAATTAGCACTCGTTGGCAGAGAGTGCTAACAACCTTTTCAAGCCGAGACCGCCCAGCGGGAGCGGCAACTTGAAGGACCGGAGCGGCCAACGCTGTTCCGGCGCGCCAGTCAATCCATTGATTTTAAAGGAGTTTTACATGAACCTTCGCCCTTTGCACGATCGCGTCATCGTCAAGCGTCTCGACCAGGAAACCAAAACCGCTTCCGGCCTCATCATCCCTGACGCAGCTGCCGAAAAACCGGACCAGGGCGAGATCCTCGCCGTCGGCAACGGTAAAGTCCAGGACGACGGCAAGGTCCGCGCGCTGGAAGTGCAAGTTGGCGATCGCGTCCTGTTCGGCAAGTACTCCGGCCAGACCGTCAAGGTCGACGGCGAAGAACTCCTGGTCATGCGCGAAGAAGACATCATGGCCGTGCTGGTCAAGTAATCAGTCTTCCCCCATTCCGACAAATTTCCACAAGTAACGGAGAAAAAACATGGCAGCTAAAGATGTAGTATTCGGCGACGCAGCGCGCGCCAAGATGGTTGAAGGCGTCAATATTCTCGCCAACGCAGTCAAAGTCACCCTCGGCCCTAAAGGCCGCAACGTGGTGCTGGAGCGCTCGTTCGGCGCGCCGACCGTGACCAAGGACGGTGTCTCGGTCGCCAAGGAAATCGAACTCAAAGACAAGCTCATGAACATGGGCGCGCAGATGGTCAAGGAAGTCGCGTCGAAAACCAGCGACAACGCCGGCGATGGCACCACCACCGCGACCGTGCTGGCCCAGGCGATCGTGCGCGAAGGCATGAAGTTCGTTGCCGCCGGCATGAACCCGATGGACCTCAAGCGCGGCATCGACAAGGCTGTCCTGGCCACCGTCGAAGAGCTGGCCAAGATCTCCAAGCCATGCACGACCACCAAGGAAATCGCCCAGGTTGGCGCCATTTCCGCCAACTCGGACTACTCGATCGGCGAGCGCATCGCTGAAGCGATGGAAAAAGTCGGCAAGGAAGGCGTCATCACCGTTGAAGACGGCAAGTCGCTCAACGACGAACTCGACATCGTCGAAGGCATGCAGTTCGACCGCGGCTACCTGTCGCCGTACTTCATCAATAATCCGGAAAAGCAAGTCGCGATCCTGGATAACCCGTTCATCCTGCTGTGCGACAAGAAGATCTCGAACATCCGTGATCTGCTGCCGGTACTCGAGCAAGTTGCAAAAGCTGGCCGTCCGCTGCTGATCGTCGCCGAAGACATCGAAGGCGAAGCGCTGGCAACCCTGGTTGTCAACAACATCCGCGGCATCCTGAAGACTTGCGCCGTCAAGGCGCCAGGTTTCGGCGACCGCCGCAAGGCCATGCTGGAAGACATCGCTGTCTTGTCCGGCGGCCAGGTCATCGCTGAAGAAGTCGGCCTGACGCTGGAAAAGGTCACGCTGGCAGAACTCGGCCAGGCCAAGCGCATTGAAGTCGGCAAGGAAAACACCATCATCATCGACGGTGCCGGCCAGCCGGAATCGATCGAAGCGCGCGTCAAGCAAGTGCGTGTGCAGATCGAAGAAGCGACGTCGGACTACGACCGCGAGAAGCTGCAAGAGCGCGTTGCCAAGCTGGCAGGCGGCGTTGCAGTGATCAAGGTTGGCGCTGCCACCGAAGTCGAAATGAAAGAAAAGAAAGCCCGCGTTGAAGATGCACTGCACGCTACCCGCGCTGCGGTTGAAGAAGGCATCGTTCCTGGCGGCGGCGTAGCGCTGCTGCGCGCGCGTGCCAACATCACCGTCAAGGGCGACAATCCTGACCAGGAAGCTGGCATCAAGATCGTTTTGCGCGCGATGGAAGAGCCTCTGCGCATGATCGTGCAAAACGCCGGCGAAGAGCCATCGGTTGTGGTTGCTGCAGTGCTCGCTGGCACGGGTAACTTCGGTTACAACGCTGCCAACGGCACCTACGGCGACATGGTCGAAATGGGCGTTCTGGATCCAGCCAAAGTCACCCGTTCGGCACTGCAAAATGCAGCCTCGATCGCTGGCCTGATGCTGACGACCGACGCGATGGTGTGCGAGCTGGCGGAAGACAAGCAAGCTGGCGGCGGCATGGGCGGCATGGGTGGTATGGGCGGCATGGGCGGCATGGACGGCATGATGTAATTGCCCGTCAGGAAGCGCCACGGCGCTTCCCGCCAACACCAAAATGGTCACCTCCGGGTGGCCATTTTTTTGCGCGCAACTAAAAAAATGGGGTCAGACCCGTTTCTTCAACGGGCAATTCACCTCTTGGGCAAACTACTTCCGGCGCCCGGACCGGCGAATTGAACACAAGCGATAAAATACCGCTTCTGGCCGAATAACAAACGGGTCTGACCCCAAATTGTATGCATTCAAAAGTTGTTGACCGGTAAGAGATGGCGGTGCTACTGTACTAACCGTGCTAGTACAGTAAAGAGTCCAACATGAGCCGTCGCGTTCCTTTGATGTTGCAAGTCGTCACCGGCGACCCGCGCCCGATCAATCGCCAGATCGTCGATGGCGTGCGGCGCCTGATCGCCAGCGGCGAATTGCCCGTCGGCGCCGCGCTGCCGAGCGTGCGCGGCCTGGCCCAGCAGCTGGCCGTCAACCCGAATACCGTCGCCAAGGCCTATACCGAGCTGACCACCGAAGGCTGGCTCGACGCGCGCGCCGGCCTCGGCCTGTTCGTCGCGATCCCGCGCCAGCGGCTCTCCGACGACGAACGCGCGCGCCGCCTCGATGACGCGGTGCAACGCTTCGCCGGCGACATCATCGGCCTCGACTATCCGGCCTCCACCGTCCTCGACCGCGTCGCCGTCGAGCTCGACCTGTGCCTGCCGAAAAAGAGCGCCTGATGCACCACGTTATCGTCACCAGCAACCTTAGCCTGCACTATCAGGGCAAGCGCGCCCTCGACCGCTTGACGCTGTCGGTCGAGCGCAGCGGCGTGCACGCCATCGTCGGCGCCAACGGCGCCGGCAAGTCCTCGCTGTTCCGCGTGCTGCTAGGCTTCCAGGCGCCCACCGCCGGCAGCGCCAGCAGCGCCAGCATTCTCGGCTGCGACAGCGCGCACCTGACGCCGGCCCTGCGCGGTCGCATCGGCTTCGTCAACGAGGAACACACGCTGCCCGGCTGGATGCGCGTCGACCAGCTGACCGCGATGCAGCGCCGCCTCTATCCACAGTGGAACCAGGCGCGCTACGCCGAAGTGGTGCGCAACTTCAACGTCGGCCCGGCGCAGCTGATCTCCCAGCTCTCGCGCGGCGAACGCGCCGGCGTCAACCTGGCGCTGGCGCTGGCGCAGAGTCCCGAGTTGCTCATTCTCGACGAACCGACCCTCGGTCTCGATGTCGTCGCGCGCCGCGCCTTCCTCGAAGCCCTGATGTCCGCAAGCATCGACTCCGACGCGACCATCATCTTCTGCTCGCACCAGATGGAAGAGATCGAACGCGTCGCTGACAACCTTATCATCCTCGAGCGCGGCGCCCTGCGCCACATGTCGCCGCCCTTCGATTTCTGTGAGCGGGTGCAGCTGTGGGTGGCCGAGTTCCCATTCCGCCAACCCGACAGCAGCCACTTGCCCGGCGTGCTGCAGGTCCAGCAGATCGACGGTCTGACCCACTTCATCGTCTTCGACCAGGCAGACGACTTCGGCGCCCGCCTGCGCCTGATGGGCGCGCGCAGCGTCCACAGCATGCCGGTCAGCCTGGAGCGCGCCGTCAACGGCTTCCTGGCGCGCGGCCACATTGCCAATGCGCCCATCGCGGCTGCCGCCTGAGGAGTCCCGATGAAACAACTGTTCCTGGCCGAATGCCGCCGCTTCCGCAACGCCGCGCTGATCTTTTCCGCGGTCCACCTGTGCCTGCAATTGTTTGTCAGCCGCATCGACGACGTGCTGCAGATGGCGTGGGAGAAGCAGCTGCTGGCGCTCGCGCTCTACCTGCTGAGCGGGTTCGGCTTCGCGCTGTATCAGTTCGCCAGCTGGCGCCAGCCCGGCCGCTGGCTGTGGCTGCTGCACCGGCCGTTGTCGCGCGCGGCCATCTTCGGCGCCATCGCCCTTGCCTCGACCTCGCTGATCCTGTTCGCGGTCGGCCTGCCCGCGCTGATCACCGTGCTGGCCAAGCATCACCTCGGCGGTGGCGCGGTCGACCTGCGCCACTACCTGCTGGTCGTCCATGTGGCGCTGCTGACCATCATCGCCTGGCTGGCGGGCGCCTTCGTCGTCATCAACGGCAGTCGCAGCGCGATCGTTATCCTGGTGCTGCCCTACCTGATGCTTGCCCACCTGGCGAACGGCGTCGTGATGTTGCTGCCGGCGCTGCTGTGCACGGCCCTGCTGGCGTTCACCGTGTACGGCGCTTTCAAGCCGGACCGCACCGCCCCACCCGCCACTGGCGCCGCCTTGCTGGCCACCTCGCTGCCGCTGCTGTTCGGGTTCTACCTTGCCATCGCCGTCGGTGGCTCGGTCGCCTACCAGTTCGTCCAGATGGCGGCCGACGTCCACCCGCTCAACCGTGCCATGCCGCCGGCCGGCGCCTTCACCGAGCTGACCCGCGCCGACGGCCGCACCGCTTTCCTCACGGGCCTGGCGGCGTCGAACGATCAGCGCGCGCCCCAATGGCGCCGTCAGATACCGTTGCTCGACGTGGCGGACATCGAACCGGCCGAGCGCCAGTTCCCGCTGCGCAACCAGGCCGTCAACAAGGGCCAGCTGGTCTGGACGGACCCGAAGCAGAATATTCTCTGGAGCTTCAGCCACGATGCGATGTTGTTCCGCGGCCGCGACGTCTACACCGCCGCCCACCGCGGCTGGATGGGTGCGAACGGCGTCGGCGACACTACCCCGTTCGCGGCCGTGCCGATGCTGGCAGAACGCGGCCTGATGACGCCGCAACAGTACTACGCCATTGCGCCGCACACGCAGAAACTGCGCAAGCTGGTCGACCTGAAGGCGCCGGAAACGCTGGCCGGCGGTGCCAAGCAGATCGGCGCGCGGATCTACGTGCTGACCAACGAGCGGCTGATCGCGTATGCCAAACCGGCCGACGCCGACGTCCTGCCCACTGAGCTGTTCAGCGTCGCCCTGCCGGGGCCAGTGAGCGATCTCGACCGCGTCGACATCGCCACCCTGCTCGACGGCACGCTGCTGTCCTTCAATCCCGGCCGCAACATGGTCAATGGCGAGTCCGGTTCGACCCAGGCGGTGCTGTTCGTCGACGCCGCCGGCCATGCCGAAGTGGTGGCACGGCGCCCGCTGGCGCACGACTTCTCGCTGCTGTTCGAGCACAAGGACTGGTGGCTGTCGCCGCTGCTGCACACCGCTGTTGCGCTGCCCGACGTGCTGCTCGACAAGGGCATCGTGCTCGACAAAGGCTTGACGTCGTACGTCAAGCCGCTGCTGCGCCCGCGCCCGTGGCCGGTGCTCGCCGCCGCGTTGCTCGGCGCGCTGCTGGCGGCTGGCGCCGCCTGGTGGTGGCTGCGGCCAGTGGCGGCAACGCGGCGCCGCAAGGCCGGCTGGATCGCCGCCGTCCTGCTGATCGGGCCGCCCGCGCTCGCCTGCCTGATGGAGCTGCAATCGCGCCCGCCGCGCCTGGCAGCCGAGCACACGCCGGCGCCCGCTGCCGCCTGAACTTTTTCGTCACCCCTGGAGTCAACATGTCCCTGCCACAACTGTCCTGCGCATGCATCGCGCTACTCGTTCTCGTATCGGCTGCCCAGGCCGCGCCCGCGTCGCTGGAAACGCGCTCGCTAAAACAGATCGCCGCGCGCAACCTGGCCTTGCCGGCCGCGCCGCGCATCGGCGATGACGACTTCAGCCGCCGCTCGCGGTTGCGAGAAGTAAAGCTGTCGCCCGATGGCGCCTGGGTCGCCTACCTCGAGTCGACCGACAAGGGCGCCAGCCTGAAACTGATGAACGTCGTCACGCAGGAAAAAAGACAGCTGCTCGCCGATCTCGGCCGGGCGCAGCTGCACTGGTCCGCCGACGGCCAGGCGCTGTTCGTCGACAGCGGCGACGCCTTGTCGCTGTTGCAAGTGAAGGACGGCGCCAGCGTCAGGATCGCCGCCTTCGAGCGCAAGCTGCAGCAGCAATTCGTCCGCGTCGACACTTCCCGGCCGCAGAGCGCGCTGGTGGAAGATTACGACGAGCTCGCTAAGCGCCACCGCATCGCCCGCATCGGCGCCGACGGTGCGCGCGAGGTGCTGTACGAAGGCGACAAGCTGCTCGACTTCCTGCAGGACGACAAGGGCCAGCTCAGCTTCATCCGCACGCTCGACGCCGATTACGTCCAGCGCGTCGCCCGCCGGCAAGATGGCAAGTGGGTGGCGGCCACGCAATGCAAGCGCATGCGTGCATGCGAGCTGGTGTCCGCCTCCGCCGACGGCCGCGCGCTGACGATGCTCCTCAGCAGCGACGAGCGCAAGCGCCTGGTCCAGGTGGACCTGGCCGGCAAGCCGCAGCGCGTGTTGCACGGCGACCCGATGGCGCTGGCCGACCTCGACCACGTCAAGCTGTCGCCACGCACCGGCGCCGCCCTGTTTGCCGTGTATGACGCGCCGCGCCGGCGCAATTACGGCCTCAGCGCGGCCGCGCGCCAGGCCGGCGCCGATATCGACAAGCGCTTTCCCGACGCCAGCATCAGCATCGACGCCAGCGACGACGCCGCGCAGTGGCTGCTGACCGAGCGCGGCGCGCGCCTGCCGCAGGAGCGCTTCTGGCTATACGACCGCAAGCTGCGCAGCTTCCGTGCAATCCTCGAGCAGGAACGCGCGCTCGGCACGCCCTTGCCCGAGCAGCAGCTGGCCGCCAAGATTGCGCTGCACTACCGCGCCTCCGACGGCGCGCTGGTGCACGGCTACCTGAGCCTGCCGCCGGGCAAGGATGCAGCGCGCCTGCCTCTGCTGACGATGGTGCACGGCGGCCCGTGGGCGGCCTTCGACGGCGGCTATCAGACGCTGGTGCAGCTGCTGGTCAACCGCGGCTTCGCCGTGTTCCAGCCCAACTTCCGCGCATCGACCGGCTATGGCGAACAGTACATCCGTGCGCCGAAGGGCGAGTTCGGCAACGGCCGCGCCCAGGCCGACATCGTCGAAGGCGTCAAGTGGCTGGTCGCCAATGGCGTTGGCGACCCGCAACGGCTGGCGATCATCGGCGACTCCTTCGGCGGCTATTCGACCTTGCTGGCGCTCACGCACAACCCCGACCTGTTCCAGTTCGGCATGGCGCTGTCGCCGCCGCCTGACTTCGAAAAGACCATGCGCGGCGCCGCCGGCAATCCCGCCGGTCCCGGCGAATTGCCGCTCGGCGTGCAGCTGGTCGACTACGGCGTCGACCTGGGCGACAGCGCGCTGATGAAGCGCATCGCCGACACGTCGCCTGCGGCCAACGCCGGCAAGCTCACCAAGCCCCTGCTCATCATAGCTGGCGGCAAGGACACGATGGTCAGCATCGCCGCGGTCACCGACTACGTCGCCACCTTGCAAGGCGCCGGCAAGCCCGTCAGCCTGCTGGTGGAACCGGACGAAGGCCACAATCCGCGCAAGCCGCTGACGCGCCAGGCCTACGTGTACCTGCTGCAGCGCATGTTGCACCAGCACCTGGGCGGGCCGGCCGTCGCCGCGCCGAGCCCCGAGCTGGCCAGGTTGCTCGAGCAAACCATGCGCGCCCACGGCGCCCTCGCACGCTAGTTGCAAATCCGGGGTCAGACCAGTTGCTGGCTCCGGTTTTAACGGAATTGCACGCGAGCATCGCTTTTGATTAAGAAATGTTGCCGAAAACCTATATTTCGTTTAGTATGGATCGATACTATTCAGGGTGAGCCCAATGCAAAAGCGAGATGCGCCGTCAAAACGAGTACAGTTCCTGGGGCTGGTCGTTATCATTTCGGTAAGTGCGACGATCTTCGGATGCCGCGGCGACAAGCCCGCCGCACCGGTAGCGCCGGCGGCCGCGGTGGCCACAACGGACGCCCAGCCGCGCAGCAAGCAGCAGGCGATGGCTGCGCTGATGGCCTTGCCGGAATTGAAGGCATGGTCCAGCCATCTCGAAAAATCGTCCGGCGGCAAGGTCCGCGGCGCGCTGATTGAATACGATGCCAATCCGAAGCTGATCGACGGCAAGCGTTACTTCCAGCTGAGCTTCGTCGAGAACGGCGCCGATGCCGCCCACCGCTGGGAAAGTTTCCTGGTCGCCGAGAGCGGCAACGACATCCTGGTCGAGGACGCAGCGACCGATACGACGATGACGCTCGATCAATGGCGCAAGGACAAGCAGCCGCTCGCGCGCATCAGCGCCAACTAGTCCGGCACGATTGAGGCATCTCAACGCCGCTGCCTCGCGGCCGCTTATTGTTGCCTCTGCCGCTGGCCGATGACAAACAACGCTGTCGTACGTGGAACGCGATGGCGATGCCCCCTCCCTCGGCCGGTGGCGCCAACCCCAAGCGCTATTGCCTAGCTGTCCAGGTGCGAAATGAGCAATCTGCGCTGGTCCTCGCCGTCGGGATCGCGCTGCCCGGCCTGTCCGTCGATCGAAATGCCGACCGAGACAATGTCGATCAGCAGCAGCTGCAAGATCCGTGAAATCATCGACAGGAACGTCGTGCTGTCTTCCGCATGGTCGACCGCCAGGCACACGCTCGCCTTCTTCGCCAGCGGCGAGCCGCTGCTGGTAATGGCGATGACGTCGGCGCCGGCCGCGCGCGCCGCGTCGACCGCCGCCAGCAGATCGGGCAGCCGTCCCGAATTCGAAATCGCGATCACGACGTCGCCCGCCTTCAGCAGTTCGGCCGCCAGCGTGAACAGGTGCGAGTCGCCATACGCGGCGGTCGGAATCCGGAAGCGAAAGAACTTGTGCTGGCCATCGAGCGCCACCACGCGCGAATTTCCCATCGCGTAAAACTCGACCCGCTTGGCATGGGCCACCAGCTCGATGGCGCGGTCGAGCGAGCGCACGTCAAGCTGGTCGCGGAACTTCAGGATCGCCGACACCGTGTTGTCGATCACCTTGGCCGACAGGTCGTGCGTACTGTCGCTGTTGCGCACCTGGCTGTGGCGCACCGGGATGGCGCCGGTCAGGCTGCTGGCGAACTTCAGCTTGAAGTCGGCCAGTCCCAAAAAACCCAGCGATCGGCAAAAACGGATCACGGTCGGTTGGCTCACTTCGGCCAGCCGCGCGATGTCGGCGATCGGCTCGCCCAGCACAAGGCGCGGCTGCTCGAGCACCAGCTTGGCCACGCGCTGCTCGGCCGGCGTCAGTTCGTGCTGCAGGTGGCCGATCCGCTCGGTCAGCGTGTTGGCGCCGCTGCGCCCGCGCAGGTGCTCCGACAAGATCGTCGCCACCCCGAAGAAGGCCGGATTGTCGGCGCTGATCACGTACGTCGGAATCTGCGCCAGGTAGTCGGTAAAGCGTCCCTTCGCCTCGAAGCGGGCGCGAAACGGCGAGCCGGCGAACCACTCGCCCATGCGCGGCACGATGCCGCCGCCGATGAACACGCCGCCGAATGCGCCCAGCGTCACGGCCAGGTTCGCCGCCGCGCCGCCCAGCATGCCGCAGAAGCAGTCGAGCACTTCGAGGCACAGCGCATCGCCCTGCTCCAGCGCGCCGCTGATGATGTCCGGCGCGCCGCGCCCTGTCGCCTGCAAGCCGTTACGCTCCGCCAGCGCGCGGTAGATGATCTCCAGCCCCGGCCCGGAAATGAGCCGCTCGTTCGATACGTGCGGCCACTCCTTCCACGCGTACTGCAGGATGGCGAATTCGCGCTCGTCGGCCGGCGCGAAGTTGACGTGGCCACCCTCGCTGCCAAGCGTGACGAAGCCGTCGACGGTCGGAATCACGCCCGACACGCCCAGCCCCGTGCCCGGCCCAAGCACGCCGACCACCGCGTTCGCCGCCGCCACGCCGCCGCCGACCTGCATCAGGTCTTCCGCTTTCAGGCTTGGCAGCGCCATCGCCAGCGCGGTGAAATCATTGACGATCAACAGCGTCTGTAGGCCAAGCTCGCGGCGCACCGCATCGGTCGAAAACTGCCAGTCGCGATTGGTCATGCGCACCTGGTCGCCCGTCACCGGA
The DNA here is from genome assembly GCF_002760655.1 of Massilia eurypsychrophila. Lineage (GTDB taxonomy): Bacteria > Pseudomonadota > Gammaproteobacteria > Burkholderiales > Burkholderiaceae_D > JAFCUW01. The sequence goes on along the minus strand of NZ_PDOC01000027.1, from coordinate 30,285 downwards.
TTGGCCACCGCCAGCGCCGCATGATTGAGCGTCACGCCGGCATGTGGGGCCAGGTAGAAGCGCAGCAGCGGCACAATGCCGTCGAAGTCGCAGCACTTGAGCACCCGCACCGAGCCGAACACGCCGGGCGCCGTCTGCAGCGCGAAGCGCGCGTGGGTCGCGCCGATATCGGCCAGCAGGCGCGGGCCGTCGGCAAATGCGGTGCGCCCGGTCTTGGTCGTGTCGGCGGCGCTGCTCATTCGTGCGCAGTGCCGAACCAGGCGCCGAACGGAGGCAGCGTCACCACGCCGGCGGCGACGTCGCCATCCATGCCGTGGCCCGACAGCGCGGTCGCGCCCTGCGCCTCAGGCCAGTCGAAGCTGGCCGTGTCGGGACCGAGATTGAACACCGCCAGCAGCCCCGGTTGGCCGGCCAGGTCGCGCCGCAGCGCCAGCACCGGTTCGGGCGCGTCGAAGAAGACGATGTCGCCACGCGTCAGCTGCGGCTGGCCGCGGCGCCATGCGATCAGGCGGCGCGCCGCATTCAGGGTCGAATCGGGATCGGCTTCCTGGCGTGATGCCGCTTGCGCGAGGTGCGCCGGATCGACCGGCAGCCACGGTGTGCCGGTAGTGAAGCCGGCATTCGGTGTGTCGGCAGTCCACGGCATCGGCGTGCGGCAGCCGTCGCGGCCCTTGAACTCGGGCCAGAAGGTGATGCCGTACGGGTCCTGCAGCAGGTCGTATGGCACGTCCGCTTCGGTCAGCGCCAGCTCGTCGCCCTGGTACAGGCAAGGCGTGCCCTTCAGCGAGAGCTGCATGGCCAGCACCACCTTCGCCAGCGCTGGCGAAGGTTTGGGGCCGCCCCAGCGCGTCATCACGCGCACGCTGTCGTGATTACCGACCGACCAGGAAGCCCAGCCGCCCTTGACGCGCGCTTCGAACTGCTCGACCTGGGTGCGGATGTGCCGCGCCGAGAATTCGGGCGTCAGCAAATTGAAGCTGTACGCCAGGTGCAGCTTGTCGCCGTCGGCGGTGTAGTCGGCCATCACCGCCAGCGCGTCGTCGGCGCCCACTTCACCGATCGCGATAGCGCCGAATTCGTCGAGCAGCGTGCGAATTTTCTTCAGGTAGTCGATGTTCTCCGGGCGCGTCTTGTCGTACACGTGTGCCTGCATGCCGTACGGATTGACGTCGGTGACGGTGGCCGTGTCGCGCGTGAGCGCCGGTGGATTGCTGCGCAGTTCAGGATCGTGGAAGTGGAAATTACAGGCGTCCATGCGCACGCCGTCGACGCCGCGCGCCAGCCAGAAGCGCAGGTTGTCGAGGTGCGCCTGCTGCACGTCGGGATTGTGGAAGTTCATGTCCGGCTGGCTGGCCAGGAAGTTATGCAGGAAGTACTGCTTGCGCCGGCTGTCCCACTGCCACGACGAACCGCCGAACACCGACAGCCAGTTATTGGGCGGGTTACCGTCCGGGCGCGGATCGGCCCACACGTACCAGTCGGCCTTCGGATTGTCGCCGCTCCTGCGGCTTTCGGCAAACCACGGGTGCTCCTCCGCCGTGTGCGACAGCACCTGGTCGATCATGATCTTCAGTCCCAGGTCGTGCGCCTTGGCGATCAGCTGATCGAAATCGGCCAGTGTGCCAAACAGCGGATCGACGTCGCAGTAGTCCGACACGTCGTAGCCGAAGTCCTTCATCGGCGACTTGAAGAACGGCGAAATCCACACGATGTCGACGCCCAGGGCCGCGATGTAATCGAGTTTGGCCGTGATACCGGGCAGGTCGCCCACGCCGTCGCCGGTGGTATCGAGGAAGCTGCGTGGGTAAACCTGGTAGATGATGGCTTCGCGCCACCACGGCGAGTCTGGGAGGTTCATGGTCGTCCAAATCGATGTGAAAATTTGTACATAATATACATCAGCCCAACAGTTTTTTCAATTCCGCCGCACCGACTCCATAAACCAACAAAACGTTTAAAGATCATGATGTTACGGTGAATTCGAATAAAATTCGATGGTACTCTGGGTAGTTTAACTACATCTATTCTTGCGTTTTTATTCGACGGCGCATTATTCAGTTGCCAGTAACGCGGCTTCAGCTTAGGATCGCGTCTAATTTAAAAATTGAGGGGACATCAATGTCGCAGGAAGCTACGCTCGATCCGCAGGCCGCAAGCAAGCAAGGCACCGGGAAAATGCCCCGGCAGATCCCCTACATCATCGCCAACGAAGGCTGCGAGCGTTTCAGCTTTTACGGCATGCGCAACATCCTCACGCCGTTCCTGATCAGCACCTTGCTGATGTTCCTGCCGGAGGCCGACCGCGCCGGTGAAGCGAAGCACATCTTCCATACCTTCGTCATCGGGGTCTACTTCTTCCCGCTGCTGGGCGGCTGGATCGCCGACCGCTTCTTCGGCAAATACAATACCGTGTTCTGGATGAGCCTCATCTACTGCGCCGGCCACGCCTGCCTGGCCGCGTTCGACGACAACCTCAATGGCTTTTACTTCGGCCTGTTCCTGATCGCGCTCGGCTCGGGCGGCATCAAGCCGCTGGTGGCCTCGTTCGTCGGCGACCAGTTCGACCAGACCAACAAGCACCGCGCCAAGCAGGTGTTCGACGCGTTCTACTGGATGATCAACTTCGGCTCGTTCTTCGCCTCGCTGCTGATGCCGTACTTCCTGAAGAGCTACGGCCCTTCGGTCGCCTTCGGCATTCCCGGCATCCTGATGTTCATCGCCACCTTCATTTTCTGGCTCGGCAAGCGCAAGTACGTGCACGTCCCACCGGCGCCGGCCAACCCGCACTCGTTCATGCGCGTGTCGCGCACGGCCCTGCTGGCGCACAAACCCGGCAGCACCCGTTGGGGCCTGGGCATCGCCAGTGTCGGCGCCGTCGGCGCCCTGATCTCGCTGGCGATGTCGCCGTCGTGGGGTTTCGTCATCAGCGCCTGTACCGCGCTGGTGCTGGTCATCGCGTTCGGCGGCTGGGGCACGTCGATCCAGCTCGAACGCGCGCGCGGCTCTCACCCCGACGAAGCGGTCGACGGCGTGCGCGCCGTGCTGCGCATCCTCATCGTGTTCGCCCTGGTGACGCCTTTCTGGTCGCTGTTCGACCAGAAGGCCTCGACCTGGATCGTGCAGGCCAACTCGATGGTCCAGCCGACCTTCAATTTCTTCGGCAGCGACTTCAAGTTCCTGCCGGCGCAGATGCAGGCATTGAACCCGCTGCTGGTGATGATCCTGATCCCGTTTAACAACATGGTGCTGTTCCCGGCGATCGCCCGCATGGGCATCGAGGTCACCGCCCTGCGGCGCATGACCGCCGGCATCGTCTTCACCGCGCTGGCGTGGGTTGTCATCGGCATGATCCAGAGCCAGATGGACGGCGGCACGCCGACGTCGATGATGTGGCAGATCCTGCCATACGCGATCCTGACGATGGGCGAAGTGCTGGTGTCGGCCACCGGTCTCGAATTTGCCTACAGCCAGGCGCCGCCGTCGATGAAGGGCACCATCATGTCGCTGTGGTACCTGGCCGTCACGGTCGGCAGTCTGTGGGTCCTGATCGTCAACAAGAGCGTCAAGAACGACGCGGTAGTTGGCTACATCAGCGAGAGCGGCATCGGCGTCATCGCCTTTCAGATGTATTTCTTCGCCGCGTTCGCGCTGGTTGCCGCCATCATCTTCGGCTGGTATGCGACCCGCTACCGCATGACCAACAACTATCGGGTCTGACATGGTCAACCGCGCGCGCCGGGTCCGCGTCGTCGTCGCGGGCTGCGGCGCGCTGCTGTGCGCCGCAGCCGCTGCGGCCGCCGCGGCCGACATTCCGCTGGCGGCATGCGACGCCAGTTCGCACCAGACCATCCTGCATGCCTCCGGCGAACGCTTCGAGGCGCGCGCCGTCTGGCTCGACCGCCGCCTCGCCAAGTGGCCGGGCATCGATGCCGCCGGCGTCTTCAAGCTGTACTTCTCCGCCATCGGATCGATCAACGCAAGGCCCGGCGCCGTCGTCACCGGCGCTGACGGCGCACTGACGCTCGACGCCGTCACCGATGCCGTGCCCGCGCGCTTTCAGTATGTGGCTGCCGGCGCCGTCGTCGCCGTCAGGGCCGCCGACCTGCCCCGCTTGCCCGCGCTGCACCGCCAGCAACTGATACTGGTGCGCGAAGGAGCAGACGGCAAGGTCCTCGCAGCTACCCGCGTCCAGTCAGCCGGCGCGCTCGACGACCTGTTCGCTGCGGCCGGCACGGCACAATTGGGGGTCAGCGTCGGCGAGCGCCGCACCGCTTTCACACTGTGGGCGCCGACCGCCCAGCGTGTCGCCGTCTGCACCTACGACAGCGGCAGTTCGCGCGCCGCCGCCATCGCGCCGATGCGGCGCGATCCGCGCTCGGGCACCTGGAGCGCCGCGGCGCAGGCCGACCTGTCCGGCAAGTACTACACCTACCTGGTCGACGTCGCGGTCGACGGCGCCGGCATCGTGCGCAACCTGGTCACCGATCCATATTCCGTCAGCCTCACCACCGATTCGAAGCGCAGCTATATTGCCGACCTCGATTCGCCGGCGCTCAAACCGCGCGGCTGGAACCGAAGCGCGGCGCCGAACGCCGTCAAGGCGCAGACCGACATGGTGGTGTACGAACTGCACGTGCGCGACTTCTCCATCAACGACGCCACCGTCAGCGCGCCAAGCCGCGGCAAGTACGGCGCCTTCGGCGAAGCCGGCTCGAACGGCATGCGGCATTTGGCGGCGCTGGCACGCGCCGGCCTGACCGACGTTCACCTGCTGCCGGTCTACGACATCGGCAGCGTGCCGGAAAGCGGCTGCCGCGCAGAGTCCGTGGCCGGCAAGCCGGATGGCATGGAGCAGCAGGCGCTGGTCATGCGCAAGGCCGATGCGGACTGCTTCAACTGGGGCTACGATCCCTTCCACTACAACGCGCCGGAAGGCAGCTACGCCAGCGACCCGCATGACGGTGCTCGCCGCATCGTCGAAACGCGCGAGATGGTGATGAACCTGCACCGCATCGGCCTGCGCGTCGGCATGGACGTCGTCTACAACCATACGTTCCGCTCCGGCCAGGACGAGAAGTCGGTGCTCGACCGCATCGTGCCGGGGTACTACCATCGCCTCAACGACGTCGGCGTGGTCGAGCGATCCACCTGCTGCGACAACACCGCCACCGAAAACCGCATGATGGGCAAGCTGATGATCGATTCGGCGGTGCTGTGGACGAAGCACTACCGGATCGATTCGTTCCGCTTCGACCTGATGGGCCACCAGCCGCGCGCCGTGATGGAACAACTGCAGCGGCAGGTCGACCGCGCCGCCGGCCGCCACGTCCAGCTGATCGGGGAAGGCTGGAATTTCGGCGAAGTGGCCGACGGCAAGCGCTTCGTGCAGGCTTCGCAGCTGTCGCTGAACGGGTCCGGCATCGGCACCTTCAGCGACCGCGCGCGCGATGCCGTGCGCGGCGGCGCCGCCAGCGATGCCGGCGACAAGCTGTTCAAGCTGCAGGGCTATATCAACGGCCTGGTGTTCGACCCGAATGCGCTGGCCGACACGCGGCCGTCCGCCGATCTTCTCCGAGCATCCGACATGGTCAAGGTCGGCCTTGCCGGCTCGGTGCGCAGCTATCCACTTGTGACCCATGACGGGGCGACCCGGCGCCTGGAGGATATCGACTACAACGGCCAGAGCGCCGGCTACGCCAGCGAACCGGCCGAAGCGGTCAACTACATCGAGAACCACGACAACCAGACGCTGTACGACATCAACGTCTTCAAGCTGCCGCTGGCGACCTCCAGCGCCGACCGCGCGCGCGTGCAGATGCTCGGCGCGGCGATCAACGCCTTCAGCCAGGGCGTGGCTTACTTCCACGCCGGCGTCGATACGCTGCGTTCGAAATCGCTCGACCGCAACAGCTTCAATTCAGGCGACTGGTTCAACCGCGTCGACTGGAGCTACCAGGACAACTACTTCGGCACCGGCGCGCCGCCCGCCGGCGACAACGGCGCGGACTATGCGTGGATCTTGCCGCTGCTGGCCAATCCGGCGCTCAAGCCGGCGCCGGCGGACATCGCCTTTGCGCGCGACGTCTTCCGCGACCTGCTCGCCATCCGCGCGAGTTCGTCGCTGTTCCGGCTGCGTAGCGCGGCCGACATCGAACGGCGCCTTCGCTTCCACAACACCGGGCCTGGCCAGGTGCCGACCGTGATCGCCGCCCACCTCGACGGCAAAGGCTATCCGGGCGCGGCGTTCCAGGACATCTGCTACTTCATCAACGTCGACAAGGTCGCGCATACGATCACGGTTGATGCGGAGAAGGCGAAGCGGTACCGCCTGCATCCGGCACACCGCGCCGACCCGCGCGCGAAATCCGCCACGTATGACAGCGCCGCGGGCGTATTCACCATCCCGGCGCGCACTGCGGTGGTGTTCGTCCAGTAGTTACAGGTCCAGGTGCGAAATCATCAGGCGCCGCGCGTCCGGCTCGCCCTCTTCCGGCGCGGCGAGCGAGATCCCGACCGACATGATGTCGATCAGCAGCAGCTGCAGAATGCGCGAGATCATTGACAGGAACGTGGTGCTGTCTTCGCTGTGATCGACCGCCAGGCAGATGCTGGCCTTTTTCGCCAGCGCCGATTTGCTGCTGGTGATGGCGATGACGTCGGCGCCGGCCGCGCGCGCGGTGTCGACCGCGGCCAACAGCTCCGGCAGCTCGCCCGATGTCGAGATGGCGATGACGACGTCGCCCGGCTTGAGCAGTTCGGCGGCAAGCGTGAACAGGTGCGAGTCGCCATACGCAGACGTCGGGATGCGGAAGCGGAAGAACTTGTGCTGCCCGTCCAGCGCGACGACGCGCGAATTGCCCATCGCGTAAAACTCGACGCGGTTCGCCGCGCGCAGCAACAAGATCGCGCGATCGATCGACACGACATCGAGCTGGTCGCGGAACTTGAGGATCGCCGACACGGTGTTGTCGATCACCTTCGCCGACAGGTCGTGAGTGCTGTCGGAGACACGCACCTGGCTGTGGCGCACCGGGATCGTGCCGGTCAGGCTGCTGGCAAATTTAAGCTTGAAGTCGGCCAGGCCCAGGAAGCCGAGCGAGCGGCAAAAGCGGATCACGGTGGGCTGGCTCACTTCGGCCAGCCGCGCGATTTCGGCGATCGGCTCGCCGAGCACCTTGCGCGGATGCTCCAGCACCAGCGTGGCGACGCGCTGCTCCGCCGGCGACAGCTCGTGCTGCAGGTGCTGCACCCGCTCCATCAGCGTGTTGGCGCCGCTGCGCCCGCGCAGGTGTTCGGACAGGATGGTGGCCACGCCATAGAACGCCGGGTTCGGCGTCATGATGACGTAGGTCGGGATCTGCGCCAGGTAGTCGGTGAAGCGCCCCTTCGCTTCGAAGCGCGCGCGAAACGGCGACGTCGCGAACCACTCGGCCATGCGCGGCACGATGCCGCCGCCAATGAACACGCCGCCGAAGGCGCCCAGCGTCACCGCCAGGTTGGCGGCGGCGCCGCCCAGCATGCCGCTGAAGCACTCCAGCACTTCGAGGCACAGCCCGTCGCGCTCCTCGAGAGCACCGGTGATGATGTCGGGCGAACTGCGCCCGGCCGTCGCCACGCCGTTGCGCTCGGCCAGCGCGCGGTAAATGATCTCCATGCCGGGACCGGAGATCAGGCGCTCGTTCGATACGTGCGGCCACTCCTTCCAGGCAAACTGCAGGATAGCGAACTCGCGCTCGTCGGCCGGCGCAAAGTTGACGTGCCCGCCTTCGCTGCCGAGCGTGACGAAACCGTCCAGCGTCGGGATCACGCCCGATACGCCAAGCCCGGTGCCAGGCCCCAGCACGCCAATCACCGCGTTCGCCGCCGGCGCGCCACCGCCGACCTGCATCACGTCCTGGCCCGACAAACCAGGCAGCGACATCGCCAGCGCAGTGAAGTCGTTGACGATCAGCAGCGTGTTCAGGCCCAGTTCGCGCCGCACCTCATCGGTCGAAAACTGCCAGTCGCGATTGGTCATGCGGATCATGTCGCCGCTGATCGGGTTCGCCAGCGCAAAGGCGCCGTGGTTGATGCGCGTGCCGGCATGATCGGCCAGGTAGGAGTGCAGCAGCGGCACGATGCCGGTGAAGTCGTCGCACTTGAGCACGCGCACCGCGCGCAATACGCCAGGCGCCGTCTCAAGCGCGAAGCGCGCATGCGTGGCGCCGATGTCGGCCAGCAGGCGCGGCCCGTCCGCATAGGCGGTGCGGCTGTATTTCTGTTCGGAGTCGAGGTCTTTGATCATCGCAGTTGACGGGGCATCGGAGTGAAGCTTCACGGTTGGCGCGTAGCATACCCTATTGAATGAAATACATCAAAACACACAATCGGCGCCCTTTCGCCGAACTATTAGGCCATCACCGTGGTCTGACACATAGTGTCAGACTTCTTCAAGCTTCTAGTGCGAAATGAGGACGATGGCGTTTTGCGCCGGGAACTGCACCATGCCGCCGGCGACCACCGCGCTGGTGCCGGAATAGGCATCGCGCACCGTCTGTCCATCGCCAAATACACCGCGCACCGGAATGCTGGCCGGCTTGTCTGTCGCCAGGCCTAGCGCCACCACCACCTTGTCGCTCACGCCCTGCTTGTCGTAGGTTCGCTTGAACACGTAAGGCGAGTGCTGGATCATCTGGTGCACGCCGGCGCCGACTGCAAGGTGGGCGCGTCGGAACTGTCCCAGCCTGGCCCAGTGGTCGCGCACATCGGCCACGCGGTAGCCGGCGCGCTGCGCGTTTTTCGCCAGGTCGTCCCAGTTCATGAAGCTGCGCAGCTTGGCGTCGCCCTCGGCGCCGTCAAAGCGCAGCAGGCGTGCGGTCTCGTCGCCGTAATAAATCTGCGCGGCGCCCGGAGCGAGCATCAGCTTGGTGGCGGCCTCGAAGGGCCGCGTGCGCAAGGGGTCGAACGGCGAGCCGTCGTCATGCGAGCTGACGTAATTGAGCACCGAGTAGCCGGCCAGCGGTCCGTTCAGCGCGGCCGAATAGCTGGAGAACAGCGCCTCGGCGCCCTTCTGTGCGTCTTCCTTCATGCTGAAGTTGATCAGGCTGTCGAAGCCGTTCTCGAAGAAGTCGACCGTTTGGCCGCCGCCCATGTCGAACTTGCGGCCATGCTGGATCGCGTAGTTGTAGACTTCGGCCGTCATGAAGAACTTGTCGTTGCCGAGTCGCTTGGCCGGATTGGCGCGCTTCCACTCTTCGTGCGCGGCGCCGGCGACCTGTTTGAGCTCCTTCCAGATGCGCGCCTCGGTGTGCTTGGCGGTGTCGGCGCGAAAGCCGTCGAAGCCGTACTTGCGCACCCAGTCGGCGTGCCACTTGATCAGGTAGTAGCGCGGCGCGCGCGGGTAACCGGTGCGCTTGAAAAAGTCGTCGATCTCTTTGACTTCGCGCTGGTAGCGCCCTTCCGCCTTCCACTTCGCCGCCAGCGCGGGCGGCAGCCTGACCGCGGCGTTGCTGCCGGTGCGGATATCGGGCAGGTTGGCCACCAGCGTGCAGTCGATGGTGGTGGCGGCGTCCTTGTAGGTACAGGCGGGGCCGGTGCGCACCCAGTCGGCCGGCCACGCAGGGTCTTCGCTGGTCACCGGTCCCGTATGGTTCATTACCACGTCGAGCAGCACGCGGATGCCGTTGGCGTGCGCGGTGTCGACCAGTTCGCGCATGTCCGCCTCGGTGCCGAGGCTGGCGTCGATGCTGGTGAAGTCCTTGGCCCAGTAGCCGTGAAAGCCGTACGACTTGCCGGTGCCTTCGTCGGTGCCGGCGTGAATCTGCTCGACCGGCGGGGTGATCCAGATGGCGTCGACGCCAAGGTCACGGAAGTACCCTTCCCTGATTTTGGCGGTGACGCCGGCCAGGTCGCCGCCCATGTAGCCGCGCAGTGGCGCCGCATCGTCCTTGCGGCCGTACGCATGATCGTTTGCCGGGTTGCCGTTGTTGAAGCGGTCCGTCATCAGGAAATAGATGGTGGCGTTATTCCACGAGAACGGCTGCTTTGCCAGCGCCGGAGTGGCGGCTGCACCAACGACGAGGGCGACGGATACGGCAAGGACGGATAACTTCATGCGTTGGGTTCTTTCAGGTGACGATGGTTGGATGATCGCGCCCGGTGCGCGTCTTCAGTTGCGACAAATTGGCCGCAATGGTGGCAAGGCCGGCGAGCGCCTGCTGCGGATCGATAGCGTGGCGTGCCTGGTCGGCCTCGTATTTTTCCAGGTACAGGCGGATGGTGGCGCCTTCGGTGCCGGTGCCGGACAGGCGGAACACGATGCGCGAGCCGTCCGTCATGACGATGCGCACGCCCTGCTTGCTCGTCACCGACAGGTCGACCGGGTCGGTGTAGACGAAATCGTCGGCCAGCGCGACGGTGAAGCCATCGAGCTGCCGGCCGGCCAGTTGCCCGAGCTGGCCGCGCAGGTGCGCCATCATGGCTTCCGCGGCTTGGGCGTCGACAGCCTCGTAGTCGTGGCGCGAATAGTAATTGCGGCCGAACGTGGCCCAGTGCTCGCGCACCAGCGTGGCGGCCGGCTTGCCGCTGGCGGCGAGCAGGTTGAGCCAGAACAGCACCGCCCACAGGCCGTCCTTTTCGCGGATATGGCTCGAACCGGTGCCGTAACTCTCTTCGCCGCACAGCGTGACCATGCCGGCGTCGAGCAGGTTGCCGAAGTATTTCCAGCCGGTCGGCGTCTCGTAGCACGGTATGCCGAGCGATTTGGCGACGCGGTCGGCCGCGGTGGAGGTGGGCATCGAGCGCGCGATGCCGGCCAGGCCGGCGCGGTAGCCTGGGGCCAGCTTGGCGTTGGCGGCGATGATGGCCAGGCTGTCGGACGGCGTCACGGCCAGGCCGCGCGCGACGATCATGTTGCGGTCGGCGTCGCCGTCGGAGGCGGCGCCGAAGTCGGGCGCGGCGGCGCCGAACATCTCGGCGATCAGTTCGGCCGCGTTGACCGGATTGGGATCCGGATGGTGCCCGCCGAAGTCTTCCAGCGGCGTGCCGTTGATGACGGTGCCAGCGGGCGCGCCAAGCATGCCTTCGAGGATGGCGTGCGCATACGGGCCGCACACCGCATGCATGGCGTCGAAGCGCATCGTGAAGCCGCCGGCGAACAGCGCCTTGATGGCGGCGAAATCGAACAGGGACGCCATCAGTTCGGCGTAGTCGGATACCGGGTCAATGACTTCTACGTCCATCTGTTCGATGCGCGACACGCCGACCGTGTCGAGGTCGGGCACGGCGGCATCGCTGATGCGGTACAGCGCGTTGGTCTGGGTGTACAGGTAGAGCGCTTCGGTGATTTTTTCCGGCGCCGGCCCGCCGTTGCCGATGTTGTACTTGATGCCGAAGTCGCCTTCAGGGCCGCCCGGATTGTGGCTGGCCGACAGCACGATGCCGCCGAACGCTGCGTGCTTGCGGATCACGCAGCTGACCGCCGGCGTTGACAGGATGCCGCCCTGCCCGACCAGCACGCGGCCGACCCCATGCGCGGCCGCCATCTGCAAGATCACGCCGACGGCGGTGCGGTTGAAATAGCGGCCGTCGCCGCCGAGCACCAGGGTCTGGCCGCGGCAGTCGCCGATGGTCTGGAAAATCGCCTCGACGAAGTTTTCCAGGTAGCCTGGTTGAAGAAATTCGCTGACCTTCTTGCGCAGGCCCGACGTGCCGGGGCGCTGCCCGGCGTATGGCGTACTTGCTACCGAGTGGATTGTCATTCGCGGCTCCTGTTCGCTCTCAATATGGATTGGATGTTATCAATCCTCCACCATACGACAGCTGGCAAAAGCGTGGCGCGGGTCACTTCGCCGCGACTGCCTTGTCGGTGACGAACAGCGTGAGCACGCCGGCCAGGATCATGCTGGCGCCGCCGAGTATCAACGTCTGCACCGTGTGGCCGCCAAATACATGGGTGGTCATCCAGCCGAGCAGCAGGCCGCTGACGATCTGCGGGATCACGACGAAGAAGTTAAACAGCCCCATGAAATAGCCCATGCGGTTGGCCGGCAGCGCGCCGGCCAGGATCGCGTACGGCATCGTCAGGATGCTGGCCCAGGCGATGCCGACGCCGATCATCGGGATGATCAGCAGCTCCTTCGTGGTAATCATGAAGATGCTGGCCAAGCTGACGCCGCCGATGATCAGGCAGGCCGTGTGGACCGCCTTGCGGCTGGTGGCGCGGGCGACGACCGGCAGCAGGAATGCGGCCAGCGCGGAGACGCCGTTGTAGACGCCGAACATGATGCCGACCCAGTTGCCGGCGCTTTGGTAGGCGGGCGACTGGGCGTCGGTGGTGCCGTACACGTTGTCGGCGATCGCGGTGCCGGTGTAGATCCACATCGCGAACAGCGCGATCCAGGTGAAGAACTGGACGAACGCGAGTTGCACCATCGTTTTCGGCATCTGCCCGAAGCCGCCGATGATGTCGCGCAGCGCGACGCCGAGGTGCCTGGACTGCTTGCGCGCGGCGTTGAATTTTTCCATATCGTCGGGCGGGAATTCCTTGGCTGTAAACACCGTCCACATCACCGACAGGAAGAACACCAGGCCGCCGATGTAGAACGAGTAGCGCACCGTGTCGGGCACCATGCCGCCGACCGGCACATTGCTGACGCCGAATACGTCGGAGAACATGGTCGGCAGCAGCGAGGCGATCACCGCGCCGCAGCCGATGAAGAAGGTCTGCATCGCGAAGCCGGCAGTCTGCTGGGTAGGATCGAGCTTGTCGCCGACAAAGGCGCGGAACGGCTCCATCGAGATGTTGATCGCCGCGTCCATCATCCACAGTACCGCCACGGCCATCCACAGGGCCGAGGAATTGGGCATCAGGAACAGCGCGATCGAGGCGAGGATGGCGCCGATGAAGAAGAACGGACGGCGGCGGCCCCAGTACGGATGCCAGGTGTTGTCGCTCAGGTAGCCGATGATCGGCTGGACCAGCAGGCCCGTGACAGGCGCGGCAAGCCAGAACAGCGGCAGGTCGTCCGGCTGGGCGCCGAGGGTGGAGAAGATGCGGCTGGTGTTGGCGTTTTGCAGCGCGAAGCCAAACTGGATGCCGAAGAAGCCGAAGCTCATGTTCCACAACTGCCAGAACGTCAGGCGCGGCCGCAACGAGGGTAGCTTCATTTCCATCTGTGTCTCCGAATTTTCTCTGATATCGTTGCGCTGCGCGGTGCTGGCGCATCTGCTTATTTGTAGGAAAGTAACATAGCGATTTCTAAGTGTCAATCTAAACCAGTTCATAGTAGAATCGGCGCAGCGACGGCCCGAAAACAGCGAGTTTTGTAGTCAAATAACAGCGGCCCCGTAATTGAAAACAACGATGGGGACACCATGCTGGACATGCAAAAGCGCCTGAGCAATTCCTTTAACGCCATCATCAGCCTGCCGTCGACGGCCATGGGCTTTGCGTTGTGCATCCAGATTTCGGCACTCAGCTGGCTGCTCAGCACCAAATACCACCTCGACATCCACGAGATCGGCATCGTCTGGGCGGCCGGGCCGCTGGCCGGCATCATCGGCCAGGTGCTGATCGGCTTTATCAGCGATGGCGCCTGGTTCTGGGGCGGCCGGCGCCGGCCGTTCATCCTGATCGGCGGCACGCTGGCGGCACTGATGGTATTCCTGCTGCCGCGCATCGACGTCGTCGCCGGCGTGCTTGGCATCGGCAACCTGCTGGTGGTGGCGGTGATCGTCGCGCTCACGCTCGACCTGTCGATCAACATCGGCTTTAACCCAACCCGCGCGCTGATTGCCGACGTCACGCCCGACGGCGAGGCGCGCACGCGCGGCTTCACGTGGATGCAGACCATCTCCGGCTTCTGGGGCGTGATGGCTTACCTGATCGGCGCCTTCATCGACAACTACGCCCTAATCTCGGTCGGCGTCGTCCTCGTGTTCGCGTTCTCGGTGGTGCCGATGTTCTTCGTCACCGAGCCGCGCGAGCTGGTGGCCAAGAACGACAAGGTGGCTGCCACCCGCACGGAGTGGGGCCAGCTGTGGCGAATCTACTTCGCGCATGGCTTCTCGTGGATCGGCGTGCAGTCGATGTTCGTGTATATCATCGCGTTCATCCAGCAGCACATCGTCGACGGACAAACCTCGCCCGAATCGTTTGCCACCCAGTCGGGGCGCGTGATCGCGATTTCGTTCGCGGTGATGAACGTGGTCGGCTTCGTGCTGCCGGCGCTGGTGCTGGCGCCGCTAGCGTCGCGCATCGGCCGCGTGAAAACGCAGGTCGGCTGCATCGCCATCATGGCAGCGGCCTACTTCGCGATCGCATTCGCCGGCCACTCGCCGCACCGGTTGTACGCGCTGATGGCGGTGGTGGGCATCGGCTGGAGCGCGGTGGTGAGCCTGCCGTTCGCGATCATGAGCGAGAAGGTCGACAAGAGCCGCATGGGTTTTTTCATGGGGATCTTCAACCTGTCGGTAGTCATTCCCCAGCTGCTGTCGACCGGCGTGGGCTACGTGTTGAAATCGACCGAGAACTCGAACATCCTGTTCATCATTTGCGGCAGCTGCCTGGCCATATCGGCCGTGTTGTGGTGCCTGGTGAGCGAGAACAACGTCACCGTAGCGGATGCGCCGGCACTGGCCTACTAACCGCGCTTGCACGGGCGGTTCCTTTGCATCACACATTTCGCGCTGCGGCCACTAGCAGTGTTACCCGTTACCTGAATTGGCCCCGCGCGCAAGAATCGCCATATTCGCGCGCAGACCGCCGGGCGTCCACTCCAGGAGAGCAAATTGATATTCATTATCGACGGTACCGGACCGGATGACTTCTCCGACTATCACGCCGACATGAGCCGGGGCTTCTGCTGGAGCCTGTGGACCCAGAACAAACTGGCGGCAAGCTACCTGCGCGGCCCCAACGAACTTGGATTGGAGACGTGGGAAATCGCGGACCTGATGTACGCCGACGTGCAGGCCCAGCTCAAGGCAGCGCCAAATACGGAAATCGTCCTGGCGGGCCACAGCCGCGGCGGATCGGCCGTCATCCATCTCGCGCGCAAGCTGCAGCGCGATAAGATCGAGGTGCGTGCGATGGTCCTGTTCGACGCGGTCAGGCGCGCCTTGCAGAAATCGGTCACCGACTATGCGCGGCAGATATCCGAATCGTTCACGCCGGCGCACCTGGCCTACAACGCCGTCTCCGCAGTGATCGAAATCGGCCACGACTTCTTCCAGATCGGTTCGCAGGAAGTGGACATTATCCCCGGCAATGTCAAGCGCGCCCTGCACGTTGTGCGCGACGAGCAGTTTTCGAATTATTTTCTGCAGACGGACGAATATCGCGGCTTGCAGGAAGGCGCCAGATCCAGCACAGCGCGGGCGGACGACAATATGGCGCAGCTGGTGCGCATGCGCCAGATGCATCGACGGCTGCGGGACGCCTGCCGTTTCGACTGCATCAAGCTGGGCGTATCGACCGGTTTCAGCTTCTACAACACCGGCCTGAAAGCGGAGGCTGGCTGCAAGCTGACGATCGAACGTTTCCCAGCGACGCATGGTGCAATGGGCGGCGCGCCGCTCGAAGTGCGTCGCTACATCGCCGATCCGCGCTACGCGGCCGATATCGAGTCGAGAGAGATAACGTCGATGCTGGCGGTCCAGGCGAGGGTAAACGCCTTTCTCGCCGAGGTCAATATGGCCGTGCGGTCCGGCCAGGAAGTGCGCGCCGCGCAGCTGGCGTATGTGCCGTCCAGCCGTAGCGAACATCAGTCGCTGACGGCGATACGCCCGGGACGCTGAGAGCAGCTCAGGGCAGCGCCAGCATGCGCGCGAACTCGCCGCTGTCGATCAGCCGCTGCAGTTCGCCGGCGCCGCCGACCAGCGTGCCCTTGACGAACACCATCGGGAAAGTCTGCCAGCCGGTCCACATCTTCAGCGCGTTGCGGCGCCGCCACTGGCTCAGGTAGCTGCCATACTCGAGGTACTTGTACGGCGCCGCAATGGCATCGAGCGCCTTGCGCGCCTTCTTCGGGAACGGATTGAGCTGCATGCCGACCACCACCACGTCGTTGCCGGCGACAGCGCCCTGCACCTCGCGCACGATATCGGCGTTGCGCTCGGAGATGGCCTGGCGGATGGCCGGATGGATGTGGTGTTCGGCGAGAATTGAGCGGGTCATGCGGCGTCCATTGAAAGTTGAGATGAAAAAAAGGGCGCCACAGGCGCCCTTCGCAGCTTACTCCGCTTTCGGCGGACCCTTGCGGTGTTCCTTCTTCGGCCCCTTGGCGTAGCCCGCCTTTTCGGCGAAGCGGCGATCGCCCGCCGCCTTTTTAGGACCGGCAAACGCACCGGCGGCCTTCTTCACCGCAGGCGGCTCGCCGTCGCGGGTGATGTTGAGCTGCTGGCCCGCCACCCACACCGTCTTCAGGTGGTCGATCAGGTCAGGCGGCATATCGGCCGGCAGGTCGAGCGTGCTGTAGTCGTCGTAGATTTCGATGCGGCCGATGTACTTCGATTCGATGCCCGCTTCGTTGGCGATGGCGCCGACGATGTTGCCCGGCTTGACGCCGTGCGAGTGACCGACTTCGATGCGGAACGTGCCCATGCCGTCTTCGGCTGGACGCATGGTGCGCTCGCGCTTGAAGGCCGGCGCGTCGCCGCGATCGGAACGCATCGGCGGCGCGTCGGCGCGCGGTGCGCGGGCCGGACGCTCTTCCCACACCGGCGCGGCCTTGGCGCTGCGGTCCGGCTTTTCAAGCAGCAGCGGCACGTCGCCGCGCGCCAGCTTGGCCAGCGCCGCGGCGATTTCCACTGCCGGCACATTCAGTTCGCGCTCGTACTCTTCGATCAGGGTGCGGAACACGTCGATGCCGCCGGCGGCGAGCGTCTCGGTGATCTGGTCCTTGAACTTGGCGATGCGAACGTCGTTGATGGTTTTCACCGTCGGCAGCGTCAGCGGCGACACCGGCTGACGGGTGGCGCGCTCGATCGCCTTGAGCAGGCCCTGCTCGCGCGGGGTGATGAACAGGATTGCCTCGCCGCTGCGGCCGGCACGGCCGGTGCGGCCGATGCGGTGGGTGTAGCTTTCCGGATCGGACGGCACGTCGTAGTTGATGACGTGGCTGATGCGCTCGACGTCGAGACCGCGGGCGGCGACGTCGGTGGCGACCAGGATGTCGATCTTGCCTTCCTTGAGCTGAGCGATGGTACGCTCGCGCTGCGTCTGCTGCATGTCGCCGTTGATGGCGGTGGCGGCAAAGCCGCGCGCCTGCAGCTTGGTTGCCAGTTCTTCGGTACCGAGCTTGGTGCGGGCGAAGATGATCATGCCGTCGAACGGCTCGGCTTCGAGGATGCGGGTGAGCGCCTCGAGCTTCTGCATGCCGCTGACCATCCAGTAGCGCTGGCGGATATTGTCGGCGGTGCCGGTCTTGGCGGCGACGGTCACTTCGGCCGGATCGCGCAGGTAGGTCTTGGCGATGCGCTTGATCGCCGACGGCATCGTGGCCGAGAACAGCGCGGTCTGGCGCGTGGCCGGGGTCTTTTGCAGGATCTGTTCGACGTCGTCGATGAAGCCCATGCGCAGCATCTCGTCGGCTTCGTCGAGCACCAGCGTCTTCAGCTTGGACAGGTCGAGCGAACCCTTGTCGAGGTGATCGATCACGCGCCCTGGCGTGCCGACGACGACGTGTACGCCGCGGCGCAAGGCCGACAGCTGCGGGCCGTAGCTCTGGCCGCCGTAGATCGGCAGCACGTGGAAGTCCTTGATGTGCGCGGCGTAGGTCTGGAACGCCTCGGCGACCTGGATCGCCAGTTCGCGGGTGGGCGCCAGCACCAGCGCCTGTGGCGAGTGCTGCTTGATGTCGAGGTTCGACAGGATCGGCAGCGCGAAGGCGGCGGTCTTGCCGGTCCCGGTCTGGGCCTGTCCGAGCACGTCGCGATTGGCCAGCAGCAGCGGGATGGTGGCGGCCTGGATCGGCGATGGCGTTTCGTAGCCGACTTCTTTGATCACCTTGAGTACGGCGGCCGAAAGGTTCAGGTCGGAAAACTGCGGAAGGGGGGTGTCGGACATGGAGTTGCTCACTTAATTAACGCGTAAAGGTGACAGTTTACTCTCTTGACGCCCGACACGTGCTAATTTCGCCACGCGCCGTGCCTTGCCGAACACAAATTCACCCTCATTGCCCGGACAAAATGCTGGGGTCAGGTCTGACATTCGGACAAAATACTGGGGTCAGGTCTGACATTCGGACAAAACGGTGGGGTCAGGTCTGACATTCGGACATTTCGGGCCGCATAAACCAGTCGACGACTCAAGACGCCACTGGCCTGATCAACGCGACTAGCGTACTCATGCACGAGATCCGTCGAAAACTGTCGGGATGTCAGACCTGCCCCGGCAAACTGTCGGGATGTCAGACCTGACCCCGGCAAAATGTCCGAATGTCAGACCTGACCCCAGCAAAATGGCCGAATGTCAGACCTGACCCCGGCGTTGGCGTGACCCCGGCGTTGGCGCGTTCGTCCCGCCGGACTGGAAGGCGAGCGGGCCGGTGGTGCAGTTTCCACCGTAAAAAGTAAAAAACCCCGCCACTTTCGCGGCGGGGCTGTCGACCATCTTGCCTTGCAGACGCTTAGAACTTGTAGTTCGCGCCAACCAGGACCGTACGGCCGTACTTGTGATACTCGAGTTGCTTGCGGTGATCGCCGTTGTAGGTCTCGTACGCCGAGTCGGTCAGGTTGTTGACCTGGACCAGCAGGCCGACGCCCTTCAGTGGACCACCCTGGAACGTGTAACCGATCTGGAAGTCGACGACGTTTTCGCCAACGACGTAGCGCAGGCTGCGCTCGCCGGCGAAGTTGCCGATCTCACCAACGAAGTCGGAACGCTTGCGCTGGCTGATGCGCGTCTCGAAACCGGCCTTTTCATAGTACAAGGTCAGGTTGCTGATGTTCTTCGACAGGCCCGGCAGCGGAATCTTGCTGCCGATGCTGCCGCTCGGGTCTTCGATCGTGATCGAGCTGTCGCTATGGGTATAACTGGCCTGCACGCCGAAACCGTCCAGCACCGGGGTGACCAGGTTCAGCGGCAGCGAGCCGGACAGCTCGATACCTTTCAAGGTGCCGCCCTGGCCGTTGTAAGGCGCCGAATAGTTACCGATCTGCGTCTTGGCGATGGTGCCAGGAGTGAACTTCGAGAAATCGTAGTCCTTGGTCTGGGTGTAGATGTAGCTGACCAGCTTCTTGTGGAAAGCGGCCACTGCTACATACGCCTTCGTGCCGAAATACTTTTCGTACGAAATATCGAAGGCATTCGCGCGCCAAGGGTCGAGCTGGGCGTTGCCGCCGCTGCCGCCCGGTTTGAAGTCGACGTTGCTGACGCCAAAGTCGAGCGCCGAGCGCAGCTGGTCGACGCGGGCGCGGGCGATCTGGCGCGCGGCAGCCAGGCGCAGCGTCTGGCCGCCATCGAAGCCGAATACCAGGTTGGCGCTTGGCAGCACGTCGGTGTAGCTCTTGCCGTCATGCACCGGCTTGACTTGCTTGCCGACAGCCGCGGTGCCGTCCCAGTAGTTCGCGTCCGACGACTGCTCGGTACGCTGCATCTGCAGGCCGAAGTTGCCGCGCAGGGTCGCCGCACCGAGTTCGGTGTCGATGTTGGCCTTGGCGTAGGCGGTGGTGATCTTCTCGTTGACGTCCCAGCCCTTGGCGATCAGGTAGTCCTTGGTGTCGGTCGGCGCGAAAATCATGTATTTCGCGACGACGCCAGGAACGTTCCACGAAGGGATCATGCCGGTGCCGGAAAAGCCGAGGTTGACGGGAGCGTACTGCAGGTCGCTCGAAATCGTCGACGGCGCGCCCTTCAGGTCGATGTTGCCTTCCGGCTGGCGCTTCATCTTGCTGCGGTCGGCGTAGCTGACGCCCACGTCCACGCTCGACAGGAAACCGTCGAGCGGGAAGTTGGCGGCGAACTTCACGCTCGTCAGTTCGTCTTCGACGAGCGGCGTCTTGCCGTAGCCCGAGCCGTAAATGGTGTTGCGCACGAACAGCGTCGACGGATTGCTGTAGTCGCGGCCCGGCGTAATGGTCGGGAAGCCGCCGGCGCCAAGGCGCAGCGTGACTGAATCGAGGAACGGGGTGCCCGAGAGCGTGCTGATCTGGGTGTTGTTTTCCAGGCTCAGCTCGTCGCGCTTGGCGGTCGAGTAGCTGACGTCGGCAAGCAGGGTGATGTCGTTGAGCTTGAACGTGTTGGCCCAGCCGGCCGCGCGGATGTCGTCCTTGCGGTCGTTATACATGCCGCGCACCAGCGGATAGACGTTGTTGGCCACGCCGCCGGTCAGCACGCCGCCCTGGGTCGTTGCCGGGTTGTACATCAGGCCTGGCGTGAAGCCGCCGTTGTAGTCGCCGAGATTGATTTCCAGCTGGTTCGCGGTTTCTTCGCGCCTGGCAGTCGAACCGTACAGGTCGAGCACGCTGTTCCATGCCTTCGACGGACGGTATTGCAGCACAGCCATCAGGCCGTCGCGTTCGTTGCGGCCGCTGCGCGCGACCGATTTGATGCCGTCGGTGAGCGAGGTGCCGGCTGGCACGCCTGGGCGACCGTCGGTTTTCCACGGCTCATACAGGCCGGTTTCGTTGTCGAGCACCGGGGAATCGAGGTGGGCAAAACCGATCGCCACGCCGATGGTGCGGTCGGCAAACTGGTCGATGTAGCTGATGCTGAAGCGGTTGCCGGTCGCTTTCGCGTTCGAGATGCTGCCCAGCGAATTACGCTCGGCGCGCGCGTTCATCGCGACGGTGCGCTTGCCGAACGCCAGCGGACGCACGGTCTGCATGTCGATCGTGCCGGACAGGCCCTGGCCGACGAGCGCCGCATCCGGCGTCTTGTAGATGGTCACGCCGCTGAGCAGCTCCGACGGGTACTGGTCGAATTCGACGCTGCGGTTGTCGCCGGTGCTGACCTGCTCGCGCCCGTTCAACAGCGTGGTGGAGAAATCCGGGGACAAGCCACGCACGCTGATGACCTGGGCGCGGCCGCCGACGCGTTGCGCGGCCAGGCCTGGCAGGCGCGAGATCGATTCGGCGATGCTGGCGTCCGGCAGCTTGCCGATGTCTTCCGCCGAAATCGCTTCGACGATGGAGCTGGAGTCTTTTTTGACCGAGATGGCGTCTTCGATGCCGCGGCGGATACCCGACACGGTGACGCTGGCGATCGGTGCGTCGGCGGCATTGGTGGTCGACGACGTTTGCGCGTGCACCTGGCCCGACATGGCCGAGATCAGCACGGCACAGCCGGCGGCGACAGGGCTCAGCTGGAAGAACAGGCCGGCCCGGGTGCCCACAGGCTTGTTTGCGAAAATTTTCATTTGTCCCCTCAATTTCATTTAGAACTACGTATTTCCCGCAACTACAGCCGAAATGCCTACAACACGGGAGCCGGAACCGAGCGTTCTGAGACGCTCTGTTGAAGATTTTGTACTAAAACTAGATTCACTGTCAACGTGAGTTCAACTCGGCTACATCCGGCTGATGTTTTTTATCTACTTATAGGAGAGGGACGGATTTTCGCGTTGTATTTATGCTACAACATGCATGCTTCAGATGTGTAGTTGCACTACATTTCGCCAAATGGCGCCGGTTCTGTCGCCCTAACTCGTCCAAGGAGCGTGTACTAAAACTAGCTATCGACGCATCAGCATCGATTGATGCGGCTGGGTTTCCATAGTATTCTTTTGCTCAAGAGTACACAGCAGCTGGTCAAGATTCGCGTGACAGCCTCATGTAGTCTGTGTAGCTAAACTACTGATTTCATTCTTAGAATATGGGGACTGCATGACCCGACCACCTGGCAGTTGCCTGATCGCTTGCATCGCCCTCGCCGGCATACTGATGGTGCCGGCCGCGGCCGCATCGCCGCCAACGCGCATCGCGCATCTGGAGCCGCCGTTCTGGTGGGCCGGCATGCAACACAAAACGCTGCAGCTGATGGTCCATGGCGCCGGCATCGCCGACCTCGCGCCTGCGCTCGACTATCCCGGCGTGCGCATCGCCGGCGTCACGCGGGTCGCGAACCGCAATTACCTGTTCATCGACCTGGCCTTCGCCGACAAGGTGGCGCCAGGCGCCTTCGACCTGGTGTTCGGCAGCGGCGCCGGCGCCATCAAGTACCGTTACGAGCTGCTGGCGCGCGAGCCCGGTTCGGCGCAGCGCGCGGGCTTCAATACCACCGACGCCATCTACCAGATCATGCCGGATCGTTTTGCCAATGGCAGGACGACCAACGACAGCGTGCCGGCGCTGCTTGAAAAGGCCGACCGCAAGCTGGGCGGCGGCCGTCACGGCGGCGACATCCGCGGCATCATCGACCACCTCGACTACATCGCGGCAATGGGCTTCACCCAGCTGTGGCCAACGCCGCTGGTCGAAAACGACATGCCCGAGCATTCGTATCACGGCTACGCCGCGACCGACCACTACAAGATAGACGCGCGCTACGGCAGCAACGACGACTTGCGCCGCCTGTCGGACGAGGCGCGCCGGAAAGGCATCGGCATCATCCAGGACGTGGTGCTGTCGCACATCGGCCTGGGACACTGGTGGATGCAGGACATGCCGACGCCCGACTGGACCAACCATGGCGGCAAATTCGCGCCGACGGCGCACCACCGCGTGTCGGTGCAGGACCAGTACGGATCGCAGGCCGACCGGCAGAACTTCACCACCGGCTGGTTCGGCCCGCACATGCCGGACATGAACCAGACCAATCCACTGGTGGCTACTTACCTTATACAGAACAACATCTGGTGGATCGAGTACGCCCGCCTTTCGGGGCTGCGCATCGATACCCATGGCTATTCGGACGGCGCCTTCCTCACCGAATACACGCGCCGCATCATGGCCGAATATCCGAACCTGAACCTGGTGGGCGAAGAGTGGCACAAGTCGCCGGCGGTGGTGTCGCACTGGCAGCGTGGCAAAGTCAACGCCAGCGGCTATACCAATTCGCTGCCAAGCCTGATGGACTTCCCGATGATGTACGCGATGCGCACGGCGCTGACCGACCAGGAAGCCGGCTTTAACGAAGCATATGAAACGCTGTCGCTCGACTACCTGTATCCCGATCCATCGCGGCTGGTTCTGTTCGAAGGCAACCACGACGTCGCGCGCCTGTTCAGCGCCGTGGGCGAAGACGTCGACCTGTACAAGATGGCGCTGGCGTTCACGATGACGACGCCGCGCATCCCGCAGTTCTATTACGGCACCGAGATCCTGATGACCAGCACCGCCAAGGGCCGTGACGACGCCAGCTACCGGCGCGATTTTCCCGGCGGCTGGGCCGGCGACAAGGTCAGCGCCTTCAGCGGCGCCGGCCTGACCGGCAGGCAGCAGGACGCGCAGGCGTTTGTCAGGAAGCTGGTCAACTGGCGCAAGACCAGCGCCGTCATCCATCATGGGAAGACGATGCAGTTCGGCCCCGAGAACGACACCTGGGTCTACTTCCGCTACACCGGCGACAAGCGCGTCATGGTTGCATTCAACAAGAACGCCAAGGCGGTGAGCCTGCCGACCGCACGCTTCCAGGAGATGCTGAAAGGCGCGCAAAGCGGCGTCGATGCGCTGACCGGCAGGACGGTCGACCTGAAGGACGCGCTGGCGCTGCCGGCGCGCTCGGTCGTCATCGTGGAGATCTGACATGCGGCGAACGATGATGGCGCTGGCTGCCGCACTGGCGATGCCCCTGGCGGCGGCCGGTGCGGTGCCAGGCGTGGAGGCCTATTTCGACGCCATGGCAATCACGGTAGCGCCGGGCCAGCAAGCGCAATTTGTCAGCGGCGACAACCTTGCCGGCTACTTCGCAGGGCGCACCCAAAGCCTGGGCAAAGGCGAAGGCTACGTAACGCGGCAAGGCACGCTGTTCATCGACTATGCGAGCTTTGTCGATGGCAATGCCAACGAGCGCTCGCGCTCGGCCGAGCAGGTGCTGCCTTACGGGCACCGGGTGCGCTATCCAAACGGCGCGGTCGAGGAGATGGCGCTGCTGTCGAAGCGGCACGCGCTGGCCATGTCGGTCGCCAGCCCGCGCGCGGCGATACTGGCGATCGCCCCGCTGCTAAAGGACACGCGCAGCGTGCGCCAGGAAGGCGACGTCGTCATCGTCGAAGGCGCCGGCCAGTTTGCCGCGTTCGCCGCCGACCAGCCCATCGTGCTTGACTAGGCGCTGACGCTGCGCACCGTGCATCCCGCCACATCGCTGACGGTGGTCGCCGCGTTCGGCGCCAGCGCCGGGGAAGCAGCGCAGCGGGCCCGCCAACTGGCCACCGCCGATCCGATCCGCGCCGAAAGAATATCCCGCCATGCCGCGCTCACCCGCAGCTACCTCGCTACCAGCGACGCCGAGTACAACAAGGCGCTGAACTGGGCCAAGGCGTCGGCCGCCATGTTCGTGGTCGAGGAATTCGGCACCGGCATCTGGGCCGGCCTGCCGTGGTTTCGCGACAACTGGGGGCGCGACACGTTCATCGCGCTGGCCGGCACCCTGCTCGTCTCCGGCCAGTTCGAACAGGCCAAAGCGGTGCTGTCGAATTTCGCCCGCTACCAGAACCTCGACGCGCGCGACAAGGAATACGGCCGCATCCCGAACCGCGTGTCGGCCACCGAGAAAACCATCTACAACACCGTCGACGGCACGCCATGGATGCTGCGCGAGGCGCTCGAGTACATCCGCTATACCGGCGACAGGGAGTTCACCGCCCAGATGTACAAGCTGGCCCTGCCCTACTTCGAAGGCGCCATCGCCAACTACACCGACCGCCAGGGCCTGCTGTCGCACGACAGCGCCGATACCTGGATGGATGCGCGCATCGACAACAAGCAGCCGTGGTCCGCGCGCGGCCCTCGCGCGGTCGAAATCCAGGCGCTGTGGTACACCGCGCTGCAAACCGGCGCGTACCTGGCGCGGCAGGCGGGCGACCAGGCCAAGGCGCGCGAATGGAGCGCACTGGCGGCACAGGTGCAGCGCAGCTTCCTGTCGACGTTCTGGGATGGCGCCGTCATGGCCGACCGCCTGCGCGAAGACGGCAGCCGCGACATGCGCGTGCGGCCGAACCAGCTGATGCTGGTGTCGATCCCGTTCGGCGACTTCGTGCCGCCGGCGGTGCAGGCACGGGTCACGCGCAACGCGGCGTCGCAGCTGCTCTACCCTTACGGCATCGCATCGCTGAGCCAGGACGACCGCTATTTCCACCCGCTCCACGAGAACCCGGGCTTTCACCACAAGGACGCCGCTTATCACCAGGGCACGATCTGGGGCTGGAACGCCGGGTTCACCGTCACCGCGTTATCCAAATTTGGCTACCAGGACCTGGCGTGGCCGCTGACGCAAAATCTCGGGCGCCAGATCCTTGGCCTCGGTACGCTCGGCACGATGAGCGAACTGCTAAACGCGCTGCCCGACGCCGCCGGAAAGCCGACACCATCGGGGACCTGGGCGCAATCGTGGAGCGTGGCCGAATATGCGCGCAACGGTTACCAGGACTATGTCGGCTTTAAGCCGGACCTGCCGGCCGATACGCTGGCGTTTACGCCAGCGATTCCCGCCGCATGGACATCGTTCTACGCGGTGCTGCCATTTGGCCGCGGCGAATCGGTACAGGTCGACTACACGCCGGGACGCTGGCATTTCCGCCTCGACGGCGCAGCGGCGCGGACGGTGCGCTTCAGCTTCCTCAATGGCGACAAGAGCCGCTCGCAAGTGCGCTTCACGCTCGCTGCGGGCCGACGCGCCACGTTGCTGGTCGGCGCACGCGGGGCCAGCCTGAATGGCCGCGCGCTGGCGGTGCGGCCGGTGCAGGCTTCGCACGCAGGCGTCATTGGCAAGCTGGGATTTCGCCAGCCGGCCCGGTACGATCCCGCCCGCTTTCTTATGCTGAGGTCGAAGGATGCCCTCAAAGGGATCGTCGAGCGGGGTGAGTACCGATGAAGCGATCCGCCTTTCTGATCTGCGTGTTGCTGCTAACTGGCGCCTCGCCTGCGAAGGACCTGTACGTCCGCGGCGCCTTCAACGGCTGGGGCATCGACAATCTGCTCGTCGACCAGGGCAACGGCGTGCTGGAAACGCAGATTGTCATCAGCCCGGGCAACCACGTTTTCAAGGTCGGCCACAAGGACTGGTCGGTCGAGTGGGTCATCGACCCGGCGGCCAGCGTGACGGTAGCGACCGATACCGACTACATCCTTGGCGCCCAGTCCGGGCCAGAGAACTACCTGTTCGTCAGGCAGACCGGGACTTACCGCTTCAGCATCGACATGTCGAAAGCGAAACCGGTGCTGCGGGTTGCACGCGTCGCCTCGGCGCCGGTTGCCACAATCGATCCGCATCAGGACCATCGGCAATCGGTGGCGGTCGCCTACCCTGCTTTCGACGGCAAGCAGGAGACCGCGCGCTTCTCGGCAAAAGACGCCGATGCCCCGCTGCGCGACTATGCGCAATCGAGCACGATGCAACTGCGCGATCCGGGACCGCAATTCGTCACGTACCAGGAAAGTGCCGGCCTGCCCACTGTCCGCAGCGGCAACCTCGCCTTCGATGCGCTGTTCGCGCTGGCGGCGACCGAGATGAAGCAGAACTCGGTCAGCGACATCAGGGATGGCAACTACAATGGCGGCGCCGCGATAGCCTGCGACTGCTTCGCCACCGGAGAGAAGTGGCACTACGTCTGGACGCGCGACCTGGCGTATGCGGCCGACCTTGGCTTGGCCATGCTCGACCCGCTGCGCGTGATGAATTCGCTGAACTTCAAGCTGTCCGGCTACCGCGAAGGCGCCATCAATCCGGCCCAGGTGGCGGGCAGCGCCGACGGCCTGCAAATCATCCAGGACACCGGCAGCGGCGGCAGCTGGCCGGTCAGCACCGACCGGGTCAGCTGGGCCTTCGGCGCCGAGGAAGTGCTCAAGACCTTGCCGAGCGACGAGCGCAAGGTGTTTGCCGAGCGCGCGCTGCGCGCCCTGGTCAACACCATCGAAAACGACCGGCTGGCCGCGTTCGACCCGACCGACCGGCTCTACACGGGCGAGCAATCCTTCCTCGACTGGCGCGAGCAGAGCTACGCCTCGTGGATTACCGGAGACATCGCATCGCTGGCCAGCTCGAAAGCGTTGTCGACCAACGTCGCGCACTACAAGGCGCTGACGCTGGCCGCGTCGCTCGCCGGCCAGCAGGGCCAACGGGCGCTGGCGAAGAAGTACGGTACGTGGGCGGTCGACCTGCAGCGTGCCATCAACCAGCGTTTCTGGCTGGCGGACGAAGGCATGTACAGCAGCCTGACGGCGCCGCATTTCGACGGTGCGCCGATGCACAAGTTCGACTGGCTGGGCCAGTCGCTGGCGATCGTCACCGGGGTCGCCGGGTTCGAGCGCGCGCGCAGCATCCTGGAGCGCTACCCGCACGGTCCGATGGGACCGCCCGTGATTCATCCGCAGCAGCAGGGAGTGCCGGTCTATCACAACCGCGCGATGTGGCCCTTCGTCACGGCGTACGGCCTGAAGGCCGCGGCCATAACCGGCAACGCCAGTGTCGCCGACGCGGCCTACGAGTCGCTGATGCGCGGCGCCGCGCTGAACCTGTCGCACATGGAGAACCTGGAGTGGCTGAGCGGCCAGCCGCTGCTGCTCGACGAGAAGAACCCCGCGCTGAATGGGCCTGTCATCAATTCGCGGCGCCAGCTGTGGTCCGTCGGCGCCTACCTCGGCATGGTGATCGAGAACGTGTTCGGCATCTCGGCCACCGCCACCGGCGTCAATATCAGCCCTTTCATCACGACCAGGTTGCGGCGCGAAACGTTTGGCCAATCGACCTCGATTTCGCTTAACGGGCTGCGGCTGCGCGACAAGACGATATCGGTAAAGATTCACTTGCCGCCGGCGCAGCCTGGCGAAGGCTTTTACCTGGTCGAACGTATCAGCGTCAATGGCGTGCGGGTCTCGCGACACGTCAACTGGAATGCGCTGCCGGCCAACAGCGCCGTCGAGATCGTGCTCGGCACGCTGGCGCCGGGGCAGCAGCGCATCCGCCGCGTCAACGCCGATCCGTATGCCACGTCGGGCGCGGTATTCGCGCCAGGCGAGCCGGCGATCGCCAACTTCACGCGCGATGGCGGCGGCGTGCGCTTTCACATCGACGCCGGACAAAACGGAGCGGGTATCGTCTATAACGTCTACCGCGACGGCAAGCTCGCCGCTGTCGGCCTGAAGGCCGGAGCCTGGCGCGACCGCAGTGCGACCGCCTGCTACGCCGTTGAAGCGGTCGATCGCGCATCGGGCAATCGCAGCCACCACAGCGCCGCGATCTGCGCCGATCCCGGCATCGACATCGCGCGGGCGGTCAAGGACTGGGGCAAGCCTGGCGACCGGTTTGCGGTCGATGCAATCGCCGTGCCGGCGGACGGCGAGTACCAGGTGCAGGTTCGCTATCATAACGGCGCCAGCCAGATCAGCCTGGGCATCAGCGGCGGCGTGAAATGGATGGCGGTGAAAGACCAGGCTGGCCGGATCGTCGCGCGCCAGGTGATACAGCTTCCGCACTCGCGCGCGCCGGCGGTGTATTCGACGCCGCTGAAGGCGCGTCTGGCGGCCGGTACCTACAGCGTCGAACTCGACGATTTTTATAATATGAGCTACCTGCAAAACAACAGCACCTTCAGTGCCGCAGGCGGGTTCGATGGCATCTTTAACCGTTTCGATATTTACGGCATACGCCTGTTGAGGGTCAAATGAAGAACAACCTTCCCGCCGCCCTTGTGGCCCTGCTGGTGGCGACGAGCGCCGGCGCCACCACCGTGCGCGTGCATTACGACGCCGGCAAGGGCAGCATCGCGATCCTGGGCGACAAGGGGCCGATGACCTGGTCGAAAGGCGCGCCGGCGAAAGCTGGCAGTGGCCACGTGTGGACCTATTCGTGGCCCGACGAACTGGGCGAGATCACGATGAAGCCGGCGCTGGGCGAGAAGGTCTCGATCGGCGGCACCTACCGAATCGCGGCCGGTTCAAGCGTCGACATCTACCCGTTTTTCGGGCCGCCTTTCGGCAAGGTGACCATCGTTGCGGGCGTCGAATCGCCGCAGCTGAAAAACAGTCGTTCGCTGCGCATCTTCCTGCCGGCCAGCTACCAGGAAAACCTCGCCAAGCGCTACCGCGTGCTCTACATGCAGGACGGGCAGAACCTGTTCGACGCCAAAACGGCCGCGTATGGCGTCGAATGGGCCATCGACGAAACGGTCAACCGCCTGGTGGCCATTGGCGCGATGGACGAAGTGATCGTGGTCGGCATCGACAACACACCGGACCGCATCCCCGAGTACACGCCGTGCTGCGATCCGAAACACGGCGGCGGCAAGCTCGATGCGTACGAGGCGTTCGTCGTCGACACCGTCAAACCGATGATTGACAAGAGGCTGCGCACGTTGCCGGGCAAGGAAGCCACCGCGATCATGGGTTCGTCGCTCGGCGGCATCGCATCCGTGCTGATCGCCCAGCATCGGCCGGACGTGTTCTCGAAGGCGGGCGGGGTATCGAGCTCGTTCTGGTGGAACGAACGGACATTGGTCACAAAAGCTGCGGCGCGGGTGCCCGTCAAGTTCTATCTCGACGCCGGCACCAGCGGCGACGGCCTGGAGGACACGCTGCTGATGCGCGACGCCATGCTCGCGCAAGGCTACAGGGCCGGGGCCGACCTGCTGTTCGATTCCGCCGAAGGGGGCAAGCACAACGAAGCATCGTGGGCCGCGCGCGTGGAAAAGCCGCTCACCTGGTTCTTCCCGTGGGGCAGCACCAGCTACTAATCCCACCGGGGTCAGTGCCGGCAATCGGACACGAGCCGATCCGTCGCGGACCACTGAACGTAATCCCACCGGGGTCAGTGCCGGCAATCGGACACGAGCCGATCCGTCGCGGACCACTGAACGGCTGAGACCGTGTTCGATTGCCGGCACTGACCCCGCAGGATGCACTGACCCCGCAGGATTTACTGGGGTACTACCCGCCGGGGTCAGTGCCGGCAATCGGACACGAGCCGATCCGTAGTGACCACTGAACGGCTGAGACCGTGTCCGATTGCCGGCACTGACCCCGGAGGATTTACTGAACGGCTGAGACCGTGTCCGCTTGCCGGCACTGACCCCGGAGGATCTACTCAGATCCTTTTTGAGCTTATCGTTTTCTTGCTGCAGACTGCGTACCTCGCGTGTCTCGACGGCGGCGTTGACAGGTTTCGTGTCAAGGCAGAATGCCGTACGCCATTCCTCCAGATGATGCACGAAC
>NZ_PDOC01000026.1 GCF_002760655.1 Massilia eurypsychrophila | reverse complement strand
GCGGGCATCTGACGCTTTGCCTGTTGTATCGACATGCCGGACAACACTCCTACTCGTTCGGTCCTTCGTCGGTGGGGTCGAGCCTTCCCGGCGCTACCACCAACTACTATGACCTCTGCTGAGACCCTGCTACGGCATGGCCGCCGTCCTTTCAGACGTAAGGCAGGGCGTCCCCAGGTAAGGGCCGCACTCCTTCATCACACAACCGCCGCATCTACGCCACTTCGCCTTGACCACAAGAGCTTCGCGGTTACTCGCCCGCTCGCCCTGCTCGGCAGCGCCTTCTATGCGATTCGTGTTCCTCGGCTCGTGATTTATGCTCCACGCTTCCTCTCCACGGTTGATTACTCTTCCGCAGTTGCGCTTCACTTCGCTCGCTGTGGTCAGCTCGCGGCGGGACTTTCACCCACAGGAGTGCGCCCATGCTGGGCGCACAAGAAAAACGACCCGCCGCGTGAGCGGTCGGGTCGTCAATTCAGGCTGCCGGCTTAGTAGCGGCGCGGGTTGTCCGGACGCTCGTCGCGGTCGTTGCGCACGCCGTCGCCATCGCGGTCGGCGTCGCGGCTGTTGCGCACGCCATCGCCATCGCGGTCGGCGTCACGGCGGTCCGGCACGCCATCGCGGTCGGTGTCGCGGCGGCCGTTGCGCTCGTAGCGGTCTGGCACGCCATCGCGGTCGCGGTCATGGCCATGCTCATAGCGGTCCGGGATGCCGTCGCGGTCGCGATCGCGGCCACGGGCGTTCCAGCGCGACGGTTCCATGAACCAGCGGCCGTCGCGCTGCACCCAGTTAGGCTGCGAGTACACGTAGCCTGGGCGCTCGGCGATCCAGATGCCCGAGGTCCACTCGTAGCGGTTGCCGCGCCAGTTCCAGTAGCCAGGCTGCCACACGTAGCCGTCACGCGAGCGCGGAAGGCGCTCGTAGCGTGGCGCCGGCGGTGCAATGCGGATGTCGTCGTAGCGGACTTGCGCCATCGGCTGCCAGCCGCCGCTGCTCAGGCGGTAGCCGCCGCCATCGCGTACCCACTCGTGCGAGCGGTACTGATAGCCGTTGCGTTCCGGCTCCCAGTGGCCGCCGAGCCAGACGTGGCGGCCGCCGTCCCAGTTCCAGTAGCCTGGCGCCCAGACATAGCCGCGGCGCGGCGACGGGGCGGACTCGAAGCGTGGCGGCGGCGGTGCCGAGTTGATGACCAGGTTAAAGCCGGTCTGCGCCATCGATGGCAACGGCATCCAGGCTGCGGCGCCGAGCGTGATCATTGTTGCGAGGGTCAGTGTGCGTTTCATGTTTATCTCCGTTTCGAACGTGTGATTCAATATAGCAAGCTGAACCGTCGTCACGGAGGAATGAAGCAGTTGCTTACAACTGAAACAGATTGCGCGAACTGGCCCTAGATGCGGCTGCCGGCGGCGCTGCCTTGCTTGGCCAGCCGGCGCTCGTCTTCCAGCGAACGCTGTTTTTCGACGGCGCTCATGCGCTTGGCCGACACCGTCACCACCGCCATCGTCGATGGCGTTGCGACCATCGCCTGGGGCGCGCTTGCCGCCGCCATAGACGAGTCAGAACCCGTGCCGCATGCGGCCACGGCGACACCGAGGGCGACGACGAATACCGCTTCGAAGTTTTTCAGGATGTTCATGGTAGTTCCTTTCAGGGGTGGCGTTTCGATGGAGTCACTGTAGCCATTGGGGCGGCGCGGCGCCATGCGATTGCGACGAGCCGCAGGATCGGCGGCGCGACCTGCAAAAAACGGCGACCAACCGACGTAGCTGACGCAGCCTTTCGCGTGCCTCCAAACCGCGGCGGTCCAACCCCGCGGGCAGTGCCAAACAGTCGAGGTCGTGTGCGATTGCCGGCACTGACCCCGGTGGTACTGTCGGGCTCGTTTGCGATTGCCGGCACTGACCCCGGTGGTTGGCACCACTGAGCCTTTCTGCGGCCCTCCGCTAAAGCTGTGCGGGCGGCGTGCGCAGGTGCATACGCGGCCCGCTACAGACGGGGAACCAATGCCAGGCTTGATCCGCAGACTCTTGAACTCAGCCGCCGCGCGCCGCATCGCCTGGCGCCGCACGCGCAATATGCATGCCGGCGCGCGGCCGGTGCCGCAGCGTTCCCGGCCTGCGCCGGTGGCAGCTTGGGCCGGCGCGTTCGCTCGGCCGCGCGGTCCAGTGGCGGTGCGCTGGATCGCTGCGGCCGGCGTCGCCGCGGCGCTCGGCGGCGCCATCCTGATCGCCAGCCATGCACGCAGCCTGGCCGGCGCCGCTGGCTCGGCCGGCGGCGCCCGCGCCGTCGTCGTCTTTCAGCCTGCGCTGCCGGGGGCCGTTTTCATCGTTCCGCAACAGGGCGGCATCACGCTGGCGCCGCACGCCGGCGGCGCGCTGCTGGTGGCGGCCGGCATGCGTAGCGCGCCGGCACTGCGCATCGACTTGTGCAGCCAGATGGGCGGCAACGGCGCACGCCTGCTGCCGGTGCGGATCGGCTACGGCTTCGACGACGTCGCCCGATGGGTCGCGCGCAACGACGGCGCCGCCAGTCCGGTCACGCTGCGCAATATCGCCTTTAACGGACCGGGCGACGGCGACATGCCGCAGGTGCAGGTCAGCGGCAACGCCACCGCCGATTTTGACCAGCCATTGCAGCTGCGCTGGGACAGCCGCGCCAACACCGTCAGCTGGATCGGCGACGCCGCCGGCGGCAAAGTCGAGCAGGGCGCGCACAACCAGGTCGCGCTGCGGCGCGACGGCTGGCTGGTGTGGCGCGCCGACGCGGCCATGCATATCCAGCGGCGCGCCAGTGCGGCCTGCCCGCAGGCGGGCGAACTGCTGGTGCAGATCGTGCGCGCCGCACCCGGACCGTCGGCCGCCCGCGCGCTGGTGACCGCCTACCCGGCCAGCGGTGCGCCGGTCAATGCATGGCTTGCCGCCGGCAGCTACCAGGTGCCGGCCGATACCGGCCGCGCTCTTGAAGACCAGGCGCTGTTTCAGCAGCTGCTCCAGCGCGGCATGCTGCGCCTCGGCGCCGCTGGCCTGGCCGAGCTGGTGCCGCCCGACCTGGCGGCGTGGCGCGCCGCGCCGTTGCCCGAGCGCGCCGGCCAGCTGGCAAGCTGGGACCACGTCAAGCTCGACCAGGCCGACGTCCGCCTGCTCAAGCGGCTGTATCGCATGGCCGACGGCGACTACGTGCGCGATCAGGTGCGCGTGTTCAATGGCGAGCGGCGCCTGCTGGCCTGGCGCAGTGCCTCCGGTGCCGTGCGCGGCCAATGGCAGGCCAGCGTGGGCGGCGCGCCCGCATCGACGACGGCGGCGATGCCGGTGGCGTCGGCGCGCCTGTTCGCCGGCGTCGAGCAGGGATGGGCGCCGTGGACGCGCATCGCCGCCTGGCCCGAGGCTGGTCCCGCCGCGCGCTTGTCGCTGGCCTTGCCGCAGCCGGCGCGCGGCGGCGAAACGCTGGCGCTGATGCTGGTCGGGCGCGCCGGCGCAGTGCAGGGCGCACGGCTGCGCGGCGAACCGCAGGGCGCCTGCAGCGGGCGCGCCTGTCCGTCGCGCGACGCGGCCCAAATTGTCGCGCTCGAACTGCTGCCGGGTGCGCGCAGCGTGACCATCGACGTCGCGCCGCTCGACATGACCGTGCTGGCGATGCCAGGCGACCAGCAGTACCGCCACCTGCGGGTGGCCGGCGGCCGCCTCGATTGGCAGCCACTGACGCCACTTGCGGCAATGGCCCGCCCGCCCGCCGCCGCCCAGGTGACGCTGGAAGACCGCAACGGCGCCCCGCTGTGGCAAGGGGGCGCCCCGACCCAGGCCGCGCTCGACGCCGGGCTGGCGCCGCTGCTCGGCATTCGCGCCGAGCATGCCGGCAGCGTCGCCGGTATGCTCGCCCGTCTGCCGTCGCCGGACGGCTCGCCGCATGCGGCCAGGCTGACGCTCGACCTGGCCTTGCAGGCAGCCAGCCAGGGTGCGCTCGACTGCATCGGCATGCGGCGCGGCCAGTGGAACGGCAAGACCTGCAGCGGCGGCCGCGCGCCGCCGGCCGGACGCCGCGCCGGCATCGTCATCCTCGACGCCGAAAACGGCGACGTGCTCGCCGCCGCCGGCGCCGGTGGCGCGCCGGTCACCGCCGCTAACTGGAACGACGTGCGCAACTTCGACAGCACCGACCCGGCCCGCAGCCCGCTGCGCCTGCCGGCCTTCCAGCACGACGGCGGCGCCCACTCCAGTCCCGGCTCGACCTTCAAGGTGATCAGCGCGCTCGGCCTCGAGCAGGCCGCGCGGCGCGATCCGCAGGTCGAAGCACTGCTGGCCGGCCTGCCGCTGCCGGCGATTAACCGCATGGCGCGCGAAAAAGGCTTCGCCTTCCAGACCGATTCGCCGAGCTACCCGACCGCGACCAGGCTGGCGCACATCACCAACTACAAGGACCAGCAGCTGGACCGGCGCGCCCAGGATGGGCGGCTTGGCCTGGCGCAGGCGCTGACGTACAGCCTGAATACCTGGTTCGCCTGGTCCGGCGAATTGAGCGACCGCAGCCTGTTTGGCCGCGCCGAAGGCGGCGCGCCGGATCTGCAGCCGCTCGAAGTGGGCGCGCTAGACGCCGTGCGGCCGATCGTCGGCATGGCGCGCCGGCTCGGTTTTGGCAACGCGCTGCGCCTCGATGGCGGCCTGCTGCCGCCCGACTACAGATGGTCGACGTGGGATGCGCTGCAGGCGAGCGCCTCGCAGATCGACCCGATCCACACCCGCCACGAGCTGCGCCAGATGTCGATCGGACTGCGCATGCAGGTCACGCCGCTGCAGATGGCACTCGCCGCCGGCGCCGTCGGGCAGGGCAGATTGATCGCCCCGCGCCTGCTGCTGTCGCTCGATGGCCGCGAGGCGTCGTCCCCGGCGATGACCCCGGTCGGCGTGCGGCTCGACCGCATCCGCGCCGGCATGAAGGGCGTGGTCGATGTCGGCACCGCCGCCGGCGCCTTCCGCGGCGCGCGCCTGGAGCCGCTGCGGCGTGGCCTGTCCGGCAAGACCGGCACGTCGCCGACCGGCCCGAGCGGCGCCGCCGCCACGGTCTGGTTCACCGGCTGGCTGGAGCCTGGCAGCCTGCCGGGGCAGACCCACCGGCTGGCGGTGGCCGCCTTTGTCAGTCACTCGGAAACCACCGGCGGCGAGCACGCCGCGCCGATCGTCGCCGCCGCGCTGGCCCCGAGCCTGGCGCGGAATACGGAACAGAAGGGTAAATAGGCGCTTAAAACACGCCTGCACCGGCGCAGTTGTATGGCATGATTTTGCTATGCCCGCGCTGCGGCGGGCGGCCATCGACACGACGAGGAAAGGTATGCGCCTGCCGGGAACCCGGTATCAAGAGCACGGGTGGGAACAAGTGCGCAAATTATTGGGACAATGCTCCCTGCCGGCGCTCGCCCATCCGATGCCGGCGCGCCTGCTCGACCCGGATGGCGCGCAAGAGGCGCTGGACGACTACATCGACCTGGCTGCCGGCGCCTTGCGCGCCGCGCGCCGCTCTTCGCGCGCGACCGCGCCCGGCAACAGCTACGGCGAAAGCGTGCTGGAACTGGCGCTTGGCCTGCTGTTCGAACTGCAGGCGCGGCCTGCCGACTGGACCGCGTTTGCCGCCGCTGTCGCCAATGAACATGCCAGGATCGGCGCCTTCTGGGAGCAGGCTGGCGGCGAAGCGATCTTGCGCAAGAAGGTCAACGACATGTACGCCGTCCTGCGCGACAAGGTCGATGCAGACAACTACCAGGCCGCGTGCGGCCGCAGCTGCAGCCCCAACAAAATCTACGCGTACCGGATGCTCGACACCGCGTACGGCGACATCGCCCGCATCTTCGACGGCTGGCAGCAGCACGCCGAGCAGCTTGGCGCCATCCTCGGCTGGCCGGTTGACGCGGCCGCCGCGCCGATCGAGGTGCGCCAGCTCAAATCGATCGCGCTGTGCAAGGCGGACTGGGTGATCCGCTGGAGTGAATCGCGCGAACGCTTTACCGGCGCCGCCGGGCCGCTGCATACGCGCTCCAAGCGCTTTTCCAGCCTGAAGAACAGTCCGGATAAAATAGGCGCCATGCTCGCCGAAATCGGCGAATACGAGGAACTGTCGGCCAACCGCGACGGCGACTGGCAGCAGGACACGATCGAAGCTGCCGCCTGGCTGGACGACCTGGCGCGCGTGTTCGACGAGTCGGAGCAGGCGGCCAGCACGGAGCCGGACCGCATCCTGCCCGCCGGCGACGACGAAGCGAGCGAGGAGCGCGATCCGGAACCTGACGACGACGAGCGTATCGGCCTGATCGCCGTCGGCGTTTCACTGCCCCCCCGCTTCATGCAGTTGGCAAAAGGTGCGCAGGACCGCGGCAGCTGGAGCGTGCAGGCGATGGCCGCCGATTCGCTGCCGGTGCGCCTTGCCGTGTACCTCAAGATGCTAGGCTCGCAGGACGACAGCTATCCGGCCGAATGGCTCGATCCGGCGACCGGCGAGCTGCCTACGATGCAGCAACTGGCCACGCTGGACCAGATATCGCTGCCGACGCTGCGCAAACGGCGCGACGCCGCCATTGCCAGCCTGCTGGCGGCGGCACAACCGTCAAGGAGAATGATGTGAATACCACCGATGGCCTCGAGCGCAAGCTGCGCGAACAACTGCTGCTGGCACGCCGCGTCGAAGGCGACCGCCTGATGCTGGCCGACGACGTGCTTGGCGCCGCGCTGGACGGCAGCCGCCCGCTTAACCCGAACGAGCGCGCCGCGCTGGCGCTGTCGCCGCTGACGATGCGCCGCCTGCGCCAGCTGACGATCGACCGGGCGGCGCCGGCATGGACCGGCAGCGCCGGCATGCTGCGCGCCGCCTCGGGCAGCGGTCCGCTGGGCGAACTGGCCACCGACGACGGTCACTGGGCCCTGCATTTCCTGCCGCAAGGGGCCAGCTGGCAGGTCATCCTCAAACTGGCGGCCGACGCGCCATTCGCGCCGCAGCTGATGCGCGATCAGCCGATGCTGCGCGTGGTCGACGGCGCCGGCGCCATCATCCTGCAAGGCCAGCTCGATGCCGATGGCGAGTGCGAGAACGCCTGGCCGTTCGGCACCGCGCCGGCGCCGCACTTCCAGCAAGCCGGCGCCGCCTTCGCAGTGCAACCGGTCAAGGCGGACCGACGATGAAGAACATCTTCAAATGGCCTGAACGCGCCGCCGCGGTCGACACGTCGGCGCTCGGCAAGGGCGTGGTGGCGATGCCGCTGCGCTCCGGCTGCACCATACCGGCCGGCTGCGGCGCGGTCGTCATCGACCGCGGCGGGCGCCCCCGCCGCGCGCCCGAAGGCAGCCGTCTGGCGCTCGGCTGCGGCGAAACCGCTTTCGCCTTCCATCCCGGCCCGTATGCGGCCGACCTGACGCCGTTCGCCGCCGCGCCGGAAATTGGCCTGCGTG
This sequence comes from Massilia eurypsychrophila, assembly GCF_002760655.1. Classification (GTDB taxonomy): domain Bacteria; phylum Pseudomonadota; class Gammaproteobacteria; order Burkholderiales; family Burkholderiaceae_D; genus JAFCUW01. Next base: position 53,068 of record NZ_PDOC01000026.1, on the reverse strand, counting down.
TTGCGTTCGCCGTCGACAGCCCTGATCCGCGCGTGGCGCAGCAGCGCTTCGACCTGTTCCTCGCCAGCGAGGCGGAAGGCGCGCTGGCCCTCGGTTCGTTCGCCATGGCGATCGAGGCGGCGCTGCAGCGCGAGCTGGCGCAGGGCAATCTCGACCTGCCGCCATGCACGTCGCTGGCCGAATGGAACACCTTCCGCGCCGGCTTCAACCAGTTGCTGTACCTGCGCTTCGGCGTGACGGTCGAAGAATGCGTGCCGGTCGACCTGGGCGACGCGGTCGATTTCGCCCAGGTTTTGCTGGCGCGCGCGATCGCCGAGGAACCTGCGCTGATCGCCATGGCTGCGCCGGCGCCTGCACCCGCGCCGCTGTCGGACGCGCGCGCGCTGCGCCGCCTGTTCCTCGAACTGCCTTGCGTGATGTGCGCGTTCCGCGCGGCGGTGCTGCCGCAGGGGCAGCAGCTGTTCCGCCGCCACCAGGACCTGCTGCGCCGCCTGGACCTGGTCAGCCTGTCGGTGGGGACGATGCCGGCGCTCGAACTGGCCGCGCCCGGCGTACCGCTCGCGGCGCCGCAGCAAGAGCGCAGGATCGGCCACAGCCGCCGGGCTGTCGAGTCGCTCGACGAGGCGTGGGCGATGCTGTCGCGCCTTCAGGTCGCGCAGGCCGCGCAGCTCGAAGTGTTGTTCGACGACGCCGAACGCATCATCGCCAATCTTGAATACGACACGGCCGAACGCCGCCTGGCGCAGGCCGAAAGCGAGGAGCCATGATCGCGCTGCCCGACACTGCCGTTTGCCAAAGCATGCTGGCCGACGGCTCACTGGTGGCCGTGACTGCCACCCGCCGCGCGCGCGCCAACCGTGCCGACGTCAAGTGCAGCGCCGCCGGTGCGCCGGCGCTGGCCGAGCGCATGCTGCAGGTGGTGCGCTTGGCGCGCCACACCGAGCCGCGCTTCGACAGCCGCGACCAGGTCGTTGTCAGCATCGACCGCGCGCCGCCGGCCAGTGAACGCGACTGGGAACTGGCCGTAGTGCTGGCCGACCGCATCGTGCGCGGCGTGTTCCAGCCGGCCGCGCCGGTGCTGGCCAACGGCTGGTCCGACGCCTGGCAACTGGGCCGCATCGCCGGCCACGACACCGCCGGCGCGCCGGAACACGCGCTGCTGGGCGGGCCGGAAGGGCTGGCCCACCTTGGCATGCTGACCGGCCAGCCCGACCCGGCCGCCAGCGTGTCGTCGGCGCGCGCCTGGTTCCCGCTGCACAGCGGCGGCATCAACGACAGCCTGTGCTGGGTTGAGGTCAGCGTGTATCCGCTGGCGCGCGCCGACGGCGACGAGGAGGACGCGATCGCGGTGCCTGGCCTCGACCTGACGCAGCAGCTGGCGGTCCGCCGCGCGCTGGCCGGCGCGCGCCACTTCGACGCCCGCGGCCTTGGCCGCTGGAGGAGCGTGGTGCGCTTCGGTCAGCCGCGCTTCCAGGGCAATTCGTTCGAACTGGCGCTTGTAACGGCCGACCGCATCGCGCGCGGGCGCGAATTTTTACCGCGCGGGCGCGTGATCGCCACCGGCTGTTCGGCCGCGTGGCATGCCGGCCGGGTCGACGCGGTCGACGGCTGCGAGCCGAAGTGCGCGCTGATGCTGCGCGACGCGGTGGCGGGCGACCGCATCGTGCTGCCGGCGGCGTGGGAAAGCGCGCTGCCGGCCGGCTTCGCCCAAGCGGTGCGCGAAAAGGGCGCCAGTGTCGCCTGCGTCGAGCGCATCGGCATCATCTGAACCATGTAAAGCGCCTGCCCCTGCTAGAATCGAATCAGGCGGGGGCACAAAACCAACAAGAGCTGTGCCGATTGAATAACCAGGAGTTGGAATATGTTCCAGATGTTTGGATTTGGCGGCGTCACATGCCCGCGCTGTGAGCACAAGAATGCCGACGAATCGGGTTACTGCGCCCAGTGCGGCCTGACGCTCGGCGCCCCGCGCAACGAACCGGTGCTGCGCGAGAACCGCTGGATTCCCGCTCCCAACGAGTTCGCGGTGTTCTTCGGCGTGCGCCAGCTCTCCGGCCTGTTCGTCAAGACGCTGCGCGTGCCGGCCACCACCCGCGCGTATATCCTTCAAGGCGACAAGGCGACCGAGGTGCCGCAGGGCGAATACGAGATCGAAGGATTTTTCTGGCGCCTCAATCACCTGCTGCGCAACCAGCACGCCGAAATCCTGATCACCCGCAGCGCCGCGCTGCCGGTGCAGTTCGAGTTCGACGACCTGCAAACGGCCGAACACCTGACTATTTCGGCCGGCTTCACCGTCAACGTGCGCATCGAGCAGGTGCCGGCCTTTGCGCGCCACTTCATGACCTTGCCGGGCACCGTCACCACCGAGCACCTGCGCGAGCTGCTGGCGCCGTCGGTGCGCCAGCTGGCCGCCGAATTCGTCGCCGGTCAGTCGCTGCGCGACATGGCGCGCAATCCGGAACTGCGTGCACAGCTCGACGAACGCCTGCAGGGCGCACTGAAGATGCGCCTGGCCCAGTACGGCCTGGCGGTCGAGCAGGTCGACACGCTAAGGCTGCGCCATGAAAAATTCGACGAGCACCGCGAGCGCATCGGCACGCTGTGGCTGGTGGCCGACCAGCGCAACGTGCAGCTTGAACACGCCAAGCAGCTCGACCAGCTGTACGACGACGCCGAGTGGCAGCGCATGCGCCGAGAGGAGCAGGAAGGGCGCATCCGCTACCGCCAGGCCGAACTGCGCCACGACGAGACGATCGAACGTGCCGAACTGTCGTTGCAAAGTTCGGAGCGCGTGCAAGCTATCCGCGCGCGCGAAATCGATTTGTACGGACGCATCGTCGATTCGAAGAACCGCAAGGAAGCGCTCGAACGCGGCGCCGGCGACGTGCTGGCCGAACTAGAACACGAGCTGGCCAAGAAGAATGCGGCGCGCGGCGACGAGTCGGCCGAATGGGCGCACCTGCGCCACATCGCCCAGATCCGCATGCGCACCGAACTGGAAATCTCGCAGCAGCAGTCGGCCGAAGCGCGCCAGCTGGCGCAGCAGCATTTTTCGCACCAGCTGCTGCAGCAGCAGATCGCCAACAAGGTCGCCCAGGCGATGCTGATAGAAGACGAGACGCGCAAGCGCGCCGAGCTGGCGCGCCTGCACGGCGTCGGCCAGGCAGCCGCCAAGCGCCAGTCGGACATCGAAGCGGAACAGCACACCAACAAATGGCAGGCGCTCGCGCTGGTCAATGCCGCGCACAAGCGCGAAGCCGAGCGGATGCAGGAGTGGGAAGACCAGGTCGCGCTGGAACGCCAGCGCGAGCTGCTGCGCGGCGGCTCGCTGCTGGCGGAAGAAGCGAACCAGAAGCTCGAAGCGATGCGGCGCGAAGGCGCCCAGGCCGAATCCATCGCCCAGTACGAAAAACTGCTGCGTACCATCGACGCCGACGGCGTTGCGTCGCGCCAGGCGCAGCAACTGGCGCTGGAAGCGGAAGACGCGCGCCACAACCACAAGCGCCAGGCGCAGGAAGCCGAATGGCAGCAGGACTTGCGGCGCCTGGAACTGGAGCGCGACGAGAAGTTCGCCCACCTGGCCCATCAGGCCGACATGGCGCGCATCGAAATCGCCCGCGTGGAGACGATCGGCGCCATGAGCGACACGGCCAAGGTGGCGCTGGCGGCGGCGCCCAATGCGGCGGCGCTGGCCGACTACATGAAAACCCAGGTGCATGCCGGCATGAGCCCGCAGCAGCTGTCCGCGCTGGCCGGCGTGGTGAGCGCGACCAACAGCGTCAGCGCGCAGGACGCCGCGCGCATGGCGCAGGAACACGGGCAACAGGAGCGCGCGCGCCGCGACGCCGAGGTCGACAAGGACCGGCGCCACCAGCTCGACCTGCTGAACCTGCAAAATGACGTCAACAAGGCGGCGCTGGCGTCGCAGTCGGAGCTTGGCATCGGCGTGGCGCAAGCGACGCGTGCGCCGACGGTGCGCTATTGCGCCAACGGCCACGCGGCGCAACCGGGCGACCGTTTTTGCGCGCAGTGCGGCGCGGCCCTTCAAACTTGACGGGAACGATGCAGACAGCAAGAGACAAGATCCGCGAACTGCGCGCCCTGCATGAAGACGGCCTGTTAAGCCAGCAGGAATTCGACAGCCGCAAAAATGCCATCCTGGACGCGGAGTACGCGCCGCCGGGAGGCATCAATGCGCCGCCGCCGGTGCGCCAGGGGACGGAGATCGGCCTGATGGTGGGCCAGGAAATCGGCCCGCAAAACCGCCGCTACAAGCTCGAACGGCTGATCGCCCAGGGCGGCATGGGCCAGGTATGGCAGGCGCTTGACCTGGCGACCCAGGCCGAACTTGGTCACAGCGCCTGCGTGGCGATCAAGATCCTGCCGCCGCAGCTGACCATGAGTCCGACTCACGCCAAGCTGCTGATCGAGGAAGCGACCCAGGCGCGCCGGCTGGCGCACGAACACATCGTGCGCGTCTACGAGTGGGCGCAGGATCCGGCCACGGCCAGCTACTTCATCATCATGGAATGCCTGGAAGGCGAAGACCTCGACAGCCTGCTGGCGCGCGAAGGCCCGATCACGCTCGAGCGCGCGGCGCAGTTGCTGGCGCCGGTCGCCGAGGCGTTGCAGTACGCGTGGGACAAGCACCGCCTGGTGCACCGCGATATCAAGCCTGGCAATGTGTTCGTCACCCAAATAGGCGAAATCAAGCTGCTCGATTTCGGCATCGCCGCGCGCGCCCGTTCGAGCGCGAGCAGCATCGGCCTGGAGGCGCCGGCCAATTCCGGCACCGCCGGCTACCGCGCGCCGGAGGCCGGCGTCCACCAGGGCGAGCCGTCGCGCGCGCTCGACGTGTATGCGGTGGCGGTGATGATTTACCAGATGGTCGAAGGGCGCATGCCGTTCGATGGCGTGCGCACGGCGGCGCTTCATCCGTCGCAGCCGGCCGCGCTGACTGGCTGGCAGTGGAAGGTGCTGCAAAACGGCTTCGCGCTCGATCCGGCGCAGCGTCCCGGCACGGTGGCCGAGCTGCTCGACCAGCTGATGCATGCAAAGGGGCCGACGCCGCAAGAGGTAGCGGCGCGCGAGGCGGCCGAGCGCGCCGAAGAAAAACAACGCCAACAGCAGCTGGACACCCAGCGGAAAGCTAACGCCGAAGCCGCTGCCGCTGCGCAGCTGATCCGCGACCGCCAACGGCGCGAAAAAGAAAAAGCCGATCGCGCCGCGGCCGAGGTCGCCAAGCGCGAACGCAAGGACGCGCTGCGGCTGCAACTGCTGGAGCGGCGCGCAGCCGACGCCGAAAAGGCGCGGCTGGAAAATGAGGAGCAGCAGCGCCAGGCATTGCAGGCCAAGGCCGCCGCTGCGTATCGCGCCGAGCAGCAGCGCGCCCGCGCCGCGATCGCGGCGCGCACCGAAGCCGAACTGGCGGCGCTGCTGCCAAGCGCGAATAGTCCGGTGGCCGACGCCGAAGGCGTGCTGCGCGACCGCTATCGAGATGGCTCCGGCACCGGGCCCGACCTGGTGCTGATTCCGACCGGGCGCTTCCAAATGGGCTCGCCCGAGCACGAACGCAAAAAGGCGATGGAGGCTGGCTCGCAAAAGCCGTGGCTCGACCGCGAGACGCCGCAGCACTGGGTCGGTATCGAGCAGCCGATCGCGATGGGACGCTATCCGGTGACGGTGCGCCAGTGGCGCGAGTTCGTCGAGGCGACCGACTGGCAGCCGCAGGGACAATTCAACTGGGCCGCGCCGGGGTTTGCGCAGGCCGACGACCATCCGGTGGTGGGGGTGAGCTGGCACGACGCGCAGCTGTACCTGCGCTGGCTGACCACGATGACCGGCCAGGTGTACCGGCTTCCGAGCGAGGCGGAGTGGGAGTACGCCTGCCGCGCCGGCACCAAGACGGCGTTCTACTTCGGCGACACCATCAGCACCGACCTGGCCAACTACGACGGCAATTACAGCTACAACGGCAGCCCGAAAGGCGTCTACCGGCAGGGTACTAGCCGGGTCGGCGAGTTCCCGCCCAATCCGTGGGGGCTGTACGACATGCACGGCAATGTGTGGGAGTGGATGCAGGACGTGGTGCACGATAACTACGATGGCGCGCCCAACACCGGCCGCGCGTGGGAAGAGGGCGGCGATCAGGGGCGCCGCATTCTGCGTGGCGGCTCATGGCTGTACAACCCGCGCTACCTGCGCTCGGCGCTGCGCAATGGGTTCTCGGCGGCGCTGGGTAACGACATCGTCGGCTTCCGCGTGGCGCGCAACCTGATCTAGCACGCTTAACAGAACCTCTTAAATCGCTCTAAGGCACCACCACCATCAGCATTCTCAAGCTGAACGCCGATCGACTGCAAGCGAAGCTCGACCAACTCACTCAACAGACCCGCTCAGACGGCGACGCTGACGCACGGATAGAGTCAGTCATCACGCACATCTCGGCAGGTGTCAAGACCCGTTTGGTTATAGACACGTTTGATGAACAGATCCGGCTTTTCTTGATGCCAACTGTCAGCTCTGCCATGCTACCGCCAGTACGCCGATCGCCATGCGGTGCTTGTTGGCCAGGCTGAACACTTCGCGCATGCGGGCCAGGTGTTCTGGCTTTTCCAGCTCGATGCGCGGTTGCCGAAGTGGAGCTTGAGGCCGTGCTTCAACGTCGGGCTTGCGGCGCACCGTTCAGTTTCTTTCAATGCGTAGTCGCGCAGCGGGTTGACGCCGCAAAATGCGCGCAGCCGGTCCGGGTACAGCGCCGCCTGCGCGCCGGTCCAGTCGTTCTTTGCCTTTACCTTGTTGTATTCGTCGTCGACAGTGCGGTTGGGGGGGCTACATGTAGGCGGTCGACATCACCGTGGCGTGCTGGATGCCGGCCTTGTCGAGCAGCGCAATCAGGTCGGCGGCCATCAACACGACCGGCGTGGTGGCCGGCGGCGCGATCATCGCCGCCACGCCCGGGCTGAACAGGTGCTGGGGGTGGTCGGCAACCGGCGCCGGAACGACAGCCGCTCAGGCGTTGGAGGCCAGCAGCGAGCCGGCAGGCAGCATTGTCGAGATTGTCATTTTCATCGCGTCAGGTCCCCATCGAGGAAGGTCATGATGCCGATGCTACTAAAGCTCCGACGATTCAGGCCGGAACCGAAGCCATCCTTTGCTTGCCTTCGAGCCCGAGCATCAGCAGCACCAGCGCCACCCCGCACAATGCCAGGCCGCAGGCGACCCATTGCGGCGCCACGTACGAGTAGCCAAGCGTGAGCGGCACGCCGCCGAGCAGGGCGCCAAGCGCGTTGCCAATGTTGAAGCCCGACTGGCCCAGCGACGAGCCGAGCATCTCCGATCCCTTCGAATGCTCCATCAGCAGCATCTGGATCGGCGGCCCGAGCGCCAGCGCGATGGCGCCGGTGGCGAACGCCAGCATCAGCATCGCCGGCTGCGACGCAATCATCACGCCGTTGAGCAACAGTACTGCCGCCATCGGACACAGCAGCATCAGCAGCGCCGGCAGCGGCGCCACGCGGTCCGCCAACTTGCCGCCAAGGAGCACGCCGGTCGTCATGCCGATGCCGATCACCATCATCACCATTGGAATCGTGTTGGCGGAAAACTTCGTCACTTCGATCAGCAGCGGCGCAATGTAGCTGATGTAGGCAAAAAAGCCGCCGGTGCCGATCGAGGTGATCGCCATTGCCAGCCACAGCTGCGGCGTGCGGAAGATAAGCAGGTCCTGGCGGAAGCTGCCGCCTTGCGGCGGGTCGAGGTACGGCACCAGTTTATTCAACGTCAGCATGGTTGCCAGGCCTATCGCGGCGACGATGATGAACACGAGGCGCCAGCTGACGTTGTGGCCCAGCCAGGTGCCGAACGGCACGCCAAGGACGCTGGCGAACGCCAGGCCGGCGAACATCGTCGCCACCGCGGACGCGCTCTTGCCTTCGCTTGCCAGCCGCATCGCCACCACCGCGCCGACGCCGAAAAAGGCGCCGTGCGGCAGGCCGGCAAGGAAACGCGTGATCATCAGCAGCTCGAAGTTCGGTGCTAACGCCGACATGGTGTTGAACGCGGTGACGAGCAGCATGAACCAGATCAGCACGCCGCGCGGCGCCCGCTTGGACAGCAGGCCAACGAGCAGCGGCGCGCCGAAAACCACACCGAGCGCATACGCCGAAATCAGGTAGCCGGCCTGGGGAATGGTGATGCGCAGGCTCGCAGCGATGTCGGGCAGGATGCCCATCATGACGAATTCGGACATGCCGATGCCAAAGCCGCCAAGGGCCAGCGGAAGAAGACTTTTGTTGAACACAGTGATTTTGAGGAAGAGGGGAAGAGCGGAACCTCGCACTATAAATGTTTATGCCGGGTAAGTCTGCATTTCGGTGGTGATATCGGATATTCGCAACATGGATAGCCGGGGCCGGCATTCGCACTGCGCCGATGTCGTATAAAATCTTTCGGATCAGCTAAAAACTTAATCAAGAGGATCAATGAACAAGCACGCCGTATTCGTAGTTGCCTTATCCGTCGCCGGTGCCGCGTCGGCCCAGGAAGTGATCAAGATCGCCCACGTCGGCGCCATCACCGGACCGGTGTCCTATTTTGGCAAAGACACCGAGAACGGCGCGCGCCTGGCGATCGAAGCGCTCAATGCGCGTACTGTCGCCATCGGCGGCAAGAAGGTGCGCTTCGAGCTGGTGCCGGAGGACGACGCCGGCGAGCCGCGCCAGGCCACCACGGTGGCGCAAAAGCTGGTCGACGCGAAGGTCAACGGCGTGGTCGGGCACCAGACGTCCGGCACCACCATCCCGGCGTCGAGGATTTACCACACCGCCGGTATCCCGCAGATTTCGCATTCGAGCACCAGTCCGAAGTACACCCAGCAGGGCTTCAACACGACGTTTCGGGTAGTGGCCAACGACACCCAGCTTGGCAGCGCGCTGGGACGCTACGCGGTGAAGGGCATGAATGCGCGCCGCGTCGCCGTCATCGACGACCGCACCGCCTACGGCCAGGGCCTGGCCACCGAATTTGGCAAGGCGCTGCTGGCGCAAGGCGGCAGCGTCGTCGCGCGCGAATTCACCACCGACAAGTCGACCGACTTCAATGCGATCCTCACCAAGATCAAGGCCGCCAAGCCGGACCTTGTGTTCTTTGGCGGGATGAACGCGGTGGCCGGGCCGATGCTGCGCCAGATGAAGCAGCTGGGCATGAACACGAGGATGATGGGCGGCGACGGCATCTGCTCCGACGAAATCGCCAAGCTGTCGGGCGGCGCGATGGCCGACGACCAGGTCGTGTGCGCGGAAGCGGGCGGGGTCGAGCCGAGCGGGAAGGCGGGCATGGACGCGTTCCGCGCGGCCTACAAGAAGCGCTTCGGCATCGACGTGCAAATCAACGCGCCGTATGCCTACGACGCGGTGATGGTGCTGGCCGATGCGATGGTGCGGGCCGGTTCGTCGGCGCCGGCGCAGTACCTGCCGCAGGTGGCCAAGTCGCGCTACAAGGGCGTCACCGGCCCGGTCGCGTTCGACAAGTTCGGCGACATCCGCGACGGCACGCTGACCTTGTACACCTTCAAGGGCGGCCACCGCACCTTGCTGGCGGTGACCAAGTAATCCTGTCTACTGCCAGTTCATCAGGCAGGGTGGAATCAGCAGCAGCAGCGCCAGCACGAAGTACATCAGCTGCAGCGGGATCATCCACTTGGCCCAGGTCAGCCACGGAATGCGCGCCAGGGCCAGCACGCCGACGGTCACGCCCGACGTCGGAATCATCGGCAAGGTGAATTCGCCGAACTGGAACGCCAGGATCGCGGTCTGGCGCGTCACGCCCACCAGGTCGGCCAGCGGCGCCATGATCGGCATCGTCAGCGCGGCCTGGCCGGTGCCGGAGTGGATGAAGAAGTTGATCACCGTCTGGATCAGGAACATCTTCTGCGCCGCGAAGATCGGGCTGGACGACTGCACCAGCGGCGTCAGCGCGTGCAGCATGGTGTCGATGATGTTGGCGTCCTTCGCCAATATCATCGTGCCGCGCGCCAGCGCAATCACCAGCGCGGTCGTCACCAGGTCCTTGGCGCCGGTGATGAAGGCGTCGACGAACTGGTCGCTGTCGAGTTGTCCGACCACGCCGACGACGATCGCCATCACCAGGAACAGCGCCGAAATCTCGCCCACGCTCCACTCGTGGCGCACCACGCCGTAGACCATCGCGCCCATGAAGCCGAGGAACAGCCACAGCACCGCGCCATGGCGGCGCGTCATGCCGGCAAAGTCGGCCAGGCTCATGGTCTTTTCCTTGCGCAGCACCGTATCGAGTTCGAAGGTCGGGCTCAAGGCCGGATTGCGCTTGATGCGCGCGGCGTACCACATCAGGAAAGCGATGGTGACGCCGTTGGCGATGAACCAGACGATCATGCGGTAGCCGACGCCGGAAAACAGTTCGACGCCGGCGATCCCTTGCGCCACGCCGACGTTGAAGGGATTGAGAAAAGCGGCGGCAAAGCCGACCTGCGCGCTGAGGAAGGGAATCGCCACGCCGACGATCGAGTCGTAGCCGAGCGCCAGCGCGAGCGGCACGAAGATCAGGATGAACGGGATGCACTCCTCGCTCATGCCGAAGGTGGCGCCGCCGAGCGAGAACATGGTGACGAACACCGGGATCATCATCGCCCGCACGAACGGCGACGTGCCGTGCGCCTTGGCCACCGTCTTGATCATCGAATCGATTGCGTTGGTGCGCTGCATGACCGCAAAGGCGCCGCCGACGATCAGCACGAAGCCGATGATTTCGGCCGCCGCGACGAAGCCCTTGATGGGCGCGAGCATCAGCGCGACGAAGCCTTGCGGATTGCTGGCGACGTAGTGGAACGAGTCGGGCTGGATGCGCGGCTTGCCGTCGACCAGCACGGTATCGTACTGGCCGCCCGGCACGAACCAGGTCGACAGGGCGATCATTGCCAGGATCAAAAACAGCAGAACGAAGGTATTCGGGATGCGCAGTTTCATCATTGGCTCAATAGTTTGCCGGCGCGAAAGGCGACCGGTCCTGCAACTTTACCGACTGCCATGCCGCGCAGCAAGTGGCGATGTGCGGTACGAGCAAACAACACGCCGGCGCGCGTGCACGCCAGCGTGGTGACGGCGCCGCTGACCGGGTCGACCAGGTCGGCCACGAAGTCGCCGGCTTGCAGCGTCTCGCCGAGCTTCTTGCGAAACACCAGCACGCCGTTGTGCGGGGCCACGATCGGCTCGACCCCTTCGAGCGGCGTGGCCGCGCACAGCGGCGCCGGCATCGGCTCGGGCTCGATGTCAAGCACGCCCGCGTGGGCGAGGAAATTGAGAAGTGCGCGGGCGTCGCGCCGGGCCAGCTCGTAGTTCACGTCCATTTCGCCGCGCAGTTCGACGGTGGCCGACAGGCAGGCCGGCGGAATCGGCACGGCCGGGCCGAAGTGCGCCGCCAGCTCCCACCAGAGGCGGCTGCATGCTTCGTCGAACGGCTCCTCGCCGGCTTCGAGCGCGACCAGCAGCGCGTGCGCGCCGAGGTAGGCCGACAGTGGACCGGCCGCCTCGGCCAGCGGGGTGCCGGTGTACACATGCATCACCGCCTCGTTATCGCAGTGCAGGTCGAGCACGATGTCGGCGTCGATGGCCAGGCCAAGCAGCACTTTTTTCAACGCGTCGGCGTCGGTGACCGGCTGCCACTGCGCCACCGCTTGCATGGCGTGATCGCGAATCAGCGCCACGTTGGCGTCGGCATCAAGGCCCAGTTTGCCGGCCAGCGATGCTTTCAGCGCTTGCGCCACATGCATATACGCGCGGTTGAAGTTGACGCCGGTGGCCAGGTCGAAGCGGCCGAACGGGGCGCCGTGGATCGCCTGCGCCAGGCCGATCGGGTTCGCCGCCGGGACCAGCACGACTTCGCCGCGGATCTTGCCGGCCGCTTCCAGCGCGGCCAGTTCGGTGCGCAGGCTTTGCGCCACCAGCATGCCCGGCACTTCGTCGGCGTGCAGCGCGGCTTGCAGGTAGGCCTTCTTTCCCGAGCCGGGCGTACCGAAGTGGAAACTGGTCAGGTGATGCCCGCTGCTGCTGGCGGGGTGACAGAAGGAGTGCTTTTTTTCTTGCATGGCAGGGGTGGATTGGTGGTTGGATGAAGGTCGCTCGACTCCGCCGAGTATGTATCATTTTTTTCTCAAAGTACATCAATGTAAAAAAATTTACATAAAGTTGTTGAGTTTTGTTTTTGATATGGGTACATTTGAAACATGAAAAATCAGTCCGACATCGAGCAGCAAGCATTACCGGCAGGCGCCGGCTCGCGTTCGCCCGAGGTGGCGTTTGCCGCTTCGGCGCTGGGCGCCACGCTGTTGGCGATACTGGCCGAGGGCTCCACGTCGCACAAGAGCATCGCCGACTACCTGCTGCGCAACCAGGTGCGCGTGACCGCGCTTGGCATCGAGGAGCTGGCCGACGACTGCAAGGTGTCGACCGCCACCATCAGCCGCTTCGCGCGCGAGATCGGCTTCAAGAATTTCGCCGCCATGCGCAGCGCCGTGGCGCAGACCTTGCAGTCAGTGCTGCAGCCGGTCGAAAAACTACGCAACAGCATCGCCCGGCGCCAGGACGCCAGCACGCCGGCCAGCGACAGCCTGGCCTACGCGGGCGCGAATATCGGCGCCACCGCGATGGCGCTGGCCGCCGCCGATGTCGACGCTGTCGTCAAGAAGCTCACCCGCGCCAAGGTGGTGTATGTGCTCGGCTTCGGCCTGTCGTCGCACCTGGCCGGCATCCTGGCGGCGCACCTGCAGCCGTTCTGCCAGCATGTCGTCGAAGTGGCCGGCCATGGCGGCACCGAAGTGGCGGCCGGCCACCTGACCAACATCACCGCGCGCGACGTGCTGGTGGTGCTGTCGTTCCCGCGCTACACGCGCGACGTCATCCGCCTGACCGGTTTCGCGCGCGACCATGGCGCCTGCATCGTCTCGATCACCGACGCGCCGGCGTCGCCGCTCGCCGAGCTGGGCGACCATGTGCTGTATGCCGAAAGCAGCCACCCGATCCTGCCAAGCAGCGCGACGGCCGCGGTGGCGCTGATCGAAGCGCTGGCCGTTTCGCTGATGGCGTCGAACAAGGCCAACGTGGCCAAGGCGGCGCGCCTGACCGAGGCCATTTCCGCCTATCTGGTCGGCGCCGAACCGGCCGCCGGCAGCACCGACAAGAAGCGCGCCCGGCGCGGCGCCACGAACAACAACACGTAGTTAACAACATCACGAAGTTCAAACCCAGGGGAGCTGAAACACATGACACAGCATTACACCAAACTGCCGGCCCAAACCGCACTGGCGATTGCCCTTGCCGGCGCCTTCGCCGTCGGCGCGCAGCCGGCGCTGGCACAAACGGCCGCCGCCGACGAGAAGATGCAGCGCGTCGAGATCACCGGCTCCTCGATCAAGCGGCTCGACGCCGAGACGGCGCTGCCGGTGCAGGTGGTGCGCCGCGAAGACATCGACAAGAGCGGCGCCACCACCGCCGCCGAGCTGCTCAAGAACATCAGCGCCAACACGGCGCCGCTGTCGGATGCGGTCAGCATCACCGACGGCACCTCCGGCCAGCGCGGCATGAACGGCGCCAACCTGCGCGGCATCGGCGTGTCGTCCACGCTGGTGCTGCTTAATGGCCGCCGACTGGCCAACTTCGCCTCTCCGGGCGACAATTCCGGCGTCGACCTGAACAGCATCCCGGCCGGCGCGATTGCGCGCGTCGAGATCCTGAAGGACGGCGCCTCGGCCATCTACGGCACCGACGCCATCGGCGGCGTGATCAACTTCATCACCCGCAAGGACTACACCGGCGTCGAACTGAACGCGTCGGCCGCCGGCACCCAGGACGGCGGCGCCGGCAAGAAAACGGCCAGCATCAGCGCCGGCTACGGCAAGCTCGATACCGACCGCTTCAATCTGTTCGGCGTGCTCGACGTGCAAAAGCTCGGCTCCTTGCGCTCGTCGCAGCGCTCGTTCATCCAGGAGCGCCCGCTGGCGACGACCCTGCCGGCGCAGATGTCGAGCAATACCTATCCGGCCAGCTTCGACATCTCGGCCGCCCAGCGCAACGCGCTGATCGCCGCCGGCGTGCTGCCGGCCGGTACCACCCGCACGCGCCTCAATCCAAGCGCGCCGGCCTGCAATCCGCCAGCCACCGTCTACGCGCCGCAAGGCCCGGGCGGCCCGCTCGCCTGCAGCTATGACTACATGGAAGACACCGAGCTGTATCCAAAAGCGAGCAAGATCGGCTTCGTCGGCCGCGCCACCTTCCAGGTCAACAGCGACAACCAGGTGTTCGCCGAGCTGGTGCAGTCGCGCGCCGAGAGCCGCTATGTGCTCAGCCCAAACCCGGTGCGCATCCGTAACCTGCCGGTGACCCTGCTCGGTCCCAAGTACGCCGCGCTGAGCGCGCCTGGCCTGCCGACTACCTTCAGCGGCATCCGCTACCGCATGACCGAAGCGGGCAACCGCACCAACGAAGTGACCAGCGACGCCCAGCGCCTGGTTCTGGGCGCCACCGGCATCGTCGACGGCTGGGACTACGATCTTGGCGTGGCGCGCGCGGAAAACCGCGCGGTCGACAAGTACGTCGACGGCTACGTGCTGTTCGATAAATTCGAGGCCGGCGTGCGTTCGGGCCTGATCAACACCTTCGGCCCGTCGTCGCAGGCCGGCCGCGACCTGCTGGGCAGCATCCGTGTCAACGACGAGGCGCGCAAGGCGAAGGGCGTGTCGACCTCGATCGACGCCAAGCTGTCGAAGGCGCTGATGGCGATGCAAGGCGGCGACCTGGCGATCGCCGTCGGCGCCGAGGCGCGCAGTGAGAAAACCAGCTTCCGGCCGTCGGCGCTGCTGCTGTCGAATAACATCGGCGGCGACCGCGACTCGACCCTGGCGCCTGGCGCGCTGGCCGACGTCGAGTCCACCGACGACAGCCGCAAGGTCTACTCGGTGTTTACTGAACTGAATGCACCGCTGACCAAGCAGTTCGAACTGCAGCTGGCCCTGCGCCATGACCGCTACAGCGAGATCGGTTCGACAACCAATCCGAAGATCGGCGCCCGCTGGCAGCCGGCTAAGGCACTGGTGCTGCGCGCGTCGGCCGGCACCGGCTTTCGCGCGCCGTCGCTGTCGGACCTGAACCGTCCGACCATCTTCGGCAGCGCCGCCAGCTTCCTGACCGACCGCGATTGCGTCAACACGGGCCTCGACACGATCGACGGCTGCACCGACCAGTATCCGGTCGAGCGCCGCGCCAACCCGAATCTCAAGCCCGAAAAATCGCGCCAGTTCTCGCTCGGCGCGGTGTTCGAGGCGACGCCGCAGACCAAGTTCACGGTCGACTACTGGGACATCCGCAAGACCGACGTCATCAGCACGCTCGGCGAGCAGATCATCATCGACAATCCGGCCAAGTACAACGGCACCTACATCCAGCGCGACGAAGACGGCTACATCACCAGCATCCTGCTGGCGAAGGAAAACCAGGGCCGCCTGCACACCTCGGGCTTCGACCTCGGCATCGACTACCGCGGCGGACAGACGGGCATGGGCCGCTTCGGCGCCAACCTGACCGGCACGCTGGTGCTCAAGTACGATCGCCAGTTCGGTCCGCAGGAACCGGAGCGCAGCAACCTGGGCCTGTTCCTCAACGACCAGGTGATCCAGAAGTGGCGCCACCGCATCAGCTTCGACTGGGACATCGGCCCGGTCAGCCTGACCCTGGCGAACCAGTACTCGTCCGGCTACACCGACCACAACACGACGTACGATCCGGCCACCAATAAGCTGCTGCCGGCGCGCGATGTGAGTGCCTATTCGCTGTGGGACATGACGGGCGTTTGGAAAGTCAACGCGAACATGAAAGTGCGTGTCGGCGTGCTGAACCTGGCCAACACCGAGCCGCCGTTCTCGAACCAGGGTTTCCACTTCCTGGCAGCGTACGACCCGACCTACACCGATCCGCGCGGGCGCAGTGCCTTCGTCAACGTGAACTACTCGTTTAAATAATCGTTTAAGTGAGCGTTTAAATAGTTAGTCGGTCGCGCACGTCGATCGTTGGGACAGGCGCATCACTGGCCTGTCCCATTTTTTATGGACTCAAGCATGAACAATATCTACCGAATTTCGCGTCGCTTGTTGCCCTTGCTGGCGCTGCTGCTGGCCTGCATGGCCGCCCAGGCGGCGACCGAGGCGGCGCCTGCCAAGGGCAGCCTGGTCATCATCGGCGGTGCGCTGCGGGCCGACAGCGCGCCGGTGTGGCAGCGCATCGTTCGCCTGGCCGGCGGCGTGGGCGCGCGCATCGCCGTCATTCCGGCGGCTGCCGGCAATCCGGCCGGCTCGGGCGGGCGGCTGGTGCAGACGCTCAGCAGCCATGGCGCCGCGGCGTTCCTGGTGCCGGTGGCGCCGCGTCTGCCGGGCGACTTCCACAAGGCGGCCAACGATCCGGTTCTGGCGGCGGCGGTGCGCGATGCCGGCGGCGCCTACTTTGCCGGCGGCGACCAGGGCCGCATCACACAGGCACTGCGCAACCCCGACGGCAGCAACACGCTGCTGCTCGACGCGTTGTGGGACCTGTACCGGCGCGGCGGCGTCATCGCCGGCTCGAGCGCCGGCGCTGCCATCATGAGCAGCACCATGTTCTACGAGGCCAAGTCGGTGCTGGCGACCTTGCAGAACGGCGTCGAGGACGGCCGCGAGATCGCGCCGGGCCTCGGCTTTGCCGGCAACGAGGTGTTCATCGACCAGCACCTGCTGGTGCGCGGCCGCTTCGCACGGATGCTGCCGGTGATGCTGAAGAAGGGCTACCGGCTCGGCCTTGGCGTCGACGAGAACAGCGCCGTGGTGATCGGTCCGCAGCGCGAGGTCGAAGTGATCGGCTACAAGGGCGCCTTGCTGCTGGACCTGTCGCGTGCCACCGTCGACAGCCGCCAGGCAGCCTTCAACGTTGTCGACGTGATGATCAGCTACCTCGATAGCGGCGACCGGCTCAATCTGGCCACTGGCGTGTTGACGCCGTCCGCCGACAAGACGGCCGGCAAGCTCGATCCTGGGCAGCCGTCATTCCGCGAAGCGCTGTTCAGCGCCGACATCCTCGGCAACACAACGGTGGTCGACCTGATGGGCAAGTTGATTGACAGCGACCAGCCGGCGGCGATCGGACTGGCCTTTGACGGTCCGCAGCAGCGCGGCTCGAAGAGCGGCTTCGAGTTTCGCTTCAGCCGCGCCGCCGATAGTGTGGGCTACGCGTCCGCCACCTCCGAGCGCTATTCCATCTACCGGCTGCGGCTGAACGTGCGTCCCGTTTTGCTGGGGTGGCCAACCTATCAGGACCGCTAGGCCGGTATCTCCAGCGAGTAGCCGGTGGCGAACAGCGCGCATGGCGCCAGGCTGACGATGCCGGGCTTGTCGGCCAGTTCGCCGCTGACCGCGTGGTCGTCGTCGTAGCCATGCCACGGCTCGATGCAGACATAGGGGGCACCGGGATGCGCCCACAGTCCCAGGCTCGGCGCGGCGCCGGTATCCATGCTTAGCCTTATGCCGCCAGTGTTGTGGACGAGGCGCACCTGGCGCGATCGGATGCGCTTGAAAATCAGGGCATCGGCGTCGAACAGGGACGGCGAAAGCGCGATGCGGCCGGGTGCAGCGAACGCCAGCGGCGAAGGCGCGGCTGCCAGCAAATGCCCATCGAGCCGGAAGCAAACGGGCATCTCGCCACCGTCGAACTCAAGCGACCAGTCGGACAGACCGTGCGTGCTGTCCGGCAGGCGCAAGCCGGGATGCGAGCCAAGCGAAAACAGCAGCGCCGAGGTACCCGGGTTGCTCACTTCGTAGCGAACCTGCAGGCTGCGCTCCGTCAGCGTGAAGCACACCTTCAGTTCGAACCGAAATGGATACGACTCCAGCGTCGCTTCCGTTTCCCTCAGTACGAGGGTGACGCTGTCGGCGCGCCGCGCTGCCACATCGAACAGGGCGCCGCGCGCAAACCCGTGGATCGGCAGATGGAAGCGGCCGCCCTGGTGCGAGTACTCGCCGCCTTTCAGGCGGCCGACGACCGGGAACAGGATCGGCGCGCTGTCGGTCCACGCCGCGCCGCGCTGCCAGATGAATTCGTCGCCGGCGCAAGCCAGGCTGCGCAATTCGGCGCCGCGCCGCGCGACCAGGCAGCGTAGATCGCCGCAGGCCAGCGCCAAAACTTCGTCCATGCTCAGCGGCGGCTCGGCTTTGGCGCCGACACGGTGAGGCCGGCGGCGTCGAACACATACAGCATCCCTGGCTGCGGCGCCAGCCGCACCATGTCGCCTGGTCGCGGCAGGCTGTCCGCGCGCGTCTCCACGCACACGCGGCAGCCAGCGGCGGCGGCGTGCACGTAGCTGGCCGTGCCGAGACGCTCGACGGCGTCGACGCGGGCCGGCAAGGGGCCGGCGGTATCGATGTGCCAGTGCTCCGGCCGCACGCCGATGGTGCAGGGACCAGGCGCAGTCGATGCTGCCAAAGCGACATTAAAGCGCTCGCCGCCGGCCAGGATTGCGACGCCGCCATCGAGCATCGCCGGCAGCATGTTCATCGCCGGAGCGCCGATGAAGCCTGCGACGAACTGGTTGACGGGGTTGGCATACAGGTCGAGCGGATGGCCGACCTGCTCGACCAGGCCGGCGCGCAGCACCACCATCTTGTCGGCCAGCGTCATCGCTTCGACCTGGTCATGGGTGACGTAGATCATGGTCTTGCCCAGCTCTCGGTGCAGCGCGCCGATTTCGATGCGCATGCGCTGGCGCAGCTCCGCGTCCAGGTTTGACAGCGGCTCGTCGAACAGGAACACGGCCGGCTCCTGCACCAGTGCGCGGCCGATCGCCACGCGCTGGCACTGGCCGCCCGACAGCTCACCTGGTTTGCGCTCGAGGTAGGCCTCGAGCCCAAGGATGGCGACTGCGCGCGCCAGCTTGGCGTCGATGATCTTCCGTTCCACCTTGCGCATCCGCATGCCGAAGCTGAGGTTCTGCCGCACCGTCATGTGCGGGTACAGCGCGTACGACTGGAACACCATGGCGACGTCGCGCGCACTGGGCGCCGCCTGCGTGACGTCGACGCCGCCAATATCGATGCGCCCGGCCGAACAGGTTTCCAGGCCGGCGATCATGCGCAGCAAGGTCGATTTGCCGCAGCCCGACGGGCCGACGAAGACGACAAACTCGCCGGCGTCGACGTCGAGATCGACGCCGTGGATGGTTTGGATAGCGCCGAAGCGCTTTTCAAGACCGCGAAGGGAAAGTGAGGACATGCGAAACCGATCAGGCAGGATTAAGGGAAGCCGGCGCCGCAAGGCGCGCCAGCAGCGCAGCGTCCCACTGGCGCACGATGCCGGCGTCGTCCAGGCTTTGCTGGAAGGCGCCGCGCAGATTCGCATCGGCGTGAATGGCGGCCAGTGCGACGCCGCGGCGCTCGGCGAACACCGCCAGCAGG
Source organism: Massilia eurypsychrophila (assembly GCF_002760655.1). Taxonomy (GTDB): domain Bacteria; phylum Pseudomonadota; class Gammaproteobacteria; order Burkholderiales; family Burkholderiaceae_D; genus JAFCUW01. The sequence continues at coordinate 33,567 of NZ_PDOC01000026.1, read as the reverse complement.
CCGGCCACTTCGCCGATCAGCCATTCGGCAGGATGGACGCGCGTGCAGGCATTGACCAGGTGGGTGACGGAGATGTTCTTGCACGCCGGGATGAGGTTGACGCAGTCGCGCGCAATGAAGCTGCCAAGCGGCAGCGTGAACGGACGCACGTGGCCATTCACGCCGTGGCCAGACACTACCGTCGGATGGATGTCCATGTTGTACCAGGCCACACCGACGCTGTCCTCGCGCGCGGCCGCCTGGCCGACCGGCAGGCCGGGCGCAACTGCGATGTCGGCCTGACTGAGGCAATCGAGGCCGATGATGCGGCGCGACTCGCGCACGTACACTTGCTGCGCCAGGCCGCTGGCGGTGCCGAGCACCTCGGGCGCGAGCTCCAAGTCAGGGTAACCGGCGCCGCTGCCGTCGTGCCGTGGGGCCTCGGTGCGCAGCCAGTGCAACAGACACAGCGACAGGGCGGCAGCCGCGGCGACGACGTCGTCTTCGGCCATCGGCCCTTCCAGAAGCGGCTGCAGGCCGTAGTCGTTCTGCGCCCAGTTAATCAGCGACACCTCGGCGCGCGCCTGGCGCCAGTTGGCGGCGCTGACGACGCGCCGGTAGCGCCACAGGTCGAGCACCTGGCCGCTGCCGAACAGCGGCAGGCGTACGCTTTCGCCGCGGCCGGCGCCGGGGATGTCGAGGCCCAGCTGCAGGTAACCGTAGTGCGGCAGCACGTGGCTGTGCCAGAAGTCGTAGTGCGGCGGCGCGGGGGGCAACTGCAAGTTGGCACCGCCGCGCCGCAGCGCCATCACCATCGTCACCGGCTGCTGGTCGATCCGGTCGGCCTGTTCGGGCGCGTCGGCTTCGCCAAATTCGGCGCGAGCTTCCTTGCCAAGGCGGCTTGGCAATCCGGCCAGGTCGATCAGCGCGCCGGTGTCGGTGGCGTCGAGGAACCAGCGGGCGGCGATGGTGGTCAGCGCACCATCGGCACCGCGCAGCGTGACCGCGGTGACGCGCTTGGCTGCGCCGTCTTGCGCGCAGCTTGCTGCAACGGGCCTCGCGCCACGCACGATGCGCAGGCTGCCGTTGGCAGCCAGCGGCGCCAGCAGGTCTTCCAGGTAGGCCGCGGCGACGGCCGGTTCCACGCACAGCCGGCTTACCCAGCCGTCGCCAGGATTGCAGCCTTCGGTCATGACCGAGTTGTCGACGAAGCCAGGCTGCTCGAGGTAGTGGCTGCGCAGCGCCTCCCGCATCGCCAGGTAGCTGCGGGATGCGCCGCCGTGCTCGATCAGGCGGTGCTCGTCGGGTGGCACCCCCTGGCTGGTCAGCTGTCCGCCGATCCAGTCGAATTCGGCGGTGAGCACGACGGCGCTGCCGGCGCTGGCAGCCTGCCAGGCAGCGAGCACGCCGCCCAGGCTGGCGCCGATGACGGCGATGTCGGTGTCGATGCGATCGTTCATGCGGTTCTCTTCAGACGCAGCCCGATTTCGAACGTGCGGTCCCACGGCAGCGTAATGTCGGTCACTTCGTAGCCAAGGCCATTCGCCGCGGCCCAGGCGTTGGCGTGGGCGCGGAACACCTGGTCGACGCGCTGGCGCAGGCGCGCTGGATCGAAGTCGGACTCGGTGGCGCCCAGGCGCACTGCCTGGCGCAGCACGGCCTGCCACAAGTAGTCTTCCAGCAGGCGCAGCGTCAGCATTTCCTTGTCGGTGGCGTTGCCGCGCTCGAGCACGCACTGCGCCACCAGGCTGCCGATGCTGTTGCTGGCAGTGTTCCAGCCGGCGTAGGCCGACAGCGCGGCCAGCGGCAGGCGCTGCGCCAGCTCGCCCAGCATGGCCGGATCGGCGCCGTTGGCATACGCCAGGTCGACCAGCGCGATTGGCCGGCCGGCGCTGTGCCAGGCGGTCATCGCCTCGATCCAGGCCGGATCGATGTCGACCGGATCGGGTAGCGGGCGCTGCATGGCCCAGTCGCCCTGGCCGGCGCCGCGCGTGTGCACGGCCAGCACGATGTCGGCGTCGTCGATCCGCTCGCACACGCGCGCGCCGGCGGCCACCACCTGGCAGCGCACGGCGTCGAGCACCGGGCGGTCTTCGTACAGGGCTCGCAGCGCACCGACGTTGGCCGGGTCGCTGCAGTGAAGGTAGAACGCCAGCGGCGCGCGGGTGCTGTCGGCGCTTGCGACCAGGTGCGCGCACAGGGTGTGCATCACCTCGTCGGCGCCAGGATACACCAGTACTTTATCGGCCAGGCCGGCGGCGGCGATGCGTTGTTCGAGCATGCGCCGTTCGGCGATATTGAAGCCAAAATCGGCGGTGTCGTCCTGCGGCAGCACCAGGCGGTCGATGACGCCGGCGGCCACCAGGTCAAGTGCCTGCACCGTCAGCGCAAGATTGCGCTCGCGCGTGGCCAGGTAGTCCTGGCGCACTGCCAGCGGAATCGCGGCAGCGGCCCGCTCGGCGCCGTCGCCGTCGGCGCGTTCGCCCAGCTGCGCATGGCGGTCGCTCAGGTAGGACCACTTCCAGATCGCCATGCCGTAGTCGGACCAGTACAGCTTTTCTTCTTCGTTGACGTTATTGTTCGACATGCGCATCGTCGCGGCGAAGGCGTAGATATTCTTGTGCGGGTGTGCGGCGCGCAGCCGGGTGAGCAAATCGAGACGGTCCGACAAGTTCGCCAGGCTGTCGTCGATGAAGCGCGACGGCACCAGGCCGCCGTAGACGAGCATGTCGAGCGACAGCACCAGCGCGTCGGCGCCGGCGGCGGCGTTTTCCAGCCAGGCGGCGAGGGCGTCGCGCTCGGCAGGCCGGCGCAAGTGGCCCAGACTTGCGGGGGCCGGCATGTCCAGATCCCATCCCGCTTTCGATACCAGCAACTGCACCTGTTCGCGCACGACCGGACGAGCGTCGACGGGCAGGCCGGCAATGCGGCGCGTCGGCACGCTCATGCCGGCTCTCCGACAGCAATGGTGGCGATGCCGAACGCCTTGACGCCGCCGACGGTCGCGCCGGTCGGGTTGAATACACGCAGTTCGATGCCTTCTGCGCGCGGGCGCACTGCCGATACCTCAAGCGCGGAGTCGATCTCGAATGGAGCACGCCAGCGCTGGCTGTGACCGCGCAGCAGCAGGGCCGGGCGACGCAGCAGGCGCGCTTCGCGCAGGGCGTCGCCGCCGTGGCGGCCGAGCAGGAAATCGAACCATTCGGTGCCCAGGCACTGGGCGCCAGGCGTTGCCAGGTCAGGCCCCGCCCCGACGCCACGGGTGACAAGGTCGCGCCGCGACAGCCAGCCGACGCTGCGAACCAGCGTCACGCCGAGCCAGCGCCGGCCGGCATGGTCGAGCACTTCGTATTCCTGCATGGCGCGGTGGCAGAACGACAGTTCGCCCGCTTCGATGGCGCTGTAGCTTGGGTTGACGCAGACCGGCATTTCGCTGCGGGTGACCGATTTCGGATAGTCGGCCAGCACCACCGGGCGGCGCGCCCAGCTGAAGGCGCTGTCGCTGACGGTATGTGCCAGGCCTGGCGCTACCGGCATCAGCAGGCGAGTACGCTGGTCGCGCGCCTGGTTGTCCCAGTCGAGCCGGCATTCGACGCCGGGACGGTCCTGCCACAGCCGCAGGCGCAGCACGCCGCTCGAGCGCACCAGCGTGCCGCGCTGCTCCAGCGAGTGCGGCAGTGTCATGGCGATGGCCAGCGTCATCTCCTGCAGCGGGCCGACGGTGCGGGTGCCGAGCAAGGTGTAACGGTCTTGCAGACGTTGTTGCTGCTCGGGCGGTGGCGAAAAATTGTAGCTGTCGCCGGCGTCGAATTCGCTCAGGAATACAAGCGGGTCGTTCGTTTCGTGACCGCTCGCCTTGTCGGTCCAGCGCAGCGCGCCGGCGTCGACGACCAGCCTGACGCTGTCGTTCTCAATCGCCGACGCCGTTGCGTCCACCTGCGGCGCCGTAGCGGCAGGTGCCGCCGTGCAGGCCAGCGCCTGCAGCCCGCGCAGTACCGTGCGGATCGCCACCTCGTAGCGCCAGCCGTGCACCGGGTCGGGAAAATCGTCCAGCGGCGAGCGCAGTTCGCTGTGCGCCAGCGCGTCGATCACTACCGCCTCGAGCGCGGCGCCGTCGTCGCGCACGATCGCCAGGCCGGTGGCACGTTCGCCCTTGAGGAACAGGCTGTAGGTACGCCAGCCGTCGATATGGTGCGGCTGCGGATTGAACAACGTGAAGCTGGCGAAATCGGCAAACGGCCCGTCGGCGTGGCCATCGGCGTGGGCGAGGGCGATCATGCCGGCGTCGGCCTGGGCGCGCTCGAGCAGCGCGTCGAAGCGCTGGTCGAGCAGGGTGTAGCGGGTGCGCATCTCGTCGTGGACGGCGTCGACACTGCAGCCGCAGATCGAGTCGTGCGCCTGCTGCTGGATCAGGATGCGCCAGCACTTTTCGAGGTACGCAGCCGGTAGCGGCACGTCGAGCTGGGCGAACAGCGGTTCGATCGCGCCGAGCAGGCGGTCTTCGGCCTGCTGGTTCAGGCGCTTGAGGTAGCGCCGCGTCGACAGCACATCGGGCAGCACGAACGCTTGCCGGTTGCGCCGCAACTCACCATCGATGCGGCTGCGCCGTCCGGCGCTGGCGGCCACGGCGCTGTCGACAAACGCGGCCAGCGTCGACTGGGCCAGGCGGTAGCCGGACTGGCCGGCGTTGAAGACGGCGATGCGCTCGCCCAGGTCGGCGCGCGAGAGCAGGTGGTCGCCGCCCTGGGTGAGCAGCAGCTGCCCGGACAGGCTGCGCGGCGCTATCTGCGCCAGGTAAGTGTCGAGCGCCTGCTCCCAGTTGTCGACGTTGAACGGATGCTGGTAATACCCCTCGGTGAGGAAAATGGTGGGCGTGACGGTGCCGTCGAGGCCGACCCAGTCGAATTCGGCATGCTCGGCGTCGGCGCCGCGCCATAGCACCGCGCTGCCGATGCCGGCGGTGGCCAGCATTTGCGGCATCTGGCTGACGTGGCCGAAGGTGTCGGGCAGGTAGCCGACTTTCTGGCAGCTGCCCAGCGCCGCGGCGTCGCGCATGCCCAGCTCGAGGTTGCGCAGCAGCGCTTCGCCGCTGGCGAGAAATTCGTCGGCCATCACATACCAGGGCCCAAGCACGATGCGGCCATCCGCAGCCAACTGGCGCACGCGCGCCGCGAGCGGCGCTTCGGCGTGCTCGAACAGGTCTTCCATGGCGGCGGTCTGGCCGTCGAACAGGAAGCTGTCGAGCTGCCCGGCTTCGAGCTGGCAGACGATTGATTCGACCACCCGCAGCATGCGCGCGATGAAGCTCTGGTGCGGCAAATACCATTCGCGGTCCCAGTGCGTCTGGACGACCACGCTGACTGGTATCGGCGGCGCCTGGCCAACTTGTTCGTGCTGCGTCATTGCTTGACTGCTCCTTTTAATGCGCCTTCGATGAAGTACTGCTGGGTGAAGCCGAAGAACAGCAGTATCGGCAGCACCGAGAATACGGCGCCGGCGGCGACCAGGCGCCAGTCCAGCGAGAATGTGCTCGATAGCCGGTTTACCCCGAGCGGCAAGGTGAACAAATGCGGCTGGTCGATGATGATCAGCGGCCACAGGAAGTCGCCCCACACAGCAATGAAGCTGAATACGGCGAGCGTCGCCAGCGACGGTTTGACCAGCGGCAGCAGCACGTAGCGCCAGATCTGCAGGCGCGACACGCCTTCCATCAGCGCCGACTCTTCTAGCGCCATCGGCAAGGTGGAAAACGCCTGGCGCATGAAGAAAATGCCGAACGCGGTGCAGGCATGCGGCAGCACCAAGCCAAGGTAGCTGTTCTGCAGGCCGAGCCAGATGGCCAGCTGGTAGACCGGAATCATCAGTAGCTGGAACGGCACCATCATCGACGCGAGCAGCACGCCGAAGATCAGGCCCTTGCCGCGAAACTGCATGCGCGCCAGCGGATAGGCCGCCAGTGACGAAAACAGCAGGTTGCAAAACACCGACAGCGCGGCGACGATCAGGCTGTTTTTCAGGTACAGCAGAAACGGCTGCGCCTCGAATACGCGCCGGTAGTTCTCCAGCGTCGGCGCCGACGGCATCCACTGCGGCGGATAGGCGAAGATATTGTCGGCCGCCGGTTTGAGTGACGTCGACAGCAACCACAGAAACGGGCCGATGGTGAGCAAGGTGACGGCCGCCAGCGCCAGGTAGCGCAGGGCGGCGCCGGCAGCGGCGGTTTGCTTGAAGGTTGCCATCTCAGCCTTTCCTGCCGAGGATGCGCAGGTTAATCAGTGAAAACACCAGCGTGATCGCGAACAGCACCACGCCGATCGCCGACGCGTAGCCCATCTCGAAGTCCTCGAACGCCGACTGGTAGATATAAAACACCAGCGTCTTGCTCGAGTCGAGCGGCCCGCCCTGCGTCATCACGTAGACTTCCTCGAACACCTTCATGGCGGAGATCGACGACATCACCGTCACCACCGCCACCGACGGGCGCAGTAGCGGGATGGTGATGTGCCATGTCTGCTGCCAGGCGCTGACGCCCTCGACTTCGGCCACTTCGTACAGGTGGCGCGGGATCGACTGCAGGCCGGCCAGGTAGATGACCATGTAGTAGCCCATGCCGCTCCATACCGTCACCGCCATCACGCTGAACAGGGCGTTATTCGGATCGGTCAGGAAGGCCACCGGATTGTCGGTGATGCCGCTGGCGATCAAGAGGTAATTGAGGATGCCCTTTTCTTCGTAGACCCATTTCCAGATTAAGCCGCTGATGACCAGCGAGGTGATGGCCGGCAGGTACAGGGCCGCGCGGAACAAGGTAATGCCGGGGATGGCGCGGTTGACCAGCAGCGCGAGGAAGATCGGCAGCAGCACCAGCGCCGGCACCACCACGATCAGGTACAGCAAGGTATTGCGTAGCGCCGACCAGAAGAACGGGTCGCGCCACAGCGCGCGGTAGTTGGCCAGGCCGACCCACGACGGCGAGGTGATCATGTTGAAGTCGGTAAAACTGAGCATGATCGCTTCGAGCGCCGGATAAATGACGAACATGCCAAGGATCGAGCAGGCGGGAATCAGGAACAGGTAGGGCAGCATCGGATGGTCGAGCCGGCGGCGGAACAGTGTCATGCGCGCGCCTCTACCGATTGCCACGCCAGGCGCGCCGCGCCGATGACGCCGGCGTCGCTGCCGAGGATGGCGGGCGCCAGGCGCGGACCGCCGCCCAGGCCAGCCAACCGCGCTTCGAGCTCACTCCACCAGTGCGCGCGGCTGTCGATGACGCCGCCGCCGATGATCAGCAGTGTTGGATCCAGCATCCAGTAGATGTTATGCAGCGTCATCGCCAGGTAATCGAGCCAGGCAGACAGCGCGGCGGCAGCTGCTGCTTCGCCGGCGCCGGCGCGCGCCAGCACGGCGGGGCCGTCGGCCTCGGCGTGCGCCAGTTCGCGATACAAGTTGGACAAACCGGTGCCCGAGACCAGGCTGTCGAGCGTAACCGCGCCGCCGTTGTGCTGCACGAGCGTGCGGCCGAAGTGGCCGGCGATGAAATGCGCGCCGGCCAACAGGCGCCCGTCGACGGCGATGGCGCCGCCCAGGCCTGTGCCGAGGGCGAGCATGACAACCGCGCCGCGCACGCCGGCCAGCGCCTCATTGCGCCACAGTTCACCGGCAAGGGCGCTGTGGACATCGTTGGCGCAGGCGACGGGCACGCCGAAGCACGTGGCGCAGGCATCTGCCAGGCGCTGGCCTTTCCAGCCCGGCATGACGTCGGTGGCGTCGGCCACCACGCCGGCGCGCGGATCGATCACGCCGGCGGCCGAGACACCGACTGCCACCAGGTCATGGCCGCGGCGCTCGATGCCATCCATGCAGGCGATCATGTCGGCCAGCACGGCAGCGCCGCCGCGCGCCGGCTCGCTCGGGCGGCGCGCCGACGCCAGCACGGCGCCAGTGGCGTCAACCAGCGCAGCGGCGATCTTGGTGCCGCCGACATCGACGGCCAGGCACACGCGGCTCATCGCGCGCACCCGAGCACGGCCTGCCACTCGCGGCCGACATCGGCCAGCGCCTGCGGCGCCGTCTTCGCCCCCAGCATCGCCGACTGCAGGTTGCGCGCATAACTGATGCGCAGCTTGCTGTACTTGCGCAGCGGCGGCACCAGCACTTCGCCGCGGCGCACCTGCTCGACCGACAGCTGGCGCGCCCGGTTCAGCAAAGGGTCGGCCAGCGGCTGGCGGAAAAACGCGTCGTCGTAGCTGGCCGACGTCGACGGCAGCACCGGCACGCGCCTGGCCAGCTCGGTCTGGTTTTGTGGGTTGGTGAGGAACTGGGCGAAGGCAAAAGCGGCCGGCTTGACGGCCGAGCGCTCCATCACTGCCACGTTCATCGCCGCGATGCTGGCCGGCCCGCCGCCGGCGCCGATCTGGCCGGCCACGCCGATCTGGCTGTACATGCCGGGATTGCTGTTCTTTATATAGCCGAGGAACTGCATGCCGGTGCTGACCATCGCCACCTGGCCCGACAAGAACATCTCGACGGCCTTGCGGTGGCCTTCGGTGACGACGTTCTTCGGCACCAGGCCATCCTGGTACAGGCTGCGGTAGACGTTGAACACGCGTTCGCCGCCGGCGGTAATGAAGCCGGCACGGCAGCCGCTGGCGTCGAGCAACGGATTGCCCATCGCGACGAGCGCCTCGAGCGGACTGCTGGCGTCGAGCGCGGGGAAATAGGCGTAGCTGCCGCTGCGCGCCTTGAGCTGGCGTGCAGCGCCGAGCAGTTCGTCGAGGTTGGCCGGCACGGCGACGCCGGCCTTGTCCAGCATCGGACGGTTATATAACGTCACGTTGGTGTTGAGGTACCAGGGCAGGGCGAAGGTTTTGCCATCGAGGCGGTTGGCGCGCCACACGGCAGGCAGGAAGGCGGCCACCTGGTCGGCCGACAGATAAGCTTCCGGCTGGGCCAGCGCGCCGAATTCGGCCAGCTTGGCGGCAAACTGGGGATTGAGGTTGACGACGTCGGGCGCCGATTTCGCCGCCAGCGCGGCGAGCGTCTTACGCTCCATTTCGGCCCACGGCACGTCGGTCCAGCGGATCGTCACGCTCGGATGGGCTTTTTCGAACGCGGCGATCACGCCAAGCACGTAGGCATCGTTGAAGGGCGACAGCTGCATGGTCCAGAACTGGACGGTCTGGCGCTGCGACGTCGCCGCTGCCGCTGGACATGTGATGGCGGCGGCGATGAGCAGCATGGCGCCGGCGCGCAGGCAAGACTCGGCAGCTGGGAAACGTCGCTTGAACATGGGCCTGAACGCGTGGCTGAAGTGGATAAAAGGCGGAGAAGGAACCGCATGCAGGCGCCGACTGGATCAATAATATACCAATGGTATAATTTTATGCAGGATTTTTTTCCGGCGAACGAGAAAATTCCATTTTTTGCAAAAATTGCCGATTAATTCTCGCCCAATGGTCTAGTTTAATCAAAATGTCGGTGATAGAATGGACCAGACATATCAGCCCAACCATCATCAGCCATGACGGCGTCCCGCCGGGAGAGCAAACAAGTGGACAAAGCGGAAAAGCCAGCCGACAAACCGGACCGCGCGCAAAAGCGCGACATGCTCAAGCAGAACCTGCTTGGCCTGATCCAGCAAAACGGCGAGGGCGTGCGTCTGCCGTCCGAGCGCGAGCTGAGCGAACGACTTGGCGTGGCGCGCGAAACGCTGCGGCGCAGCCTGCGCGAGCTGGAAAAGGACGGCCTGCTGCAGCGTAAGCAAGGCGCCGGCACCTTCGTCTCCGGCCAGGCGCTGGTCAAGCAGTTCCAGCTGATCTCGTTTTCCGAAGACATGCGCGAACGCGGCCTGACGCCGTCGAGCGAAGTGCTGTCGACCCGCATCGTCAAGGTCGGCGCCAAGCTGGCGCAGAAACTGAAGATGGTGCCAGGCGCGCCGGCTTACGAAATTCGGCGCCTGCGCTTCGCCAACGACGAGCCGATGGCGCTCGAAACGGTGTTTCTCGTCAAGGACGCCTTGCCCGATTTCGATCCGAGCCTGCTGGCGACCCATTCTTTGTATGAACTGATCGAACGCAATTACAACCTGCATATCAAGTCCGCCACGCAGCAGATTCACGCGACCGTGCTCAATGAAGACGAGGCCGACCTGCTCGACGTCGCGCCGTTCAGCCCGGCCCTGCTGGTCGAACGCCAGGTCACCACCAGCAACGGCCAGATCTTCGAATACGGCAAGAGCCTGTACCGCGCGGACCGCTATCGCTTCGAGGTGAGCGTGCTGCGCCCGGCCGCAGGCAGCGACAACGACGAGGCGGCGCCATGACGCGTCGCCGCGCGTTCGATACGCTCGCTGCACTGGACCGCCAGATGGCCGCACGGCTGGTGGTGTCGTGCCAGCCGATCGACGATGGCCCGCTCGACCGGCATGACATCGTTGCCCGCTTTGCGATGGCGGCGGTGGTCGGCGGCGCCGGCGCCATCCGCATCGAAGGCGCGGAGCGGCTAGCCGCCGTGCGCTCCCAAGTGAACGTGCCGATCATCGGCATCGTCAAGTACGACCTTGACGATTCGCCCGTGCGCATCACGCCCTTCATCGCCGACGTCGATGCGCTGATCGCCGCCGGCGCCGACATCGTCGCCGTCGACGCCACCGCGCGCCCACGTCCGGTGGCGCTGGCCGATCTGCTGGCGGCGATCCGCGCAGGCGGCGCCTGGGCGATGGCCGATTGCTCGTGCGAGGAGGACGCTCTGGCCGCGCACGCGCTCGGCTTCGACATCATCGGCACCACCTTGTCCGGCTACACTGGCGGCGCTGTTCCCGATGCCGCCGACTTCGATCTGATCGCCGCATTGGCCGCGCAAGTACCGCGGGTGATGGCCGAAGGTCGCATCCATACCCCGGCCGACGTTGTGCTGGCGCGCGCAGCCGGCGCCTGGGCCGTCACCGTCGGCACGGCGATTACCCGCACCGAACTGGTGACGCAGTGGTTTGCCGCCGCCATGACCGCTGCGCCGGCGCACGCCTCACCGGCGCGCTAAGTCAGGTCACTGAGCATCGGCAGGGCGTCGAAGGCGCCGTAAAGGCCGCAGGCGAACGCGCCGCAGCGCGCGGCGAACATGATGTGCGCTGCCAGCAGCGTGGCGTCGCCGAGCGTGGCCGGCAGGTCGTCCGGCCCGGCGCCGGTGGCGGCCAGGCGCGTCAGCAGTCCAGCGACGAAGGCGTCGCCGGCGGCAGTGCTGTCGACGACGGCGACAGGCTGCAGCGGATGCGCCGTCCAGCCGCCGCCGCGCAAGCGCGTGCGCACCGGCTGGGCGCCGTCGGTGACGACGATGATCGCCGTCACGCCAGCGAAGCAGTGTGCGCACAGGGCTTCATCGTCCGATTCGGCGCTTGCATCGGCGTCGCCGCCGGCCAGCCAGCGCCACTCTTCCGCGCTCAGTTTTAACAGGTGGGCGCGCGGCAGCAGGGCATGCACACGCGCCCGGCTGCCGGCGCGCTCGCTGCCGGCCTGCCACAACGAAGGACGCCAGTTGACGTCGAAACTGATCGGGCAGGTGGCGGTGGCCGCATGGTCGAGCAGCGCCAGCGTGGCGCCGCGCACCGGTTCATCGGTCAGGCTGTTCGAGCACAGGTGCAGCCAGGGCGCGTCGGCCAGCGCGGCGCCGTCGATGTCGGCCGTGGTAAACAGCAGGTCGGCCGCAGGCGGGCGGTAGAAGCCGAAACTGCGCTCGCCATCGGCCGCCAGCGATACCACCGCCAAGGCCGTGTTGGCATCGTGCGTAGTGCGCGCGTAGCGCATGTCGACACCGTTGCCGGTCATGGCGTCGTGCAGGAAGCGGCCGAACGCGTCGGTCGAGAGCATGCCCATGAAGCTGGCGGCGCCGCCAAGGCGGGCGAAGCCGACCGCCACGTTGGCCGGCGCGCCGCCGGCGTTGCGGTGGTATAGCGCACCGTCGGCCGGGTCCTGCAGCAGGTCGATCAGCACTTCGCCGAACGCCAGCAACGCCTTCGGGGCGCGCGTCATGCGCGGCCCTGCCGGCGCAGCGACTCGAGCACTTCGGCGCAGGCGCCATACGTGTGGTAATCGGTTTTGCCGGCCGGGCTCTTTTCGTCGCCGTACTTGCGGTTGTTCTCGTCGAGGATGCGGTACCAGGCGCCGTAGCGATGGTCGACCAGGTGCGTCCAGCTGTACTGCCACAAGCGGTCGTACCAGCCGTCGAAGCCTTGACCGGGGAATTGTTCGTCTAGCAGCGCAGCGGCGGCCAGGCTTTCGGCCTGGACCCAGAAGTACTTGTCGCTGTCGCAGATGCTGGCGTCGGCAGCGAAGCCGTAGTACAGGCCTCCGCGCTCGCTATCCCAGGCGGTGGTCACCGCGCGCTCGAACAGCATCTTCGCGCGCGCGGCCATCGCCGCGTCGGGACGGTAGCGGTGCAAGGTGAGCAGCAGCTTGCTCCACTCGGTCTGGTGGCCAGGCTGGAAGCCCCATGGGCGGAACAGGTGGCGCGGATCGTCGCGGTTGTAGTCCCAGTCGACGCGCCAGTTGCTGTCGTAGTGTTCCCAGACCAGGCCATCCGATTGTGCGGCCAGGCCGGCGGTGACGCCGTCGGCGATGCGCACGGCGCGCGTCAGGTAGGCTTCGTCGCCGCTCGCTTCGAAGGCGCTGATCAGCGCTTCGCAGCCGTGCATGTTGGCGTTCTGGCCGCGGTACGGCGACAAGGTGGTGAAGGTGGCGTCGTATTCGTCGGCCAGCAGGCCGTGCTGCTCGGACCAGAAGCGCTCGACCAATAAGGCGTTGGCGCGCGCCAGCCCTTCGGCGGCGCCGGCCACGCCGGCCTTCAGCGCTTCGGCGTAGGCGAGGATGACGAACGCCAGGCCGTAGCAATGGTTGGTGGCGTCGACTGGCTTGCCGTCTTCAAGCAGCCAGGCGTAGCCGCCGGTGGCGCTTTGCCAGTGGACCTGCTCGATAAAATCGAGGCCGTGGCGCACCAGCTCCAGGTAGTCGGCCCGCTGCCAGTGGCGCGCCGCGCGCGCGTAGTTGACGACGAAGCGCGTGCTGCTGACGAGGTGGCGCGTGCGGCGGTCGTAGACGCTACCGTCGTCGCGGAAGAAATGGAAGAAGCCGCCGGCAGGATCGACGCAACGGCCGTCGTAGAACGCCATGATGTCGCGCATGTGCTGGTCAAGGAAGGCGGTGCTGGCGAAATCGGGCATGGTAGGAATCAGGGTCATGGCGTCGGCAAGTGGGTCGGAACGAAAAAAGCATTTCATTTTTCTGATCCAATGGTACTATTATTTTGCACCAAAGGTCTAGTTTATCAAAAAGGAATCTATGCCAACTGTAAGTCGTGGTACGGCGCCGCAGCGCCCGAGCCATTCGTTGAAGCTGGCGCATGCCGCCTTGACGCTGGCCGTGACGCTGGCGTTGCCGGCGCTGGCCGGCGCCGCGCCTGCCACCCTTTCCACCCCTGCCGCAGAGGTGCGCGGCACCTGGGTCACCACCACGGCGAACGGCGCCATCGCGTCGCCTGCCGCCAGCGCCGCCACCATGCGGCGCCTGCGCGACATCGGCCTGAACACCGTGTACGTCGAGAGTTGGAAGAACGGCTACACCCAGTTCCCGTCGGACGTACTGGAAAAAACCATCGGCGTGCGCCAGCGCCCGGCGCCGATGCCGCAGGATCCGAGCGACACGCTGGCGCAGCGCCAGGCCCCGGCGCGCGACCTGCTGCAGGAGACCCTGATCGAGGCGCACCGCAACGGCCTCATTTATGTCTCCTGGTTCGAGTACGGCTTCATGGCCGCCTATAAAGACACGATAAACCATCTGCGCCGACAAAAGCCGGAGTGGCTCAGTCGCGACATCGCCGGCAATGAAGTGGCGCCGAACGGCTTTGTATGGATGAACCCACTGCACCCCGAGGCGCGCCGCTTCCTGCTCGATCTGGTGCTCGAGGCAGTCGACAAGTACGACATCGACGGCATCCAGCTCGACGACCGCATCGTCTGGCCGTATGTGACGATGGGCTATGACGACTACACGCGCAAAGTGTACGCCGGCGAGCACGATGGACGCCAGCCGCCGGACGACTTTCGCGACGCCGAATGGATGCGCTGGCGCGCCGACAAGGTCGACGCCTTTGCGCAGCAGTTCGTGCGCGAACTGCGCGCGCGCCGCCCAAGCCTGCTCATTTCGCTCAGTCCGGCCGTGCATCCGTGGGCGTGGGAGCACTACCTGCTCGACTGGCCGCGCTGGAGCGGCTGGAGCGCCGGCGGCAGCGCCGGCACCGCCAGCGCGCCACGCTGGGACGAGTTCATCCCGCAGGCCTACCGCAATAGCTACGCCGCGTTTGCCCAGACCTGGCGCGACCAGGCGGCAGCAGTGCGCGCCACCGGTGGCGACCGCCAGCGCGACCTGGTAGCCGGCATCCGCATCGTCGGAGACGGCCCGGATTCGAGCTGGGACCAGCTGCGCCAGTCGATCGAACTGACCCGCAGCATGGGCAACGGCGGGCACGTGCTGTGGTACAGCCGCGGTGTGACCGATCTGTATGCAGGCCAGTTGACCGCCTTCTATCGCGATAGCGGCGCTGCGGCGCACCCGTTTTTCGGCCCGCGCTGGCGCCAGCCGTCGGTGCCGCTGCAGCAGTTGCACGCTCGCGCCAACGCCAGCCGGGAAGGATCGGTGCAGTGGCGCGTGCCAGCCATGCCGGCCGGACGCTACCGGCTGATTGGCCACGACGGCCAGGCGTGGCGCTCGCTCGACCTGCTGGCGGCGGGGGTGCGCCAGGTGCGCCTGCCAGGCCGCTACACGCAGGTCGAGCTGTTGCGGGAAAGACGCGGCGAGCGGCCCGTCAGAATGTTCACACAGCAATGATGGGCAAGTGGTCTATATTCTGTTTGACTAATTAGACCAGTTGGATTATTTTGTATGCAGCGATAACAATAAACTCATGGAGACCTGGATGAACGTACAAAAGACACCGATGGCCGCGGCGATTTCCCTGGCGCTGCTCGCGCTGACCAGCCAGGCGCTGGCGCAGAGCACCGAGGGGCCGGCGATGCAGACGGTGGAAGTGACGGGGCTGCGCGCTTCGCTGCAAAAATCGATGGCGGTGAAGAAGAACGCCGACACCAATATCGAGGTCGTCACGGCCGAAGACATCGGCAAGATGCCCGACAAGAACATCGCCGATTCGCTCGCGCGCCTGTCCGGCGTCAACATCACCTACAATTCGGCGCTGGCGTTCGATGAAGCCGAGCGCATCGCCATTCGCGGCACGCCGCCGTTCCTCAACCTGACCACGCTGAACGGCCACTCGCTCAGCTCGGGCGACTGGTACATCGGCGACCAGAACACCAACACGCGCGGCATCAGCTTCGGCATGCTGCCGTCGCAGCTGATCGGCCAGGCGATCGTCTACAAGAACGGCCGCGCCGACATCGTCGAAGGCGGCATCGCCGGCACGGTCGACATCATCACCCGCCGCCCGCTCGACCAGAAGAAGAACTTCATCGGCGAAGTGAGCGCCGGCGTGGCTTACTCGACGCTCGCGCGCAAGACCGATCCGCAATTGAGCGCGCTGATCAACTGGAAGAACGAGGCCAACACCTTCGGCGTGCTGGTCCAGGCCTTCAGCGAAGATCGCCACCTGCGCCGCGACGGCCAGGAAAACTTCGGCCAGGGCCTGTACCTGAACACCCAGGCGGCGGCCGATCCGGCCCGCGGCGGCGATCTCGCGCTCAAGGGCAAGCGCGTGCCGAGCCAGCTCAATTCGGCCTTCTTCGAAGGCGTGCGCAAGCGCAAGGGCGGCTACGTCGGGCTGCAATTCAAGCCAACGAGCCAGCTCGACGTCAACATCAATGTGTTCGACTCCTCGCTCACGGCCGACAACTACAACACGTCGGCATTTGCCGAACTGGCCACGATCGTCAACAACGGCGCCCTGATCAAGGGCTACACCATCGCCGGCGACGTCATCACCGCCGGCACGCTGGTGCCGAATCCGACGCGCAAGGACGGCAACACGCTGCAGTTCGCCCACCAGGCGCGCACCGGCGCCAGGTCGACCGCCGCGTACCAGGACATCGACATCAAATGGAAAGCGACGCCGAGCTTGACCTTCAGCGGCAAGCTCGGCGCGACCAAGGGCACCGGCGCCACGGCCGGCCAGCCGGGCGCGCTGTACGAGATCTTCGACAAGGGCGTCAGCTACAAGCTCAACGACAACGGCCGCGAGCCGGCCGACTGGAACGTCATCGGCACCGACCTGACCAAGCTGCAGAACTACCGCCTGCTGCCGAACGTCGGCGGCGCCATCTACACGCTCGACAAGGAAGACTACGCCCACGCCGACGGCCAGCTGCGCCTGGAACAGGGTGCGCTGACCACGCTCAAGTTCGGCGTGCGCGCCAGTTCGCACACCAACGACAAGATCACCGTCAACGGCCAGTACAAGCTGCCGGGCCTGGGCGCCGGCGGTTCGTCGCAGGCCGACATGGACAAGTTCTATCCATTTGCGACCTGGGCCGTCCCGTCGACCAGCTTCCCGTCCGACTATGCCGGCGACCTGTCGGGCAACTTCCCGCGCAACCTGCCGCGTTACGACACCGACACCCTGATCGCCTGGGGCAACGCCAACATCAATTACGACCCGGTGCTGAACAAGAACTGGGGCTCGAGCGCGACCGTCACGGAAAAGAACCGCGCGGCCTACATCGCCCAGGACTTCGAGCAAGGTCGCTTCAGCGGCAATGTCGGCGTGCGCTGGGTGGAGACCGACGTGCGCTCGGACTTCTACCGAGCCCTCAACAACGGCGCGCTGGCCTGCCCGGCAATGGCGACCAGTTGCGTGCCCGGCAGCGGCACGCTGATCGGCCAGGGCGCCATCACCAGTTCACGCCTGTCGGGCTACCTGCCGGTGACGGTGTCGAACGTCTACCGCGACTGGCTGCCGAGCTTGAACCTGCGCTGGGATTTCAACGACGGCCTGATCGGACGCGTGTCCGCCTCGCGCACGCTCGGGCGGCCCAACTTCAGCCAGCTGGCCGGCTCGCTGTCGGGCGTCAACGACACCACTTTGACGGCGTCGGCCGGCAACCCTTACCTCAAGCCGATCATCGCCAACAACGTCGACGCTTCGCTCGGCTGGTACTACGCACCGCGCGCTTACGTGGCCGGTTCCATTTTCAGCCAGCGCATCCACAACTATGTCAAGCCGGGCACGTCGATCCAGAGTTTGTTCAACATTACCAAGTTCGCCGCCACCAAGGACGCGACAACGTCGTTCTCGGACTACTCGGTATCGTCGTCGAACGGCAAGAGCGCCAAGCTGAGCGGAGTCGAACTGTCGGTCGAGCAGCCGGTCGGCATGGGTTTCGGCGTGCTGGGCAACCTCACCTACGTCAACAGCAAAGACGAGGACGGCATCGAAATGGTGTACACCTCGAAGTACACCTACAACCTGCGCGGCTACTACGAGGACGAAAAATTCAGCGCCAGCCTGGCGTGGAACTACCGTACCCGTTACGCCATCGGCTTTAGCGGCAACGGCGTCGACCAAGTCAACCCGACCACGCTGGTGCGCATCGGCGCCAACTACGCCGCCGCCCAGGGCACGTTGTCGGCATCGGCGACCTACAAGCTGTCGAACACGCTGTCGCTGACGGTCGACGCCAACAACCTGCTGAACCCGGTGCGCCGCTACTACGCCATCACCGAGGAAATGCCGCTCGGTTACTACGCCAATGGCCGCCAGGTGTTCGTCAGCCTCAAGGCGAAGTTCTGACGGCAGGCAGGGTGCCGGCGAGGGCGCTGACATATCTGCCGGCGCCCTCGACCGACAGGTGGACGCGTCGAGCAGCATGGCGCTGTTGCTCAGCGCTTCGCCGGCTACCAGGCGCAAGCGATGGTCGCCGGCAGCGCGGCGGCGCGCTACCACTGCAGCAAGGGCGCCGCGCAGTTGAGCGAGTACGGCGCCTTCGCGCCGGCCGGATTTGCCGTGCTGGCCAGCGGCGTGATGGCGACAATCAGCGCGCCTGGCTGGGCGCGCCGCAAGCGTGCCGGCAAGGCTTCGAAGCGCCACACCGTGTCGGCCAAGGTGCCTGCGTGCCAATACCAATCGTTGAAACCGAGCGCTACGCTGACGATGTCGGCGCGGCGCCCGGCCAGTTCGCCGGCCAGCCCCGGCCCGATCGGCGCAGAATGCGTACGTCATGAACGGTCACCTCAATCTACTTTCGCGTGCACGCACGCCATCTTCCGTGGAGTCTTTATGTTGGTCGCCCGTCGCCTGGTTCGCCGCTTGCTATTGCCGGCCGCGCTGATCGCCCTGACCCTCGCACTGCCGTCGCGCGCCGATGAATTTGCCGACGCGGCCGGCGTGCGTTACCAGGTCAAGCCCGACCTGGTCTACGGCACGGCGTCCGGCCAGCAGCTCAAGCTCGACTTGTACCTGCACCGCGCGGCGGCGAAAGGGCGCGCGCCGGCGCCGCTGCTGGTGTATTTTCACGGCGGCGGCTGGGTCGATGGACGCAAGGAGAACGCCGCCTTCATGCTGTTGCCTTACCTGGCAATGGGCTGGTCGGTGGCCAACGTCGAATACCGCCTGGCAAAGGTGGCCCCGGCGCCGGCAGCGGTCGAGGACGTGCGCTGCGCGCTGCGCTGGCTGCGCGCCAACGCGGCCGCGCACGGCGCCGACGCCAGCACGATGGTGGTGGCCGGCGACTCAGCCGGCGGCCACCTCGCGCTGATGGCCGCGCTGCTGCCGGCCGGCTCGCCGTTCGAGCGCGCCTGTCCGACGCCGGACGCGACGCGCTGGAACAGTGGCGCCGAGCCGGCGATGAACGTGGCGGCGGTGGTCAACTGGTTCGGCATCGGCGACGTCGAGGCGATGCTCGATGGCCCGCAGCAACGCCACTACGCCATCGAATGGTTCGGCAGCAACAGCGAGCGCGAGGCGCTGGCGCGCCAACTCTCGCCGCTGCGGCTGGTGCGCGCCGGCTTGCCGCCGGTCATCAGCGTGCACGGCAAGCGCGATCCCGTGGTGCCCTACAGCCAGGCCGAAACGCTGCACGCGGCCCTTGATGGCGCCGGCGTGCCGAACCGGCTCGTGACGATCGAGACGGGCAACCACGGCGGCTTTTCCGCCGCCGAAGCGCAGGCGGCGAATGCGGCCATCCGCCAGTTCCTGCGCCAGCAGGGCCTGCCGGTGGCGCCGTGAGGGCAACGGCGTCCGAAACCGGCCGGCGCCTTCGCTGGCGCCTTTGCTGCCATTGCCGCTGCCGCGTCATTGCCGTCAGCGCCCGGCACGCTCGGGCGATTGCTTCAAGTTCGCGGCGGCGCGCTTGTTGGCCTCCGTGATGGTCCAGAAATAGACGGTGCGCCCGTCCACCGATTCAGTCTTTTGCGGCGGCCATTCCTCGCCCATGTCGAACGCGTGCGACACCACGCGGGTGCCGACCTTGAGCTGCTTCCACAGTTGTGGGCGCAGTTCGCGGTTGATGCTGTCGAGCAGATACAGCGTCACCACGGTCGCGTTCGACAAGTCGGCCTTGAACAGATCGCCCGCGACGAACTTGACCTGGCGGTCGACGCCGGCCTTGCGGGCGTTGGCGCGCGCTTCGGCGATGCGCACCGGATCGAGGTCGATGCCGATGCCTTGCACGCCGTAGCGCTTGGCCGCGGTGATGACGATGCGGCCGTCGCCGCTGCCAAGGTCGTACAGGACGTCATTTTTCTTGACGTCGGCCAGGCTCAGCATGCGGTCGACGACCGGCTGCGGCGTCGGCACAAACGGTACGTCGAGGCGCGGGCGCTGGTCGGCGGCGGCGGCGCCGACGACGAGGAAAACGCACAGGACCTGGCTGAGAAAGCGGGGCAGATTGATCAAGCGGGGACCGAGGCGCGAAGGGGACATGGGCTTCTCCTGTTAATCGAAAGGCGGGTTTAGTTGCCGGGCGCGGGTGCGCGGCGGCGAAGGAACCGCAGCAGGATGCCGCCGACGGCGAGCACGACGACACCGACCCAGGCGGCGTTCCAGCCGCCGAGCGACTGGCTGTAGACGTACGACAGGCTGGCCTTCAGCATGTAGGCGCAGGTGGCGCAAAACGCCAGCGGCAGCAGCGGATACAAGGGCACGCGGAACGGCCGCGCCGTGTGCGGCTCGCGGATGCGCAGCACGATCAGCGAGACGCCCGACAGCAGGAAAAACAGCCAGAACACCGGCGCGGTAAATTCGACCATTGATTTGAAGCCGCTGCCGGTCCACACGCCGACGAGCAGCAGCACCAGCGCGGCGGCGCACTGGATGCGCAGGGCGTTGGCCGGCGTGCCGCGGCGCGCGTCCCATACCGCCAGCGGCGCCAGCACCGGCCAGTCGCGCCCGGCCGCGTAGCTCGAGCGGGCGCCGACGATAATGGTGGCGTTGATCGACGTGATCGCCGCCAGCGCGATGATCAGCGAAATGATCGCCGCGCCGGGCCGGCCGAAGGCGGTGCGCAGCAGGTCCGCGGCAATCGCTTCCGAGCCGCTCATGCCGGCCAGCCCGAGGCCTTTCCAGTAGGCCCAGTTGACCAGCATGTACAGCGCCGTGATGATCAGCAGCGACAGCACCAGCGCCTTGACCATGTTGCGCCGCCCGTCTTTCAGTTCGGCGCTGATGTAGGCCGCCTCGTTCCAGCCGCCATAGGTCAGCAGCACGAACACCATCGCCAGGCCGAACGAGGCGGGGATGCCCGGCGCGGTAGCGGCTGCGGCTGCGGCAGCGGCGGCAGGCGCGGGCGGCGCATGGCCGCCGGCGACGAGGAACAGCGCGGCGCCGACAATGAGCAGCAGGCCGCCGACCTCCAGCGCCGTCAGCCACGTCTGGGTGGTGGTGCCGTATTTGACGTTGCCGATGTTAAGCCACGACAGCGCGATGATGGCCGCTGCGGCGTAGGCGGCAGGTCCCCAGGCGGACTGCGGCCCGCCCAGCGGCAGCACCTGGTGCATGTAGTCGCCGAAGACGAAGCCGAGCAGCGCGATCGAGCCGGTCGCGATGACGGAGAAGCGCGCCCAGGCGAACAGGAAGGCCACCGAATTGCCGTAGGCGCGCTGCAGGAAATGGTAGTCGCCGCCGGCATTGGCATACGCCGTGCTCAGCTCGGCGTAGCACAGCGCGCCGACAATCGACATCAGGCCGCCCAGCGCCCAGGCGGCGAACATCCAGCCGGCGTCGCCGGTCATGCCGGCCACCATCGACGGCGCCTTGAAGATGCCGGCGCCGATGACGACGCCGACGATCAGGGCGATTGCCTCGCCCAGCCCGATCACGGCGCGCGGGCCGGCTGGCGAGGAAGACTCGGCAGTAGGCCGGGAATACTTGGAATCGCGCATGGGGCCTCGCAAGCGGAGCGTATTTCGTTAGGACGGCGGCTCCCTCTGCTTCGTTGCGGCCCATCCCGGCGGGCTTGATCTCGCTCAAGCTCAAGTCCGATGCCCGGACGACGCCGCGTCAGCCGGGCGGGCAGCGCTTCCGGGCATCGGTATTAAGAGTTCCAAGCTCCAACTTGCGGCTACGACTTAACCAGCCGGAGGTGTAACCCTTCGGCTGGCGGATGATCGGTTGATAACGTATCAAACAGTGCGTTGATCGAACTGTCGAGTTAACCAATTGTCAAGTACAATTGGCAACCATGTCCAAACCTGAATTCCCTCACCTCTTGCCAGCCGGGTTTCACAGGTTCACGTTAGATGAGCTGCCCGCGACCTTTGTTGAACCGTTCACGTACTCGCAACGCAGGCCAATGCTCCTCGAAGGGTTGAGAAAGTTTGCGGTAGAACTCTCCGCTCTTGGGATCAAGGGGGAGCTTTGGTTCGATGGCTCTTTCGTGTGTGAAAAAAACGAACCCGATGATGTTGATTTGGTTGTAATCATCGTGACGTTCTACCGATTTGAGGTAATCATTTGTTCGCCGCTCGATATGGAACTTTCGTACCTTGTCCAAAATTCCGCCAGTCGATTGCCCTTCTGCAGCAATCAATAATCGCTTTTTTCAGCCATATCTAGTCCCCAAGAGCTGGGCGGCGTAAGTGCCACCCTGCTTTTTTAACTGTAGCGATTAGCTGTCAAGAATGAGTGATTTCGCTGAGGTCAACTGCTACCTAAGACCGCCGACGATAAAAAGCCCCTGCATGCAGGGGCTTTTTATCGCCACGTTCCCGTTTTATTCTTCGTGGAACGCCTCTTCACGCTTCTTGCGCAGCGACGGCAGCAGCACGACGATCAGTGCGGCAACGGCCAGGCCGAGCATCACCGCGCTGATCGGACGCTCGACGAACACCATCGGATCGCTGCGCGACAGCAGCAGCGCGCGGCGCAGGTATTCTTCCATCATCGGTCCGATGATGAAGCCGAGCAGCATTGGCGCCGGCTCGGCGCCGAGCTTGGCGCAGATGTAGCCGAACAGGCCGAACAGCGCCATCAGCCAGACGTCGAAGTCGCTGTTGTTCAGGCTGAACACGCCGATCGCGCAGAACATCAAAATGGCCGGGTACAGGCGGTGATACGGGACCATGATCATCTTGACCCACAGGCCGATCATCGGCAGGTTCAGCACGATGAGGAAGAAGTTACCGATCCACATCGAGGCGATCAGGCCCCAGAACAAGGCCGGCTGTTCGGTCATGACGGCAGGACCTGGCTGGATGCCCTGGATGATCATGGCGCCGATCATCAGCGCCATCACCGGGTTCGACGGAATGCCCAGGGTCAGCATCGGAATGAACGACGTTTGCGCGCCGGCATTGTTGGCCGACTCGGGAGCCGCCACGCCTTCGATCGCGCCCTTGCCGAACATGGCGGAATTTTTCGACACTTTCTTTTCGATCGAATAGGCCGCGAACGACGCCAGCATGGCGCCGCCGCCCGGCAGGATGCCGAGCGCCGAACCGAGGAAGGTGCCGCGCAGGACCGGCGCGATGATGCGCTTGAAGTCGTCCTTGTTGAGCATCAGCCCGGAGACCTTCTTCATCACCAGGTTGCGCGTCTCGTCATGCTCCAGGTTGCGGACGATTTCGCCGATGCCGAACATGCCCATCGCCACGATGACGAAGTTGATGCCGTCAGCGAGCTGCGGCGTGTCGAAGGTGTAGCGCGCGGCGCCGGAATTGACGTCGGTGCCGACCAGGCCGAGCAGCAGGCCGAGAATCACCATGCCGATCGCGTTGAGCAGCGAGCCGCTGGCCAGCACCACGGAGGCGACCAGGCCGAGCACCATCAGCGAGAAGTATTCGGCAGGGCCGAACTTCAGTGCCAGTTCGGCCAGCGGCGGCGCGAACAGCGCCAGCAGGATGGTGGCGACGGTGCCGGCGAAGAACGAACCGATCGCCGCGGTGGCCAGCGCCTTGCCGGCCTGGCCGTTGCGCGCCATCTGGTAGCCGTCGATGGCGGTCACCACGGACGATGATTCGCCCGGCAGGTTGACCAGGATGGCGGTGGTCGAACCGCCGTATTGTGCGCCGTAGTAAATACCGGAGAGCATGATCAGCGCCGAGATCGGCGGCAGGCCGAAGGTGGCCGGCAACAGCATGGCGATGGTGGCAACCGGACCCAAGCCAGGCAGCACGCCGACGGCGGTGCCGACGAACACGCCGATCAGGCAATACATCAGGTTGGTGAGCGAGAGGGCCGTGTCAAAGCCCATCAGGAGGTTATTTAAGATTTCCATATTTTTCTACTCAGACACCAAACCAGGGACCGAAGGCAGCCATCGGCAAGCCCAGCAGCTTGACGAACACGACCACGGCAAAAACGGCCAATCCGACGGCCAGAAACGTCACTTCCTTCAAGTTGAACTTGGGGCCGGCGTAGGCGCTCAGGAAGATCAGCACGAGGATCGCGGGTACCAAGCCGGCGCCGCGCATCAGGATGCCGAACAGCAGGATCGCTGCGAGAATCATCAGCAGTTCCTTCATGTAGAAGCGGCCGATCGGCTCGCCGACGAGGATGAAGGAACGGATGATGCCGATCAGGCCAATCACGGCCAGCAAGGTGCCGAGCACGCTCGGGAAATAGGCCGGGCCCATGCGGCCGGCCGAACCCATCGCGTAGTCCTGGCCGATGAATACGGCGCCGAGGCCGAAAAATAGAAAGATGATGCCGGTCCAAAAGTCCTTTGGATGACGAATAAATGATGGCACTGCGTGTCCCCTGGTTACTGTAAATCTTGCGGTCCCGAAAGCGCCCGCCAAAAGCGCGCGCGCGGCGGGCCGCGGTGTTGTTGTATGGCGTTGTCAAGGGGCCGGCACGCTCTGCGCGCCGGCCCGGACAGGGTCGATCAGTCGGCGTAGGCGCCGGCCTTGGTGATGATCGGGCCCCAGCGGTCGATCTCGGCCTTCAGGTGGGCGCGCAGCGCCTCCGGACGGGCGCGGCTGTCAGCGACTGGCTCGGTGCCGAGGTCGGCAAAGCGCTGCTTGACAGTCGGATCCTTCAGCGCCACCTGCAAGGCGTCGGCGAGGGCGTCGACGATTGGTTTCGGCGTGCCTTTCGGCGCGTACAGGCCGTGCCAGACCGCCACTTCGAAGCCCGGCAGGCCCGATTCGTTCAAGGTCGGCAGGTCAGGCATCGACGCCAGGCGCGTCTTGGTGGTGACGGCGTAAGCCTTGATCTTGCCGCCCTTGATCTGGCTGGTGGTGTTGGTGGTCTGGTCGCACATGAAGTCGACCTGCCCGCCGAGCAAGTCATTCATCGCCGGGCCGGTGCCCTTGTACGGCACCGTGGTCAGGTCGGTGCCGATTGCCGTCATGAACAGCATGCCGCACAGGTGCGAGGCCGAACCGATGCCGGCGTTGGCGTAGGTGACCTTGCTCTTGTTGGCTTTGACGTAGGCGAGGAATTCCTTCATGTCCTTGGCCGGGAAGTCCTTGCGCGCGACGATCGTCATCGGCACGTCGGTGACCAGGCCGATCGGCTCGAAGCTGTCGATGGCGTTGTAGCTGAGCTTGCGGTACAGGCCCGGCGCGGTCGACTGGCCGATGTGGTGCAGGAACAGCGTGTAGCCGTCCGGCGCCGACTTGGCGACCCGTGCGGCGCCAATGGTGCCGCCGGCGCCACCGACGTTCTCGATGAGAACCGTCTGTTTGAGCTTGGTGCCCATCGACTGGGCGACCAGACGCGCCACCGTGTCGGTCGGCCCGCCGGCGGCGAACGGCACTACCATCGTGATCGTCTTGGTCGGGTAGTTCTGGGCCTGGGCCTGCGTCATGACGCCGCCCATCAAAGCCATGCACGCAGCGGTGCTCAAAAGTGTCAATTTCATCGGGTGTCTTCCTCTATAACTTTTATGATCATCGTGAGCGAATCTTTGCAGCGCGCCGTAGCGAACTGCCGTTGCTCTCTGTCTATACAACCGCGGAGCTATGCTCGTTAGTTTGCACTACGGTTGTATCAGCAAATAGTCTGATTTGCAACTAGGTAGAAACCCTTATTGACCGTAATTTAACAGTCACAGGCAGGCCAAAGTGCAGGCCCGCGCCCGCCGTTTTGCTACACTGCGCGCTTTCAATTATGACGGACTATCCGATGGTGCTGTCGCCCGAACTGCGCGCAAGCGCGCTGCACTGCCTGCTCGAAACCGACCCGGCCGCCAAGGCGCGGCAGGTGGCCGCGATGGCGCGCGCCCATGCCTGCGGCGCCATGCTGCTCGACGCCGGCGCGGTGCTGGACGCCTCCGGCGCCATTCCGGGGCGCCCGCCGCGCCCCGAACTGGTCGCGCCGCGGCTGGTCGGGCGCCGCTCGATGGTGACGATCGAAGGGCGCGCCATGCTGATCCACGCGCTGGCCCACATCGAGTTCAACGCCACCAACCTGGCGCTCGACGCACTGTGGCGTTTTCGGGACATGCCAGCCGACTATTACACCGACTGGCTGCGCGTGTCGGCGGAGGAGGCGGTGCATTTCACCTTGCTCGCCGCGCACCTGCAGTCGCTCGGCTTTCAGTACGGAGATTTCCCGGCCCACGACAGCTTGTGGGAAATGGTCGACAAGACGCGCGGCGACGTGCTCGCGCGCATGGCGCTGGTGCCGCGCACGCTCGAAGCGCGCGGGCTCGACGCGATCCCGCCGCTGCGCGCCAAGCTGGCGCAGGCCGGCGACCTGGCCGCCGCCCACATCCTCGATCTGATCCTGCGCGAGGAAGTCGGCCACGTCGAAATCGGCAACCGCTGGTACGGCTACCTGTGCCGCCAGCGCGCGCTGGAACCGCGCGCCATCTACGCCGAACTGGCCGCGCAATACGAAGCGCCGGTACTGAAGGGCCCCTTCAACCTCGAAGCGCGCCGGCTGGCCGGCTTCACCGAAGAGGAGCTGGACGCGATGCGCTGACGTTTTCAATCCTCGGGCCAGTACAGGCGCATCGGATTGTCGACCAGTAGCTTTTGCTGCAGAGCGGCGGTCGGTGCGATGTGTGGGATGAAGTCGACCAGCAAGCCGTCGTCGGGCATGTGGTCCTGCAGGTTGGGGTGCGGCCAGTCGGTGCCCCACAACACGCGGTCGGGGAATTGTTCGACGATGTGGCGGGCGAACGGAATCACGTCGCGGTACGGATTGGCTTCGCCGTCGAGCGCTTTCGGTCCGGTGACTGACAGCCGCTCCGGGCACGTGACCTTGCACCACACGTTCGGGTGCTGGTGCATGAAATCGACGAACAGCGCGAACTCCGGCCCGGTCGCCTGCTTGCCGACATCCGGGCGGCCCATGTGGTCGACGACGACGATGGTCGGCAGCGCGGTGAAGAAATCCCACAGATTCGGCAGGTCCTGCGCCTCGAAATAGATCACCACGTGCCAGCCGAAGGCGGCGATGCGGCCGGCGATTTCCAGCAGCTCCTCTTTCGGCGTGAAGTCGACCAGGCGCTTGACGAAGTTGAAGCGCACGCCGCGTACGCCGCTCTCGTGCAGCCGCTGCAATTCGGCGTCGCTGATGTCGCGCCTCACGGTGGCCACGCCGCGTGCCTTGCCGTTCGAGGCGAGGCAGGCGTCGACCATCGCCGAGTTGTCGGCGCCGTGGCAGGTGGCCTGCACGATGACGTTGCGCTCAAAGCCGAGGTGGTCGCGCAAGGCAAACAACTGCTGTTTGCCGGCGTCGCACGGGGTGTATTTGCGTTCCGGGGCGAAGGGGAATTCGGCGGCGGGGCCGAACACGTGGCAGTGGGCGTCGACGGCGCCGGCGGGCAGCTCGAAGCGCGGCGTGGCCGGATCCTGATGCCAGTCGAGCCAGCCTTCGGTCTTGGTAGCGATGTTGATGTCCATGCTGGTGTCAGTCAAGGTAAATGAGTCCGGCTTGTTGGAGGGCGTCGCGCATGTCGTACATGTCGAGGCCAAGTACGCCGGAAGCGAGCCTGGCGCGCTTGTCCGCTTCCAGCGCCTCGCGCTTTGCTGCCGCTGCGGCCACGCGCACGACGTCGGCGGCCGGCACCACCACCACGCCGTCGTCGTCGGCGACGATGGCGTCGCCCGGCTGGACCAGCGCGCCGGCGCATACCACCGGCACGTTGACCGAGCCGAGGGTGGCCTTGATGGTGCCCTTTGCACTGATCGCCTTGCTCCACACCGGAAAGCCCATCGCGCCGAGCTCGCGCACATCGCGCACGCCGGCGTCGATGATCAGTGCGCGGGCGCCGCGCGCGATGAAGCTGGTCGCCAGCAGGTCGCCGAAATAGCCGTCGCTGCACTCGGACGTGATGGCCGCGACGACGATGTCGCCTGGCTGGATCTGCTCGGCGGCGACATGCATCATCCAGTTGTCACCCGGATGCAGCAGCACGGTGACGGCGGTGCCGGAAACGTGTGCCGGGTGGATCGGCCGCATGTACGGCTTCATCAGGCCGAGCCGGCCCATCGCCTCGTGCACGGTGGCGCTGCCGAAACGGCCGAGCAGGTCGACCGCCTCGCGATCGGCGCGCACGATGTTGCGCTTGACGACGCCGAGCTGGTTAAAGGTTGGCATGTTCGCGGGAGTATTCATGGTTACAGTCCTTTGGCCAGCAGCGCGGCGTCGAGCCGCGGGTAGATGCGGCGGGCATTGCCTTCGAAAATCTGGTGACGCTGTTCGGCGCTCAGGCTGGCCGCCTCGATGTAGCGCCGGGTGTCGTCGTAGTAGTGGCCCGTCTCCGGGTCGATGCCGCGCACGGCGCCGATCATTTCGGACGCAAACAGCACGTTCTCGGTCGGAATCACCTTGGTCAGCAGGTCGATGCCAGGCTGATGGTACACGCAGGTGTCGAAGAAAATGTTATTCAGCAGGTGGTCCTGCAGCAGCGGCTTTTTCATCTCCTGCGCCAGTCCGCGGTAGCGGCCCCAGTGATACGGCGCGGCGCCGCCACCGTGAGGGATGACGAACTTCAAGGTCGGGAAATCCTTGAACAGGTCGCCGCTGAGGAACTGCATGAACGCCGTGGTGTCGGCATTGATGTAGTGGGCGCCGGTGGTGTGGAAGCAGGCGTTGCAGGAGGTGGAGACGTGAACCATCGCCGGCAGGCCGTGCTCGACCATCTTCTCGTAGACCGGATACCAGTGGCGGTCGGTCAGCGGCGGGCTGGTCCAGTGACCGCCCGACGGGTCCGGGTTGAGGTTGATGGCGACGAAGCCGTATTCCTTCACGCAGCGCTCGATCTCGGGAATGCAGCTGGCCGGATCGACGCCAGGCGACTGCGGCAGCATCGCCGCGCCGATGAAGTTGTCCGGGAACAGCTGGCTGACGCGGTAGCACAGCTCGTTGTTGATCGCCGCCCAGTTGGCGCTGGTATTGAAGTCGCCGATGTGGTGCGCCATGAAGCTGGCGCGCGGCGAAAAAATGGTCAGGTCGATGCCGCGCTCGGTCATTTTGCCAAGCTGGTTGCCGATGATGCTCTCGCGCAGTTCATCGTCGCTGAGGCGCAGCGACGCGATCGACGGCGCCAGCGCTCTGTCCTTCAGGGCGGCGATCTGCTGGTTGCGCCACGCTTCCAGCGCCGGCGGCGCGGTGGTGTAGTGACCGTGGATATCGATGATCAAGCTGCTTCTCCTCTATTTCCTTTGTTCCAAATGGTGTTTTGCACCATCACTTCGCCGCGCATGATGAGGCGCGCGGTGCGCAGCAATGCGGTGCGCAGGACTTTTTGCGGCTGCGCCGGGTCGACGTCGAGCTCGACCGAGAACTCCCCGGTGGGGTGCTCGACCGACACAGCGGCGCCGGCGGCGGCCGGCACGGCGACGCCGTCGGCGACCGAGCCGTCAATCACACAGGCGGTGGCCACCGTGACCGCGGCCAGCACGCCGATGGCGTCGTGGCAGACGTGCGGGATGAAGCTGCGCGTGCAGATGCTGCCGCCGGCGCGTGGCGGCGCGATCAGCGTCATCTTCGGGTAATTCTTGGCCGTCACGTCGCCCAGGCCCATCGCTAAGCCGCAGGCAATGCGCAGCTTTTCGATGCGCTGCCTGAGCGCCGTGTTGAGGTTCAGCTCGGCCACGCTTTCATAGCCGCTGCACTGCAGCGCCTCGGCGCGCAGGATCACCAGCGGCATGCCGTTGTCGATGCAGGTCACTTCGACGCCGTCGATGTCATCCTTGACGTTGCCGGTCGGTAGCAGGCTGGCGCACACCGAGCCGGCGGTGTCGAGAAAGTTGATCTTCACGGGCGCCGATGTGCCCGGTACGCCGTCGATGCGGGCTTCGCCGTCGTACGCGACCTGGCCGCCGGGGGTGAGCACGCTGATGTTGCATTGCATGCCGGTGTTCAGGGTCAGCACGCGCAAGGTGGTCACCGGGCCTTGCGGCGCGGCCAGTCCGGTTTCGAGCGCGAACGGCACCACCGCGGCCAGCATGTTGCCGCAGTTGGCCGTCGTGTCGACCCTGTCCTGGCCCGGCTGCACCTGGACGAACAGGAAATCGAGGTCGACGCCTGGCTGCGCACTCTTGCGCACGATGCCGGCCTTGCTGGTCAGCGGATGGGCGCCGCCCAGGCCGTCGATCTGGCGCGGGTCGGGCGAACCCATTACCGCCAGCAGCACGCGCTCGCGCGTTGCGCGGTCGGCCGGCAGGTCGGACTCGCGGAAGAATGGGCCGCGCGAAGTGCCGCCGCGCATGAACAGGGTGGGAATAGGGGTTTGCATGGGTGACATTCTGGGGCGGCGCTGCCGTTTGTGACAGGCCGCCGAAAATCTATCAGCTATAACAAGTTGCTATATCATGGGCGCAAACATGTCAGGAGTTGCAAATGGATTTGAAACAGCTGTCGTATTTTGTGCGCGTCGCCGAACTGGGCAGCTTTACGCGGGCGTCGATCGTGCTCGACATCGCGCAGCCCGCACTGAGTCGCCAGGTGCGCCTGCTGGAGGTCGAGCTGCACCAGAACCTGCTGGTGCGCAACGGGCGCGGCATCACATTGACCGAGGCGGGCAGAGTGCTGCTCGAGCACAGCCGCGGCGTGCTGCACCAGATGGAGCGCCTGCGCGAAGAACTGTCGCGGGTGCGCGGCTCGCTCGCCGGCCGGGTGGCGATCGGGCTGCCGCCGACGCTGGGCCGCATCTTGGCGGTGCCGGTCACGCGCGAATTCAAGCGCCTGATGCCGGAAGCGACGCTGTCGATCGTCGACGGGCTGTCGAAAACGATGCAGGAGTCGCTGCTGACCGGCCAGCTCGACATCGCGCTGCTGTATAACGCGTTTCCGTCGCCCGGCGTCGAGCTGCGCCCGGTGCTGCAAGACGAGCTGCTGCTGGTGCAGACAGGCGGCAATGCCGATGGGCAGGTCGAGCTGAAGGACATCCCGCAATACCCGCTGATCATTCCGCGCCGGCCTAACGCCATCCGCATGCACGTCGAGACAGCGCTGCTCAATATTGGCGTGCAGCCGCGCATCGCGATGGAAGTCGACAGCGTCGCCACCATCCTCGACCTGGTGGCCGACGGCGTCGGCAATGCCATCCTGTCGCGCCACGCGGTGCTGACGGCGGCGCAGCCCGAGCGCTTCAGCACGCGCCAGATTACCAATCCCGGCCTGTATCCTTTGCTGTCGGTGGCCATCGGCGCCGACCGGCCCACCACCAGCACGCAGCAGGCGACCCTGGAAATCCTCGAGCGCATCACGCGTGAAGTGCTGCGTGAAGTGCAGGCGTGATAGCGAGCAAAAACGCGAGCTATAACATTCTGCGATATCTGTTAGGCGCTGCATAGGGTTGTTGGCTGGCTTTTGCTACTCGATAATCGCTTCACGTCATTTCGCTGCACAACGCGGCGAAACCGGGCGGGGCATCTTTTCCCGATAGCAGGCGCCGCCAGAAGCGCCGATCCAACTCACAGAGGCAACCTATGATTTCGCAAAAAATGAAGCGCCTGCAGTTCGCACTGGCCGTATTCTCGCTGGCAGTGTCGGTCTCCGCCAGCGCGCAGAACTTCCCTAACAAGCTCATCAAGATCGTCGTGCCGTTCGGCGCCGGCGGCGTGGCCGACCTGACGGTGCGCATGGTCGCGCAGGAAATGGCGCAGTCGATGAAGCAGCCCATCATCATCGAAAACCGGCCCGGCGCCGGCGGCATCGTCGCCGCCAATTCGGTTGCCTCCGCCACGCCCGACGGCTATACGCTGCTGTTGATGAGCAACGGCACCGCCGTCAGCGCCAACCTGTTCAAGTTGAAGCTGCCCTACGACACGCTGGCCGATTTCGTGCCGATCTCGACGCTCGGCTACTTCGACCTGGCCATCCTGGTCAACAAGAACCTGCCGGTCAAAACGGTGGCCGAACTGATCGGCTACGCCAAGGCCAACCCAGGCAAACTGAGCATCGGAACCATCAACCGCGGCAGCACGCAGAACCTTGCCGCCGAGCTGTTCACCTCGATGGCCGGCATCGACGCACTGATCGTGCCGTACAAAGGTTCGCCGGAAGTGTTGACGGCAACGACCACCGGTGAAGTGAACGCATCAGTCGAAATTCTCAGCCCGGCGCTGCCGCAAATCAAGGCCGGCGGCTTCAACGCCATCGCCGTCACCTCCGCAAAACGCTTTGTCGGACTGCCGAATGTGCCTACCGTTGCAGAGAGCGGCTTGCCGAACTACCAGGCCACCAGCTGGAACGCGCTGGCCGCACCGGCCGGCACGCCGCGGCCCGTGATCGACCGCATCAACAAGGAAGTCAAGGCCGCCCTGGCCAAACCGGAGATCAAGGCGCGCCTGCTGGCGCTCGGCATCGTCGCGCAAGGCGGCACGCCCGAGTCGACCAAGCAGCTGCTTGCCGCCGATATCGCCAAGTGGGGCGATGTCATCACCAAAGCCAAGATTCTGCAGCAATAAGTGCCGGTTCCGGCTGCCGGAACCGCCGCTCTGCCTAACTTCACTCAGGGAACAAACATGAACACTCTTAACTTCCTGCGCTTCGGCGCCGGGTTGATCGCTGCCGGCACCTCGTTCGGCGCACTGGCACAAGCAGGCACCCAGGTCCAGCTGTATGGCCTGGTCGGCGCCTACGCCGGCAAACTCGAGCGCAGCGGCGGTCCGGCGGCGACCACCGTCATCGGACACGGCGGCTTGACGACGTCGTTCTGGGGCTTTCGCGGATCCGAAGACCTCGGTTCGGGCAACAAGGTCATCTTTGCGCTGGAAAGCTTCTTTCAGACCGATACCGGCGCGCAGGGGCGCAGCGCGGCCGATCCGCTGTTTTCGCGCAATGCCTATGTCGGCGTGGAAGGCAGTTTCGGCAAGCTGACCGTCGGGCGCCAGACCAATCCGACCTATATCAATATGGGCATGTTGAGCCCGTTCGGCAGTTCGGTGGTATTTTCGCCGCTGGTACTGCAGTCGTTCGTCGGCACCTACAACGGCGCGCTGATCGGCGACACCGTCTGGAACAATGCGGTCCAGTATGTGACGCCGCGCACCAACGGTTTTGCCGCCAACGTGATCTATGGCCTGGGCGAAGTTGCCGGCAGCAGCAGCACCGCCAACCTCGGCCTGCACGCCAACTACCTGAAGGGCAACTTCAGCGCCGCTTTCTCGGCGCAGCGCGTGCGCGTTCCGGTCATCGCGCCGCTGACCCAGCAGGAAGGCTATCTGCTGGGCGCAGCGTACGACTTCCGGGTCGCCAAGGTGTATGGCTCGGTGGTGAAGTCGGAAGCGAGCGGCGTCGTCAACGGCACGCGCGGCTGGGATGTCGGACTCAAGGTGCCGGTCACGGCGCAGGGCGCGTTGCTGGCCGAGTACGGCAACACCAAGCGCACCCGCGCCGCGCTGGCCGATAACGTGCGCAAGACCGCGTCGATCGGCTATGACCATGTGCTGTCGAAACGCACGGATGTGTATGCGATCTATCTGCGCGACAAGCAAACCGGGTTCGATTCGACCGACAGCATGGCGCTTGGCATCCGCCACACGTTCTGATCGGCATAGGGGACGGCCCGAAGGCCGCTCCCCTGCCACACCACCCGGCATGCGGGTCCGCACCGGGCGGTTGGAACGGTTGACGTCATGGCACCGAACCCGGCGCGCCATGCCTGCGTTCATCTGTGTTCAACCCGGTCGATCGAGTTCTTCACTGTCGTGGAAACCATCGGCTTCACCTTGGTCTCCTGTTGACGAGCCCCGT
>NZ_PDOC01000025.1 GCF_002760655.1 Massilia eurypsychrophila | reverse complement strand
CCAGTGTCCGTCGTCCACCTCAATCCGGAAAAGACCATCAGTGATGGCGCCCGAGTAGAGGAAACCGTGCTGCAAAAGAAAGCAGCATAACGACTATATTAGGCGACAACTAGCTTGACGGCCACCGCTAGAATGATGGAGTCAACGTCGATTTATTCCAAAGGTCAATATGACTCCACTTGGAGCTCTCGACTCACCACTTCTTCGCCAGTAGTTGGCAAAAAAAATGATGCCAGTTTTCCCTTTGGCCCTGACCTGCCAGTCTCTACCCGTCACGCTAGTGGGATTCATCGGAAGCCCGCAGAATGGTAGACGCTTGAGCCAGTCTGCGAGCTCGGCAGCACGCAGCGCGGCTTTTTTCTCGCTAATGCGTGTATTTGCGCCGTTGAAGGATTTCATTTCAACGCCAACACCATGCAGGGCGACACTGACCTTGATGGCGCACTGATCCTCATACGTCAACTCTCCTTTCTTAGCCACGACCTTGCCACGCTCGATGACATCATCTGGCCAACGTTCCTTCGAAGGATGTTCGCCTGGGTACGCCGCCCAAATGTCCGCGAATTTCGCTGCCGATACGTCGATTTTGCACACTGAGCCCTGAGTGGTATTTGTTCGCACACGAGCTTGCTGTACAAGTGGCTTGGTCATGCCACACCCCCATCCATTTTGACGAGGGCGTCGTCCCCCCCAATACACCGTGTATTCATCTTCGCCACAGGTGTCGATGCGCGGGAGCATGCCGTCGGCCCCTACCTTCCCTGAAAATGTGCGCCCATCCATCGTTTCGACAAAGTACGGCACATCCTCGATCGTGACTGCAATGAGTCTTGTTTGCTCGTCGTAAGGGGCCTCATCAGGTTCTAGTGGCTTAACTCCAGCCCATGCCCCATCGGCATTAAGGAAGTGTTTTTCGCCTATCCCTTCGCCCGATTCATTCCCCACGCCGTCAATGTCATTGAGCGTTGCTGTGGTCTAATTTGCCCGGACACCTCAATAGGTGGAAAATCCACCATCTGAGGAGTAATACATGGCAACAAGAAAACGGAAGACATTCGACCCCAGCCTGAAGTTGGAAGTCGTTCGAATGATCAAAGAGCAAGGGCAGAGCATCCAAAACGTCAGCGAAAGCATGAGCATCCCAGCAGTGGAACGGCCTCCATGTAGACCGTGTTTCACAGTACTATCATGTTGAGCACCATGCCGAGCGCGTCTAGCTGGTCTTCCTGCGTTCGCGGTACTGCTGCCGCAACTCGCCGCGCTTGCCATGAAAAACGGCGCGGGCGACGCTGTGTCGCCCCTCGCCTCGTCAGCGTGCCACCAATATTTGAATGTGGCGCCAGCGGTCTAGCCCGATCGTTCCGGTCTACTGCAACTTGGAAGGTTAGTAAATTAAAATTCAATGACAAAGAAAATCGGAAGCACACTCAGGCAAATCCCTCTTGGTATCTGGATGCTCGGCTTCGTAAGCATGCTGATGGACATTTCTTCGGAAATGGTGCACAGCCTGCTGCCGATGTTCATGGTCGGCGTACTCGGGGCGAGCGC
This sequence comes from Massilia eurypsychrophila, assembly GCF_002760655.1. Taxonomy (GTDB): domain Bacteria; phylum Pseudomonadota; class Gammaproteobacteria; order Burkholderiales; family Burkholderiaceae_D; genus JAFCUW01. The sequence goes on along the minus strand of NZ_PDOC01000025.1, from coordinate 63,431 downwards.
CCTCACAGTTGGAATCGTCGAAGGTCTGGCCGAATCGACCGCTTTGATCGTCAAAGTGTTTTCAGGGACGCTGAGCGACTACCTTGGCAAACGCAAGGGACTGGCGTTATTCGGCTACGCATTGGGTGCCTTGACCAAGCCACTCTTTGCTGTGGCGAATACGACCGGAATGGTGCTGACGGCCAGGCTTCTGGACCGAGTCGGCAAAGGCGTCCGGGGCGCACCACGTGACGCCCTGGTCGCCGACCTTGCGCCGCCCACCTTGCGCGGCGCGGCCTTTGGCCTGCGCCAATCCCTCGATACTGTTGGCGCATTCCTCGGCCCACTGCTGGCGGTCGGGTTGATGCTTCTGTGGGCGAACGATTTCAGAATGGTATTCTGGGTTGCTGTGATCCCTGGTGTATTGGCTGTTGCCCTGCTGTTGTTTGGCGTGCGCGAGCCGCGGCAGCACCAGAACGGTAAACGCACCAATCCGATTCGCCGCGAGAACCTGAAACGCCTCGATGCTCCATACTGGTGGGTCGTCGGAATAGGCGCGGTCTTTACGTTGGCAAGGTTCAGCGAGGCGTTTCTTGTCCTGCGCGCTCAACAGGGCGGCATCCCCATTGCACTGGTGCCCCTGGTGATGGTTGCGATGAATCTGGTTTACGCCGTGTCTGCATATCCTTTCGGAAAACTCTCCGACCGCATGAGCCATTCCAAACTGCTCGCGCTAGGTCTCATCGTTTTAATTGCCGCCGACTTAGTTTTGGCCATTGATGACCACTGGGCTATCGTGTTGGCCGGTGTTGCGCTATGGGGCGTACACATGGGTATCACGCAGGGGCTGCTTGCGACTATGGTCGCGGATACGGCGCCGGCCGATCTGCGCGGCACGGCATTTGGAGTGTTCAACCTGATGAGTGGCATCGCCATGCTGGTCGCAAGCGTTCTGGCGGGGCTGCTCTGGGATCGGCTTGGAGCTTCGTCCACATTTTATGCCGGCGCCGTCTTCTGCGTAGTAGCGCTCATGGGCCTGGCAAAGTATCAGAGTGGTACTTCTTCTAAATAAGCCGCTTGGGAGTAAGAGCACCTTAAACCGGTTTTCCTTTCCACTGCAGTCCCCGCGAACGATTTGCCGCCGTCGAAGCGATGTTGCGTAAAATCGCAATAGGATTTATCGGAAAGTTGTGCGCCGGATGGCGCCCGCGCTTGGCCGGCCGCCAGTTGAAAGGATGATTATGTTAATACAAACGTATGCTGTGAACGGTGAATTCGGGACTACGTTCATCGCGCAGACAGAAATAGACGCGCTCGGGCTAATGGTGGCAGCGGAGTCGCGCGAGCAAGAGGCTCGGAGGCGTGGGCGTGTGTGGACTGCTGGTGCAGTTCCGTTCTTCGCTCAGGAACTGATTACGGCGATGAGGGCGCGGAAACCAAGAAAGGAGCTCGAGCTCGAGGCAGTGAACGCGGCCATGTCCGCCTGGCTGTGCGATTCAATCTACGACGGCGTCACTGCGGAGCAATTCATAGCGTCCGACCTGATCTTTACTGTGCTTCCGGGTGGAGCTGTCAAGTATGATCGTGTACCAGCCGGATCGATCAAGCCGGAAACTTAGACGGTGAAGATACGTAGTCTCTAAAGCCAACGCAGCTGGAATCGGTTAAAAGTCGGTAATTGGCTTTCTTTCGTGTGTGAAGTTGAGCCTGTCCCGAGGTCACTGTCCAAGCACTTTACGAATCGCCCGGCCGAACCCGACGTCAAAAAGTGTACGGCCCAGGTCATTCTTGATTTCGCCGTGGCTGCCTTCTATCAATCCGCGTGCTTCCAAAAATTCGGCAGAAACTGCTTTCTGCAGAGCTTCCCGTTCGGAAGGTGTCAACTGTGCCACCATGCTCAATACGGCCACCGGTCGCTCCCCCGTGGCGGACGCTACGGTCGCGCCTAGTGGGCGCCGGTCCACAGTGTAGTTGCGTATGCGCCTTTAATATGTTGAGTTGGTTCTTCAACTTATCACGCTCGGCGATGATGGCCTGCATGATGGATCGGATGGCCGGGTCGTCAATTCTCATCAAATATTCGTAACTCGCCAATGCTTTCGAAGGTTTTGGAAGAGGCGGACCAGCATAGGCAGCCCACGCTTCAATCAGCGTCCGGTAGTCCGCGGACGGGGCGTTATAGAGAGCACGGCCCTTCAGAATGGCTTGCGCTTCTGCCAGGCGCCCGATGGCCGGCAAGGCGAAGTCGCGGGAGCCACTTTGGTGTTGAGCGCGGCATAGCTCATGAATCTTCGCGAGATTGCGTTGGCGCTGAGCGCGGCCACCTTTGGCGAGCAGCGACTCGAGTACAGCGTCGGGGTGAATCTGCGTGAACCCGATCATTGCGCGCTCTCCATAAGTGAGCGTGGGCGGTGCGGGATATCATTTTTGACGACGTCGGGCAGCAGTGTTGCGAGGTCGATGCCAAGGTGCCGGCTCAGACTCACGCCGGCGTCCAATAATCTGATCACCTTCCTTTCGCCAAGCGCCGGGTTCGCAGGGTCCATTTGCTGCGAGAGCTGGCGCAAAAAGGCGTTGCCAAAAATTAGCTGATCTGCCTCGCTGAGCAGCATGAAGACGGGCAGCATGTCGTCACGGTAAAGAACAGCGTCGAGGAGCTGGCTGCGTCGGAACACCGCCTTTCCGGGCTCCAAGTCGGGATACACCTCGACGTTCTGACAAACCCCTGCGAGTTGCAATAACTCCGACTCGGTCTCTTCGAAAGCGAGATGAACATCACCGACCGTTCCAGCGGTTATCAGCTGCATGCCATTCCCCTGTGACGCGTCGAGTGCCGCCTTGCAGCGTTCAATCAGCCGGTAGCACGCAACCAAGTCTTCAGCTGTCAACGGCGATTTAAAACTGATACAGTTTTCGTAGTGCCAGCGATTTATAACTGATACACCCCCGTCGCTGAACACAGTCCGTATTCAGCCAATTTCTGCAACATGCGCACCGACCTGGACACCTTGGACATCCATGTCAAGCTACGATCGTGACTGCGGTGTAAGCAGTCTAGTAAGGGCTCCAACACTCCCACTGGCGTAATTAATACCGGGACCTCGGTGTAGGCTCCTGTTGCGTCGGCATACACCCTTGCTTTTGCCGTGACAAACATGGGTGGTTGTTCTCAAGTAGCTGACCGTTTTAGGAAGGCACACAACCACGCTTCAGCCCTGTTTTTTGCTTCATAGTTTCTAAGCTCAATTGCATCGAATGCAAGAGTAGGGTTTAGCTTTCGAGTTGGCAAGACAAAAAAATACCCCTGCGAGAGGGGTATTTGTTTGGAGACGGTCCGAAAAGCGCCAACTATGTATCGCCGGTTGGGGGTATATACGAATCCGGCGTTTCCTGGCGCTTCCTGCGAAGGCGCAATGACGACTTGCTATCGCCTCGTATTTACGCGGACAGCAGCTGGCGCAGCACGAACGGCAGGATGCCGCCATGCTTGTAGTAGTCCACTTCGATCGGGGTGTCGATGCGCAGCAGGACGATCACTTGCTGGGTCTCGCCGTTGGCGCGGTGGATCACCAGGGTTGCGAGCTGTTGCGGCTTGATCTCGCCTTCCAGGCCGCGCAGGTCGAACGTCTCGTTGCCGACGATGCCGAGCGACTGCACGCTGTCGTCGCCGATGAACTGCAGCGGCAGCACGCCCATGCCGACCAGGTTGGAGCGGTGGATGCGCTCGAACGATCGGGTGATGACCGCCTTCACGCCCAGCAGCTGGGTGCCCTTGGCGGCCCAGTCGCGCGACGAGCCGGTGCCGTACTCTTCGCCGCCGAACACCATCGTCGGCACGCCGTCGGCCACGTACTTCATGGCCGCGTCGTAGATCGACATCTGCTCGCCCGACGGCTGGTGGACCGTTATGCCGCCTTCGACCGCGGAACCGTCGGCCTTGGCCGGGATCATGCGGTTCTTGATGCGCACGTTGGCGAACGTGCCGCGCATCATGATTTCATGGTTGCCGCGGCGCGAACCGTAGGAGTTGAAGTCTTCCTTCATCACGCCGTGCGCCTTGAGCCATTTGCCGGCCGGGCCGTTTTCCTGGATCGAGCCGGCCGGGGAGATGTGGTCGGTGGTGATCGAGTCGCCGAACACGCCGAGCGCGCGGGCGCCGGAGATGCCGGTGGCGGCCGCTTTCGGAATCATCTCGAAGTCGCCGAAGAACGGCGGCTCGGCGATGTAGGTCGATTCCGGCCAGTCGTAGACCTGGCCTTCGGTGGTGGTCACTTTTTCCCACAGCTTGCCCGGTGCGCCCTTGACGTCGGCGTAGTTGGCCTTGAAGACGGCCGAATTCATCGCGTGCTTCATCAGCGCCGACACTTCTTTCGAGGTCGGCCAGATGTCGCCCAGATAAACGTCGCGGCCTTCCTTGTTCTGGCCGACGGGTTCCGTCATCAGGTCGCGCGTCATGTTGCCGGCGATCGCGTAGGCAACCACCAGCGGCGGCGAAGCGAGGAAGTTCGAACGGATGTTCGGGTGGATCCGCGCTTCGAAGTTGCGGTTGCCCGACAACACGGCCGAGGCGACGATGTCGTTGTCGATGATCGTCGTGTTCATCTCCGGCGTCAGGTCGCCGGCGTTGCCGATGCAGGTGGTGCAGCCGTAGGCGGTGACGCCGAAGCCGAGCTGTTCCATGTACGGCAGCAGGCCGGCGGCGGTCAGGTATTCGGTGACCACGCGCGAGCCGGGCGCCAGCGACGTCTTGATGTGCGGCGCGACCGTCAGGCCCGCTTCAACGGCCTTCTTGGCCAACAGGCCGGCGGCCAGCATCACGCTCGGGTTCGACGTGTTGGTGCACGAGGTGATCGCGGCGATCAGCACGTCGCCGTTCTTGACGTGCACGCCATTGCTGGTCTGGTACACATTGGTCAGGTCGGAGGCAGCCTTGTTGAAGCCGTTTTCGGTGGTCGGCTTGGAGAACAGCTCGGCGAAGTTCGCCTTGACGTTGCCAAGTTCAATACGGTCCTGCGGACGCTTCGGGCCGGCCAGCGACGGCGTGACGGTGGCCAGGTCGAGCGTGACGACGCGGGTGTAATCGATGTCGCCGGCTTGCGGCACGCCGTACATGCCCTGCGCCTTGTAGTAGTTCTGGAACGCGGTGATCTCGTCCTTGGTGCGGCCGGTGCCTTCGAAGTATTCGACGGTGGCGTCGTCGACCGGGAAAAAGCCCATCGTCGCGCCGTACTCCGGCGCCATGTTGGCGATGGTTGCGCGGTCGGTCAGCGACAGCGATTCGGTGCCGTCGCCGAAGAACTCGACGAACTTGCCGACGACTTTTTCGCGGCGCAGCAGTTCGGTGATCGTCAGCACCAGGTCGGTCGCGGTGCAGCCTTCGCGCAGCGCGCCGATCAGGTGTACGCCGACGACGTCAGGGGTCAGGAAGTAGACCGGCTGGCCGAGCATGCCGGCTTCGGCTTCGATGCCGCCGACGCCCCAGCCGACCACGCCGATGCCGTTGATCATGGTGGTGTGCGAGTCGGTGCCGACCAGCGTGTCAGGGTAGAACACGCCGCCGGCGTTGTGCACGCCGCGCGCGAGGTACTCGAGGTTGACCTGGTGGACGATGCCGAAGCCCGGCGGCACCACGCCGAAGGTGTCGAACGCCTGCATGCCCCACTTCATGAACTGGTAACGCTCGTTGTTGCGCGAGAATTCGAGCTTCATGTTGAGGTCCAGCGCGCCCTTTTCGCGGAAGTGATCGATCGTCACCGAGTGGTCGACCACGAGGTCGACCGGCACCAGCGGCTCGATGTTCTTCGGATCGAGGCCCATCTTGGCGGCGACGTTGCGCATCGCCGCCAGGTCGGCCAGCAGCGGCACGCCGGTGAAGTCCTGCAGTACGACCCGCGCCACCACGAACGGGATTTCATCGGTGCGCTCGCCGTTCGGGGCCCAGTTCGCCAGTTGGCGGACGTGTTCCTCGGTGACCTTCTTGCCGTCGCAGTTACGCAGCACCGACTCGAGGACGATGCGGATCGATACTGGCAGGCGCGAGATGTTCACGCCCAGGCTTTTCTCCAGGGCGGGCAGCGAGTACAGCTGGCCTTTCTTGCCGGCCGACAGTTTGAAATCCTTGAGTGTGTTCAGAGTGTTGCGGGTCATGGCCTCTCCTTCAGTAGTGTTTTGTTATTTGTGGTGATTGTTCGGTTAAATCGGTGTTGCTTTCGGCGCCGCCGGATCGGCAACCGGCGCCGGCGACAGCGCCGGCGTCAGCACCGGTGTCGCCGCCGGGGTAGTCGTCGCCGGCGTCATCGCCGGCAGCGCCTGGGCCGGCACGATCTGCTCGACCTTGGTCTTCACCTGGCTCGACGGCATGTCGGCCTGCTTCTCGATTTTCGGCGCCGACGCGGCGCGTTCCTGGTCGGCGTTCTTGCATTCGTTGGCCAGCTGGCGGTTCAGCTTCGAGTCGAGCAGCATGCCCTTGGCGGGGATGCCGATCCAGATCAGGCCGAACGTCTTGTTCTCGAAGCGCTGGGCGCCGGTGGTGGTGCCGATGCGGTCGAGGCGGTGGATCCGCTTCTTCCAGCGCAGCGCGATGTGCGTGTTGTCCTTGTCGTTGGTGAAAATGGTCAGCTTGTTGCCAAGTTCGCAGTTGTAGTCGGAGGTGACGGTGTCGGTGATGTCGGCGTCCGGACCGTCGGGGATAGCCGCATCTTCGGCTTTCGGGTGCGCGCGCGCTTTCGGTTCGGCCTTCGCTTTCGCCTTGACGGCTTTGGCCGGCTTCTTGTCGTCGGCGGCAACTGCAGCCGGCATGGTCAGCAGGCTTGCGGCGGCCAGGGCGAAACCGCAGGCGGCCAGGGATTTGGACAATAGTGTGGTCATGTTAGATAGGTTCCGGTTGGGAGTCTTGGTTGACCATCGCCGCCGCCGCATCCGGCAAGGCCAGGCCGGCCAGTCTGGCGCGTTGCAACACCGTCCAGTAGTAGCGATAGCTGGCGCGGTCGTGCAGCCGGCCATTCTGGGCGATCGGGCCCCAGTTTGCGTTGATGGCTTCGGTAAGGATGTTGGTCGCTTCGTTCACTTCCGACACGCGCGGCGTGAAAGCCTTGATGATCGGCTTGATCTGGTTCGGATGAATGCTCCACATGCGCGTGAAACCGAATTCTGCGCCAGCGCGCTGGGCGTCGTTGGCGACCACCGCGGTGTCCTTGATTTCGGTCGTCACATTATGCGACGGTACCTTGCCATGCGCGTGACATGCCGCAACGATCTCCAGCTTTGCGCGCACCACCAGCGGGTGCGCGAACTGGCCTGGCGTACGCATCGCGTTGCCGGGAATGGCGCCGTAATGGGCCGAGACAAAATCCATGATGCCGAACGACAGGCACTCGACCTGGGGCAGCGCGGCGATGTCCCAGCAATCGCGCAAGGCGCCGTGGGTTTCGATCAGCACGTGGATCGGCAGCGCGGCGCGCCCGGCCGGCACGGCGTAGCGGTTGACGAATTCGATCATGCGCACGACGTCGGCCAGGTTCTCCGCCTTCGGCAGCACGATGTAGGCGAGCTTGCCGGCGCAGGCGCCGACGATGGTGGCGACGTCGCCGGCAAAGTGGGCGCTGGCGCTGTCGTGCACGCGCACGCCGATGCGGCCGAAGCGGTTCGCTTCATCGCCCACCAGCGCGGCCACCAGCAGCGCGTGCTCCTTCTCCGCGCCGGCGGCGGCGCCGTCCTCGCAGTCGAAGGTGATGTCGAACAGGGCGCCGAGTTCCTGCTGCAACGCCAGCGACTTGCGCATCAGCTTTTCGGAGCCGGCGTAATGGTCACAGGCCGGCAGCAGCAATGGCTGGCGTTTGCCTTGGAATAGGACTGCGGAAGGGTGCATGGATGTTCTTTGAGATGCCGCGTGCGGCAGTGCTTGAGTTACAGCTTCGGTTACAGATTGAGATACAGCAGCGCCCGTGCCGCTCGGGGCGGCACGGCGCGTGCGGCGAACTGGTGGGCTGTCAGGCGCCACGAATCTGCCGCGGTGTTCGCTTAGGCCAGCAAATGGGCAACGCCGTCGCGCTCTTCGGTCAGTTCCTTGAGCGTCAGGTTGATGCGCTCTTGCGAGAACTCGTCGATGGCCAGGCCCTGGACGATGGTGTACTCGCCATTTTCAACCGTGACCGGGAAGCCGAACATGGTCTCTTTCGGGATGCCGTACGAGCCGTCCGACGGGATGCCCATCGTGGTCCACTTGCCGCCGGTGCCGAGGTGCCAGTCGTGCATGTGGTCGATCGCCGCGTTGGCCGCCGATGCCGCCGACGACAGGCCGCGCGCTTCGATGATGGCGCCGCCGCGCTTGCCGACGGTCGGCAGGAACGTGTCGCGGTTCCAGGCGTCGTCGTTGATCGACTCTTTGACCGACTGGCCGTCGATGGTGGCGAAACGGTAGTCGGCGTACATCGTCGGCGAGTGGTTGCCCCACACGCACAGCTTCTCGATCGACGCGACCGGCTTGCCGGTCTTGGCGGCGATCTGCGACAGCGCGCGGTTGTGGTCCAGGCGCAGCATGGCGGTGAAGTTCTTGGCCGGCAGCGACGGCGCCGATTTCATGGCGATGAATGCGTTGGTGTTGGCCGGATTGCCCACCACCAGTACCTTGACGTTGCGCGAAGCGACGGCGTCGAGCGCCTTGCCCTGCACCGTGAAGATCTGCGCGTTCGCTTCCAGCAGGTCCTTGCGTTCCATGCCCGGGCCGCGTGGACGGGCGCCGACCAGCAGCGCGAAGTCGGCGTCCTTGAACGCGGTCATCGGGTCGCTGTGCGCGGTCATGCCGGCCAGCAGCGGGAAGGCGCAGTCGTCCACTTCCATCATCACGCCCTTGAGCGCTTTCTGGGCTTTCTCGTCAGGGATTTCCAGCAGTTGCAGGATGACCGGCTGGTCTTTGCCGAGCATGTCGCCGTTGGCGATGCGAAACAGCAGCGAATAGCCGATCTGGCCGGCGGCGCCGGTTACTGCAACGCGCATTGGGGTTTTAGCCATGAGAATCTCCAAAGTGGGAAAGAAATCGGTCGATGCCGAGGATACGCTTGTTCTGGGAAACTGCAATCATACCAAAACCGAACGCCTTTCGGCCGCTGCAGAGGAGGGCCGTGCAAGGTCCGCGCATGCCGGATCGACCGCTACTGTAGGCCGGGTTGGCCCATCTGTCAATTTATATCATATGTCTTATATAAGACACATAACCGGGCCGTTTTTGCTGGACGCCGCTGGGCAATTGTGTTGAAATCTTGGTCTATGAACCCACTACCGTCCCATCCGCCAGGCGATGGCAGCACGCCAAACGGGGCCGCCGGTTCGACTGCCGCCGCTGCCGGCAACCTGCCCACCTTCAGCCCGCTGTACCAGCAGATCAAGGCCCTCATCACGCAAAGCCTGCAATCGGGCGAGTGGAAGCCGGGCGAACTCATTCCCAGCGAAGTCGAACTGGCCGCCCGCTTCAAGGTCAGCCAGGGCACGGTGCGCAAGGCCATCGACGAGCTGGCGGCGGAAAACCTCGTCATGCGGCGCCAGGGCAAGGGCACCTTCGTCTCGACCCACCATGAAGAGCGCGCCCACTTCCGCTTCCTGCGCCTGATGCCCGACACCGGCGTGCCGCACCATCCCGACAACCGCATCCTCGACGTGCGGCGCCAGAGCGCGCCGGCCGAAGTGGCGCAGCTGCTCAGCTTGAAATCGGGCGACGCCGTCATCTACATCAAGCGCCTGATGTCGTTCGACGGCGCGCCCACCATCCTCGAGGAGCTGTGGCTGCCCGGGGCCATCTTCAAGGGCCTGACCGCCGAGCGGCTCGACCAATACAAGGGCCCGATGTACGGCCTGTTCGAGTCCGAATTCGGCACCCGCATGATCCGTGCGTCGGAAAAAATCCGCGCCGTCGGCGCCGACCCCGCCGCCGCCGAACTGCTCGGCGTGGCCGAAGGCACGCCGCTGTTGTGCGCCGAGCGCGTCTCGTTTACGTACGGCGACAAGGCGGTCGAACTGCGCCGCGGCCTGTACCTGACGGCGCACCACCATTACCAGAACGACCTGTCGTAGCGCCGCGCGGCGAACAGCAGGGCACTTCAGGCCCGTGGCGCCGGTCCGACAGAGGCGATGGCAGCGGGTCAGGCGCCTGCAGGAATGCGCTGTTGGTATTAAAATAGATTGGTTTTGAGAAAAAGAACCGATATCGCGATTTAGATATTGGTGCAGTGCATGAAATCGGCGAAAATTGCGGGTTTTCTAATTTTGTTCAGTCAGTTTAAGGGAGGTGTAGTCATGTCCGAAGCCGTGAGAGAGGTCCCAAAAAAACAGCGGCCGCAATTTCGTAACATCCACGTTACCGAGTTGTCCAATTACCGCATGACGATGGCGTCCATCGTCTCGATCCTGCACCGCATCAGCGGTTTCCTGATTTTCGCATCGCTGCCGTTGATCCTCTACATGTTCCAGCAGAGCCTGCTGTCGGAAGACACCTTCAAGTACTTCGCCCGTATCGCCTCCCATCCGCTGGTCAAGCTGATCATCCTGGCGCTGTGCTGGGCCTACTTCCACCACTTCGCCGCCGGCGTGCGCCACCTGTTCATGGACGTCCACTTCGCCCTCGAAAAAGAGTCGTCGCGCCAGAGCGCCGTCGCCGTTCTCGCGATCAGCCTGTTCCTCACTTTCGTCACCGCCCTCAAATTGTTCGGAGTATTCTGAGATGGCTCACAATAACAACATCGGCCCGAAGCGCCTCGTCGTCGGCGCCCACTACGGCATGCGCGACTGGCTGGCCCAGCGCGTCACCGCCATCGTCATGGCGATCTACACGTTCACCTTGCTGTTCGCTTTCCTGAGCGGCAACAACTTCACCTATGAAGGCTGGGCCGGCCTGTTCGCCGCCCAGTGGTTCAAGCTGTTTAGCCTGGTGACCTTCGCGGCGCTGTTCTACCACGCCTGGGTCGGCATGCGCGACATCTGGATGGACTATGTCAAATCGGTCGGCCTGCGCCTGACCCTGCAAATCGTCTGCATCGTGTGGCTGGTCGTCTGCGCCGCCTGGACCGTACAAATACTCTGGAGTGTGTAACCGTGGCAGCTACTAAAACTGCAATTCCTACCCGCCGCTTCGACGCGGTCATCATCGGCGCCGGCGGTTCGGGCATGCGCGCGTCCCTGCAGCTGGCCGAGGCCGGCCTGAACGTGGCGGTGCTGTCGAAAGTGTTCCCGACCCGCTCGCACACCGTGGCGGCGCAGGGCGGCATCGGCGCCTCGCTCGGCAACATGAGCGAGGACGACTGGTACTGGCACATGTTCGACACCGTCAAGGGCGGCGACTACCTGGGCGACCAGGATGCGATCGAATTCATGTGCCGCGAAGCGCCGAAGGTGGTCTACGAGCTCGAGCACTTCGGCATGCCGTTCGACCGCAATCCCGACGGCACCATTTACCAGCGCCCGTTCGGCGGCCACACCGCCAACTTCGGCGAGAAGCCGGTCCAGCGCGCCTGCGCCGCGGCCGACCGTACCGGCCACGCGATGCTGCACACGCTGTACCAGCGCAACGTGCGCGCACGCACCCAGTTCTTTGTGGAATGGATGGCGCTGGACCTGATCCGCGACGCCGACGGTGACATCATCGGCGTTGTCGCGCTCGAGATGGAAACGGGCGAATGCATGATCCTGGAAGCAAAAACGACCATCATGGCCACCGGTGGGGCGGGTCGCATTTTCGCCGCCTCGACCAACGCCTTCATCAATACCGGCGACGGCATGGGCATGGCCGCGCGCGCCGGCCTGCCGCTGCAGGACATGGAGTTCTGGCAGTTTCACCCGACCGGCGTCTCCGGCGCCGGCGTGCTGATCACCGAAGGCGTGCGCGGCGAAGGCGGCATCCTGATCAACAGCAACGGCGAGCGCTTCATGGAGCGTTACGCGCCGACCCTGAAAGACCTGGCGCCGCGCGACTTCGTGTCGCGTTCGATGGACCAGGAAATCAAGGAAGGTCGCGGCTGCGGCCCGAACAAGGACCACGTGCTGCTCGACCTGCGCCACATCGGCGCCGAGACGATCGCCAAGCGCTTGCCGTCGATCCTCGAAATCGGCCACAAGTTCGCCAACGTCGATGCCACCAAGGAACCGATTCCTGTCGTGCCGACGATTCACTACCAGATGGGCGGCATCCCGACCAACATCCACGGCCAGGTCGTCGCACCAAAAGACGGCAACCCGGTGGCAGTGGTCAATGGCCTGTACGCGATCGGCGAGTGCGCCTGCGTATCGGTGCACGGCGCCAACCGCCTCGGCACCAATTCGCTGCTCGACCTCTTGGTGTTCGGCCGCGCCGCGGGCAACCACGTCGTCGCGTCGAACCTGAAGCAAAAAGAGAACAAGCCGCTGCCAGCGGGCGCCGCCGAGTACGCGATGAACCGCCTGAACGCGCTTGAAAATTCGACCGGCACTGAGAAGGTGCAGGACGTCGCCAACGCGATCCGCGCCGCGATGCAAAAGTACTGCGGCGTGTTCCGTACCGACGAATTGCTCAAGCAGGGCTTCGACGAGATCATGAAGCTCGACGCCCGCGTCAAGAACGTTTCGTTCAAGGACAAGTCGAAAGTATTCAACACCGCGCGCGTCGAAGCGCTCGAGCTCGACAACCTGATCGAGACCGCCAAGGCGACCATCACCTCGGCCGTGGCGCGCAAGGAATCGCGCGGCGCCCACGCCCACAGCGACTATCCGACCCGCGACGACGACGTCTGGATGAAGCACACGCTGTGGTTCTCGCAAGGCAACCGCCTCGAGTACAAGCCGGTGATCACCAAGCCGCTGACGGTCGATACCTTCAAGCCAAAACCACGTACATTCTAAGTAGGCCAGACATGACACGCACAGTAAAACTGAAGATCTACCGCTACGATCCGGACACGGACGCCAAGCCGTACATGCAGGACGTCACCGTCGAACTGCAGGACAACGACAAGATGCTGCTCGACGCGCTGCAGCGCATCAAGTCCGACGTCGACGACTCGCTGTCGCTGCGCCGCTCGTGCCGCGAAGGCGTCTGCGGATCGGACGCGATGAACATCAACGGCAAGAACGGCCTGGCCTGCACCACCAATCTGAACGAACTGACCCAGCCGATCGTGCTGCGTCCGCTGCCAGGCTTGCCGGTGATCCGCGACCTGATCGTCGACATGACGCAATTTTTCAAGCAGTACGATTCGATCAAGCCGTACCTGGTCAACGAATCGATCCCGCCGGAAAAAGAGCGCCTGCAAACGCCTGAACAGCGCGAAGAGCTAGATGGCCTGTACGAGTGCATCCTGTGCGCTTGCTGCTCGACGTCGTGCCCGTCGTTCTGGTGGAATCCGGACAAGTTCGTCGGCCCGGCCGGCCTGCTGCAGGCCTACCGCTTCATCGCCGACTCGCGCGACGAAGACACCGGCGCGCGCCTGGACAACCTGGAAGACCCGTACCGTCTGTTCCGCTGCCACTCGATCATGAACTGCGTCGATGTCTGCCCTAAAGGATTAAATCCTAACAAGGCGATCGGCAAGATCAAGGAACTGATGGTCCGCCGCGCCGTGTAATACGGCAATATAAATATAGTAATACTACCGTACTGCCGAATCCGGGCAGGCGGAGTATGATGTTGACCCAAACGACGGACTCTAGTGTGACTACGCATCAATCCGACCCGGCCAACCGCGCCCGCCTTCGCTGGCGCAGCCGCCGGGGACTGCTCGAAAACGACCTGATCCTGACGCGCTTTCTCGATGCGCACGAGGAGACGCTGAGCGATGATGAAGTCGACGCACTGACGCGCTTGCTCGATCTGGCGGACCGCCCGCTGATGGACCTGATCCTGGCGCGCGCCGAGCCCGAAGGCGAGATTGACCTGCCGCACGTGCGCGCCCTGGTGGCGCGGCTGCGGCAAGCGTAGCAACTGATTCGTAATTTAATTGTAGACCCGCATCCTAAGAAGGAAGTGCCATGAATATCTCCGATACCAAAGCCACCCTGTCGTTCTCCGATGGCAGCGCGCCGATCGACATGCCGATCTACAAAGGCACGGTAGGCCCGGACGTCATCGACATCCGCAAACTGTACGGCCAGACCGGCAAGTTCACCTACGACCCTGGCTTCATGTCGACGGCCGCCTGCAATTCGGCCATCACCTACATCGACGGCGACAAGGGCGAGCTGCAATACCGCGGCTACCCGATCGAGCAGCTGGCGGAGAGCTGCGACTTCCTCGACACCTGCTTCCTGTTGCTGAACGGCGAACTGCCGAATGCGGAGCAGAGCAAGAAATTCGACGAGACCGTCACCAAGCACACGATGGTGCACGAGCAGATGCAATTTTTCTTCCGCGGTTTCCGCCGCGACGCGCACCCGATGTCGGTACTGGTCGGCACCGTCGGCGCGCTGGCGTCGTTCTACCACGACTCGCTCGACATCAACGATCCGCATCACCGCGAAGTGTCGGCAATCCGCCTGATCGCCAAGATGCCGACGCTGGTCGCGATGGCCTACAAGTACTCGCTCGGCCAGCCGTTCGTCTACCCGCGCAACGACCTGTCGTACAGCGCCAACTTCATGCGCATGATGTTTGCCAATCCGTGCGAAGAGTACGTCGTCAACGACGTGCTGGTGCGCGCGCTTGACCGCATCCTGATCCTGCACGCCGACCACGAGCAGAATGCGTCGACGTCGACGGTTCGCCTGGCAGGTTCGTCCGGTGCCAACCCGTTCGCCTGCATCGCAGCGGGCATCGCCTGCCTGTGGGGCCCGGCGCACGGCGGCGCCAACGAAGCGGCCTTGACGATGCTGAAGGAAATCGGCAGCGTCGAGAACATCCCGGCCTTCATCGAAAAGGTGAAAGACAAGAACTCCGGCGTCAAGCTGATGGGCTTCGGTCACCGCGTCTACAAGAACTTCGACCCGCGCGCCAAGCTGATGCGCGAAACTTGCCACGAGGTGCTGGACGAACTGGGCCTGCACGACGACCCGTTGTTCAAGCTGGCCATGGCGCTGGAAAAAATCGCGCTGGAAGACGAATACTTCGTGTCGCGCAAGCTGTACCCGAACGTCGACTTCTACTCGGGTATCGTGCAGTCGGCGCTGGGCATTCCGGTGTCGCTGTTTACCGGTATCTTCGCGATGGCCCGCACCGTCGGCTGGATCGCCCAGTGGAACGAGATGATCGCCGATCCGGAGCAAAAGATCGGCCGTCCGCGCCAGCTGTTCATCGGTTCGCCGCAGCGCGACGTGCAGCCGATCGACAAACGCTGATCAGCGTTCGTCGCATCGACAAAAAAACGAGCTTCGGCTCGTTTTTTTTATTTTGCGAGTCCTCTCGTGAGCACAAAGCGAAGCCCATGTCTGACTAAGTCCGCCGAACCCCAGCATGCAGTCGCACTAAGGTCCAGGGGTATCCGACACGTCCGGCTTCCAGGCAGCGACTATCGGACATTTGGCAAAGCGCTTTCTGAATCAACCCCTACACTTGCAGCTTATGTTTGACCGAAAGGTTGATGCTATGCAGAGTGAAGAACAAGGTATGATCTGCGGAAAGCGACTTAAGGAATTGCGCAATGGGCGGCACCGTGCGAGGAAGCAGGCCGCCGCCAGGATCAAGCTTGACTCGGACGCACAGCGGGTGGGAGAAAATCCGGCTCGGGTCAGGGGCAAGTCATGAGCGCCGAACTGCTGCCGCTGGAAACGATTATCTCGCGCATCGTGTTGCTGCGCGGCCAGAAGGTCTTGCTTGATGCCGATCTAGCTGCGCTCTACGGCGTGGAGACGCGCCGACTGAACGAACAGGTGCGGCGTAACCTGGAACGATTCCCGGACGATTTCATGTTCGAGGCCAGCGAGGAGGAGTTCGGTAACTTGAAGTCGCATTCTGCGACATCAAGTTGGGGTGGCCGACGCAAGCTGCCGCTGGCGTTCACCGAGCACGGCGCCATCATGGCGGCCACGGTGCTCAAGTCGGCGCGTGCAGTTGAGGTGTCGGTTTACGTGGTGCGAGCCTTCGTCCGGCTGCGCGAGTTGGTCGTGTCAAATAAGGAACTGGCCTTGCGCTTGGACGACTTGGACAGCAAGATCGAGCTTATGTCCATGAAACACAACGCCTTCGAGAACAACGCGCGAGTGCAGTTGAAACAAATTTTCGACGCGATCCGCGAATTGATGGCGGCTCCCGAGCCAACGCAAAAGCGGCCCATTGGCTTTGTTATTCCCGACTATACTCCAGCCAAACCCTGATCATTATCGCGACCGTCCGCACCGTCGGCTGGATCGCCCAGTGGAACGAGATGTTCGTCGATCCTGAGCAAAAGATCGGCCGTCCGCGCCAGCTGTTCATCGGTTCGCCGAAGCGCGACGTACAGCCGATCCACAAACGCAAATCGCATTTGCCGCATCCAAAAAAGCGAGCTTCGGCTCGCTTTTTTGTGTCCAAGAAGCTTTCGTGCAAACGGCGGGGGCTTTGTGATCTTTCTTCGCATTTCGGATGAGATTGCGTTGCGGCTCGAAAAACTAGCCGAGCGGACGGGACGCAGCAAGGAGTTTCATGCGCGCCAAGCGATCCTTGAGTACCTCGACGACCAGGACGACCTCGCGTTGGCTGAACAGGTCAAGCGTCGTATCGATAGCGGTGAAGAACGAACCTGGTCGCTCGATGAAGTCGCGGCTCGCCTGGGATTGGACTAAGCGTCCGCGTTGTTCCGGATGGGCTGAACGTTCTTTGGTGTCTCGGCAGAAATCGCCACTCTGCCAATCCGTCGAAATCTGAAGCGACGTCGTCCTCGCGCACGCGGGGATCCAATTTCGCATGCATAGTGTCGACAATTGCAGGGATCGTCTGCCTTGGCTGCTCGGCGAAAATGGGATCCCCGCGTTCGCGAGGACGACGTTGAGATTTTATTCTCAGTTCGTAGGTCGCGATTTCTGCATATGCCGCATGGCGAACATCGGTTCGGCAGGGTGGTGCGGCCGCGCGTATGTACATGCCTTTCTTTCGCAATTCGAGGTGCGAATTTTCTAACATTGTAGGTGTACAATCTTTTGATTCCACAACACTTTTCTGACGGATCGAGGATTGTATGAAGACTTTGGTTTCTCTGCTCACAGCGCTGCTGCTCAGCGTCTGCACCGTCGCGGCGGCCGCGCCGCCAGCGTCCTACTTTTCCAACCAGGGACGCACCGACGTGCTGACCGGCGGCGTCAGGATGATTCCAATTAGTACGCCGAAGGGCACCTTCAAGGTCTGGACCAAGCGCGTCGGCAATAACCCGACCATCAAGGTGCTGCTGCTGCACGGCGGCCCCGGCATGACGCACGAATACTTCGAAGCATTCGACAGCTACTTTCCCGGCGCGAGCATCGAGTACTACTACTACGATCAGCTCGGTTCGTTCTACAGCGACCAGCCGGACGATCCGTCGCTGGTGAACCTGCCGCGCTACGTCGACGAAGTCGAGCAGGTGCGCAAGGCCCTCGGCCTCGACCGCAAGAATTTCTTCGTGCTGGGCCACTCGTGGGGCGGCATCCTGGCCATTGAGTACGCTCTGAAGTATCCGCAGAACCTGAAGGGCGTCATCGTGTCAAACATGATGGCCAGCATCCCGGCCTACAACGTCTACGCCGAAAAGGTGCTGATGCCGGCGATGGACCAGAAGGTGCTGGCCGAGGTCAAGCAGCTCGAGGCGCAGGGCAAGTACGAAGACCCGCGCTACATGGAGCTGCTGATGCCGCATCACTATGCCCACCACGTGCTGCGCATGGCGCCGGACAAGTGGCCGGAGCCGGTGCTGCGTTCGACCAGACACATGAACCCGAAAGTCTACATCCCGATGCAAGGCCCGAGTGAACTGGGCGCCAGCGGTGCGCTGCTCGAATGGGACCGCGTGGCCGACCTGCCAAAGATCGGCGTGCCGCTGCTGTCGATCGGCGCGCGCCACGACACGATGGACCCGGCGCACATGAAGATGATGGCGGCCAAGGTCAAGCGCGGCCGCTACCTGTATCTTCCGGACGGCAGCCACATGGCGATGTACGACGATCAGCAGAAATATTTCGACGGCGTCATCCGCTTCCTGCGCGACGTCGACGCCGGTCGCTTCTAACCTGAAGGAGCCGCAATGAAACGACTGATCCTGGCGTGCTGTTTGTTGCTCGCAAGCGCCGCCGGCCTGGCGCAGCCGGCCGATGCGGCCCTCAAGAAGCAGGTCAACGCGTTTGTCGACGAGTGGCATGAGGACGCCGCCAACGCGCGCCTGGCATTCTTCGACAAGATCGCCAAGGACGGCGTCTACATCGGCACCGACAAGACCGAGCTGTGGCACCGCGACGAATTCAAGGTGTGGGCCAAGCGCTTCTTCGAACGCAAATCGGCGTGGACGTTCAAGGCCATCAAGCGTAACGTCTACGCGTCGGCCGACAAGCACATCATCTGGTTCGACGAACTGCTCGACACGCAAATGGGCATCTGCCAGGCCAGCGGCGTGATCCACCGCACGGCGACCGGCTTCGAAATCGAGCACTATCAGCTCTCGATTGCCGTTCCCAACGACGTCGCCGGCGAAGTCACCAAGCTCATCAAGGAATACGAGGCGAAGCCACCGGCGGCAAAATAGCATCAGGAGTTTCGACTTGGCCACCCAACCTGCCTACACCGGCCGCTTCGCGCCTTCGCCCACCGGTCCGCTGCACGCCGGCTCGATGGTCGCCGCGCTGGCTAGCTATCTCGACGCGCGCGCCCATCACGGCCGCTGGCTGGTGCGCATCGAAGACGTCGATGAAGGCCGCAGCGTGGCCGGCACCGCCGACGACATGCTGGGCCTGCTGCATCAGCTCGGCATGCAGTGGGACGGCGACGTGGTCTGGCAAAGCCGCCGCGGCGCGCTCTACCAGGCCGCCTTCGACCAGCTCGGCTTTCATGCCTATCCGTGCGGCTGCAACCGCCGCGAAATTGCCGACTCGCGCCTCGGCACCGCGCCGGACGGTTCGGCCATCTATCCGGGCACTTGCCGCCAGGGACTAGGCGCCGGCAAGAGCATGCGCAGCCTGCGCCTGCGGGTGCCTGAAGCGGGCGCCGACCTGATCGAATTTGCCGACCGTTTCGCCGGCCCGATCGCGCACCACCTGGCGCAGGACGCCGGCGACTTCGTGCTCAAGCGCGCCGACGGCTTCTGGGCCTATCAGCTGGCAGTGGTGGTCGACGACGCACAGCAGGGCGTCACCGACATCGTGCGCGGCGCAGATCTGCTCGATTCGACCCCGCGCCAGATCTACCTGCAACGCCTGCTCGGCCTGCCGACGCCGCGCTATCTGCATGTGCCGGTGCTGCGCAACGAACACGGCGAGAAGCTGTCGAAACAGACCGGCGCTGCCGCGGTGGCGCCGCGCAACGAGGCCGAAGCGGTGGCCGTGCTGCTTGCCGCCGCGCGTGGGCTCGCCCTGCCGCTTGAGCGCGCCGGGTCGCTGGCCGGGTTCTGGCGCGCCGCCGTGCCGGCGTGGGCGGCGCTGCTGCAGGATCGCGCCGACGAGTTGTGCGACTAAGATGTTTAGGAACAGGCATGATGCCGCAAAGAAAAAAGGAACGTCATGAACACCAACTATTTCGTCGTGCCCCTGTTGCTCGCGTGCGGCGCCGCGTCGGCGCAGGATGTCTCGCTGCTGGCCGGCACGCTGAACAACACGATGGTGCATGAACGTTCGTTCGCCGCCCAGCTCGGGCTTTCCCAGCGCTTCAGTCCCTACACGTCGGTCGGCGCCGAGTACTTCAACGAAGGCCATCCGAGCAAACATCACCGCGACGGGTTGACGGCGCAATTCTGGCTGCACACGCCGATCCCGGAACGCGGCGCTTCGTTTGCCGTCGGCCTCGGCCCCTACTATTTCTTCGACACCACCACTGGCCTTGGCCACGCAAGCGATTACCGCAACGTGCACGGCTGGGGCAGCATGGCGAGCGTCAGCATGAAGTGGCACCTGGCGCAGCGAACCTACATTGAAGTGCGCGCCAACCATGTCGCCGCGCACGGCAAGGGCAATTCCAATAGCGTGCTGATCGGCATGGGCTACGAACTGCGCAATGTCCCAGACCATGTGCGCGACCTCAACCAGGAGCCGGGCGACCGCATGTTGATGCTCCAGTTCGGCCAGGCCATCGTCAACAGTTTCGAATCGGAGCGCGCGCGTGCGCTGGGCGTCGAATACCGCGGCACCGTCACCCAGAACATGGAATGGAGCACCGCTTATCTGAGCGAAGGGCGGGTCGGGGTGGTAGAGCGCCGTGGCGTGACCGGCCAGCTGTGGCTGCTGCGCCCCTTCACCGACCGCACCGTCGTCGAACTAGGCGTCGGCGGCTACCTGATGCGCGACCGCATTGACCGCTCCGACGCGAGCGAAGCTTCGTTCACCAGGCTGGTGCCGATCGTCACGATCGGTGCACGTTACCGGCTCAGCCCGGACTGGCGCGCCCAGTTGAGCTGGAGCCGCGTGGTCACCTCGTATCACCGCGATTCGGACGTGCTGCTGTTAGGCGTCGGCAAGATGTTCTGACGTGTCCATAGTCGCTTCACGCCGGCGGTTGGGACGCGTCGTCTTTCTTGACCTTCGGATTTTTCATGATCGTGATTTCGCCGCCCGCTTCGAGAAAGGCGCACTGCATTTCCTCGAGCGAGCAGTCCGCTTCGCGCAGCGCTTCCTCCAGGTCGGATTGACCCAGCCGCGCTTGTTTGACGACCTTGTCGAAAAACTTGCCGTCGCGGCCGAGCAGCACCGCAGTGCCGTCGACCAGCTGCGATAGCTTGCGGCTGCGCGACGACGCCAGCGCCACCAGCATGTTCAGCCCGATCAAGGTGGCCGCGATCAGCAGCCCGCCGGTCAGCGAACTGTCGCCGCCGGACAGCGAATTTGACACCGCTTCGCTCAGCAGCATGACCACCAGCAGATCGAACGGGGTGAACTGGCCCACCGTGCGCTTGCCCGATATGCGCACCATCACCAGCAGCGCGATATACACGATCGCGCCGCGCAGCATAAACTCCCACCAGGGCAGGTCCATGTCGAACATATGAGCCTCCGATCAATGTTTGACATATTGTAAAGATATCCCGCGCGGCGACACTTTTCAATAGTGCGCGCTGCAACGCGCTATTTGTCGCGGTCGAGGATCGCCTGGATCTCTTCGCGTTCCTTGTCCGTGACGTGGCCGCGCAGCGCCGCCAGCACCAGGTCCTTGCCGGAGCCGGAAAACGCCTTGTGGATCAGGTCCTTGATCAGGCCGGTCTGCAGCGAGTCCTGCGGCTGGGCCGGCGCGTAGATGTGCGCCCGCTCGCGCTCGTCGCGCGTCAGCAGCCCTTTGGTGTGCATTACCTGCAGCAGCCGCAGAACCGTCGCGTACGCCATGTCCGGCCGGCTCGCCACCGCGCCCTGGTGGACCTGCTTGGCCGTGGCCGGGCCCAGCTGCCAGAGCAGCCGCAGCATCTCCAGTTCGGAGGCGGTCGGTTTCGGTGGGGCGGGGCGGTTGGTCATCGGGGCAGGCGGAGCGGATGGAATAGATCTAGAATAAATTATCTACTTCCGGATGTCCATCACAATCGGCGCGCGACTAGCCAGGCTTCACTTGTTCAGCGTGTAGGAGTGCAGGATGAACCGCATCGTCTCCTTGCGTTTTTCGCAAGTGCCGGTCATGGTTTCGCCTTTGGCGATGACATGCGTCAGCGTTGTGCCCGCGCTCTTGCCGGCGCAGGCGGCATGCGCGGCGGCGGGGACGGCCGGTATCGGTGGCGGCGCGGGCGGCGCCGGTGGCATCGGCAGGACGGG
The DNA here is from genome assembly GCF_002760655.1 of Massilia eurypsychrophila. Classification (GTDB taxonomy): domain Bacteria; phylum Pseudomonadota; class Gammaproteobacteria; order Burkholderiales; family Burkholderiaceae_D; genus JAFCUW01. Next base: position 41,621 of record NZ_PDOC01000025.1, on the reverse strand, counting down.
CGGCACTGGCGGCGCTGGCGGTGCGGGCGGCGTCGGGCACCCGGCATCCTCCGACGCATTGCAGTTGTGCTGGTAGTTGTCGGTGGCGGTGGCGGCGGCGGTGGCGGTAGTGAGCGTGGCGGCCAGCAGCAGTGCGATGGTTTTCATGATGTGTTCTCCGTGGTTGATTGATCGGCTTCGGTCCAATGACTGCAGTGTGGCGGCCGATTGTGGAGAAAACGTGGAGGGCGCTACAGGTCCAGCCGGTAACCGAGACCGTAGATCGAATGGATCGCGTCGCAGTCGGGCAGGGCGGCAGCGAGCTTGCGGCGCAGGTTCTTGATATGGCTGTCGACGGCGCGGTCGGTCGCCTCGAGGTTGCCCTGGCAGGCCAGGTCGAGCAGCTGGGTGCGGGAAAACACCTGGCCGGGACGGCGCGCCAAGCCGGCCAGGATGCCAAACTCGGTCGGCGTCAGCTCGAGCGGGCGGCCGTGGATGCAGATGCGCTGGCCCGCTTCGTCGACGCTGATCGCACGCTCGGGCGCGGCGCCGCCCGAGCGCCGCAAAATCGCCTTGATGCGCGCCATCAGCTCGCGCGGACTGAACGGCTTGCACAGGTAATCGTCGGCGCCTGCCTCCAGCCCGAGCAGGCGGTCGATCTCTTCCACTTGCGCCGTCACCATCACGATCGGCACCTCGCTAAATGCGCGCACCGCGCGGCACAGCGCCAGCCCGTCCAGGCCCGGCAGCATAAGGTCGAGCACGACGAGGTCGGGTGCGCCGGCGCGAATCGCCGCCAGCGCGATGGCGCCGTCGCCGAACACCGTGCCTTGGTAGCCGGCAGCGCGCGCGTAGTCCGCCACCAGCGCAGCCAGTTCGGGTTCGTCCTCCACGATGAACAGTCGCGCGCTCATGGCTTGGCCAGCGGTAGCGACAGCAGCACCCGCAAGCCGCCCAGCGCGGAATGGGAAAATGCCAGTTCGCCGCCATGGGCTTCGGCGATGCGGCGGCACAGCGCCAGGCCAAGGCCGGCGCCACCATGCTCGCGGCTGCGCGAGGCCTCGACCCGGTAGAACCGTTCCGACAGGCGCGCCAGCGCTTCGTCCGGCACCGCCGGTGCGCTGTCGTCGAGCGTGATGCACAGCCGTGCGCCGTCGGCGTGCGCCCGCAGCGACACGCTGCCGCCCGGCGCCGTATAGCGTACGCAGTTCTCGAACAGGTTGGCAAACAGCTGGCGCATGCGCTCCGGATCGGCCATCACCACCGCGTCAAGCGGTGCGGCGCCGGCGTCCAGGCGCAGTCCGGCCGCACCGAGCTTGTGCTCGAACGCCGCCGCCTGCTCGCACGCCAGCTGCCACAAGTCGGTGGCCGCGCGCTGGTACGACGGCTCACCGAGGTCGGCGCGCGCCAGCGCATACAGTTCGTCGATCAGCTTGTTGAGCGACAGGGCCTGGCGCAGCATCGCCGCCACCGCCTCCGGGCTGGCCGTGCGCACGCCGTCCTCGATCGCTTCGAGCTGCGCGCGCAGCACCGACAGCGGCGTGCGCAGCTCATGCGAGGTATCGGCCACCCACTGGCGGCGCGACACCTCGGCCGATTCGAGCTGGTGCGCCAGCTGGTTGAAGCTGTGCGCCAGGTCGCCCAGTTCGTCGCTGCGCCCGAGCCCGAGGCGCACCTCGTAGCGGCCTTTCGCCAGTTCGCGCGCCGCCGTCGCCAGGCGCCCGATCGGCTTGCGGAAATGGGCAGCGAGCAGCATCGCCGCGGCGGCCGAGAGCACCATGCTGGCGCCGACGATCGCCAGCAGGCTTTCGCTGAGCTGCTGCAGGAAGACGCTGGCCAGCGCATCGCTCGGACGCTGCGCGCGGCTGACCGCCAGGTAGCCGATCGGCCCGCCCGCGGCGTCGCCGATGCGGCGCCGCGCCGCCGGCGCGGCGCCGGGCGGGCGTCCGGCCAGGTAGGCGCCGGCACTGTCGAGCAGCGTGATGCGCGCCGGCAGGGCGGGTTGTTCGACGCCTTCGCCAGACGCTGGCGCATCGGCGACAATCCGCGGCGGCGGCAGTGGCGGCAAGGGTGGCGCCGGCGGTACAGGCGGCGCCGCCGGCGCCGCGGCGAGATCGGCCATTCCAGCTGCCGCGCCGGCCGGCGCAACGGGCTGCACCGGCGCTACCGGCGCTGCCAGGCGCTGCTGCTGCAGCCGCCCCAGTTCGTGCGCGATCCAGTGCCTGCGGCCTGCCGCATCGGCCGGCAGGAAGCTCCAGCCGGCGTGTTCGCGGTAGTGCCGCGCCAGCGCGCCGGAGAGTTCGTCGAGCCGGTCCAGCTCGATGTTGAGCGCGTATTCGCCGAAGCTGTCGGCCACGTTCTGGCGCATCAGGGCGATGGCGCTGGCGGCAACGGCGAGAATGGCCAACAGGACCGAGGCAAACAGGCGGTGTCCGATCGATATGCGCAAAATGTGAACTCGAAGGCCATGAAAAACATGAGTGTAATAGCAACAGCGTGGCGCAGCGTGCAATTTTTCGCCGCTACGCTCGACAGCGTGTCCTCTGCTCATAAGATGTTGCGTTACAATATGCGTGCTATTGTGAAGGGCTTTCCAAACAATTCCGCAGTATCAAATGTCCTTCCCCACAACTTGATGTGCAATCCGCTAACCGGTCAGGCCGTGTCGCGGAAGGTTAGATTAACCCGCCAATTTCGCGAAGCGCGAATGAAAGGTGAGCAAGATGATGCAGAAACAGACAGAGAACTCGTATCTGTTCGGCGGCAACGCGCCGTACGTAGAAGAACTGTACGAGAACTACCTCGACAATCCAGGCTCGGTGCCGGAAAACTGGCGCTCGTACTTCGACTCCATGCAGAACGTGCCTGCGGTCGACGGTTCGAACAAGCCCGACGTCGTCCACTCCTCCGTGATCGCTTCCTTCGCCGAGCGCGCCAAGGCCGGCCCGATCCGCGTGGTCGCCGCTTCCGCCGACGCCGAGATGGGACGCAAGCGCGTCGCCGTCACCCAGTTGATCGCCGCTTACCGCTACCTCGGTTCGCAATGGGCGAACCTGGATCCGCTGCAGCGCCAGGAGCGTCCGGAAATTCCGGAGCTGCAGCCCGGCTTCTACGGCTTCACCGATGCCGACATGGACATCGTTTTCAACATCAGCAATACCTACTTCGGCCAGGAAACGGCGTCGCTGCGCGACCTGCTCAACTTCCTGCGCGACACCTACTGCCGCGCCATCGGCGCCGAGTTCATGTACATCAGCGACCCGGCCGAAAAGCGCTGGTTGCAGGAAAAGCTCGAATCGATCCGCTCGACCCCTAACTTCAGCGCCGAGAAAAAGTTGCACATCCTCGACCGCCTGACCGCGGCCGAAGGCCTCGAGCGCTACCTGCACACCAAGTACGTCGGCCAGAAGCGCTTCTCGCTCGAAGGCTCCGAGACGTTCATCGCCTCGATCGACGAGACGATCCAGCGCGCCGGCGAAAACGGCGTGCAGGAAATCGTCATCGGCATGGCCCACCGCGGCCGCCTGAACGTGCTGGTCAACACCCTCGGCAAGTCGCCGCAGGACCTGTTCGAAGAATTCGAAGGCAAGCACGGCGACGACCTGCCGTCGGGCGACGTCAAGTACCACCAGGGCTTCTCGAGCGATATCTCGACCGCCGGCGGCCCGGTCCACCTGTCGCTCGCTTTCAATCCCTCGCACCTCGAGATCGTCAACCCGGTCGTCGAAGGCTCGGTCAAGGCGCGCATGGACCGCCGCGGCGACAAGGTCGGCTCGCAAGTGCTGCCGATCCTGGTGCACGGCGACGCCGCCTTCGCCGGCCAGGGCGTGGTAATGGAAACGCTGAACCTGGCGCAAACGCGCGGTTACGGCACCGGCGGCACCGTCCACATCGTCATCAACAACCAGATCGGCTTCACCACGTCCGATCCGCGCGATGCCCGCTCGACCTTGTACTGCTCCGACGTCGTCAAGATGATCGAAGCGCCGGTCCTGCACATCAACAGCGACGACCCGGAAGCGGTCGTGCTGGCGACCCAGATCGCGATGGACTACCGCGTCCAGTTCAAGAAGGACATCGTCCTCGACATCGTCAGCTACCGTAAGCTCGGCCACAACGAGCAGGACACCCCGGCGCTGACGCAGCCGCTGATGTACAAGAAGATTGCCCAGCACCCTGGCACCCGCAAGCTGTACGCCGACAAGCTCGCGGCGCAAGGCACCATCGCCGCCGACACCGGCGACAAGATGGTCGCCGCTTTCCGCGACGCGATGGACGCCGGCAAGCACACGGTCGATCCGGTCATCTCCAACTTCAAGAACAAGTACGCGGTCGACTGGCTGCCGTTCCTGAACAAGAAGTGGACCGACAGCGCCGACACCGCCGTGCCGATGACGGAACTCAAACGCCTGGCGCAGCGCATCACCACCGTGCCGGAAGAATTCAAGGTCCACTCGCTGGTCGAGAAGGTGCTGGGCGACCGCGCCAGCATGGGCCGCGGTGAGCTCAACCTCGACTGGGGCATGGGCGAGCACCTCGCATACGCGTCGCTGGTTTCGTCCGGTTACGCGATCCGCCTGACCGGCCAGGACGCCGGCCGCGGCACCTTCGTGCACCGTCACGCGGTACTGCACGACCAGAACCGCGAACGCTGGGATGCCGGCACCTACGTGCCGCTGGCGAACGTGTCGGAAACGCAGGCGCCGTTCACCGTCATCGACTCGGTGCTGTCGGAAGAAGCGGTGCTCGCATTCGAGTACGGCTATTCGACCGCCGAACCGAACACCCTGACCATCTGGGAAGCGCAGTTCGGCGATTTCGCCAACGGCGCCCAGGTCGTCATCGACCAGTTCATCAGCTCCGGCGAAGTCAAATGGGGCCGCGCTTCTGGCCTGGTGATGATGCTGCCGCACGGTTACGAAGGCCAGGGCCCGGAGCACTCGTCCGCGCGTCCCGAGCGCTTCCTGCAGCTGTGCGCCGACAACAACATGCAAGTGGTGCAGCCGACGTCCGCGTCGCAGATCTTCCACTTGCTGCGCCGCCAGATGGTGCGCCAGTTCAGGAAGCCGCTCGTCATCATGACGCCGAAGTCGCTGCTGCGTAACAAGGACGCCGGCTCGCCGCTGTCGGACCTGGCCAAGGGCGCGTTCCAGACCGTCATCGGCGAAGTCGATGACAAGATCGACGCCAGGAAGGTCAAGCGCGTGATCGCCTGCTCCGGCAAGGTCTACTACGACCTGGTCAACGCCCGCAAGACGCGCGGGCAGGTCGACACCGCCATCATCCGTGTCGAGCAGCTCTATCCGTTCCCGCACAAGGCATTCGCCGCCGAGCTCAAGAAGTTCTCGAACGCGACCGAGCTGGTATGGGCGCAGGACGAGCCGCAGAACCAGGGTCCGTGGTTCCAGATCCAGCACAATATCTTCGAAAGCCTGGAATCGGGCCAGCGCCTCGCGTATGCGGGCCGCCCGGCTTCGGCCTCGCCTGCGGTCGGTTACTACGACAAGCACTACGCGCAGCAGAAGGATTTGTTGGAGACGGCATTTTCGAAGCTCAAGGGTTTCGTCCTGACCAAGTAAGCACGGCGCGCCCCGTCCCAAGCGGGGCGCCGCACATATAACAAGATACGGAGTTTTTCATGGCACAAATCGAAGTCAAGGTTCCACAACTGTCGGAGTCGGTAGCAGAAGCGACCATGCTTTCATGGCACAAGAAAGTCGGCGAGCCAGTCACGCGCGACGAAAATCTGATCGACATCGAAACCGACAAGGTGGTTCTTGAACTGCCGGCGCCGGCGACCGGCGTGATCGTCCAGATCATCAAGGGCGACGGCACCACCGTCGTCGCCGGCGAAATCATCGCCATCATCGACACCGAAGCCGGCGTGATGGTCAGCCCGATCCCGATTTCCAGCGTCTCCACGCCGAACGCACCGGTGGCGCAAGCTCCGGCCGAAACCGCGCCGACACCGTCGAAAGGCGATATCGCCATGCCGGCCGCCGCCAAGATCCTTGCCGATAACGCCATGACCACCAGCCAGGTGTCGGGCACCGGTAAAGACGGCCGCGTCACCAAGGGCGACGTGCTCGGCGCAATCGCCGGCGGCGTCAAGCCTGCGTCCCCGGCGCCGCTGGCCGCACCCGTGGCCAAGGCGCAGCTGCAGCAGGTTGCAGCTCCCGCCCCGGCCCGACTGGGCGACCGTCCGGAAGAGCGCGTGCCGATGAGCCGCCTGCGCGCCCGTATCGCCGAGCGCCTGCTGCAGTCGCAGTCGACCAACGCGATCCTGACCACGTTCAATGAAGTGAACATGCAGCCGGTGATCGACCTGCGCAACAAGTACAAGGACAAGTTCGAGAAGGAGCATGGCGTCAAGCTCGGCTTCATGTCGTTCTTCGTCAAGGCGGCCGTCGCGGCGCTGAAGAAGTACCCGGTCATCAACGCTTCGGTCGACGGCAACGACATCGTCTACCACGGCTACTTCGACATCGGCATCGCGGTCGGTTCGCCGCGCGGCCTGGTGGTGCCGATCCTGCGCAACGCCGACCAGATGTCGATCGCCGAGATCGAAAAGAAGATCGGTGAATTCGGCGCCAAGGCCAAGGAAGGCAAGCTCACGCTCGACGACCTGACCGGCGGCACCTTCTCGATCTCGAACGGCGGCATCTTCGGCTCGATGCTGTCGACCCCGATCATCAACCCGCCACAGTCGGCCATCCTGGGCGTGCACGCGACCAAGGACCGCGCGGTCGTCGAAAACGGCCAGGTGGTGGTGCGTCCGATGAACTACCTGGCGATGTCGTACGATCACCGCATCATCGACGGCCGCGAAGCTGTCCTTGGCCTGGTCGCCATGAAGGAAGTGCTGGAAGATCCATCGCGCCTGCTGCTGGACCTGTAACCGCTGGTGCTTGAGCCGAACCTGCGCGCTGCTTGCAGCGCGTGCCAATGTCCGTTTTTGAGAGGTAGTCGTAATGAATGTCTCCGATGAAATCAAGCGTTTGCACGAACTGCACCTGGCCGGCGCGCTGACCGACGTCGAATTCGAACGCGCCAAGGCCAAGGCCCTTGGCACTGGCGCGGTCAACCTCGACAAGCCCTCCAGTGGCGGCGACGACCTGGTCGCCGAAATCGGCGCGCTGCGCCGTTCGCGCAGCGACCGCTGGCTGGGCGGCGTCTGCGGCGGCCTGGCCAAGGCGTCCGGCATGGAAGCGTGGATCTGGCGCCTGGTGTTCGTGCTGTTCACGCTGACCTTCGGCTTCGCGCTGCTGATCTATCTCCTGATGTGGATTTTCGTCCCCGAAGAATAAAAAGGATTATCAAGTATGAGCACTTCCAAACAATTTGACGTCGTCGTCATCGGCGCCGGACCTGGCGGCTACATCGCCGCCATCCGCGCCGCGCAACTGGGCTTTTCGGTCGCCTGTATCGATGAATGGGTCAACGCCAAGGGCGGTCCCGCCCCTGGCGGCACCTGCACCAACGTCGGCTGCATTCCGTCGAAGGCGCTGCTGCAGTCGTCCGAGCACTTCGAACACGCCGGCCACAGTTTCAAGGATCACGGCATCGACGTCGCCGGCCTGACCTTGAACCTGCCGCAGATGTTGAAGCGCAAGGACGTCGTCGTCAAACAGAACAACGAAGGCATCCTGTTCCTGTTCAAGAAGAACAAGGTCACCTTCTTCCACGGCCGCGGCGCCTTTGCCGGCACCGCTGAAGGCGGCTACAGCATCAGCGTCACCGGCGCCAATGCCGACACCCTCTCCGCCAAGCACGTCGTCGTCGCCACCGGCTCCAACGCGCGCGAACTGCCGGGCGCAGTGTTTGACGAAAAGCTGATTTTGTCGAACAGCGGCGCGCTCGCCATCGACGCGGTGCCGGCCAAGCTGGGCGTCATCGGCGCCGGCGTCATCGGCCTCGAGATGGGCAGCGTATGGCGCCGCCTCGGATCCGACGTCACGATCCTCGAAGGCCTGCCGACCTTCCTCGGCGCGGTCGACGAGCAGATCGCCAAGGAAGCGCACAAGCTGTTTACCAAGCAGGGCCTGAAGGTGAGCCTCGGCTGCAAGATCGGCCAGATCACGCCAGGCGCGAACAACGTCACGGTCGAATACGCCGACGCCGCGGGCGCCGCGCAGACGGCCGTCTTCGACAAGCTGATCATCTCGATCGGCCGCGTGCCCAACACGATCGGCCTGAACGCCGAATCGGTCGGCCTCAAGCTCGATGAGCGCGGCTTTGTCGCCGTCGACGACGACTGCAAGACCAGCCTGCCGAACGTATGGGCGGTGGGCGACGTCGTGCGCGGCCCGATGCTGGCGCACAAAGCCGAAGAGGAGGGCGTAGCCGTTGCCGAGCGCATCGCCGGCCAGCACGGCCACGTCAACTTCAACACGGTGCCGTGGGTGATCTACACGTCGCCGGAGATCGCGTGGGTCGGCCAGACCGAGCAGCAGCTCAAGGCGGCCAACGTCGCCTACAAGGCCGGCACGTTCCCGTTCATGGCGAACGGCCGCGCGCGCGCGCTGGGCGACACGTCGGGCATGGTCAAGGTGCTGGCCGACGCCACCACCGATGAAATCCTGGGCGTGCACATCGTCGGTCCGATGGCCTCCGAGCTGATCTCGGAAGCCGTCGTGGCGATGGAGTTCCGCGCCTCGTCCGAAGACATCGCCCGCATCTGCCACGCGCACCCGTCGCTGTCGGAGTCGACCAAGGAAGCCATGCTCGCCGTCGACAAGCGTTCGCTCAACTTCTGATAGTCCCCCACGAGCCGGCCGCACAAGCCGGCCCGTTTTGCATGGTTTGCCTCCCGCATGAATGTTCAAGAGTTTTACCAGCACGCGCTGTCCCAGCGCGGCTTCCGTTCCGACGAGGCGCAGCAGAAGGCGGTAGACCGCCTGCAACGCTCCTACGAGGAATGGGTGCACTACAAGTCGCGCCGCTCGTCGAGCCTGAAGCGCCTGGTCAACCGGCCCGACGTGCCGCGCGGCGTCTACCTGTGGGGCGGGGTGGGGCGCGGCAAGTCGTTTTTGATGGACAGCTTCTATTCGGTGGTGCCGCTGGTGCGCAAGACGCGCGTGCACTTCCATGAATTCATGCGCGGCATCCACCGCCAGCTCGATGAACTCAAAGGCGTCGCCGATCCGCTCGACGAAGTGGCGCGCCGCATCGCCAAGAAGTACCGCCTGATCTGCTTCGACGAATTCCACGTCTCCGACATCGCCGACGCGATGATCCTGCATAACCTGCTCAAGGCGCTGTTCGAAAACGGCGTCTCGTTCGTCATGACGTCGAACTACGATCCCGATCTGCTGTACCCGGACGGCCTGCACCGCGACCGCATGCTGCCGACCATCGCGCTGCTCAAGGACAAGCTCGACGTGCTCAACGTCGACGCCGGCGTCGACTACCGCAAGCGCGCGCTCGAGCAGGTCGAAAGCTACTACACGCCGCTCGGCGCCGCCGCCGACGAAGCGCTGCGCCGCGCCTACGCGAAGATCGCCGAAACGGCCGACGAAGACCCGCGCGTGCGCATCGAAGAGCGCGAGATCCGCGCGCTGCGCCGTGCCGGCGGCATCATCTGGTTCGACTTCGCCACGCTGTGCGGCGGCCCGCGGTCGCAAAACGACTACCTGGAAATCGCCAGCCGCTTCCACACCGTGGTGCTGTCGTCGATCCCGGCGATGTCGGCCTCGCACTCGTCCGAGGCGCGCCGCTTCACCTGGCTGGTCGACGTGTTTTACGATCACAAGGTCAAGCTGCTGATGTCGGCGGAAGTGCCGCCCGAAGAGCTGTACACCGAGGGGGTGCTGTCCAACGAGTTCCACCGCACCGTCTCGCGTATCATTGAAATGCAGTCGCGCGAGTACATGGAGTCCGCGCGCCGCGACGCCACCGAGGCGATTGCCTGATGCCGACAAAGGATCCAACCACCATGACGAAGTATTTTTCCTCGCGCGCCGTCGCTGCCGCGCTGCTGCTGGCGGCGCTGGCCGGCTGCGCCGCCGTGAAGGCGCCGGACGTGGCGCCGAGCGCGCCGCCGTCGCAGTCGGTGGCCGACGCCGACCGCAAGCTGGCCCAGGCGGCGCAGCAGCGCGCCGCCGCCGAAGCCGAGTTCGCCGCCAGCGAGCAGGTCTGCTATACCAAGTTCCTGGTCAACCGCTGCCTCGACACGGCGCGCGAGAAGCGCCGCCTGGCGCTGGCGGGGTTGCGCGTGATCGAAGTCGAGGCATCGCGCTACAAGCGCCAGGCCACCGTCGATGAGCGCGACCGCGAGCTGGCCAGGAGCGAGGCAGAATTCAAGGCCGACGAGGCCAAGCGTGCGGCCGAACCGCCGCCGCCGCCGCGCGAAGAAACGGCGCCGGCCGCGCGCAAGCCGACACGCGATGCCGCCGCCGAGCGGGCCGGCAAAGCGAAGAAGCGCGCAGCGCAGGACCAGGCCGACGCGGCCAAGCGCGCCGACAGTGTCGCCGCCTACGAAAAGCGCAAGCGCGAATCGGAAGAGCGGCAGCGCAAGGTGGAAGAGCGCAAGAAAGCGCGGGCAGCCGAAGCGGCGGCAAAAAAGTAAGTCCGCGATCGTTTAAAAGCCGTCGTGCCCGCCATTGGCGGACCCGACTCCCTGCTTTGGCGAGGAGAGGCTTGTTTGTCGCCGCGTGGCCGGCCCGGCTTAAACCGCGCGCCCCATCTTCTGCACCGTGTAGTTCGGCACATCCTTGGGCGGCTTGACCAGCTTGATGATCGCCATGGTGCAATTGCCGCCCTTGCCCTGGGCGCGCTCGGTGGCCTTGTCGATCAGCAGCTCGGACGCCTGCCGCGGCGCGCTCTTGCTCAGCACGGCGCCCAGTTCGGCGTCGGTGAAGAAGTGCCACAAGCCATCCGAACACAGCAGGAATGCGTCGCCGATGCCGAGCTCTTCCTGGCTGCCGATCGAAACGAACGGTTCCTTGCGGCTGTTGCCGAGCACATTGACCAGCAGTTTCGAGTGGCGGTGGTTGCGGGCCGACTCGGCCGGCAGCTTTTCGGTGCCCATCAGGTGGTCGATATAGCTGGCGTCGCTGGTGCGCGCCTTGCATTCGCCCTGCTGGAAACGGTAGACGCGCGAATCACCGACGTGGGCCCATACCGCCTGGCCGCCGGGGGTGATGATCAGCCCGGCAAAGGTGCATTGCGGTTCGGTTTCGGTAGCAACGCCGTTCATCTTGATGACCAGGTGGGTCTCGTGGACGATGTCGCGCAGCAGCGTGGCCAGCCGCTCGATGCCGGGATTGTCGCCCGGCTTGAATTCGTCGAACAGCTGCTTGGCGGTGTGCAGCACCTGTTCGGAGGCGGTGGCGCCGCCGGCGATGCCGTCGGCCAGTACAGCCATTACGTAGCCTGGGGCGCGGGCGCCGGCGAAAATGGCGCTGCGATCGTTCTGTTGTGGACGGTTACCGATGTGCTGGGCGGTCCCGGCTTCGAGCTTGTATGGTTTCATAAACGTGGGCTTTCGGGCCCCTGGTCCTAATCTATGTTGGCGGCAACGTCTCGGTAGATTAAACTATGCACTGTTTACGGCAAATGTTGCAAGCAGTTACTAGTTAGCGTCGCGACACAATCGCTCCAGATTGTATGCGGTTCGAGGGGCGCCATTTCAAAGTTTTTGTAATATTCTGTTGGGAACAGCAAAAAATGACGGATGTCCAAGAAATCCAGCGGCGGCTGATCGAACTCGACGTGGAACATCGCGACCTCGACGCGGTCATAGATATGCTGATCCTGGACGGCCATCACGACCAGTTGCAGCTGCGCCGCCTCAAGAAGCGCAAGCTGCAGTTGAAAGACCACATCACCCTGTTGAAAATGCAATTGGTGCCGGATGTTCCGGCCTGATCCGTCTTCGCTTCACTGAAATGCCATTTTGACCGACTCCATCCAGGCGCCAGGCGAGAGCCCCGACGCCGCCGACCACGGCGCTGCGCCGGCCGGCAAATACGACGCCGACATCGACCGCCTGTTCAGTGCAGGCGGCCCGCTCGCGCCTGCCGTCGGCAGTTTCAGCCCGCGCCGCTCGCAAACCGAGATGGCCAAGGCGATCGCGCAAGCCATATTCGACCAGAAGACCCTGATCGCCGAAGCCGGCACCGGCACCGGCAAGACCTTCGCCTACCTGGTGCCGGCGCTGCTGTGGGGCGGCAAGACGATCGTCTCGACCGGCACCAAGAACTTGCAGGACCAGTTGTTCCTGCGCGACATCCCGACCGTGCGCGCCGCCTTGCGCGCGCCCGTCTCGGTGGCGTTGCTCAAGGGCCGCTCCAACTACGTCTGCCATTACCACCTCGAGCGCACGATGCAGAATGGCCGCATGACCTCGCGCGACGACATCGGCCACCTGCGCGAAATCTCGCGTTTCATCAAGATGACCACCTCCGGCGACAAGGCCGAGCTGGCCAAGGTGCCGGAAAACGCCTCGATCTGGAACCTGGTGACGTCGACCCGCGACACCTGCATGGGCGCCGAGTGCCAGTATTACCAGGACTGCTTCGTCATGAAGGCGCGCCGTGAAGCGCAGCAGGCCGACGTCGTCGTCGTCAACCATCACCTGTTCTTCGCCGACGTGGCGCTGAAAGACACCGGCGTGGCCGAGCTGCTACCGTCGGCCAACACCATCATCTTCGACGAAGCGCACCAGCTGCCCGACACCGCCACGTTGTTCTTCGGCCAGACGGTGTCGACGTCGCAGATTCTCGAGCTGTGCCGCGACGTATTAGCCGAAGGCCTGGCGCACGCGCGCGGCGGCGCCGACTGGGCCAAGGTTGTCACCGTGGTCGAGAAAGCCGCGCGCGACCTGCGCCTGACGTTCCCGCAAGACATCATGCGCATGTCGCTGGCGCAAATCACGCCGTCCTCCGACTTCTTCCCGGCGCTGGCCACCGTCAAGGAGCACCTGGCGGCGATGATCGGCGTGCTCGAAGAGCAGGCCGCGCGCGCCGAGACGATCGAGCAGGTGCGCGTGCGCGCGGTGGAACTGGCGCAGTCGCTGGACGGCTGGAAAGCCGACGGCAAGGGCAAGATGGTCGAGGGCGACGAGGCGGTGCTGTGGGTGGAGGCGTTCTCGTCCTCGCTGCAGCTGCACAAGACGCCGCTGTCGATCGCGCCGATTTTCAACAACCAGCGCGAAGGCACGCCGCGCAGCTGGATTTTCACCTCCGCCACATTGGCGGTAAAGAACGACTTCAAGCACTTTTCCAACCAGATGGGCCTGACGGGCGAGCCGGCGCAGACTTGGCCGAGTCCGTTCGATTACGAGCAGCAAGGCTTGCTGTACGTGCCGAGCGGACTGCCCGACCCGAACGCGGTCGGCTACACCGACGCGGTGGTCGACTGCGCCTTGCCGGTGATCGAGGCGGCCGGCGGGCGCACCTTCTTCCTGTGCACCACCAACCGCGCCGTCAAGCACGTCGCCGAGCGCCTGCGCAAGGATTTTGCCGACCGCGGCCTCGAGTACCCGCTGTTCGTCCAGGGCGAGCGCGGCCGCACTGAATTGCTCGACTCGTTCCGCAGCGCCGGCAACGCGGTGCTGGTCGGCAGCCAGAGTTTCTGGGAAGGCGTTGACGTGCGCGGCGACGCGCTGTCGCTGGTCATCATCGACAAATTGCCGTTCGCGCCGCCGGATGATCCGGTATTGGCCGCGCGCATCGACGTGATGGAAAAGCAGGGCATGAACGGCTTCATGCACCACACCTTGCCCGAGGCAATCATCAACCTCAAGCAGGGGGCCGGGCGCCTGATCCGTGACGAGACCGACCGCGGCGTGCTGATGATTTGCGACCCGCGCCTCATTTCCAAATCGTACGGCAAGCGCGTCTGGCAAAGCCTGCCGCCATTCAAACGCACGCGCCTGCAATCCGACGTCATCGACTTCTTCAAGCCCGCGGCGCCCTGACTTCGCCGACGATCCAATGCATGCCAAAAAATCGGGGTCAGACCCGTTTTTTCGCGACGTCGTTCCTGAATCGGCCATCAAACAAACGGGTCTGACCCCAATTTATTTGATCGACAAAAAGCAGGCCGTCGAACTGCCAAGGACGCAAAAAATCGGCGACTTCTAAAACCGGGGTCAGACCCGGTTTTTGTACATTAAAAGTCGGTGCGGCCCGTCGAAAAAACGGGTCTGACCCCAATTTTTCGCTTGGCGGAATTGCGGTTCGCGTCTTGGCTACGGCACGATGACGACTTTGCCCGTGACCTTGCGCGCCGCCATGTCGTTCAGCGCCGTCGCCGTGTCCGCCAGCGCGTAGCGGCCCGAAATGCGCGGCTTGATCTTGCCTTCTGCCAGCCAGCCCAGCAGCTGGCGCATCGCGCCCATGTTCGCTTTCGGTTCGCGCTTGGCGAACTCGCCCCAGAAAACGCCAACCACCGAGGCGCCTTTCAGCAGCATCAGATTCCACGGCAACTTCGGGATCTCGCCATTGGCGAAGCCGACTACCAGGTAGCGCCCGCGCCAGCCGATCGAGCGAAACGCCGCCTCCGAATAGGCGCCGCCGACCGGGTCGTAAATCACGTCCGGCCCCTTGCCGCCGGTCGCCGCCTTGATCGCTTCGCGCAAGTCGGCCGTCGTGTAATTGATCGTGTCGTCGGCGCCGTGCGCGCGGCACACCGCCAGCTTCTCGTCGCTCGAGGCGGCCGCGATCACGCGCGCGCCGAGCGCCTTGCCGATCTCGATTGCCGCCAGCCCGACGCCGCCGGCCGCGCCCAGCACCAGCATCGTCTCGCCCGCCTTCAGCCCCGCGCGGTCGACCACCGCATGGTGCGAGGTGCCATAGGTGAGGGTGATGGCGGCGGCGGTGTCGAAGTCCATGCCGGGCGGCATTGGCATCACCGCCGCCGCCTGCGCCACCACCTGCTGGGCGAACGCGCCCTGGGCGGTGAACGCGATGACCTTGTCGCCGACCTTCACGCTCGCCACGCCGTCACCGACGGCGCGCACCACGCCCGACAATTCGCTGCCCGGCGTAAATGGCAGGGCCGGCTTGACCTGATACTTGCCCTGGATGATCAGTACGTCCGGAAAGTTGACGCCGGCCGCCTTGACCTCGATGACCACTTCGCCCAGTCCCGCCACCAGGTCGGGCAACTCCTGCACTTCCAGACTGTCTGGCAGCCCCCACGCTTTGCACACCACCGCTTTCATCGCCGTCTCCGCTTTGTTGTGTTTTATGAAAAATAGTACGACCGTTTGATTTTTAATTATGCCCGTTCCGGCCCGCTCTGCCAATGCGCTTGAGGCCGCAGGAGGCTTTGCGTTCGCGCAAAGTGACAAAAGTCGAGCTTGTTACAGTCTTGGATGCGAGCGCGCCGTTAGCATTTTGTAAATGGGGAGGTAGAAATGGCAATCCGTTATGGCTGTTTCTTCAGTTATGCACATGGCCGCCACGAACTGATGGTCCGGTTCAAAACCGCGCTGGCCGATGCGCTGCGCTGCTACCTGGAACCGTATTTCGACCACGAGGACGAGCTGTTCGTCGACCATGAGCAACTTGGCGGCGGGGACGACCTCGACCGAAAAATCGCCCGCGCCATGTGCGAGAGCGTGTGCATGATCATGATCTACACGCCCAAGTACGAGGCCCATCCCTACACCCGGCGCGAGTACGCGGCAATGCAGCTGCTCGAGGCCGAACGCAGCCAGTGGTACGACATGCCGAGCCACCTGATCATCCCGGTCATCATGACGCGCCACCCGACCCAGCTGCCGCCGCAAATTACCAATTCCAGCCTGTACGTGGACTTTTCGCACTTCACCATGGCCACCGCCGACCTGAAGTCGAACATCGACTTCATCCCCGACATCGACAAGATCGTCAAGCGCATCGTGTTGCACTATCAGTACCAGAAAATGTACACGCCTGCGAGCCACGACTGCAACCATTTCGTGCTTCCCGATGTCCCACCTGAATGGCGCGACATGCCGGAAGTATCGTTCCCAAAAAAATAAAAGGAGTTTTATGGAAATCACCCGCATTACGCTACCGCCGATAACCGCTCCCGGCGAAGTGACCACGTTCTACTCATTCGAGAGCGGAACGGCGCGCAGTGTGGCGCTGTCGAACATGGCAGTGCTGCTGGCGGGGCGCAACAACGCCACGGTGCCGGTGCTCATGATCGATTGGGACACCGAATCGCCTGGCCTGCACCACTACGTCGATCAGCATGACGAGCGTCCCGGCCTGCTCGAATATTTCGAGGCCTGCCGCGACCACATCGAGCTGCTGGCGCGCACCGCCGCCCCGCTGAGCGATGTCAAGATGGCCCGGCAGGTGCTCGAGGCGGTCGACTGGGAGCCGTACGTCGAGCGTGTCGATCACAGCCGTCCGCTGTACCTGATGCGCGCCGGCCGCTTCGACGACAGCTACGGCGAGCGCGCCGACCGCATCGACTGGGACGGACTGTTCGCCGCCTGCCCGGCGCTGTTTCGCTGCTTCGCCGACCACATGGCGCGCCGCTTCCGCCACGTGCTGGTTGACGCCCGCAGTGGTCGCTCGGCCGCCGTCAGCATCTGCACCACGCTGCTGCCGCGCAAGCTGGTGGCGCTGTTTACGCCGAACCAGCGCAGCCTCGAAGGCCTCGCCGGCGTGGTCACCCGCAGCATCGAATACCGCTGCAGCCACGAAGACGAGCAGCGCCCGCTGCTGGTCTACCCATTGCCGTGCTCGATCGACAGCGCCGACTGCGCGCGCCGCCTGCAGTGGCGCCGCGGCGACCCGCAAAAGGGGCTGGCCGGCTACCAGCCTGCGCTCGAACAGCTGCTGCGCGAATCGTACGGCCTGGCCCAGCTCTCGCTCGACAGCTACCTCGACGAGGTGCAGCTGCAGCAAACCAACGCCATGTCCAGCGGCGAGCACTTGTCGGTGCGCGCCGATCCCGAAGGCGACCGTTTCTCGCTGACCCGCACCTTCGAAACATTGCTCGACTGGGTCGCCGACGGCCACTTTCCCTGGCAATCGCATGCCGAGGTCGGCCTGCTGACGAGCATCTCCGCCGCCCGCCTGCTGTCGGCCGACGGCATTTCCACCGCCGTGTCGGTGCCGTTGGCGGCCGACCTGAAGCGCCTGGGCGACCTGTACCGCCGCCAGGACCGCGAGCGCCAGGCCCAGCAATGTTACGAAGAAAGCACGCGCTTGCGCCAGCGCCTGCTCGGCGAAGATCATGCCGACACCCGCCTGAGCCGTTCCTGCCTGGCCGACCTGCTGCGCAAGGTCGGCAAGCTCGACGAAGCAAAATTTCTGTACGAGCAGCTGGCCGACGACTGCCAGCGCCTGTTCGGCGCCGACCATCCCGACACGCTGGCCGCCATGTCCGGCCTGGCGGCCACGTTGGCCCAGCTGGGCGACTTCGCGGCGGCGCTGCCGCTGCACGAGCAAATCGTCGACGCGTGCGACCGGCTGTTCGGCCCCGACCATGTGATGACCCTGGCCAGCATTGCCGCCCAGGCCGACACCATCATCTCTTCGGGCAACCCCGAACGGGGCCGCTTCCTGTACGAGCGGGTGCGTTTCGGCCGCGAACGGCTGCTCGGCAGCGAACACGAGGACACGCTGCGCAGCACCGAACGGCTGTCGCTGCTGCTGTGCCAGCTCGGCGAAACGGCCCAGGCCATCCAGCTGCAGGAATCGGTGGTGCGCGCGCGCGAGCGCCATGCCGGCGCCGAGCACCGCTACACCGTGCAGGCGCGCGAGGCGCTGGCCGAAATCCTCGCCGTGCGCGGCGACCTCGATGCCGTGCTGGCAATCCAGGAAACGCTGGTGCGCTCGCACAAGGTGCGCCTTGGCGCCGAGCATCCCGATACGCTCAACGCCCAGCTGCGCTTGTCGAGCACGCTGGGAGAGCGCGGCGACTTCGACGCCGCCCGCCGCATCCAGGAGCACGTCGTCAGGCTGCACGAGAGCATCCACGGCATGGACGACATCGAAACGCTCTACAGCAAAAAGCTGCTATCCGAAACCTTGTCCAATCAGGGCAACGACAGCGCCGCGCGCACGCTGAGCGAGACGGTCCAGAAAGGCAACGACCGGCTGCGTCATATCGGCATGGTGTCCGGGCCGCACGAGTCGGACCGTGGCGAACTGGGCATGAAGGCGGCCATCCTCGACGTGCGCGGCGCCGCTGCCAGCCCGAAGTCGCTGGCCCAGGAACTGGGCAAGCTGCGCGAGCTGATCATCCACAGTCCACGTGAAGCGCGCGAGTTGGCCGACAGCCTGTCGCCGATGGTGCTGGGACCGAATGTCGCCACGCCACTCAGGCGCAAGGGCATGGAGATGATCAAGCTGGTGTACAAGCAGGAAGGCGACAAGGATGCCTTGCTCGCCTTCAGCGAAGCGGTGCAGTCCTTCTTCGAAGACGCGCTGCTCGAAGCGGCCGGCGGCAAGCAGGCCGGCGGGCTGTAGGGCAGGCAAGCAGGGCGGCACGGCAACGATTTTTTATCCGTCATCGTCGCGCCGGGCTTGGGCAGCACCATTTCCGTCGGTGGCAGGAATGGCCTTCCTGAGCGCATCGGCATGATGAAACCTGGTTTGACTGGCGCCAGGCCGGCCTGTTCGCAATCATCCTGACAATGGTGTGTTGGCGCCGCAACGATTGTTTACTCCCAGCGCGCCGATGCGACCGTTGCTTCAGGTAAAATTGCTGCATGAGAATACTTATCAGTAATGACGACGGCTATCTCGCCCCGGGCATCAATGCCCTGGCCGAAGCGCTCGCCTCGGTAGCCGACATCGTTGTTGTCGCCCCCGACAGCAACCGTTCCGGCGCGTCGAACTCTCTGTCGCTCGATCGTCCCTTGTCGGTTCAGCAAGCTTCCAACGGCTTTTATTTCGTCAACGGCACGCCGACCGACTGCGTGCACGTGGCGCTGACCGGCATGCTCGACTACCGGCCCGACCTGATCGTCTCCGGCATCAACAACGGCCCCAACATGGGCGACGACACGCTGTACTCCGGCACCGTTGCCGCCGCCACCGAAGGCTACCTGTTCGGCATCCCGGCGATCGCATTTTCCCAGGCCGAGTACGGCTGGACCCACATCGACGCCGCCGCCAGGCTGGCGCGCGACATCGTGCTGCGCCGCTTCGACGCACTGTCCGCCCCGTGGCTGCTGAACGTAAACATTCCGAACCTGCCGTACGAGCGGCTCGGCGCCATCACCGCCACCCGCCTCGGGCGCCGTCACCAGGCCGAGCCGGTGATCCGCGCGCTCGACCCGCGCGGCCGCGAAATATTCTGGATCGGCCCGCCGGGCGCCACCCGCGATGCCGGCGAAGGCACCGATTTCCACGCCGTCGCCCAGGGCCAGGTATCGATCACGCCGCTGCAGGTCGACCTGACCCACAAGACCCAGCTCGCCCAGCTGGCGCGGGACCTGGCATGAAAGAGAAGAACAGCAACTTCCCGCTGCCGCTGTCGTCGCTGACGCGGCCGGCCGAACGCAAGCCGGGCGCCTATTCGCCGGCGCCGGTGGCCACGCCGCAAACGGCGACGCGCAACGCCGCCCGCACCGCGGTGCTGGCGCCGTATGCGAGCCCGACCATGCGGGCGGCGCCGTCGAAGTCGCACAGCGAAGCGCTGCAGCGGGCCCAGCCGGCAACGCCGAGCGCGCCGCGTCCGGACCTGATGGTGTCCGACGCCATCCGGCGCCAGATGGTCAACCGCGTCGCCAAGCAGGGCGTGCAAGATCAGCTGGTGCTGGCCGCGCTGGAACGGGTGCCGCGCCACGCGTTCATCGAGCCGGCGCTGTCGGCTCAGGCGTACATCGACGCCTCGCTGCCGATCGGCCACCATCAGACCATTTCCCAGCCGTACATCGTGGCGCGCATGATCGAAGTGATGCGCAACGGCGGCAAGCTCGGCCGCGTGCTCGAGATCGGCACCGGCTGCGGCTACCAGGCCGCCGTGCTCGCCTGCGTGGCGCAGGAGGTGTTCTCGATCGAGCGGATCAAGCCGCTGCACGAGCTGGCCAAATCGAATTTGCGGCCGTTGCGCATTTCTAACCTGCGCTTGCATTACGGAGATGGTATGCTTGGCCTGCCGCAGGTCGCCCCATTTGACGGCATCATCCTGGCCGCAGCCGGCCTCGAGGTCCCGCGGGCGTTGCTCGAACAACTGGCCATCGGTGGCCGCCTGGTCGCGCCGGTCGGCGCCCAGGTCCAGCACCTGCAATTGATAACCCGCCGCGGCAAGGCTGACTGGATGAGTGAAACACTCGAAGCTTGTCACTTTGTACCGTTGCGCCCCGGCACCGTCTAAGCTGCCTGTGTGACTAGCCATGGATTGCCGACACCTATACTGATGAGAATGAATCAAACACGCCCTTTAGCCTCGCTGACCCTGACCCTGACCCTGACCCTGTCCCTGGGAATGCTGAGTGCCTGCAACACCGCCAACCGCAAGGCGCCCGTCATTGACCGTATGTCGCCCGCCGTTGCCAGCCGTACTGCCGCCGCCGACGACGCCAGGGAAGATGCGCGCGGCACCTATACCGTCAGGCGCGGCGACACCTTGCTGCGCATCGCCCTCGACCACGGCCAGAATTACCGTGACGTGGTGGCATGGAACAACCTGGCCAACCCGAACGACATCAAGGTTGACCAGGTCTTGCGCGTGGCCCCGCCCGAGCAGGACAGCGCCGCCGTGAAAACGACGCCGATCGCGATGCCGGAGAGCCGTCCGGTCGTGGCCGTGGTGCCGAAAAAGGCCGCGCCGCGCGTCGACAGGCGCGCCCACAGCGACGCCGCGCCGGCCGAGATGAAAAAAGACGACGGCGCCAGGGTTGCCGACAAATCCGACATCGCCGACAAGGCCGACAAGCCGGAGCCGAAAATGGAAAAGGCCGTCGTCGCCGCGCCGGTTACGGCCATCGTCCAGGGCAGCGCCGTGACCGCGGTCGACGACGAGAAACTGAGCTGGATGTGGCCGTCCGAGGGCAAGATCGTCGCCACCTTCGACGAGGGCAAGAACAAGGGCATCGACATCGCCGGCCGGCCCGGCCAGCAAGTGATGGCGGCCGGCGCCGGAAAAGTCATGTACGCTGGCAGTGGCATCCGCGGTTATGGTAACCTTGTGATCGTCAAGCATAGCAACAGCTTGCTCTCGGCCTACGCTCACAACCGCAGCATTGTTGTGAAAGAAGGCCAGAACGTAAACAAGGGCCAGATGATCGCCGAGATGGGCGATTCGGACGCCGATTCGGTCAAACTGCATTTTGAAATTCGCCAGCAGGGCAAGCCGGTCGATCCATCCAGGTTCCTGCCAACCCGCTAAGCCGATGCCATGAAACGCCCATGACAATGCCGCCGCACCAGCTGGAAGACGATTCGGGGTCGGACGATTTCCCTGACGGCCCGTTGGACGACAGCGTGATCGATCCGGACGATCGCGACAGCCCCGATCCGGATGCGGCGCCCGCGCCCGGCGTGGCGCTGGCCAGCGTCGATGAACTCAAGAAAGTCCTGGCCGCCGAGCTCTCGACCGACACCACCCAGCATTACCTGAACCAGATCGGCACCCGGCCGCTGTTGACCGCTCCCCAGGAGGTCCATTTCGCCACCTTGGCCAAGTCGGGCGACTTCAGCGCGCGCCAGACGATGATCGAACACAACCTGCGCCTGGTGGTGTCGATCGCCAAGCACTACATCAACCGCGGCGTCGTGCTGCTCGACATGATCGAGGAGGGCAACATCGGCCTGATGCGCGCCATCGACAAGTTCGAGCCGGAGCGCGGTTTCCGCTTTTCCACCTACGCCACCTGGTGGATCCGCCAGAGCATCGAGCGCGCCATCATGAACCAGGCGCGCACGGTGCGCCTGCCGGTGCACATGGTGCGTGAGCTGAACCAGGTGCTGCGCGCCAAGTACCACCTCGAGGCACAGCACCACAACGGCAAGGACGCCACCGCCGAGGACATCGCCCACCTGGTCGGCCGCCCGGTCGAGGAGGTGCAGGACATCCTGGCGTTGTCCGAGCACGCCACGTCGCTCGACGCGCCGCTCGACAACGATCCGCAGTCGAGCCTGATGGATATGTTGCCCGGCGACGCCGACGACAGCCCCGACGCGCGCGCCGAACACCACGAAATGACGGTGCTGGTGCGCGACTGGCTCACCAAGTTGCCCGACAAGCAGCGCATCGTCGTCATGCGCCGGTTCGGGCTCGACAATGACGATCCGGCCACGCTCGAAACGCTGGCCGAGGAGATGGGCGTCACCCGCGAACGGGTGCGCCAGATCCAGCAGGAAGCCCTCGTCAAGCTGAAGCGGGCGATGGCCGCCCGTGGCGTGGTGCGCGATTCCTTGCTATGATGCGCCCGGGCCGAACGGCCCGCAGACCCGCTTGTTTCCCCACTATTCATCGTCCGCCGGCGCCATGCGCCCGCCGACTCTTATTGCCGAATCGCTATGCCAGACATTCAGATTGACATCAAATCCCTCGACATGGATGCGCGCGGCGTAGGCCACCTGCAAAACGAGGACGGCTCGAACGGCAAGGTGATTTTCGTCGAAGGCGCCTTGCCCGGCGAGCGCGTCAGCTTCTTGACGTTCAAGAAAAAGAAGAACTGGGAAGCGGCGCGCATGACCGAATTGCACCGCGCCACGCCGATGCGGGTGGCGCCGAAGTGCCCGCATTTCGACAATTGCGGCGGCTGCTCGATGCAGCACCTGGAGCCGTCGGCCCAGGTGGCGATGAAGCAGCGCGTGCTCGAGGACAACCTCTGGCACATCAGCAAGGTCAAGTCGGAAAACATCATGCGGCCGATGTACGGCCCGACCTGGGGCTACCGCTACCGGGCGCGGCTGTCGGTGCGCCACGTGGCCAAGAAGGATACGGTGCTGGTGGGTTTTCACGAAAAGCGCTCCGCCTTCGTTGCCGACATGACCGAATGCAAAATTTTGCCGCCGCACATAGAGGCGATGTTGCTGCCGCTGCGCGCGCTGATCGGCGCACTGTCGATCTACGACCAGATGCCCCAGATCGAAGTGGCGGTCGGCGAGGAAGTCACGGCGATGGTGCTGCGCATCATGGCGCCGCTGACGGCCGCCGATGAGGCCTTGCTGAAGGCCTTTGCCGACCAGTGGAACATCCAGTGGTGGCTGCAGACGAAGGGTCCGGAGACGGCCGCGCCGTTCTATCCGCTGGACAAGGAGCTGTACTACACCTTGCCCGAGTTCGGCGTCAAGATGCCGTTCAAGCCGGTCGACTTCACTCAGGTCAACCACATGATCAACCGGGTGCTGGTGTCGAGCGCGCTGCGCCTGCTCGACGTCCAGCCGCAGCACCGCGTCGCCGACCTGTTCTGCGGCCTCGGCAACTTCACCTTGCCGCTGGCCACCCGCTGCGCCGAAGTGGTCGGCATCGAAGGCAGCACCAGCCTGACCGAACGCGCGCAGGACAACGCCAGGGCGAACGGATTGTCGGCCAAGACCAGCTTCCTCACGCGCAACCTGTTCGACGTCACCACCGAAGACCTCGTTGCGCTGGGCAAGTTCGACCGCATGCTGATCGATCCACCGCGCGACGGCGCCATGGCGCTGGCGCAAGCCCTGGCCGGCCTGCGCGCCAGCCATCCCGACATGCTGCCCGAGCGCATCGTCTACGTCTCGTGCAGCCCGTCCACCCTGGCGCGCGACGCCGGCATCCTGACCCACGAGGCCGGCTACGTGCTGAAAAAAGCCGGCGTCGTCAACATGTTCCCGCACACCTCGCACGTCGAATCGATGGCCGTGTTCGAGCTGGCCGCAGGGGTCTGAGCCGGTTTTGCGGTCAGGGTCAGACCCCGAAGGTGCCGGCGCTCCGGGGTCTGACCCCGACAGAAGAAACGGGTCAGACCCCAGCGGCTACAGGTGGCGCCGGTCAGCGTCATCGCCCCGGCAAGCTGCAGGTACTGCCGGCCAATTGATCTGGCTGGTACTGACGAAAAAAAGCCGACCCACGGGTCGGCTTTTTCGATAACAGCGAAGAATTTACTCGCGGCTGCCGCCACCAATGCCGAGCAACGACAGCAGGGCGGTGAAGATGTTGTACACGTCCAGGTAGATCGACAGCGTGGCGGTGATGTAGTTCGTCTCGCCGCCGTTGATGATGCGCTGCACGTCATACAGGATGAAGGCCGAGAAGATACCGATTGCCATCACCGAGATGACGATCGACAGTGCCGACATGCCGAGGAAGATATTGGCCACCGATGCCAGAATCAGCACGATCACGCCGGCCATCAGCCACTTGCCCATCATCGAGAAGTCGCGCTTCGACACGGTGGCGACGCTGGCCATGACCGCGAAGATACAGGCGGTGCCGCCGAATGCGGTCATGATCAGGCTGCCGCCGTTGCTGTAACCGAGCGTATGGCGCAGCAGCGGCGTCAGCAGCAGGCCCATGAAGAACGTGAAGCCGAGCAGGAAAGCGACGCCGGCCGCCGAATCCTTGGTCTTGTTGATGGCGTAGATGAAGCCGAATGCAACCGCCAGGAACAGGACGAAGCCCATCATGCCGCTTGGAATCGGCACCTGCATCGTCACGCCGACGAACGCGCCCAGGATGGTCGGGATCATCGACAGCGCCAGCAACCAGTAGGTATTGCGCAGGACGCGATGCCGTACGGCCTGGGTATCTACCGCATATTCGTAGCCTTGTTGCATGGTTGGAATCATAGTGCCTCCGATACGTGAAAAAAGGTGAAGCTCGCTAAAAGAATAGCACACAGCGAAAAAAACGCGCAGAATCGCCGGCAATGACCAGGCAGATTTGCTAGCGCCACTCTAGCACTTCCGCGCCCGCAGGTGCAATATCAGTCAGATGGGGTGTTGTATGGTAAAATCAAAGGTTGATTGAGTTCCTATTTTCTCGATTTAAACCTTTCTTTTTATTGGAGTTTTTACACATGGCAATCGAACGCACCCTGTCGATCATCAAACCAGACGCAGTTGCAAAAAACGTCATCGGCCAAATCTACAGCCGTTTCGAAGGCGCTGGCCTGAAGATCGTCGCTGCCCGCATGACCCAGTTGTCGCGCGAGCAGGCTGAAGGCTTCTACGCCGCCCACAAAGAGCGCGGCTTCTTCAAGGACCTGGTTGACTTCATGGTCTCCGGCCCGGTCATGATCCAGGCGCTGGAAGGCGAAAACGCCGTCGCCGCTCACCGCGACCTGATGGGCGCGACCGATCCGAAAAAAGCTGAAAAAGGCACCATCCGCGCCGATTTCGCCGATTCGATCGACGCCAACGCCGTCCACGGTTCGGACGCTGTCGACGCTGCAAAAGTTGAAATCGCTTATTTCTTCCCAGAAGCGAAGTAATAGCAATACGATGTCGGCGCCGTTCCTGGCGCCTTGCACGACCGCCGTTCCCAGCTGCCATTGCGCGGGAACGGCTTTTTGGATTAAAGAATATGACGACTCTCACCAACTTGCTGGACTTCGATCCCGCGCAACTCGTCGCTTACTGCGCCGAATTGGGTGAGAAGCCGTTCCGCGCCAAGCAGCTGCAGCGCTGGATCCACCAGTTCGGCGCCGCCGACTTCGACAGCATGACCGACCTGGCCAAGTCGCTGCGCGACAAGCTCAAGACACGCGCCGAAGTGCGCTCGCCCGCCGTCATCAGCGACAACACGTCGGTTGACGGCACCCGCAAGTGGCTGGTCGACGTCGGCAACGGCAATGCGGTCGAAACCGTGTTCATCCCGGAAGAAAATCGCGGCACCCTGTGCATCTCGACCCAGGCCGGCTGCGCCGTCAACTGCCGTTTCTGCTCGACCGGCAAACAGGGCTTCAACCGCAACCTGACGGTGTCCGAAATCATCGGCCAGCTGTGGATGGCCGAATTCGAATTGCGCCGCACCAAGGGCGTCGAGCCGGGCCCGAAAGGCGAGCGGCAGATCACCAACGTCGTCATGATGGGCATGGGCGAGCCCTTGCTCAACTTCGAGCCGACCGTCACCGCGCTCAAACTCATGCTCGACGACAACGCCTACGGCCTGTCACGCCGCCGCGTGACCTTGTCGACCTCGGGCGTGGTGCCGAACATGGACAAGCTGTCGCAGGAAGTGCCGGTGGCGCTGGCCGTGTCGCTGCACGCGTCGAACGATGCGCTGCGCGACGGCCTGGTCCCGCTCAACAAGAAATACCCGCTGCGCGAACTGATGGCTGCCTGCAAGCGCTATCTCGAATTCGCGCCGCGCGACTTCATCACGTTCGAATACTGCATGCTCGACGGCGTCAACGACAGCGACGAGCACGCGCGCGAGCTGCTGGCGCTGGTCAATGACCCGGTCGTCGGCGTATCGTGCAAGTTCAACCTGATCCCGTTCAACCCGTTCCCGGAGTCGGGCCTGCTGCGCTCGAAGAATCCGCGCATCAAGGCGTTCGCCCAAGTGCTGATCGACGGCGGGCTCGTGACCACCATTCGCAAAACGCGCGGCGACGATATCGACGCCGCCTGCGGCCAGCTGGCCGGCGAAGTGCAGGACCGCACCCGCGTACAGGAGCGGATGGAGAAAATGGACGAATACAAGCAGAAGTTCGGCGCCAACTTTGGCCGCATCGTCGAGGTCCGTTCTTGAGCGCGCGCATCGCACGCGTCGTCGGCCTGGGCGTGCTGGCGGCGGCGCTGGCCGGTTGCGCCGGCGGCGGCGCCAGTGCGCCGAACAACGAACTGAAGACGGCGTCCGACCAGAGCCCGCAGGAAAAGCGCGCGTCGATTCGGCTGCAGCTGGCCGTCGGCTATTTCCAGGACGGCAAGCTCGAAGTGGCGCTCGACGAAGTCAAGCAGGCCATCGCCATCCAGCCGGACTTTGCCGATGCGTACGGCGTGCGTGCGCTGATCTATTCGCAACTGGGCCAGACGGCGCTGGCCGACGAGAATTTCCAGCGCGCCATCAAGCTCGCGCCAGGCAATCCCGAGCTGGCCAACAACTACGGCTCCTTCCTGTGCCAGCACGGCAAGGGCGCGCAGGGCATCGCCCTGTTCGAGTCGGCACTGAAGAATCCGGCCTACGCGTCGCCCGTCAAGGCGATGCTCAACGCCGGCTCGTGCAGCCTGAAAATGAAGAACCTCGAGGCCGCGGAACGCTATTTGCTTGACGCCTTGCGCTACGAGCCCGATCATCCTGCCACCAACGCCAACCTGGCGCGGGTTTACTACGAGCGGCGCGACTACACGCGCGCCGGATTTTTTATCAATCGCGTCAAGGCAGCGGCCAAGCTCGATAGTTTGTCGCCGGACGTGCTGTGGCTGGCGATGCGGATCGATCGCAAGCTCGGCGACAAGGCATCCGAGGCCAGCCTCGGCACCATGTTGCGCCGGCATCATCCCGGCTCGCCCGAGTATGCGGCTTTCCAGCGCGGTGCATTTGATGAGTGAAACAGGATCGACAATGAGTTCAGAGTGGGCAGAACAGCCGGCGGCGCCGGATAACCACGGCGTGCCGGGCAGAACCTTGGCCGCCCAGCGCGAGGCAATGGGCTGGACCGTCGAACAGGTCGCCGACCAGCTCAAGCTGGCGGTGCGCCAGGTGGTCGCGCTGGAAGCGGGCGACTACGCCTCGCTGCCGAGTCCGGCAGTGGTGCGCGGCTTCGTGCGCGCCTACGCCAAGATCGTCAAGCTCGACCCGATGCCGCTGGTGGCCCAGATCGCCCTTGAGGCGCCGGGCCCGACCGACGCCACCGGCACCACGGTGCGGCGCGAGCAAAAGAGCGCTTCGTTCGCCGAGGTGCGCTTCCCGACTTACGGCAAGCGCGCGTCGCTGCCGATCGTGCCGATCGCCATTTTCGTCGTCGTCGCCGCCGCCGCTGCCGCCTGGCACTTTGGCCTGTTGTCCGGCCTGATCGCGCGCGGCACGGCGCCGGCCGCATCGACCGCCGTGCTGCAGCCGAACGCGGCGCTGGTGCAGGTGCCGGCCGCAGCTGGCACCACGCCGGCGATGCAAGCGAATGCGCTGCAAAACCCGTCGGTGCCGCTGATTTCGGTGCCGCCGCCGAGTACGACGACAGCCGGCTCGCCGGCCGCCAACGTTGCGGCGACAGCCGCGCCGGCCGCTGCCGCCGGCGCCAACGCGTTGGTCATCAATGTGCGCGAAGATTCCTGGATCGAAGTGCGGCGCGCCGCCGGCGCCCCGCTCATTGCGCGCCTGGTCAAGGCCGGCGGCTCCGAAACGTTCGACATTACCGAACCGGTCACGCTGGTGGTCGGCAAGCCGTCCGCCGTCGGCGCCACCTTGCGCGGCGCCGCCGTTGCATTGCCACCGGTGGCAGGCAGCAGCGTGTCGCGCGTCAACCTCAAGTAATTGCTTACGCTTATGTCTTCTTCGAATCTGGCGATACCATCCGGCCCGCTCGCGCGGCGTGCCAGCCGCTCCGTGCTGGTGGCTCATGGCGAGCGCCGCGTCTGGGTCGGCGGCGACGCGCCCGTCGTGGTGCAGTCGATGACCAATACCGACACGGCCGACGTCATCGGCACCGCGATCCAGATCAAGGAACTGGCGCGCGCCGGCTCCGAGCTGGTGCGCATCACCGTCGACAAGCCCGAAGCGGCCGCCGCCGTGCCGTTCATCCGCGAGCAGCTCGACAAGATGGACATCGACGTCCCGCTGGTCGGCGACTTCCACTACAACGGCCACACCTTGCTGCGCGACTTTCCGGAGTGCGCGCGCGCATTGTCGAAATACCGCATCAATCCGGGCAATGTGGGGCAGGGCGCCAAGCGCGACAGCCAGTTCGCGCAGATGATCGAAGTGGCCGCCCAGTACGACAAGCCGGTGCGCATCGGCGTCAACTGGGGCAGCCTCGACCAGTCGCTGCTGGCGCGCATCATGGACGAAAACGCCGGCCGCGCCCAGCCGTGGAGCGCGCAGGCAGTGATGTATGAAGCCCTCATCACGTCGGCGATCGACAACGCCGTGCGCGCCGAAGAACTCGGCCTGGCGCGCGACAAGATCATCCTGTCGTGCAAGGTATCGGGCGTACAAGACCTGATCGCCGTCTACCGCGAGCTGGCGCGCCGCTGCGACTATCCGCTGCACCTCGGCCTGACGGAAGCCGGCATGGGCAGCAAGGGCATCGTCGCCTCGACCGCGGCGCTGTCGGTGCTGCTGCAGGAAGGCATCGGCGACACCATCCGCATTTCGCTCACGCCCGAGCCTGGCGGCGACCGTACCCGCGAAGTGATCGTCGGCCAGGAAATCCTGCAGACGATGGGCCTGCGCAAGTTCGCACCGATGGTGATCGCCTGCCCGGGTTGCGGCCGCACCACGTCGACCACCTTCCAGGAACTGGCCGACAACATCCAGACGTACCTGCGCGAGCAGATGCCTGAGTGGAAACTATCCTATCCGGGCGTCGAGGCGATGAACGTGGCCGTCATGGGCTGCATCGTCAACGGCCCCGGCGAATCGAAGCACGCCAACATTGGCATCAGCCTGCCCGGCACCGGCGAATCGCCGGCCGCGCCGGTGTTTGTCGACGGCCAGAAAACAGTCACCCTGCGTGGCGACAACATCGTCCAGGAATTCCAGGCGATCGTCCTGAACTACGTACAAACGAATTACGGTAAAAAATAATATGAGTAAGCCTGAAAAATTGTCGGTGTAGCCGGGGTTTAGAGCGGCATGCCGCTCGCCGGCGGAACGGTCCGGCTTGCAAGCCGGGACTCCTTGGCGACATTCTGAAATTACAGAGCAACAGAAAACATTGAAGCGAATATAGAGATGTCTGAGAACAAAAAAGCTGAAAAAATTGTCGCAGTCAAGGGCATGAACGACATCCTGCCGGCCGAAGCGCCGCTGTGGGAACTGCTGGAAAACACCACCGAGTCGATCCTGAAAAGCTACGGCTACCAGAAGATCGTCACGCCGATCCTGGAAGAGACGGGCCTGTTCGCGCGCGCCATCGGCGCCGTCACCGACATCGTCGAAAAGGAAATGTATTCGTTCACCGATTCGATGAACGGCGACCTCTTGACATTGCGTCCTGAAGGCACCGCCGGCACCGTGCGCGCCGTGCTCGAACATAACCTGGTCTACGACGGCCCCAAGCGCCTGTGGTACAAGGGCCCGATGTTCCGCCACGAACGCCCGCAGCGCGGCCGCTACCGCCAGTTCTTCCAGTTCGGCGCCGAAGCGATCGGCTTCACCGGCCCGGACATCGATGCCGAGCTGATCATGATGTGCCGCCGCCTGTGGGACGACCTTGGCCTGGAAAACATCCGCCTCGAGCTCAACTCGATCGGCGACGCTAGCGAGCGCCTGCGCCACCGCGCCGACCTGATCGCCTACTTCGAAGCGAACGACGCGACGCTCGACGCCGAAGCGAAACGCCGCCTGCACACCAATCCGCTGCGCATCCTCGACACCAAGAATCCGGCGATGCAGGAGCTGGTCAACGGCGCGCCGAAGCTGCTCGACTACCTCGAGGGCGAGTCTCTGGCGCACTTTAACGGCGTCAAGAAGATCCTCGACCACAACAACGTGCCCTACGTCGTCAACACGCGCCTGGTGCGCGGCATCGACTACTACAACCGCACCGTGTTCGAATTCGTCACCGACGAGCTCGGCGCCCAGGGCACCGTCTGCGCCGGCGGGCGCTACGATCCCCTGATCGAAATGTTCGGCGGCAAGCCCACCCCAGCGGTCGGTTTCGCGATGGGCATGGAGCGCCTGATCGAGCTGATGAAGTCCGCCGGCGAATCGGCCGCACCGTCGCAATGCGACGTCTACATGGTGCACCAAGGCGAGGCGGCGCAGATGCAGGCGTTCGTGCTGGCCGAGAGAATTCGCGATGCCGGACTCGATGTTGTGCTACATTGCGCGGCTGCGAGCGGCGCCGGCAGCTTCAAGACACAGATGAAGAAGGCCGACGCCAGCGGCGCCGCGTTCGCCGTCATCCTCGGTGACGACGAGATCGCCAACCACGTGGCGGCGGTCAAGGCGATGCGCGGCAGCGCCACCGACACACAGCAGGCCACGGTGCCGTTCGACGACGTCGTCGAATACCTGGTCGACCAGATCGTCGGCGACGATTACGACCACGATCACGTGCATTACCATCATTGAGCTGCCCGGCAGCATACATATTCCTTAACCTCTACTAGATAAATCCATGGCATACGATCTCGAAGAACAAGAACAATTAGCCGACCTGAAGGCGTTCTGGAACAAGTACGGCAACGTGCTGACGTGGGTGCTGATCATCGCGCTGGCGTCGTTCGCCGGCTACAACTTCTGGAAGTCGCACCAGTCCAGCCAGGCCGCTGACGCGTCGGTGCTGTACGAAGACCTCAACAAGTCGCTGACCGACAAGGACAACGTCAAGGTGCAGCGCATCGCCGCCGACATCGAAAGCAAGTTCGGCTCGACCGCCTACGGCCCGATGGCCGCGCTGGTCGCCGCCAAGGCAGCCTTCGACGCCAATGATCTGAAGACGGCGAAAACCCAGCTGCAATGGGCGATCGAGCACGGCAACGACGAGTACAAGGCGATCGCGCGCCTGCGCCTGGCCGGCATCCTGCTCGACGAAAAAGCCTACGACGAAGGCCTCAAGGTGCTCGCCGCCGAATCTCCGGCGCAGTTCGCCGGCTCGGTGGCCGACCGCAAGGGCGACATCCTGGTGGCGCAGAACAAGCTGGCCGACGCCCGCACCGCCTACCTGGCGGCGCTGACGGCGATGGACGAGAGAAGTCCTGGCCGCAAGCTCGTTGAAGTCAAGCTCGAGTCGATCGGCGGCACCGTGCCGGCGGTGACGGTCAAGCCGGCCGCCTGATCGCCAAGCCAAGCTGAAACTACCAGTACTACAACAAGTCCAAGAACAAGGTTAGAAGACTATGCGTATTACCCAGAAACTGGTTGGCCTGAGTGCACTGGCGCTGATGGCGGGCTGTTCGTCCCTGCCGAGCATGCCAAGCCTGAGTTCGCTCAATCCTTTTGCGTCCAAATCGAAGACCAACCTGCCGGCCCCGCTGGTCGAGCTGAAAGGCTCGATGGCCGTGCGCACCGCCTGGAAACTCGACATCGGCAAGGCCAACGATTTCATCCTGTCGCCGGCGCTGGTCGGCACCGAACTGCTGGTGGCCGGCGGCGACGGCGCCATCGCACGCGTCGACTCCGTCACCGGCCGCGTGGTGTGGCGCATCAAGGCCGACAAGCCGCTGACGGCCGGCATCGGCTCCGACGGCACCATGCTCGCCGTCGGCGGCGCCAAGGGCGTCGTGATGGCCTTCGGCATGGACGGCAAGCCGCTGTGGACCGCGCAGGCGTCTAGCGAAGTGCTGTCGGCGCCGGCGGTGGGGCAGGGCTTCGTGGTGGTGCGCTCGATCGACAACCGCATCATCGGCCTTGACGCCAGGACGGGCGAAAAGAAGTGGACCGTGCAGCGCCCGTCGCCGTCGTTGACGTTGCGTAACGCGCCTGGCATGGTCATGGCCGGCAAGGACGTCCTCATCGCCCAGCCGGGCGGCAAGCTGCTCTCGCTGATCGTCGCCACCGGCGCGCCGCGCTGGGAAGTGGCCGTCGGCGAAGCGCGCGGCGCCACCGAACTCGAACGCGTCACCGACATCAGCGGCACCCCGGTGGTGATCGAGAACGACGTGTGCGCCGTCTCGTACCAGGGCCGGGTCGGCTGCTTCGATCTGCTCACCGGCACGGCCCGCTGGACCAAGGAATTGTCGTCCGACGTCGGCGTTGCCGCCGACCAGCGCTTCGTGTTTGCCGTCGACGACAAGGGCGCCATGTCGGCCTTCAATCGCGACGGCGGCACCAGCGCCTGGAAGAACGACAAGTTGAGCTACCGGCGTCTGTCGACGCCGGTCTCGTACGGCCGCGCTGTCGCGGTCGGCGATTACCAGGGCTTCATCCATTTCCTGTCACGGGAAGATGGCGCCTTTTTAGCACGTGCGGCAACTGACGGGAGCCCGGTCAAATCGGCACCGCTGGTCGCTGGCTCGAATCTGATTTTTCAAACACAATCTGGGACTGTGACCGCAATCGCGGTCGAATAACACCATGAAGCCGGTAATAGCATTAGTTGGTCGCCCCAACGTCGGGAAATCGACCTTATTCAATCGCCTCACGCGCTCGCGTGACGCCCTCGTGGCAGACTTGCCTGGCCTGACGCGCGATCGCCACTACGGCGAAGGCCGCGTCGGCGAGCGCCCCTTCCTGGTCATCGACACCGGTGGTTTCGAGCCGGTCGCCAAGGAAGGCATCATGCACCAGATGGCCCTGCAGACCAAGCAGGCCGTCGCCGAAGCGGACGTCGTCATCTTCATCGTCGACGGCCGCCAGGGCATGACGCCGCACGACAAGACCATCACCGACTTCCTGCGCAAGTCGGGCCGCAAGGTCATGCTGGTGGTCAACAAGGGCGAGGGCATGAAGTACAGCGCCGTCGTCGCCGACTTCTATGAGCTCGGCATGGGCGACCCGTACGTCATTTCCGCCGCCCATGGCGACGGCGTCACCGACCTGGTCGAGGAAGCGCTCAACGAGGCGTTCGCCTCGCGTCCGGACGATGCCGAGGAACTGGCGCCGGCCGAACGCGGCGTCAAGATCGCCATCGTCGGCCGCCCGAACGTCGGCAAGTCGACCCTGGTCAACACCCTGATCGGCGAAGAGCGCGTGATCGCCTTCGACATGCCCGGCACCACGCGCGACTCGATCGAGGTGCCGTTCGAGCGCGACGGCAAGAACTACACGCTGATCGACACGGCCGGCATCCGTCGCCGCGGCAAGGTGTTCGAAGCGATCGAGAAGTTTTCGGTGGTCAAGACCTTGCAGTCGATTTCGGAAGCGAACGTCGTCATCCTGCTGCTCGATGCGCAGCAAGATATCTCCGAGCAAGACGCCCACATCGCCGGCTTCATCCTCGAAACGGGACGCGCGCTGGTAGTGGCGGTCAACAAGTGGGATGGCTTGCGCTCGGACGAGCGCGACGAGATCAAGATCGACATCGACCGCAAGCTCGACTTCCTGTCGTTTGCCAAGACGCACTTCATCTCGGCGCTGAAGAACAGCGGCATCGGTCCGTTGATGAAGTCGGTCGACGCCGCCTACGCCGCCGCCACCGCCGACCTGTCGACGCCGCGCCTGACGCGCGCGCTGATCGAAGCGGTCGAAAAGCAGGAGCCGCGCCGCAAGGGCTCGATCCGGCCGAAGCTGCGCTACGCCCACCAGGGCGGGCAGAATCCGCCGATCATCGTCATCCACGGCAACGCGCTCGACTCGGTCGGCGAGCCGTACAAACGTTACCTGGAAAAGCATTTCCGCGACACGTTCAACCTGGTCGGCACACCGCTGCGAATCGAATTGCGTGTGGGTAAGAATCCGTTTGCCAAAACGCAGAAATAACGGCCGGGCGTACGACAGGAACTGGCAAAACAGGTTACAGTAGCTTAACGACATCTTTGGCGTCTTGAGGAAAGATCAGTATTAACACTTGAAATCGCCCGAGTCGCCTCCAATTTTTGAACTACAACAACACACGGAGCTGTCATGAGCAACAAAGGGCAACTGTTACAAGACCCATTCCTTAATGCCTTGCGCAAGGAACACGTTCCCGTTTCGATCTACCTGGTCAACGGCATCAAACTGCAGGGACATATCGAGTCCTTCGACCAGTACGTAGTACTGCTGCGTAACACCGTTACCCAAATGGTCTACAAGCATGCAATCTCCACCGTCGTACCGGCGCGCGCCGTCAACCTCAACCTCGAGGCTGAAGCTGAATAAGGCTTCGGGCGCAGCGGCCATGGCCCAGGCACAGAGCATATGCGCGCAGCCTTAGTCGGCATCGACTTCGGCGCTGGCGATTTCGACGCCAGCGTTGAAGAGCTGTCGCTGCTCGCCCAGTCCGCCGGCGCCGTGCCGATCACGACCATCACGGCCAAGCGTTCCAGTCCGGACGCCGCCTACTTCGTCGGCAGCGGCAAGGCCGACGAAATCGGCCAGGCCGTCCTCGCCGACAACATCGAAATCGTCATCTTCAACCATGCGCTGTCGCCTGCCCAGCAGCGCAACCTCGAAAAGCGCATCAACGTGCGCGTGCTCGACCGCACCAGCCTGATCCTCGACATCTTCGCGCAGCGCGCCAAGAGCCACGAGGGCAAGCTGCAGGTCGAGCTGGCCCAGCTGCAGCACCTGGCCACGCGCCTGATCCGCGGCTGGACCCACCTCGAGCGGCAAAAGGGCGGTATCGGCCTGCGCGGCCCCGGTGAAACCCAGCTCGAGACAGACCGCCGCCTGATCGGCGAGCGCGTCAAGGCGCTGCGCGCGCGCCTTGTCAAGCTGCGCAAGCAGCACGAGACCCAGCGCCGTGCGCGCGGGCGCACGCAGACGTTTTCGGTGTCGCTCGTTGGCTACACCAATGCCGGCAAGTCGACCCTGTTCAACGCACTTACCAAGGCCGGCGTGTACGTCGCCGACCAGCTGTTCGCCACCCTCGACACCACCTCGCGCCGGCTGTACCTGGGCCAGGAAGTGGGCAACGTCGTCATGTCCGACACGGTCGGTTTCGTGCGCGAACTGCCGCACCAGCTGGTGGCGGCGTTTCGCGCCACGCTGGAAGAAACCATCCACGCCGACCTGCTGCTGCACGTCGTCGACGGCGCCAGCCCGGTGCGCATGGAGCAGATCGAGCAGGTCAACCTAGTGCTTAAGGAAATCGGCGCCGACCATATTCCGCAAATCCTGGTATGGAACAAGATTGACGCAGCCGGCCTCGAGCCTGCGATCGAGCGTGATGAATATGATAAAATCAGCCGCGTTTTTATCAGCGCCAGGAGTGGCGAAGGCCTCGACCTGCTGCGCGAAGCCATCGTTGAAGCGGCCAAGGCGGCGCCCGGACTGACCCATCTGTTCGATGGGCAGGACCACGCGCACGAAGCCGAAGAAGCAGAGCTGGAACAAGAAGAAGTAAAAGAAGCGCCTCCCGATAGTATTTCAACCAACGCCGGACCACGATAGCATGCTCGTTTCCCTGATCAGGCGCCTCGGCGTCAAATTGTCGCTCAACGATCCTCGTTGGGGCCGCCGGCCTGAAGGCGACAATAAAAAACAAGAAGGCAGAAAGCCGGGGGAGGGTCCGCCGGACCTCGACCAGATGTGGCGCGACTTCAACGCGCGCCTGAACCGCATGTTCGGCCAGAAGAACAACGGCGGCACGCCCGAGCCGGGCGGCTATCGTCCCGACATGAAAGGCGCGGGCATCACCGCCGGCGTCGTTGGCGCGGTCATCGTTTTCATCTGGCTCGCCAGCGGCGCTTTCATCGTGCAGGAAGGCCAGTCGGCCGTCGTCACCACGTTCGGCAAGCTCAGCCACACCACCGGCGCCGGTTTCAACTGGCGCTGGCCGTACCCGTTCCAGCAGCACGAGATCGTCAACGTGTCGCAGGTTCGCACCGCCGAAATCGGCTACCGCGGCTCGGTGCGCGCGAAGAACCAGAAAGAATCGCTGATGCTGACCGACGATGAAAACATCATCGACATCCAGTTCGCGGTGCAGTACACGCTGAAAGACCCCGTCGCCTGGATCTTCACCAACCGCGACCACGACGACGACACCATCCGCCAGATCGCCGAAACGGCAATCCGCGAAGTGGTCGGCAAGAGCAAGATGGACTTCGTGCTGTACGAAGGCCGCGAGAAGGTCGCCATCGACACCCACAAGCTGATGCAGTCGATCGTCGACCGCTATGCATTGGGTGCGCAGATCACCAACGTGACGATGCAAAGCGTGCAGCCGCCGGAGCAGGTGCAAAGCGCCTTCGACGACGCCGTCAAGGCAGGCCAGGATCGCGCCCGCGCCCGCAGCGAAGGCGAGGCTTACGCCAACAACGTCATCCCTAGCTCGCGCGGTAACGCCATCCGCCTGACCCAGGAAGCCGAAGCGTACCGCGCGATGGTGGTCGAAAACGCCACCGGTAACGCCTCGCGCTTCACGTCGGTGCTGAACGAATACCAGAAGGCGCCAGGTGTCACGCGCGACCGCATGTACCTCGACACGATGCAGACTATTTTCAGCAGCGCGAGCAAGGTCCTGGTGGACGCCAAGTCCGGCAGCAACCTGCTGTACCTGCCGCTCGATAAATTGATCGCCCAGGCGGCCGCCAACGATGTCGCCGCCACGACCCGCACCGCGCCGGCGACAGCCGCGCCGGCCACGACGCAGCCCCAGGAAGCCATGCAGACAGTAGAAAACATCCGCCAGCGGGACAGCCGCACCCGCGAGAATTCGCGTGATCGGGAGAGCCGCTGATGAACCGCCTGGTTACCCTGTTTGTTGCCGGCTTCATTGCCCTGATGCTGCTCTCGTCCACGGTATTCGTGGTCGACCAGCGCCGCTTCGCGATCGTCTTCGCGCTCGGTGAAGTGCGTGAAGTGATCAGCCAGCCCGGCCTGCACTTCAAGCTGCCTCCGCCGTTCCAGAACGTGCTGTACCTGGACAAGCGCATCCTGACGATCGACACGCCCGACGCCGACCGCTTCATCACGGCCGAGAAGAAGAACATCCTGGTCGACGCCTTCGTCAAATGGCGCATCACCGATCCGCGCCTGTACTACGTCAGCTTCAGCGGCGAAGAAGCGCGCGCGCGCGACCGCATGAACCAGATCGTCAAGTCGGCGCTGAACGACGAAATCACCAAGCGCACCGTGCGCGAAGTGATCTCGGGCGAGCGTGGCAAGGTGATGGAAGCGATCCGCATCAAGGTCGTTTCCGAGGCCAAGCAGATCGGCGTCGAGATCGTCGACGTGCGCCTCAAGCGCGTCGATTACGTCGAGCAGATCAACGCCTCGGTGTACGACCGCATGAAGGCCGAGCGTACCCGCGTGGCCAATGAACTGCGTTCGACCGGTGCGGCCGAATCGGAAAAGATCCGCGCCGATGCCGATCGCCAGCGCACCGTGATCCTGGCCGAAGCGTTCCGCGACGCCGAAAAGATCAAGGGTGACGGCGACGCCAAGGCATCGCAGATTTACGCCGAAGCGTTTGGCAGGAACCCCGAGTTCTACAAGTTCTACCGTTCGCTGGAAGCGTACCGCAGCACCTTCAAGAGCCGCGGCGACGTGATGGTGCTCGATCCGAGCTCCGAGTTCTTCAAGTACTTCCGCAGCCCGGGTGGCGCCTCCGCCGCAGCACCGGCCAAGAAGTAAAGCGTCCGGTTGAAGGGTCTGACCCCATGGGGTCGGACCCTGGTTGGCCGTTGCACAGCTCCGCAATTCCCCCATTCCAATCCAATACTGGATGCCCGTCCACATTTTCAGGTAAAATTGATGGTTCGGCGCGCCGTTTGTGTGCGCGCCTCTCGTTCACCTTGACCGATCTTTAACAAAGCTTTTTGCCCATGCCGAACTGGCTCCTGCCCGAGAACATCGCCGACGTCTTGCCCTCCGAAGCGCGCAAGATCGAAGACCTGCGTCGCCAGATGCTCGACAACTTCCGCCTGTACGGCTACGAACTGGTGATGCCGCCGCTGCTCGAATACGTCGACTCGCTGCTGGCCGGCGCCGGCAAGGACACCGACCTGCGCACCTTCAAGCTGGTCGACCAGATATCCGGCCGCATGCTCGGCCTGCGCGCCGACATGACGACCCAGGTCGCGCGCATCGACGCCCACCTGCTCAACCGCGAATCGGTCACCCGGCTGTGCTACGCCGGCAGCGTGCTGCATACCCGTCCATCCGGCCTGCACGCCACCCGCGAGCCGCTGCAGATCGGCGCCGAAATCTACGGCCACGCCGGCCTCGAAGCCGACGCCGAGATCCAGGAACTGGCGCTCGCCTCGCTGGCCATGGCGGGCTTTGGCGAAGTGCGCCTCGACCTGTCGCACGCCGGCCTGCTGCGCTCGATCATCGCCGACGATGCCGCCGCCCGCAACGACGAAGTGGCCCTGTATGCGCTGCTGCAGGCCAAGGACAGCCCTGGCCTGGCTGCGCTCACCGCCGGCTACGCCGCCGTCACGCGCGACGCCTTGCTGGCGCTGCCGCACCTGTACGGCGACGTCGACGTGCTGGCGCGCGCGCGCGACGTGCTGCCGGCTTTCCCGGGCATTACCAAGGCGCTGGCCGAACTGGCCGCGCTGGCCGGCTCTGCGCTCGGCCGCGCCGAAGTGGCGATCGACCTGGCCGACCTGCGCGGCTACCAATACGAAAGCGGCGCCATGTTCGGGCTGTACGTGCCCGGCTTGCCGAACGCGGTTGCGCGCGGCGGGCGCTACGACCATGTCGGCGAAGCGTTCGGCCGTGCGCGTCCGGCCACCGGCTTCTCGCTCGACCTGCGCGAACTGGCGCGGCTGTTACCGAGCGCCGAGCGCAAACACGCCATCCGCGCGCCGTGGGGCAATGCCCCCGAACTGCGCGAGCAAATCGCCGGCCTGCGCAAGGCCGGCGAAGTCGTGATCCAGAGTTTGCCGGGTCATGACGACGATCAGGACGAGTTCGAGTGCGATCGCGTACTCGTGCTCGAAGACAGTAACTGGATTCTCAAAAACTTAGGCTAAGTGTGATGTCAAAGAAAAACGTGGCAAAAAACGTCGTCGTCATCGGTACCCAATGGGGCGATGAAGGCAAGGGCAAAATCGTCGACTGGCTGACCGATCACGCCAAGGGCGTGGTGCGTTTCCAGGGCGGCCATAACGCCGGCCATACGCTGGTCATCAAGGGCCAGAAAACCGCGCTGCAGCTGATCCCGTCGGGCATCATGCGCGAAGGCGTCGCCTGCTACATCGGCAACGGCGTGGTCGTCTCGGTCCCGGACATCATGCGCGAAATCGACAAGCTGCAGGCGATCGGCGTGGAAGTCGTCTCGCGCCTGAAGATCTCCGAAGCCTGTCCTGCGATTTTGCCGTACCACGTCGCCATCGACGTCGCGCGCGAAGCTGCCCGCGGCGACAACAAGATCGGCACCACCTGCAAAGGTATCGGCCCGGCCTACGAAGACAAAGTGGCGCGCCGCGCGATCCGCATTGCCGACATGCTCAACGAAGAGCGCTTTGCCGAGAAGCTCAAAGAGAATCTCGACTATCACAACTTCGTGCTGACGAACTACCTGAAGGTCGCCTCGGTCGACTATCAGAAGACGTTCGATGACGCGATGGCCCTGGTGCCGCGACTCAAACCAATGGTCGGCGACGTCTCGTCGGCGCTGCACGCCACCTTCAAGGCCGGCGGCAACCTGCTGTTCGAAGGCGCGCAAGGCTCGCTCCTCGACATCGACCACGGCACCTATCCGTACGTGACGTCGTCGAACTGCGTCGCCGGTAACGCATCGGCCGGCGCCGGCGTCGGCCCGAACATGCTGCACTACATCCTCGGCATCACCAAGGCCTACACCACGCGCGTCGGCTCCGGCCCGTTCCCGTCCGAGCTGCCGACCGACGTCGGCGTCGGCGAGCACCTGTCGCGCGTGGGCCATGAATTCGGCACCGTCACCGGCCGCGCGCGCCGTTGCGGCTGGTTCGACGCCGCGCTGCTCAAGCGCTCCGTGCAAATCAATGGCGTCTCGGGCATGTGCCTGACCAAGCTCGATGTCTTGGATGGCATCGAGTCGCTCAAGCTGTGCACCGGCTACAAGATCGACGGCCGCGATGTCGACATCTTCCCGGTCGGCGCCGAAGACGCGGCGCGCTGCGTGCCGGTCTACGAAGAGATGCCGGGCTGGAAAGAGAACACGGTTGGTGCCAAGTCGCTGGCCGAGCTGCCTGCTGCCGCGCGCGCCTACATCAAGCGCATCGAAGAGCTGGTCGGTGTCCCGGTCGACATGGTATCGACCGGTCCTGACCGCGAAGAGACGATCGTCCTGCGCCATCCGTTTGAATAACCGATCGACATAAGAAGAGGAGCCAGCATGACAACCCCACAATCGACCGACACGGACCTCTGGGTATCCTGGGACGAGTACCACACCCTGATCGAGCGCCTGGCGCTGAAGGTTTACGAATCGGGATGGAAGTTCGACCAGGTGCTGTGCCTGGCGCGCGGCGGCGTGCGTCCCGGTGACGTCTTCTCGCGCATCTTCGACGTGCCGCTGGCGATTTTGTCGACCAGTTCGTACCGCGAAGAAGCCGGCACCGTGCGCGGCGACCTCGACATCGCCAAGTACATGACGATGACCAAGGGCCCGCTGGGCGGCAAGATCCTGCTGGTTGACGACCTGGCCGATTCGGGCGTCACGCTCGACAAGGTCACGCGCCACCTGGCCGACAATTTCGAAGGCGTCACCGAAGTCAAGTCGGCCGTCATCTGGGTCAAGGGCACCTCGTCGATCAAGCCTGACTACTTCCTCGAAGAGCTGCCGCACAACCCGTGGATCCACCAGCCGTTCGAGAACTACGACGGCCTGCGTCCGCACCAGCTGGCCGCGTGGATGAAAAAGGGCAGCGGCCCGGCCTGAGCCACACGCCGGTAACGCACGAAACACGGGGCCAGAGTACACGCGACTCTGGCCCTTTTTTACGCGTCAAACGCTGGGGTCAGGTCTGACATTCGGACATTTCTCAAATAGAATGTCCGAATGCCCCCTGTGTCACGCTAGTTGTCACCTCACATTTTTAGGAGACAACATGAGC
Organism: Massilia eurypsychrophila; assembly: GCF_002760655.1. Taxonomy (GTDB): domain Bacteria; phylum Pseudomonadota; class Gammaproteobacteria; order Burkholderiales; family Burkholderiaceae_D; genus JAFCUW01. The sequence continues at coordinate 75 of NZ_PDOC01000025.1, read as the reverse complement.
AAAGTGTATTCTGACGCCTTCATCGAGCAAGCCTTGGTCAAGGTCTATTCCCGCGGCGAACGCACCATCCAGGAC
>NZ_PDOC01000024.1 GCF_002760655.1 Massilia eurypsychrophila | reverse complement strand
ACGGGGCTCGTCAACAGGAGACCAAGGTGAAGCCGATGGTTTCCACGACAGTGAAGAACTCGATCGACCGGGTTGAACACAGATGAACGCAGGCATGGCGCGCCGGGTTCGGTGCCATGACGTCAACCGTTCCAACCGCCCGGTGCGGACCCGCATGCCGGGTGGTGTGGCAGGGGAGCGGCCTTCGGGCCGTCCCCTATGCCGATCTGCCGAAGGTCGATGTCGCCTCTGGACCCCGGGGGGGGGGGGCGCGAAATCAGCCGCGCGGCGTCGCCAGTTCCGGCTTGACGGCCGGCGCCTGCACCTTGGCCGCCGCCGGTGCCGATGTCGCGCAGAAGCGGTTCTTGCCGCCGCGCTTGGCTTCGTACAGCGCGTAGTCGGCTATGCTGATCAAGGCGTCGACTGTCTCGGCATCGTCCGGGTAGATGCTGATGCCGATACTGGTCGACAGCTGCAGCTTCAGGTCGTTGACGAAGATCGGCTCGGAGACCGCCTCGACCAGCTTGGCGGCCGGTCCGTGCGCGTCCGCCAGGCCGCCCACTTCGCCAAGCACCACCATGAATTCGTCGCCACCGAGGCGCGCCACGGTGTCTTCCTTGCGCGAACAGGCCAGCAGGCGCTGCGCGACCGTTTTCAACACTTCGTCGCCATAGGCGTGCCCGTAGGTGTCGTTGATCGTCTTGAAGCCATCGAGGTCGAGGTACATGATGGCCGCCTTGTGATGGTTGCGGCTGGCGTGTTGCAAGGTCGTCTCGATCCGGTCTTCCAGCAGGCGCCGGTTCGGCAGCCCGGTCAACGGGTCGTGCAATGCGAGTTCTTGCTGGGCGCGGCTGTATTGGGCCAGCTCGCGGTACAGCAGGCGCACTTCCAGCATGTTGTGGATGCGTTTGTGCACTTCGAGCAGGTCGAACGGCTTACTGATGAAGTCGCGCGCGCCCGCTTCCAGCGCGGCAATCTTGAAGCTTGGCTGGGCGGTCAGCGCCAGCACCGGCAGGTAGCCGCCTTGCTCGATTTCTTTCAGGCCTTTCATGACCTGGAAGCCGTTCAGGCCAGGCATCTGCAGGTCGAGCAGGATCAGGTCGTAGTTGTGCTGGCGGTGCAGTGGGCACACCTGCTCAGGCAGCATGGTCGAGCTGACACTGGTGTAGCCTTCTTCGCGCAATATCTCTTCCATCAACTCGATATTGTCGGGCGAATCGTCTACTACCAAAATCTTCGCGTTTAAAATGTCTTCTCGGCTCGGCATACTGGTCTCGGTCAAAGCGCAAAATCTAAACCCGGGTCAAGGGCGGGGCCCCGGGCGGTGTGTACGGCTGCAGCGGACGATCTGTCTGCTAATGCATACAAAATCCGGCATCACTCCTGCTTTTTCTGCCGATAGTGTAGCAAACTTCTGATTGTTTCTTGTAGGACAGTCGCTCGCGCGCCGGTAGGAGCCCCAAAACACGCTTTCACGACGTCGGCGCGCTTGCCATGCTTGCCACCGTCGCGATCAGCTGGCTTGGCTCGACCGGCTTGGAAATATGCGCCGCAAAGCCCGCCTGCAGGGCGCGCAGCCGGTCTTCCGATCGTGCGAACGCGGTCAGGGCCACGGCCGGCACGTCGCCGCCGGCGTCGCTGCCGAACGCCCGCACGTGCGCCAGCAATTCAAAGCCGTCCATGCCAGGCATGCCGAGGTCGCTCACCAGCACGTCCGGCGGATCGGCGCGAAACGCGTCGAGCGCGGCGCGCGCGCTGGCGGCCGTGGTGACGCTGGCATTGCAGTCCGACAGGATGCGCTTGATCAGGTCGCGTGCGTCGGGCTCGTCGTCGACCACCAGCACTTTCATGCCCGACAGGTCGCGCAGCTCGATGTCCGGCGTCAGCGGCGACGGCGGGCTGTACGGCGCGCGGTCGGGCCGCGCCGCCATCAGCTGCGGCGTCGCGCTCGGCAGTTCCACCGTGAAGCAGGCGCCGCGCTGTTCGCCCTCGCTCTCGACCCGCACGGTGCCGCCGTGCTGCTCGATCAGGTGCTTGACGATCGACAGTCCCAGCCCGAGGCCGCCGTGCTGGCGCGTGGTCGAGGCGTCGCCCTGGCGGAAGCGTTCGAACACGTGGGTGATGAATTCGGGCGCGATGCCGGCGCCGCTGTCGCACACGGCGATCTCGACGCTGGTGCCGGCCGGGCGCAGGTCGATCCGCACCAGGCCGTCGCGCGGGGTGAACTTGATGGCGTTCGACAGCAGGTTCCAGATCACCTGTTGCAGGCGCGCCGGGTCGCCGGCGATCGGGCCGGTGTCGTGCGCATACGCTTTTTCGAGCCGGATATTTTTCGCTTCGGCGGCCGGACGCACGGTTTCGATCGCCGCGTCGATGAACACGGTCGGCGCCAGCGTCTGAATGTCGAGCAATACCTTGCCCGATGTAATCCGGCTCATGTCGAGCAGGTCCTCGATCAGCTGGGCCTGGGCGCGCGCGTTGCGCTCGATCGTTTGCAGGCCGCGCTGCAGGTCGGCGGTGTCGCGCGTGCCGCGGCGTAGCACCTGGGCCCAGCCGAGGATGGCCGACAGCGGCGTGCGCAATTCGTGCGACAGCGTCGCCAGGAATTCGTCCTTCATCTGGCTGGTGCGCTCGGCTTCGGCGCGCGCCAGGCGTTCGCTCTCGAGCAGGTCCTTGCGCTCTTCGGCGGCGCGCTGGGCCGCTTCGTACAGGCGCGTGTTGTCGATCGCCACTGCCGCCTGCGCGGCGATGCCGCCGACGATGCGCTCGGTGCGTTCGGTGAAGATGGCCGCTTCCGGGTGGCCGAACATCAGGCGGCCGAGCACTTCTCCCGAGCGCGCCACCACCGGCACGGCCAGGTAGCTGCGCAGCGGCGGATGGCCGGGCGGCAGCGCGAAGGAGGGCGCCGATCCAGTCACGGCGTCGCGGCAGCGTTCGTCGATGCCGATGTCGTCGCAGCGCACCACGCCTTCGCCGCGCAGGATCGGCGCGATGGCTACGCCGGCGCCGGCCTGGCCGAGCCGGGCGAATTCGTCGCCCGCCGCGCCCGACAGCGCGTGCAGCGTGAACGGCTCGCCGGCACGGTCGGTGCCGTTGTAGACAAAGGCGCCGTAGCGCGCGCCGCTGATGCCGGTGGCCGCGTCCGACACCGTCTGCAGGAGCGAGCGCAGGTCGCGCTGGCGGGCCAGCGCGCTGCCGGTGCTGTTGAGCAGTTCGAGCACGTTCGATTCTTCGCGCAGCGCCTGCTGCACGCGCTTGACCTGGTCGACGTCGGTGCTGGTGCCAAACCAGCGCACGACGTTGCCGGCGCGGTCGCGCACGGCGTTGACCCGGGTCAGGAACCAGCGGTACTGGCCGTCGGCGCCGAGGATCGGGTATTCCATGTCGAACGGATTGCCGGTGCGGATCGACTCTTTCCAGCGCAGCAGCATGGCCGGCAGCGCGTCCGGGTCGAGCGTCGATTGCCAGCCCCAGCCTTCGACCTGCTCGGCGCGGGTGCCGGTGTAGTCGTACCAGCGCTCGTTGAACCAGACGATGGCGCCGTCGGCCTGCGCCATCCAGGCCAGTTGTGGGATCGAGTTGGCCAGCGCGCGCAGTTCTTCCTCGCTCTGGCGCAAGGTGTCCTCGGCGCTCTTGCGCTCGGTGACGTCCTGGAACTGGCAGGTCAGGCCGCTGGCCGAGGCAAACACGCGCAGCGCGAACCAGCGCTGCAGCCGGGCGTGGAAAAACTCGTGGCAGGCGCTGGCGCTTTGTTTGAGCGCGCGCAGCAGCAACGGTTCGACATCGTTGCGGCGCACTTCGCTTAACGCATCCCACAACAGGCTGCCGGCGATGTCGGCGCGGGTGCTGCCAGGTTGCGCCATCAGCGCCAGCGCCCGGTTGTTGAGGTAGTTGATGCGCCAGTCGCGCCCGACCGCGCAGAATGCGTCATCGGTACTCTCCAGCATTTGCTGCAGCAACGCGGCCGGGGCTGTCGCCGCGCTGGCGTAGCCGTCGATCGTCATTTTGATGGATCCCGTAGTTGACGCTGGGAACTGCGGGTCGGCGTGCGTGGGAGTTTCATGTAAGGATTCGCGATCGTAAAGTGATTGCCTGCTGCTGTGCGATGCAGCAGGCTGCAACAGATTCTAGCGCAGTCGAGCCGGATATATTCACACGGTTGGCCTTACGGCGCCTTGGCCGCCAGCTGGGCGGCGACATCGGCCAGTGCCTTTTGCAGTTGTTCGATCTCGTACGGCTTTTGCAGCGAGCGGTAAGGAAACTCGAGCTGGCGCAGCAGCGTGTCGCCGTAGCCGGATGCGAAGATCACGTGCAGCTGCGAATTGGCGGCCACGGCCTGGCGCGCCAGGTCGACGCCCGACATGCCCGGCAGGCTGACGTCGGTAAACAGCACGTTGTAGCTGCCGGCGGCAAGCTTTTGCAGCGCCGCTTCGGCGTGGCTGACGCCGTCGTTGTCGTGGCCGAATGCGCTGAGCATCTCGCACACGAGGTATTGCGAATCGAGGTTGTCTTCGACCACCAGGATGCGCAGGCCGGCGGTAGTCGGTGCGGCGGCGGCGGCCGGGGCGCTCGGCGCCAGCGCGCACAGCACGCCCAGCACTTCCTGCTGCGCGCCGCTAATCGGCGTAAAGAACAGGTCGCACTCGCGCTGGTGGGCGGCGCCGGCGCCGATGAACGTCAGGTGAGCGTCGCGCTGTTGCGATGCGATGCCGCTCCACGCCAGGTCGAACGCGCCGCGCGCGCTGGCCAGCGGCGGCGGCAGCATGGCCGGCACGTTGCCGCCCGGAGCGCGCGGATGTCCAGGTCCTGCCAGCGTGACATACGCCTCGTTGAACAGCACCACCTGCTCGCGGCCCCAGCACAGCAGCATTGGCAGCGGCGAATTGAACATGATGTCGAGCGTCAGCCGCAGTGGGTGCGGCCAGGCGGCGGCGTCGCCGAGCGCGGTACGCTGCCAGTCCACGCTGCCGGCGAGCCCGGAAAATTTGCCAGGTTCAAGCATAGGACCCTTGGAGTAAATTGTTGTTTTGAAATGGATTGGCGCAATCGTACACCAAAGCGCCGCCATCGCGAGCGCGGAAGCGAGCGACTGCCAGGCGGACACGGCGCCAGCGGGTCGCTATACTCTCAATATTGTTTGCACAAATACTAAGAATATGAAGATTGCGGTCAGAATTGCCATGGAAGAAGACAGGGCAGCCATCTGGAGCCTGTACGAAAGCGCGATGAAGCGGCATATCGAATCGATCTGGGGTTGGGACCAGGCGTGGCAGATCGCTTACTTCGAGCAAGCATTTTCGGCGTCCTCGACCTTTGTCGTCGAAATCGACGCGCAATTTGGTGGCTACCTTCAACTCGACCTTGGCGAGCGCGAAGTGTACCTGAGTATGATCATACTGACGCCGGTTGCGCGGTCGCGGCGAATTGGCGCAAAACTCCTCGCGCAACTCAATACGGTGAGCCAACAGGCGGGACATACCTTGCGATTGCGGGTGTTTCGGATAAATGTCGCGGCAAGGCGCTTCTACGAACGGGAAGGCTGGCGAGTCAATGGCGAGGATGACGTTGCCTTTTCGATGACCCATCCCTTGGGCGAGGACGCCGGATACACAACAAATTGGCGCGACCTGCGGCCGTTCGATTTCGTCACGGCGGTCAATGGCGACGATTGAGGATCCCGACGTGCAGATCGGCATAGGGGACAGCCGTGATGGCTGTTCCCCTGCCACACCACCCGGCATGCGGGTCCGCACCGGGCGGTTCGAGTAGTTGAGGTCAAGACAGGCGAGGCACTCCCAGTCTGTCGAAGTAAGCGATGGTCATCACTGTCTTCAACAGTCGGTCGCTATTGCGCCACCAACAGCGGCTGTTGGCAGCTACCCTTCGCGCGACCAAAGGCGCAGCCTCCTTGTCCACCTCATCGAGCATCACGTTGGCAAGCAGTGGACTAAGTGGTCCGCCTTGCGGCGTTCCTTCGGTCCGCGACTGCACCACCCCGCCAGCCATGATGCCGCTGTTCAAATAAGCGCGCACCAGCCAGATCACTCCGGCATCGTCCACGCCTTTCCGTAGGCGGTCAATCAGGATGTCGTGGTTGACCCGATCGAAGAATTTCGACAGGTCCACGTCAACTACGACCCGAAGACCGGACTGAACATACGCTTGGGCGGCTAACACCGCGTCTTGCGCACGCCTGCCCGGCCGAAAGCCATAGCTATGCTCGCTGAAAGTGGGGTCAAGTATCGGTTGCAGCACCTGTAGCAGTGCTTGCTGGATCAGGCGATCTGTCACCGTCGGGATGCCAAGCTCGCGCTCGCCACCGTCGGATTTCGGGATCGTCACCCGACGTACCGGTCTGGGCCGATACGTCCCTGCCAACAGTTGTTCTCGAATGAACGGCCACGCGGTTGCCAGATGTCGCGAGGTCTGATCGATATCCAGTCCATCCACGCCAGCTGCTCCCTTGTTGGCTCGCACACGCTTGAACGCCCGCCGCAGGTTCTCTGTCGTCAACGCCGCTTGCAGCAGCACTGACCCTGTGCTTCCGGTTGCATGTCGCGGGCAGAACGCTTCGTCGCTGAAAGTGTCAGACAAGGCTTCACCTTGCCCTTCGGCCTCCCGCCCCGCGTTAGCAGGCATCTGACGCTGTGCTTTCTGCATCGACATATCGGATTCACTCCTACTCGTTCGGTCCTTCGTCGGCGGGGTCGAGCCTTCCCGGCGCTACCGCTAACTACTATGACCTCTGCTGAGACCCCGCTCCGATTTTTTTTTCATCGTCGCCCTTTCAGGCATAAGGCGGGGCGTCCCCAGGTAAGGGCCGCACTCCTTCATCACACAACCGCCGCATCTACGCCACTTCTCCTTGACCACAAGAGCTTCGCGGTTTTGCGCCCGCTCGCCCTGATTGGTAGCGCCTTCTATGCAGTTCTTGTACATCGGCTCGTGATTTACGCTCCACGCTTACTTCCCACACTCGGTCACCCTCATGCAGTTGCGCTTCACTTCGCTCACTGTGGTCAGCTCGCGACGGGACTTTCACCCGCAGGAGTGCGCCCATGCTGGGCGCACGCAAAAAAAAGCCCGCTGCAAGCAGCGGGCTAAATCTATTTTCTTGGAGGAGAATAGAGGAGACAGATGCATCATGCTGCATTGCAAAAAATTTGGCTAATTTATTGTTGTGATGACAGTTATGCGATTCAGTAATAGTTGGGCTGGCTGGGCTTTGTGTATCATGCCTACCGCACGCCGCAGTCGACGGTGTTAACCAAGTTGGTGTTCATGGCAACAGTAGTCATCCACAGGAAAGTCAATATCGTCTTGCTCGAAGCCGGCGAGGAGATTGCCGCGCACTGCGCGCCCGGCGACATCGCCATCGTCACAGCGCCCGACGGCTGGTGGAATCATTTTTTGCTCGCCGACGGCACTGTCAACGGGTACGACCGGCCTTACAATAGCTACAAGGAAGCGCTATGGGCGGCCAAGGCGGCCGCCGAATTCGGCTTTTCCTGAATAGTCCGCTTTACCTGCAGCCTGGCGTTACCGCCGGCGCCACGCCATTGGACGCCAGCTCGGGCCGGTCGTACGGCGCATAGCCCATCCAGAACCACGGCACGCAGGTGTTTCCCAGCAGCGCGTCGAGCGCCGGATAAAACATCCGTGAGCCATTTGAGCTGTCGCTCAGCATGACAACCCCGCTGCGCTGGCGCACCAGGCCGAACGCCACGTTGTTGGTGCCGTCGTCGCTGCCCTCCTTGAAGAACGTCCTGCCCATCGGTCCCTCGAATACCGGCCAGCCCAGCCCGGCCGACAGCGCAATGGCGCGGTTCGCATCGGTCTCGCCCGGCCAGTGCGATGGAAACTGGCGCGGCGAGACGATCGCCAGCTGCGTTGACAGCATCGCCGTGTGGCTGGCGGCGGACAAGCCGTCACAGCGCAGCACGCCGGCAAAAAACGCCGCATAGTCGGCCAGCGTGGTGTCCATCGAGCCCGCCGCGCGCGCCCGGCTGCGTTTCTGGTGGGCGATGACCTCGCCGGCGGCGCGATAATGCACAGCGCCAGCCCGGGCACGGCGGTGGCGGCCATCAGGCGCGCGATGTCGGCGTCGACGGCGGCGAAACTGCGCGTATTGCCGTCCGGTGCGCGGAAGGTGGGCCGGGCCGCAGCACAGATGCACAGAAGCAGGGCGCTGGCAAGGATAATCGTGGCACGATGCATGATGTTTCCAAATAAGCTGCCGTATGTCTGTAGGGCAAGCTATTATTACACCGCCGCGCGCCACTGGAGCGCCGGTTTTCCGTACTTAAGTTGCACAAAAAAAGGGTCGTTTGCCACTGGTCTGGCGTGCGCTCCTTTATGCGTCACTGAAAATGTTCTACGATAGCAACCATGCTGAAACCATCACTGCCACCGCTGCTGCTTTCTCTTGCCTTGGTTGTCGAGCACGCGGTGCTGTTCAACATGGCGATGCGGTTTTGAGCGCGCCGTTTCGCTCCGTGCTGCGTGGCGTGCTGGCCGCCGTGCTGGCCGCGCTGGCCATGTCAGGCGCGCCGGTGCTGGCGCAGCCTGCCGGCGTCGAGCTCGAGCGCAGCGTCAAGGCTGCCTTCATTTACAAGTTTCTCGGTTACACCGAGTTTCCCGCCAGTGCTTTTGGCGACGCCGCTTCGCCGGTCGTGATCGGTGTGATCGGCGCGGAAGACATGGCCGCCGAGCTGGCACGCATCGTTGCCGGCCGCGCCATCAATAGCCGGGCTATCGTCGTCAAGCAGTTCCTCGATGGCGACAATCCGGGCGTGCACCTGCTGTTCGTCGCCGGCGCCGATTGCGCCCGCGTCGCCGGCGTTCTGCGCCAGGCGCGCGCGCCGACCTTGGTCGTCACCGAATGCGGCAACGGCCTGCAGGCCGGTTCCATCATCAACTTCAGGGTTGTCGAGGAGCGCGTGCGCTTCGATGTGTCGCTCGATGCGGCCGACAAAAACAACATTAAACTCAGTTCGCGCCTGCTTTCGGTCGCCAACCACGTCAGCAAAGGAGCACCATGATGCCGACGCACGATACCGGATCGGTCCGCAGCAAACTCATCATCATGGCGGTGTCGACCACCTTCGTGGCCATGTTGCTCGCCTCGATCGCCATGCTGCTGTACGACCTGCGCACGTTCCAGCAATACTGGGTCGACGACCTGACCACCCAGGCCGACATCATGGCCAGCGTGACGGCGCCGGCACTGGCATTCAACGACGCCAAGACGGCGCAGCAGAACCTGGCCGTGCTGCGGGTGCGCCCGCAAATCCTGTCGGGCGCGATCTACTCGGCCGCCGGCACCCGTTTCGCCTCTTACGCCCAGCAGTCGTCGGCCAACCTGAGCTTTCCGGCCAAGCCGGGCAAGCCAGGCTACCGCATCGAGCAGGGCGAGCTGGTGGTGGTGCACAACATCGTCGAGAATGGCGAGCTGCTCGGCACCGTCTACCTGCGCTCGCGCTACGGGCTGGTCGAGCGCCTGATCAATTACGCCACCATCCTCGGGGCGGTGATGCTCGGCGCGCTGGTGATCGCCGCGCTGGTGGCGTCACGGCTGCAGGAGAGCATCACGCGCCCGCTGCTGGCGGTCACCAACGTCGCGCGCGAAGTGATGCAGCGGCGCGACTTCACGTTGCGGGTGCCGGGCAACAACAGCGGCGAAATCGGCGTGCTGGTGGCGGCCTTTAACGACATGCTGGCCGAGATCGGCAGGCGCTCGCACGCCTTGCAGGAAGCGAACCTGACCCTGGAGCACGAGATGCAGGTGCGCCACCGCGCCGAGCAGGCGCTGCTGGTGGCCGACCGTCGCAAGGACGAATTCCTGGCGACCCTGGCCCACGAGTTGCGCAATCCGCTGGCACCGATCCGCACCGGCCTCGACATCCTGCGCCTGCGCAGCGGCGACGCCCAGGCCACCCAGCGCGCCACCGACATCATGGAACGCCAGCTGCGCCAGATGGTCCGCCTGGTCGACGACCTGCTCGACGTCTCGCGCATCAATACCGGCAAGTTTGCCATCAAGACCGGCCGCGTCGAACTGAAGGCGGTCGTCAACGACGCCCTCGAAGTGGTCCGCTCGTACGTCGAGCTGCATGGCCACGACCTCGTCATCGACTTGCCGGACCGGCCGGTGTTCCTGAATGGCGACGCCACCCGGCTGGCGCAGATCCTGTCGAACCTGCTCAATAACGCGGCCAAGTACACCAACCGCGGCGGGCGCGTGACCTTGAGCGCCCGCGTCGAGGACAAGAACTTGATCGTCTGCGTGTCCGACAACGGCATCGGCATCGCGCCCGACATGCTGGCCAACGTGTTCGAGATGTTCGTCCAGGTCGATTCGACCCTGGAGCGCACCAATGCGGGCCTCGGCGTCGGCCTGTCGCTGGCGCGCCGGCTGGTCGAACTGCATCACGGCACCATCGAAGCGAAGAGCGAAGGGATTGGCCGCGGCAGCGAATTTACGGTACGCCTGCCGATCGTCGTCGAGCCGGAACTGCCGACCAAGACGATGCCGGCCGCCTTCATCAGCTCGGAGACCTACCGCATCCTGCTGGCCGACGACAACGTCGACTTCGTCAACAGCATCGGCGCGCTGCTCTCGGCGATGGGACACAGCGTGGTGATCACCCACAACGGCCCGGATGCCTTGACGGCGGCGGCGCGCTTCTGTCCCGACTTCGCCTTCCTCGACATTGGCCTGCCGCAGATGTCCGGCTACGACCTGGCGCGCGGCATTCGCCGCCTGTCGTGCGGTCCGATGACCTTGCTCATCGCCGTGACCGGCTGGGGCCAGGAGAAGGATCGCCAGCTCGCCTTCGAGGCCGGGTTCGACCACCACATGGTCAAGCCGGTGCGCTTCGAGCAGATCGAGGAAATCCTGTCGAACCGCACCAGCGTCAAGAAGCTGCGCACGTAACGGCACTGGTGGCAAAAACAAAAACGGAAGCGTCGCCGCTTCCGTTTTTTTATCTTCAGCTTGGTCGCCGACGGCAAAACCGGGCTCTGATGGGACGCCGAGTCTCGGTGGGGTCAGATCCCGGACGTGACGTTGTCGCTTTACTTCGGCGAACGGCGGCGTGCCATGAAGCCGACCATGCCCAGACCTGCCAGCATCATGCCATAGGTTGCCGGCTCAGGCACAGGCTGCAGCATGACCGCGCCGCCGAAGGCGCCGGAGGTGTCCGACACCATCGTGCCGCTAACCTGAAGGTAATAGCTGCCTACCCCCAGGTTGTCGGCCCGCACGGTCCAGACGTCGATCGCACCGGTCGACATTGACGTGCCGGTGGCCAGCTGGGCGCCGGCTCCGCTGTACAGCGACAGGCCTGTGATGTCCAGGCCGACCGCTGCCGAGCGGGAGATCGACGAGACGATCGCATCGAGATTGGACGGCAGCTCGCCCGTCACCGAGAACGAGAACTGATCGGAGAAGGTGTCGTTCGCCTGGTCAATGTCGAAGGAATCGCCAAAGAATGCGCTGGTCCCCACCAGGTTCAGCGCCTGGGGCGGGGTGGAGATGTCCTGTTGGGCGTACGCCGCGCCCGAACCGAGCGAAGCGGTTGCCAACACTAATGCAGCGATCATGGATTTCGAGTTTTTCATTTTGTTACCTCGCAAGAAACAGCCGCGACATGCAGCCATGGTTATCAAGGATCGGGGGGTGAGATCACTGTATCAAAGCGCGTTTTCGAAAGCGCCTGTCGGTGTGGCGCGCGCGTCAGATTGTCAAACAAGTCGCGAGGGTAATTGGTTGCGCGTGACCTAGACGCTGACTTAACTCGTCATAGGAGAGACGGGTCTTTTTCCGTTGCCGCGGTTTAAAAAGTCGCTGGGTTGCCGCGCAAGCGTCAGGTCAGTCCTACGCGCAGAGAAGTCTGATTCCTCTGCAGAGTTGACAATTGATGAGATAGGGAGGGGATGCCGGCAATCCGGCGGCGCAAAGAAAAATGGCCCAAAGATTTCTCTTTGGGCCATTCATCTTACGAATTGTGGTGCGGCTGGCAGGAATTGAACCCACGACCCCTTGGTTCGTAGCCAAGTACTCTATCCAACTGAGCTACAGCCGCGAAAAACAAAATTATAGCAGGGGTTGAAGAAATCGCCAAGACGTATAGTTAGAAAGTAACGATGCGGTCGGAAACGAAAAAAGGGACCAGCTCTTTCGAACTGGTCCCTCATATTCTGGTGCGGCTGGCAGGAATTGAACCCACGACCCCTTGGTTCGTAGCCAAGTACTCTATCCAACTGAGCTACAGCCGCGAAAGCAAGCATTCTAGCAGTTTCGTTTTGTTTCCGGAAGAGTAAAATTTACCGTTTCCGCAAGCTAAAACATTGCTGCCTGGAGTTCCGACGCGCTCCTTTGCATCGGTACCGGAGGACTTGCCCTCCGAAGAAGCAGCATTGTAGGGGCAGCGCGCCGGTTTGTCCAGAGGCCGTTGAAAGGGCGCCACCGGGCGGCCGAAAGATTTTTCGCCAGGCAGCGCATCTGTTAGATTAGATGTCTCATTCATCATAAGGACGTTCCATGACCATCATCACCACGATCGAAGACTTGCGCGTGCTGGCAAAAAAGCGGGTGCCGCGCATGTTCTACGATTATGCCGATGCCGGCTCATGGACCGAATCGACCTACCGTGCCAACACCGATGACTTCGGCAAGATCAAGTTTCGCCAGCGCGTCGCCGTCAACCTGGAAAACCGCAGCTTGCGCAGCACGATGGTCGGCCAGGAAGTGTCGATGCCGGTGGCGCTGGCGCCAACCGGGCTGACCGGCATGCAGCACGCCGACGGCGAGATCCTCGCCGCGCGCGCCGCCGAAAAATTCGGCGTGCCGTTCACGCTGTCGACGATGTCGATCTGCTCGATCGAGGACGTCGCCGCCAACACCACCAAGCCGTTCTGGTTCCAGCTGTATGTGATGAAGGACCGCCCGTTCATCGAGCGCCTGATCGAGCGCGCCCGCGCCGCCAAATGCTCGGCGCTGGTGCTCACGCTCGACCTGCAGGTGCTGGGGCAGCGCCACAAGGATATCCGCAACGGCATGACGGCGCCGCCGAAGATGACTCTGGCGAACATCGCCAACCTGATGACCAAGCCGGCCTGGTGCATGGAGATGCTCGGCACCAGGCGCCGCAGCTTCGGCAACATCGTCGGCCACGCCAGCGCCGTGTCCGACATGTCGTCGCTGTCGTCGTGGACGTCGCAGCAGTTCGATCCTGCCATGTCGTGGGACGACGTGGCGTGGGTCAAGCAGCGCTGGGGCGGCAAGCTGATCATCAAGGGCATCATGGACGTCGAGGACGCCAGGCTCGCTGCCGACAGCGGCGCCGACGCGCTGATCGTGTCCAACCATGGCGGCCGCCAGCTCGATGGCGCGCAGTCGAGCATCGGCGCGCTGTCGGCGATCGTCGAGGCGGTCGGCGACCGCATCGAAGTGCACATGGATGGCGGCATCCGCTCCGGCCAGGACGTGATCCGCGCGCTGGCGCTGGGCGCCAAGGGCGTCTATATCGGCCGCCCGTTCCTGTATGGCCTGGGCGCCGGCGGGGAAGCGGGCGTCACCAAGTGCCTCGACATCATCCGCAACGAGCTCGATCTGACGATGGCGTTCTGCGGCCTGCGCGACGTCAACCATGTCGACAAGAACATCTTGCTGCCAGGCACGTTCTAGTAATGCGGGGATGACGTCTTAAAGGTCTACACGACGACATTCAGCGGCTGGCCCGTCACGAACGCCTCGACATTATCGACCAGCATATCGGCCAGCGTCTGCATCGCCCCCGCGCTGGCCCACGCCACGTGCGGCGTCAGGATAAAGTTCGGCTGATGCACGCCGAGCAGCGGATTGTCCGCCGCCGGCGGCTCCTTGCTCAGCACATCGAAGCCGGCGCCGCCGATCACGCCATCCTTGAGCGCCTGCGCCAGCGCCGCCTCATCGACCAGCCCGCCGCGCGCCGTGTTGATCAGCAGCGCGGTCGGCTTCATCATCGCCAGCTCGCGCGCGCCGATCATGTTGCGCGTCTGCTCGTTCAGCGGCAGGTGCAGGCTGATCACGTCGCAGGTGCGCAGCAATTCTTCCAGCGCCATGTTCGTCACTTCGGCGTCCTGCACCGGCGAGCGCGAGGCCACGCACACTTGCATGCCGAAGGCGCGTCCCAGCTGCGCCACCTTGTGCCCGAGCGCACCGTAGCCGACGATGCCCAGCTTGCTGCCGGCCAGGTCGCCAATCGGATGGTTGAACAGGCAGAACGTGCTCGACTTCTGCCACAGGCCGGCGTCGACATCGGCGCAGTAGGCGCGCAGGTTGCGGCGCAGCGCCAGGATCATGGTAAAGACGTGCTCCGGCACCGCCACCACCGAATAGTTGCGAATGTTCGACACGACGATGCCGCGCTCGCGGCAGGCCGCCAGGTCGACGTTGTCGGTCCCGGTCGCCGCCACAGCAATCATCTTCAAGTCAGGCAGCCGGGCAATATCGGCCGCGCGCACCGGCACCTTGTTGGTGATGGCGATGGTGGCGCCGGCCAGCCGCTCGACCACGTCGCCAGGCTGCGTGGCCGGATAGTCGCGCCACGCATGCTCGAAGGCGGGCGGGCGCACGTTGGCAAGCAAACTGTCGCGGTCGAGGAAGACGATTTTCTGCATGGCGGTCCTTATGAAGATTGAGTAAAAACACGGCGGTTCATCCGAGCATAACCCACATTGCGCTTTCAGGCAGCCGTCGCTTCCCCGCACACGGTTAGGTGGCGAACAGTCGCCGCGCGGCCCTCCCCATAGACTCGTCAGTATATTGAACGCAGGGGTACTCCAATGCCAGACGCACTCAAAGCCTACAAGGAAAAGCGCAATTTCTCGATCACCTCCGAACCGGCCGAAGGCGGCGAGGCGGGCCTCGACGGCCTCACGTTCGTCATCCAGAAGCATTGGGCCAGCCGGCTCCATTACGACTTTCGCCTGGAGCTCGACGGCACCATGAAAAGCTGGGCCGTGCCGAAGGGCCCCAGCTACGACACCAAGGACAAGCGGATGGCGGTGCATGTCGAAGACCATCCGATCTCGTATTCCAGTTTCGAAGGCACCATCCCCGAAAAGCAGTACGGCGCCGGAAAGGTCATCATCTGGGACAAGGGCACCTGGCAGCCGCAGGGCGATCCGCACACGGGCTACGAAGCGGGCAACCTCAAGTTCGAGATGCACGGCCACAAAATGCACGGCAAGTGGGCGCTGATCCGCATGAAGGGCAAGGGCGAGAAGCAGGAGCCGTGGCTGCTGATCAAGGAAAAGGACGACTTCGCGCGGCCCGCCAGCGAGTTCTCGGTGGTCGACGAAATGCCCGACAGCGTCAAGACGCTGAAGGCGCCCAAGGCTCCGAAGAAGAAAGCGGTGCCGGTCGAGGCCGCGGCGCCGAAGGCAAAAGTCGCCCGCGGCAAGGCGCCGGCCGGCGCCGTGAAGGCGGAGCTGCCCGACGAATTCGCGCCCGAACTTGCCACGCTGGTCGACAAGCCGCCATCCACGCCGGAAGACTGGGTGTTCGAGATCAAGTTCGACGGCTACCGCATGCTGGCGCGGGTGCAGGGCAAGAGCGTCGCGCTGATTTCGCGCAACGGCAAGGACTGGACCGCCAAGCTCGTCCCGCTGCAAAAAGAACTGCTGAAAATGAAGCTGCCGGACGGCTGGTATGACGGCGAGATTGTCGTCCACGACGGTGACGGGCGCCCCAACTTCGGCATGCTGCAGCTCGCGTTCGACGGCTCCAACACGGCGCCGATCGTGTTCTTCCTGTTCGACGCCCCATACCTGAATGGCTACGACATGCGCGAGGTGCCGCTGGTGGAGCGCCGCGCCGCGCTCCAGGCAGTGCTCGACAAGTCGGACTCGAACGTGGTGCGCTTCAGCGACGAATTTGGCAGCGATCCGGGCGAGCTGGTCGCGGCCGCCTGCAAGATGGGACTTGAAGGCGTCATCGGCAAGCGGCGTGACTCGCGCTACGTGCAGCGCCGCTCGCCGGACTGGATCAAGCTCAAGTGCGGGCAGCGGCAGGAATTCGTCATCGCCGGCTACACCGATCCGCAAGGCTCGCGCACCGGCATCGGCGCGCTGCTGCTCGGCACCTACGACAAGGATGGCGTGCTGCAGTATGCAGGCAACGTCGGCACCGGCTTTAACGAAGTGAGCCTGCGCGACCTGAAGGCCAAACTGAGCAAGCTCGACACCGACGAGAGCCCGTTTCCACCGAAAGCGGTGGCCGGACGCAAGCACCACTGGGTCAAGCCGAAGCTGATCGCCGAGGTCAGCTTTGCAGAGTGGACCAGCTCCGGCTCGGTCAGGCATGCCGTCTTCCAGGGACTGCGCGACGACAAGCCGGCCAGGGTCATCACGCGCGAAACGGCCAAACAAGTGGAGGAAGTCGTGGACAAGCAAACCGAACCCGTCGCGCCCGAGGGCAAGCTGCCTGCCAGCCTGAAGGTCACCAATCCGGAGCGGGTGATCGACGCCCAGAGCGGCGCCACCAAGCTCGACCTGGTGCGCTACTACGCGCTGGTCGGCCCGCTGATGATCGAGCACCTGAAGGGGCGCCCGCTGTCGCTGGTGCGCGCGCCGGCCGGCGTCGGTGGTGAGCTGTTTTTCCAGAAGCACGCCGATATCGGCAAGCTGCCCGGCATGAAGCAGATGGACAAGGCGCTCGATCCCGACCATCCGCCGATGCTGGAGGTGGCCACCGTCAACGGCATCCTGTCCGCGGCGCAGTGGAACGTGGTGGAGTTTCACAGCCAGAACGCGGTCGGCAAGGCCTATGAAACGCCGAATCGCGTCATCTTCGACCTGGACCCGGGCGAGGGCGTCGACTGGAAGACGATCCAGGAAGCGGCTGCACTGATGAAGGCCTTTCTCGACGAACTCGGGCTGACGTCGTTCGTCAAGACCAGCGGCGGCAAGGGCCTGCACGTGGTGGTGCCGATCAAGCCGGCGTACGACTGGGATACGGTCAAGGATTTTTCGCAGCAGGTGGTCAGCCACATGGCGATGACCTTGCCGGACCGGTTTGCCTTCAAGAGCGGCCCGCGCAACCGCGTCGGCAAGATCTTCATCGACTATCTGCGCAATGGCCGCGGCGCCACCACGGCGGCCGCGTGGTCGGCGCGCGTGCGTCCTGGCCTGGGCATTTCGGTGCCGATCAGCTGGGAAGAACTGCCGTCGATCAAGGGCGGCGACCACTGGAATGTGCAGACCGCGCACACGCGCCTGGACAAGGGAAACGAGCCGTGGGCGGCGTATGCGAAAAGTGCGCGCAGCCTGACCGCGGCGATGAAGAAGCTGGGGTTTACGCCGGGGTAACGAATCAACGTTGTTCCGCAACCGGGACTACACTCGAAGTCAGATGGGGTAGAGCGCTCACCGTATAAATTCGGAGGCAATCATGATCTGGCAGCATGTGTACGATCCCTTGCAAAACTTCGCGCTGTCGACCATCGCGGCGGGCATTCCGGTCGCCGTGCTGCTGGCGGCGCTGGCATTTTTCCACATGCGCGCGCACTATGCGGCCGGGCTCGCGCTGCTGATCGGCATCGGCATCGCCGTCAGCATTTTTGGCATGCCGGCCGACATGGCGGTCAAGGCGGCCGGCTACGGCATCGCTGCCGGTTTGTTCCCGATCGGCTGGATCGTCCTCAACATCATCTTCCTGCACCGTCTGACAACGCTGAACGGCTACTTCAAGGTACTGCAAAACAGCATCAGCGGCATCACCGAAGACAGGCGGCTTCAACTACTGCTGGTCGCCTTCTGCTTCGGCGCATTCTTCGAAGGCGCGGCCGGCTTCGGTACGCCGGTGGCCGTCACCGGCGCCATCCTGATTGGACTCGGCTTTTCGCCGCTGGCCGCATCCGGCCTGGCCCTTATCGCCAACACCGCGCCAGTAGCGTATGGCGCGCTCGGCGCGCCGGTCATCGCGCTGTCGGCCGTTACCGGACTCGACCTGCACGACCTGTCCTCGATGATCGGCCGCCAGTTGCCGTTCTTTTCGCTGCTGGTGCCGTTCTGGCTGATCTGGGCGTTCGCCGGCAGACGCGGCATGGCCGAGATATGGCCGGCCATCCTGGTGACCGGCGTCTCGTTCGCGATCCCGCAATTCGTCGTCTCCAACTACCACGGCCCATGGCTGGTCGATGTAATCGCCTCGATCATCTCGATGGGATCGCTGGTGTTGTTCCTGAAAGTGTGGCAGCCGAAGCAGGTCTGGCGCACAGTCGCCTTCGCGAACTACCATGACGACTCATTGAAAGACGTCGTCCATGACGAAGTGCCGACCCACGACGCGACCGGCGCCAGGATTTCTGTCGTCAAGGCGTGGATGCCGTGGGCGCTGCTGTCGATCCTGGTATTTATCTGGGGCACGCCCTGGTTCAAGAAGCTGCTCGACGCCATCTGGTCTTATAGGTATCCCATCCCCGGTCTCGACACGATGATCATGAAGATGCCGCCTGTGGTCAAGGAGCCTGTGCTGGAAGCGGCCGTCTACAACTTCAACGTTCTCTCCATGGCCGGCACCGGCATTATTGTTTCCGCCATCCTGGCAGGGTTCTTGATGGGCTATTCGGTCCGCCAGCTAGTCAAGGAATACTGGGAGACCATCAAGCTGGTGCGTTTCTCGCTAATGACAATCTGCGCGATGTTTGCGGTCGGTTATCTGACGCGGTACTCGGGCCTGGATGCGACGCTCGGCCTGGCGTTCGCGCTGACCGGTGCGTTCTACACGCTGTTCGGCACCATGCTCGGCTGGCTCGGCGTCGCCCTGACCGGGTCCGACACGGCCGCCAACGTGCTGTTCGGCAGCCTGCAGAAGACTACCGCCGAACAGCTCGGCCTGTCGCCGATCCTGATGGCGTCGGCCAACAGCTCCGGAGGCGTGATGGGCAAGATGATCGACGCCCAGTCGATCGTCGTGGCGGCCACCGCGACCAAGTGGAGCGGCCACGAGGGCGACATCCTGCGCTACGTGTTCTTCCACTCGGTCGTGCTCGCGATGCTGGTCGGCGGCGTGGTATCGCTGCAGGCATACGTGTACCCGTTCACCCTGATGGTCGTCGGAGGTTGATCAATATCAAGCAGCGGCAAAGGCACGGGCTTAGTATTTTCCGATAGGAATCTCCTGCCCGTTGTCAATTTTGTCGAAAGGCGCCGTCTGCTTATGAGTTCCTCGCTTGCCCGTGAAGTGCTGAGTGCGCTGTCCGAATTCAGCAGCCACACACGGCTCTATGAGCTGAAATTCAAGGATGAGCGCAAGGGCGCCAGTCTGCTCGTCGACGCATTCGCCGCCGACGAACAGCTGCTGGGCGTTGGCGGCATTGACGTCATTGCGCTGTCGACCCGGTCAAAGATTGCGCAAGCTTCGCTGCTGGGGCAGGAAACATGCCTCGAGATCAGCTTGGCCAACGGCACGCGCGCCAGCTTTAGCGGCTTCGTTAGCAAGATTGCTTCGCTCGGCAGCGACGGCGGCCTGGCGCGCTACCGGCTGCGCCTGTCGCCGTGGATCTGGTTGCTGAGCCAGGCGCGCAGCAGCCGCGCCTGGCAAGACAAGACCGTGATCGAGATCATCGATTCGGTGTTCGAGCAGTATCAGCCGTATGCGCAATGGGTGTGGAGCGGCGATGTCAACCTGTTCATGAGCGACGCTGTCGCCCGCAGCTATTGCTGCCAGTACCGCGAATCCGACCTCGACTTCGTCACCAGGCTGCTGACTGAAGAAGGACTAGGCTGGCGCTTCGAGGAGCACGATGACGGCAGCCGAATGGTGTTGTTCGCCGACAGCAGTCAGCTGAGCGCGGCGCCGGATGACGTCAGCAGCGAAGCAGGTGGCGGCATCCGATACCACGCCGCCAGCGCGGTCGAAAATAGCGACAGCATTCAGTACCTGCAGGCGTTTCGCAAACTCGGCGTTGCTGTGGTGAAGGTGCTCAGCTACGACTACAAGGCTAAGCAGACTGTGTCGGTCAGCGTGTCGACCAAGTATCCGATCGGCGGAAAAAATGCTCAGGCCGTCGAAAGTTTCGATGCGCCCGGACAGTACGCCTACGCCGACGCGCGCCAGGCTCGCCGCTATGCCGGGCTGAAGATGGAAGCGTATGAGGCGCGTGGCTTCATTTGGCAGGGAAGGTCGACCGTGCGTACCTTGCGGCCAGGCACGCGCATATGCATCACGGACATCCCGATGAAAAAATATCGCTATGACGCGCCTGAGTTTGTGCTGACGCGGGTAGCAAGCGTTGGTGTGAACAATCTGCCGGTCACTGCCAAAAATGGATTGACCGAATTGTTTGGGGCGCTGCCGGAGCTGCTTGAAGAGTCTATCAAGGGAATTCCCCTCGCCGAATTTGACCGGGCAGTAGAGCAGGCGCAGAAGAGCGGTTATGCCAACTGCTTCGAGGCGATTCCCCTCGAGCGGCCATGGCGCCCGAAGATGGAGCTGAGGGTTGCTCCGACTGCCAACGGCAGCCAGACCGCAATCGTTGTGGGACCGGATGGGTCGGACGAGCCGAATGGCGCCGATGAAATCTACTGCGACCGGCTCGGCCGCGTGCGAATCCGTTTTCACTGGCAGGAAAGCGATGCGGCCTGCTGGGTGCGCGTCGGCCAACGTTCCGCCGGCGCCGGCATGGGCAGCCAATTTCTGCCGCGCATCGGCCAGGAAGTGCTGGTCAAGTTCATCGAAGGCGACATCGACCGCCCTGTGATAGTCGGCGCACTGTACAACGGGCGAGGCGAGGGTGGTGTGATGCCGACCCCCCGCGGCGTATCGGACCGTGAAAGCAGCAGCGCTGCCTTCGAACGCGCCCACGATCAAATGCCATCGGGACAGGTCAACCTCGCCGGTGGCAACAGCCCGGTATGGCACGGCGCATCGGCCGGCAGCGCAGGGCATCGCAACAACTCGGCTCAGTGGGGCGTGCGCAGCAAGGAGTTTGGCGGTCGTGGCTATAACCAGTTGCTGTTCGACGATACTGACGGACAGGGCCGTATTCAGCTCAAGACTACGCATGCGGCAACCGAGCTCAACCTTGGCCACCTGATCCACACCGCCGACAACTATCGCGGCAGCATCCGCGGTAGTGGCGCCGAGTTGCGGACGGATGCCTACGGCGCTTTACGTGCCGGCGCCGGCTTGCTGATATCGAGCTACAAGATCAGCCATTCTTCCGCGGTTCGCGAAGCTGCAGGCGAGAACGCATCCGGCAACGCGCTGCTGAAGCAGGCGATAAAACTTGCCGAAAGTTTTAGCGCAGCCGCCAAGACCCACGAGACGGTCGGCCTCGCAGGCCACCTCGGCGCGACCAAGGCAGGAACCAGCGCAATCGACGACGAAGCAGCGCCGCTGAAGGCGTTGTGGACGGCATCAGCAGGAATGCTCAGCAAAAATAGCATTGACGAGGCGCGCTCCGACGCGGGATCGAAAAATGTCGACGCCGGCGCCGGCAAGGTGCCTCACGCCGGTGCGCCGATGATTGGCATCGCTGCGAAAGCAGGTCTCGGCGTTGTAGCCGGCCAGGATGTCCAGCTGTCCACCGGCGAAACCGTGACGATTGCTAGCGGAGCCGACACCGAGTTCACCGCCGGCGGCCAGATGCGCGTCCACAGCGGCCAAGCCATTGGCGTGCTCGCGGGCGCCGTAAAAGCCGGCGAAGGCGACGTCGGCCTACAACTCATCGCCGGCAAGGGCGCGATCGACTACCAAGCGCAGGCAGACGAACTCAAAGTGCAAGCTCGCGACGATATCAATGTCATCAGCGCCAACGCCCACATGGACTGGGCCGCCGCAAAGAGCATCAGCCTGTCCACCGCCGGCGGCGCCAACATCACCATCGACGGCGGCAATATCACGGTGCAGTGCCCTGGCAAGATTACAGTTCATGCGGGTATGAAAAAATTCGGCAATCAAACAAAGTTCAACTATTCAATGCCGCTTTTGCCAAAATCGATCTGCGTTGAATGCCTGTTGGTCGCAGTTAAGTCGGGAATTCCATTTGCAATCCCAAAATGATTGAGAAAGGCGGCCATGGTGAATTACATGCAGGATCGACCCCAGTCATGCGTCAAATCCGAACTAGTCGGTTGGCTTGGAACACCTCAGCCTTGTGCGAACTACGAGAAGTGGGTGTTGGTTGACCGTGCAGTCCTCGGCGAACCAATACTTAGTGGGCTACTAAAGGATGTGCGCCCAAATGGAATCGTCAATGTGCTTGCTGGCACAGAGTTCTCTTCTTATGGAAAACTTGCCCCGCATCTGATACGACTGTCATGTGCATACAGCCCGACCGAATTTCTGGGTTGCGTACTTGAGAGGTCGTCTGGCTTTCCATCTGTAGCGGTATTGGACGCTTGCAGCGACGTGGTTCATTTGGTCGACACCTTGCGCTGGTTAGCGCGGGCGCGCACGGAGGATGCGTCGAACTTTATTGCCGGTTCGCGGACACCCGCGTCACTCCAGCCCTTATGGAAGTGATTCATGCTCATCAGCGTTCTAGGCTGGCGAACAGTATTGACGGATGGCAGATAATTGATCGTCACGGAGCCATCTGTCCGCTTAATGAGAACCTTAACTCCATATCTCTCTCGCCGCGCCACTCTGGCCCTACAGAAAGTGGCTTGGAAAAATTAATTCTTTCAGAGAAGCAATTCTCGTCAATGATGGCATCGTGCGAAGCTGACGAGATTTTCCACCTGTTCTGCGAAGGGGCCACAGACTTGGTGCCTGAAGGTGGCCTCGGTCTATTTCACGCTCGCCTTACCAAGCTAGTTACAGCGGCTAGGCGCCTAGGGCTTGAGGCGACCGGAGAAATCTTTCAGTTTTGCGTGATCGCCCTAACGACTCAAGAGTCGTTTTATCTCAATCCAATTCTGGTTGGTGCATGGCAAAAAATTCGGCATAAGGCCATCAGCTTTTCCGCGCTTGTTGCGAATTGGACCGATGAAACGTGGGATACGTTATCCCGAGGTCATCACTACCCGTTGGAACACACCCTTGAAAGTGAATTATGAGATTGGAATTGATTGGCACACACAGCAAGCGGGCGCTTGGGATTGCACTGGTTTTGTCAATTATCTCGGGCTGTCAGCCGGTCGAAGCTCCTGCAGAACATGCGGTCGGCATGGGCGGGATAGTTGGCGCGAACTATTCGGACAACGGGATACAGTGGTTTACGGTTGACGGTGCCGGCGGGATGCGCCTAGGCACCTACACCGGCGGTGGTGGCCATGTGTGCTGTGCTATCTATCCAAGGACATGGACTCCGAACTTTAGAGTGAAAGTTCAATGGGCACGTTCAGATGGGCGCGACGCGAGCGGGACAACGTGGAAGATAAAACAACTCGAAAGAATTGTCGCCGTAGATAAATATGTTGTAGAAGGAAACGTATATGTTCTTTTCTTTCCTGACGACGAAGTAAAGGTTTTCGTTTCCGATGTCGGGATTGGGAATCCAAATTTTCCGACAAGACCTGGCTATCCAGAAGACGCGAAGAAAGAACGGAGGGCGCAATGAGTTCGGTCGAAACCCCCAACGCTAAACTTCCAGGACTACGGAAATTATCACCGAAAGAACAAAGTCAACGGGCTGCAGCCTTCGCTTGCCTGTCCAATGATGGAAAAATTACTTGTGAACGTGTCGTATCAATAGGAATTTTCTTCGACGGAACAAACAATAATAAATATCGCGATAAAAACGACGGTAGCTATTCAAATGTAGCAGTGCTCTTTGACGCTCATCGGGACTCATCGAAAACGGGATATTTTAGATATTACATACCCGGCTTAGGAACCCCCTTCCCAGAGATCGGCGAGATGAGAGAATCTGACGACGGGAAGGCAACGGGCGCTGGCGGGGACTCACGCATCGACTACGCCATGATTCAAGTGTATAACTCCATATTTAGAGCGGTACACGGCGACCGGGATTTGGTTCCGGCAGCGGAAGCGCGTCGGGTAGTCACGAGTCAAGCGAACGGACTTAAGACAGCGTGGCTTTTGGGAAAAGGTAAGCGCGCCGGATATTTCGGTGAATTGGAAAAGCAACTTGTCGCGAGTATTTTTGGAAAACGTCCAATTGTAAAGTTTATAAATTTGTCGGTATTCGGATTTTCTAGAGGCGCAGCAGAAGCACGCGCGTTTTGCAATTGGCTTAGTGAATGCTGTGCCGAGGGAACGCGTGGCGGTTACCGGTTCTGCGGAATACCTATTCGCTTTCAATTCGTAGGTATCTTCGATACCGTTGCATCTGTAGGTATCGCTGATTCTTCGCCGGTGGGAAGCGGTTTTCTCGATTGGGCAGACGGGACGATGAGAATTCCAGAAATTGTCGAGCGGTGTGTGCACTTCGTCGCGGCGCACGAGATACGGAAGTCGTTTCCCCTCTCATCGTCCCGGGATAAATCTATTTACCCATCCAATTGCGTCGAGGTTGTATATCCAGGCGCGCATTGCGATGTGGGGGGAGGCTACAGTCCCGCCGATCAGGGGAAAGCGATCGGTGACCGCTCCAATTTGGTATCGCAAATTCCTCTCGTGCACATGTACTTGGAAGCGCAAAAAACCGGCGTACCCTTATTAAGTATGCGAGAATTAGACGCCGAAAAAGCGATAGCTGCGGATTTTCAGATTAGTAAGCAGTTAGCTATCGGATTCCGGGATTACGCCGAGTGGTCGCGTAGCCAGTCCGTAACTGTAGAAAAAGTGTTATTCGATCATATGCGGTTATATTGGCGTTGGCGCATACAGGCGGGTCCAAACTTTAAAGAGCTCAGCAGCTATAAGGCGGCGAATGCACAGGATAGAGAAGATATGCTGGCCAGCGAGAAAGATTTCCTTCAGGACATGTGGCACGTTGAACGGATCAAGAAGCACCATGGTCCCATGTCTCTTGTCCGTCGTGCCGCCGCAGATGAGAAACGCAGCAAGCTGACCGTACCGGTAACGGTATGGCGATTTTTCGACGAGCACATCCACGATCCCCACGCTTCGTTCCGCTTGTTAGGGCCTATGACTGCCGATGACCGTTCCGTGGCTATCGCAAGGATAAAGGAGCGGAGAACCGCGGGAAAAGTGTTAAACAGGCTGGAGAGGAGGGTGCTTGCCGCAGATGCGATATCGCCAGGGTCTTTTCCTGTGATGAGCGATGCGGACACTGCGGACTTGCATGAGATTACGGACCTTGTCGCAAGTAGGGCCGTGAAGACAATTACCGACACTCGCCGTGAAGCTGATGGGCACATCAGAAACCGGCGAGTTTTCGACGAGAGCTGATGTTGATGGGAGTGCGCCCAGCAAGTCTCCCGAGACGGTATCGTCCGAACTTGACGCGGAAGTTGACTAATGAGGACTGCGGCGAAGTATGTTTGAAAGGTGCTCTGCGACTACTCCTCGTTCTTCACAATCCCCCGCACATTCGTCCCCAACAACGCCACCTGCAACGCAATCAACGCATACGCCTCATCATGCCACCCCCAAAAAATCCACAGCAAGTTACTGAGGATGAACATGCAGAACCCGAAGATTCGCCGATCCGGCCGCTTCGACCCAATCAGGTACGCCGCATACAGGGTCACCGCCATAGCGGGCCACTGCACCAGGTCGATCCAGTCCTCCATTGCGCTTAAGCCGCCGACTTCCGCCGCGCCGGCGAATGCGTTTTGGCCGGCGCAGCAGCAGATGACTTCGACGCAGCGGCCTTCTTCGGCTTTGCCGCATTAGCAGAAGCCGAAGCCGCAATCTTCTCCGTACTCTTCGAAGAAGCCACCTTGCGAGGCTTCGCAGAAGAGGGCGCTTCCTCCTCGTCATTCGCCGCTGGCTTGCGCGCCTTGCGTGGCGGTGGCGGCTCGTCATCATCCTCCGCCGCAACCTCAGCATCGTCCTCAGAAAACTCCGCCGCTGCCTTGCCCTTGCCTGACTTCTTCCCGCCAATACTTTGCTGCAGCAGTGCTACCAGGTCGACCACATTGCTGGAAGCAGGCCGCGCCGCTTCCTTGCCCGGCATGGTGATGGTCTTGGTCTCTTTCGCCTTGACCTTCTGCTCCACCAGCGCAAGTACGTCCTCGCGATAAGTGTCGTGATACTGCTCCGGCTTCCATTCCTCGCTCATGCCCTCGACCAGCGCCATCGCCATCTTCAGCTCTTTGTCCGACACGGCCGCGGTCTTGGAACTGGCGGTCGGAATCTTCAGCTCATCAGTCTCGCGGATCTCGTCGGCAAAGCGCAGCGTATTGAGCACGATGGTATCGCCCACGCACACCAGCGCCGCCAGATGCTGCTTCACACGGATCACCACCGTCGCGATGCCGATCTTGCCGGCCGAGCGCAACGTCTCGCGCAGCAGCGCGTACACCTTGTCGCCGCCCTTGCCGGGCGCCAGATAGTAGGGCTGTTCGTAGTACAGCAGCGGCACATCTTCAGCGTCGACAAAAGCGAGGATGTCGATAGTGCCGGTCGCCTCCGGATTGGCGCGCCGCAGGTCCTCGTCCGACAGCACCACATACTCGCCGGCGGTGTATTCATACCCCTTGACGATATCGTCCCAGGTCACTTCCTTCTGGTTGTTCTTGTTGTAGCGCTTGAAACCCACCGGCGAAAAATCGCGGCGATCCAGCATGGTCAGGTCAAGTCCATGAGTTTGTACTGCCGGGTACATCTCGACCGGGATGTGGACCAGCCCAAAACTGATCGCCCCTTTCCACATGCTGCGTGCCATACCGATTCCCCTCGATGAATGAAGCTTACTCGCCAACCGTGCCGGTCACCGGCAACACGATCCCGGTGATATAACTGGAACAGACCGATGAAGCCAGAAACACATACGCCGGCGACAGCTCTTCCGGCTGCGCCGCGCGGTGATAATCGGTGTCGGCGCCAAACTGGGCAATCTCCGACGCCGGCTTGTCCGCCGGATTAAGCGGCGTCCACACCGGCCCCGGCGCGATCGCATTGACCCGGATGCCCTTGTCGATCAGGTTCGCCGCCAGCGACATCGTGAACGCGTGAATCGCACCCTTGGTGGTCGAATAGTCAAGCAGCATCTTGCTGCCCTTCAGTCCCGTCACCGACCCCGTATTGATGATCGATGCGCCCCGCTTCAGATACGGCAGCACCGCCTTCGCCATATGGAAGTAGCCATACACGTTGGTGCGCATCGTCTCGTCAAAGCGCTCTTCGGTCAGGTCGAGCAGCGACGACGCATGCTCCTGGAACGCCGCATTGTTAACCAGTACGTCCAGCCGCCCCCACTGCGCCACCACCTTGTCGACCGCCTCCTGGCAGAACGCCATGTCCTTGACGTCGCCGGCCACCGTCACGCAGCGCTGGCCCTCGGCCTCCACGCAGCGCTGGGTTTCGGCCGCATCCTCATGCTCGTTCAGGTACAGGATGGCGACGTCGGCGCCTTCGCGCGCGAACAGTACCGCCACCGCGCGCCCGATGCCCGAGTCGCCGCCGGTGACGATCGCCACCTGGCCCTGCAGCTTGCCGCTGCCCTTGTAGTGCTCGGCCATGAACTGGGGCCGTTGCTCCATTTCGGCCTCGATGCCCGGTTTGCTCAGGTGCTGCGACGCCATCGGCGGGCCGGGATGAATCACCGGGCCGGTCTGCACCGCCTCCTTGCTCTCCTCGCCACGCTGCTCCGACGCATCCTTCTGGTCCTGCCGGCTCTGGATTGCCTTCTGCTTGTCAGCTACATCGTCCTGGATGGCCATGATGTTTCCTTTTCGTCATTTGTCATTTAGAGTATCTGGCGGCGGCCCCGCATCGCACCGTGCGCTCTCGCACACAGGGCGACATTTCGTCTTTGTCTTTGCGCCCCTTGTGCTTTATGGCAAACTACGGGCGGACACCGCGCCCGTCCGGGCCGAGCAATTACGAGGAGTACGTATGTCGCAGCAGGCTGATGCCATCACCCAGCAGGTTGGACTGTTCCTGAACCCGGTCGCCCAGCGGCGCGTCGACTTTCAGGCATCCTGCGGCAAACAGTTCGGTCGCCTGTTTCTTGCCGAAGATGCCGAACAGGCTGCACACATTCTTTCTCAGCAGCAAATTGATCTGCTCGTCATCGACCTCGAGCATTTCGACCGCAGCCTCGACCTCGAAACCGTCGGCGCTCTTGTTAGACAGCGTAATGGCGCGCCTGTTCTGCTGGTGTGCGCATTTTCCACCGCTGGCTGGCTGGTCGAACTGATGGCCAGCGGCCCGCTCGACTATGTCATCGGTCCGGTCCGCGCCGATGAACTCAATCAGCGGCTGGCTTCCCTGGCGTCGGTTGCCGCGTCCGGCGCCGACGAACTGCGCCGGCTACTGGCGATGGGCTCGCACGTGCAGCAGGCAGTGCAGGGCGGCGATGACCAGCGCGCTCTCGCCGTCAGAATCTGCGCCGCGCTGTGCGCCTGGCCAGGCGTGGTGCACGCGGCGATGTTTGAAGCCAGCGCCGGCGAGCTCGCGCTCAGCGCCGAGCATTCCCCGTCCGGCCTCGACCTCGAACGTATCCTTGCCAGCACCGACTCGTTGTCGCAGTCTTCGGTGCGCCACGTCTTCCCGGGCCTGCTGGCCGCCTTCACCGGCGAACTGGCGCTGCTCGACGCGCCCGAAAAGGCCGGCGACCCGCAACTGGCGCAGGCCCTGCTCGGCATCGGCGCCGGCATGGCGATCGGTGTACCCATCCTGGCGACCGGCCCCGGCGCGCCGCTCGGCGCCATCAGCCTGCTGTTTGCGCGGGCCCACGTGTTCACGTCCGACGAACTGGCCACCTTGTCCGACCTGGCGCAGCTGGCCGCCTTCGGCCTGCGCTTGGACGAAATGAGCCGCGACGCCGAACAACTAGTCGCTCGCCTGACGGGTCTGGCCACCACCGACGCGCTGACCGGCGTGGCCAACCGCCGCCGCGGCGAGGAGCTGCTCGAGCAGGAAGTCAAGCGCGCGCGCCGTTACCGCGCGCCGCTCGCGCTGATCGCCTACGACATCGACCATTTCAAGGACATCAACGACCGCTACGGCCACCCGTGCGGCGACGCCGCGCTGCGCATCGTCGGCGAAACAACCCAGGCCGCACTGCGCGCCAGCGACCTGCTGGCGCGCTCCGGCGGCGACCAGTTCCAGATCGTCGCCGCGCATACCAACGCGATCGACGCCCTCAAGATGGCCGAAAAAATCCGCGTTGCCATCGCCGGCACCGCCTTCCCGGGCTGCGACCGCCTCACCATCAGCCTCGCGGTGGCGCAGCTGGGTGACCAGGAAAGCGCCGACTCGCTGATGCTGCGGGTGAGCGCGGCACTGGCGCGCGCCAAGCGCGCGGGACGCAACTGCGTGGAACTGGCGATGCGGTGACCGGCATGCTGGGCTGGTTGAGGCAGTATCGGCGCGGCCTGCTCGCCGGCGACATCAGCGCCGGCATCGTCGTGGCGATGATGATGATCCCGCAGGGGATGGCGTACGCCATGGTGGCCGGCCTGCCGCCGGTCGTCGGCTTGTACGCCAGCATCCTGCCGCCGCTGCTCTATGCGCTGTTCGGCTCGAGCATGGCGCAGTCTGTCGGGCCGATGGCGATCATCTCGCTGATGACGGCCGCCGCGCTGGCGCCGCTGGCGGCGCCCGGCTCCGGCCTGTACATCGTGCTGGCCGCGCAGCTGGCACTGTTGTCGGGCGTTGTGCTGCTCGTTTGCGGCCTGCTGCGCATCGGCTTCCTGGCCAACTTCTTCTCGCGCCCCGTCATGAGCGGCTTCACCATCGGCTCGGCCCTGGTGATCGCGTACGGCCAGCTACCGGCGCTGGCCGGCGCCGACCTGCCCGCGCTGCACCTGCCAAGCGCGCTGCTTGGCATCGGCTCGCTGCTGCTGTTGCTGGCCGCGCGCAGTTGGCTCGCGCCCTTGCTGCGTCGCCTCGGCATGCGTCCCGCCGCCGCCGATGTCGGCGCGCGCCTGGCGCCGATGGCGGTGGTGATCGGCGCCACCGTGCTGGTCGCCTCGCTCGGCCTCGACGTGCGTACCACCGGCGCCGTGCCCACCGGCTTGCCGAGCCTGAACCTGGCGCTGTCGCACGCACACTGGCGCCCTTTGCTGCAGCCGGCGCTGCTGATCGGCTTCATGATTTTCTTGATCAGCATGTCGGCGGCGCAGGCGCTCGCCCTGAAGCGGCAGGAAAAAGTACACAGCAACATGGAGCTGATCGGCCTGGGCGCCGCCAACGTCGGCAGCGCGCTGACCGGCGGCTTTCCGGTCACCGGCAGCATGTCGCGCTCCGCCGTCAATTTCGCCGCCGGCGCCAATACGCCGCTGGCCAGCGTCATCACAGCGCTGCTGCTCGCGCTCGCGCTGGTCGCACCCACCGGCTGGCTGGCGCTGATCCCGCTGCCGGCGCTGGCCGCCACCATCATCGTCGCCGTCCTCACCATGCTCGAACTGTCGACGCTGCGCGTGGCGCTGCGCTACGACCGCGGCGACGCGCTCGCGCTGGTGGCCACCGCCGCCGGCGTGCTGGCGTTCGGCGTGGAGGCGGGCGTCGTCATCGGCGTGGTGCTATCGATGGGCACCCTGATCTGGCGCGCCAGCCGCCCGCACATCGCGGTATTGGGCCGTATCGCCGGCACCGAACACTTTCGCAATATCGAGCGCTACCCGGCCGGCACCGCACCCGACGTCCTCATGCTGCGCATCGACGCCGGCCTTTTCTTCGGCAACGTCGACGCCGTCAACGCTCGCGTCGAGGACGAACTGGCGCAGCGGCCGTCCACGCGGCACCTGGTGTTGGTGCTGTCGGCCGTAAACGCGATCGACACTTCCGCGCTGTTTGGCCTGGCCGAACTCAATCAGATGCTGCGTGCGCGCGGCATCGGCCTGCACCTGGCCGAAGTCAAAGGCCCGGTGATGGACCGGCTGAAGGCGAGCGACCTGCTGTCGACCCTCAACGGCAAGGTGTATTTAAGTACCGTCATGGCCTGGGACGAGCTGACCGGAAAAACGTGACAACCTGATAGCGCTGTGGCATTGTTCGACACTGCTCAACCCAACAGGATCCTTTCCATGCGCGTTCGCCACCTGATCACCGCCGGCTGCCTCGTCGCCGCGATTGCCTGCTACGCGGCCGGCGCGCGCAATCTCGCCGCATTGATGCTCCTCGGCCTGGCGTTCGAAGTCGCGTTCTGGATCAGGCTCACGCGCTCGAAAAAGCACCCATAAAATATCGCAGTCGGTCCTGCCATTGGCAGGACCGACTCCTCGTGCACGCGGGGACCCCATCTCCCGCACCCTGATGGTGCGCGCCGAGGTGCACTAACGCGCCTCGGCGCACCAGATCTCCGAGCCGGCGCCGTAACTGCGCACCATCGCTGTGCGCCGCTCTTGGCACGCATCCTGCTAACCCTTGGGGCATGCCAGACTGCCCACGCTCCGACCATCCCACCACCACCTGGCGCGCCAGCTTGCGGCTGCGCTTCGCCGACGATGCCGGCGTCACCCGCCTGGTCGAACGCGCCCACAGCGGACCGCTGCGCGTGCAAAAGCCGCTGTATCCGGAAGGCCCGCGCATCTGCCACGCCATCGTCATCCATCCGCCCGGCGGCGTGGTCGGCGGTGATTGCCTCGAACTCGATGCCGGCGCCGGCGCCGGCAGCCACGCCTTCCTCACCACGCCTGGAGCGTCGAAGTGGTACCGCGCCAACGGCCGCGTCTCGCGCCAGGACGTGCGCATCCGCGCCGGCGCCGGCGCAGCCTTCGAGTGGATGCCGCAGGAGACCATATTTTTCGACGATGCGAACGTGGTCCTCGATCACGATGTCCAACTGGAGGAGGGGGCGCGCTACATCGGCGGCGAGATCCTGTGCTTCGGTCGGCGCGCTTCCGGCGAGTCGTTCCGCCGCGGCGTAATCCGCCAGCGCACCCAGGTTCGCAGCGCCGGTAAGCTGGTGTGGTGGGAGCAGGGCGCAGTCGACGCCGACGGCATCAGCAGCCGCTTCGGGCTGCACGGCGCCTCGGTCTGCGCAACGCTCATTGCCGTCGGCCCGCCGATGCCGGCAACCCTACTGGCCAGCATGCGCGCCATCGACCCGGCACTGGCGCTTAGCCAGGTCAAGTCGGTGTGCGTGGCGCGCTACCTGGGCGACGACAGCGAGGCGGCGCGCGGCGCCATTTTTAAAGTATGGCAGGCGCTGCGTCCGCACCTGCTTGGCTGCGATGCGCCGCTGCCGCGCATCTGGAATACATAAAGGACTGGCACATGGACCTGAGCCCACGCGAAAAAGACAAGCTGCTGATCTTCACAGCCGGCCTGCTGGCCGAACGGCGCCTGGCGCGCGGCCTCAAGCTCAATTACCCGGAAGCGGTGGCCCTCATCAGCGCCGCCATCCTCGAGGGCGCGCGCGACGGCAAGACGGTCGCGCAGCTGATGTCGGAGGGCGCCACCATCCTGACGCGCGCCGACGTCATGGACGGCATCGCCGAAATGATCCCCGACATTCAGGTCGAGGCCACCTTCCCGGATGGCAGCAAGCTCGTCACCGTCCACAACCCGATACCATGAGGGCGCCATGATCCCCGGACAATACCTGCTTGAACCCGGCGACATCGAGATCAACGTCGGCCGCCGCACGGCCACGCTGGCGGTCGCCAACAGCGGCGACCGGCCGATCCAGGTCGGCTCGCACTTCCATTTTTTCGAGGTCAACTCCGCGCTGCTGTTCGACCGCGCCGATGCGCGCGGCATGCGCCTCAATATCGCCGCCGGCACCGCGGTGCGCTTCGAACCGGGCCAGCAGCGCACCGTCGAACTGGTCGACCTGGCCGGTGCGCGCCACGTCTACGGCTTCAACGGCCTGGTGATGGGGGCGCTCGAATGACCACCATCACGCGTCAGGCCTACGCCGAAATGTACGGCCCCACCACGGGCGACCGCATCCGGCTTGCCGACACCGACCTGTTCATCGAGATCGAGCAGGACTTCGCCTTGTACGGCGAAGAGGTCAAGTTCGGCGGCGGCAAGGTAATCCGCGACGGCATGGGCCAGTCGCAGCGCTGCCATGCCGACGTGATGGACACCGTCATCACCAACGCCGTCATCATTGACCACTGGGGCATCGTCAAGGCCGACATCGGCATCCGGAACGGCATGATTGCGGCGATCGGCCGCGCCGGCAATCCCGACATCCAGCCGAACGTGACGATGGCGATCGGCGCCGCCACCGAGATCATCGCCGGCGAAGGCGCCATCGTCACCGCCGGCGGCGTCGACACCCACATCCACTTCATCTGCCCGCAGCAGATCGAGGAAGCCTTGATGAGCGGAGTGACGACGATGATCGGCGGCGGCACCGGGCCGGCCACCGGCACCGCCGCCACCACCTGCACGCCGGGGCCGTGGCACCTGCACGCCATGCTGGGCGCCGCCGACGCCTTCCCGATGAACCTCGGCTTTCTCGGCAAGGGCAACGTCAGCCAGCCGGCGCCGCTCGAGGAACAGGTGCGCGCCGGCGCCATCGGCCTGAAACTGCACGAGGACTGGGGCAGCACGCCGGCCGCGATCGACAACTGCCTGGCGGTGGCCGACCGCATGGACGTGCAGGTGGCCCTGCATTCCGACACGCTCAACGAGGCCGGCTTCCTCGAGTCCACCTTGGCCGCGTTCAAGGACCGCACCATCCACACCTTCCATACCGAAGGCGCCGGCGGCGGCCACGCGCCCGACATCATCGCCGCGGTCGGCCAGTCCAACGTGCTGCCGTCGTCGACCAACCCGACCCGCCCGTTCACCGTCAATACGCTCGACGAGCACCTCGACATGCTGATGGTGTGCCACCACCTCGATCCGGCCATCGCCGAGGACGTGGCGTTCGCCGAGTCGCGCATCCGACGCGAGACCATCGCCGCCGAGGACATCCTGCACGACATCGGCGCCATTTCGATGATGTCGTCCGACTCGCAGGCGATGGGCAGGGTCGGCGAAACCATCATGCGCACCTGGCAGACGGCGCACAAGATGAAGCAGCAGCGCGGCGCCCTGGCGCCCGACACCGTCCGCAACGACAACTTCCGCGTCAAGCGCTACATCGCCAAGTACACCATCAACCCGGCCATCACGCACGGTGTGTCGCATGTCGTCGGCTCGCTCGAAGTAGGCAAGATCGCCGACATCGTGCTGTGGAAGCCGGCCTTCTTCGGCGTCAAGCCATCGCTCATCGTCAAGGGCGGCATGATTGCCGCCGCCCAGATGGGCGACCCGAACGCCTCGATCCCGACGCCGCAGCCGGTACACTACCGGATGATGTTCGGCGCCTTCGGTGGCGGCCTCAAAAAATCGTTCACGTTTGTCTCGCAGGCCGCGTTCGACGCCGACATCGGCCGCCAGCTCGGCCTGCAAAAGACGCTCATTCCCGTGCGCGGCATGCGTCATCTGCGCAAGTCCCACATGATCCATAACGGCGCCACGCCGCACATGGAAGTCGATCCCGAAACCTACGAAGTGCGCGCCGACGGTCAACTGCTGGTGTGCGAAGCTGCCGCCGTGCTGCCGATGGCGCAGCGCTATTTCCTGTTCTGAGGGAGCGAACATGCTGACCTTGCACACCAAAATCGCCAGCGCCGCCGACCTGTACGGCCGGCTCGTTCTGCCGTACGACCAGCGCGAAAAATGCCGGCTGCGCGCGCGCCTCGACTCCGGCGAGGAAGTGGCCATCTTCACCGTGCGCGGCACCGTGCTGCGCGGCGGCGACCTGATGACCGGCGCCGACCACCGCGTGGTCGAAGTGGTCGCCGCGCTCGAGCCGACCTACGCAGTGCGCTGCGACAGCGCATTCGTGCTGGCGCGCTGCGCCTTCCACCTCGGGAATCGCCATACCCAAGTGCAGATCGGCGAGGGCATGCTGACCATCCGCGCCGACCCGGTGCTGCGCGAAATGGTCGAAGGACTCGGCGCCAGCGTGGAGGAGCAGTCCGCCGCGTTCGAGCCGGAGCAGGGCGCCTACGCCGGCGCCAGCCACCGTCACGACGACCATTTTCTAGCGCCCGTTCCCGCGCGCCAGAAAATCCACCGGCCTGGCGACCAGGCGCCCGCATGAACGCCGCCGCGCTGCTGCACTTGCTGCAGTTCGCCAGCCCTGCGCTGCCGATCGGCGGCTAAAGCTACTCGCAAGGGCTGGAAACGGCGATCGACGAGGGCTCGGTTACCGATGCCGCTTCGGCGCGCGCGTGGATCGCCGGCTGCCTGCACGACGTCATCGCCACGTGGGATGCGCCGCTGCTCTGGCGCCTGCTCAAGGCCTTCGACGCCGGCGACGACGCCGAAGTAGCCTTGTGGAGCGAGCGCTTCATCGCCTCGCGCGACAGCGCCGAGTTCCGCGCCGAGACGATCCAGATGGGCTATTCGCTGACCAGGCTGGTGGCCGAACTTGGCGTGGCCGACGTCTCGAGGCTGGGCGCCGAAGTCAGTCTGCCCACCGCATTCGCCTGCGCCGTGTCGGCGCTTGGCATTCCGCACCGCGAGGCGCTGCTGGCGATGCTGTTCTCGTGGAGCGAGAACCAGGTGCTGGTGTGCGTCAAGTCGGTGCCGCTGGGGCAGGTGGCCGGCCAGCGCCTGCTGCTGTCGCTGGCGCCCGACCTTGAACAGGCGGCGCAGCGCGCCTGCACGCTGACCGATTGCGCGATGTCGAACTGGGCGCCTGGCTACTCCATGCTGTCGATGCGGCACGAGGTGCAGCATGGACGGCTTTACCGCTCATGAAAAAAAGAGGAACACGATGAGTTCAAATCCACTGCGGGTCGGCATCGGCGGGCCGGTCGGCTCCGGCAAGACGGCGCTGTGCGAGATGCTGTGCAAGGGCATGCGCGACGACTACGACATGGCCGTCATCACCAACGACATCTACACGCGCGAGGACATGGACATCCTGGTGCGCGCCAACGCCCTGGCGCCCGAGCGGCTGATGGGAGTGGAAACCGGCGGCTGCCCGCACACGGCCATTCGCGAGGATGC
Organism: Massilia eurypsychrophila; assembly: GCF_002760655.1. GTDB lineage: Bacteria > Pseudomonadota > Gammaproteobacteria > Burkholderiales > Burkholderiaceae_D > JAFCUW01. The sequence goes on along the minus strand of NZ_PDOC01000024.1, from coordinate 29,082 downwards.
CTCGATCAACCTGGAAGCGATCGCGCGCATGCAGGCCGACTTCCCGGACCTGGACCTGATCCTGATCGAGTCCGGCGGCGACAATCTCGCGGCCACCTTCAGTCCCGAGCTGTCCGACCTGACCTTGTACGTGATCGACGTCGCCGGCGGCGAGAAGATCCCACGCAAGGGCGGTCCCGGCATCACCCGTTCCGACCTCCTGATCATCAACAAGACCGACCTCGCGCCGCATGTCGGCGCCGACCTGGCCGTGATGGCGCGCGACGCCGCGGCCCAGCGCGGCGCGCGGCCGTTCGTGTTCACCAATCTGCGCAGCGGCGAAGGCGTCGACAAGGTGATGGCGTTCATCCGCGAGCAGGGCCTGCTCGACGCCGTGTACTAACCGACCGTGTCGGCGCCGACGCGCGGCGGCGCCAGCACGATCGGCGCTTCGAGTTCCGGATGCAGGCCGTGGTGGCCGTCGTAGACGGCGGCGATGGCGGCCATGTCGCGCTGCTGGTCGCCGGTCAGCTCCAGCGTGTCGACCACCGACAGCAGCTTGTTCGGGTAGTCGATATACACCAGCAGCAGCGGCACGCGGGCGGTGAGCGCGAGGTGATAAAAGCCGCTGCGCCAGTGCGGGCGGTGGCCGCGCGTGCCCTCGGGCGCGAGGGCGATCCAGCACCACGGCGCCGCTTTCATCGTCGCGGCCAGGCGCGAGGTGGCGCCGGTGGAGGCGCCGCGTTCGACCGGCATGCCGCCCCAGGCGCGCATCGTGACGCCGAGAATCCCCTTGAACAGCGACTCCTTGCCGAGCCAGCGGAACGGCTGTCCGACCGCCCACTTGGCCAGCAGGCCGACCGGAAAATCCCAGTTCGACGTGTGCGGATACACGACGATGACGCCGTGCGGGCCCGGCAGCGGCTTGTAGCGCACCTTCCAGCCGATCAGGTGCAGCAGGCGCAGCGACACGCGCTGCCCGCAGGTGGGAAGTGCTGCCGGGCGCAGCGCATATTGGTCCATCGAATCTCCATCGGCCTGCTGGACAGGCTCTCTTGTGTATTGCTTACATTGCGAAAAAGATTCCGCGTGGCATTTTATAGCGCCCGCCGAGAAGCGGCAAGTAGCCGCGCGGTGTAGCTGCCAGCACCGGGTTAATAGTATGATTCGCTGACCCGAACGACAGGACTTGTATGGACATCACGATTTACCACAACGCCCGCTGCGGTACCTCGCGCAACACGCTGGCGCTGATCCGCAACACCGGCATCGAGCCGACCGTCATCGACTACCTGACCAATCCGCCGTCGCACGCGCTGCTCAAGGCGATGATCGCCGCCGCCGGCCTCACAGTGCGCGGCGCCATCCGCCGCAAGGAAGCCGCGTATGCCGAGCTAGGCCTGGACAACGCGGCGCTCGGCGACGACGCCCTGATCGACGCCATGCTGGCGCATCCGATCCTGATCGAGCGCCCGTTCGTGGTCACCACGCAAGGCGTGCGCCTGTGCCGGCCGTCCGAATTGGTGCTCGACATCCTGCCGCTGCCGCAGCTTGCGGCGTTCAGCAAGGAAGACGGCGAGGCGGTCATCGACGCCAGCGGTCAGCGCATTGCCCGGTAAGCGCTCCGCTGGCCGCGCCACAGCCGCCAGAACATCCAGCCGATGATCGCGATGCCAAGCGCCGACGGCAGCAGCTGCGACCATGGCTGGCCGACGCGGATCAGGTTACCGCTGGCCGCCGACAGCATGCCGAACAGCGAGGCGACCGTCTTGTAGACATGCTCGTAGCGCCACAGCGTCGCGTGCCAGTGGGCCGGGAACCACCAGCGGCACGTGTCGTAGCCGATCACCATCGCCAGCGCTCCCAGCGACGAATACACCACCGCGGTCGAGCCATCGGCCCTGGCGGCGAGCATGACGATGGGCGCCAGCGCGAACGCGAAGGTGGCGGCGCACGCCGTCATGGCGGCGTCGACCAGCGCCGGGCCGCGCTCCCTGGTGTACACCGCGCGCCAGCCGCCGGCGAACTGGTACAGCACCAGCACGGTGAGGATGGCGAACACGGGGATGAAGCGAAACAGCACATTGCCGGCCGCCGCCGACGCGCACAGGCCGAGCGTGAGCCAGGCGAAGCGGCGGCCCAGCTGGCGGTGCCGCGCGGTTCCTTTGGCGCCGGCGAGGATGATAAAGCCGACCGCCATCGCGGCGATGCCGCAGCCGACGTGGATGATTACATTGAGCAGGTGCGTGGGTTGCATTGATGTTCCTCAGGTTCGACAGGTGCAGCCGATTGTAGGGACGCGAACCTTTGGCTTACCCAAAGGTTGAAACCGATATACTCGCCAGATGCACATACTGATCATCGAAGACGACCTGGATCTCGGCGCGGCGCTACAGCAGGCGCTCAAGACCGAAGGCATCAGCAGCGAGTGGCGGCGCCGCGTGGCCCACGCGCCGCACGCGTTTGCCGACGACGACTACGACTGCGCGCTGCTCGACGTTTCGCTGCCCGACGGCAGTGGCCTCGACCTGCTGGCGCGCTGGCGTCGTGCCGGCGTCGCGCTGCCGGTCATGATCATCACCGCCCGCTCCGGGCTGGACGATCGCCTGGCCGGACTCGACGGCGGCGCCGACGACTTCATCATCAAGCCGTTCGCCACCGCCGAACTGGTGGCGCGCCTGCGCGCCGTGCTGCGCCGCTACGCGCGCCAGGCCAGCGAATGCTGGAGCATTGGCGCACTCGAAATCGAGCCGCGCCGCTACCTGGCCCGCCTCGACGGCCGCGAACTGGATCTGTCGCCGCGCGAATTTCACCTGATGCTCGAACTGGCGCGCGCACCCGGCACGGTGGTGCCGAAAGGCGTGCTGGCGCAGCGGCTGGAACCGCTCGGCGACGCCGTCGACTTCAGCGCGCTGGAAGTGCACGTCTCGAATTTGCGCCGCAAGATCGGCGCGGAGCGCATCCGCACCGTGCGCGGCATCGGCTACATGCTGGCCGCATGAGGGCGCAACCGACCCTGGTGCGGCGCGTGGTGCTGGCGCTGATGCTGGCGTTCGGCCTGATCTTCGCGCTCAATCTGGCCGTCATCTATTGGCAGGTGACCGACCAGGGCCGCCTCGACGCCCGCCTGCGCGCGCGCGCCGAGCGCCTGCTGGTGTCGCTCGACGGCGCCACGACGGCCGGCGAGGCGCGCATGCTGGCCGGCGCGGTGGCCGGCATGCTGAACCAGTCGGTCGGCGATGCGCCGGCACTGGCGAACCCGCGCGCACAGCGTCCGGCCGGCGTGCTGATGGTGCTGTCGGACGCCGCCGGCACACCGCTATATCGCTCCGCCGGCCCATCGTGGACGACGCCGCTTGCCGGCCAGGCCGCCGACGTCGCTGCCGATGGGCGCAGCTGGCGTGTCTACCGCGCCACCTCGCCACGCTGGTCGGTGGCGCTGGCCGAAGAAAAATTCGCCCCCGCCGCGCTGCTGCTCAGGATCAGCCGGGACATGGGCTTTTATCTGCTGGTGTCGTTCGTGCTGGTGCTGGGCGCGATATGGCTGGCAGTGTCGAGCGGATTGCGGCCGTTGCGCCAGTTGTCCGAGACGATTGCCGCGCGCGGCGCCGACGAGCTGCAGTCGCTCGGCGTGAGTGCGGTGCACGCCGAGTTGACGCCGCTCACCTCGAGCATCGACCGCCTGCTGGCGCAACTGCGCAGCAAGATGGAAACCGAGCGCGGTTTCGTGCAGGACGCGGCGCACGAACTGCGCACGCCGCTGGCCGTGATTTCGGCTCAGGCGCACGTGCTGGCCACAGCGCCGGCCGGCGAGCAGCGCGCCGGCGCCGAGCGCGACATGGACCGCGCCATCGGCCGCGCCTCGCGCCTGATCCGCCAGCTGCTGGCACTGGCGCAGGCCGACAGCGCGCCGGCGGCCACGGCGACGGCGACCGACGTCGCCCAGCTGGTGCGACAGGAGCTGGCCTCGCTGGCGCCGGCGGCGATGCGTGCCGGCGTCGACCTGTCGCTCGAATCGCCCGACACGCTGGTCCATCACGTCGACGTGCACGCGCTGCAGTCGATTTTGCAGAACCTTGTGTCGAACGCGGTCGAGTACGTCGGCAGTGGCGGCCAGGTGCTGGTCGACCTGCGCGCGCGGGCCGGGGCGCTGGCGTTGACCGTGTCCGACGACGGTCCAGGCATCGCGCCGGAAGATCACGCGCACATATTCGAGCGCTTCCGCCGCGGCGCGGGGCAGCAGGCGGTGGGCTCTGGCCTCGGCCTGGCCATCGTGCGGCAGGCCGCGGCGCGCATGAATGGCGTCGTGCGGCTCACGCCTGGCCTGGGCGGCAAAGGCTGTGGTTTCGTCGTCAACTTGCCGTCGGCAGAAAGGAGTTAGCATGCAACGCATTCAGATCAATCCACCGGGCGGTCCGATCGAGCTCGAAGTGGCCCTCATCGGCGCCGGCGAGCCGCTGCTCGTGTTCCTGCACGAAGCGCTCGGATCGCTGGGCGGCTGGGGCGACTGGCCGCAGCAGTTGTGCAAAGCGGCCGATTGCCGCGGCCTGGTGTTTTCCCGCTACGGCTACGGCCACTCGCAGGCGCGGCCCGCACGCCAGGACTGGACCGCCGACTATCTGGACATCGAAGCGCCGCAGAATCTGCCGGCGCTGTTCGAAGCGCTTGGCATCGACGCCGAGAAGGAAAGGCCGATCCTCTTCGGCCACGGCGACGGCGGCACCAATCGCGCTGCAGTACGCAGCCGCGTTTCCGCAGGCAGTCGGCGCCATCATCGTGCTGGCGCCGCATTTGTTCATCGAGCAGGTCGCGCGCGAGCGGATACTAATGATGCGCGGCGTGGCCGGACGGCCGGCTGCGCGCTTGGCTGGCGCGGCGGCACGACGACCCCGAGGGCGTGTTCATGGGCTGGAGCGGTTGCTGGACGGGGCCGCATTTTGCCGACTGGGATATCCGCGCCACGCTGGCGAGCATCCGCTGTCCGACCCTGGCGGTGCAGGGCAGGCAAGACCAGTTCGGCACGCTGGAGCAGCTGGACGAACTGAAACGCCAGGCGCCGCACGCCGAACTGCTGGTGCTCGAGGAGTGCCGCCACATCCCCCATGAAGAACGGCCCGACGAAGTGCGGGCCGCTGTAGTGGACTTCTTGCGCAACACCGGGGTCAGACCTAGGTATGACCCCGGTGTTGCAAACGTTTAACCCTTCGACACCGTCAGCGCCTTCTTCATCATCAGGCAGCGCTGGTCTTCCTGGTGCGTCGTCAGCAGCGAGCGCCGGGTCGACGCCGACAGGTCCTTGTACTGCGCGACGGCCGTGTCGAGCCGCTTCACGCTGGCCGGCGTGCAGCTGGCCGGGATCATCGTCGCGTAGCTGCGCATGTAGACCGGGCCGGCTGCCTTGTCGATGGCCGGTAGCCGCGCCAGGCGCGTGGCGGCACTCGCTTCGCTCAGCGCAGTCTGCTCGACCGGGTACAGGCTGCCCATCGCCACGCGCACCTTGGAAAACGGCAGCGTGGTCTTCAGGTCCTCGATCTTGGCCAGCCATTCGGCCTTGGTCTGCGGATCGGGCCGGACCACGGTCGCGGCAATCGCGGCGGCCTGGCCGCTGTCGGACTTGTCGCGCGCCTGCTCGGCGACGATCAGCTCGGCACTGCCAGGATAGTCGAAGCGGTTGAGCCGGCCGATGATGGACCAGCGCACGTCCTGGCTGATGTTCAGCCCTTCGACCTTGAGCTTGCCGTCAAGCAGCGCGGCGAGGCGGTCGAGCGCGATCTTGCTGCTCGACACGCCGAGGTAATGGCCAAACCAGCGGCGCTGGAAGTTGCTGTCGCCCTTGTTCGCCTGCACCGCGGCCCACGCCTGCTCTTCCATCGCGTCGCCGGTCTTGCGCACGTACGCCGGGTCGGCCTGCATCATCTCGATGTAGCGGCGCGACTGCGACATCATGCCGAGCACATTGGCCAGCAGGGTGTAATCCTTTTCCGACGACGCATTCGCCAGCGCGGTCTTGATGAACTCGTTGAGCGGCAGGTGGCCGTCGCGCACGCCATCCCACAGGCTCTGCCACAGCATCGAGCGCAGCAGCGGGTCTTCCACCGACGCCAGGCTGGCCTGCGCGGTGGCGAACGAACGCTTGTCGAGCTGCACCTTGGCGAAGCCCCAGTCCTGGTAGTTCGGATACACCAAGTCAGGGCAGGCGCTGCCGACCAGCCCCGGCACCTTGGTGCTGACGCCGTTGTAGGTGACCGGTACGTTCTTGCCGAGCACCATCTTGCCGCCTTCGACCTTGAAGGTGGCCACCTGGACGCGCTGCTCGCGCAAGGTCGGCAGGGCCGCGCTCGGCGCGCTTTGCTGCAAGGTGAAATTGTTGATCTTGCCGTTCGCGCAGCTGTACTTGGCGGCGATCGTGTTGACGCCGGCGTTGTACAGCCACTGCTGGGTCCACTTGCTGAGGTCGCGCCCGGCCGCTTCGCCGAGGCTGCCGATGAAGTCGTCCAGGGTCGCGTTCTTGTAGGCGTACTTGACCAGGTAGTTGTGCACGCCCTTGCGGAACACGTCTTCGCCGAGCAGGTGGCGCAGCTGCATCAAGGTCGAGGCGCCCTTGGCGTAGGTGATCGAGTCGATGTTGTCGAACGCGTTCGCGGTCGACGCCACCGGCACTTCGATCGGATGGGTCGCGAACGACTGGTCGGTAAAGTAGGCGCCTTGCTTGGCGCCCGAATAGAAGCTCTGCCACGCATTCTTGAATTCGGTCGACTCGGCCAGGCCCAGCGTGCCCATGAAGGACGCGAAGCTCTCGTTCAGCCACAGGCCGTTCCACCATTTCATCGTCACCAGGTCGCCGAACCACTGGTGCGCCATCTCGTGCATGATGGTCGAGGCCAGGCCCTGGCGCTGGGCGGCGGTCATCTCGGCCTTGTGCAGGAAGCCGCGCTCGCCGAAGGTGACGGCGCCGGCGTTTTCCATCGCGCCGTACAGGAAATCAGGCACCAGCAGCTGGTCGTATTTTTCGAACTGGTAAGGGATGCCGAAGTACTCGTCGAAGAACACCAAGCCCTGCTTGGTGTAGCGGAACCAGTCCGCCGGCGTGACTTGCGCGGCCACCGACTGGCGCGCAAACAGGCGCATCGGATACTTGGCGCTGTTGTCTTCCCATACCTTGTACGGGCCGGCGTGCAGCGAGAAGTTGTAGGCGCTCAGTTTCTTCGATGCCGGGAACGTCCAGCGCTGGCCGGCCGGATCATCCTTGACCGCGCTCTCGCGCGTGGTCGAGACGACGACCCAGTCGGCCGGCGCCGTGACGTTGACCTGGAATGTCGCCTTCAGGTCCGGCTGGTCGAACAGCGCGAACATCTGGTGCGCGGCGGCCGGCTCGAAATGCGAATACGTGTAGACCTTGCCGTCGACCGGATCGACCATGCGGTGCAGGCCTTCGCCGTTGGTGCTGTGCAGGCGCTGGTAGGTCACCGCCACGGTGTTGCGGCCCTTGACCAGGTCCTGCGGCTGCAAGGTGATGAAGAACTGGTTGTACTGCGGCGTCATCGTCTTGCCGTTGACCACCAGCGCGCTGATGGTCGCCTTGTTGAGGTCGATGGTCAGCGGGGTCGACGTGTCGCTCAGGTCGAAACTGATCTTGCTGGTGCCGCTAAAGGTTTCTTTCCCCGTCAGCGCGAAGTCGAGCACGTAGTCGACGTTGGACACGCGGGCCGATCGGGCCGCCGCTTCCGCCTGCGTCAGGTAGGTGTTGTCGGCACGGGGCGGCAGGCTGGCTGCAACGGCGGAGCCGCTGGCGATGGCGGCAATGGCGACGGCGAGCAGGCGGGGAGCGAATGGGTTCACGAAGTATCCTAGAGAGGGGTGCAGCCCGGCAGAATAGCACGGCAATACTGGAAAGAAAATCTTGACTTGATATGTATATCGCAGTACTTTACCATCTGGTTAAATAAGTGTATTGACATGGACGGCGACCAACTCAGCATCACCTTCGCGGCGCTTGCCGACCCGACCCGGCGCGCCATCCTTGCGCGGCTCGCGCACGGCGAGGTGTCGGTCACCGAACTGGCCGCGCCGTTCGCCATCAGCCTGCCGGCCGTGACCAAGCATCTGCACGTGCTGGAGCGGGCCGGACTGGTCTCGCGCAGCCGCCAGGCGCAGTGGCGCCCGTGCAAGCTCGAAGCGGCGCCGCTGCGCGCGGCCTCCGGCTGGATCGACGATTACCGCGAACACTGGGAAGCCAGCCTCGACCGGCTGGACACGTATCTTCATCAACTTCAACAGGAGCCTGCAGATGATCAATCTTGACGCCAATGTGGATTTCCATATCAGCCGCACCTTCAATGCACCGCGCGAACTGGTCTTCAAGACCATGACGGAGACCGATCACCTGCGGCACTGGTGGGGACCGAAAGGCTGCCGCATCGAAGTGGCGAGAAATGAGCCGCAGCCAGGCGGCATCTTCCACTACTGCATGCATTTCCCGGGCGGGATGAATATGTGGGGGCGCTTCGTCTACCGCGAGCTTGTCGCGCCGGAGCGGCTTGTCTACGTCAACGGCTTTGCCGACGCCGACGGCAATGCCGCGCCAAATCCGATGAGTCCGAACTGGCCAATGGAGATGCTGATCACGGTGACGTTGACGGAGGAGGGTGGCAAGACGGTGCTGAAGCTGGTGTCGGCGCCGATCAACGCGACCGAGCTGGAGCGCGCCAATTTCCTGGCCGGGCATGCGTCGATGCAGGGCGGCTTTGGCGGCATGTACGACCAGTACGAGGAGTACCTGGCCAAGTTGGCGTGATCGCTGCTCTTGCGTGGTAGGGGTACCGGCCTGCGCGGGTACGACGGTCCTTGCGATCGACCAGACTCTGAGTCGTCGTTCCCGCGGAGGCGGGAACCCTTACCACTTGGCACAGTGATAACGCGTTACGCAGCCAAGGCGGGATAGTCCGTGTAGCCCTCAGGACCGGAGCCATAAAACAGCTGCGGGCGCACCTCATTGAAGCCCGCATTGTCCTTCAAGCGCCGCGGCAGATCCGGATTCGCAATGAACAGCTGCCCGAACGCGACCGCATCGGCCTTGCCTGAACTCATCAGCTGCTCGGCGCTCTCGCGCGTCATCTTTTCGTTAGCGATATACACGCCGCCGAATTCCTTCTTCAGCAGCGGGCCGATGCTGTCGTCGCCGATCGCTTCGCGCGCGCAGATGAACGCGATGCCGCGCTGCTTCAGTTCGCGCGCCACGTAGCCGAACGTTTCGGCCGGGCTCGAATCGCCCATGTCGTGCGCGTCGGCGCGTGGCGCCAGGTGCATGCCGACACGGTTCGCGCCCCACACGGCGATGCACGCATCGGTCACTTCCAGCATCAGGCGGGCGCGGTTCTCGATCGATCCGCCGTAGTTGTCGGTGCGCTTGTTGGTGCTGTCTTGCAGGAACTGGTCGAGCAGGTAACCGTTGGCGCCGTGGATTTCCACGCCGTCGAAGCCGGCCAGCTTGGCGTTCTCGGCGCCTTTGCGGTACGCGGCAACGACGCCGGCAATTTCCTCGGTCGCCAGCGCGCGTGGCACGGCATAGCTACGCATCGGGCGCAGCAGGCTGACGTGGCCGTTGGCGGCGATCGCGCTCGGCGCAACCGGTGCATTGCCGCCGAGCAGCTCAGGATCGGAAATGCGGCCAACGTGCCACAGTTGCAGGAAGATCCGACCGCCAGCCTGATGCACCGCATCGGTGACGATCTTCCAGCCCTCGACCTGTTCGTCCGACCAGATGCCTGGCGTGTCAGCGTAGCCGACGCCTTGCGCGGTGACCGAGGTCGCTTCCGCGAGGATCAGGCCGGCGCTGGCGCGCTGCACATAGTATTGCGCCATCAGCGCGTTCGGCACGCGGGCGCCGCCGATGGCGCGGGCGCGCGTCAGCGGCGCCATGATGATGCGGTTCGGCAGTTGCAGGTCGCCAATGGTGATCGGGTCAAATAATGTCGTCATGTAAAGCTCCTAGAGTCCGTCTTGCATATGGGTGAGGAAAGCCTGGATGGTTTCCTCGTTGCGTTTATAAAAAATCCACTGGCCGACCTTGCGCGACGTGACCAGCCCGGCGCGCTGCAGCGCGGCGAGGTGGGCCGACACGGTCGACTGCGACAGGCCGGTACGCGCATCGATCAGGCCGGCGCAGACGCCGATGTCGAGCGGGTGATCCTGGTGAGCGAAGTGCTCGTGCGGATCTTTCAGCCAGCACAAAATCTGCCGCCGCACCGGGTTCGCCAGCGCCTTGTGAATTGCATCGATGTCCAACTGAGTCTCCTTGTATCGGGTTTCTGCGAACCTAATATCGCCATCTTACGATATATCCGCAAACCCTGCTTCCGGCGCGTTACACCTTCGGGGTCAGACCCCGATTTAGTTCCGCAACTCAGGCGAAATAAAGCAGCGCGAGCGCAATTGCTCCTGCACATTTTGGGGTCAGACCCCGATTTGGTTCCCGCCGATCAGGCGAGAAAAAGCAAGGCCAGTGCGATTACCGCCGGCAGCGCCTGTATATAGAGGATGGTGCGCTTGACCGTTGCCGCGCCCCACACGCCGGCCACCGCCACGCACGCCAGGCCGAACACGGCGAAGGCGCGCGCCACCGCCGCATCCGGATGCAGCAGTCCCAGCACTAGCGCGGCCACCAGGAAGCCGTTGTAGCAACCCTAGTTCGACATCGCCGGCGCCATCATCTCGGCCTTCTCGGCGCTGAGCCCGAACACGCGCCGCCCGCGCGTCTTGAACAGTACCGTCTCGAGCAACACGAAATACACGTGCAACAGCGCGATCAACGCAATCAGTACCTGGGCGCCAATGGCCATGGAGAACTCCGGAATGGGAAGAGTTCCTAGTGTACAGCTTGATTAGTAGCGGGCCGCGGTCGCCATCGCCCACAGCCGGGCGCCGAACTGATTCAACGCCAGGCCGCCGAGCACCAGCACGCCGGCCGCCACCTTCCACCACTGCAGCGATTCGCCCAGCAGCAGCGTCGCGCTGAGCATGCCGACGATCGGCACCAGCAACGTAAACGGCGCGATCGTCGCGGTCGCATATTTTCGCATCAGCATCGACCAGATGCCGAAGCCGAGCAGCGTATTCGGGTAGGCCTGGAACAGCAGCGTCATCAAGGTCTTGCCGCTGAACCGGTCGACCGCCAGTTGCCAGGCGGCGGCGCCTTCGACGATCCATGACAGCGTCAGCAACGGCGGCGTGGCCAGCAGCGACGCCCACACCACCAGCGACAGCGCGCTGACCTGGCCCATCTTTTTGGTGGCGATGTTGGCCACCGCCCAGCAGCCGCCAGCCAGCACCACGCACGCGAAGCCGATCAAGGTGGCCTTGCCCTCCAGATGCACCGCCACCAGCGCCATGCCGCAAAATGCCACGAGTGCGCCCATCAACTGCACCGCCTTCGGCCGCTCGCCGAGCACCAACACCGCCAGTCCCATCGTGAAGAATGCCTGCAACTGGACCACCAGCGACGCCAGGCCGGCCGGCATGCCAAGCTTGAGTCCGGTAAATAACAACGAGAACTGAAATGCGAACTGGAACATGCCGTAGATCGCCAGCAGCCGCCACGGCAGCTGCGGCAGCTGCGGCCGCTTGACGAAGAACACCAGCGGCAGCGCCGAAAACAGGAAGCGCAGCGCGGAGAACAGAATCGGCGGCAAGTCTTGCAGGCCAACCTTCATCACCACGAAATTGACGCCCCAGATGATGACCACGCCGAGCGCGATGAAGATGTCGGAAACGGTCATCGTGTGCTTCATGCAGCTATCCTTGGGGGCAACGTCGGGGTCGGGTTGTCGATTATGGGCCACATCGGCCGTCGCTGCAGGCGGGCGCGGCCGTCAGGTTGACCGCCGCTCGCCGCGCATGCTAAGTTGGCGTTCTTTTTTCACCCCGGCACGGACGACCCTGCCAACATCAAGGAGTTCGCCATGAGCTGGTTCATTCTGTTTTTAGCCGGCCTGCTGGAGGTGGCCTGGGCCGTTGGCCTGAAGCAGACCGCCGGCTTCACCCGGCTGTGGCCGTCGGTGTTTACCGTCGTCGCGATGACCGGCAGCGTGCTGCTGCTGGGCCTGGCCTTGCGCCATCTGCCGCTCGGCACCGCCTACGCGGTCTGGACCGGCATCGGCACGGTCGGCACCGCCATCGTCGGCATGGCGGTACTCGGCGAGCCGGCCGGTGCATTGCGCCTGTTGTCGATCGCGCTGATCGTCGCCGGCATCGCCGGCCTGAAGCTGCTCACGCCTGGCTGAGCTCTACCGCGGCCGCGCCCAGCGCTCGTAGATGCGCGCCAGTTCGCCGTTCGCCTTCAGCCGCGCCAGCGCGCGGTCGATCATCGGCGCCAGCGCCGGATCGGCCTTGCGGCTGACCCAGAAATACACCGGCTCTTCGTTGAATACGGCCGGCAGCATGCGCACCTTGTCTTCCAGTCGTCCGGCGTGGATGAAGTACAGCAAGGTCAGCTCGTTCATGTACGTGTAGCGGCCGTGTCCGTGCAAAATCTTGCGCAGGTTGACGATGCTGTCGCCGGTGCTGTCGTCGACGGCGATGCCGCGCTCCTTGAGCTGCAGGATGTAGGCCGAGCCGCGCGCGGTGTTGACGAGCGGCTTGAGCCGCACCAAGTCATCGAAATTGTTGACCACTTGCAGGTCGTCGGCCGCCGCGGCGAGCCGGTGCCTGACGTCGTACAGTGTCACGCGCGAGCGGATCGCTACACTTTGCCGGCGCGGCGAATCGAGCAGCCCGCAGGCGGCGTCCACGCGCCCCGTTTCGAGCGCGTTTTCGATTACCAGCAACGACCGGCCGCGGTCGAAGCCTTGGAACTTCAGGCGCGGCTCGATCCGTTCGATCGCCGCCAGGATCTCCGGGCACAGGCCCTGCGGCGGGCCGCCCTCGACCAGCCACTTCGGCGGAATGCTCTCCTGCGCCATGATCTGCACGGTCATCTGCCCGCTGGCTGCGGCCTTGCCCGCCAGCAAGGCGCAGGCCAGCCAACCGGCGAGGCGCCCGAGCTTGATGTCTCCGCTAATTTTCATTTTTAGTAGATAGTTAGGTAACACAATGAGCTGATTGTCGCATGAAACATATGTACAGAGTTACGTTTCTTGTTGCTACCGGGTAAGTGAGGACGGAAGGCAACAGTGGACCGATACGCAGCCGCGGGTGCCCCCGCGGCCGCCGCAATCCGCACTTTGTCCATATCTGCGTTCGTTTGACGTGGATCGCCTGTGCCAGTCGACACACGGAGAACATGGGGTATCTGCCTGCCAAGGCACGCCTGTCCTCATGTACTGGAATACCAATGAACGACTCCGCCGGCGCCGATGCCTTGCTCAATCTGTTCCTCGCGCTGGCGATGTTCGACATCTACCGCTACATGGAGCAGCCCCACAAGCGCTACAGCCGCCGCGCGTTTCTATGGATTGCGCTAGGCGTGCTGACCAAAGGCCCGGTGGCGCTGCTCATTCCGTTCGCCGTCAGCGCCATTGCGTTCGCGCTGCACGGCAAGTTGCGCGAATGGCGCGAGGCCGTGCTCGACCCGGCCGGCTGGGGCATCCTGCTGGCGGTGGCGGCGCCCTGGTATGTGACCGAACACCTTCGTCAGGGCGACGCCTTTATCGCCGGCTTTTTCATGCACCATAACGTCGAGCGATTCATGACGCCGCTGCAGGGCCACCGCGGCAATGCCTTCTACTATGTGCCGGCCGCGCTGCTGCTGCTGCTGTTGCCGTACAGCGGCCTGTTCCTGCGCATCCTGCCCGCCGTGCGCCAGCTGCGTGCCCGGCCGCTCGACACGTTTCTGTGGTGCTGGTTCCTGCTCGTGCTGGTGTTCTTCTCGCTGGCGGCGACCAAGCTGCCGCACTACCTGCTGTATGGTGTGACGCCGCTGTTCGTGCTGATGGCGATGCGGTGCGGCCTGCTGCAGTCGCGGTCGCTGGCGTTTGCACCGCCGGTCCTGCTGCTGGCCGCCGTGGTGGCGCTGCCGGCTGCGCTGCAATACTTCGGCGCCGGTATCGGCGAGCCATACCTGCGCGAAGCGCTGACGCGCCGCGAGGCATTCGGTCTCGGCTACCGGGTGGCGGCGCCGACAGCGCTGCTCGCCTGCCTGGTGCTGGCGTTGATGCCGCGCTACCAGGTGTGGCAAAAACTGGTGGCGAGCGGCCTGCTGTGCGCGGCCACGGTTGGCGGCCTGCTGCTGCCTGCGCTGGGCGAACTGCAGCAGGGGCCGGTGAAGGAAGCGGCGTTGATTGCCCGCGACGCCGGGTTGCTGGTGCGCACCTGGCACGTCAATGTGCCAAGTTTCAGCGTCTACCGCGGCAAGATCACCGAAAGCGCCACAACGCCGCGACCGGGCGAGGTATTGCTCACCCGTAGCAGCAAACTCGGCGAGCTGGGCGCGTTCGAAGTGCTGTACCACAAGGGCGGCGTGCTGCTGGTCAGGCTTGCAACTTGAGGCTGACAATGGGTCCGCAGCTGGTGCGACGACAAACGAAAGGAGGATTCGATGGACCCTGAACTATTGTGGCTGGCCGTCGGCTTCGGCGGCCAGAGCCTGTTCATGCTGCGCCTCGTCATCCAGTGGCTGCACAGCGAACGCCAGCACCGAAGCGTGATTCCGGTCTCGTTCTGGTATTTCAGCCTCGCCGGCGCCGTCGTGTTGCTGGTCTATTCGGTGCACCGGCGCGACCCGGTGTTCATCGCCGGCCAGCTGCTCGGCGTGGCGATCTACCTGCGCAACGTGATGCTGATCCGCGCCGAGCAGGCCGCGCGCGACGCCGCGGCGTGAGCGGCGCGACCGGTTCGGTCAGTCGCGCGCGAACTGCGGATTGGGCTGGGTCAGGTAGTACCACTCCTGGTTCGCGCCTGCATTGACGTCGGGGAACAGGATGCGTCCGTCCAGCTCGGACAGCACCGGGGTGCCGTCGGCGCGCACGCCGATCTGGTCGCCCTTGCTGACCGCATCGAAACTCGACCAGGTGCGCACGAACGCGTCGGCCGGATCGGCCTTGTCGTGCACCACCACCATCGACAGCGCTTCGACCTGGTCGGCCGGCACCGGCGCCGGCGCCGGCGCGTCGATCACGTTCAGGAACGCCAGCGTGTTCCTGATGGCGCGGTAGGCCACTTCGGGCGCGGCCGGATCGTTGTGCTGGCCGCACTCGAGCGTGAGCGCATAACCGCCGGTGCTGCGCATGTATTCGGTGGTGCCGACGCCATAGCGCAGCACCGTTTCGAGCTGCGACGCGTCGCTCATGCGGCGCTGCACGCCAGCGCCGTAAGTGCCGAGCCAGCCGTCGACGAAGCGTCGCACGCCGAGCCGGCGCGCCAGCGCGCGTTCTTTCGCGGCATGCTTGAACGGCTGCAGCGGGCCGTCGTTGTCGAGCGGCCCCATCATCACGAACGGCTCGCTGTCGGCATTGAACGAGTGCAGGTCGAGCAACACATCGTGCTGCGCCAGCAGCGGGCACAGCCAGTTGGCGATCTGGTCTTCGAAGTCCTGCGGATTGTCGTTCGGGAACAGGTTGCGGTTCAGGTTGCGGTCGCCCGAGCGGCGCACCAGCCGGTAGGCGAGGGGATTGGTCACCGGCACGAACGTCACGCTGCCATTGACCACCAGCAGCTTGCCGCTGTCGATCTCTTCCATAACGCGTAGGATTGCCATGGTGCCGCACGTTTCGTTGCCATGGACGGCGCCGGTGATGATCAGGCGCGGACCTTTGCCCAGTCCGGTGTAGTTGATCGATTTGAACTGCAGGTCGCGTGCGGTGGTCATTGCTTGGCTATCCCTCAAAAATTGGCTGTCGACATTTTATCGGGAAACACTGGCGCGTGCGGAAACTGCATGGCATGATTTGCGCTTCCCACTTGCCCGGCCGCGCATGACCGATCTTCGACCTTCCCCGCGGGTGCACGGCCTCGACACCCTGCGCGCTCTCGCGGTCAGCTTCGTGGTGCTGCACCATTACACGCTGTTCGTCGGCTCCGACGACACCTTCGGCTGGGTCGGCAAGATCGGCTGGGTCGGCGTCGACCTGTTTTTCGCGCTGTCGGGCTACCTGATCGGCAACCAGATCTTCGCCGCGATGCGCACCCCGCAAGGCTTGTCGCTGGGCCGCTTCTACGCGCGCCGCCTGCTGCGCACGCTGCCCAATTTCTACGCCGTGCTGGCGCTGTACTACCTGTGGCCGGGCTTTCGAGCCGGCCAGCCCTTGCTGCCGGTCTGGGAGTTTCTTACTTTCACCCAAAACATCAACCTGGAGCCGGGCAGCGCGTTTTCGCACGCCTGGTCGCTCTGCATCGAAGAGCAGTTCTACCTGCTGCTGCCGGCCTGCGCGCTGATCATTGCCGCGGTCGGTGGACAACGCGGCGGCGCGCTGCGCTGGTCGTGGGGCGCCATCGCCTTCATCATCGTGGCCGGCATGCTGGTGCGCGGCGTGCTGTGGCAGGAGCTGGTCGACGGCGCCGCGCGACCGCTCAATTCCTACTACAAGTACATCTACTACTCGTCGCTGTGCCGGCTCGACGAACTGGTGGCCGGCGTCGCGCTCGCGCTGCTGAAGAACTATCACGCCAACCTGTGGCAGCGCCTCACTGCGCACGCGCACGCCGCGCTTGCCGCCGGCGTCGCGCTCACCGCGTTGACGTTCTACCTGTTCTTGGCCGATCACTACGGTTTTGCGATGACGGTGTTTGGCTATCCAATGCTGGCGCTCGGCTTTGCGCTGCTGATCGTGGCGGCGCTCGGCGACGGCGTACTGCGCCGCACCGGCATTCCCGGCGCCGGCAAGCTGGCGTTGTGGTCGTACGCGATCTACCTGACCCACAAGCAGGCCTGCATCCTGCTTGCCGAACCGCTCGCCGCGCGCGGGTTCGACGCCGATTCGGCGGTGGCGATCGGCGTGTCGATGGTAGTGTCGGTGCTGTCGGGATGGGTGCTGTTCCGGCTGGTCGAGACGCCGTTCATGATGCTGCGCGACCGTTACCTGCCGTCCAACCTGCGCGCGCCGGCCGCGCTTAGTGCGCAGCCTCGATGACGTCGAACGCCGACGGCATCGCGCCCAGAAATCCCAGCACCGCGTTGGTGTCGTAGCCGCTGTCCTCGATCACCTTGCGCAGGTTCGGCATGGCGTCAGGCGTATGCGGGCTGCGGTAGGCGTTCATCAGCAGCGCGACCAGGTCGGTCGGGCTGCCGCACGAGCGGCGCATGCGCATTTCGATCACCGCCAGCAGCGCGCGCTGCATGCGCGGCGTCGGATGGGTGATGTGGGAAAAAATCAAGGGCGTATTGGTGATCGACTCGCACAGCGAGCGTTCGATCTGCTCCGGCTTGACGTCCGACGCGATGTCGAAGTAGGCGCGGTTCCAGCGCGTGCGCGCGTACTGGTGCCCCGGCGGGAACGAGTCGACGGTGTCGAATCCGCATACGCGGCTGACGTAGGCAAGCGCCTGGAGGAGGGTGGGGATCAGCATGGTGCGTAGTGTAGCCGAATGCGCGGCGGCGCGTCCGGGCGTCTCCGTGGTCTGACCCTGTGGGGTCAGACCCATTCACGCCGCGTATCTAGGCGCCGAACGTCCCGGCCCGGAAATCCTCGACCGCCTGGCGCAGCTCGTCCTCGGTGTTCATCACGAACGGCCCGTACTGCGCGATCGGCTCGCCCAGCGGACGTCCGGCGATCAGCAGCACCCGGCTCGCTTCGGCCGCCTTGATCCGCACACCTTCCGCGCCGGGAGGATTCGTCAGGATCGCCAGCCGCGTGTTCGCCACGCCCTTGCCTTCGACCGTCACTTCACCGCGAAACACGTACAGGAACGCGTTGTGCCCCGGCGGCAGCTGCTGCTCGAAGGTGGCGCCGGCCGCCAGCTCGATGTCGAGATAATACGGCTCGGTGCCGTCGCGCTGCACCGCGCCTTCGACACCGTGGCTGCGCCCCGCGATCACCTGCACCGTGGCGCCGCTGTCGGTACTAAAGCGCGGAATCTCCTGGTTCGGAATGTCGCGGTACCATAGCGCGCTCATCTTGTCCTTGGCCGGCAGGTTAAGCCATAGCTGAAAGCCTTCCATCAGGCCTTCGCTCTGCTCCGGCATTTCGGAGTGGATCACGCCGCGTCCCGCCGTCATCCACTGCACGCCGCCGTTGGTGATCAGGCCTTCGTGGCCGGCGCTGTCCTTGTGCCGCATGCTGCCCGTGATCATGTACGAGATAGTCTCGAATCCGCGGTGCGGATGCTCGGGAAAGCCGGCGATGTAGTCGCCCGGCTTCTCGCTGCCGAACGCGTCGAGCATCAGGAACGGATCGAGCCGCCGCTGCAGCGTCTGCGTCAGCACGCGGTTGATCTTCACGCCGGCGCCGTCCATCACGAACTGGCCATTGACCAGGCGCTCGACGCTGCGCGCCGTTTCTACCCTTGCTGCTGTCAACTGCTTTGTCATCATGTTCTCCTGGTTGATTTTCCTGGTTCAGGCGCCGCCGCCTGTGCTTACGCCAGTGCTGCTTCGATGTCGGCGTCGGCTTGTGCCTGTGCCTTCGCTACTGCTTCGGGGCCCAGGCCCAGGCCTTCCGAGTACACGAACGTGACGTCGGTCAGGCCGAGAAAGCCGAGGAACGTCGTCAGGTGCGGCACCTGCGAATCGCTGGCGCCGTTGCGGTGGATGCCGCCGCGTGGCAGCGTCACGTAAACCTTCTTGTTCTTCAGCAGGCCTTCAGGCCCGGTTGCGGTGTAGCGGAACGTGACGTTGGCGCGGGCGATCGCGTCGAACCAGCTTTTCAGCTGCACGCTGATGCCGAAGTTGTACATCGGCGCGCCAATCACGATCACGTCCGCTGCCTGCGCCTGGGCGATCAGGGCGTCGTCGAGGGCGACGCGCGCGGCCTGCTCGGCAGTGCGCTGGTCGGCCGGCGTGAACAGCGCGCCCAGGGCTGACTGGTCGATCATCGGGTGCGGCTGCGCACCCAGGTCGCGCACAACGACGACGGCGCCCGCATTGTCGGCGACCAGGCCGGCGACGATCTTGTCGTTCAGGCGGTTCGATTCGGAACCGGTGACCTTGGCGCTGGAATTAATTTGCAAAATGTTCATGTGGAGCTCCTTCGTGTTGTCTGGTTGAACTGCGATGAAGATCACTTTAACAGTTCCAAAAACAGTCCGGAAGGCGCTAGAATGGATAACATTGTTCTTCTGATGGGATAATCGATGGATCTGGAACCGAATGATTTGCTGCTGTTTGCGCGTATCGTCGAAAGCGGCAGCTTCAGCAAGGCCGCGCAGCGCGTTGACCTGCCAAAGTCGACTGTGTCGCGCCGCATCGCGCTGCTGGAAGCCAAGCTCGGCGAGCGGCTGCTGCAGCGAACCACGCGCAAGCTGGTGCTCACCGAGTTTGGCGAAGGCTTGCTCGAACATGCGCGCAAGGTGGTCGATGAAGTGGAGGCGGCCGGCGCCCTGGTGCAGCATCGCCAGCAGGAGCCGAGCGGCAAGCTGCGCGTGTCGATGCCGTCCGACTTTGCCAATCTGGGACTGACGCGCGTGATGACCGAGTTCCTCAAGCGCTATCCGGCCATCACGCTCGAACTTGATCTGTCGCCGCGCCGGGTCGACCTGGTGGCCGAGAACTTCGACGTCGCCATCCGCATGGGCGACCTGCCGGACGATTCGTCGCTGGCGGCGCGCCGGGTGGCGCTGGAAAAATTGGGCCTGTATGCGTCGCCGTCATATATCGCCTTGCGCGGACTGCCCGAGACGCCCGACGATCTGCTCAAGCACGATCTGCTGTGCCTCCTGAGCCGCAATGGCGGCTCCCTTCCGTGGGTGCTCACGCGCGGCAAAACTCAGTGGTCGCGTGACCTTCCGGCGCGCCTTACCGCCAATTCGCCGGACCTGCTGGCGCGCGTCGCCTGCAACGGCGCCGGCATCGCGGCCAGCTCCGATTTGTTCGCCACGCCGTTTGTGGAAAAGGGGGAACTGGTGCGGGTGCTGCCAGAGTGGGACCTGCCGATCGTGACGGGATGGGCGGTGTTCCCCGGCCGGCGCCTGATGCCGGCCAAGACCCGCGCCTTCCTCGACATGATGGAAGTGATGTGCTGCGAGGAGGCCAGCAAGCGCCTCTAGCCGTCAAACGCTGGGGTCAGGTCTGACATTCGGACACGAACTCGTCTGTGTGGACGCTGTTAAAGCCGGGGCCGTGTCCGAATGTCAGACCTGACCCCAGCTTTCTGGGCAAGGCCTTACGCCGCCCGATGCTGACGACGGCGTGCCACGCCGAGACCGAGCGCGCCGATGCCGAGCAAGGCTGCACTGAACGGCTCGGGCACATCGCCGACGACGTCTGCCTCGCTGAAGTGAAGGTTATCCATGATAAGGCTGGTGCCATCAACGAGGTTGCTCATGCGGATCTCATCGAAAGCGATGCCTTGGAAACCCAGGAATGCCGTCGTATTGCAGCAATCCGAATTGGCGTATAGATAGGATTCGACCAGGGCGCCCTGGTAATACGCTGCAACGGTGGTAATGGTGTTGGGGTCAAATTCCCAGTAAGCGCCGGCAGCGTCAACCGTATTGTTGAAGAAAATGCTGTAGGGCTCTAGAAGGCCCGCGCTTGCCAGGAACTGCCCGGAAAAATTGGCCGGGTCCGCAAATTTCACCCCGCTACGCAATCCTGGGCCGAAGGTCAGGCCGTAGGCGGCGAACTGATTTGCGACGACTTCGTTGGCCCCCATCGCAACCTCATCAAAGGTAATCTGGGCATCGCCGGGACCAAACACTGCCGCGCTGTATAGCGGCGTTGCATGCGCGGCGGCTGCCAGCGCTAATGACGCGGCGAGCACGCCCGCTTTAATGAGGTTATTCATGTGAAGTGTCCATTCAGGGAAGTATGGTTAGCGGTTCTTGGAGACCGAGTTAATACTTAAGCAAGAACAGGACCTAGAGATGAAATTGTTATGTGTCACAACTTACGCGCCGCGAAGATGCGATTGTCGACCCATCTGTAAGATAAATCGACAACGCGCCGCTGCTAGGGCCGGTTGCCCATCATCTCGCCCAGGCGAATGCCGCGCTCCGGCACCCACGCCTGGTTGAAATTGATCGTCCCCTGCTTGAACAGCATGACGATGGTCGAGCCGAGCAGGAAGCGCCCCATCTCCTCGCCTTTTTTCAGCACGATGTCCTTGTCGCTGTAATCGAACTCGGTCACTTTGCCGAGGCGCTGCGGGTTCACGACGCCGTGCCACACCGTTTCCATGCTGCCGACAATGGTCGCGCCGACCAGCGTCAACACGAACGGTCCATGCTCGGGCGACTCGAACACGCAAACCACGCGCTCGTTGCGGGCGAACAGGCCCGGAATGCCGCGCGCGGTGGTCGGGTTCACCGAGAACAGCGCGCCGGGCACGTAGATCATCCGCGTCAGCCGGCCGTCGCACGGCATGTGCAGGCGGTGGTAGTCCTTCGGGCTCAGATACAGGTTGGCGAAGCTGCCGTGCTGGAAGTGCGCCGCCAAGCTGGTGTCGCCGCCGACCAGTTCCGCGGTGCTGAACTTGTGTCCCTTGGCCTGGAAGATTTGGTGGTCGTCGATCTCGCCGAACTGGCTGATGGCGCCGTCGACCGGGCAGATGAAATCGGCCTGCGCAAGCGGGCGCACGTCAGGCTTTAACGGCCGCGTGAAAAACTCGTTGAAGCTGGTGTAGCTGGCGATATCCGGGTTGACCGCTTCGTCCATGTTGACCTGGTACTTTTCGACGAACCAGCGAATCAGGTTGGTCGTCCAGACGCCGCCCTTGGCGCCGGCGATGCGGCCGGCGAAGGTGGTCAGGGCCTGCTTCGGCAGCAAATACTGCGGCAATACTTTAATGCGGTCGGACACGGTGAGCCTCTTACTTGGACGATTGTTGATTATAAACGCGTACTGCGCCTCGTCAGGGTTTTCCGCCGCGCGTCGCTTGCGGGTGGCACCAGCGCGAGCTAAGCTTGGTGAATGGAAGCCGGTCCATCCCAGTTCGAAGAATTCGCCGCTGAGGCAAGGGAGCGCTTTGCGCGGATCGAGTCGCGCCTGGACCTGTCGGCGACGAAGAGCGACCTCGCTGACCTGCGCACTGAAATGCACAGGGAATTCGCGTCCATGACCAAATGGGTGGTCGGGACTGCCCTCGTGCTGGGGGCGGCTGCAATAACGATAATCACGTTTGTGCTCAACTACGCGACGCCGCCTAAAGCTCCGCCGGCACCGCAGCTTATTCCCTCAACTCAGCCGCCAATTGTTATCCAGTTGCCGCCTTACCCGGCGCCACGTCAGTAGACGCTGTTGCGGCGACCGAACATACATACCAAAAATAGTTACTCTTGGCCAACTCAGGCCAGGTGGAATCGCGGACAATAGCGGCCTCTGCAATTAACCGCCTTGTCTCCATGTCTTCACGCCAGCATCATCTCCGCCTGGCCGTTATCGCCGCCGCCTTGTCCGCCGCGATGTCCGCCCACGCCCAGCAGGCAGCATCGGCGCCAGCCGAAAAGCCGGCCAAGCCGGCCGACGAAAAAATGCAGCAGGTCGAGGTGCGCGGGTCCACCGAAGCGTACAATCCGCGCCGTGACGACACCGCCAGCAAGATCGTCGTCAACCACGACGAAATCGTCAAGTACGGCGACACCAGCGTCGTCGATGTCCTCAAGCGCCTGCCCGGCATCACCGTCAGCGGCGGCTCGGCGCGCGGCGGCGGCGAAGTGCGCATGCGCGGCCTTGGCGCCGGCTACACCCAGATACTGCTCAACGGCGAAGCTGCGCCGGCCGGCTTCTCGCTCGATTCGCTGGCGCCCGACGTCATCGAACGGATCGAGGTGCTGCGCTCTGCCAGCGCCGAATTTTCAACGCAGTCGATCGCCGGCACCATCAACATCATCCTCAAGAAGGCGATCAAGAAGGGCCAGCGCGAGCTCAAGGCAGGCGTCGGCAAGGGCGCCGGTTTCGTCAATCCGACCGCCAACCTGCAGCTGTCCGACAAACTCGGCCAGATGTCTTACTCGTTCACCGCCAACGTCTTTCACCGCAAGTATGAGCAGGATACGCCGAGCGAGCAAGAGGGCTTCGATCCGGCCGGCCGCCTGGTCATGCAGCGCAATTCGCAGTCGCGCGACAACGGCCAGTTCAGCGCGATCAACCTGTCGCCGCGCCTGAACTGGACGCTGGCGAACGGCGACACCATCACCTCGCAGAGTTTCGTCAACGTCAACCGCTATCGCGGCAACGACAACGTCGCAACCTTCACCACCGTGGGGCCGCAGCCGGCCTATCCGCGCGCCTGGTTCCATAACCTGAACGAGAATGAGTTCTTCCGCACCGACCTCAATTGGGTGCATAAACTCGAAACGGGCGCCAAGCTCGATCTGAAGGTCGGCGGCGTCGTCGGAGGCCTGGGCAACGAGCAGCGCCGCCTCGGCTTTAACCCGGCCGGCGCGCAGACCCTCGACAGCGAAGTGCTGTCGAAAGGGACCGACCGCGGCGTCACCTCGACCGGTAAATTCTCGACGCCGATGTTCGAAGGCCACGCGCTGTCGGTCGGCTGGGACGGCGGCATCAGCACCCGCGACGACCAGCGCGCCGAGCGCGGCCTGCCGGTCGAGCTGTTCGATGCGCGCGTCGACCGCTTCGCCGCGTACGCGCAGGACGAATGGAACATCACGCCGCGCTGGTCGGTGTACCTGGGCGCGCGATGGGAAGGCATCCGCACGCGCACCGCCGGCAATACCTTCGACACCGCCGAGACGACATCGAGCGTGTGGAGCCCGCTGTTCCAGACCCTGTACAAACTGCCGGGCACCAAATCGGACCAGGTGCGCTTCGCCGTTACGCGCACCTACAAGGCGCCGAATACCCAGAGCCTGATTCCGCGCCGGTTCAAGAGCGTCAACAACAGCTCCACCGAGCCTGACTTCCAGGGCAATCCGGATCTGAAACCCGAACTGGCGCTCGGCTTGGACGCCTCGTACGAGCATTACTGGGGCGAGGGCGCGCTGCTGTCGGCCAGCGCATCGATGCGCCGCATCGACAACTTCACCCGCAACGGCGTGCTGTTCGACGGCGAGCGCTGGGTGCAGCTGCCGGTCAACGACGGCCGCGCCACCACGCGCGGCATCGAGCTGGAAGCGAAATTTCCGCTCAAGTCGCTGATCGCGACGGCGCCGGCGCTTGACCTGCGCGCCAGCGTCAGCCGCAACTGGTCGTCCGTCGACGCGGTGCCGGGTCCGAACAACCGCCTCAATGCGCAGACACCGTTTTCCGCCACGCTCGGCGTCGACTACAAGCTAGGCGCGCTGACCACGGGCGGCAGCTTCGCCTTCAAGACCGGCGGCCCTGTGCGCATCTCCACCACGCAGAGCAGCTACCAGACGGCGCGGCGCGAACTGGAGGTGTACGGACTATGGAAGTTCAGCCCGCAAAACCAGCTGCGCGTAGCGGTGTCGAACATTCTCGGCCAGGGTTACGAGGCGCAGAACACGTACGCCGACCAATTCGGCACCGTCAACCGCAGCACCTCGTACAAGGGCCCGGTCGTGCTGCGCGCGACGATGGAGATGAAGTTCTAGTTTTAGGCGGGATCCCATTCCGTCGAACCGGGTGGCGTGTGGCCCTGCCGTGCGTGCTTCGCTCTAGGCCAGCCGCATCGCCACCGCCCCAAACGCCACCAGCGCGATCGCCGCCAGCCGCCTGGCGCCGACCTTCTCGCGCAGCACCAGCATCGCAATCGCCACTGCGAACAGGATCGACGTCTCGCGCAGCGCAGCCACTGTGGCTACCGGCGCCTTCGTCATCGCCCACACCGCCAGGCTGTACGAGCCGAGACTGGCCGCACCGCCCACCAGCATGACGCCGACGTTCTTGCGCGCATACCCCGCCAGTTCGCCGGGCCGCGTCCTCGCCGTCCACGCCAGCAGGCCGATCGCCGTCAGCATGTAGATCCACATCGTGTAGGCCAGCGGCGAGCCCGATTTGCGCACGCCAATGCCGTCGATCAGCGTGAACGCGGCGATCATGCAGGCGTTCAGCAGCGCGAAAACTGTCGCGCGCTCTGCGCCCCGGTGCTGCGCGCGGGTGATGAAAAACAGCGCCAGGATGCCGCCGCAGATGCAGCCGATCGCCAGCCATTGCTGGCCACCCAGGTGTTCACCGAGCAGCGGGCCGCTGACCAGCGCAACCATCAGCGGCGCGCTGCCGCGCATCAGCGGATAGGCGTGGCTCATGTCGCCGTGGCGGTAGGCGGCGATCAGCAGCGCGTAGTACGCCAGCTGCACCGCGGTGGACACGCCGATGTACGCCCAGCTGGCCGCATGCGGCGCCGCCACGAACGGCAGCGCCAGCGCCGCCATCGTGCCGGCGCCAACTGCCACCATCACGGTTGCCAGGAAGGTGTCGCTGCGCGACTTGACCAGCGCGTTCCAGCTCGCATGCAGCAGCGCGCCGAGCAAGACCGCGCTGACCACCAATGAACTCATCCCCACTCGCGCGCAAAGGCGGCGCGAAATTCGAGCAGCCGCTCCAGGCGCTGCTCGCCTTCGGCGCGGCCGGCTTCGGTCTGCATCTTGCCTGGCAGGACAGCGATCTTCGACTCGATGTGATCGAGCGCGAACGCGCGGTCGTCGCGCGTGCGCCGCGCAGCCAGCGGATCGTCCGGATGCGCCAGCGCGCTGCCCATCTGGCCGGCGATGTAGAACAGGCGCGCCAGGCCAACTGCGCCGAGGGAGTCCAGGCGGTCGGCATCCTGCACGATTTTCGCTTCGATCGTATCGGCCGCAATCGCTGCCGAAAAACTGTGCGCCTCGATCGCGTGCGCCACTGCGGCCAGCCGATCGGGCGGAAAGCCGGCGGCAGCCAGCTGGGTGCTGGCCAATGCGGCCGACTGGCGCGACGCCGTCGCCCGCTGCGGATGGTTCTTCGGCAGGTTGACCAGGTCATGCAGGTAGCAGCCGGCCATCACCACCAGTCGATCGGCCTCGGAATGCGCCGCCAGCAGCGTCTGCGCGTTGCGCCAGACCCGGTGCAGGTGATTGATGTCATGCGCGCCGTCGCCGGTCGCGCTGTCGCTCGCCAGTGCGACCAGCGTCGCCTGCCAGTCGTTCGATTCAGGATTGGTCAAAGGTGTTCTCGGAGGATCTCGTGGAGGGGACGCGGCCAGCGCGCTGGGAAAGGGCGTCAGCCGCGCTGTTCTTGTGGCGCGGGATCCAGCGCAGCGTCACGCCGCCGTGAAGCTGCCCGATCAGTGCCAGCGCCGCCTGCCGGCACGGGCGCAACGACGCCGCGGCCGATATGTCGGGACCGGTGACGTCGTCGATGACGACCTTGCTGTCGCCATAGATGGTGAGGCCTTCGGCGCGGTGCGCGACGGCCGCCTCGAGCAGCGCCACCAGCGCGCGGTACTCGGCCTCGCTGCTGTTGCCGTAGCCGGCCGCGCGCGAGATCTCGATCTGTTCGCCGGCAGGACCTATCAGCAGCGCGCCGATGCCGCAGTCGCCCGGATTCGGATGGGCCGAGCCGTCGAACCAGGCGCGCCACGCAGTCGGTTGGCCGTCGTGGCGCGCCTGGCGCTTCGCCAGCGCGGCCGCGCGCAGCGCATCGCGCGCATCGGCGCGCTCGGCGGCGATAGCTTTCGCCGCTTCGCGCGCCGCCACCAGTTCGGCCAGCGACGCCGTGCCGGCGGCCGCCTGCAGCGTCGCGCGCAGCGCCTCTAACGGCGAGCATCCGGTGCGCCGCGTCAGCAGTCGGCTGGCGACAAGTTCTGTTTTGAATGCGGCGGTCGACAGGCGGGCGAAATCGGTCATTCCGGCAGCATAACCGGTTTGCCCAAGCTTGACACCGATAGACAACTTTGCAACACTCGACTGGCCCCGATCGGTGGGCGTCCCTGGAGGATTTATGAGATTTATCGGTACCCTGGTTCGATTGTCCGCTTTCGCCGCGATGCTGCAGCCGGCGTTCGCCGCGCCGGTCAAGGAGGTGTCGAAGACGCCCAAGCGCTACACCATCGAGCGGTTCATGGCCACGACGTCGATCAGCGGCGCGTCGTTCAGCCGGGACGAGAAGCAGATCCTATTCTCCAGCAACGAGAGCGGCATCTTCAACGCGTACACGATCCCGGTCGCCGGCGGCAAGCCGGTCGCGATGACGAAATCGACCACCGACAGTACCTACGCCGTCAGCTTTTTCTACAACGATGACCGCATCCTGTTTACGCGCGACAGCGGCGGCAACGAGAACAACCACCTGTTCGTGCGCGAGCTGGATGGCGCCGAGAAGGACCTCACGCCGGGCGATAAGCACAAGGCGTCATTCGCCGGCTGGCGCCCGGACGGCAATGCCTTCTACGTCACCACCAACGAACGCGATCCGCGCTTTTTCGACCTGTACCGCTACGACGCCAAGACCTACGCGCGCACCATGTTGTACAAGAACGAGAGCGGCATGAATGTCTCCACCATCAGCCGCGACGAGCAGTGGCTGGCGCTGCAGAAGACCACCACCACGTCCGACAGCGACATCTACCTGTTCAACCTGGCGACGGGCGAATCGAAGCACATTACGCCGCACACCACGCCGGCTTCGTACGGCGCGGCTACCTTCGATCCGCAGTCCAGGCGCCTGTTTTTCACCACCAACGCGAGCGGCGAATTTGCCGCCATCCGCACCTACGACATCGCCAGCGGCGCTACCGCCGAACGCGAAAAGGCGGACTGGGACCTGCTTGGCACCTCCTATTCGCGCGACGGGCGCTTCCGTACCAGCGTCGTCAACCAGGACGGCAGCATCGCGGTGCGGGTAGTCGAGGGCCCCGCCGAGAAGGCCGTGGCGCTGCCCAAGCTGCCCGGCGGCGAAATGCGCCAGACGACGTTCTCGCCGAGCAGCCGGCTGATGGCGTTCTACGTCAACGGCGACCGCTCGCCCAACAACCTGTACGTGCACGATTTCCAGACCCGCCAGACCAGGCAGTTGACCAGTAGCCTGAACAAGGAGATCGACCCGGCCGATCTGGTCGAAGCCGAAGTGGTGCGCTTCACGTCGTTCGACGGCACCGTCATCCCGTCGATCTACTATCGGCCGAAGAACGCATCGCCGACGAACAAGGTACCCGCGCTGGTGTGGGTGCACGGCGGCCCGGGTGGCCAGACCACGCGTGGCTACAGCGCGCAGATCCAGTATCTGGTCAATCATGGCTACGCCGTCCTCGGCATCAACAACCGTGGCAGCTCCGGCTACGGCAAGACCTTCTTCACCGCCGACGACCGCAAGCATGGGCGCGAGCCGCTGTGGGATTGCGTCGAGGCGAAGACCTTCCTGGCCAGCCTCGGTAACATCGACCCGCAGCGCATCGGCATCGTCGGCGGCAGCTATGGCGGCTATATGGTGCTGTCGGCGATGGCATTCAGGCCCGAGGCGTTCAAGGTAGGCATCGATATTTTCGGCGTCAGCAACTGGATCCGCACGCTCGAAAGCATTCCGGCCTACTGGGAGACCCAGCGCAAGGCGCTCTACGACGAAATTGGCGATCCGGTGGCGGACCGTGCGATGCTGATGGCGACGTCGCCGCTGTTCCATGCGAAGGAGATCCGCCGGCCGCTGATGGTGATCCAGGGCGCCAACGACCCGCGCGTGATCAAGCCCGAGAGCGATGAAATCGTCGACGCGGTCAAGAAGAACAATGTGCCGGTGGAGTACATCGTCTTCGCCGACGAAGGGCATGGCTTCAGCAAGAAGAAGAACCAGGCCGAGGCGAGCGCGCGCATGCTGGCTTTCCTCGACAAGTACCTGAAGCCGTAGGGCCAATCGGCATAGGGGGCAGCTAATTAAAGCTGCTCCCCTGCCACACCACCCGGCATGCGGGTCCGCACCGGGCGGTTCGAGTAGTTGAGGTTAAGTCAGGCGGGGCACGCCAAGTCGGTCAAAGTAGGCGATTGTGAGGACTGTTTTCAGCAGTCGATCAGCGTTTCGCCACCAGCATGTACTACTCGCTGCAACTCGTTGCGCGACCAACGGCGTGGCACCAAGTTGCAACAATTCCCGATACATGGTTTTCCCACGCTTCCAATGCTTGAGCTGGATAG
>NZ_PDOC01000023.1 GCF_002760655.1 Massilia eurypsychrophila | reverse complement strand
TGACCGGGGATTACGTCTGGCGTCAGAATCGGAAGACCGACGTTGGACAATTTCGGCCGTTGGGGTTCCGCAACAACGAGTGAATTGGCTTAGCGCCCGATTTTTTCCGAATCCTGTGTGCACCCCTTCAAAGTCGCGCCGTAGGCTTAGCGTGCTATTTTTTCATTTTCCCTCTTCTCCCCTGGTAGTAAGCGCTCTGACTGTTCGCGTTCACGCGGGTGCTGTGGGCAAGTGTGTGCAAGCTGTGGGCAGGGCGTGGGCAACGGGTTTATCGTTGTCCATCCCCTGTCCATGGCTTGTGCACACGGTGTCCCACTTAGGGACATGTCCATAGCTAGAAGTATGGGCCTGGGGGTGCGCGCATCAAGCGATCAAGCGCGCGCGTGCGTCACTCAAATCAATTCCCTCGAGCTGGCGTATGAGCCGGTCGCGCGTGGGCTTGACATGGCGCAGGATGCTGCTGACCAAGGCCGGCGCATCGAACGGCTTGACGATGTAGTCATTCATTCCGGCGGCAGTGGCCCGTTGGCGCTGACTCCTCAGCGCGTCGGCTGTTACCGCGATGATCGGCAAGTCTGCCAGCCCGAGTTCGAGGCGAATTCGTCGTGTCGCCTCGTGGCCATCGAGCACCGGCATCTGTAAATCCATGAGCACCACGTCGAAGGCGCGTGGTTCGGCCTGGAGACGGTCGAACGCTTCCTGCCCGTTGCTCGCGAGCCAAACCTGCGCGCCCTCCAGTTCGAGAATGTACTTTGTCCCGTCCCGGTTGATGGTGCTGTCGTCGACGACCAAAATGCGCACGCCAAGCAGGGCGTGTTCGCCAGGCGCAGCCGAAGAAACCGCTAGACGCGCCAGCGCTTCCGGCGCGGCCATCGCAAAGTCCAACACGACCCTGAACTCGCTGCCAGCACCTGGCGTGCTGTCCAGTCCCACCTCGCCGCCCATCAGCTTGACCAATCGCTGGACTATCGACAGGCCTAGCCCCGTGCCACCGAAGCGCCGCGTGATCGATGAATCGGCCTGAGCAAACGGCGCGAACAGCCGTGCCCGCACTTCGGGCGCAATGCCGATGCCGGTGTCCTGCACGACGAAGCTAAGCGTTATGTGCGTCGACGTGGCAGCGAGCCGGCGAATCCGCAGCTTGACGCCGCCGCGCTCGGTAAACTTGATTGCATTGGACAGCAGGTTGGTCAGGATCTGCTTGAGGCGAGTGGCATCGCCTTCCAGCACCCCGGGGAGGTCGTCCGGTGCGTCGATCTCGAAGGCGATTGCCTTGCCCTCCGCGTGCACCGCCATCACGTCGGTCAGTTCATTCAGCAGGCTGCGCAGGCTGAATGTGGCGCGCTCGGCGATCAACTCACCCGCCTCGATTTTCGACAGGTCGAGAACGTTGTTGAGTATCTCGAGCAGCGACTTGCTGGCGAGCTTGATCTTCGCGAGATATCCCACCTGCTGTTCGTTCAGTGACGTCCGCTCAAGCAGGTAGCACAGGAGGGTCACCGTGCCCAGCGGCGTACGAATCTCGTGGCTCATGTTGGCGAGGAACTCGCTCTTGGCACGGCTTGCCTGTTCGGCGTTGTGCGACGCCTCGCGCAGGGACTCCTCGTATTGCTTGCGCTCTGTGATGTCGCGCAGGATCACGGTGTAGAGCTTCTGGCCACCCACCTCGATCTGCGAGATCGCGGCTTCGATCGGGAACTCCGTGCCGTCTGCGCGTAGCGCCATGAGTGCTTCCTGCGAACGCATCGAGCGCGAGGTCACCCGGATGCCGGCGCGCCCGAAGGCATGCACGTGGCCGGCATGCGCGGCGCGCGAACGGACGGGCACGAAGCGTTCGAGCGTCTGCCCAAGTGCCTGTGCTGACGGGCACGCAAACATCTTCTCGGCCGCCGCATTGAACAGCACGATGCGCTGCTCGTCATCGATGCTGATGACGGCGTCCATCGCCGAGTCGACGATTCCGGCAACCCGGCGCTCGTGCAAGGCACTTGCCTTGAGCAGCGCTTCTTCCGCCCGCTTGCGAGCGGTGTTGTCGGTGCCGATCAGCAAGTAACCGATGATTCCGCCGGGGGCGTCGCGCAGGGCCGTGACCGAGACGACTGCAGGGAAGCGGCTGCCATCCTTTCGGATGTAGGTCAATTCGTAGATGTCTTCGATGCCGCGCGAGGCCTTGAACACCAATGCATCGAAGCCCGGCGCAATCGAGGTCTCGAGTTCGAGACTCAGTGCTTGGGCGCGCGCGATCACTTCCTGTGGATCGGAAATGTCGGCCGGCGTGATCTTGTTCATCACCTCGGCGGCCGTATAGCCCAGCATGCGCTCGGCGCCGACGTTAAAGATCTGGATCACGCCGCTTGCGTCGGTGGCAATGCTCGAGAAATTGGCGCTGTTAAAAATCGCGCTCTGCAGGGCTCCCGCCTTGAGCAGCGCCTCTTCCGCCCGCTTGCGTTCGGCGATCTCCGCGGTGAGCGCCGCGGTTTGCGCCTGGAATTCCGTGTTCTTCTCCTCCAGCTTGGACACCAGCCGCTCGCTGTGTTCCTTGAGCACCTCGACTTCCTGCAAGGCCTCGGGGCGCGGCGCGGCATGAGGCATGGCGATGGCCTCGTGCAGCGCGGCGACGATGGTTTTGAGGGAGACGGGTTTCCTGATGTATTTGTCGGCGCCCACGTCGAATATCAGTTTCTCGTCGGCGGGCGAGATGTATGTGGACGAGTAGATGATGATGGGCAGGTCGTGCAGGTGCGCGTGCTTGCGGATTTCGTAGCAGAGCCGGAAACCGTCCATGTGCGGCATGAGGATGTCGGAGATGACCGCGTCCACGCGCTGCCGCTCCAGCAGAGCGAGCGCATCTACGCCGTGATGAGCCTCGAAGACCGCGTGGCCTTCGGCTTCGAGTTGCGCGCGCAGCAGCTTCAGGTTGGTGGGGGTGTCGTCAACGATGAGGAGGTTCATGGTTCCTTTTCCTTCGCCTGCTAGTTGACCGGGTCGCCTACTTCGGCGACGGCGGTGAGTTAATCGGACAGTTCACATGTGTCGATCGGCTTCAGAAGGTAGGCATCGCACCCGGCAGCAAGGGCGGCGTCCTTCGGATATTGTTCGGGATAGAAGGTGACAGCGACGACGCAAATGTCACGCGTGTCGGGCTCGGCCTTGAGCTTGCGGGCCAGCGCGAGGCCGTCCACGCTCGGCATGTCGAGGTCTAAGAGGATGAGCTGCGGGCGGTCTTCTTTGATGGCGGCGAGGGCCTGCTCGGCGGCCTCGACTGCAGCGACCTCGTGGAGGGCGGTGCTCAGGACGAGATTCGAGAGCTTGATATCCGCAGCGTGGTCTTCGATGACGAGGACTTTCATGCGGCTTCCTCGTGATTGCCCGCTTGCGCGAGCCAGATACCCGGCCACCTGGTCGGGCAGCTTGCGCGTGTCAATGGGCTTGGTGATGTAGCCGTCGCAACCAGCGTCGAACGCCTTCTGATCGTCGCCTTTCATGGCGAAGGCCGTAAGCGCGACTATGCGGATGCCGCGGGTGCGCTCCTCGGCCTTGAGTTTGCGCGTGAGCGTGAGCCCGTCCATGCCGGGCAGGGCGATGTCCATGAGGATGAGGTCGGGCAGGGTGGTGGCGAGGACGACCTGCGCCTCCTCGGCGTCCACGGCCTTGAGGATGTTGTAGCCCTCGAATTCGAGCACGTCGGAGGCGAGCTTGAGATTGGTGGGGTTGTCGTCCACGACGAGGATTGTTGCGCTCACACTGTCTCCCTTTCTTCTGTCATCACCGGCAGGACGACGATAAACACACTGCCCTTGCCCGGTTCGCTTTCCACGCCGATGTGTCCGCCCTGGAATTCGATGATCTTCTTCGTCAGCGCCAGGCCGAGTCCCGTGCCCTCAAAGCGCCGCGCAGTGCCGGAATCCAGTTGCTCGAACTCGGTGAAGAGCCGGTTGATGTCCTCCTCCTTGATGCCGATGCCGGAGTCGCGGACCTGCACTTCGAGCCGGTGCGGGTCCAGGCGGCGCACGTGGATGTCCACCTGGCCGCCTTCGTCCGAAAACTTCACCGCGTTTGACAGCAGGTTGTAGAGCACCTGCTTGAATTTGTGCTGGTCGAGCGTGACGGCGTCGAGTCCCTCGCCGACCTCGATGCCCAGCGCGATGCGCCTCTTTTGGGCGACGCCCTTGATGACAGCGGCGACTTCCTCGACGGCCTTGTGCACGGGGAAGGTCTCCGGGTGCAGTTCCATCTTGCCGGCCTCGACCTTGGCCAGGTCGAGCACGTCGTTGATAAGCTGAAGCAGGTGGCGCGCGCTGGTGAGCACGTCGCTCAGATAATCCTTCTGCTTGGGGCGGAGCGGGCCGGGCTTCTCGTCAATCAGAAACTCGGTGAAGCCGATGATGCCGTTGAGCGGCGTGCGCAGCTCGTGCGACATGTTGGCGAGGAACTCGCTCTTCATGCGGTTGGCATACTCCAGCTCTATGGCCTGTTTGCGAGCGGTGTTATCGGTCCCGATCAGCAGGTAACCAATAATTGCGTTTTGAGCATCGCGCAGGGCCGTGACCGACACCAGCGCCGGAAAGCGGCTGCCGTCGTGGCGGATGTAGGTCAGCTCGTAGATGTCCTCGATCCCGCGTGAGGCCTTGAACACCAGCGCCTCGAAGCCCGGCGTAATCGGAGTGCCCAGCTCAAGGCTCAAGGCCTTGGCACGCGCGATCACTTCCTGCGGATCGGAAATGTCGGCCGGCGTGATCTTGTTCATCACCTCGGCGGCCGTGTAGCCCAGCATGCGCTCGGCGCCGACGTTGAAGATCTGAATCACGCCGTTCGCGTCGGTGGCGATGCTCGAGAAATTGGCGCTGTTGAAAATCGCGCTCTGCAGGGCTCCCGCCTTGAGCAGCGCTTCTTCCGCCAGCTTTCGCGCGGTATTGTCGGTGCCGATCAACAGATAGCCGATGATAGCGTTTTGAGCGTCGCGTAAGGCCGTGACCGATACCACCGCCGGGAAGCGGCTGCCATCCTTGCGGATATAGGTCAGCTCGTAGATGTCCTCGATCCCGCGTGAGGCCTTGAACACCAGCGCATCGAAGCCCGGCATAATCGGAGTGCCCAGTTCGAGGCTCAAGGCCTTGGCACGCGCGATCACTTCCTGCGGATCGGAAATGTCGGCCGGCGTGATCTTGTTCATCACCTCGGCGGCCGTGTAGCCCAGCATGCGCTCGGCGCCGACGTTGAAGATCTGAATCACGCCGTTCGCGTCGGTGGCGATGCTCGAGAAATTGGCGCTGTTGAAAATCGCGACTTGCAAGGCTCCGGTATTGAGCAAGGCATCCTCCTGGCGACGGACCTCGCTGAGGCATTCCACTTGGGGCATAGTCGATTTCTGAAAAGGAAGGATCAGTCTGACGGACGGGGCAACGGGCTGATGGAGCAATAGGCGGCCTACTTTTTTTCCCATTTTGGCGCGCTTACGTCGATGGTGACAGGCGCACCGAGGCAGGAAGCCAACCTGTCACCACTTATTTACTCACATAGGCCGCAGATGTGCGAAGCAATCTTGACGACATCGCATCATACCTTTGTTTTGTCGTACATACTTTTTTTGGGCATGTTTTTTTTGCAAGGACGGTCATGATCCCACGAAACTAAACACTTAACCCGGTTTTCCGTTCCACTGCACCTCAAACCCCACCTTCACGCCGTTCTCGTCCGACCGCACTCGTTGCGCGACCCGGCCGCTGCGGTACGTGCCAGACAGGCGGCACGCTGCCGCTGATGGAGTAAGTGCTGGGCAACCCGGCGTCAAGGTCAAGCTGTACATCCGTCCACACGATGGTGACGCGCTACAGGATCCTGGGCGCGTCCGCCTCACCAAGCCCCTGGTGACACGGCGCCTTACAGCCGTTTTCGCGGCACAAGATAACGCGGCATACACGGTCGGTCACGAAAGCGGCGTGTAGGGGCAGCAGAGCGTCCGGAATAGCCTTCGGCGTGCGAACGGGCCCCTCTTCCTGTAGACGCTTTTTGCTGAATTTGCCGGTTGGCGGCGTCGGCATCGAGGCTGGCACACCAGCCCGGTTGAGCGGTGGTCGTGGCGCGGGGTTTGCGACACGTCCAGCGCGATGTATCCGGGTCTTGCGTCCCGCAGGGATGGCCGCTTGCGGCCAGGCCAGTTCGTGCGGGTGTTCGCACGGGCTGGACCGCTTAGACCTCGTTGGCCAGGGACGTATGCGTTTTGGTTTTTCTGGTGTTACCTGTTTTTCGCAGCCCTGGCGGCGCTCGACATGCAGTGGCTACTATAGAGTTAACGGAACGCTCTAGCCGCGCTCTCGCTTGGCCCTCCCGCAGTTTTTCTTCGAAAAACTTTTGGGTCGATGGATTTGTTTTTTCTTTGAAAAAAAAATCCGTGAAAACCAACGGCAAACCCGGTTTGCGGCTTCCTCGGGCCTGTGGACAACATGAACACGTTGCCCACGAGGATTTGACTTTACCGTTAAATTGAGAGTCGTCGAGGTGCCTGCCTTTCAGTCTTTCCTTGTGCGCGAAGCGCAGTCTTGATTTCCCCTCACGGGGTGCCCGCGAGCGGGCGGGGTGGGGTATTAAAGTCGCTCACGGAACGTGCGAATTAAAAAATGGATTAAAAAAGCGATTATCCACCCGCGCTTTCCCTATGAAAAACCCGGTTTTGGTGGGAGTGGACTCACGAACTAGTGGGAGTGAAGACCCTAGTTGCTGGGATTCAATACCCGAAGGGTGGGATTCAAACCCCGACTGCGCCCTGGGACTCAGACACCGAAGCTGACCGCCTGGGGACTGGGAGTCATAACCCGACGTTCTGGACTGGGCAAGAATGGGCGCACTGGGAGTCATAACCCGTCGCGTCTACGGGGTTGGCCGGGGCAAGGTGGGAGTCAAAACCCGATATTCGAGGGCGGCGGCAGGGGTGGGAGTCAATCCCCGATGTGGGCGACTGATGCCTGAAACTGGAGTGAGCGCGACAACAAAACAGCTTTTTGTTTTGTTTTATGCAATTTTGCAGTCCTGCATAATGCAAAACAAAAGGCGAAAATGCATGGGGGTGGGAGTCAATCCCCGACCTCCCCCCTGCGACATTGAACGGGTGGGAGTCAAAACCCGAAGTCGTCATCCTTCCCGGCGAACGCCTCGTCGCCCTTGATCGCCTGCTTCTTCGCCAGGTGCCGCTGCTGGCTGGCGGTTCCCTTGCGGCGCACGGTCACGAGGTCGCTTTCGGGGTCGATGCTCCAGCTCGTGAACGCGCCGACCTCGACGCACTTGTCCAGCGCCACGCGCAGGGCCTTGCGGAAGTCCGTCATGCGCGCCGACTTGCTATCGCAAAGTTCATACAGCGTTGCCACCTTGAGGCGCAGCGGGGCCGCGTGGGTGCCGTAGAAGTACATCAGCCACTTGGCCAGCATGTTGTTCTTGAGCTTCTTGCGCTGCACTCGATCCATGTGCGAGTAGCCCGATTCATAAAGCAAGCGCATTTCCTGGTCGAACACGACCGCGTAGCGCTGGGTGTCCTCGTCGCGCAGGAAGTTATGGATCAGCGAGCCGCTGAACGTCTTGTTGGTGTCGGTATACGTGATTTCCACGACGCCGCTTTGCAGCCGCGCCATATCCTCTTTCAATTCCTCGTAGTCCGCGCCGCCAGTGCCACGGTCAAGCTCGCGCAGGATTTCGCTTGCGACAAATTGAACACGCGCACCGTATGGCTGCTGGCGTGCGACGTGCAGCAGCAGTTCCCAAAGGTCAAGGTCGCGCTGGTTGAAGCGCTCGCCCTTGAACATGATCTTGTAGCCTTCTACCGTGCGGAGCTGCGTGCGCTTCTTGCACATCGAGCGCTCCTGGCTGATCGAGAACAGCGAGCCGCGCAGCGCCGCATTCGGAATACCGCGCACTTCGTCCGGCCAGAAATTGAGCTGCATCGGATCGTCGGCCGACGCCGCGATTATCGAGAACGGCTTTGACTTGCGCCCCTTGTTGGTGCGCGCCTTGCGGACTTTGGGTTCTTCCTCGGCAGGCGCCAGCGCCGCCGTTTCGCTTTGATCAAGGAGATCCTGGGTATCGCTGATTTCTGTGTGGTCCATCTGCTATAATCCTCTTGCTAAGTCGGGGCTATTTTGGTTCGGCTTACGTTGACTTGATGCCCGGTCCCGCTTTGCGTGTGGCCGGGTTTTTTTATTGTTGGATGAATCTTTTTTGCTCCGATGGCGGGAGTGTCGCCATTGCCGCGATTTCAGCGCGGAATTTCTCGATCAGCGCACTCGGCGCGATCAGCGTCACCTGTTCCCAGCCTGGCGGCAGCAGCACGCCCGCATTCGCCGTGGCGCGCTGCGCGGCGTGATAGTCCGCGATCTTGTCCCAAAACGTTTTGACGTCGTTGTTGATCGCCTGGCGCGAACAGCCATGGCGCTCCGCGATCACGGCCAGCGTTTCACCGTCCACCAATGCCGAACGGGCCCTGTCGGCCCGGTCATCACTCACATTTTTCAGCAACGGTCGGACTGCATCGAAATCGCTTGCGGTCGCTCGCCGTTTATCTCTGGCCATAATTGAACCTCTAGTAGTTGCGCCAGGCGCAGCCGCTACCAAGCGGCCGCCCGGATCGGTTAAGCCTTTGCCAGGCCCAAGACGTTCAGCACGTTAAATTTCTCCACCTGCGCATCGCCGCCCTGGACGAATGCGAGCATGGCGAAGGCCCCCGCCCCTTCCGTGTCGAACGTGCCGTTGCGCAGGCCCTGGATGAGTCCCAGCGCCATGTTGTCGCGGTTGCGGCCGGCGATGTAGAACGATTCGAGCCAGTTCTGTACATCGGTGCGATCCGCCTTGGCCAGCGATTCCATGAACGCCTTTGGTGCCAGTCCGCTTTTGAAGATGCGGTTGTAGCCGTCCTCAAGGCACGACGGCGGCAGGGCCGGAGCTGTCTCGGCGGTTTCGGACTTGTCGCCTTCGCCACCTGGGAACGGCCAATCCGGGTTGGGGGCCTTGACGCCCGATTTCGCCTCCGCGAAATTGTGGACCGTGGCCTTGCCCGGCTCCTTGTGCGCCTCGTTCTTCGCGCCTGCCTTCTCGCCCTGCTTCTGCGCCTTGGCCTTCGACGGCGGTTTTACGGCGTCCTTGTGTTTCTCCGCCACCTTGCGGGCATCGACCTTGCCGCGAGTTTCTTTCAGCTCCTTCACCATTTCCTTCGCGGCTACCGGGTCGCGCTTCTCGACGGTCTTGACCATGCCGATGACTTCCAAATCAGCGCTGATGCCTTCGCTGATCACGCGCGCGGCCTGTGGGGCCAGGGACGTAAGCGAGAGCATCTTGGACAGCCAGGTTCGCGATTTCTGGTGCTGCGCCATCAGCGCTTCCATGTCGCCCTTGTGCCCGTCCAGGTCGGCCTTGAGCTTCTTGGCGATTTCGATTTGCGTCAAGTTCTTGCGGTGGATGTTTTCCGCCAGTTGGATATCGGCGGCTTCCGCATCGGTCATTTCCTTGATCAGCGTCGGTACGCTGATTTCCCCGGCGCGCTCGGCAGCGCGGTAGCGGCGCTCGCCTGCTACCAGCTCGTACGGGATCGGGCCGTCAATCGGGCGCAGCAGCAGCGTTTGCAGGATGCCGTCTTTCTTGACGCTCTCTTCCATCTCGTCGAGCGAACTGTCGTCGCCGTCCATCTCGTCGCGGATTTGCTTCTTGACGAGAATGTCCGTGAGCTTGACGACTTCCAGCCTGTAGCCCCGGCCTTCCTCGAACATGCCTTCAAAGCCGCCGCCGAGGGCGTCACCGAAATCGTATGCTTGCGCTTCCATTATTTGCTCCCCAAACTCGTTAGTACGTGATCGCATGCCTGTTTCCATTGCTCGCCAGCTTCCCGGTGGGACTTTGACTTCGCGCCCTTCCAAACCGGCTTTCTCAGATTGATGGCGCGGGCAACTGGTACTTTCTGCGCCAGCATGAACGGGAGGATCGCCGGTCCGAACTTCGGATGCTTGCGCAGCGCGTCCAGCTCCGCCATGGCCATCTTGTCGCGGGTATCGACTTTCGACGGCAGCATGCCGATCATGCGCAACTTCGGATTGAAGCCGCCTGACTTCACGTCACGAATAATCTGCCAGAGCTGCGCGAGTCCGGCCGTGTCATACAGCCCTAACGTGAGCGGGCTGACTACCGCGTCAGCACAGGTGAGCGCGGCCTTGAGCAGCATGTTGATCGTGCCTGGCGTGTCGATAACGGCGACTTCGAACTTGTCGCTGAACTGGCGCAGATAGCGGCCAGGATGCTTGGCGAAATCGTCGGGCGCTTTTTCCAGCTTCAACAACTCGTCGTAGTCTGCGCGGATGATCGCCTGGCCTGGAGCAAGGTACTCCAGCTCGGCGTCGGCCGACTTTTCCGGCGCGTAGAACAGGTCGGATGCCTTGAGATAGCGCTTGCTTGGGTCGTAGTCGGGACCGTGCGGGTGCGCGAGCGAAAAGCTGCCCTGCTTGTCGAAGTCGATCCGCAAGGTAGGGCTGTCCTGCTCGACGGCCGCATGCACGGTGTTGACCGAAAACGCGGTCTTGCCGATGCCGCCTTTCGGATTTGCGACAGCTAAGATTTTCATTTTCATGATGTGGGTCTCTTTTTTCTGGTTACGTTGACGTATGCGAGATATTTTTTATTGTGCAGAACGATACTAAAACCGACGACTTATGTAAACAGACTTTTGTTGTCAACGGCTTTACAAACCCCGGATTTCTCCGGGGTTCTCTAGAGCATCAAAATGGAATGTCGTCATCTTGCATTGCCGGGGCTGGCTTCGCGCCCTTGCCGCCTCGTTTGGCCGCTGGTGCCGCTGCCGGAGCTGGCGCACGGGCTGGGGCCGACGATTGCGCTGGCTGGCCTTCGTCGTCGCCTGCGTGGTGCTGCCCGCCGTTTGGCGTGCCCAGCATTTGCATCGTTTCAGCGATGATGTCGGTTGCGTACTTCTCCACGCCGTCCTTGTCCGTGTACTTGCGGGTTTGCAAGCGGCCCTCGACGTAGACGGACGAACCCTTTTTGAGGTACTGGCCCACGATCTCGGCCAGGCGTCCGAAGAACGAAATGCGGTGCCACTCGGTCTGCTCCTTCTGTTCGCCCGTGTTCTTGTCCTTCGACTTGTACGAGGTCGCAACGGCGATGTTTGCGATTGCGTCGCCGCTAGGCATGTAACGGATTTCAGGATCACGGCCCAGGTTGCCTACGATGATTACTTTGTTGACGGATGCCATTTTGAAACTCCTTAAAAGTGAGAGAGGGTTTTAACTGGCCCCGGACTGGCCGGGGCTTGAAGCGGTCTAGCGGTTGATGCTGTACAGGTTGTTGATGTGGTGGAACAGGATGACGACGGTTGGGAGGACCAAAATCAGCGTTGTAACGACCCCTAAACCAAAGCTGCGCCAGTTAACATTCTTCATAAAAACTCCATTGCTTACGTTGACATAACCACTTGTTTTTACTGGCGATTCGTTTCGATCACCATGTAACTATTATAGGGCATGACAACTCATTTGACAATCGATTTAAGTTGTCAAATAGGAGTAAAAACAGCAATTGTTTTGATCATAATCACCTAGTCGATAGTTTATGTAAATATCAAGATTGATCACAAACCAACCCGATTCTGCAAAACCGTTTTTCCAGGCGCATGAGTTGAGCAAACGGGGGCGTCCCCGACGGTCCGAGCGAAGGCGAGGATGCCGCCGCAGGACGGCACCCCCTGCATCGTGGGAGGTTTAGGGGCGTTTTGGCCGGGCCGACCCCGGACAGCCCCGCCCGACCACTCCGGGACAGAAGAACAACCACGGTCCGGTTTGACTGGTGACACGATCGCGGCGCCGGCGTGCAGGATCTGTCACCACGGCCCGCTGCGGGACAATTACGCCCCTGCCCTAGTGTCGAGTGACACAGAAAGTGAAAACTGTGCTTTGTAAGTGAAAACTGTTGACGCAGAGAGGGACAAAACTGAGGGAATGCAAGCAGATCACACTAAAATGCCAGTTGTTGCTAGATTGAAAAGTCACGTACAATCGGCTGCTATGTCCAAACCAGAACATCCGACGCTGTTAGCCCCTGGATTCCACAATTTTACGTTCAGCGACATGCCGAACGCTTTTGTCACGCCGTTTGCATTCTCGCATCGTAGGCCGATGCTGCTGGCCGGCCTGAAGAAATTTCTCGATGAACTAACAGCGCTCGCGATAAGAGGTGACGTTTGGTTTGATGGGTCGTTTGTTACCGAAAAGATTGATCCCGATGACATCGATTTGGTCGTCGTACTCGACGCCGATTCGGTGTCCGCCCTGACAGATCAGCAACAACTGAGTGTGCAGCAACTGTTCGATAACCCTTCATCAAAGGCAAAATACAACTGCGATGTGTACTGTGTGCTCAGCACAGACGTA
Source organism: Massilia eurypsychrophila (assembly GCF_002760655.1). Classification (GTDB taxonomy): domain Bacteria; phylum Pseudomonadota; class Gammaproteobacteria; order Burkholderiales; family Burkholderiaceae_D; genus JAFCUW01. Next base: position 53,161 of record NZ_PDOC01000023.1, on the reverse strand, counting down.
GTTTGGGTATCGTATTGGCGTGGTTGGTTTGGCTTCAAGCGTGATGGCCGAACGCCTAAAGGGATAGGGTGCATTTCGTTATGAGCGCCAACGAACTACAGCTCCTCAAGTTACGAGCGCAAGAAGTACGCACGTTGATGATCGAGCGCGAAGAGCATATACGTAGGAACCCGCTTGATTTCGCTGCACGATTAACTTTGTCATCAATGCGTTCACACCTAGATGACTTGAATCGTCAGACTATTCTGCTCGAAGCTGAGGAAGCCCGTGGCCTCATAGACTTTCGACTGATAGGAAATCAAGTTACCAACGGCACGATCCGTTTAGGTCTCCTCGCGAAATTAGCCGCACCTCTCGCGGATGTGTTGACGGCCGCCGCTCACAGATTCCGCTACCCGGACGACGACAAGCCCGGTTCTTGGAACTTAGTGAGTGGGATGCTTGATCTTCGTCTTGCATCCCTCGGCACTGGGTCTACTCGACTTTATCTAACAGGAAATGCGACGACAGATCTGACTGGGCAATCACTTTTCGACGTGTCCATGAAGCAGTTATTCGCTTTACTAAATGCAGACCAAGACAGCTTTTTTGACTCTTTGCACGCCATGGGACCCCGTGCTGCACGCGCCGCAGAAACGCTTCTGAAAGCCATGGAAGCTGAGGATGTCGCGGCGGAGTTGATGTGGACGTCTCAAAGCGCGCAGCCTTTTTACTGGGAGGGGCGTACTGACCGAATAACCCAACTGCGCGCTATGTTGGAGCAGACAGAAGAACGCCAGACCGAGACTCTGGAGATACAAGGCGCGATATCACTACTTAGCGACACTACCCGCTTAGAAATCCGTGAGGATGGGAAAACCAAAGCTACAAAAATACGTTATCGCAAAGACCAGCTTCCCTTGATCGCGGACTTAACTGTAGGACAGCGCGTCGTCCTGGAAGTTGAAAAGACAAGTTTCTATGACAAGTCGGAACAACGGCTGATAGAGCAGTTCAGGCTAGGCGGGATTAGTAGTCGATAACTTCATTGTCACTAAACTGTGCGGACTAGTCGCTGTCCAGCCCGTGCCGCTGGCACAGGCATCCTCGCCGGTCGGGACCGGCGCACTCGAAGGGATTGTCTGAGGCAGTTTCAAGCTGCTGTTGCTGCTCGTCGTCGCCTATCCCGCTAAAGCGGAAAATCAGGTCGAAGACGATCACGGTGCAGCCCTGCACCTGGCAGCGCCTGTGGTTTTGAGGGGGAGTCATTTTTTTGCTCCTTTTGTTTACGAAGCCCCATGGTGTTCATCACGACCAGCGCAGCGGAGCGGATTTCCAGGATTTATTTTTCGTTGGTGACGCGCTGCAGCTGCTTGACCGCGCCGGCTGTCACCATCCCGGCCTTGGTGACGCCGCGGCACGCTCGATCGGCGCGCGCTGTCACCAAGCCCTTGGCGACGCGGCCGCGCACCTGGTACGCATGTTCTGTCACCCCTGCCCTGCCCTGATCTTTGCGATGTCGTGGTTCCGGCCATGCCTTTGCCGGGATACGGAGTTGGCCGCGCAGCGGCCAAGCCCTACCGGCCCGGCTCCTACCGGCAAACCCGCGCAAGCGCGGGCTGCGGGCTACATGGCCGTCGACGTCGCCGCCTCGATGCTGGCATTTTCGGTTTTGCAGGAAGTGGATGGCGGTGTGCGGTGGCCAGGTGTTGACTTGGCGGTTTGGTGGTCTGGCAAGGGGTGGCCTGTAGGGGTGGCCGCTTGCGGCCAGTCGCGCCAGCGACCAAGCAGCTTGCCTGCGCGCTCCGGAATGGGCATCCCCGGTTTTTCCGCCCTAGCGGGAAAATGCCGGGTTTGACTTTAGGCAAGTGGGTGGCCGCGCAGCGGTCAGGCGCACAGCGGCTGATCTGGAGGGGTGGCCGCTTGTCGGCCAGTCGCGCAGCGACCAAGCGGCAGCGCGCTCCGGAACGGGCATCCCCGGTTTTTCGCGGAGGCGAAAAATGCCCCTGGGTGTCCTGTTTTTACGTCTGTTGAATTTGTCTTTCAAAAACGACGCTTTGCAAACAACTATCAGGAATGTTCATCGATACAGTAAAATCTGCGCTCTACATACCAAACTCAACCGGTTCAAATGGGCTTCAATAAAAACGAGTTGGCCACCATAGCCAAGACTGGCCCTGATGCTTTTTCTGTGAAATTGCGTTCCGGTGAGGGGGATTTTTGGTATGCGTTCGTCATTCTTGCCAGGACACTGGAAGAGCATCGAATTCTTACAGCGAGGGGCGATATTAAGTCGTGGCGCAACCTTGACGATGCGGTTCTTTTTTTTGAGAAGACGTGTCCTGAGTGCCTGAATTTCGAGATCGAAATCGGGGCTTGGGTACTGGCCAGACGCATTGAATCGGCACCAGACCTCCAATAATCTACCCGGCTTCCACCATAGGAAAAACATCCCGATATGCATCATCTTCTACCGGCTGATTTGGCTCAGACTCTGGCGGACATTTCCACGGCAAGACTTTCAAGCTACCAGAATTTTTTCAGCCCGGCGAACGATGAGGAGCTTTACGGTCTCTATTGCTGGAACGATGCTGTTTCCAGCAGATACATGCGTCTCATCGGCATTCTGGAGGTTATTCTTCGCAATCGCTTGCACACGGCATTGAGCGGCTACGCGTGGAACCATCATACTTCCAACGGAAGCCAGGACTCCAACGACTGGTATATGAAGCTGTACCGCCCATTTACAGGAAATTCCACGGGTGACAGAACGTTGAAGAAGAAGATTGGGAAGCCCGCGACGCCAACGGCCCCCAATAAGGTGATTGCCAGCATGACCTACGGTTTCTGGCCGCACGTCCTCGACAAGACGCTGGACAATAACGGTATCGTTGTTCCCTGGGACACGCTGATCCCGGCTATCCTGCCGGGTCATCACCAGCGGGCCGCCACTTACTGGGGCGTGCAGGCCCATCAGGATGCCTTGTTTGCACGACTGCTCCTGGTCGGCGATTTGCGTAACAGGGTGGCTCACTTCGAGCCTTTGTGGAAATTTGGGGAGGAATTGAGCGAGACACGCGACCGGGCCCATGCGCCCAGGACCGTGGTCAACCCCGCACCGACCACGATTCCAGATAGTCTGCAACGACTTCAACTGTATTACCAGAGAACAACGCAATTACTGCACTGGTTATCGAAGGGCCGAGCGGCGGACTATTCCGAGTCGGAAAACCACCAGACGCTTCGATGGCTGATGTCGGAGGACGCGCTGCTCAGCTTCCGATCACTTCCTGGCCATGGCGAAATTAGGCTCAGTTCTCTCACCAAGGGGTGGGGTCTAAAGGGCGAGCTGAGAGAGCGTAAATTCGTGGTAGTCACTGACAAGAAGAAGGCGGTAGGTAGGTACTACCGCGAACCGAGTTGAAGAAATCAGACCCGGAAAGACAAAGAGCCATCCTTTAGGGATGACTCTTTGATTGAAGCCGTTGCACGCCAGACCCTGCTAAGTCGCTATTAACCGTCGCAAGTTACGCCTGTAATGTCTACCCAGGCATCTTAGCACAAGCCGAATACGGTTGCAATCAGGGTAGTTAAAGCGGAACGCTCTTAGCTACCTGGCGCAGCCGTCCGGACCTATCAGAAAGAGGTCGTGACAAGCCAGGCGTCGATGTCGGCCTGAGCCTTGTCAATCGCCTTACTCATTGCATCAAAAGCACTATTGCCATCAGCGACGACCTGAAATTTCAGTATACGGGCACATCCAGCAGTTCCAGAAACGTTCTCAGGGGTGATCATCACTTCCGCGTTATAGGTTGTCCCCGCGCCGTTCACGAGCACGTCGATGTCAAAACCCTTGTAATTGATGCTGTGGTTCATCGTTTCCATTCATGTTGTTTAGCAGCTACTACCGTCGAGCATTTTGATGGTGCCCCGACCGCCGCAAGTCGCGCACGGCCGGTAGCCCTTGCTGCGCGCAGCATCAATGGTCAGTCCGATGCAAGCCACATTTGTCCCGCATTTGTAGCTGTGGTAGACCTGTCCCTTGCCGCTGGCCGCAATGCGGACAAAGTATGCGGCCTTCCCTTCTCGCACCAAGCGCTCGCGTCCAGCATCATTCATCATACCGATAATGGCGATGAGGATGGCCAGGAACATGCAAATTCCGGCGATAACTGCCATTTGGCGGCTCCAGCTAGTGGTGATTGGTGGAATGATACCAAGCCCGAAGCGTCATAGCGCAATGGGCTGGCCGGTTGGTGACGCTGCAGCGCTGCTGCAGCGCGCCGGCAGTCACCAAAACCGACATTTTCGCCTCCGCGAAAATTGGTGACACCAGCTCGCGGCCGGCGAGCTGGCCAGGACACCAATCGTGCCCTCTTTAGGGGTGCGGATCGTCGTGCCGTTCATGCAGCAGTGGCAGACAGATCGTGATCTTAGTCCCCTCCCCTGGCTGCGAGTCGAACTGGAAGGTTCCGTTGTACGGGTAAATCCGCTCTTTCATCCCGATCAGGCCAATCCCCTCGGCCTCGTGCGACACGTTGCAGCCGATCCCATTGTCGAGCACGGTCAGGCGCACGGTTTCGGTCGTTTCGTCCACTTTGAGCGTCACGTAAGCTTGCGTGGCGTTCGCATGTTTCACGACATTGGAAAGCCCTTCCTGGATCAGCCGGAAGATCGTGATCGACAGCCCGCCGTCGAGCTTCGAGCAGTCGCCATTCTCCTTGAACTCGAATTGGCAGCAAGGGTGGCTCGCGTTGTACGTGTAAATCATTTCCTCGATTGCGCCCCGCAATCCCAGCATGTCGAGCACTTCCGGCCGCAGGCGCCGCACGATAATCCTCGCGTTCTCGTACAGCTCAAGCGTCAGATTCATGATCGTTTGGGCGCGGGCAGCGATTTCGCTGCTGGCCGTCGCAGACGGCCCCTGCTGTGCGAGATGGATGATGCGTTCCGAGTTCAGTTTTGCAGCGATGAGCGTAGCGTTAAGCTGGTCGTGGATCTCGATGGAAATGCTCTTGCGTTCGTCCTCAACCGCCGTATTGACCTTCTGAATCAGTTTTCGCTTCTCGTAATTGGCCTTGACCGCCTCATTGCGCGACTGTTCCAGGGCGAACGTCCGTTCCTCCACCTTCCTCTCCAAGCTCTGCTTGGATTCGTTCAAGCTGATGCTCATTTCCTTGATGGACGCTTGCAAGTCCCCTATTTCGCCGCCGCTCGTCACGGCTATGTCGGTGTCAAACCGCCCTGCCCGGATGCCGTTGACGGCCCCAATGATCGTCGCCAGGGGCCGTTTGAGCGTGTTGGACAGGATCATGGCGATGAGGATACTCGCCGCCAGCGCGAGCAGCGCGATGGCGGTTTGCTGATACAGGCGCTTTTTCTGGACCGCCAGCACATCGACGGCCGACATGCTCACCTGGGCTTGGCCGATGACCGTTGGCTTGAACTGGGACGCGTGGCCGACCATGGGGCCGGTCACATGCGGCTCCCCCGTAGCGCCGAAATCGTCCACGGTGGGCGCTTGCCTGAGAATGGCCGATTTCGCCACGGGTATCGAGCTGTCGGGCGGCGTCTCGGCCGCGATCCGGAAGACTTCGCGCTGCTGGTTGTCGAGCACGCGAATCAAGCGGATGCTGCTGTCCGTTTTCAGGAAGCCTTTCGACATGCGCTCCAGCTCGGCGAAATTGCCGGTGATGAGCGAATATTCGCTGCTTTCGGCAACCGCCGTGGCGACCACCTTCCCTCGCTCGACGACCTCGGCGCGTACTTCGGCCAGGCGGACCATGTAGGTAAAGGGCACGAGCGCGCAGAACAGCAGCACAACGGGCACCAGGCCGATCCACACCAGACGCGTGCCGATGCTCCAGTTCGTCCATTTCAGGAATTTCATGCTCTACCGCCCGGCTTGCGCGAGAACTTGGGCACTTGCTCGGAAATGACAATGTTCAGCGAGCGCGCCACGTCCTCATTCACGACGGCCTCGAAGAACTTGGGAAATTGTGGCTCCGGCAAGCGTCCGGTGCTGTCGTATTCGGCAAGCATTTCGTCAACTTGCGCAACGATGTCGTCAATGCCCGAGAACGTGGACGCCAGCGCCCCGGCCTTGACGACGGCCGCAGAGAAACCGATGACCGCCTGGTTGCGGCGGTACGTCGAAACCAGTATGGACCGGATCGTTTCCGCGTTGTAGACGGCGCTGTCGGGGGTGGCCAGGATCGCCTGCACGTCCGCCAGGCGCGTGAGGACGCGGTTGATGTCCTCCCCAGGTGCGAGCGTTTCGTACGTCACCTCGGCCTGGCGCGGGGTGACGCTGCGCCGCAGGACGCTTTCGATGTGTTCGTTGTCGCTGCTGAGAATGACGCCAACCTTGATCGGCTTCCTGTAGATCATCCCGATAAGCTGGAACTGCTGGGCCGGGGCCGGATCGGCGTAAACAGCGCTGACAGCACCTGCGCGCCAGGGTGCCTTGTCGAGCACTGCGTGGAATACCTTGTGCGACGTGAAGGTCGAAATTATCGGCCCGCTGGTGCCGCTGGTGGCCAGGTAGCGCAGCGCTTCAGGCCCCACGGCCAAGTAGATCGGTAGCTTGCCAGACGGTCGGCGTTTGTTGACCTGGCTGGCCGCGCTGGCGGTCGGGAAGCGTGCTCGCAGCGCATCGACAATGAGGATGGTCGATTTCGACTGGTCGGCGGTGATGATCTGCAAATCGAAGCGTTGCGCGTTAAGTGCCCACGCGGCAGCGGCTGGACCAGCTAGAAGAGGTACGAGAAGGGCGAGAAACTGTCTCCGAGAACGTACGCTCATGTTGCTGCAGCTTAGGTTGTGAGGCATTGGCCGCTGCGGGGGAGGGCACAGCGGCGGGGTTATTCAAAACGCATTTCTTTTATTATGCGGAATTATATTTCACAAAAGCATCAAAAGGTGGCTTTAATGCTAACCCGATATTGCATTTGGTTGCCGATCCGGTTGGTAATCGACTTGCCGATGTCGTAGAAGTACCTCACTTCGGTTTCGTCCAGGTGCGTGACTGTCAACGTCGGCGTCAAAACTGCGCCGCCGATGCGGTAGCTCTTGGAGACAGTCAAATCCTGTTTGCCGAAAGCGCTCTGGCCCGTGGCCGCGCCCTGGTTCCTGTACGCGGCCAGCGACACCCGGACATCGCCGGGCAGCAGGTGCGAGGCAGCGAACACGCCGCTGTTGCGGGAATACTGCGTCAATTCCATCGGGGTCGTGGCGTCGGCGTTGAGGTGGGAGTAACCGGCATGCACATTCCATTTGGGCGCGGGCGCGTAATCTACTTGGATTTCCGCGCCGCGCAGGCGCAGCGAATTGGCGTTCGTCGGATTGAAGCTGGCCAGCGTGATCCGTTCAGAAATCAGGTTGGTCAGGTGGTCATCGAACAGCTTCGCGTCCACCATCAGCCCACGGGCCGGGAAATTGCCCGTGTAGCCGATCTCCCGCGACGTGTTCTTTTCGGCCTGGAGCGTGCCGCTGGCGCGCGCGCTTTGGGCGTAATACGCCTCAGTCACGCCAAGCAGGGCGGGATCGAGGCCGGTGGTCAGGTAGGACCAATTCGCCCGTTGCTCAATGATGCCGGGCATCCTGTTGGCGCGGGACAGGACGACGCGCACGGTATTGTTGGCGTTCAAGTGCTTGTTGAGCGCGATACGCGGCGAGAACGAGGAACCTGTGAGATTGTCGCTCTCGTAATAGCCACCCGCGTTGACAACGACCGAAGGGGCAGGGCGGTACTCGGCATTCGTGAAAACGCGCCAGGTGTTGTTGCTGACCTTGCCGCCAAGGTAGGTCGCGCTTTCGGCCGTGTCGCGCCGGCCGCCGACGCCCGCCACGAACCGCAGCGAGTTCGAGAGCACGCTGGTCATCTGCACTTCGATGTCGGCCCGGTTCTCGACATAATCCTGATTGGTGGTGCCGCACGCGGGCGCTGTCGCCCTGGCGCCCAGGCCACGAATGGCGCGCAGGGCGGCAGCGGCCAGCAGGTTGTCGGCCGGAGTGCCGCCCGATGGCGTCCGGCCAGCGATGATCGCCAGGACGTAGCCAGGATTGGCGCGCCACAGCGTGCCAAGTTCGGGCAGGTAGGCGAGGGCGGGCAGGCACTCGACCCAATTCTGGTCGTTGCTGTGGCGGGAAAGGTAGGCATTGACCTTGATTTCGTGCGCGGGCGACAGGCTCTTGCGCCAGGTCACGCCGATATCGCGCTCTTGCAAATTGACGTCGGGATACGACCGCTGGTACTGGTCGAGCAGGGGGTTCCCCTGGCGTCCATTGAGCGCCGCCAGGCGCAATTCAAGGTTTTCGTCCTTGCTCAGCTCGGTCGATGAGCGGAAATTGAGCAAGTCGCGTTTCGAGCTGTCATGGTGCGGATCGACGCCGGGGAGGGTGAAGCCCGACCCGCTTACCTGCTCGAAACCTTCCGACTGGCGGTGATCCAGGGTAATCCAAAAGTTGGTATTGGCCCCGAATTTGCCGCCGTGGCGGGCTGTGGCGGAGCGGGTCTTGCGCGAGCCTGCCGAACCGCTGAGCGATGTACCAGCGGACTCGTTCGGGTGCTTGGTGATGATGTTGATGATCGCCAGCATGGAATTGGGGCCATACGACGCGCTATTCGGCCCCCGTGTGACTTCGATGCGCTCGATGTCGTCCATGGCCACCGGCAGCATGGTCCAGTCCACCTGGGCGAACGCGGAGCGGTAGACCGACATCCCGTCGATCAGCACATTCATCCGCCGTGGCGAAATGGAATTGCTGCCGTGGTAGTTGATCGTGTATTCACCGCCCGAGAGCTGGGTGACGGCCATGCCGGGAACCAGCCGCAGAGCTTCCGGTACGCTGGCAATGCCGTACTTCACCAGCATGTCGGCCGTGATGACGGTCACGCTGCCGGGCACTTCCGAAATCGGCTGGCGCAGGCGGGTGGGCGTGAGCACGACATTGGTGTTGTCGATAATGTCGAGGTCCGCGCTCTGGCCGAACGCCTGCAACGTTGTGAAGGTGAGTGCGCTGAGCGCCAGGTAACGGGGGAATGGTTTCATGATCGTCATTTATAGCGTTCGGGGGTAGGTGAACGCAATGAAGTGCAGCGCATTCAGCGCGAAATGAGTCAGGATCGCCGCCTCAATTCGCTGACTGCGGTGGAAGGCGTAGCCGTATCCGAGACCGGCCAGCGAAGCGAGGCCGATCAGCAACGGCCCTCCCTTCGCATGGGCGATGCCGAACAGGATCGCCGCTGCGACCATGGCGATATACGGGCCGGAACGCCTGCGCTTCATTCCAATGGTGAATTGCGCCTGCATGAAGCCACGGAAGAAGGCTTCCTCGGTCACGCAAGTGAAAAGCAAGTTGCACATGAGAAATACCGGAGTGTAGGCAACAAGCTTGGGATCGACATTGACGTAGCCCAATGCGAGACCGAAAGCGAACACGACTATTGGCGTGCCAATGATGACGGGGTACTGGCGGAAGACCTCGCGCCATTCGTCGCGGCTGCGGGCAGGCACGCAAAAGATTGCGAAGAGGATCAGCCCGGCTGCGGTCGTGTCGAAGTTGAGATTGTGCGTGAAGGTGGGTGCCCCTTCACTGATCCGCATATTCGAGACCAGCGACGGATTGACGAACCCGGCGAACTTGTGGACAGACAGCGCCACTGTCATCCAGCCGGTTCCGATGAGCAAAGCCACCTTGATCAAGCCGGGCTTGAACGCCTTCGCGGCGCTGGCCAGCGCGGCGAAGCCTGCCAGGGCAAGCACGCCCTGCCACATGACCAGCCCGCTAAGCAGGCCACTGATGCAAGCGGCGGCGAATACGGCCACCCAAGGGGGCAGGGTGAGCTTGTCTTTGAAGGGCAGGGGTTTGAGCCATGCGGCGACTATTGAAGCGGCCAGGAGGCCATAGGTGGTCGCAATGGGGATTGTAATATTCATCATATGCAGGGTAGATTTTCGCGGAGGCGAAAAAGTTGGTCCTCGGCCTTGTTTTTCGCCTCCGCGAAAATCAAGGTTCGACGTAGCCGTGTTTGACGGCGAGCAGTGTCAAATCGGCGTTCCGGTTTGTGCCCAATTTCTCCTTGAGGGCGTGGGTCACATTGCTGATCGTTTTCTGCGACAGGCCCAGCAATTCGGCCATTTCCTGATTCGTGCGGCCTTTTGCTGTCAGCAGGAAGATCTCGAATTCGCGGGCGTCGAGCACAGCGCCCGGTGACTGGTCGCCCTTGACCGACAAATTGGCCAAGCGCTTGGCGATCCTGTCGAGGAAATACGTCTCGCCACGACTGGCGTCCGCAACCGCCTGGGCCAAATCGCCCGCGCTGATGTCCTTGGTCAGGAAGCCGCGTCCGCCAATGCTGTATGTCTGCTTGATCAGGGCGTCCTGGTCGAACTGGCTCAAAAACAAAATGTTCGCCTTGGGATCGCGCTCCAGAATGGTCTTGGCAGCGTCCAGGCCCGTCAGCTTTTCGCCAAACCGCAGGTCCATCATTAGAACGTCCGGCTTCAATTTTCCGTAAGCCTCAACGGCTTCATTGGGCGTTGTTACTTGCCCGATTACCTCAATTCCTTTGCTTTGCAGGGAAAGAGCGAACCCCGACATCACGATGGGGTGGTCATCCGCCAGCAGTACGCGCAACTGCGCGGTCTCCTTGTCATGCATACATTCTCCTAGTCTTTCCCGTGAGCATTCTGGTTGGATTCGGCACTTTTGCCGGAATCCGTCTGATTGGCTATCGCCTGATTTATTTTTTTTGCCGCAGAGGGTGGCAATTATTTCATGGTTCGCCTTTCAACGGATGCCCGTAAGGGGCGTAGCGCAGCATTTTAACAACTTTATTCAATTACTAAGAGGAATTTTCCAATTTTAGGAAGAAATGTTTCCTAAAATATACGTGGAAAAGTCCGAAAAACTTCATTAGTATTGCTGCATTCCGCAAGCGTTTTGCCACTTCTTCCCTAGAATACTTATAAAGACGGAAAAAAGTTAGCTTTTTAATAGAAGAACTTGAAGTAACTTTAGCAACCTTGCGGCAACGCGAATATGCGTCAAAACCAACAAAACTACGTTTTGTTGAACAAATCGTGATTTTGTTTAAATAATCCTATAAACTGGGAACAAATCCACAGAATGCAAAACATTATGGCAGATATGACCCCAGGCGCAGGCAAGCCACCGAAGTTGACCAAGGGGTATCTGGAAATGCTTGGTGCGTCCTTGGGACGCGGCACGTATGGCGTGACGGTCAAGCAAACACCAGAGGGCTTTTGGACGATCCGGTTGAAATTTGAAGGTCAGCCGGAGGAAAGGCCGGTGACGACGGCCAGGGGCGAAATGAAGGTGTGGCGCAACGTCATTGGCGCTATCACCTTCGCGCAAGAAAACTGCGGCCTGGCCAGCAGTGTGTGTGTCGAAGTGGGCGGCTGGAAGCTCGGCCGTATAGAGAACGTCAACTAATGGGGAACACCATGAAAAGTATCAGGTTTCTAGCAGTAGCTGTCCTGGGCCTCGCGCCCCTGATGGCGCAGGCCGAGGATAGCTGGGCGTGCGAGGTGGTGCTGTGCCTTGCCAATCCGAACGGCGCAACCGCCGTAACGGAGTGCGTCGCGCCGATCAAGAAGCTTTACAAGCAACTGGCCAAGGGGAAGCCGTTCCCCTACTGCGACATGAACTCGAATGATTCGCAAGGCAATTCGGCCAAGAACACGATGCTGAACGGGAAAAACTGCCCGGAGCAGCACAAGTTCTACGTCGGCAAAGTCGCTATGTGCGAGTACCAAGGCGTCATCAACGTCGCCGTGGCGAACAAGCCATACACCCGCGTGTACTGGACCGAGGGCAGCAATTACACCGAAGTGCTGGGCGGCGGCGCGCAGCCGGTCGACCTCCCGCCCGACGATGAAGTCCTGCCGCCAGGCCAGGTCCAGAAGTAGGCGAGGGGACAGTCATGGCCGATTTCGTCGCTCCCGACAACGAATGCCTGCGCTATGCGCAGGCGCCGATTGCGCAGGCAATGGCATTCGTTGAATCCTCGTTCAACCCCTACGCCATCGGCGTGGTGGGCGGCGCGCTGGTCCGGCAGCCGCGCAACAAGCCGGAAGCGATAGCGACGGCGTTGGCCCTCAAGGCGGCTGGCTACAACTACAGCATGGGTTGCCGCCAGGTCAACCAGTCGAACCTGGCCAAGTACGGGCTTGACCACAACTCAGTTTTCGATCCGCGCCAGAACGCCATGGCCGGGTCCGCCATATACGACGAATGTCGTACACGTGCCGTCGCCAAATTCGGCGAGGGTGATTCAGCAACCCGTGCCGCGTTGTCCTGCTACTACAGCGGGAATTTCACACGCGGCCAGCAAAAGGAGGGGAACAAGGCCAGCTATGTGGACAAGGTGCTCGCCAGCTTGCCCAGCACGTCCGTACCGCAGGTAGGGCTTGCCATACCTGTAGTGGCAAAGGGTAAGTCGAAGCGCCAGCCGGAGGGGAAACAGACAAGTACCGGCGCTGCGGATTTTCGCGGAGGCGAAAACGTGGCAACAACCCAGCCAGCGGAGGCCAAAAGGCCGAGCTGGGACGTTTTTAACGAATTTTAAGCCATCAATTCCAACTTCAATTTAAAGGTCTCCACCATGAAAAAGTATCTGCCAGTCCTGCTCGTCATCGCCGCCTCCATCTTTTCGACCGCCGCTTTTGCGGCCGGTGGACTGGAAGCCGGTAAGACGGAAGTGACCAATTTCAAGAACTGGATTTACGGAACACTCGCGGTCGTCTCCGTCATCTACCTGATGTTCCAGGTGGTCCAGGCGTTCAGCAACAAGATCACCTGGGTTGATGTCGGCCAGGCGTGCGGGAAAGTGGCGGTGCTAGGCGGTACGCCAGCGCTGGTCACCTTCCTGTGGGGTATCTGGGGCGCGGCGTCCTGATCATGAGCGACAAGCTTTCGTACTCATCCTATAACGGCATGTCGCGGGTTCCCATGATGTACGGGGTCCCGCTCATCGCCGGGGTGGTGATCGCGATGATTAGCTTGTTCGTCGGTTTCGCTGGGGCGTTCATGTTCGGCATCGGCGGAATTCTCTTCGCCGGTGTCGGCATCCCGATCTTCTTGTACATCAAGAAGATCAGCGAAAACGACGACCAGGCATTGCGAATCACCTTTCTCGAATTGTGGTGCCGGTTGACCCGCCGAGGCGGGCGGTTATACGGCAACACATACACCCTGTCACCTATGCAATACGGTCGGAGAGCCCATGTCTACAAGCGCTATTTCAAAACCCTTATCGGAAAGTGAGCTGAGAAGCTTGCCAGCGATTGAGGCCCAGCTGCCAAAGCTGCGGAGACACGTGACCCCACGGGTCGTGAACTACGAGGATGGCCGTGCTTTGCTGGTCATCAAACTGGCGGGCATGCCGTTCGAATCGATGGACGATGCAATCATCGTCAACCGATTCAATTCCCGCAACCGCCTCATCGCGGCACTGGCCAAGGATAAGGGCAGGCGCTTGTCGTTCTCGACGACGCTCGACCGCAAGCGCGTGGCGTTCTCCAGCCTGTTCAAGTTCAAGTCCGCCTTCATGCGCCAGTTCTCGGAAAAATATCTGAGCCGCTTCAACACCGGCAAGTATTTTTCGAACGACTTCTACATTTCGCTGATCCTCAAGCACGATGATGTCGAGGAAGGCGCTGCCGAGCTGGAAGAAGTTGGGAACCAGCTCATGAAGGCGTTGAACGTCTACGACCCTGAATACCTGGAAACGTATGTCGAGAACGGTGTGATGTTCTCCAAGACTTACGAATACCTGGGCTTTCTGGTCAATGGCGTTTGGGAGAAACAGCCCGTGCTGGCCTGTCCAGCGGCCGAGTCGATTCCCAGCTCGTGGCTGCACTTCGGCTACGAGACATTGGAAATCCGCGGCGAGGGCGTGACGCGGTTCGCCACGAACTATGACTTGAAAGACTTCCCCGACGACACCGTGTGGGGCATGTTCGACAAGGTACTGGCGCTGCCGGCCGAATTCACGCTCACGCAATCTTTCATGTGCATGGCCGTATTCGAGCAGCAGGAAGCGCTGCAAAGTCAGATCAATAATCTGACGGCCGTGGGCGACGCCGCCGATCACCAGATCAAGGACTTGCAGCAGGCCAAAGGCTACATTGCGACTGGCGAGCTGGCCTTCGGGGAATACCATTGCGCCCTGACCGTATACGGCGATACGAAAGCGGAGGCCGTTGACAACGGCACGCTGGTGACCGGCACGTTCCTCGGTGAATGCGGCGCCCGCTTCATCAGGGCGAACCAGTCCGCGAAATTCACCTACCAAAGCCACGTGCCGGGGGCGAAAGTCAAGCCGCGTCCGATGATGAAGTCCAGCCGCAATCTAGCGGCGTCGTTCGGGATGCACAATTATTCGACCGGCAAAGCGGAAGGCAACCCGATTGGCGACGGCTCCGCGTTGCTGCCGTTGCAAACCACCTCGTCATCCCTGTACAGCTTCAATTTCCACCACTCCAAGAAGGACGAGGACAATCAGGGCGAGAAGATCGCGGGCAGTTGCCTGATCCTGGGCGCGACCGGCGCGGGAAAGACCACGCTGCAGACCGTCACCATCGGCTTCTTGGAACGCTTCGACGCCAAGATTTTCGCGCTCGACAAGGACGAGGGCCTGAAAATCTTCATCGCCGCGCTGGGCGGGGTCTACTACTCGCTCAAGGCGGGAGAACGCACCGGCCTTGCGCCGTTCCAGCTTCCGGATACGCCCAAGACGCGCCAGTTCCTGTACGGCCTGGTCAAGACATGCGGCAAAAACGACAAGGGCACGGTGACCGACGAGGAAGGCAATGACATCAAGGCGGCAGTCGATGCCGTGCTCGATCTGCCTTGGGAGCACCGTCGCTTTAGCCGCATGCTCGAAAACATTACCGATATCGGCGGCAACTGCCTGGCGCAGCGCCTGGCCAAGTGGTGCGAAAGCCGGAATGGCGAATTCGCCTGGGCGCTCGACAACGTGGGCGACAACATCGGGGTCATCAGCGAAATGCGGGTCGGCTTTGACGTTTCCGACTTCCTTGTGGACAACTACCAGCCTACCGAACCGATCCTGGCGTATCTGTTCCATTTGAAATCCCTGATGCAGGAAAAGGGTGGGCTGCTCACGACGGTCATTTCGGAATTCCACATTCCGGCCAAATACCCGACCACCTACAAGATGATGTTCGACGTGCTCAAGACCGGCCGTAAGCGCGACGAGCACCTTGTGCTCGACTCGCAGTCGCCCGAGGACGCCATCGACTCACCGATTTTCGCCGCGATCCGGGACCAGACCCCGACCAAGATTTTCTTGCCCAATCCGTCAGCCGAGTTCGCCAGCTACGAGCGCTGCGGCATGACGTACAAGGAATTCGCCGCATTGAAAGACCTGGAACTGGATTCGCGCACGTTTCTCATCAAGCAGGGCAATCAGAGCTGCTTTGCCAAGTTGGACCTGTACGGCATGGACGATGAAATCTCGGTCCTGTCGGGCAACACGGAAAACGTGGCCATTTTCAACGAGATCGTTGCCGAATTCGGGGCCGATCCGGATGTGTGGCTTCCAATTTTCCAGGCCCGCCGCAAAGGCAAGCGTAAGAAAGTGGCGGACCCGGTTGTGTAGCGGGGCAGGGCGGTTCGCCTCCGCGAAACCCGCCCGGTCCCCGCATCAAGCAGCACCATTTTCGCCTCCGCGAAAATTTCCTTTCACTTTGGAGAACCATTATGAAAACAACAGTAAGAGCGGTCGTCGCAGCGTCGATGCTTAGCCTGGCCTCGACCAGCTTCGCAGGCGTTCCGGTGTCGATCGTCGCGTCCATCCCGGACACGCTCAACCAGATCGCCACGATGCAGAAGTGGGTCACGCAACTGCAACAGATGAAGGCGCAGGTTGACCAGATGAAGGCGCAGTACGAGTCGATGACCGGCTCTCGTGGCCTGGGCCAGATCATGAACAATCCTTCGCTGCGCACGTACCTGCCGGATCAGTGGTCCGGCATTTACGACAAGGTCAAGGGCGGCAATCTCGCTGGCATCAGTGGCGTGGCCAGCAGCATCTACAGCGCCGAGGGCTTCGATCCGAACGCGGTGGGCGCTGCGAAGCGTCAGAACGAAATCATGGCAGCGAACAAGGCCATGACGATGCGGGCCTACGACCAGACCCTGGCGCGGCTGAACAACATCCAGTCGCTGATGGCGCAGGCGGACGCGACGCAGGACGTCAAGGCCGCTGCCGACCTGAATAACCGCGTGGCTGCTGAGAACGCAATGATCCAGAACGAGCAAATCCGGCTGAACCTGGCCGCGCAATTGCAAGTGGCCGAGGCCAAATTGGCCGACGCGCAGCGTGCCCGCGAATTCGACAACAAGTTCGCCCAGTGATGAAAACGGCCCTGATCATCGTAATAGTCGCGCTGCTGGGTTCAGTGGTCGTTTTCCTGGCAACTGACCGTCAGGAAAAGAACGTGGCCCAGCAGCGCGACAAGAGCTTCGACGCCAAATTCGCCAGGTGAAAACAATGAAAACGACCCGTCCGGAGGTTGGGGCTTAGGTTCCAAAACATCATGCCTATAAAACCCTTTCAAGAGATTTACGAGTTTTTCGATACGGCCGTGGTTGCCGTCATCCAGAACGGCACCACCAACATGATTGCGCTCATTTCACCGTTGGTTGCCGCCGGTTTCGGACTTTACGTGATGCTCATCGTCGCCTCGTATCTGCGCGGGGAGAACGACGATCCCATACAGGACTTCCTGTTCCGAATGCTGGGCTGGGGCCTGGTCATCACGCTCGGACTGAATGCGACGATGTACACCGATCACGTCGTGCCGTTCATCAACGGCCTCGGGGAGGACCTGGCCGGGACGGTCGGCACGCAATTTAGCTCGGCGGCTGCGCTTGACACGATGGTCAACAAGTTCCTCGACTCTTTTATCCTGCTCTACACGATGGCGGACGGCATCAAGCAAACCATGTTCGCCGTGCTGGCCATCGTGACGGTGAGCCTGTTCGCGGGCGCGTTCATGGTTGTGGCCATTGCCTACATCATCCTGGCCAAGCTCGCCCTGGGCATCCTTGTCGCGGTAGGGCCGCTATTCGTGGCCTCCGCGCTCTTTCCCGCCACCCGCGACCTGTTCAAGGCGTGGACCGGGCAAATCCTGAACTACGCGTTCCTCGTGATGCTGTTCTCGTTCGCCGCCCAAATTGAAATTGCCATGGTCAGCACATTGATCCCGGCCGACCTGTCGCTGTCGTCGCTGTTGAAGGTCAATCTGATCTGCGCGGTGATGGTCTTTGTGTCTCTGAATCTGCCTAGCCTGGCGTCGTCGCTGGCCGGGGGTGTGGGGATATCGAGCATGGTCGGGAAGCTGCGCAATCTGCCAGGGGGCAACAGGCAGGTCGGCGGCGGCGCGGGCGTGGAAAAGCCGCCCAAAGCCCCGCCAGAAGGCGGCGAAATCAAGGGCAAACCACCGGCATCGCCTCCAGGCGGCGGGGCCAAAACACCAGAACAGAAAAAGTGAGGATCGCAATGAAAAAACTAATCATGGGTTTCGTATTAACAGCGCTTCTGACGGCATGCACCACCACGCCGCCAAAGGCTACGCAGCCGTCCGGTCCATGGACGCCAGTCAATAAGCCGGTCGCGGCAAAGGAGTGATGGCAATGAATGCAATTTTGAAAAGTATCATCGGCGGCAAGAAATCCGAAGCCGACATGACACCCGACCAGTTGGCCGACTTCTACATGAAGCAGGCGATGGACTTCGAAAAGAGCAAGTTCGAAGACATGGCGAAATCGAAGGCACTGGCATGGCGGTGCTTCGCCGGGGCCATGGTGCTCTGCGGCGTGACGATTGTCGCCAGCTCGATCACGGTGTTCAAGAACAAGCCCAATCCGCCAGGGATCATGCAGGTGCATGACAACGGCGATATCACCTGGCTCAAGACGCTTTCCGACGCCAAGATCACGTACAACCGGGCCACCGACATTTCGTACCTGCGCAAGTACGTCGTGTTCCGCGAGTCCTATGATTGGGAAACGATTCAGGACCTGTACAACGCGACGATGCTGTTGTCCACGCCGACCGAGGGAAACCTGTACGCCACGTTCAATTCGGAAGGCAATCCGAGCGCCCCGGTCAACGTTCTCAAGGACAAGTTCCGCGTCATTCCGACGCCCGGCACCATTTCGTGGGTCGGTGACACCGCGCTCGTTTCATGGAGCCGCAAGACGATCAACCTGGTTGATCCCTTCGCTAAGCCGGTGGTCGAGTATTTCGTGTCCACCATTACCTTCAAGTACGAAGACCAGCCGATGGACGACCGCGACCGGGGGATCAATGTGGCCGGATGGAAGGCCACCAGCTACAACGCGGTACGCGACAGTACCAAGACATCGGCTGTATCGGCCGTGACGGCCGTTACCGGCAAAGCAGAAGGGACCGCACCATGAAAAAACATATCCTACCGGCCCTGCTGCTGGGCGCGGCGTGCGCCGCGAACGCAGCGCCTGCCGACGACCCACGCATTCGCACGGTCACGTACCAGCCCAATCAGGTCGTGCGAATCTACACGGCCGTCGGCAATCCGACGCTGATCCAGTTCGAAGAGGACGAGTCGGTCGATGAGTCCGATTCGAGCAAGGCCATGATCGGCATTGGGGACAGGGAGGCATGGAAGGTCGGACCGAAGGGCAGCAACGTCATGCTTAAACCGGCTGCACCCAAGCCCGACACGAAGCTGCTGATCGTCACGAACAAGCGCACCTACGCTTTCGAGCTGGTGAGCCTGCCCAGGAAATCGGACCTCAGCCCGACGCTGGTGTTGCGCTTCGATTATCCGGACAGCCGCGCCAAAGCCGCCCAGGCGGCAAGCCAAAAGCGCTCGGCCGTCAATGAGCGGCTGGAGCAAATCGCGGATCGCGGGCAGGGCAGCGCCAAGCGCAATGTGAATTACATGATGCAGGGGCACACCGGGATCGCGCCGACCTCGATTTCGGACGATGGCCGCTTTACCTTCATGGTCTTCGATTCGACCCGCGAATTGCCGGTGGCGTACAAGGTGCTGCCGGACGGTACGGAGGCGCTGACCAATTTCCATATGGACAGTGACAGCGGGACCATGGTGATCCATGAGACGGCGGGCAAGTTCATGCTCCGCTACGGCAGCGCCGTCCTGGCGCTTCGCAATGATGGCTTCAATCCTGACGGCAAGCTCAATCTGAGCGGCACGACCGTGCCAAATGCCGTGCGCTTATCACGAGGTGAAAAATGACCGCTGCAACCCAAAACGCTGTCGTCGGCAGCGAAGAGTCCGCCGACCGGGACATTCCGGCGCTTAGCTCGACCAAGAAGAAAAACAACCTGTCGCGCATGGTGATCGCGGGCGTCATGGTCTTGGCAGTCCTTGTCGTCGCCTTCGGTGTCATCCTGTTCCTCGACCGCCTGGAAGAAGGGAAGAAGACCAAGGCGCAGGAACAGGCCAAGGCCAAGCCCGCCCCCGCTGTCGTGGCCAGCAGCCGCGATTTCGAAGCGGCGAAGAAGCGCATCAAGCTCGAAGAAGCTCAGCAGATGCCGCCACCGGCAGCGGCGGCGATGGCGATCCCGATGGACGGCGCTACAGCCGCGCCAGGGGCCGCGATGGCCACGCCAGCAGGCGCAGCGGGCACGCCCGGCGCTGCGCCCGCTGGCACGCCTCCTAACGCCTCCAACGGCGCGCCTGGCACGCCAGCGGCCGGGGGCGGCGCGCCCGCCGCGCCGGTCCGGACCCTGGCTCAACGCCGCATGAGCGGCGAGCTGCTGGTCAGCTCGGGCAACAGCGGCGGGTCGAGCGTCAGCGTGGCCAATCACACGGCGCCAGCGGCGGGGTTCCTGGGCAGCGGCGGCGCGCAAGGTAGCCAATCGAGCCGGGGTGGCTTGGATGACAAGCTCAAGCCCTCCCAGCTCGTGGGCGGCGTGGCGGCGCAGCGCCCGGACTTGAATTTCCTGTTGCGCCGGGGGACGGCGATTCCATGCGTGCAGAAAACGCGGATCGTCACCACGAACCCGGGACCGGTCGGCTGTGTCGTGGCCAAGGACGTGTATTCGGCCAATGGCAAGGTGCTGTTGATCGAGCGCGGCAGCGAATCGTTCGGGGAGCTGCGCGATTCCCTGGTGGCCGGACAGTCATTCATTCCCGTGCTGTGGTCACGCATCGAAACGCCCCTGGGCGTGGTGGTGGACATCAATTCGTTCGGCACGGACTCGCTGGGCGCAAGCGGCCAGCCGATCCTAGTGGACAACCACATCATGCAGCGCTTCGGCGGCGCTGTCCTGCTCAGCCTCATTGGCGACCTGGGCCAGGCGCTGTCGAACCGGGCCAATGAAGGCGAAGGCACGATCCGTTTGACGACGAGCGCCAAGTCGGGCCAGGACCTGGCCAACCGGACGCTCGAAAGCACCATCAACATTCCGCCAACCGGCTACGGCCAGCCCGGCGATGTCATCAATATTTTCGTGGTCCGCGATATTGATTTCAGGAGCGTCTATGAACTCGCCCGGCACTAAGAACGTCACGAATATCGACGTATACGACAAGAGCGTCACGCTGCGCTCGAAACTCAAGCAGTCCGGCATTCAGGACTTGCTTGATATGAAGGGCGTCACGGAAGTGTGCGTGAACGCGCCCGAAATCATCATGACGGAATCGCCCGCTGGCTGGACGGCGCATCCCGCGCCGCAAGCCACACTGCGGCTCCTGATCGAGCTGGCCAACGCAGCAGGCATCTATCAGGACGGGATCGGGCTGACCCTGACCAACCCCATCAAGCAGGTTCGCCTGCCCGATGGGCAGCGCGGCCAGGTCGTCATTCCGCCCGCCTGCCTGCCCGGCACGGTGGCGATGGCGTTCCGGATCGCCAGCAATGACCGCTATTCGATTGACGACTACATCAAGTCGGGACGACTGACGAAGTTCCGCGACGTGAGCATTTTCCAGGACGTGCCGAGCGACATTCACCTGGAGGACTTCGAACTGGAAATGCTGGAAGCGAAGAAGTCCCGCGACATGAAGCGTTTCTTCGAGCTGGGCATCGAGCACAAGCTGAACTTCTGCATGTCGGGCGGCACCGGCAGCGGCAAGACCACGTTCATGAAGGCGCTGGCCGATATGGTGCCGACGAACACCCGCATCATCACCATCGAAGACGTGCATGAGCTGTCCTTGCCGCTGCACTGGAACAAGGTCCATTTGATGTACGGCGATTTCGTGACGCCGAAAGAGCAGTTGAAGAACTGCATGCGGATGAAGCCGGACCGCATTTTCTTGACCGAGCTGCGGGGCGACGAGGCATTCGATTACATCGCCGCTCTCAACACTGGCCATCCAGGCTCGCTGACCACGACCCACGCCAATAGCCCGCTGACAGCCTACCAGCGCATCGCCACGCTGGTGAAGCAATCGGGCATCGGTCAGACGCTGGACTGGAATTACATCGTCCGGGAGGTAACAACCTCCATCGACGTGATGCTTCAATTTTCCCGGACGAACATGACGCAGCTTTATTTCGATCCGGTCCGCAAGGCCAAACTGATGAGGGGGGACACCAATGTTTAACCGCTTGCCCGAAACGACCATCTACAAGTCGCCACGCCACAACACAAGCTTGGTGACGCCAGGCCTGCTGCAGCAGTGCCGCGGCGTCACCACTCCGGCCGTGGTGACAGCGGCCGCACCCTGGATCCTCAACCCCGTCACCAATGCGGTCATGGTGACAAATCCCAGCTGCCGGCGCCGCGATCGTGTCACCAACGGCAATTTCGCCCCCGCGAAAACAACTTCGCTCTGGCGATACACGATGGAGAACCTGGTGTCTGTCCTGTACCCACCCGACACCGGCTTTACGCGAGCGGACTACGAAATCATTTACGCCGTATTCATCGACCGCTACGAGCATCTGGACGCGGTATTGCGCTCGATGCCGTCGCCGCAGGCGCGGGAGCTGGCGGAAGAGGAAAACGCCCGCGTCGAAGCTGTCATTCGCAAACTCGGCTTTGTGCCGACAGGGAGAACATCATGAAGCTGCAAAAGATACTAATCGGGTCCGCCGTCGCGGTTTTGGTGCTGGCGGGGCTGTTCGTCGGCGGGCTGTACGCGGGAGGCCGTCTGTTCGCAGACCTGCAAAAAATTCCGTCCGAATCGGTGACGATCTTCACCCTGTACGAGTACGGCAAAGTGTATGGCGATATGCGGGCGGTCAAGCACGCACTGATGGCGGGATGGGCTATCGCCATCGGTCTGCCTCTGCTGCCGGTCATCATGTTTGCCGTGGCAGCGCTGACCGGGAAAAAGCGCGAGCTGCACGGCAGCGCCCGGTTCGCCACGTCGAACGAAGTCCGCCAGGTCGGATTGTTCGGCACCAAGACCAGCAAATGGCCGGGCGTCATCGTCGGCAAGATGGGCGGCAAGTTCCTGACCTTCGAGGGCCAGCAGTTCATCAGCGTCAAGGCCCCCACGCGGTCCGGCAAGGATATTGGCATCGTGACGCCGAACCTGTTGTCGTATCCGCATTCCATCGTCAACCACGACATCAAGCTGGAGAGCTACAAGCTGACGGCGGGGTTCCGCGCAGCGCACGGCCAGGAAGTGTATTTGTTCGCGCCCAACCACCCGGACAAGACATCGCACAGGTTCAATCCGATGTCGTACATCCGCAGGGAATACGACTACCGGATTGGCGATGTGCAGAGCCAGGCCAGCATGTGGTACCCGTCTGGCGGCAAGGACGCGTTCTGGAACGACAATGCCCAGGTGCTGTTCCTCGGCCTGGCGCTGTACATGATGGAAACGCCGAGCGAGTCGGTCACGATGGCGAACATGCTCAGCCTGAGCACACCCGCCACGGGCGAAAGCCTGGACAAGTGGATCGAGGGCACGATTGCCGCCCGCGAGGAACGCGACAGCGAGTTCCCGCGCCTGTCGGTCGAGTGCGTCGATGCGCTGCGCAGCTTCGCGGTCAATACAGATCAGGTACGCGCCAATATTCTGAGCACATTCATTGCGCCGCTCAAGATTTTCCGCTCGCCGCTGATCGCCGCCGCCACGTCGGGCGACGACTTCGACTTGCGCGAGGTGCGCCGCAGGAAAATGACGATCTATTTCGGCATGACGGCGGAAGACCTGGTGACGTACTCCGTGCTCGCCAATATCTTCTACTCGATCCTGCTCAACGAGAACACCAAGACGCTGCCGCAGGACGACCCGAGCCTGAAATACCAGTGCCTGGTCGTGTTCAACGAATTTACCTCCGTGGGACGACTCAAGATCATCCAGAAGGCCATCGCCTACATGGCGGGCTACAACATGCGCCTGCTGCTGATCTTCCAGAACAAGGGCCAGATCGCAGGCCGGGAGGACGGCTACGGGCCGGAAGGCGCGCAGACCTTGATGACCAACTGCGCCATGAACATCCTGTTCCAGCCGAAGGAGAACGAGGATGCCAAGGAGTATTCCGAAACACTGGGCTACCAGACCGTCAAGAGCAAGGCGCGCTCGCGTAGCGTGAGCGCCGGACGGCCTGGGCATTCGCAGAACGAAAGCGATCAGAAACGCGCCCTGATGCTGCCGCAGGAAGTGAAGGAAATCGGATTCCGCAAGATCATCATTTCAGTCGAGGGCTGCAAGCCCATCTTCGCTGACAAGGTGATTTCGTACGAGGACGAAGCCTTTGCCGACCGGCTGAGCTTGACGCCGCCGCCTGTCCCCGCCCTGGTGATCGTGCGCGCCACGCATCGCACGCGCACCTTGTCCCTGGTCGAGTCGGAGACCGTTGATGCCGACGAGATCGTGAACCAAGCGGAATTTCTTCGCGTGATCGGGGAGGGGATTGGCTTCGATATGTCGGAGTTCATCACGTCCACCGCCGACGTGGACCTTCCATTAGCCGCATAACCTGGAGAACTACATGAACACTATTGAAGCAGGCAGCACCCCCGAAAGAAAAGCGCCGCAGCAGCCAGAAAGTCCCACGCTGCGGGTCTTCGCCAAGGTCGGCAACAGCTACGAATTGCAGACTGAAACGACCGAGTACAAGCAGGCCATCAAGGAGGCGGAC
The DNA here is from genome assembly GCF_002760655.1 of Massilia eurypsychrophila. Taxonomy (GTDB): domain Bacteria; phylum Pseudomonadota; class Gammaproteobacteria; order Burkholderiales; family Burkholderiaceae_D; genus JAFCUW01. The sequence goes on along the minus strand of NZ_PDOC01000023.1, from coordinate 29,065 downwards.
AAGCTGGTCGGCAAGGGCAAAGACGTTCTGGTGAACGAAAAGGACAATCCGAATATTGTCCACGTCAAGACCAATCGCAGCCTCGATGTCGATGTCGGCCGCGAGATCAAGGGTAGCCAGACCCAGGGGATTCCGGTCAGGGGTCCGGGTGAAGTCGTTTTGGCCAGCTTCTACGAGAAGCTTCCCATGGACACCAAGGCGTTTGACGAGCGCGCCAAAGCGCTGGCCAAGGCCGCGCCCGAGCAAGGCCGCGAGGGCGTCAAGGAAGCGAGCAAGGCCGCTGCCGATCCGGCCGGGCCCGGCAACGCGAAAGAACCGATCAAGAAGGAAACGCCCGAAGGCGTCGCCCTCAGCGGCAAGGAGCCAAAGGCCGTGTTCGACAAGACGGGCTACACGCTGCCGGACAGCGTGAAGGGCGAGTACACCGTCAAGGACGGCAAGTTCCACGACCGCGACACCCAATCGCTGCGCTTCGAGGACCATGGCAAGAAACTTTCGACGCCGGTCGAGGACCGCAAGGTCATTGCCGATATGGTCGAAGTCGCCAAGGCCAAGAATTGGGGCACGCTTGAGCTGAAAGGGACCGACACGTTCAAGCAGATTGCCTGGATCGAAGCATCGGCGCGCGGTATGGAAACGAAGGGCTACAAGCCGAACGAGCGCGATCTGGAGGAACTGGCCAAGGTCAAGCAGGAACGCGGCATCCCTGATAAGCCGGTGAGTGTGAGCGGCCCGGCCAAGGTCAATGAAATTGTCCTGTCCGACCGCACCCCGAGCAAAGACGCACCAGAGCCAGCGAAGGCTAGGGACGCGGCGGAACCGGCCAAGGCCAAGGATGCCGAGCCTGCGAAAGACAAACAGGCTCCGCCGCCGCTGTCGAAGGAAGACCAGACGAAATTGAACGTCGCGACGAGAGTGATGGAAAAGGCGTTGGCCAAGCTCCCCGACAACATGCGCAATGAGGCCATTTCCAAAATGACCAGCATGGTGCGCGACGGCTCGCTGCAACTGCCGACTCCGAAGGTGACGGAACGTGCTGTTGAACGTCCTGCGCCCGCACCCGCGCCAGCAATGGACCGCAGCCGTTAATTTCGCCTCCGCGAAAATCCAATTGGTGACAGCCTGCAGGCCCAGGATCTTCGGCGCCGTCACCAACCCATCATCCACGTAGTGCAAAGCGGTTGGTGGTGACAGCGGCGCCGCGCCGGCGGCGCGGCGCTGTCACCACAAGGTTTCTTTGAAGGAGGGCACGAATATGAAAAGTCTCATCATCGCGGAAAAGTCGTCGGTCGCGGCCGACATCGCCAAGTCCCTTGGCAATTTTAAGAAGGCTGGCGGCTACTTCGAGCGCGACGACTTGATCATCATCGGCGCGGTGGGCCACCTGCTGGGCCTCAAGTGCCCGAAGGATCAGGACGGGGATTTTCCCGTCATACCGACGCACTTCGACCTGGCCCCGATAGCGCAAACGGCCGACAAGCTGGAACAGATCGAATCACTGATCGCCCGCCGCGATGTCGGCACGATCATCAATTGTTGCGATGCGGGGCGCGAGGGTGAGCTGATCTTTCGGTACATCTACAGCCATGCGGGCACGCAAAAGCCGATCAAGCGCATGTGGTTGCAGTCGATGACGCCGGAGGCGATCCGTGCCGGTTACGCCGACCTCAAGGACGGCGCGCAGTTCGATAACCTCCATGACGCCGCCGTTTGCCGCTCTGAGTCCGACTGGCTCATGGGGATCAACGGGAGCCGTGGGCTAACCTGGTTCAACGGCATCATGAACGGCGGGCGCGATATGGTGACGGCGGGACGAGTGCAAACGCCGGTCGTCACCATCGTGGCGGACCGTGAAAACCAGATACTGAACTTCGTGCCTCGATCCTATTGGGAAGTGGCCGGGGTGTTCGTAGCGGCCAGCGGCGAATACGCCGCGAAGTGGATCGACCCGGCCTTTATCAAGGGCGACGACGAAGACGCCAGGGAAGACCGCCTGTTCGATCAGGCCAGCGCGGCGCCGATTGCCGCAGCCTGCGCAGGCGCGGCGGTCGAGTCGGTGACCGACCAGTCCGAAGACGATTTGAAGCAGCCGCCCAAGCTGTTCGACCTGACCACGCTCCAGCGCGAGGCCAACCGCAAATTCGGCTTCACGGCGGCGGAAACGCTGACGATTGCCCAAGCGCTCTATGAAACGCACAAGGTGCTGACCTATCCGCGCACCGATGCGGCGGTGCTGCCGGAAGACTACCTTGATACGGTGGTGCAGGTTTTTGAAGCTTTCGAAGGCGCGTTCGCGCCCATGGCGAGGAAAGCGCTCGACAATGGCTATCTCAAGCAGAGCAAGCGCATCTTCGACGACAAAAAAATCTCGGACCACTTCGCCATCATCCCGACCGGTCTCCAGCCGTTCGGTCTTAATGGCGATGAAGTCAAGATTTACGATCTGGTGGCCAGGCGCTTCATCGCCGCGTTCTATCCGGCCGCGCTGTTCAAAAAGACTGTGCGCGCAACGGTGGTGAAGGGATACACGTTCAAGTCGAATGGGACGGTGCTCGTGACGCCCGGCTGGATGGAAGTCAATGGCCGCGAGGCGGGCGGCGACAATGAGCTGGCCTTCGTGGCCGAGGGCGAGCTGCCCGGAGTAGGATCGATCACCAGCAAGGCCAGCGCGACGAAGCCACCCAAGCGCTTTACCGAGGATACGCTGCTGGGCGCGATGGAAGGCGCTGGCCGGTATGTCGAAGACGAGGACCAGCGCGAAGCGCTCAAGGCCAAGGGCGGACTCGGGACGGTGGCAACGCGGGCATCGATCATCGAAGGTCTCATTGAAGAGACGGAGAGGAAAAAGCCGTACTTGGAGCGCGACGGCAAGGAAATCCTGCCGACGCCCAAGGCGATGCAGTTGGTGCCGATGCTGCGCCAGTACGGCATCAATGAGCTGGTAACACCGGCCACGACCGGCGAATGGGAACTGCGGCTGCGGGAGATGGAGAAGGGTGGCTACGCAAAAGCTAAATTCATGGCCGAGATAAAGGACGTCGTGCTGGCCATCATCGCCAAGCTGCAATCGCAGGGAAAGGCATCCCCGCAATACGCGGCCCTCAAGTTGGACGTTCCATGCCCCAAGTGCGGCGGCGTGGTCCGCGAGGAAAGCTACAATTTTTCCTGCGCCTGCGGGTTCAAGGTCGGCCGCAACATCTGCGGCCGCGACATCACGAAGGCCGAGGTGACGGGGATGCTCCAGAACGGCAAGAGCACGCTGCTCAGGGGCTTCACCAGCGCCAAAAGCGGCAAGGCGTTCGATGCCTTCCTGGCGTACATGAAGGCCGACGACAAGCTTGATTTCATCTTCCCGCAGCCGGGCGAGCATGATGGAAGCTGCCCCAAATGCAAACAGGGCCAGCTCAAGACGAAGACGGGGGCCAGCGGCCCGTTCTGGTACTGCTCGCGTTGGAACGCCGACCCTAAGTGCGATGCCACCTACAAGGATGACAACGGCCAGCCCCTGGTGTCCGCGCCCATCGTTTGCCCCAAGTGCAAGACGGGGCGTTTGAATCTCATTCCAGGGAAGGAAAAACCGTTCTGGTCATGCTCCAACTACCGCAATGAAACGGCGCAGTGCAAGGGAGCGTATCCGGATCGCGGTGGCGTGCCGGATTTGAACCCGCCTGCGAAGCCGTTCAAACCCGGGATGAAAAAGGCGGCGTAATGGTGACAGCGCGCGGCGCTCGAGCGCGCTACGGCGTCACCAAGGCATCAGATTGGTGGCGCAAAACAATTCTCACTTTCAATCCAAAAGGGGCCGTAGTACGCCATAATGCCGGTCAATATATTTGCCTATGGAAAGCCCTCACATGACCGCGCTGTTCGACCTGCTTGCCACTTACCGTAGTGCTTCCGTTTCAGAGCGTGAGAAAGGCACTTATTTTGAAGAGCTGATTGTCACCTACCTGCGCAATGAGGCGACCTACCGCGACCTGTACAGCCAGATCTGGACATATGGGAACTGGGCCAGCGAGCAGGGTATCGACGGCCGCGACACCGGGATCGACCTGGTGGCGAAAACCCAGGGGACTGGCGAATTTCACGCCATCCAGTGCAAGTTCTTTGCCGAAGACTACAAGGTGCAGAAGGCCGACATCGACAGCTTCTTCACCGCCTCTGGCAAGAAGCCGTTCGTGCGCCGTATCGTGATCACGACCACCAATAACTGGAGCGAGCACGCCAACGACGCGCTGCAAAACCAACAGCCGCCGGTCAATAAGATCGACTTGCACGACCTCGAAACAAGCCAGATTGACTGGGCCAAGTACCAACCGCACCACGCGCCCATTCTCATGGAGAAAAAAAAGCTACGCGATCACCAAAAAACGGCCCTTTCTGCTGTCCAACAAGGACTGGAAACAGCGGACAGAGGCAAGTTGATTATGGCGTGTGGCACTGGCAAGACCTTCACCAGTTTAAAAATCGCGGAAAGCGTGGCTGGACCGGGCAAGCGCGTCCTGTTCCTAGTCCCTAGCCTGGCACTGCTGTCGCAGACCTTGACGGAGTGGACGCAGGAGAGCGACACGCCCCTGCACAGCTTCGCCGTCTGCTCAGACAGTGACGTCGGCAAGAAGCGCGCCGTGGACGAGGATGTGGTCCAGACCTTCGCCCATGAATTGCGCTATCCGGCAACTACCCAGCCGGGTCGGCTTGCGATGGAAATGGCCAAGCGCCATGACGCCGAGCATATGAGCGTGGTGTTCTCCACCTACCATTCGATCGACGTCATCAGCAACGCGCAGAAGGAGCACCAGCTCGGCGATTTCGACCTGATCGTCTGCGACGAGGCCCACCGCACCACGGGCGCGACCTTCGACGACGCTGACGAGAGCAATTTCGTCAAGATACACAACGCCGATTTCATCCGGTCCAGCAAGCGCCTGTATATGACGGCCACGCCGCGCATCTACGGCGACAATGCCAAGGCGAGCGCTGAGAAGGACAATGTTGCCCTATGCTCGATGGACGACGAGGCGCTGTTTGGTAAAGAACTGTTCGTCATCACGTTTTCCCAGGCAGTGCAGCGCGGCCTGCTGGTCGACTACAAGGTGATCGTTCTCGCCGTCGACGAGAGCCACGTCAACCGCCGCCTGCAAGCCTTGCTTGCCGACGAGAACAACCAGGTCAAGGTCGATGACGCTGCCAAGATCATCGGCTGCTGGAAGGCGCTTGGCAAACAGGGCACCCAGGAAGACCTGGCTGGCGACACCGACCCAATGAGGCGCGCGGTGGCATTCTGCCAGGTGATCGATGTACCCAAGAATGCCAAGACCCACAAGACCAGCTCGAAGAACATCGCCGGCATGTTCCAGGCAGTCGTTGAGGCGTACCAGGCCGAGGAGGAATTCGAGACTGTCAACCGCCTCATCTGTGAGGCTGAACACGTTGACGGGCGCATGAACGCCAGCCAGAAGGAGGAGAAGCTTAACTGGCTCAAGGCCCAAGCGTCCGAGCATACCTGCCGCATTCTCAGTAATGTGCGCTGCCTGTCGGAGGGCGTCGATGTGCCGGCCTTGGATGCCGTGCTGTTTCTGACGCCGCGCAATTCACAGGTTGACGTGGTGCAATCGGTCGGCCGCGTGATGCGGAACGCGCCAGGCAAGAAACGCGGTTACGTGATCCTGCCGGTCGTGATCCCGGCCGGCATGGAGGCGCATGAGGCGCTTAACGACAACAAGACCTACAAGGTAGTGTGGCAGGTGCTGCAGGCGCTGCGGTCACACGATGACCGTTTCGATGCGATGGTCAACAAGCTCGACTTGATCGGGCGGGACACGGCCAAGATGGAGGTCGTCGCGGTCACCGACAAGATCAACAAACCGGCTGGCAAGAATGGCGCTGCCAAAAAGGATGCTGGCAAGGGCCAATTCAATATTGGCGAACACGCCAAGCGCGGCGACAAGGACAAGCAGATCAAACTGGAGTTTGAAATCGGTGAGATCGAGCGCGCCATTTACGCCAAGGTCGTGCAAAAGTGCGGCAACCGGCACCACTGGGAAGATTGGGCGAACGACATTGCCAAGATTGCGCGTACCCACATCGACCGCATCCAAGCGATCTTGGAGGACGAAAGCCATGTCGCCGAGCGCGCGGCTTTTGGCGCGTTCGCGGCCGAGCTGCGCGACGACCTGAACGACAGCATCTCGGACAACGAGGTGGTCGAGATGCTTGCGCAGCACCTGATCACCAAACCAGTATTCGACGCCCTGTTTAGTGATTACAGTTTTGCCCAGCACAACCCCATGTCGCTTGCTATGCAAAGCGTGCTGGACGTGTTGCAAGAGCATCATCTGAACAAAGAAGCCGACACCCTGCAACGCTTTTACGACAGCGTCAAGCTGCGCGCCGAAGGCATCCAAAACGCCGAGGGCAAGCAAAAAATTGTCGTCGAGCTTTACAATAATTTTTTCCAAAAGGCATTCCCTCGCCTTAAGGAGAAGCTCGGCATCGTATACACACCGGTCGAAGTAGTGGACTTCATCATCCACAGCGTTAATGACATCCTGCAAAGCGAATTTGGCCAAACGCTCGCTAGCGATAACGTCCACATAATTGACCCCTTTACAGGCACCGGCACCTTCATTACCCGCTTGATGCAAAGCGGTTTGATAAGCAAAGAAAGCCTTCCCAAGAAATATGCCGGCCAGATTCACGCCAATGAAATCATCCTATTGGCGTACTACATCGCAGCCATCAATATCGAATCTGTCTATCACGACATAGTGGGCGGTGAATATCAGCCTTTTAGTGGAATTTGTTTGACCGATACCTTCCAACTTTACGAAAAAGAAGATTTAGTTGACCAAATTCTGGTGCAGAACAGCGCTCGACGCAAACGGCAGAAAAATTTAGATATTCGAGTGATTATTGGTAACCCGCCATATTCATCTGGGCAGGAAGATGCGGGAGGTGACAATAAAAATATATCCTATCCTCACCTTGATGAGCGAATTCTCGATTCCTACGTGAATAGTTCTTCAAAAAAGGACGGCAAGAGCAAGGCGTATGACTCTTACATTCGTGCTATCCGTTGGGCAAGTGACCGCATTGGCAATAGTGGTGTAATTGGTTTTGTAACCAATGCCGGCTTTTTGGAGGCGAATACTGCCGACGGATTGCGTAAATGCTTAGCGGAAGAATTCAGCAGCTTGTATGTCTTCCATTTGCGCGGCAATGCTCGCACTTCTGGCGAACAACGTCGCAAAGAAAAGGACAACGTATTCGGTCAAGGTACACGCACGCCGATTGCTATTACGCTATTTGTAAAGAATCCCAATGCCAAACAGCATGGCCAGATTTTTTGGCACGACATTGGCGACTACTTGAGCGAACAAGAGAAGCTAAATATCATTAAAGAATACAAAAGCGTGGGCCGCATCCATGCTGCGAATGGTTGGCTACCGATTACGCCAAATGAACATCATGACTGGCTGGGGCAACGTGACATTGGGTTTTCCAAATTTATTCAAGTCGGAGAAAAAAAAGACAAAGACTCATCGAAAATATTTGAAACATATTCAATGGGCGTAAAAACAAACAGAGATGATTGGGTATTCAATTCTTCTAAGCACATCCTCAAGACAAACATGACGAAACTGATTCATTTCTACAATGAAGAGGTGGATAGATGGTCATCCGAAAAAATGAAAAAGGCTGATACAAATGCAGCGTCATTTATCAATTCCGATCCAACAAAAATAAAATGGACGGAAGATTTAATTGGCGATCTTGCAAAACAGCGGAAGCATGAATTTGAACAAAAATATATTAGAAAATCACTTAGGAGACCATTCTGCAAGCAGTTTATTTATTACGACAAAAACTTTAATTGGACGCATCATTTGATGCCAAGGATGTTTCCAAATGAAGCGGACGAAAACGTAATGATTTACATCACGGGGACGGGTGTAGCTAAAGACTTTAGTGCCTTAGCGATTAATCTGCTGCCTGATTTTCAATTAATGGCGAACGGTCAAGGATTCCCACTTTATTTATATGATACGGCAAAACCTTGTGCGGAAATGAACCAAAAAAATACTCAGCAAATTGATATATTTTCGACCAATCTGGACCTTGAAGAAGTAAACATTGCACAGAAATTGCACATAGCCCGTCGAGAAGGCATTAGCAAAGCCGGACTGAGTCATTTCTCAACGGCCTACCCGGACGAGACTATCAGCAGGGAAAGCCTGTTCTACTACATTTACGGACTGCTGCATTCCCCCGACTACCGCGAGCGCTATGCCGATAATTTGTCTAAAGAATTGCCACGCATTCCTTGCGTGAAAACTGCATCTGATTTTTGGGCTTTTTCAAAGGCGGGCCGTAAGCTGGCTGATTTACACATCAACTATGAGTCGGTCCCCTGCTATCCGGTGCAATTCGTAGGTAGCACCTCGTTGCTAGACAGACTTGAAGATACTGATTTTCAGGTCATGCAAATGAAATTCGCCAAGAAAAAGGATGGCGGAAAAAATGTCGATGACAAGAGCATTGTCCTTTACAACCACAAAATTACCATTACCGGCATCCCGCTCGAAGCCTACGAGTATGAGGTGAACGGTAAACCGGCGCTGGAATGGGTGATGGAACGTCAATCAATAACTACGCGAAAAGACAGCGGCATCATCAACGATGCCAACGATTGGGCAACCGAAACGATGGACAATTCTCGTTACCCCTTGGAGCTGTTCCAGCGCGTCATCACAGTGAGCCTGGAGACGATGAAGATCGTCCGGTCGCTTCCAAAGCTGGACATTCTTGTTGCGGATTCGGTGGCATTTTAGGGTTATACCCATGCGGGGCACTGCCATCGAGACGCTTTTCGCGTTTCGCCCCCGCGAAAATCAATTTTGACTGGACGCTCGAAGCGCGGTTGATGGTGACAGCCTGGCGCTCCTGCAGCGCGCCGGCAGTCACCAATCTGGAAGTACCTATCTTTCCGGCCCTTTGTCTTTTCGCTCAGACGAAGGGGAGGGACGCTGACCAGGCTTCGCTGTAGCGGGTGTTGCCGGTTTAGCGCGCCGCTGGTCTTCGACAAACTTGCTCCCCAGCTCGCGGTGCTGTTCCTTCTTGGCCCGCTCCGATGCCAGATCCGCTGCACGCTGTTCCCGGATAACTTCAATTTTCTTATCGTAGAACGTGACCTTGATCCCGGCTTCGGCTGCGATCCGCGCCGCCCGCTCCTGAAAGTCCTTCGGGCCGGTCAGGGCTAGGACGTTGCCGAACTTGGCTTCGCCAAGGCGCAATGCCGCCTCGATGGCCACCCGGTCGGTCTGGAGCATCAGCAGCTTGTCGCCGTTGTCCTGGATGATCGCCCGCCCGCCAAGCGTATACACCACGTCGCCGTTCTTGTGGACGAGGTGTCGCATCTCCTTCCCGCGATAGAACATGCTGTTCGGCTCAGAATTGCCGACGCCCGCGCCAATCGAACCGATGTCCTGTCCGGGCCGGACCGGCGCGTCCCTGGCCACGCGCCGCAGCTCGGCCAGCGCCTTGTCGTCGCCGCCCTGCGCCTGGCCATGCAGGAAAACACGGTATTGCTCGGAAACGGGTGTCCGTAGCTGCTGCCGCTCGGCCCGGATCGCGTCTTTCAGCGCGCTCTCGCCCGTCATGTAGCCCATCTTCGCCAACGATAGCGCGGCCTTGCGCTCGGCCGCTGGCAGCGCTTTGGCCTGCGCCTGGGCTTTCGCCAGCGTCTCGCGGAGCGCCAGACGGCGCGCCTGCTCGCGCTTGAGCTGCTCGGCCAGCAACTGGCGCTGGCCACCACGCACCTGGCGCTCGTCCTGGAACTTGCGCCACAATGTTTGCGACGGTGCTGCCTTGGGCGCCAGCGAAGGGTGCAAGCCGACCTGGCGCGCATAGGACTGGCGCAGGATCGCGGCCGACTCGGCCCACGGGAGGCGCATTTCCTTGGTCAGAAAATCCGAGACGTTCAGGTTCCGGTTGCCGACCTTGATCCGGCTGCTGCCGTCCGGAGCCGTGCTGACCGCGTACTTGTCAATGATGACGCCGTGCGACACCGACAGCTCGGCCAGTAGCCTGCCGCCATCGAGTTTGCTCCTGATTTCCTTGAACTCGGTCAGCTCGCCCGCCGCGCCGATCTGCTGCCGCTGCCCGAGGTCGCGGGAGAGCTGGCTGAGCGACGAATCGCTGGCCCGGCCAGTGCCGCCTACGTCGCGCTGGCGATGGCGATCCCGTCGCAGTGCGTCAGCTCGACCGGCTCGTCCGTCGTCCAGCTGAACACGTGCATGATCCTGCAATAGCACTTTAGGCCGCGAGGGGTCGCCAGCCACATCGATGCCGGACATTGTTCGCACACCGTTGAGGGTTTTGGTTGCCTGGCCTTGGGCAATTGGGAAAGGGTCGTGCTTCCCACTAACGGCAAAAGCGATTCGACGGCTTGTAAGGCTGTCTGGCTCGGTTCCTCGAACGTGACCGGCTCCGGTGGTCCCTCGTCCTCCAAGCTCGCCGCTGGCCCTTCCTGGGGACCGTCCGGTGGTTCGCTCGGTCCCTCGTCCATTGACGGCCCGCTCGGTTCTTGCGGCCCGTCCATCGGTCCGCTCGGACCCTGGCCCATCAAGTCCTCTTCCCAGCTCTCGCTGTGGCCGCTTGAACCCGTAGGTGTGTTCGAAGGGATTTCGTCTGATTCCGTCTGGCTCATTTTTCGGCTCCTGATACTTGTCGTAAAATTTCCGCGCTTGCTCGGCAAGAATGCGCTGCTTGTCCTCCGGGCTGGCGGCCTGGTAGCTCTGGTACTGTTTCTTATTCCCGCTGTTGAGATACTTGATTTCCATGGCGCGGTGGCCGTGCCAGTCGGCCAACCCGGCCTCGATGTTCGCCGGATCGCGCCGGGCCTGGCCCTCCACCTCGTACTTGCGCTCGACCTCGGCCGAGAGCTTGGCGCGCTTGTCCACGTCGGGCAGCTCGATGAATGCACGGGAAAACACATAGTCTTTCAGGTTCACGCCCTTGGCCTGGCCCTCCCGCTTCACATTCTGGTATTCGTGTTCCTTGCCCGCATTGCGGGTACGGGTCTCACCGAACTCCGTCACCAGCCTAGTAAAGGTCTCGTAATCGGACACCTTGCGGTCGAGAACGGCCGCAAGGATATCCCTCTTCAATTCCTTGTTGGTGCCGTCGAAATGATCGTCCTTGTAGCGCTGGATCATATCGGACGCATTAGTGAATTCTATGCGTCGATGATCCTTGGGACTCGCCAGGCCGTACTTGTTGTTGACGTGCTCCTGAAACGCGTCGATGAACCGCTCGTTTGTCTCGACCATTCCAAGCGGATTGGCAAAGCCGCCGCTAAGCATGTTCGTCTTCGGAATGACAATATGAATATGCGGCTTGCGCTCGACCAGCTCGCCCGTCTTCGCATTCACGTAGCTCTTAATCTTGGGCAAATGCGCTTCGGCATAGAAATTAACCTCATTGTCGCCGTAAGCCGCAAAAGCGAAGTCCTGGAAGTCACGGGTAATATTCGCAAGCGTTTCACGCGAAATCTCGTCTTCCTTAAAGGCGAGGGTGACATGCAAATACCGCTCGCCGTCAGTTTCCATGTCGTTGATGATCTGGTCGGTGAATTCAAGATCGCCCGCCAAAATGACGCGCTCGTCCAAATCGTCGCGGTCGTGCTCGCGGCCTTGCTTATGGCCGCGTTCCAGATATTCCTTGATACCGCCGTTGCCGCCGCTGACTCTAATCAACATGATTAAGCGCAACCTTTAAATACTTCGCAATCTCTTCCAGGGCGCGCAGAGAGTCCTTGCATAAAGAATCAGACAATCTACCGCTCGTATTGGCCGAATTGAGAACGTGCGCAATCTGGTTCATATTGTTGCTCGTCTTATTGAACAGAAATTGCATCCGTTTTTTATCCAGACTCGCAATAGGGCGGGCCACCACGACAGTCTTGTTATTCAGGGCCACGTCCCGGAAAAACTCGGCTTTCGATAAGCCGGACTGCTCGATCTTCGTCCGGAGGGCAGCGGCCACCGTGGCCCCTGTACGGAACGAGAACGGCTCTGAAAGCGGTTCTTCTGTCTTCTTCGGTCTCGCCATGGGCGGCTCCATTCAACGCGTCGCGGTGCCACCTGGCCAGCGCCAGGCGGGTTTCCCGGCGTCCGTAGGACGCAGGGGTTTCAAAGGGGATTCCCCTTTGGCACAGCAATATGATACCAAACCCGTCAGGGTTTTGTATTCATATTTGTCGTGCCTTGAATGGGCGCAGCACATTCAAGCAGCCGTTGCTTTTTGCTTGCATATGGTTGCATTAGGTTGCAAAGCGCCAGGATCAGGCATACTATGGTTGCACGCTGGTTGCAAATGCTTGCATTTCGGTTGCTTGGCCGTGGTCTGCGTCGTATGATGCTTGTTGGCCAATACACCGAGTCTTGAGGGAGAACATGGACATAGAAGAGTTCGCAAAACAAGTCCAGCCGCGCAAGAAGCGCTCCAGGCTGATCCCGTTCAAGGAGCAGATCATGGCGTTGAAATCGCAAGGATACACGGACCTCCAAATCCGCGACTGGCTGGCGCTGAACAAGGTCGAGGTATCACGGGAGATGGTGCGCAAGTTCGTCGCAAAGCAAGTCTCGGAAAAACAGCCGGACTCGCAGCTACCAAATATTCCGGGGAATAAGAATACCGGGAGCAATACGGCTGATCCGATTCCCGTAATTGATCAGACCGCTAAGCCGAAAATGACGCAGGCTGATAAGATGCGCATGAAGCTCGAAGAGCAAAAGCGTAATGCTGAGAGCAAGCAATTCAAACACGACAAAACAGGAAATACATAATCATGGAAAACTCAGTACATTTTATTCTGCAAGGTAAGGGCGGAATCGGGAAAACGCTCACGGCGTCACTAATTGCACAGTGGATCGCTGACCGGTTTCCTGGAACGCTCGAATGTTATGATACGGATCAGGAAAATACGACGTTTGCCAATTACAAGGCGCTCAATGTTAAATTGGTCGATGTAATGAATCCGGATCGCACGATCAACCGCAAGATGTTCGATAACATGCTGCTTGAGGTATTCGCAAGCAAGAAGAATATTGTTATCGACAATGGGGCGAACACGTTTTCGCCGCTAATGTCGTATCTCATGGAGAATGATTTCATTGACTTGATGATGGAATCAGGCAAGCGGGTCTATATCCATACGATTATTGGCGGGGGTGACAATTTGAAGGACACCACGGCGGGGTTCGTATCGCTGGCAAGACAGACCCATTGCCCGATGATTATTTGGCTCAATGAAAACGCGAGCTGGGGAACGACCGAGAATTTTATTGAATCGCAAACGTTCACCGATAACAGCGCGAACGTCCGTGGCGTGGTGCTGCTCCAGGGCCGCAATTCCGACACGTTTGGTGATGATGTTCGCCGGATGAATAAAGCGCGCTTGACGCTCAAGGAAGTCAGCGACTCCGAAACCGAATTCAATATTTTGGAGAAAAGCCGCCTGGGGACGGTGGTGCGCGATGTGTTCGGCAAGCTCGACGAGGTGGAATGGTAAATGGACATCCAGCGGCTACAGAATCAGGTATTCGAACGGACCGGCATTCGCATTGATGCCGTTGACCCCGTGTTTACGGTGGTCGCGCTCAATGAGGCCGTATTCGAAGAATTGATGCGGGCGTACGAAGAGGCGCAAGCCAAGAGCAATGGCGAGCTGGACGAACGGATCGGGAGCCTGGTGGTTCTGCACCGGAACCTGGTCGCAGCCGGGAAAGACCTTACCGAACGGGCCGACCAGGCGCACTTGAATTCCGCCTTGAAGGCGGCAGCGGACGCGAAGGCCGACATTATGACGGCGGCGCGCCAGGCCGTCAGCGCCGAAATGGAAAAGGCGGTCGCGCTACTCGCAAAGGCGACAGAAGAAGCGCGGGCCAATGGGCGTCGGGGCTGGGGCGTCGCTATCGTACAGGCCGCAATTGGTGGTATCGTGGCCGCAATGATCGTCTTAGCAGTGTTGCAAATTAAGTAACGTCGCTGTCAACTCGCCAAGGAGGCACTATGCGGAAAGTTTCAATCGGGGTAATCGTGGTCTTGCTGGTTGCCATCGTCGGCTACCTGGCGATGGATCGCCAGGAAAAAGACGTGGCGAACGAGCGGAACAAAGCGTTCGATACGCAGTTCGCAAAATAGCAGCGCCAAGGGCGCTGAAAGGATGATGTGATGAGCACACTCATGGTGGCGCTGAACAGTCTTGGCCGTCTCGTTCGCGGCTTCGTGCTGATGAAGTGGGAGCCAATCCCCTACTTCGGCTTGGCCCTGACCTCGATGCTGTTGTATTGGGTCTACCTGGCGATAGAGCGGGCTTGGTGACACCGCGGCACGCTCGATCGGCGCGCGCTGTCACCACTCCCCTGCCCGCTTGGTGACACCTGGCGCGCCCAGGATCTTTCGGATTGTCACCATCCACCCCGAACGTCAAAAGCGGCCATGCCCTACGCCGAACGCGCCCGGACGATAAAGCCGTCCGCCCTCGCCCTACGGGTTGCCTTCGGCAATTCTCTGTTGCCCCCCCTTTGGTGACTTGGCCAGCTCGCCGGCCGCGAGCTGATGTCACCAGTCAAACCGGACCGTGGCTGTTCTTCTGTCCCGGAGTGGTCGGGCGGGGCTGTCCGGGGTCGGCCCGGCCAAAACGCCCCTAAACCTCCCACGATGCAGGGGGTGCCGTCCTGCGGCGGCATCCTCGCCTTCGCTCGGACCGTCGGGGACGCCCCCGTTTGCTCAGTTCATGCGCCTGGAAAAACGGTTTTGCAGAAGCGGGGCAGGATTCTTCCTAGTGCTACTTGTTTTCGCCTCCGCGAAACGCCCTGCTCTGGCTTCGATGCGGGCATCGGCGGGCGCGCCAGCGCGCCGCGCCGGTCCCCGTATCAATTTGCCCGCTCAAGCACGCTGGCCGCTTCCTGGAGGCGTCTAAAGCCCTCAAATAGCGATTCATCAAGCCGTTTCGCTTTAGCGGCAAGAGCCTCGTAGTCCTTGGCGCGCTGAATCTTGGCCTTGGCGTCCTCGACCTTCGCCGGGTCTTTGCCGACGTACTCGCGTTTTCGGGGCTGGCCAGCCTGGATCGGATACAGCAGCACCATGTACTTTTGGTCTTTCCAGTGCTCGGTCGCATAGATCAGGCCCTGTGCTTTCAACTCGGCCATGCGCTGCGCGAGGTCGGTTGTGGCCGCGTCGAGCGATGCGATCAGGTCCGGCAACTGCGTGGACATCTTAGACAACTTCGAAATGTGGTGTTTGCTGGTGTTCATCGTACTTACCTCAGTGTTGGATGGTGACGGGACCGGCGGCGCCTGGCCGTTGGTTTGTCACCATTTTTTCGCGCACGCGAAAACTGTTTAGGAATTTGTTGGTGCTATTGCGGATGCGGCCTGGTCGAACTTGGCCGTAATCTCCCGTGCGATGCTCACCCACATTTCAGGGTCGGCCCCGCCATGGAGCTGGCCGAGCTGGTCCGGCTGCAGCGCTGCCGTCGCCTTAGCGTGCGCCTTGATCGCCTCAAGCATAAACAGCTCAGTCAGCGCCGGGTAGCGGCTGGTGCCCATCACGTCGACCAAGAACGCCTGATGCACCGGCTCATAGGCGGCGGGACTGTCGGCGAGGCCGCAATCGCCGCATTGGCCGTATGAATGGCCCTCTTCCAACTCGCCCGCGCACTCGCTGCACGTACCGCGATCCATTGTTAAGCTCAAGAATTACTCCCCTGAATTATTGATGTGGCGCTGTGCGGACAGCTTGCCTAGCAGATTTGCTAGGTAGCTCTCGCGGCGGGCAATCTCAGCTTGAGCGAACAGATTGCGGATGCACTGGATCATAACGGCCTCTTCGTCCGGGCCTGCGGCTCCGGCAAGCTCTACCGCCTCGATTAGCAGCACGATTGGCCCGAAGCAATTATTGACGATCTGCTCGCGGCGGTCATCGGAAACCGGTCCCAATGGCAATGCTTCCAAGCAGTTGCGAATCATGGCGGCGGCGTTGGCCGGGCTGGGTACATGTAAGGTAGTCATGATGCCCCCGGTTCAATAACCGCACGATTGCTGCGAATTTGATTTGTCAACCAAAAAAAGTTGACGCCTTTTCCCGTCCTGGGTGAGGATGATGCGCCCCCCGGTTTCGGACTGGCGCAAGTAATACGACACTTTCATTGCCAGGGCGGCGGCTTCGCTGCCCATTCGGAAGTTGCGAACTGGATCACGCTTGTATTCCCGGACCATCGCCGTCAGACGCTTTGCCGTCGTGCGTGCGCGCTTGCTGTTTTGTAGTGCGAAGAATCGCATTTTCGATTTCATTTTGTGGCCCCGTTTTCATGGGAAGGGCTTGCGCCCTCCCCGTTCGTTATTAGGCTTTCAGCTTGCGCATTTCTTCTGAAAGGAGCCACAGGGCCCGGTTAAGTTTGATCCCTTGGTCGATGCCCGTGATTTGGCGCGTGGTGCGGATTTGGCCGGTGGCCGTGCGCCCGCGCAAACCGCCCTGAACAAGGTTTTCCTGAACGCGGTTAAACGTCGTCCACAGATCGGACGAGCGATCTTCCGAGCGCTTTACGCGCAGCAGTTGCGATTCGGTGACGGGAGCCGGTGCGGCTTCCGTGTCGTAGCGCAGGGCCAGTGCGGCGTTTGCAAAGGCGTTCTGCTCGCCTTGGTTCAACGTCAGTGCTTTCATGCCGTCCATCTGTTCGCGCACCTGCTCGAAGTCGTCCACCACACGGAACGCGCCTTCGATAACGTCATGCACGATGTCGCCTTTGTGGCGGATGCGAATATCGTTGACGACATCGCCCCATACCAAGCCGTTTGAACAGGCATCGCGGAACACGCCGTTCAAGAGCTGCCAGCTACTGGTGCCGTCGTGCGAATTCAACAGGATGATTTCGTTAGCTTCGCGGCTGTTGATTTGGCTGGCGTGGCGCAGGCGCACCATGTGTTTCGTGTGGGCGCGCTTGCCTTCGTCGCGGCATTTCGACTGGCACACCATGAAGGGCGAAAAACCCTCTTGGCGAAGCTTGGCCAGAACGTGGCCGGTCGGGATGTAGGTGTAACGGTCGGAGCGGCTGGTGTGCTTGTCTTCCGCAAAAATGGAAGGGGCAACGCGCATAATCTGCTCGTCGTCCAATGGGAATTTCGAGCGGATCGAGGTGCTGTTGCGGCCAAAACGGGACGATAATTGCATGATCATTTCCTTTGCTTACGTTGACGTTGAATTTAGGTTTTTTACTGGTGAATCGTTTCGTCCACCATGTAAGTATTATATAACGTGACAACCATTTTGACAAGTACTTTCAGTTGTCATACGATGATTTCGCAACCTATCTTTTGATGATAATCAGCTAAGTGATAGATTATTTAAATAGCAATTTAATTGGCAAACCTGGTTCTGCAAAACCGTTTTTCCAGGCGCATGAGCTGAGCAAACGGGGGCGTCCCCGACGGTCCGAGCGAAGGCGAGGATGCCGCCGCAGGACGGCACCCCCTGCATCGTGGGAGGTTTAGGGGCGTTTTGGCCGGGCCGACCCCGGACAGCCCCGCCCGACCACTCCGGGACAGAAGAACAACCACGGTCCGGTTTGACTGGTGACACGATCGCGGCGCCGGCGCGCTGGATCTGTCACCAAATGAGTCCGTCTGTTAAGACGGCCACATCGCCCCCCGTCTGCCTTGGCTATTATCGGCTTTCGCTCGATGAACCGGAGACTGGCATGTGGAAGTTCAGTTATGAGGACGCTACCAACAGCGCCCAGGACACGATTTTGCAATTGACCAAGGAAGCTCGCGGCCAGCTCGATGAGAGCAATCAGAGCTATTGGGACATGGCCAATGGCGTGCTACGCATGTGGATCACTCTTGCGGGCGCGGACGCTCGGATCGAGGACAAGGAACGCCTCCAGCTCTTGGTTGACGATATGCCTGGCGTGGACGATGAGGGCGAGGGCAACTGGCGGGCTTCGCCGGTTGTCGTATTGCCCGCGTCGTAGCCTTGATGCGGAGGACGAAGACGACCCCGCGTGACCATTGGTTACGCCACGGAGCTGCTGCAGGCGGCACCGTGTCACCATGCGCCTAAGTCCGCGCCCTCTCCTGCTGCTCGGCGGCAGTTCGCAGCTCGGCCCGCTTGCGCACGTCGACAATCTCGATGTACCAGCTCTGCGCCGTTGCCTTTCGGGTGACCGGATCGCGCTCCAGGCCGGTGACGGTCATGATGCCGTCCTTGCACATCAGTACGTCGGCGTCGTACAGCGACAGCAAAGTTTCCGTTCCCAGGACGCTATCAAGTCGGGCAATCCTGACGGTTCGGCGCAGATCGCGGTCGTGTTCCTCGTACAGCGAGAACACGCCCTGGTGGCTCGGTGGAAGCGTGACGGCGCGATGCCTTGCAAGCGGTCTTCCGCCGTCTTCAAACATTTTTGCGAGTATGACCAACATCGTGCGCCGCATAAAATACTGGATGAACATACAGTATATTCCGGTTTCACGATTTCGCCCCCGCAAAAACGCCGGATTGGTGACACGCTCGCGGCGCCAGCCAGCTGCCGGCGTCACCAAGGGTGGCAACAGAGAATTGCCGAAGGCAACCCGCTTGCGGGCGAGGGCGGACAGTTCTATCGTCCGGGCGCGTTCGGCGTAGGGCGTGGCGGGGGTCTGGCAAGGGGTGGCCTGGAGGGGTGGCCGCTCGCGGCCAGTCGCGCAGCGACCAAGCAGCTATGCTGCGCGCTCCGGAATGGGCATCCCAGTTTTTCCGCCCAAGCGGGAAAATGCCGGGTTTGAACTTAGGCAAGCGGGTGGCCTGGAAGGGTGGCCGCTCGCGGCCAGTCGCGCAGCGACCAAGCAGCTATGCTGCGCGCCCTGGAACGGGCATCCCCGGTTTTTCGCACCGCGAAAAATGCCCCGGAAACTAGGTGTAGCGGCTTGCGTTTGAAAAAAGACGTGCTCGCATTCGACGCCAATTTCGGCTCGAATTGAGTGCAAGTGACGGTATAGCCGTGCTCACGCTATCTGCAAATGAGCTTGCAATCAACGGCACCAGCTCGCATTCGATGGCGGCGTGCTCGCGCTAACTGCAAATACCGGAGACATGATTCTCGTCTCGTTAGGGTCTAGACCATCGGATGACGGTGTCTCGAATGAGTCACAACGACCCATCTGGGACGGGAGAAAGCGTCTCGATGTAAGGCCTCGCATGGGTGTACCTGTACGGTACAAATCTCCCGAAGGCAATTCCCGCTTTCGGCCAGGGTGCTGGCGGTCAACGGGGTCAATACGTGAGCACTGGCCTCATTGCTGACCAGTAGGCGTTGCCTTGTGGGGCGATCCAGGCATACGATGGCGGCATGGAGTAACTGGAACGCGGCAAGAGGTCGGCAAACGGCATCATGCGCCCGGCGGCAAACGGGTCAGCTTTAAATGCCTTAACCGCATTGGTGGAACAGATGCCTAAAAACAACCGGCGGGCGTAGCTGTGTTCTACAGCGGAGGCCGCATGCGGGCAGCACCACGACATGATTTGCATCATGTCGTCGTGCAGCTCGCGAAGACTAACCACGCAGTGCGACCAGTGGGTTTCCGTTCCCTTTAACCGGTGTTTTTTCCAAATCGGCTCCAGATGGGCAACGGCGTTTCGAAGGCGCTGTATCTTTTGCAACTTTTCCATCAAGTCCGCAACGTTGGACGTAATGGACCAATGCTTAGGCTTGGAGTGCGGGTGAAAGGCGAACGTGTCGGTAAGGATGCGTGGCTGCTCACGAGAAGTCAGCCCATTCAAGAAGCCGTTCCAGAAGCCAAAGGACAGCGATGAAACCACAGCATCAGGTGTCGGTTGTGGGGCTCTGCGAAGGGAAGGGGTGCCGGAATACAGCTCATCCGTAATCTTGTCCTTGGTCGTGCCATAAAGGGGAAGTGCCCAGGTTTGGGAGTAGTCGTACCAGTTGGCATTGTTCGCGAATTTACTTGCTGCAGCATGAATCGCATTGCGCAAAGTAACCTCATACATACCCAGACAAGCCTGAAAAGCCGAGGAGACCGCCTGGCCCCAAAAGTACGCGCCCAGCGTCTCCTCATCGGTTTTGCATTGGAAGTGCGAGCGGTAGGGCGCTATACGGGAAGCGCCTATTGTTGTTATGACATCTATAGCGTTTGGCGGCATAGGGTAAAGTTTGATTGCTCTTTTTTGAGTAAGGGGGTAGAATTTACCTGTAGCCCGAAGTTGATCCCTCTCTCGCCCCTTGTACAGGGACCTAAGCCGATGACGCCACTTTGGTAACAGAACATAAAAGCCACCCACGGGTGGTTTTTGACTTTCTACAGCAAATTTTCGTGCGGGAACTCTTCTTCCTGCCAGTTAATCCAAGCATTTTAGCCGGTTCCGCCTAGGTTCTCCAAAGCCGTGGGTAAAATTTACTTTAAAAATATCTAGCAACCCTGTTTTGTGGTTAAGTAAAAAAATGGCTATTGGGCACGATTGAACGCACGTCGTCATACACAATTCTTGGCGTTGACTCGGTCCCGTAATTAGGCCCGTCCATCATTAAACGGCTGCTTGGGTCGTAAGCGGCCTATCGACGTAGGGGTATTTTCACTTGCAGTTAGCGCGAGCACGCCGCCGTCGAATGCAAGCCGGCGCCATGGATTGCGAGCATATTTGCAGATTGCGTGAGCCGAGTCCTCAGTCATTTGCACTTAATCTGAGCCGTAAAACGCGTCGAATGCGAGCATGGCCTGTTTCAAACGCGAGCCGCTACAACTAGGCCGGAGAACTCAAGGTTTGCGACTTCTCGCCGCCGCCCTGCTTCTCCAAATGCAAGGCCCACACACGTTTGACCTGGCTCGTTGAACACCCGGCCAGCCTCGCGGTTTCAGCGATTTTCTTGTTTCCGGAACGAAGCGCCACGATCCGCTCGTGCATGGCCGTATCGGCTTTACGCCCGGCAAACTTCCCAGCAGCTTTGGCCAACTCGACGCCTTGCAACTGGCGCTCGCGCCGCGTGTCGTAATCGTCCCTGGCCATCTGCAAAGCCAACTTCAACAACAGGTCCTGGACCGATTCGAGCACGATCTTGGCGATGCCATCGGACGCGGCGGCCAGCTCCGACAAGTCCACGACGCCAGGAATCGAAAGGCGAGCGCCAGTGGCCCGAATTGAAGCGACAAGCGCCTCGGCCTCGGCCAGGGGCAACCTGCTAAGCCTGTCAATGCGCTCGGCCACGACGACATCGCCGGGCTGCAAGTCAGCGATCATGCGCAGCAGCTCCGGCCGGTCGGCACGGGCGCCGCTGGCTTTCTCCCGATAGACCCCGGCGATGTAGAAGCCAGCGGCGCGGGTGTCGGCTTCGATGCTGGCCTGCCGTGTTAAGTCCTGCTCGGCGGTACTGACGCGGAGGTAAATGCGGGCGACTTTCATTTCTTCACGATGCGTAATTTTGGTCTGGTGCTTCTGCCAGGAGGCGGTGCTCGGTACGAACGCAGCGGGTTGTTGCGAGCCAGGACGATGACGACGTATACGGCGGCGGCGGCGATCCCGATGGCGCTTGACCACGGATTCGCGCCAGCCATGGCGCGCACTGCAAACCAAATGAGGCACAGCGCGAGCAGCAGCGCCATCGCGAACAGGATGCAGTACGCAACCTTGCGGCTGACGACGGGCTTCTTCGTGTTGTCCGACTCCATGATTTACCTCTTGTTTGGTGACGGAACCAGCCGGCCGGCCGTGACCCGGCGTCGCTATATTTGTCCTACTAATTTTCGCGGGGGCGAAAATTCACTTACCGGAGAGTCCCTTCACGTATCCAGAGACGTAGCGCAATAATTCAATCGCCTTTTCGGCTTTATCGGCTGCATTTAAAGCTCGCATTTTCTCGGGTGAATCATCCAATCCATCTGCATAGCTATGCAATAGCTCGTCAAGCTGCTGCAATGGTTCGAGGTCATTCGCAGCAAAAGCTTGCCATGCTATCGACATTGCCGTTGTTTGCTCTTTGGGGCCGCCATGACCTTGAAACATCATTCCAGCAAGATCGCATTTTGCCTGGAAGTGTCCAAGATTCGCCGCACTGGCAAAAAGAGGACGCGCCAATGCGGCATCGCCGGGCAAATCGCGCCAATTGTATTTTTTCGCCTGTTGGTAAAGTTCTTCGGCTTCGGTGGCTTTGCTCATTGCATCCCTTTGCTTAATGACGAATGTAAATACAACTAAAATGGACAAATAGAGTATACCCAAATCGGCCAGCCTCGGAAGCACTGGCCAAAAATAAGAACAACAAGTCTAATTGGCCTCCCTATTTTTGGCTACTCTATTTGTCCTTTTTCGGCGTTCCTTTGTCTTTTGACAATGGCCCGGCCGATTGTTCCGGCTGCGCTTCGGCTTTCATTGCAAGTTTGTTAATAACCTCAAGCTGGCTCTTGACCTGGGCGCGTAGCGCTTCGCACTCCCCTGCCGTCGCGGCCAGCTTACGGGCACTTTCCGACCCTTCGGCGCGCAGCGCCGCCATTTCGCCTTCGAGCTTCTTGACCGCATCGGCGTGCCGGGTGTTCTCGTCGCGCACCTGGGCGAGCGCCGCCGCCGCCTCGGCCTGCGATGTCGTCAACTTTTTGAAACTTTCCAGCTCGCCCGCCTTAGCGACCGCCAGCTTGTCGCTTTCGTCGTCAAGCTTGGCGCGCAGGCGCGCAGCCTCGTCATTCGCGGCGCGCACCGCCTCGGTCTGCTCGGTGAGCTGGCGGGCGAAGTCCGCCGTAAGGCGGCTCAGCTCGGCCGCATGCGCTTGGCGCGACTCATTAAGGTCGGCATGGACCCGGACCAGCTCAGACGTATGGCCTTCGATCTGGAGCGTCATCTGTTCGATGGTCGCCGCCGATGCCGCCTCGCGCCCGACCGCCTGGGTTTGCAAGGCCGTGAACTCGGCGCGCAGCGCCTCCAGGGCGTCGGTCAGTTCGGCCACGCTTGCGCGAGCGGCCTTGAGTTCATTGTCTGCTGCTTCCAGCTCCCCGAGGACGCTATCACGGTCGGTAACAACATGCTGCACGCGCTGGTTGGCCTGCTCAGTGATGGTCTCAATTTCGCGCCGCGCCTCGACGTGGCATGCGTTCCAGATCGCCGCCACGGCCGCGCTGCCTGCCTCGGCTACCGTCGCTGGCACTTCCACAACCTCCGCAGCGGGCGGCGCAACGAGACTTTGCTGAGCGCGCCACTCGCGCAGGAATCCCGCGATGGTCGTCATGCTGCCGCCAAGTTCTTGGAGCAGCTTCCGATTGGTCGGCTCTACGCCGGACGCCTTGAGCCGGTCGCATTCTGCGAACACCATTACACGGGTCACTACAGGCTTTTCTTGGCTGGACATAATATTTCTCCCGATAGGATAACGAATAACGAGCGTAACGGATAACAAGTAACGTTATGATAGCATCGTTATTCATTCCTCGCAAGTCCGGCGCGGAACGCGCCCCGCCGGTGCCGACCCGGCCGAGAAATCGTCCCTGGCGCGGCTCCGCGCCGCCCCCTGGTTGGCCGCAGCCGTCACGACGCTCGCGTAGAAGGTCACAAACAGCCTGTTCAAGGTCGTGCGGCGAGGCTGGACATTGCGCTTGCGGTCCACGGCGGCTTGGTGCATACCTTCAGGGGTTTGAGGTGCAGTGGAACGGAAAACCGGGTTAAGCCGCTGGGGCTACTTTTAGATATTGATAAAGGGTCTCTCGACTGATGCCGAACTCCCGCGCGAGCGTGGCTTTTGGCTCGCCGGCACCGGCGCGGCGGCGCAGCTCGACAACCTGGTTGTCCACCAGTGCTTTCTTGCGACCTCGGTAGGCGCCGCGCAGCTTGGCCAATGCAATGCCTTCGCGCTGCCGCTCGCCAATTAAGGCCCGCTCAAACTCCGCGAATGCTCCCATGACCGACAGTAGCAGGTTCGCCATTGGCGAATCCTCGCCGGTGAAGCTCAGGCATTCCTTGACGAATTCGATTCGTATCCCGCGCTTGGTCAACGTCTGAACCAGCCGGCGCAGATCGTCCAGGTTGCGTGCCAGACGGTCCATGCTGTGTACCACTACCGTGTCGCCTTCGCGGGCGAACGAAAGCAAGGCGTCGAGCTGCGGCCGCAGGGTGTCCTTGCCCGAGGCCTTGTCAGTGAACAGCTTGTCCACTTGGACTTGATCGAGCTGACGCTCTGGATTCTGGTCGAAACTGCTGACCCGGACATAACCGATGCGTTGACCTCGCAAAACGTGACTCCTTAACAAGATGTGTCAGGAAAGACTCTATGACCGTTAAAGGCATATGTCAAGTAATTGCGAGATCAACCCTATCCTGACGGCCTGCGTTGTGGTCGTCTGACATCAGGTTAGGGTATGCCTTAACTTGACACGAACAAGAAGAAGTTAACGGAACTATATTTTATCTGCAGACGTTTACCGTGTACTGCCTTGACGAATTTCTGCAGTCGGCAGCGGCCCTTCGCGCAGGCCGGGACCGTCATTTGCAGTTAACGTGAGCCGGTTATGGAGGGCGAGCCGGCGCTGTTGATTGCAAGCTCATTTGCAGATAGCGCGAGCACGGACCTGCCTTCGTTTGAAGTTCGTTCGAGCCCAGATCGGCGTCAATGCGAGCACAGTCGGTCTGAAACACGAGCTATTACAGCTAAGGCTTTAGGTGACTTTGTACTGCTGCTATCTTGTCGAGCAGTACACGCCACTGCAGCAATGTGATCGAGCCGTTATCACAGGCAATATCCATCTTCCTCCGTAGCTCGCCGATCCGTACTCGGCAGCCCGGTGATGATAGGTCGAGGGAGTGCAGCATCGACTCGAGTTCTCGGTAGTCCAGCGGTATTCCTGGCATAGGAAGGTATACAGTTTGGTAAGGCAACAATTATAGCTTGGTAACGTGACCAATTACACTCACGATGCTATGCCAACGGCCATCACCAAGCTCCGCGAGCCGTTCAGGCAAAGCGAGCCGGCGTTCCTAGCCGATCACTGCAGAAGGGATGTATGCTGGCTTTGTCGCATTGGCGACGAGGACGGAGGGTTCAGGTAAGCTGTGGTTCCTAAACATTTGACGATCCGACATGCTCAGCTTCAAAGGAATGCGTTTCTCCATCGACGTCATCCTGGTCTGCATCCGGTGGTACGTGGCTTACCCGCTGAGCTACCTGCACATTGAGGAAATGATGGAAGAGCGCGGCGTATCGGTCGACCATTCATCGATCAACCGGTGGGCGATTTGTTTCTTGCCGCTCATCGAGAAAATGGCTCGCAAGCACAAGCGTCCGGTCGGCGGCAGCTGGCGGATGGATGAAACGTGCATCAAGGTCAAAGGCGTCTGGAAATATCTCTACCGCGCTGTCGACAAGCAGGGCAAGACCGTCGACTTCCTTCTAACTGCCAAGCGCGACATGGCTGCAGCCAATCGCTTCTTCGACAAGGCGATGACAGCGAACGGCGTGCCTGACAAGGTCGCGATGGACAAGAGCGGCGCCAACAAGGCGGCGATCGACAAGATTAACGCCGGCCGCGCCGTGCCGATCACTGTACGCAAGGTCAAATACCTCAACAATATTGTTGAACAAGACCATCGAGCGATCAAGCGCGTGACCAGGCCCATGCTGGGATTTAAATCATTCCGGTCTGCCAGCAATGTGCTGGCCGGCGTCGAGCTCATGCACATGATCCGGAAGGGCCAGTTCGCCATCGATGGCGTCACTGTCGTGTCGTTCGCCGACCAGTTTTATTCGTTGGCAGGACAAGTCCGTCCAGTGTAAGCCGGGGTCATGCTCAGCAAGGAAAAATCTGTGTCAGGCTCAACAATGCGACAGAGCCAAATTAAGCATTGGTATGGTCACGCGCTTGATGGCGTGGTGGTCCTGCTCGACGATGTTGTTGAGGTGTTTGACTTGGCGCACCGCGATCGGCACGCTGCGGCCGACGTTGATTGCATCGATGGCAGCCTTGTTGGCGCCGCTCTTGTCCATTGCGACTTTTTCGGGATCACCATTCGTTCGCATGGCTTTGTCGAAGAAGCGCTTCGCCGCAGCCATGTCGCGCTTGCCGTCAGCAGAAAATCAACGGTCTTCCCGTCCTTGTCGACAGCGCGGTAGAGGTATTTCCAGACGCCCTTGACCTTGATGTATGTTTCATCCATGCGCCAGCTCCCACCGACCGGACGCTTGTGTCTCCGGGACACCTTCTCGATGAGCGGCAAGAAACGGATTGCCCAACGGTTGATCGACGAATGGTCGACGACTGACACGCCGCGCTTTTCCATCATCTCTTCCAGATGCCGGTAGCTCAGCGGGTAAGCCACACACCAGCGGATACAGACCAAGATGACATCGTTCGGGAAGCGCATCCCTTTGAAGTTGAGCATGTCGATTCGTCCAATGCTCGGGGTGTCGCAGTCTACCGTATCGGCCACCGGCGGTTGTTAATGCGACAGAACCGTTCAGGCTAATAAAAAATCAATATATTTCTTTAAGTAAAAATTTTCTTACATCAGGGCAAGTAAATATGACGAGCGGAATTGAACGCCGATAAAAAATTCTTTGGCATAAGATTTGTTGTCTTCCATTTTTTGGAGGAAGATCATCAACCAGGAGACTTAACAATGAGTTATCTAGATAGAGATCCATTCGGTATATATCGTGACCGCGACAATAATGGCCCCGGACCTCGCCTGATGGGCGCGGGGACGCTGATGAGCGAAGATGTGTGTAACCGTCAAGATGAAGATCTGGGCGACATTAAAGAAATCATGCTGGACATGCAAACGGGACAGATCGCCTACGCGGTTGTTTCCTTCGGCGGAATCCTCGGCATGGGCAAAAAACTGTTCGCAGTCCCTTGGCAAGCTCTGCAGTTAGATACAGCCAACAAACGCTTCATCCTTGACTGCACAAAAGAACGACTGGAGAACGCTCCGGGTTTCGATGAGGATCGATGGCCCGACATGTCAGATCCCGACTTTGGCAATCAAATCCAAGGATTTTATGGTACTCGGCAAAACTTGTCGGGCCACATGACATCCACCGGAAGCACGATGGGCCAAAGCACAAACAGCCTTCAAAGCGGGGGAAGCGATAGGGGCAATATCGCTGGCAACCGTTAATCGGTGGGTCAAAGTGGAACTCTTGGCACAGCTAGCGGGGCATCATCTCAGAGTGGCATCGACCAAAACAGCATGATTGATTCAACTAAACGGTCGGACTTGAATCGTCGATAGTAGCTGGTATAGTGGCACCGCTTGGGCGTTAGCAGTTAATGGCGCAGCAGAGCCAGGTCTTTGCGCATACGACGCAGTGTCGTATCGTTGGAAAGGGAATCTTGGGAATTTGATGATAGCTCGCTATACGTTTCTTGGAATACCCTCCCTGCAGCCGAGTAGTAATCACCTAAGGAGATAAGCATGTTTGGATCGAAAATGAAAGTAAGCACTGCTGGCCATGAAATACGCTCGATAATTAATGAAGTCGAGCAATTGTTGAGCGAAGCCCGTACAAGCACCGGCGAAAAAGCTGCTGAACTGGAAAAACGCAGCTTGCAGCTACTTTCCTCCACCATTTCCAAGACACACGAACTGGAAAAAATCGCGATCAATTCGGCGAAAGACATCGCCACCTCGACCGACAATATAGTCCATGAAAATCCATGGCGTTCGATGGCGATCGCGGGTTTGCTAGGCGCAGGAATCGGCCTATTGGCTGGCTTTGCACTGTCGCGTAATTGACGCCGCTCACACGCTAGTTTCAAAATGTTTCTTTACCGGGTGCGCGTTCGTCGGGCATCGCGGTCTGTAGACAAGGCATTTCAGCAATTTTTTTGAGTTATGGCCTTGTGTGGTTTTTGGGTTCTGTCTCGTTGTTGGAGGTTCTGTCGCATTGTTTAGCGCGAGACAGATTTTTCTGTGCCGAACATGATCCCTCTTTATGCTGGACGGATTTTCCCTGC
Source organism: Massilia eurypsychrophila (assembly GCF_002760655.1). Lineage (GTDB taxonomy): Bacteria > Pseudomonadota > Gammaproteobacteria > Burkholderiales > Burkholderiaceae_D > JAFCUW01. The sequence continues at coordinate 1,079 of NZ_PDOC01000023.1, read as the reverse complement.
CAGCGCATAAAATTGGTCGGCGAACGATATGGCAGCGGCGCCATCGATAGCGAACTAGCCCTTGCGAATCATGTGCATTAACTCGATGCAGGCAAGCACATTGCTGGCAGATCGGAATGACTTGAAATTAAGCATTGGTATGGTCACGCGCTTGATGGCGCGGTGGTCCTGCTCGACGATGTTGTTGAGGTGTTTGACTTGGCGCACCGCGATCGGCACGCTGCGGCCGACGTTGATTGCATCGATGGCAGCCTTGTTGGCGCCGCTCCTGTCCATCGCGACTTTTTCGGGATCACCATTCGTTCGCATGGCTTTGTCGAAGAAGCGCTTCGCCGCAGCCATGTCGCGCTTGCCGTCAGCAGAAAATCAACGGTCTTCCCGTCCTTGTCGACAGCGCGGTAGAGGTATTTCCAGACGCCCTTGACCTTGATGTATGTTTCATCCATGCGCCAGCTCCCACCGACCGGACGCTTGTGTCTCCGGGACACCTTCTCGATGAGCGGCAAGAAACGGATTGCCCAACGGTTGATCGACGAATGGTCGACGACTGACACGCCGCGCTTTTCCATCATCTCTTCCAGATGCCGGTAGCTCAGCGGGTAAGCCACACACCAGCGGATACAGACCAAGATGACATCGTTCGGGAAGCGCATCCCTTTGAAGTTGAGCATGTCGATTCGTCCAGTGTTCGGGGTGTCGCAGTCTACCGTATCGGCCACCGGCGGTTGTTAATGCGACAGAACCAGCCAGTCGACCCAGAGGTTCTGGCTGCCCTGCTTCAACAGCGGCGCTTAATTTCAGTGGGATGAACTAGTTGGAGACGGCCTGCTGTTGCTATTGCGTAGGACCGCAATAGCAACGATTTTCCCAGAAGTAAACTTATCATTGTTTGTAGTTAGACGACCGCTTTGGGTCAAAAGCGGCCTTTCATCCAGGTTTGAAGACTCTTCAAGGGGAAAACACAGGATTCGGAAAAAATCGGGCGCTAAGGCAACGTGTCCTTCAATGAAGGACCGCTTTCGACCCACAGCGGACAAAAGGCTGCGAGCGGGCTAAAGCTTCACGACCTTCTCTAGACG
>NZ_PDOC01000022.1 GCF_002760655.1 Massilia eurypsychrophila | reverse complement strand
TCGCGCCGCGTCCGGTCGCTACGCAGAGTCCGCTCGGCGTAGCCGCCGGCGACAATGCCGGCTTCCCGAACGGCCGCCGTCCAGCCGACGACGTCACCGACCTGTCGCTGCGCGTTGCCATGGGCGCGCTGTGCGTGCTGACCGGCGCCACCGACACGCTCAAAGTTGGCTGCAAGCCGTCCGATGCTCCAGCCGGCGGCGCGGCGCTGACCGATGGGGTGCGCAAGACCGCCGCCGACTTCAAGGGCGTGTTCCCGTACCTGAACACCCCGCTGCCGGGCAATAACTAAGTCGAGGAGACATCCATGAAGCTATTTACATCCCTCGGCCGCAAGCGGGCCGCAGCCATCGCAGTGACCGTGCTGGCAGCTGCCAGCCTGGCCGCCTGCGGCGGCGACGGCGACGACTACCGCGCGCCGGATGCACCGACGCCTGCACCTACGCCGACGCCAACTCCGGTGCCGGCAATCGATGCCTTCTTCGCGGCCGTCAGCGCGCTGATTGGCACAGCGTCGCCGGAAGACGCCGAGCCTAGCGCTGCGGTAGAATCACTCGTCGCCACGACACCGGAAAACACCGAGCCGCAGCCAATCTAGTAATTGTCACTGCGGTAGACCCGGCTGGAACCCTTGCTTTTGCGAGCAGGGTTCCAGCCTTTTTCATAAGGGCTCCATGAACGTCCTCATTCTTTTCGCCGTGCCCGCATTGGCATTCGCGTTCGCCGCCGCCTGCGCCGCGTCCCCCTATATTCCCACCGATGGCAGCAAAGTAGTCGAACGCCTGCCGTCGCGCGCCAGTCCGGTCCAGCGCGAGCTGATGGCGCTGCGCGCAGAACTGACCCGCAATCCCAAAGACCTGGAGCGCGCCACCACGCTCGCGCGCCGATATATCGAGCAGGCGCGCATCGAAGGCGATCCGCGCTACCTCGGTTACGCCGAGGCCGCGCTGGCGCCATGGTGGCAGCAGCCGCAGGCGCCGGATCAGGTGCTGGTGCTGCGCGCCACGCTGCGCCAGAGCACCCACCAGTTCGCGCTGGCCTTGTCCGACCTTGACACCGCGCTGCAGCGCGATAGCGGCAACGCACAGGCGTGGCTCACGCGCGCCACCGTGCAAAGCGTCACCGGCGACTACGCCGGCGCCAAGGGCAGCTGCATGCGCCTGCACTCGCGCGCGCCGGCGCTGGTGGTGCAGACGTGCTTGTCGAGCGTGGGCAGCGTCAGCGGCGAAGCGAAGGCCAGCAACGCCGCCCTGAAAGCGTCGCTGGCGCGCCATCCCGATACCGACGCCGAAACGCGCATCTGGGTGCAAACGCTGCTGGCCGAAATGGCTGCGCGCCTTGGCGACGACGCCGCCGCCGACGCCCAGTTCCGCCAGGCACTTGGCGCGGGAGAGCCGGACAGCTACCTGCTGGCCGCCTACAGCGACTTCCTGCTTGACCGCGGCCGCGCGCCCGAGGTGGCCAAGCTGCTCAAGGACAAAGGCCGCATCGACGCGCTGCTGCTGCGCTACGCGATCGCGCTCAAGGCAATGGGCGCGGCCGACGCGCCGGCGCAGGCCGATGCGCTGCGCAGCCGTTTCGACGCTGCCGTCCTGCGCGGCGACACCGTGCACCAGCGCGAACAGGCGCGCTTCGAACTGGCGCTGCGCGGCGACGCGCGAAGCGCGGTGCGGCTGGCCAAGCTCAATTGGGCCGTGCAAAAAGAGTCGGCCGACCTGCGTATCCTGATCGAGGCGGCCGTCGCCAGCGGCGACCGCGCCGCGGCGCAGACGGCGCTTGACTGGATCGCCAAAACGAAGCTGGAAGACCGCACGATTGCCGCGGCGCTGGCCAAGCTGAAAGCGAAAGCATGATGCGGCGCACCCTGGCCGCGCTGCTGGCACTGGCGATGGCGCTGTGCGCGCTGCCGGCGCTGGCCCACAAACCGAGCGACAGCTACCTGGCGCTGAAAGTCACCGGCAAGCAGGTCGACGGCCAGTGGGACATCGCGCTGCGCGACCTCGACATGGCGATCGGACTCGACGCCGACGGCAACGGCGAGCTGACGTGGGACGAAGTGCGGGCCAGGCACCCGGACATCGCCGCCTACGCGATGTCGCGCCTGGCCGTCGCCAGCGCCGGCAGCGCCTGTCCCATGACGGTGACGGCGCACCTGCTCGACGACCACAGCGACGGCGCCTATGCGGTGCTGCGCCTGCAGGCTGTGTGCACCGCCGACGTGACGACGCTCGACGTCGACTACAAGTTGCTGTTCGACATCGACCCGCAGCACAAGGGACTGCTGCGCTTCGAGCGCGGCGCGGTGACGTCGACGGCGATCTTCACGCCGGCCAGCGCGCGCCAGTCGCTGCAGGTGACCGACCCGTCGCGCTGGCGCCAGTTCGCCGACTACGTCAAGCACGGCGTGTGGCATATCTGGATTGGCTTCGACCACATCCTGTTTTTGCTGGCCCTGTTGCTGCCGGCGGTACTGGTGCGCAAAGGCGTCACGTGGGACGGCGGCGCGGCGTTGCGGCCGGCGGCGATCGACGTGCTGAAGATCGTCACCGCCTTCACGCTGGCGCACTCGATCACGCTGACCCTGGCCGCGCTTGGCGTGCTGGCGATTCCGTCGCGCGTGGTGGAGTCGGTGATCGCGGCGTCGGTGGCGCTGGCGGCTGCCAACAACATCTGGCCGCTGTTTCGCGGCCAACGCGCCGGCGCCGCGTTCGCGTTCGGCCTGCTGCACGGGTTCGGCTTTGCCAGCGTGCTGCTCGACCTGGGATTGCCGCCGTCGTCGCTGCTGCTGTCGCTGGTCGGCTTTAACGTCGGCGTCGAACTCGGACAGATCGCCATCGTCGCCGTGTTCCTGCCGCTCGCCTACCTGGCGCGCAACACGGCGTTCTACCGCAAGGCGGTGCTGGTGGGCGGCTCGGTGCTGATCCTGGCGATCGCCCTGGTGTGGTTGGCCGAACGGGTTCTCGACCTGGAGATCGTGTCGTGACAATCGGGCGCGTTCTGCTGGCGGCGTTTTTCATCGTCGGCGGCGTGATGCACTTCGTTCTGCCGGACGCCTACGCACGCGTGATGCCGCCCTGGCTTGGCTGGCACGCCGAACTGGTCGCCATTAGCGGCCTGTGCGAAATCGCCGGCGGCGTCGGCGTGCTGTCGCCGCGCTTGCGGCGCGTCTCCGGCTGGGGGCTGATCGCGCTGTCGATCGCCGTGCTGCCGGCGAACGTGCAGATGCTGCTTCACGGCGTTGCCGATAGCCGGCCGGCGTGGCAGATCGCGTTGCTGGTATTGCGCCTGCCGTTGCAGGCGGCGCTGATCTGGTGGATCTTGCGCGTGGCCATCCGCAACACCGGGGTCAGGTCTGACATTCGGACAAAATACCGGGGTCAGGTCTGACAATCCGACAAATTTGCGGGGTCAGGTCTGACAATCGTACATTTGTTGAGCTAAATAGCCGAGCTCAAGCGACGATTTCTTGCATTCCGCGAATCTTGTACATATAACGTGCTTTGGAAATGTCCGAATGTCAGACCTGACCCCAGCAAAATGTCCGAATGTCAGACCTGACCCCAGCACAATGTCCGAATGTCAGACCTGACCCCAGCGGTGGCTATTGCTGGCGGGCGCTATACTGGCGGGCATCTAACCTCATCGGGAGCACCACAGTGTCACTGGAAACTTTCTTCAAGCTCAAGGAGAGCGGCAGCGACGTGCGCACGGAGCTGATGGCCGGCCTGACCACGTTCCTGACGATGGCCTACATTATCTTCGTCAACCCGACCATCCTCGGCGACGCCGGCATGCCGAAGGACGCGGTGTTCGTAGCCACCTGCCTGGCCGCCGCGATCGGCAGCCTGATCATGGGCCTGTACGCCAACTACCCGATCGGCATGGCGCCCGGCATGGGCCTGAACGCCTACTTCGCCTACGCAGTCGTGCTGGGCATGGGCGTGCCGTGGCAGACGGCGCTCGGCGCGGTGTTCCTGTCGGGCTGCCTGTTCGTGCTGGTGAGCGTGCTGGGACTGCGCGAGATGATCGTCAACGGCATCCCGCCGTCGCTGCGCACCGCCATCTCGGTCGGACTCGGCATGTTCCTGGCGCTGATCGCGCTCAAAAGCGCCGGCCTGGTGGTGGCCAACCCGGCGACGATGGTCACCGCCGGCGACCTGCACAAGGCGCCGGCGCTGATGGCCATCTTCGGCTTCATGCTGATCGTCACGCTGGACCGGCTGAAGGTCAAGGGCGCAATCCTGATCGGCATCGTCGCTGTCACGGTACTGAGCTTTTTCTTTGGCGATAACAAGTACAACGGCCTGGTGTCGGCTCCGCCACCGATCGCGCCGACCTTGCTGCAGCTGGACGTGCCGGCCGCGCTGTCGATGGGCTTGCTCAACGTGGTGCTGGTGTTCTTCCTCGTTGAGCTGTTCGACGCCACCGGCACCCTGATGGGCGTGGCCAACCGCGCCGGCCTGCTGGTCGAGGGCAAAATGAAGCGGCTCAACAAGGCGCTGCTGTCGGACAGCGTGGCAATCGTCGCCGGCTCGGCGCTGGGCACCTCCAGCACCACCGCCTACATCGAAAGCGCGGCCGGGGTGCAGGCCGGCGGTCGCACGGGCCTGACCGCGGTGACGGTGGCGGTGCTGTTTCTGGCGTGCCTGTTCATCGCCCCGCTGGCCGGCGTGGTGCCGGCGTATGCCACCGCGCCGGCGCTGCTGTTCGTCGCCTGCCTGATGCTGCGCGAACTGGGCGAAATCGACTGGAGCGACACCACCGAAAGCGTGCCGGCGGCGATCACCGCGCTGGTGATCCCGTTCACCTACTCGATCGCCGAGGGCATCGCCTTCGGCTTCATCACCTACGCGGTGCTGAAACTGACGACCGGCCGCGCGCGCGAGGTCAAGCCGGTGGTGTGGATCATCGCGGCGGTGTTCGTGTTCCGCTTCGCCTACCTCTAGGGTTTGGCCGGGGTGCCGGCGATCGCCACCAGGATGCTGCACGGCGCTCTTTCGAGCAGCAAGGCGTCCTCCGCTTCGCCCCACCAGCGCGCCAGCCGGCTGCGGTGGTGATGGCCCACCACGATCAGGTCGCTGCCGAGCGCACGTGCGCAGGTGGCGATGTGGCTGGCGGGATCGCCAAATACCAGCTGGCCCTCGGCGTCGATGCGGCGCGACTTGAGCCAGTCGACGCCTTCCCGCAGCACGCGCACCGCGCCGTGGTGGTCGTCGAACAGCAGCGCCGCGCCGGGCGACTCGACCGCGAGGTCGGCGCCGGTGCTGCGCAAGATCGCCAGCAGGTGGGTGCGCGCCTTCATCGCCAGCGCCACGTCGGCGCCTTCGGTGAGCGCGTTGCGGCCCTCTTCGGTGCCGTCGTAACAAAGCAAGATGTTGCGGTACATGATCAGATTTCCGTGACATGCTTATTATATTCGCCATGCCACAGAGGGACCACCAGGCACGCAAATCGTACGACGCGGTGAACGCTTAGTCGAGGCGCTTGCCGTAGTGCTGCGCCAGCACCGCGCACACCATCAGCTGGATCTGGTGGAACACCATCAGCGGCACGATCAGCACACCCAGCGACGAGGTGGCAAACAGCACTTTTGCCATCGGCACGCCGCTCGCCATGCTTTTCTTCGAGCCGCAAAACACGATCGCGATCTGGTCTTCCCTGGAAAACCCGAGCCGCCGGCTGACCAGGATGGTGGCGCCCATCGCCAGCGCCAGCAGCACGCAGCTGAACAGCGCGAGATTGAGCAGCGTCCCAGGCGTCAGCTTCTGCCACAGCCCCTGCCCGACCGCCTCGGAAAAGGCGCCGTACACGACCAGCAGGATCGAGCTCTGGTCGACATACCTGAGCGCATTTTTGTGGCGGTCGACCCACGGCCCGATCCAGCGCCGCGCGAACTGGCCGGCGACGAACGGCAACAACAGCAGCTGCGCAAACGAGATGATCGCGTCGAGCGACGACGCCTGGCCGGCGGCGCCGTGCATCAGTAGCGCGCCGACCAGCACCGGCGTCAGGAAAATGCCGATGAAGTTCGACGCCGACGCGGCGCACACGGCGGCGGCCACATTGCCGCGCGCCAGCGCGGTGAAGGCGATCGACGACTGCAAGGTCGACGGCAGCGCGCACAAAAACAGGATGCCGAGATACAGTTCGGGCGTGAGCAAGGTCAGCGCCAAAGGCTTCAGAAGCAGCCCCAGCAGCGGGAACATGACGAAGGTGCAAGCCAGCACCAGCAGGTGCAGGCGCCAGTGGGTGAAGCCGGCCTTGACGGCCGCGCCGGAGAGTTTGGCGCCATGCAGGAAAAACAGCGCGCCGATCGCCACCGTGGTGACATGGCCGAGCACGCGCGCGCTCGCGCCGGCGGCCGGCCAGAAGGTGGCGGCAACCATCGCGAGCATCAGCGCACTGGTGAAAAAGTCGGGAGTCAGGCGGCGCAGCAAGGCAAAGCGCGAAGGCGAAGAGACGGTCATGCGTGGAAATTTTCGAGAAACGGGACGGCGCCGGACTGGGCCGTTCGACACCAGCTGTCGATTCTACCGGCAATGCAGTTCCCGCGTGCAACAGCCTGACGTTGCAGCCTACGGCGTGACTCTCGGCTGCAGGCAGCGACCGGCAGCGTCGGCATCGAGCTGATCGAGCGGCAGCGCCACCAGCGCCTTGACGGCCGCTTCCAGCTGCTCGCACACCTGGGCGAATGCGGCGCGCACGTCGATGTCGCTGCCCTCGAACATGCCGGGCGAACGCAGCTCCCAGAACGCTTCGACCGGATTGCCGGGCCAGGCCGGATGACGCTCGGCGACCACCTTGCTGCACACGCCGATCAGTACATGCACCGGCTGCGCGTCGGGGCCGGCGAAGCGGCTCCACGATTTGCTGGCCAGGCCGTCGGTCGGATATCCGCGCATGCGCAACTGTTCGAGCGCCAGCGGATTGACGCGGCCCGTCGGATGACTGCCGGCGCTGTATGCGCGGAAACCGTCGCCGCCATGCCATTTTAAAATGGCCTCGGCCATGATGCTGCGGGTCGAGTTTCCGGAAGACAGAAATAAAACGTTAATGCACTGCTCGTTCACGCTAGGTCCTGACGCTCTTGAATGACGCCCGGGTCGCGGGCGGCGTGCCTGCTGAAGTTTGCAGGCAGCGCTCAGGATTGTACTGCCGAGCAGCCAGGCCGATGAGTAGGATGTGATTCCTTTGTCAAGTAGGATCGATCCTACAAGCGAGCCCGATAACGACAACAGTTACGCTTGCGCGGCCTGCTCCAGCGCCGTGCTGACTTCGGCGCGGTCGGCCGGCCGCACCACCCGCGCCAGCTCCTTGCCGTCCTTCAGGATCACCAACGTCGGCCACAGCTTGACCTTGAACGAGCGTCCCAGCTTGCGGCCGCTGCCGTCCTCGACCTTGATGTGGCGCACCGCCGGCTGTTCGGCCAGCGCCGCCGCGATGAGCGGCGAACCGGCCTTGCAGTAGCCACACCAGTCGGTGCCGAATTCAAGCGCGACGGTGCCCGGCAAGGCGTCGATGGCGTCGCGTTCGGGCTGGTTAGGGTCGTACGGTGTGCTCATGGCGGCTCCTCGAAATGGCTAAGCGACAAGCCTACCCGAAAACCGGATTGCACGGCTTCCTGCTTCCTAGCGGCCGCCGCGCTGCACCTTGTAGGCCACCGCCAGCAAGCGCGAGCTGAGCTTGAGGTGGTTCTTTTCGGCCGCATCGAGCGACACCTCGAAGCGCACGCGCTCGTCGACGACGCGAAAATTGATCACGCTGTCCTGGCGCACGTTACGCCCGGTTTCGGTCACCGTCAGCACCGGCGCGTGGCGCACCGCGGCCAGCGCTTTGTCGACCTCGCCGGCATCGCCATCGCCGATGAACAGCATATGCACCCTGCCCGGCGCCTCGCCGGCGCGCAGCTTGCGCACCGCCACCGCGCGGCCGTGCATGCTGCGACCGGCCGAGATCCTGGCCAGTTCCTCGGCCACCGCGTCGGCGCCGACGACGGCAATCACCAGCGGCTCGCCGGCGGCCGGCACCGCCGCTTCCGGATAGTCGACATAGCCGAGGAACTTGTACAGGAAGGCGGCCTTGACGTTGCGTTCGAGGTTCACCTCGGCGGCGCCCGACTGCGCGCCGACGGCCGAGTAGCAGACGAACACCAGCAGCACGCAGCTGAGCGCCATGGCCAGCAGCGCCGGCAGGCGGCCGGCGCGGCGGCGCGACGGCGCCGCGCACAACGAACTCCAGTGCAGGCCAAGGGGGAGCGAAATGGTCATGTCGTCAGAAACGCTGGGACAGTTTGAGCATGACGCTGCGCTCGAACTCGCTGCGGCCCGGTTCGCCGCCGAACTCGGCGTGCGACTTGTGCAGCAGGTTCTGGCCGACCAGTGAAATCTCGGTGTCGGGCCGCAACGCCCACATCCACCGCACGTCCATTTCATAATAAGCCGGGACCGCCGGCCGCGGCAAGCTGCCCACGTAGCGCAGCGTCACATCGACCTGGCTGGTGTCGCTGAGGTCTTTCGAGGCGCGCAGCATCCAGCGCCGATCGGGGTCGTTGGTCGTCAGGCCGATGGTGCGGGACGAATCCTGGCTGCCGGCCGACAAGCTTGTGCGTATTTTTTGCTGCACCAGGCCGGCCGAGAAATGCAGGCTGTCGGACGGATGCCAGCGGCCCCACATCTCGAGCCCGCGCGTGGTGCCCTGGCCGAAGTTGCGGAAAGCGAGGCCGCCGCCGGCCAGCGGCTCGAGCGTGCGCAGGCGGTCGTACTCGCTGTAAAAACCGGTGACGGAATACGAAAACTGCGGCGACGGCTGGGCGCGGTAGCCGATTTCGAGCGCGTTGGCCGTTTCCGAGATGAAGTCGGGCCCGCCGCCGATGACAAAGCGCGGCACGCCGTTGACGACCGTCGGCGTCGATGGCGAATAGAAATCGTGGTCGATGCGCGACGGCGCCCGCACCGTATGCGACAGGCTGCCCCACAGCAGGCTGGCGCTGGTCGGCGACCAGCCAAGACGCAGGTTCGGCAGGTATTCGGCACCGGTGTAATTGTTGTGCTCGAACTTGACGCCAGCGGTCAGGCGCAGCGTGTCGGTCAGCGCGATCTCGTCCTGCACGAACACGTTGCCGGTGTGCAGGTTCAGCTCGGCCGGCAGGAACGCGAAGCCGGCGCCGTTGGTCAGGCGGTCCTGGGCGAAGCGATAGCCGGCGCCGACCGAGACGCGGTGCTTGCCGCCAAGGTGCAGGTTGTACTGCGCCTGGACGTCGATGGTGTCGAGGTATTCGACGAACGCGTTCGGCTGGTTGCGCTCGGTATGGTCGAACAGCACCTGCATGCGGTAGTCGCCGCGCTCGGCGTCGTGGCCGGTGATGTTGGCGTTGAGGTTGGCGCCGCCGATGCGGATGTCGCGCGTGCCGGCCTGCCGCAGCGAGCCCTGGTAGGCGTCGCCGGTCAGCGTGATGCCGCCGGCGTCGAGGTCGACGTCGGCGCGAAAGCCGGCCTGGCGGCGCTCGAACCCGGTGCGCGTGCTGACGCCGGCAGCGTTGAGGGTGTCGTCGGCCTTGTAATACTTGGCATACAGCCGGTAGCTCAGGTCCGCCGTCGGGGCGGCGCCGAAGCGCACCGAGCCGACGCGCTCGTCCTTGCTGGCGGCCAGCGCGGCGCGCCCGCCGAGCGTATCGCGGGCCGACTTGGTAATGACGTTGATGACGCCGTTGACGGCGTTCGCGCCCCAGATGGTCGAGCCCGGTCCGCTGATGACTTCGATGCGCTCGATGTCGTCCATGATCAGGTCCTGGGCGTCCCAGAACACGCCGGAAAACAGCGGGCTGTAGACGCTGCGCCCGTCGATCAGCACCAGCAGCTTGTTTTCGAACGCGCTGTTGAAGCCGCGCGCGGTGATGGCGTAGTTGCGCGCGTCGACGCGGGCCACCTGCAGGTTCGGCGCCAGGCGCAGTGCTTCGGGCAAGGTGCGCGCGCCGCTGCGGCGAATGTCGCTGGCACTGATGGTGGTGATCGACGCGGCGGCGTGTGCCAGCTTTTCTTCCTGGCGCGACACCGAGGTCACGACGACGTTGCTCAGTTGTTCGAGCGACATGTCCGACAGTTCGTTCGAATCCGGTGCGGCGAACGCTCCGGACACGGCCAGCGCACAGGCGGACATCACGACAAAGTGTTTATTCGGGCGCATGGACTCATCCGCAATCGTTTTCTGCTGCCAGCACCGCGCCGACCACCGGCTTGGTTTCCAAACTGAGCAACGCGAAATTATAAAACGGTGTTATTACGCTTGGGCAAAAAAACTGTAATCGTGCTCGACTTTGCAAATACGTGTCTTGTAAGCCGTGTACCAGTTGTCGCGTCCTAATTTCTGTGCTACCAGATGGGCGCCATCGCGTTTCCATGCGGCGATCGCTTCGAGGCTGTCCCAGTACGACACGGTGATGCCGACCTCTTCGCGCGCCGACTCGACGCCGAGAAAGCCCGGCTGCGCGGCTGCGCTGGCGACCATCGCGTCGCTCATGGCGGCGTAGCCGTCCTCGACATCGGTGCGCACCGACGTGAAGATCACCGCGTAGTATGGCGCCGGCGGCGTGTTCGCAATTGGCATGAGTCGCTCCTGGACATGGGAATGCCATTTTGCACGCTGGTGTCAGGTCTGACAATCGGACATTTGTAGTTTTTTCGAAATTACTTTACCGGTTATATAAGGGCTGATATGATTTGCCTGCCTGTTCATTAACTAACCGGAAATCACCATGTCGACCATGCCGCTGCCAGCCGCCCCCTCCCCATCCCGCGGCGCACGCCTGCTGAAGATGCCGCTCGTTCGCCTGCTGCTCGGCATCATCGCGGTCGTGCTTCCGGTGGCGCTGACGATGGCGCTGACCCAGCAGTTGCTCGACAAGTCGCTGCGCCAGCTGTGGCCGCAGCTGCTCGCCGCCGCGCTGTGCGTGGCAGCCTACGTCTTGTATGTACGCAAGGTAGAACGGCGCCAGGCCACCGAGTTGTCGCGCGTTGGCGCCGGCCGCGAACTGGCCTTCGGCATATTGCTGGGCTCGGCCATCTTCCTGCTGGCGGTCGGCGCCATCGCCGCCGCCGGCGCCTTTCACGTCGAGGGCTACGCGCCGTGGACCGTGATGATCAAGCCCTTTGCCGAGATCGTGCTGGTCGCATTGTTCGAGGAAATCCTGTTTCGCGCCATCTTCTTCAGGATCATCGAGAACTGGCTGGGCAGCACGATCGCTCTGGCGCTGTCGGGCCTGGTGTTCGCCGTCACCCACCTGCCCAATGACAACAGCACGCTGCTTGCCTTCGTGATTACCGCGCTGGCCGGCGTCATGTTTTGCGCCGCCTACATGGTGACGCGCCGCCTGTGGCTGGCAGTCGGCATCCACTTCATCTGGAACTTCATGGGGGAGGCGGTGTTTTCGCTGCCGGTGTCCGGCCATGCCGCCAAGGGCATGCTGCAAGGCCGGCTGTCCGGCCCCGAGTGGCTCAGCGGCGGCGCCTACGGCATCGAGGGCTCGGTATTGACGCTGGCGATAATCGGCGCCACCGCCCTGTGGCTGCTGGTGGTAGCCGCCCGCCGCGGCCAGTTCCTGGCGCCGGCATCGCGCCGCCGGGTGGCGCCATGAAACGCTCGCTGGGGACCCAGTTGCGCCACCTGATCGAACTGCTCGATGGCGCGGTCGGCGCCGCCTACGAGGAAGCGGGCCTGACCTACCGGCCGCGCTACACGCCGGTGATGCGCGCGCTGATGCAGAACGAGCCGGCCACCATCGGCCATATTGCCACCGCGGCAGGCATCACCCAGCCGGCGGCGACGCAGACCATCGCGCTGATGGTCAAGCAAGGGTTGGTCACGACCGAAGCGGGAGTCCCGGATGGCAGGCAGAAGCTGATCCGCCTGAGCCCGCAGGGACGAGAGCTGCTGCCGAAGCTGCAGCAGTGCTGGCAGGCGACCGCTGCTGCCGCGGCCAGCCTGGAAGCCGAGTGCGCGCTGTCGTCGACGATCGAGGCGGCGATCGAGGCGCTCGCCGCCAGGCCGTATGGCGAGCGCATCCGCGCGGCGCGGGCGGTGATGGTCGATTCAGGCAAGTCTTGAAGCGGCTGGTTTGCTGGCGCTGTTAGGCGTCAGTAAGGTACTCTTGCGCGCAAGTCATGTAATTAGAGTGACGTAACGCACTGCCAAGGAGAACCCAGTTGACCGCATCTTCCACACCGGGATCGAGCGTTTCGACGTTTGTGCCCGACTCGCCCGCTGCCTGGCGGCGACTGCTGATCGCGCTGGCAATCGCCACGATCGGCTGCGTCGGCACCTGGTCAATCGTCGTCATGCTGCCGAAGGTGCAGGCCGACTTCGGCGGCACGCGCGGCGCCGCATCGCTGGCCTACACTGCAGCGATGATCGGCTTTGGCGTCGGCGGCGTCGTGACGGGTCGCCTGACTGACCGCCTGGGCATCGTCCCCGCGATGGGGACCGGCATCGTGTCGCTGCTGCTCGGCTATCTCGGCGCCGGCATGTCGTCGGCGCTGTGGCAATTCGTGGCGGCGTACTTCTTCATCGGACTGGGCGCCTCGGCGACGTTTGCGCCGCTGATGGCCGAAGCGTCGCACTGGTTCGTGCGCCGGCGCGGCATCGCGGTAGGTATCGCAGGCAGCGGCTATTACCTTTCAGGCGCCCTCTGGCCTGCGCTGATCGAGCGCGGCATCGCCGAATACGGCTGGCGAATGACGCACATCGCCCTCGGCGTTTCTTGCGCGGCGGCGATGACGGTGCTAGTTCTCATTTTTCGCTCGAGCGTCGGCAAGTCTCAGCCGCGCGCGCCGGGCGTGGCGAGCCGCCCCAGCGTCGATTTGCGTCTCAGTCCCAACGCGCTGACGGCCATCCTGTCGGTCGCCAGCTTTGCCTGCTGCGTGGCGATGGCAATTCCGCACGTCCATATCGTCGCCTACTGCGGCGACCTCGGCTACGGCGTTGCGCGCGGGGTGGAAATGCTGTCGCTGATGCTGGCACTGGGCGTGGTCAGCCGGATCGGCTCGGGCTTCATCGCCGATCAGGTCGGCGGCATGGCCACATTGCTGATCGGTTCGGTGGCGCAGGCGGCGGCGCTTGGCATGTACCTGTTCTTCAACGGTCTCACGTCGCTGTACGTGGTGTCCGCCTTGTTCGGCCTGTTCCAGGGAGGAATCGTGTCGAGCTACGCCATCGTGGTTCGCGAGACGATGCCCGCCAGCGAAGCGGCGACGCGCGTCGGCACCGTGATTATGGTGTCCTTGCTCGGCATGTCGTTCGGCGGCTGGATTGGCGGCGTCATTTTCGACAAGACCGGATCCTATCAGGTGGCATTTCTGAACGGGCTGGCGTGGAACGCGCTCAATATCGTCATTGTGTTGTTGTTGCTGTTGCGCGCACGCCGAGCAAGAGCACCTCACCGCGCCGGCGTGCCTGGTTGATCGTGCGTCGCCGTCAGCGGCCCGGCTTCAGCAATACTTTGGTCCAGCCCTCGTCGCGGGCATTGAAATGCCGGTAGCCGTCGGGTGCCTCGGCCAGCGGCAACTCGTGCGAGACGATCATGGAAGGGTTCGCTTTGCCCTCGTGGATTAACCTGGCGAGCATCCGGTTGTAGGTTTTCACGTTGGCCTGGCCAGTGCCCATGGATTGGCCCTTCGTGAAGAACTGACCGAAATCGAAGGCCAGCTTGCCCTCTTTCTCCAGGGGGTCGATTCCGTTCGGATCCTGTGGCACGAACACGCCGACCACGCCGATGCGACCGGTTGCTTTCACCGACTGCACCAGGTTGTTCATCGTTAGGTTCGGTTCCTCTTTGCCGTGGTGCCCGCAGCATTGATAGCCGACGCACTCGCAGCCGCAGTCCGCACCTTTGCCCTCGGTCATGTCCTTTACCTGCTGCACCGCTGAACCATCCGAGTCGTCGATGGGGATTGCGCCCATCTTTTCGGCAAGCGCCAGGCGGTCCTTGTGCATGTCCACCACCATCACCTTGGCAGCGCCCTTGATGACTGCGGAATGTGCCGCCATCAGGCCCACCGGGCCGGCGCCGTAGATCACCACGTTGTCGCCTGGGCGCAAACGTGCCAGTTCGGTCGCGTGGTATCCAGTCGGGAAGATGTCGGACAGCATGACGTAGTCGTTCTCCTTCTCTTCGGCGTCTTCCGGGAGGATCAGGCAATTGAAATCCGCCCATGGGACGCGCAACAGATCGGCCTGGCCACCGGCGTAAGGTCCCATGTTGGCGTAGCCGTAGGCGGCGCCTGCCATTTCCGGATCGGGGTTGGCGTGCAGGCAGAATCCGGTGAGCCCACGCTCGCAATTATGGCAACAACCGCACGCAATATTGAACGGCAGGCAGACGCGGTCGCCCTGCTTCACTCGCCAGACGGCATCGCCGGCCTCGACCACCACACCCATATTTTCGTGGCCGAAGATCTTGCCCTGCTCGACGCCGGTGCGGCCTTCGTACATATGCAAGTCCGACCCGCAGATGTTGGTCGTCGTAATCTTAACCAGCACATCGGTCGGTTTCTCGATTGTCGCGTCAGGTACATCCTTGACGACGACCTTACGCGGTCCTTCGTAGACGACTGCTTTCATCGGTTGCTCCTCTGGTTCGTTAGTCCATGTGGCAGAACATGGCTCATACGATAGTCCCGTGAAGCGAAAGGGGGCGCCAGCTTGCCCAGGAAATAGCTAACCTCGATTACCAGGGGTATCGTGCGGCTCGACCACAAATCACAGCTAGGCTGGCATTCCGCGCCTGCTGCCGCGCTGGCGTCCAGGCGGAGTGGCGCTTCGGTTAAGGAGTCCGTCATGGCAGAGCAGCGATCCTGGCCGGTGCGGGCGCCCATGGCGCCGCCGACGAGCTGGTGCAGGTGGCCGAACTGCTCGGCGCCGGCGTGGCCAAGGCGCTGCTGGGCAAGATGGTGCTGCCGGACGACCTGCCCTTCGTGACCGGATCGATCGGCGTGATCGGCACCCAGGCCAGCTTCCAGATGATGAATGGGTGCGACACCCTGCTGATGGTCGGTTCCAGCTTCCCTTACTCGGAATTCCTGCCACCCGAGGGCAAGGCGCGACCCGAACATGCCGCCGCTGCCGCCCCACATCACGCGCTCACAGGCCGAACGTATTTCAAGGCGATCGAGGCGGGAGACGCCGAGGCCGATGCCGTGCGGCGTGCGCTGGAGCTGCGGGGGGCGGATTGACGCTTGTTTGGGGATGGGATTGCGCTCCATCGCACATTTTGTTGTCGAGTAGCCAATCTGTTGGCCGCCAGAACTAGAAAACTATAGAATTTTCTCTTTACGTCCACGCAATTTTATCGCGCTATTTACTAAGCTATCGATAAACATAACCATCACCCCGAAAACCGAAAAAATCAGCACGGCGTATAAAATTTCCTCTCTTCCTATCACACCCAATGAGAACAACTTAATGGAAAATAAAACAGCGAGACACAGGAGAAGAGTGTATTTGGCGAGAGAAATATTCATGATTACCTTATTTTTGGAAGTGGAATATGGATTTGATCTTGTATTTCTATCGGCGCCAAACGCCCAATGGCTTCTCTGGCGAATTACTGTCACAAGAATAACAGATTCCGACGTCCGCTAACGCTGCATTCCAGTCGTTCACTGGTCGCAATAATTCGGCCTGGCGTGCCACCACCCGCCCAAGACCGACCCATCAATATCCGCGCGCGGACTCATCTACGGCCGAGACTCCGCTCCATTACCAGCGTCTTGATATCGTTGAGCAGCACACCCTGGTGCAAAAACGCCGGCGTATAAATTTCGCGCACGCCACCACCGGTGTCGATCAGGTAGACCTTCAGCATATGCGTCAGCGTTGGCACGCGCTGGTTGGGCGGCTGCTCGGCCGCCACCGACACATCCTGGCCGAAGCCGTCCAGCAACGGCGCCAGCGCCTTGCCGGAACTGGTGGTCAGAAAATACCAGCGCACGCCGCCCCGGTCGCGCGCATCCGCATCCCCATAGCTGCGCATCGCCTGCGGCGTATCGTACTGCGGATCGAAGCTCATGCTGACGAAACGCACCCGCCCTCGCAGCGCGCGATCTCGATCAATGGTCTGCTTCAGGCCATGCAGCGTCTCATACGCCAGCGGGCAGCCGCGCGCATCCGTGCAGTAAGTGTAGATGAACGAAAACACCGTCACCATCCCGGTAGAAAACTCCGAGAAGCGGTGTGCGCTGCCGTCGCTGTCGAGCACCATGCCGTCGGGCGCGCGCAGGATGTGCTGCAGCTGGTAGCTGCCCGGCGGCGGCGGTACGAAACCAGTGGCCACCGCCGCCAGCAGCAAGGCGGCAATCGTCACCGCGCGGCGATGGCGCCGCCCTGCGCCTTCGCCCCCAGCTTCATGTGGTGCGCGCGGCCAAGCTTGAGCTTGTAGAAGTCAACCTTGAAAGTCTCGGTCAGCTCCTTGCCGTTCCAGGCGAACAGCTTGACGAACTGCTCGTCGTCGACGCCCTTCTTGTCCCATTTGGCCAGCAGCGAACTGCTGACGTAGACGCGCTTGCCGTCCCAGCTTTGCGAAATCATGTTGACCTGCGCGCCGGTATTCTTGGCGTACGTTTGCTTCGGCGCCTCCGGGTTGGAGATGTCGAAGTAGCGCGTGGTGCCGTCCATGAAGGTGTTGACCCACAGGCCGCGGCTGTCGGCCGTGATCGACATGTCCACCGGCAGCGGGATCTTGGCCGGGTCGCCGATGGCGCCGACCGCTTTTGCCTGCCACTCGCCGGCTGCGTCCTTCTTCACCAGCCACAGCTGCGACGTCAGCGCGCTGGCCGTAATGGCCCAGTCGTCGCCCTCCTTCAGCGACCAGCGGATCTCCAGCGGCGCGCCGGGCACGCTGAACACCTTCTCCGGCTGCATCGACTTCAGGTTCCACAGCACCATGGTCGAGCCGAACTGCTTCATCGCGCCGGCGTCCTTCATCAGCGCGCCGAGCTCCATCATGTAGTTCTTGTGGCCGGTGAAGCTCGACGTCAGCATCACGTTGCGGGCGGGATTGAAGGCGATGTCGTAGCCGTAGCCGTCGCCGCCTTTGCTGGTCGGCATGTCGACCTTGCTGATGAACTCGCCCTTGTTGTTGTACAGCGCCATGCCGGTGGCGCCGCCCTTGTCCTTCGCGTTCGACAACGCGCCGATCAGCATGCGGCCCGGCAGCGCGTGGAAGGTGTGCGGTCCGACCAGGCCCGAGCGCGCGGCGAAGTCGCCGATCGTCTTCACCAGCGTCGGCTTGCCCGGATCGCTGTGGATGTCGAACACGTAGATCTTGCTGTCGTCGAGTCCGCCGGCCCACAGGAAGCGGCGGTCATCGGTGAAGCCGGCGTGGTGCGCTTCGCCGCGCGTGCCCACCGACAGCTGCGCCACCACCTGGCTGAATTTCTTCGATGCCGGGTTGACGTCGAGCGTGACGAGCTTGTCGGAGCCGTCGCCCATGCCGGCCACGCCCAGCGTCCACACGTACAGGAAATCTTCCTGTCCCTTGATCAGGTTGGTGATGTAGGGCGAGTTGCACGTTTCGTCGGCCAGCACGGGCGCGCTGACGATACTGGCGCCGGCGGCGACAGCGGCGAGCGCAATGGCCCGCAAGAATGGTTTAGGATGCATGTGCCGATCTCCGGTGAACGAGGCGAATCTAGCAATGTACGCCTGCTCCTGTCTTTACAATCCTAGTACTTGAATCAGCTTGATTTATTCTGCGGGCGAAGGTTGCCATCGTTTATGATTCGCTATCGATCCCCAACCTGAACCCCTAGCGACCATGACAAGCAAGCACTGGCTGAGCACCCCCCTCCTGATCACCTGCCTGGCGGCGAGCCAGGCGCTGGCCGCAGCGCCGGAAGTCAAAGAAACGGCGCAGCCCAAACTGGTGGTGGTGCTGGTCGTCGACGGCCTGCCGAACGAACAGGTGCTGCGCTACCGCCACCAGTTCGGCGCGGGCGGTTTCCGCCGCCTGCTGGAACAAGGCGCGTCGTTCAACAATGCGCACCAGGCGCACGGCATCACCGTCACCGCCGTCGGCCACGCCGCGGTGCTGACCGGCGCCTATCCTTACCAGCACGGCATCGTCGGCAATGGCTGGGTCGATCCGGCCACCAAAAAGCAGATGTACTGCACCGAAGACACCGCCCACACCTACATCGGCGAAGCGACCGACCCGGACGACGGCACGTCGCCGGCCAACCTGCGCGTCGACACGCTGGGCGACCAGCTGCGCTACGCCAGCGGCGACCGCGCCAAGGTGATCACCGTGGCCGGCAAGGACAGGAGCGCCATCCTGCTGGCCGGTAAAACCGGCACCGCCTACATCTACATGGAAAAGACCGGCAACTTCGCCAGCAGCACCTACTACATGGCCGCGCACCCGCAATGGGTGCAGAGCTACCAGGCGAGCCGGCCGCAGGACCGCTACTACGGCAAATCGTGGACGCCGCTGCTGGCCGATTCGGCCTACGCCCAGGATGCCGGCGCGGAGTTCTATCCGGCCAAGCCGAACGTGCGCAACCGCCTGCCGATGCTGTATTCGAGCGACAGCGGCAAGCCCGATGCGGCCTACTACACGCGCCTGAAGAGCGGCCCCGCGGTCGACGAGCTGACGCTGGACTTCGCGCGCGCCGCCATCGAAGGCGAGAGCCTGGGCCGCAATCCGGCCGGCGTGCCCGACATCCTTGGCGTCAGCCTATCGGCGCACGACTACGTCAACCACTCGTTCGGCCCCGAGAGCAAAATGTCGCACGACCACCTGCAGCAGCTGGACCGCCTGCTGGCGAAGTTTTTCGGCTATCTCGACCAGCGGATCGGCATGGACAACGTGATGGTGGTGCTGACGGCCGACCATGGCTTTACCAACGTGCCGGAATTTGCCGCGGCGCGCAAGCTCGATGCCCGCCGGCTCGATGGCAAGAAGCTGGTCGCGTCGCTCAACAAGTACCTGGCCGACAAGTACGGCGCCGACAAGCTGGTGGCAGCCTTTTCGCTGCCGAACATCCAGCTCGACTACGCGCTGATCGACCAGCGCGGCCTAAAGCGCGCCGACGTCGAGGATGCGGCCGCCACGTTCCTGCAGGCGACCAACGGCATCGCGCACGTCTACACGCGCACGCAGATGGCGTCGGGCGCCCTGCCGGACACGCGCTTGTCGATGCTGATGCAGCGCGCGTGGGACCATCAGCGCTCCGGCGACCTGATGGTGATCACCAAGCCGTTCTGGTATTTCAGCGGCGGCAGCACTGGGTCATCGCACGGCACGCCGTACACGTACGACAGCAACGTGCCGCTGGTCTTCATGGGCAAGCGCTGGTTCAAGCCGGGCGTCTACGGCCAGTATGCGGAAGTGGCCGACATCGCGCCGACGCTGGCGCACCTGCTGCGCGTGCGTCCGCCGGCCGCATCCGAAGGCCGCGTGCTGACCGAAACGCTGCGCTGATCGCGCCTGGGGCTATCGGCGAGGTTCGTCACACCTGCGATCGCCGCTGACCATTCGATTTCGGCTCAGGCGGCGGGGCGCGTGACGCGGCGCAGGCGCCGCGCGCGCGTGGCCGGCTGGCGCAGCAGGCCGCTCACCTGCAGGGCCCTGCCCTCGCCGAGCATGCGCGCGCACGTCTCGGCGTCGACCGGCCGGCTGAAATAGTAGCCCTGGATCTCGTCGCAGCCGTTCTCCGCCAGCAGCGCCAGCTGCCCGGCCGTCTCCACGCCCTCGGCGATCACCGTAAGCCGCAAGCCGTGCGCCATGGCGATTACCGCGCGCGCGATCGCCAGGTCGTCCTGGTCGGTCGTGATGTCCTTGACGAACGACTGGTCCAGCTTCAGCTTGTCCACCGGGAAGCGCTTCAGGTAGTTCAGGTTCGAGTAGCCGGTGCCGAAATCGTCAATCGCCAGCTGCACGCCCATCTTCTTGAGCTCACACAAAATCTCGAAGGTGCGCTGCGGGTCTTCCATCGACGCGCTCTCGGTCAGCTCCAGCTCCAGCAGCTGCGGCGCCAGGCCGGTTTGGGCCAGGATGCGGCCGACAGTGTCGGCGATGTTGTCGGTGAACTGGCGCGCCGACAGGTTGACCGACACCGGCACCGGCGGCAGGCTGGCCCGCTGCCACTCGCAGCTTTGCTCGCACGCGCGCCGCATCACCCATTCGCCGAGCGGCAGAATCAGGCCGGTTTCCTCGGCCAGGCCGATGAAGACTCCCGGCGCGATCAGCCCCAGTTCCGGGTGCTGCCAGCGCACCAGCGCCTCCATGCCGATGATCGCGCCGCTCGCCAGACTCACCTGCGGCTGGTAGTGCAGCACGAACTCGTCGCGCTCGAGCGCGCGCCGCATCGCCCCTTCGAGCTGGAAGCGCTCGTGCGCCCCCTTGTTCAGTTCAGGGCGATAGAACTCGTAGCGCTCGGCGTCGTTGGCGCGCGCGCGCCGCACCGCCGCTTCGGCCGCGTGAGCGAGGCTGTCGTAATCTTCGCCGTCGTTGGGCAGCAACGCGATGCCGATGCACGGCTCGATGTACAGCTCCTGTCCTTCGTACTCGAACGGCTCTCGCATCACCGTCAACACCAGGCGCGCCAGCGACGACAGCCCGCCGACCGAGTCGCGCAGCGCGGCGATGGCGAAGGTGCGCTCGCCGATCCGGCCGACACTGTCGGCGCCCTGCGCCCACTGTCCCAGCCGCGCCGCCATCTGGGTCAGCATCGCCTTCTCCGCTTCGATGCCGAGACTGTCGCCGATCACCCGCAGGCGGTCACCCTTGAGCATCAGGAAACCGAGCACCTGGGTGCCGGGGGCCGCCTTCTCCTTCAATTGCAGCAGGCGCTCGCGCAGCAGGATCCGGTTCGGCAGGCCCGTGAGGACGTCGAAGTTGGAGACGTAGTTCAGGCGCGCCTCTGCGCCGCGCAGTTCGGTGGTGTCGATGCCGGTGGCGACGAAATATTCGATCGTACCGTCGGCGCGGTGCAGCCACGTGGTCGACCACAGGATCGAACGCACGCCGCCGTCCCTGGCCAGCCACTCGCCGCGCAGGTGCGACGGCTTGTCGGCATTGCGCGGCGCATGCTCGAAAAATTCGCGCAGCGCCGCGCTGCCATTGGCGCGGCCGAACACTTCCCAGCATGGCTGGCCAATCGCTTCGGCCGCCGTCCAGCCAAGCACCCGCTCGCAGGCGGGATTGAACAGGCGGATCACGCCGGCCGCATCGATCAGGCACACCAGCGCGCCGGTGGTATTGACCACCGCCGACAGCAGCTGGCGCTCGGACTGCCACGCATCGGTGCGGTCCCTGACCTGCGCTTCCATGTCGCCGTACAGGCGCGATCGTTCGAGCGCGACGGCGATCTGGCTGCCGACCGTCTCAAGCACATGCCACTGCTCCGCGCCGAGTGCGCCCTCCACCGTCAGCAAACACAGTACGCCGCGGCTGCCGGCGCCGGTGCCAAGTGCGATGCAGGCGTGCGGGTGCGGCACCATGCCGCACGATTGCACCAGCTGCGGCGCGCCGCGAACCGGCGCGTCGCCGCGGCAGCCGGCGCAGGCCGCGCCGTCGTCGGTTGTCGGCACGAAGTCGCGGCTGGCGACCAGGCGCGTCGCGCCGGCCGCGCCGAACAGCCGGATGCTGGCGCCCAGCACCCCGGGAAACGCCAGCAGGCGATCGAGCGCCAGGTCGGCCACCGCGCCTTCCGTCAGCGCAGGGTTAAGCGCCTCGGCGATCTTGTAGAGCCCTTCAAGCGCGTCGTAGGAGTGCGCAATGCGCTCCTGCTGCTGGCGCAGCTGCGCGGCCATGCGGATCGCTTCCTCATACGTCGACAGCAGCAGGTCGAAGATCTGGCGCCGCTCGGCCGTGATGGCGTGGGTCTGGCCGGCGATCGTCACTTGCATGGCGGACGGCGGCGCCGCGCTGCGCTGCGTGCGGCCGGCGAGCACGGCGCCGATGCGCCCGAGCAGGTAGCGGTCGTCGAAGGGCTTGCGCAGAAAATTGTCGGCGCCGCAGTCGAGGCCCTTGATGACGTCGTGCAGGCTGGAGAGCGCCGTCAGCAGGATCACCGGCACGTCGCGCAGCAGCGGATCTTGCTTGATGGCGTGGCACATCGCAAAGCCGTCCATCTCGGGCATGGCGATGTCGCTGACGATCAGGGTCGGTGCCGACGAGCGCGCGGCGTCGAGCGCGGCGCGGCCGTTGGCGGCGACGCGCACGCGGTAGCCGCCAGCTTCCAGCAGCTGCGCCAGGTATTGCGCCTGGGTGGCGCTGTCTTCCACCACCAGGATGTCGATGGTCGGCTCGCGGGCGGGTCTGTTCATGGCGTGGCAGTTCGGTGTTCGGGTGACCGATTGCAGGGAGTGACGACGGCCAGTTCGCGCGCCAGCGCATCGAGCTGCGCGACCAGGGTCAACGGCCGCTTGCCGGAGTGCTCGCCGGCCCCGCCCAGCAGCTGGTGCGCCAGCGCGACCGCTTCGGCCAGCAGGGCACGCCGGGGCGCGCTCAGTTCGGCGTTCGCTTTGGCGGCGGCGCCAATAACGCGCTCGAGCGCCTGCGACAGCCATTCGAGCTCGCGCAGGTCGACCGCGCGGGCAGCGCCGGCCAAGGTGTGCAAGGCGTCGAGCATCGCGTCTCGCGCGTGCGCCGCGGCGCCGCGGGCAAGCGCGGCCAGGCCGGCGTCGAGCGCTGCCATGTGCACGCGCGCTTCGCCGGCAAAGATGGCCCGCAGCGACGGCGCGGACGGGGCGGCCAGGTCGCTCATGCAGCCGGCCGGCACGGTGGGGAACACTTCATCATATGCAGGTTGGGTAGTCTGTCTCAGATAACAAAAATGATACTTTTGGGAACTAATTACCCATGGGGTCATGTTAGCGAACAATTTCACATTCGGGGTATTGACAGACGCATACGTGGGGGATTACGGACGCTGCAACAGGCTATCCCATACACTTGCAAGTTATTGATTTTAATGGGTGCTTTGCTCATCAGTTACGAAATTCGGGATACCGAATGTCGTGCAAACATTTGCTTGCTGTCACAAATTTAGCGACAGCAATACTACACAGATGGGCGTCGGCCGCCGAATTTAGCTCACCAGCCCGCTTTTGAGAGCGTAGCGGATCAGTGCCGCGTTCGACGCCAGCCCCATCTTGCGGAAGATCCGGTTGCGGTATGTATTGACGGAACTGACAGAAATACCCAGTTCGGCGGCGACCTGCTTGATCTGCATGCCGGCGCCGATCAGGGCGACAATCTCCGCTTCGCGCGCCGTCAGGCTGTGATGCGACGGCTGCGGCTCGGGCTCGAGCGCCTGGCGCGCCATCAGTTCGGCCAGCTGCGGCCCGATGTAGGTGGTCCCGGCCACCACCTGGCGGATCGCCTTGACCAGCTCCTCGGCCGCCATCGCCTTGGTGATGTAGCCGGCGGCGCCGGCGCGCAGCGCGCTGACGGCGTAGCGCTCCTCGCCGTACATGCTGAGCATGACGACGCGCTGTTCGGGAAACCGGCGGCGCAGCTCGGTGAGCCCTTCGAGGCCGTCGTGTCCGGGCAGGCTGATGTCGAGCACGACGACGTCGGGCCGGTGCTGCGCCACCAGCGCGATGGTGCGCGCCAGGTCGGCCGCTTCGCCCACCAGGCGCAGGTCGGCGCTGGAGCGGAAGATCTTCTTGACGCCCTCGCGGATCAGTTCATGGTCGTCGGCGATGACGATGCGGATCATTGCTACTTTCGGTGATGGTTGAACGGCGCCGCAGTATGCATGGGAATGAGCGCCGACACCAGCGTGCCTTTCGGGCGCAAGGGACCTACCGTCAGGCGCCCGTGCGCCAACGTGGCCCGCTCGCGCATGCCGGTGATGCCGAGCGAGCGAGCGCCGCGCGGGCCGCGCCGCGCGATGCCGGCGCCGTCGTCGCGCACGCGCAGCAGCAGCGCGCCGGCGCGCCGCTCGACGCTGACCCACACGTGGCCGGCGTGCGCGTGGCGCAGTACATTGGTCAGCGCCTCGTGGAAGATGCGCAGCAGCGCTTCGGCTGCCGCCGCGCCAGGCTGCTGCTGGCCGGCGCATAGCTCGACGTCGACCTTGATGCGGGTGCGCCGCTCGAAGTCGCGCGCATGCCAGGCGATCGCCGCGTACACGCCCTGCCCATCGAGGTCGGGCGCGCGCAGCTCCGTGGCGATGTCGCGCACCAAGTGCATCGCCCGGTCCAGGGTGGCGCAGGCCGAGGCCAGCTCGGCCAGGATCGTGTCGAGCGGCAGCGCGGCGCCGTGCTGGCGGATGTCCGCTTCGAGCAGCTTGACGTCGATCTTGGCGGCCGACAGGATTTGCCCGAGCTGGTCGTGCACTTCACGCGCCAGCGCGATGCGCTCTTCCTCGCGCACCGTCTGCAGGCGCTCGTACAGCACCTTCAGTTCGCGCTGCCCGGCGGCGCTTTCGGCCTCGCCGCGCTTGCGCGCGCTGATGTCGTTGGCGATGTGGACGAAGTAGCGCGGGCGGCGCTGCTCGTCGCGGATCAACGAGACGAAATTGTCGGCCCAGATCACGCTGCCGTCGGCGCGCCTGAAGCGCAGCTCCACCTGGAACGATTCGATGTCGCCCTCGCGCAGCGCGGCCAGCCGGGTGGCTGCCGGCAGGTAGTCTTCGAGCGCGGCCAGGTCGGCGACGCCGCGCTGCGCCAGCGCCGCCTCGTCCAGGCCGGCCAGCTTCTGGTAGGCCGGGTTGGCGCGCACGAAATGGCCGTCGGTGCCGGTGATGGCGATGCCACCCGGCGCGCGGTCGAACACCGCCGCCAGCAGCGCGTTGGCCTGGCGCAGCTCTTCGCTGCCGCGCTCGACGCGGCGTTCGAGGTCGCGCTTGGCCGTCAGCAGAACCTGCTCGGCCTGCTTGCGCTCGGTGATTTCGTTGGCGAACACGATCAGCCCGTCCGGCGCCGGAAAGCAGCGCACGTTGAACCAGCGTCCAGACGACTTGTGCGGCTGCTCGACCGTGACGGGGCCGCCGCCGGCCAGCGTGGCGTGCATGGCGCGTTCCAACGCGCTGCCGGCCAGGTCGGCGACGACCTCGACGAGCGGCCGGCCGATCAGGCCCTGCTTGCCCAGGCCCAGTTCGATGGCGGCCGACTCATTGAGCGAGAGCACCTTCAGTGCGCGGTCGACGCTGATGAAGGCGTCGCTGGTGCGTTCGAGCACGCTGGCCAGGTCGTGGCGCGCGGCGGCGACCTGGCGCTGCAGGCGCCGCTCGGCAGCGATGGCGGCAACGGCGACCACCGCGGTGGCGACCAGGCTGGCGATGGTGTCGATGAAGTGGCGGTACTCGGCGTCGAGCGGCGCGCGCGGGTTCAGGCCGACAAGCATGAAGGCGTGCGCAATGGCCTGGCCGGGCGCGGTAAACGGCAGCGCGAGCACCTGGCGCGGCGACTCCGGCCAGCCGCCGCGGCAGTCGGTCGCGCCGAGCAGATCGGCGCCGTCGACCAGCACCGGCTCGAACGCATCGGCCAGGTGCGACAGCGGGTGCGCGCCCTCGCGCTCGGCCGCCGGCCACGCCACGCGTTTGGGAACGCCGGCGCAACCGCCCTTCAGGCCGGTGCAAAACACCTGTTCGGCAAAGCCGGAACCCGGGGTGGCGACGTACAGCGCCGTCAGCGGCAGGTCGTAGGGATTGCCGGCCAGCGCCTGGCGCACCGGCTCGAGCGTGTGTTCGCCGGCGCCGCGCAGCGCCACCTGCGTGGCCAGTTCGCCGAGCGTGCGCTGGCGCCGTTCGCCGAGCACGCGCCGGCTCGTTTCCATCGCCGCCACGAACACGCCGACGGCGCTGCCGGCCTCGCACAAAATCGGGCTGTACGACAGCGTGAAGTAGGCTTCTTCGGGGTAGCCGTTGCGGTTCAGGACCAGCAGCCAGTCGTCCTGGCGCACCGCCTGGCCGGTCGCCAGCACCGTGCTGAGCACCGGCTCGATGGCGCCCCACGCTTCGGGCCAGACGTCGGCCACGCGCTGGCCGAGCGCCGCCGGATGCTTGTTGCCGAAGATGGGAATCGACGCGTCGTTGTAGATGTAGCGCAGGGTCGGACCCGGCAGCACCATGATCTGGAACTGCGACGCGAGGCAGATGCGCACCGCGGTGCGGATCGCCGGCGCCCACGTGGACATGTGGCCGAGCGGCGTGGCGCTCCAGTCCTTTTCGTTGATGGCGCGCACCATTTCGCCGTCGCCGGGAAAGAAGCTAGTCGTCGGCCGGGTGATTGAATCGTCCATGGTGGCTCGTTTGACGTGTAAGCCATGTTACCGCAGTAGCGGGCACGCCGGCGCAGCGCTGGCTTGGCGGTGAAGAACGACGAACTCGCTACGCACCGTTGCAGGACACCGGCGGCACCGGCGTATTGACAGGATAGGTAAGGCTGTACTTGCCGAACAGAACTCTTTATCCTGTCATACCTCGTATCGCACCCACCTCACATGACTTTGCGCCGCACCGTTTCGCCCGCCTGCCTTTCCCGCCTGCTGCTTGCCGGTGCGTTGACGTGCGCGGGCGTCGCGGCGCAAACCGTGCCGGCGCCGCCGCTTGAAACGAAGCCGCCGGTCAAGAAGGAAGAACCGGCGCCGCCGGCCGGTCTCGAAAGCGCCACCGTCACCGTCAGCGCCGAGCGGCCGACCAACCGCATCGACCGCCAGGTCTACGACATCAAGGCCGACGTCGGCGCCAGCAATGGCTCGGCCGCGGACGCATTCAACAACGTGCCGTCGGTGGCGGTGGACCCGGACGGCACGCTGACCTTGCGCGGCAGCCCCAACGTGACGATCCTGATCGACGGCAAGCCGTCGGCAATGATGCAAGGCGATAACCGCGCCGCGACGCTGGCGTCGATGCCGGCCGAAGACATCGAGTCGATCGAAGTGATCAACAATCCCGGCGCGCAGTACGGCAACGAAGCAGGCGGCGGGCCGATCCTCAACATCATCATGAAGCGCACGCGCAAGCCGGGCGGCTTCGGCGCCGTCAGCGCCAACGGCGGCTCGGCCGGCCGCTACAACGCGGCCGTCTCGGGCAGCTATCACGCCGGCCGCTTCGGCGTCCAGGGCGGCGCCAACGTGCGCCACGATGGCCGCAACTCGGTCGCCGCGGCCGACCGCATCCGCACCGACCCGGCCACCGGCATCGCCTCGCACAGCACGCAAGATTCGCGCGCGACGGGGCTGAACGACTCGGCCGGCTTCAACGCGCTGGTAACATACAACCTCGGCGCCACCGACACGCTCGGCGCCAACGTCGCCTACTCGCGCCGCACCAACGACGCCCGCGCCGAAGACCGCTACATCAATTTCGGCCAGGACGATATCGCCGACAGCAATTACCTGCGCACCACGACGCGCACCGGCAGCGGCGAAACGCGCAGCGGCGGCGCCCGCTACGAACACAAGGGACAGAACCCCGGCGAACTGCTCAAACTCGACCTGCGCATGTCGTCAGCCGGCAGCAGCAGCGACGCTGCCTACGTGAACGCCTACACGGTGCGCCCGGCCGGCGTGCGCGACAGCCGCAGCCGCCAGGCCAACCAGGCCGACTCGCGCATCGTCGACTTTACCGGCGACTACGAGCGGCCGGGCGATGCGGGCGTGCTCAAGCTGGGCTACAAGCTGGCGAAAAACAGCAACGAGTTCGACGTTCGCTACACCAACATCGATTCCGTGACGCAGGCCGAAAGCACCAACGCGCTGCGCAGCAACCGCTTCGCGCTCGACCAGACCACGTTGGCGCTGTACGGCTCGTACCAGATGCGGCTGAACGAATCGTGGGGCGTGCTGGGCGGCCTGCGCGCCGAATACACCGGCATGGAAGTGGCCCAGCTGACCAGCGCGCTGGTGTCCGACAACAACTACCTGAACGTCATCCCCAGCTTTTTCGTCACCTACAAGGCAACCGACCAGACCAACGTGCGCCTGAGCTACGCGCACCGCATCCGCCGGCCGGGCGCCAACGACCTCAATCCGTTCGTCGTCTACCGCGACGAATTCAACGTGTTCTCTGGCAATCCAGACCTGAAGCCAACCGAGACCGATTCGCTCGAGCTCGGCATCGAGACCAAGACCGGCGTGCTCGACACCAACCTGCGCGCTTACTTCCGCCAGGACACCGGCTTGATTTCCGAGCGCAAGGTATTCATCAGCGACACGGTGTTGTTGACCACGCGCGAGAACACCGGCGACAACCACGCGGGCGGACTCGAGTTCACGGTCAGCGGCAAGCTGCTGCCCAAGCTTACCGTCAACACCAGCGGCAACCTGGCGTACACCGAGCAGCGCATCTACAGCGCCGTGACCGGGCTGTACAACATGCGCAGCGCGACGTCGCTGACCGGCCGCGCGCGCTTTAATGTGACGTTGTCGGAGCAGGACCAGTTGCAGGTGAGCTTGAACGCGCAGGGCAAGACGCTGTTCGGCCAAGGGTATCGCGATCCGAACACAACGGTCAACTTCAGCCTGCGCCATGCGATTACGCCGATGCTTAATGTGGTGCTGAACGTGACCGATGCGTTCAATACGAACAAGGTGGCGATCAGCACGGACACGGATGTGCTCAGGGAGAGCAATGTGCGGCGCTACGACGGGCGCGTGATTTATCTCGGCTTGTCGTACCGGATGGGTGGCATCACGCCGCCGGCGCGCCGTCCGCCAAAAGCGTGACGCGCTCTCGGTAAAATCTCAGCGCCGCTGTTCCCGCTGCACGTGTTTCATGATGTTGAGGAAGGTATCGGTCCAGTACCGCTTGCGGTTGGCCGCGAGGAAGCGCACCAGCTCCTCATGTGCCTCGTTGGAAACTGACAGGTGGTCGCCGCCGACGCCGTGGAAGGTGAAGTTGACCATGGTGCCGCGCTCGCCCGCCTGCTTGACCTGCGCGATCAGTTCCTGCCCGCTGACATTGGTCGGCGTGGCCACCGGTACCCGGTGCAGATCGAGCGTGCGCATCGACGGCACGATGGCGCCGGAACCGACCTTGATGGCGACGAACTGGTCGTGTACCAGATCGACGTAGTCCTGTCCGCCGGCGATGCGGTCGCCGCAGGGGACGGTGAAGGTGCGTTCGCGCTTGCCGTCAAGCGCATGCAGCATTGTGTTGGCCAGGGTGACCTGGTCGCGCATCTGCTCGGCCGTGGTGCTCTTCAGATCGCGGTGCGACGGTACCCAGGTCCGGTCCGGCGTGCCGCCGGCGCACTGGTGGAACAGCGTGTGGTTGGCCAGCTCGTGGCCCTGTTTAGCGGCGGCACGCCATTCCTCTATGCGAGTCTGCAGTGTGGGCATGCCCAGCGACAGATAGAAGGTGCCGTGCAGGCCGTGGCGGTTCAGCGCGGGAATCGCGTTGTCGAGCTGGGTCGGGGCGGCATCGTCATAGGCCAGGCTGACCGCTGCGCGGGCGCCGTTCGGCCAGCGGAAGGGTTCTTCGGCCTGCGCGCTGGTGAAGCCAAGCGCGGCGAGAATGGCGCCGGCATAGGCGATTCGTGTGAACATCATCCTCCTCTGTTTTTGTTTGCAAGATTGAACCAAGTGCACAATTGCCGTCCGTTGAGGCAAAAATGCCCGGGTTGTGAAGTAAATATGCCGCGCCAGGAAGGGTGCGTTCCCTAGCGGATCCGGCCTTCGCCGAATGGCCGGATTCGACCCATTGCGGACATGCGCCGGTTAACTATTGCAACCGTTCAATTGCTGCCGCCTTACATCGCCGACTACCGCTCAGGCGGCCATGGCAGAAGTGTGTGAGTTAGTTGTTCTTCAAGCGACCAGTTCGGAGGGCGGGCTTTACGGTCAAATCAAGGGCATCCCTTCGCGACCCACTGCTCATAGTGCGCCACATTATCGTCGTTGCCATACTCACAGCCACAGCAACCGCAGATTTCGTATGACAAGCGCAATTCTTCCGGCGAATCGTGTCCAAGACCTGGGCCATAGCCGCAAACCGGACAATAATCAATCACCACGACGTCCCCCTTTTGTAACTACGGATTTTCCAGCTTGCTACGCGAAACGATACTCGTCCAACGAACGGACACACACATTGCGGACGGCCGCTTCTGGCCGACCGCAGCCGTGTAAAAAAGCCTCAGTGTATGGGATTGATGTTCTTACGACAAGAACAGGTTTTATTAGGCGCTTTCATTCAACACGACGGTCAACTTCAGCTTGGGCGATGCGATCACGACGATGCTCAACGTGGTGTTGAACGTTACGGATGCGTTTAATACCAACAAGATCGCGATCAGCACGGATACGGACGTGCTCAAGACGAGCAATGTGCGGCGCTACGACGGGCCCGTGATTTATCCTGGGGCTATCGTACCGGATGGGTGGCATCGCGCCGCCAGCGCGCCGTCCGCCAAAGCCTGTTCCGCCGGTTAGTACCACGGACTCAAAGACCGTCATTCCTGCCCTTGGCAGAAATGACTTCCCGCGAAGGCGGGCCTACCACGCTAGCTCATAGATGGTAAGGATTCCCGCCTGCGCGGGAATGATGGTTTTGAGGTTGGCGGTGAGAGCGCCGCCGCCGGGCCGGCGGCCGCCCGCCCGCGGAGAGATCCGCGCTCGAGCAAAGTTCTGGTGTCAGGTCTGACATTCGGACATTTCGCCTTGAAATGTCCGAATGTCAGACCTGACACCAGAACTTCCCGGCGCCAATAGTTGGTTCGGATATATTGCACTGCACGATAAATATTTGCGCGCGCCGTACTCCTGTCGCGTGAACAATTTGTTATTCTCTTGGGCGCACATCACCTTACCAAGGGGAAGCTTCATGAATCAGAGTAAGCCTCTGACACTGCACGTCCCGGAGCCTACCGGCCGCCCGGGATGCAAGACGGATTTTTCTTATCTTCACCTCAGCGCCGCCGGCGCGGCCCCGCGCCCACCAGTCGACGTGCTGGCGGCCGACACCGCCGAGCTCGCCTCCACGCTGGTCCGCGTGCTCGACGACGACGGCAATGCTGTCGGGCCATGGGCGCCGGAGATCGACAGCGACATGCTGCGATTCGGCCTGCGCACCATGATGAAAACGCGCATCTTCGACGCGCGCATGGTCATCGCCCAGCGCCAGAAGAAGATGTCGTTCTACATGACCTCGCTCGGCGAGGAAGCCATCGGCACCGCCCACGCACTGGCGCTGCAGGACGGCGACATGAACTTTCCCACCTACCGCCAGCAGAGTCTGCTGATGGCGCGCAATTTCTCGCTCGTCGAGATGATCTGCCAGCTGCTGTCGAACGAACGCGACCCGCTCAAAGGGCGCCAGCTGCCGGTCATGTACTCGGTACGCGAGAAGGGTTTCTTCACCATTTCCGGCAACCTGGCGACGCAGTTCGTGCAGGCGGTCGGCTGGGCGATGGCGTCGGCCATCAAGGGCGATACTAAAATCGCCTCCGGCTGGATCGGCGACGGCGCCACTGCGGAATCGGACTTCAACACCGCCCTCACCTTCGCCCACGTCTACCAGGCGCCGGTGATTCTCAACGTGGTCAACAACCAGTGGGCGATCTCGACCTTCCAGGCGCTGGCCGGGGGCGAGAGCGTCACCTTCGCCGCCCGCGGCGTCGGCAGCGGCATCGCGTCGCTGCGGGTCGACGGCAACGATTTCCTCGCCGTGTACGCCGCCTCGAAATGGGCCGCCGAACGCGCCCGCAGCAACCTCGGGCCAACGCTGATCGAATGGGTCACCTACCGCGCCGGCCCGCACTCGACGTCGGACGACCCGTCGAAATACCGGCCGGCCGACGACTGGGCGCACTTTCCGCTGGGCGACCCGATCGCCCGCCTGCGCAAGCACCTGACGCTGAAAGGCCTGTGGTCGGACGCCGAGCACGAGGCCACGCAGGCCGAACTGGAAGCGGAAATCGTCGCCGCGCAAAAGGAGGCCGAGCAGTTCGGCACGCTGGCCAACGGCCGCGTGCCGAGCGCCGCGTCGATGTTCGAAGACGTCTACAAGGACATGCCCGAGCACCTGCGCCGGCAGCGTCAACAACTGGGAGTGTGAACGTGCGCAGAGATCCAGACATTAAAACAGTGCCGATGACGATGATCCAGGCCTTGCGGTCGGCGATGGACGTCATGCTCGAGCGCGACAACAACGTCGTCGTCTACGGCCAGGACGTCGGCTACTTCGGCGGCGTGTTCCGCTGCACCGACGGCCTGCAGGCCAAGTACGGCAAGAACCGCGTGTTCGACGCGCCGATTTCAGAAGGCGGCATCGTCGGCACCGCCGTCGGCATGGCCGCCTACGGCCTGCGGCCGGTCGTCGAGATCCAGTTCGCCGATTATTTCTATCCGGCGTCGGACCAGATCGTGTCGGAGGCGGCTCGGCTGCGCTACCGCTCGGCCGGCGAATTCACGGCGGCGATGACGATCCGCATGCCATGCGGCGGCGGCATCTACGGCGGCCAGACCCACAGCCAGAGCCCGGAAGCGATGTTCACCCACGTCTGCGGCCTGCGCACGGTGATGCCGTCGAATCCCTATGATGCCAAGGGCCTCTTGATCTCGTGCATCGAGAACGACGACCCGGTGATCTTCCTCGAACCAAAACGCCTCTACAACGGCCCGTTCGACGGCCACCACGACCAGCCGGTGGTGCCGTGGTCCAAGCACCCGCTCGGCGAAGTGCCGGAAGGCTACTACACGGTGCCGCTCGACAAGGCGTCGATTTTCCGCGAAGGCGCCGCGCTGACCGTCATCACTTACGGCACCATGGTGTTCGTGTCGGACGCCGCCGCCCGCGAGACCGGCATCGACGCCGAGATCATCGACCTGCGCAGCATCTGGCCGCTCGACCTCGACACCATCGTCAACTCGGTGAAAAAGACCGGGCGCTGCGTGGTCGTGCACGAGGCGACGCGCACCAGCGGCTTTGGCGCCGAACTGTGCGCGCTGGTGCAGGAACACTGTTTCTACCACCTGGAAGCGCCGATCGAGCGGGTCACCGGCTGGGACACGCCGTATCCGCACGCCCAGGAATGGGCTTATTTCCCTGGCCCCGACCGCGTCGGCGAAGCCTTCAAACGTGCGATGGGAGTCTGACATGGGCATTCATGTGATCAAGATGCCCGACCTGGGCGAAGGCATCGCGGAAGTGGAAGTTGTCGCCTGGCGCGTGCAACCCGGCGACAGCGTGGTCGAAGACCAGGTGCTGGCCGACGTGATGACCGACAAGGCCACCGTCGAGATTCCGTCGCCGGTGCACGGCACTGTCGTGGCCCTCGGCGGCGCGCTGGGCCAGGCGCTGGCGGTGGGCGCCGAACTGATACGCCTGGAAGTGGAAGGCGCCGGCAACGTGGTGGCCGGCAAGGCTGCCGCTGCGCCGCGCGAAGCGGTGATGGCGGAAGCGCCGCCACCGCCGCCCGTTCAGATCAAGCAACAGGCGGCGCCGGCCGCCGTTCCGGTGCTGGCCGCCGCCAAAGCGGCAGCGCCGGCAGCGCCTGCCCACGCGACGCGCCCGGCTGGTGAAAAGCCGCTGGCGCCGCCCGCGGTGCGCCAGCGCGCCTGGGATCTCGGCATCGACTTGCAATTCGTGTTCGGCAGCGGCGCGGCAGGGCGCATCACCCACGCCGACCTCGACGCCTACGTGGCGCGCGGCGGCAAGCCGGCAGCCGGCGTGGTGGCCGAGCGCTACGCCGAACTGAGCGGCGAGCAGGCTGTGCCGATCATCGGCCTGCGCCGAAAGATCGCCGAAAAGATGCAGGACGCCAAGCGCCGCATTCCCCACTTTACGTATGTGGAGGAAATCGACGTCACCGAAATCGAGGCGCTGCGCCAGCAACTGAACACGCGCTGGGGCGCCGAACGCGGCCGCCTGACCTTGCTGCCGCTGCTGATGCGCGCCATCGTGCTGGCGGTGCGCAGCTTCCCGCAGGTCAACGCCCGTTTCGATGACGACGCCGGCATCGTGACCCGCTTCGAGCCGGTGCACATCGGCATCGCCACGCAGACCGATCCGGGCCTGATGGTGCCGGTGGTGCGCCACGCCGAAGCACGCGATCCATGGTCGAGCGCGCTTGAGGTGGCGCGCCTGGCCGAAGCTGCCCGCAACGGCAAGGCGCTGCGCGAGGAGCTGTCCGGCTCGACCATCACGATCACCAGCCTGGGCGCGCTGGGCGGCATCGTCACCACGCCGGTCATCAACAGCCCGGAAGTGGCGATCGTCGGCGTCAACCGCATGGTCGAGCGTCCGGTCATCCGCGACGGCGCCATCGTCGCGCGCAAGATGATGAACCTGTCGTGTTCGTTCGACCACCGCGTCGTCGACGGCATGTATGCGGCCCAGTTCGTGCAAGCGATCCGCGGCTACCTCGAAAGCCCCGCCACCCTGTTCGTGGAGTAAGGCATGAATTCAGCAACCACCACCTTGCTGGTGATCGGCGGCGGGCCTGGCGGCTACGTCGCCGCCATCCGCGCCGGCCAGCTCGGCATTCCCACCATCCTGGTCGAAGGCGACAGCCTGGGCGGCACCTGCCTGAACATCGGCTGTATTCCGTCCAAGGCGCTGATCCATGCGGCCGAGGAATTCGACAAGGTGCGCCACTACGCCAACAACTCGCCGCTGGGCATCAAGGCCGACGCCGCCCGCATCGACATCGGCCGCACGGTGCAGTGGAAGGACGGCATCGTCAAGAAGCTGACCGGCGGCGTTGGCGTGCTGCTGAAGAAGAACGGCGTGCAGGTGGTCAAGGGCTGGGCCAAGGTGGTCGACGGCAAGACCGTCGAGGTCAAGCTGGTCGGCGTCGACGAGCCGATGCGCATTCATTGCGAGCACCTGCTGCTGGCGACCGGGTCGCAGGCGGTCGAGCTGCCGTTCATGCCGTTTGGCGGCGCCGTCGTGTCGGCCACCGAAGCGCTGTCGCCGGAAACGCTGCCAAAGCGCCTGGTGGTGGTCGGCGCCGGCTACATCGGCCTCGAACTTGGCATCGCCTACCGCAAGCTGGGCGCGCAGGTGACGGTGGTCGAAGCGATGGACCGCATCCTGCCGGCGTACGACGAGGAATTATCGAAGCCCGTTGCCGCGGCCCTGAAGCGGCTGGGCATCGACGTGCACCTTGGCTGCAATGTGGAAGGCTTGAACGCGGCCGGCGACGCGGTGCGCATCCGCGACGCGGCCGCCAACGAGACCGGCCTGGAAGCGGACCGCGTGCTGGTGGCTGTGGGCCGGCGGCCGGCGACGACCGGCTGGGGCCTGGAAAACCTGCTGCTCGACATGAATGGGCGCGCCGTCCGGGTCGACAACCAGTGCCAGACGTCGATGCGCCACGTGTGGGCGATCGGCGACATCACGGGCGAGCCGATGCTGGCGCACCGCGCCATGGCGCAAGGCGAGATGGTGGCCGACATCATTTCCGGCAAGCGGCGCCACTTCACGCCGGCGGCGATTCCCGCCGTCTGCTTTACCGATCCGGAAATCGTCGTGGTCGGCATGACGCCGCAAGACGCCGAGCGCGCCGGCATCGATTTTATTACCGCCAACTTCCCGTTCGCCGCCAACGGCCGCGCGATGACGATCGAAAGCACCGACGGCTTCGTGCGCGTGGTGGCGCGCAAGGACAACCACCTGATTGTCGGCTGGCAGGCGGTCGGGCGCGGCGTGTCCGAGCTGAGCGCCGCGTTCTCGCAGTCGATCGAACTGGGCGCCGTGCTGGAAGACGTCGCAGGCACGATCCACGCCCATCCTACCCTGGGCGAGGCAGTGCAGGAAGCTGCACTGCGCGCGCTGGGCCATACTCTACACATCTAAAAGGAAAAACCGCATGAATGCTCTCCCCGCCGCCCGTACGCGCCTCATCCTGACGGCGTGCGCGCTCGTTTTCGAGCTCGTCCATCTAGGCTGGGAGCACACGCACGGCGGTGTCGCCGCCCATCACATCCTGAACCGGGCCGACCTGCCCGCGATCTCCAACTGGTGGGGCCTGCTGCTCATCCCGGTGCTGACCTGGTTTCTCGTCGGCCGCATGCTGCGCCGTGCCGAACAGCAGCCGGGCGCCAACACCGGCATGCTGGCCGGGTTCGTCGGCGCACTGGCCTACGGCGCAGCGCTCGCCTTTGCGTTCACGACCAATTCCCCGGTGGTGTCCACCTTCTTCCTCGGCCTGTTCGCGGTGTCGCTGCTGGTGCGCACCTACCGCGCCCAGTATGTGCTTGGCTTCGTGCTCGGCATGACCTTGACCTTCGGCGCGGTGCTGCCGACCGTCATCGCGATGGTGGTCGCCTCGGGCGCCGCCCTCTTCCACTGGCTCATCCGGTCGGTCCGCCGGTTGTTCTCGAAGCCCGTGGCGCCGCAGGCAGGCATTCCGGTCACGGCCGCCAAACCGGGGTCGGACCAACTGGTCTAGTCTGCCCCCTGTTTAGCCCAGCAGTATGCGAATCCAGGAGAGCTATACTTTTCGGCGGGCGATAACCGTCGAAAAGCGTTTCACCGTCGCGCGTGGCGCCTCGAAATCATGAAATGATGCCACAATGATTTCCCACTCCGCCATCGACTCTTTTAATTCATCGGCACCGAATAGGTAGTAGCTGGCCGGGTCGAACATATCCAGAAATGTCGTTCCCTCAATCAGCACATTGACCGACAAAATCCCTCCAGGGCGCACGCTGGACTGCATTTGAGCGAGCTGCGCCAAAGCGGTCTTGCGGTCGAAAAACATCAGCAGCCCGATGGAGACGACGGTGTCGAAGCAAGCCTCAATGCGGTAGGAGCCAAGATCAGCCTCGATGGCAGTAATAGGCAAACCGCGCTCGCCAGCAAGCTCTCGAAGATGAGCAATCGCTGTCGGCGATCCATCTAACGCCAGTACGTGACAACCGGCCTCGGCCGCCGCAACCGAAAGATTTCCGAGGCCGCAGCCAAAATCGAGGACCTCGCCGGCCAAGTACGGGAGCGTCAACGATTCAAACGGGTTCAGTAACTGCTGCTTTTGTAGAACCTGCTTTGAAAATTGATTCTCAAAAAATTCTACGCTCGATTGCATCGGTAAGCTCTCTTAAGCAAAAAGTGACAGGGGACGGCATATGTCAAATCGCCGCTGGCATTTTTGAAAATTGGCACAGAACTGGAAAAGCCATCAACAGCTGCCAGGATGACCGATTCCGGCCAGTACAGCGCCGGCGATTGTTCGCTCGCGGCTTATTCGTAGACGTAGGCGTAGGTGCGAACTTCTTCCTGGGTGGTCGGCACAAGGCCTTTGCCGGCGACCTGAAGATTCATCGAGATGATGCGCCGCACCTGCTCCGAATAGATCAGCATCGTCTTTGGATCGATCAGCCGCGTAAGCGAGCCCGACACGCGTGCGCCTTTGTTCGACGGAACGACCAGCCCCGCAGCGGCGGGTGTTGCAGCCGTCACACGCTGCATGACGCCATTGGCAATGTTCGCCAGCGCTGCCGCGTCCGACTCGTAAATCTGTTCGAGCCGAACACACTGGCCGGCCGGACACGGCTCCCACCCCGCAATCGTCGTGCGGATCGTGTAAGTGAGCGTTTCACCGTTGGGAAGCGGCTGAGGCGCCTTGACGTCGATGACCTGGCCGATCGCAAACTCGCCATCGGCCCAGTCCGCGTAGCGGGCGTTCCACTCGGCAGTTTCGCGGCCAGCCATGGCGGCCTCGTTGACGATCGGCGCCAGCGCCGCGGCGACCTGGGGCGACACCGTCGACTTCAGTAACGCCTCGACCTCACCATACCCCTTGATCGATGTTGCTTCGCCGCCAGCCGAGATCACGAAGGTGACCGGCACTTTCGACATCAGCGCGACGATTGGGTCGTTCAGCAAGTTGCCATTGCGATTCATCGTGCTCGACACAGTCCTCGGGGCGTACTCGAAGCCGGCGCCGACGCGCTTGAAAACGCCTTCCGTCCTCGTCTCGCCGACGTCTTTTACCTGGGGCTGCCCCTCGACCAGGCGCGTGCGCTCCAGGCGGTACGACATCTTTACCTTCACCCCATCGGGAGGCTGGAAGCGCATCACGAACTCCGCCGGCGCGACGGCGAGCTGCGCGAAGGCGGCCGACGGCAGCGCGACGAGGGACAACAAAACTAGCGGAAATTTAATCATGAAGGGACTGCCTTTTCACTGTTGAGTACGCAACTGGCTATCCGCCGCGGCCCAGCTGACCGCCAGGTCGCGCCGCGTGCGCTGGGCGTCCGCCGTCTTGTCTTGCGCCGCCAGCGCTTTCGACAACCCACTCAACGCCCAGCCGTTGGCCGGACGCAGGGCCAGGGCATCGCGGAAGGTCCTCTCGGCCGCTGCATAGCTGCTTGCTTTCAGCTGCATTTCGCCAAGCCGTTGCAGCGGCGCGCCGGCAAGCATCGGCGGCTCGCTGCGGTCGGCGTGCGCGGCGGCCTCGGCGGCAAGCGCCTGCATCTTGACGGCTTGATCGGCGCTGCCGTCCATCAAGGCGACCTCCGCCTTCAACTGCGCCAACGCGGTGGCGGAAAGGCTGCTCATCATCTTGCCCATCCAGTCCTTGTGGCGATGCTTTTTACGCAAAGCGGCGACCGCCGGCTCCAGCCGCGCAAGCGCTCCCCTGGCGTTGGCCGGCTGGCCGCTGCGCGCCTGGGCGATTCCGCGCGACATTTCACCAAGCACCATCGCGAGTCCTTTACCGCCGCGCGGCATCGGCTCCTTCAGCAGCGCATCCCAGCGCTGGAAGTGCAGCAAGGTCAGCATCGGCAAGCTGCGGTTGTATTCCGAAAACTCGTGCTCGCCGCGCGAGCGCTTGGCCGCCGCGCGCGCGGTGGCCAGCGCCAGGTCGCCGCGCCCTTCCATGACCGCGGCATACCACTGGAAGTGCGTGTTGTGGCCGCGCCAGTCTTTGGTGATGGAAAAATTTTGCCGCTTCAGCTCGGCATCCATCGCGTCGTCGTTGGCGTTGGCCATCTGGTTGGCGCGCGTGGCGTCGGCGTAGCGGCCCACCAGCGCAAACGTATGCGCCGGCATGTGCACCAAGTGCGGCGACTTCGGCGCCAGCTTGCCGAGCCGGTCGGCGGCGGCCACGGCGCGCGCGGCAACGCGCACATCGTCGACCGCATGGATCATGTAGTGGTTCAGGCCGACGTGATTGGGGTCGCGCGCCAGGCCCGCTTCCAGCTGCGTGGCGAGCTCCCCGGTGCGGCCCGACGGTTTGCCGGACACCGGATCCCACGGCTCTCCCGTGGTGACGACCATTTCGGCCTCGGCGTAGAGCGCCAGCACGTCGGAATCGGCCGGAAAGCGCGCGGTCAGCGAGCGCATGTAGTCGGCGTAGGAACTGTCGAGCGGATCGGCGGGCTCATCGCCGGCAGAGCCCGGCGCGCGGCAGACGGCGCCAGGCAGCGGCGCGATCGCCTTCGCCGAGCTGTGGCCGTAGCGCAGCGCCAGCGACTCGATCAGCGCCTGGTCGCGCGGGGAGGCGCCCTTGCTGTGCCTGATGGCATAGTCGGCGTACTGCTTGGCGACAGTCAGGTCGCCGCGCGTCGGGTTGTTGATGATCGGCCCCATCTGCAGCGCCACGCCCCAGGCGCACAGGCCGCAGTCGGGGTCGCTGGCCAGCGCCGCCTTGAAGGCGCGGATGGCCTCGGCCTCGTTGAAGCCGTACATCTGCGCCACGCCCTGGGCAAACAGGCGGCGTGCCGCATCGTTCGCCTGCGACGGCACCAGCGTGGTCGCGCCAAAGCCGTCAAGCACGGGTGCGCTCGCCTTGCTGTCTACCGTCAGCGGCAACACGGCGCAGGCGGCCAGCATGGTAAGCGACGACGCGAAGTACAGTTGCCGTGCAAAGTGGGAGCGAAGATGGTGGCGCATGCAAGACCCTTGCTGTAATTAGAGACGGACGAGCGGCTGGTAAAATTGCGTAGCTGCAATCTTGCTATTTTGCCCCAAACTCCCTGCGGAGGACACTACTATCTGGCGGCAGCCGGCGCGTTAGAACGCCTGACAAAACCGTTCGACATACAAATCGCCAACAAATGAGCGAGCAGGCAAATGAAAGAAACCCCTGATGAATGCCTCCTCGTCTCGCGTGTCGGATGCGCAGTCGGCGAAAGCGGTGTAGCCGACATAAGGTGCGCGCAACGACCCAACGCCGGCGGCCCAACCTTTTCACATAAAGGATTCCTCGGGTAGTGTCGAGCGGTCCCGATATCGACCCATTGCAGACGTCGACTTGTTATCAATAGGGGGCCAGGCCGACTTCATCTTCAACGGCGATTACAGCTTGAGATGTGACTTTTGCTCTGATGCTTCCGACATGGGTGGGCTGAAAGTAGCAATCGATAGTCAGGCGGCGGCCATTTGAAAACTCCAACGCAATGTGCGAGTCGCCGAGAGCATTAAGCTTCACCGTTTTGCTGCTTCCCGGGGGCATATAACCAAGCTTATATGATCTACCAGTAACTTCTACAACGACTGCATGGAGCGCATCAGACCCAACATTGTTCAGCGTAAACTCAACTCCAGCAGCTTCTGCTCTTTGTTGAAAAATACATAGTGCCTAGTGCCTCTGTTAGCCAGTTCAGGATCACTAGTACCAACGTTGCGATGACCAGGG
The DNA here is from genome assembly GCF_002760655.1 of Massilia eurypsychrophila. Lineage (GTDB taxonomy): Bacteria > Pseudomonadota > Gammaproteobacteria > Burkholderiales > Burkholderiaceae_D > JAFCUW01. The sequence continues at coordinate 30,736 of NZ_PDOC01000022.1, read as the reverse complement.
TTCGTTTTTTCATTGACTTAGTTGGTAGCGACAAGAAACCAATGGATGATGTCTGCTTCTGGCCGATAGCGGACGGTCGGTATGGCTCAGTGTATGGGCGAGATGCCATCCCAGCAAGTAACCGGTTTCGTTTGGCGCTCTTAATCCCAAGCCTCGGACAAGCTGTGTCGGAAAATCAGATTTAACGGCGCCGCCAACTCAGCACGTTGCTGAGGTACCGGGACAAGCGCTTCAAGCCGGTCAAGCTGACTTTCTACAAAGTCGTGAATGCTGAGAACGGGCGGCTCCAATCCCATCTCCGGCGCGGCGCGTTTTCGATCCAGCAGGGCCGCGATGTCGGCGAGCAGCGGACGGTTGCTCTCGATCAGGTGCAACAGCTTGTGGAATTCGATGGGCGCGGCCACGCCGTAACGTTCGAGCCAGAGAACAGACAGCAATGGGCGCAGAACGTAAAAATACTTTTTCAGCGGCACAAGGTCGGCCTTCAGATAGCCGCGATAGTTGGTCCTGGCCATGCTGCGATAGTGATAGATTCCGTGCTCGCATGAGTATGCCGCTGGCAGCAAGTCGCGCGCCCGCGTGGCAAATTCCCCGCGCTCCTGGTAGACAATCGGCGACTGTATCCACTCGACGAAGGCCGGATTAGACTTCGAGAAAAGTCGCAACGCCTTGCGCAGGTCCCAACCATTCAAGTCGATGTCGTCGACAATCGGGTACTCGATCACGTCGCGCTGATCTTCCAGGCTGACCGACAAGTACCAGTCGCGCCTGTTCACGTAGATAAACCTCGCATCGTAGTCGCTATTGGACGATTCGAATCCCCACGCGCGGCTGCCCGATTCCACCGCCAGCAGGATCTGCACGTCGTGTTCGCTTTCAGCAGCCTTCATCCGGCGCAGTATCTCGAAACGTACATCGGCAGGTATCATTGGTGGCCCACATGGTTAATGCGACCAGAATATCAGATCACCCGCGGCACCTTCTCGGTTACCGGTCAAGTTCGATCCAGGTCGGCGCATGGTCGCTCGGCTTTTCGCGCCCGCGCACGTCGCGGTCGACGCCGGCCGCCTTCAGTTCGCCGGCCAGCGATGGGCTCAGCAGCAGGTGGTCGATGCGCAGGCCGGCGTCGCGCCCGTAGGCATCGCGGAAGTAATCCCAGAAGGTGAAGATTTTCTCGTCCGGATGCATGCTGCGCAGAGAATCGGTCCAGCCTTGCGCCATCAGCCGGCCGAACGCTTCGCGCGTTTCGGCGCGAAACAGCGCGTCGTTGACCCAACGCTCGGGCTTGTAGACGTCGAGCTCGGTCGGGATGACGTTGAAGTCGCCGGCCAGCACGACCGGCGAGCCGCTGGCGAGCAGTTCGGCGCCGCGCAGGATCAGCCGTTCCATCCACTGCAGCTTGTAGTCGAACTTGGGGCCGGGCGCGGGATTGCCGTTGGGCAGATACAGGCAGGCGATCAGCACGCCATTGACTGCCGCTTCGATGTAGCGGCTTTGCGCGTCTTCCGGGTCGCCGGCAAGGCCGCGCCCTGCTTCGACCACCGGTTCGGTGCCGCGCACCAGGATCGCCACGCCGTTCCAGCTCTTCTGGCCGTGCCAGATGGCCTGGTAGCCGGCTGCGTTGATCGCTTCCTCGGGAAACTTTTCGTGCGGCGTCTTCAGCTCCTGCAGGCAGGCGACGTCGGGCTGCTTTTCCTCCAGCCACTGCAGCAGGGCCGGCAGGCGGGCGTTCAATCCGTTGATGTTGAAAGTGGCAATGCGCATTGGTTCTCCGCAGTTAATAAACGACACGTCATTTTGAACGCAGAACGGCGAGCCTGCCGCGCGACTGCGATTCCAGCGCTTACTCCAACTTCACGTCTTCCTTCTTCGCCTGCGCCATCGCCTCGGGCTCGAGTAGTTCTGCCGCTTTATTGAACCAGATGAACGCGCCCCAGCCGGCCAGCAGGAAGCCGACCGAAACGAGAATGGTCGCCGCGTGCGGTAGCAGGTGCGGACTTTGATGCAGCGCCTTGAACGTGGCCACCAGTCCCTCCACCGCCAGCGCCACGACCACCACGACGAGAAAGCGCGACAGGTAGCGGCGCACCCGCGTCGGCGCGCTAACCTGCGCCTCGCGGATGACTTCTTCTTCCATGATCGTCTGGGCGATCTGCAGTGACACCACCGCCACCGCCAGCAGGCCGATCGTCTCGATGATGGCGTTGGCGCTCTCGCCGTTGTCAGCGCCAAGCGCCATCCAGGCGGTCTTGGTAGCAAGCACCACCAGCATCCCCGCGACACACACGAACAGGACCGCGATGACGGCATGCGCCCCGGCGAAAAAACGAATCAGCAATTTCATGGAATGTCTTTGTAAGTAGCGTAAGCAGTGCGATCGTATCATCAGTGTAATGCCCTGCAATGTCGCACGCGAAAGTGTTTACGCATCTTTACACCCAGAGTGTCTGCGCGACAGCTTGGTGGCAGCAGTCATATACTTATGAAAACGTCTAGAGGAAGCCAATGGACCACCTGCTTTCCCCGCGCCGGCGCCGGCTGCTCGCATCGATGCTGGCCATCGGCGGCGGCGCGCTGCCGTTCGGGCCTGCCGCCGCGGCGCCAAGCGCCCTGCTGACCCGGCCGATTCGGTCCACCCGCGAAGCGCTGCCCGTCATCGGCCTGGGCAGCTGGATCACCTTTAACGTCGGCAACGACCGCGCCGCGCGCGCCGGTTGCGCCGACGTCATGCGCCACTTTTTGGCCGCCGGCGGGCGTCTGCTCGACTCGTCGCCGATGTATGGCTCGGCGCAGGAAGTGATCGGCGACGGCTTGCGCCAGCTCGGCAAGCCGGCGACCCTGTTTTCCGCCGACAAGGTGTGGACCGGGTCGGGCGCGCGCGGCCCGGAACAGGTCGAGACCTCGCGCCGGCTGTGGGGCGCCGACAAATTCGACCTGCTGCAAGTACACAACCTTCTGGCGTGGGAAGCGCATCTGCCGGCGCTGTTCGCGATGAAGGCGGCCGGCAAGCTGCGCTACGTCGGCATCACCACGTCGGAAGGCCGGCGCCACGCCGAGATCGTCAAGATCATGGCCAGCCAGCCGATCGATTTTGTGCAGGTCACGTACAACATTGCCGACCGCGAGGTCGAGCAGCGTATCCTGCCGCTGGCCAGCGAGCGCGGCATCGCCGTCATTGCCAACCGGCCGTTTCGCCAGGGCGACCTGACCGAGGCGTTGAAGCGTCACCGCCTGCCGGCGTGGGCGGCGGAAATCGATTGCACCACCTGGGCGCAAGTGCTGCTCAAGTTCATCGTGTCGCATCCGGCCATCACTTGCGCCATCCCCGCCACGTCGAGCGTTGCCCACGTGCGCGAAAATATGCTGGCCGGCACCGGCCGCATGCCCGACGCCGCGCTGCGCCGGCGCATGGCCGAGCATGTGGCGCCCCTGGTATGAGTCAATGGTCGTCGTATTCGCTGTCGGACTTCCTGATGTTTTCGGCGAAGACCTACTACCGGATGTTCGAGCTGTACAACCTGGCCATCTGGCCGGCGCAGCTGGTCGCCTTGCTCGCCGCCCTGGCGACGCTGGGCTGCGTGGCGCGCGGCGGTGTTCCGGCCGGCCGGGTGGCGGCGGCGCTGCTGGCGGCTTGCTGGCTGTGGGTGGCGTGGGCGTTCCATGCGCAGCGGTATGCCGACGTCAACTCGGCCGGCGTCTTTTTCGCCATCGCCTTTGCGCTGCAGGCGCTGCTGTTGCTGTGGTTAGGCAGCGCGCGCGGGCAGTTTGCGTTCACGCACGCGCGGCCCGCGCTACGCAGGCCGGCGCTGGGCGTGGTGGCGTTTGCCTTCCTCGGCTATCCGATGCTGGTCGCCATTGGCGGCCGCTCCTGGAAGCAGATGGAGTTTTTCGGCGTGGCGCCGGATCCGACCGCGCTTGCGACGCTTGGCCTGCTGGCATTGGCGCGGCCCGGGCATTGGCTGTTGTGGCCGATTCCGCTGCTGTGGTGCGCGATCACCGGCGCGACGCTGTGGACCATGCACGCGCCCGATTTCTGGGTAGCGCCGCTGATGGCGCTGGTCGCGCTGCGGCTGGCATGGTCGGCGCGCATGCCGAAGCGCAAGGCTGAGATTTGATGCGCGCCGGTCAGCCGTGGCCGAGCGCCGCCACCTGCTCGAGGATGTGGCGCGGCACGGCGGCGTAGTGCTTGAACTCCATCGTGTAGGTCGCGCGGCCCTGGGTGAGCGAGCGCAGCGTCGTCGAGTAGCCGAACATTTCGGCCAGCGGGACCAGCGCACTGATCAGCTTGCCGCCGCCGCCGGGAATCTCGTCCATTCCCTGCACCATGCCGCGCCGCCCGCTCAGGTCGCCCATGACGTTGCCCATGAATTCTTCGGGCGTCTCGACTTCGACCTGCATCATCGGCTCGAGCAACACCGGCCCGGCGCGCCGCATCGCATCCTTGAAGGCAATCGAGCCGGCCATGCGGAAGGCGTTTTCGTTGGAATCGACGTCGTGATACGAGCCGAACGTCAGCGTGGCGCGCACGTCGACCACCGGGTAGCCGGCCAGCACGCCCGAGCGCAGGCTTTCCTGCACGCCCTTGTCGACGGCCGGAATGAATTCGCGCGGCACGACGCCGCCCTTGATGGCGTCGACGAACTGATAACCCTGGCCGGCGGCCATCGGTTCGAGCGTGAGCACGACGTGGCCGTACTGCCCTCGCCCGCCGGACTGCTTGATGAATTTCCCTTCGACATCCAGCACCGCCTTGAGGATGGTCTCGCGGTACGCCACCTGCGGCTTGCCGACCGATGCTTCGACGCCGAACTCGCGGCGCATCCGGTCGACCAGGATTTCGAGGTGCAATTCGCCCATGCCGGACATGATGGTCTGGCCGGTTTCGTCGTCGGTGTGGACGCGAAACGACGGGTCTTCCTGCGCCAGCCGGCTCAGCGCCACGCCCATCTTCTCCTGGTCGGCCTTGGTCTTCGGCTCGACCGCCTGGGAGATGACCGGTTCCGGGAACACCATTTTTTCCAGCACGATCACGTGCTCGGGCGCACTGAGCGTGTCGCCGGTGGTGACGCCTTTCAGGCCGACCGCCGCGGCGATGTCGCCGGCGTACACTTCGCGGATTTCCTTGCGCTCGTTGGCGTGCATCTGCAGGATGCGCCCTAACCGCTCGCGCTGGCCCCTGGTCGGGTTGTAGACGGTGTCGCCGGAATTGACGACGCCGGAATAGACGCGGAAAAACGTCAGCTGGCCGACGAAGGGATCGGTCATGATCTTGAAGGCGAGCGCGGCAAAAGGCTCGTCGTCGGACGGATGGCGTTCGATCGGGTTGTCGCGCTCGTCGTGGCCGGCGATGGCAGGGATGTCGAGCGGCGACGGCAGGTAGTCGATGACGGCGTCGAGCATGGCCTGCACGCCGCGGTTCTTGAAGGCGCTGCCGGCGAGCATCGGCACGATCTCGTTGCGGATCGTGCGCTGGCGCAGGCCCTGCTTGATTTCGTCCTCGCTCAGCGCCTCTTCTTCGAGGTATTTTTCGGTCAGTTCGGGCGTCGCCTCGGCGGCCGCCTCGACCATGCGGCCGCGCCACAGCTGCGCCTCTGCCCGCAGGCCGGCCGGGATGTCTTCGTAGGCGAACTTGACGCCCTGGGTGTCGTCGTCCCAGCGGATGGCGCGCATCTTGACCAGGTCGATGACGCCGTGGAAGTCGTCTTCGGTGCCGAGCGGTATCTGGATCGGCACCGCCACGCCTTTCAGGCGCGTGCGGATCTGCTCCTGGACGCGAAAGAAATCGGCGCCGACCCGGTCCATTTTGTTGACGAAGGCGATGCGCGGCACGCGGTACTTGTTCGCCTGGCGCCACACCGTCTCGGACTGCGGCTGCACGCCGCCGACGGCGTCGTACACCATGACGGCGCCGTCGAGCACGCGCATCGAGCGCTCCACTTCAATGGTGAAGTCGACGTGGCCGGGCGTGTCGATGATGTTGATGCGGTGTTCGTCGAAGTTGCCGGCCATGCCTTTCCAGAACGCGGTGGTGGCGGCCGACGTGATGGTGATGCCGCGCTCCTGTTCCTGCTCCATCCAGTCCATGATCGCCGCGCCGTTGTGCACCTCGCCGATCTTGTGGCTGACGCCGGTGTAGAACAGGATGCGCTCGGTGGTGGTGGTCTTGCCGGCGTCGATGTGCGCGCTGATGCCGATGTTGCGGTAGCGCTCGATGGGTGTCTTGCGAGTCATCACTAACTCCTGGTCCTGGGCGAACCATTCCATCATAACCCTGTTGACCGCGCCGCGCATCCACAACTCGGCTGGCGCCTCACTTTCCCAACAACGCCAGGGTCTGGTTCCATTGCCCATTCCAGTCGAACAGGAATTCGTGCGCGCCGAACGCCCGCTTCAACTGCGACATCGGCACCCGGTACAAGTCGTTCAAGCCGAGCGCCAGCGTCACCGGATTCCACAAGGCCTGCTTCTTCGACTTCCTGGCGCTGCCCTTGACGCGCGCGCCGTCGTCGCCGAACACGCCGGCGGCGCCGTCCAGTGCCTGCTCGAGGTTGATGCGCACCATGCCGCCGAAGGCGATGACGACCTGTTCGCGGCTGATGCCGGCCTGCGACTCCTTTGCCACCGCGGCCTTGACGGCGGGCGCCGGCTCGGCTTCGCGCTTGAGCCTGGCAACTAGCCGCTCGAGTTCCTTCTTCAGGAAGCGCAGCTCATGCAGTTCGCGCCGAAAGCCTGGCGGCGGCAGGCGCGTGACGATCTTGTAGACGTCCTTGGTGATGGTGATGAGCACGTCGGCGCTGCCGGCGGCCAGGCGCGCCGTGTCGCCTTCGAAGAAAATCGGCGCCGCGTAGCCGCCGTTGGCGTCGCCGAACATGTCGGCAAAGGCGGCGTCGTAGTCGAGCCAGACGTAGGGCGTCAGGCCGTTGTCGATCATGGCGGCCAGGGTCCATGGGGTGCCGGTCTGCAGCGCCAGCCAGGCACAGGCTTCGGCGGTGGTCGCCCTGAAGGGTAATTCGATGTCTGTCATTCTTCTCTCGGCATTGCGCGTGACCGACCGTACCGTTGTACTGGTCGAGGTTCTAGTGGATAATCCAGCCCATGAACGATACCACTACCCTCCCCCCTTTGCCTGACCGCCTTTCCGTCGATCCGAGCAGCCCCTTCCATGTCCCTGCCGTGTTCGAACACGAAGTAGGCATCAAACTGAACGGCAAAGAACGCAATGATGTCGAAGAATATTGTCTCAGCGAAGGCTGGGTCAAGGTCGCTTCCGGCAAATCGGTCGACCGCAAAGGCAAGCCGCTGCTGATCAAACTGAAAGGCACAGTCGAGGCGTTCTACCGCTAAAGCCCGGGTTGACGGGCCCCTTACCGATAGCAGGGTAACCATGCTATCCTCACTCCCGAGAATTATTGGCGTTTTTGTAATGTTGTATTACGCCTAAATAAATAGATCGGGATGAGCTAAATGGTGAGAGACCAGATGGACAGTTGCATCGTGTGCGGCGGCGCCAAACACGCAGGCCTGGCGGCGTGGCACGCGGTGTGCGCAGGTTGCCAGTACGAGAGCGCTGACCTGCAGCCGGCCATCAACGACGCAGCCACGCGCCACGTCATCGACGAAAAGGCGCGCGAAAAATCGCTCAAGGCGCTGCGGGTCGACAACTTCAAGTGGATCGTCGAGCATGCCGCCAAGCAGGTCCGTCCCGGCGCCAAGTCCCTGCTCGATGTCGGCAGCGCCCACGGCTGGTTTCTCGAAGAAGCGAGCAAGAAATTCACCGTGCTCGGCATCGAGCCGGACGAAACCGTCGGCGGCGCTGCGGCCAAACGCGGCCTGCCGGTGCGCGCCGGCTACTTCCCGGAAGCGCTCAACCCCGGCGAATCGTTCGACGTCATCGTGTTCAACGATGTCATCGAGCATATTCCCGCCATCGAGGGCGCCATCGCCGCATCCCAAGCCCGCCTCAACGATGGCGGTATCCTGATCCTTAACTTGCCGAGCAGCGCCGGCTTCTTCTACACGCTGTCGAAGCTGTTCGCCCGGATTGGCTGGCTAAGCCCATTCGAGCGGCTTTGGCAAAAGGGACTGCCGTCGCCGCACGTCCACTATTTCCGCCATAAGAACATTACCGAACTGGTCTGCAAGCGCGGCTTCGAACTGACCTCTTCGGCCGAACTGCCCTCCCTGCGCGCCAACGGACTGCTCGAGCGCCTGCGCTTTACCGGGGAAGTGGGCAAGCTCGCTTGCTACGTCCAGTACGTCATCTTGCTGTGCGCTATACCGATGCTGCGGCTCTTCCCTAGCGACATCATCGTCTGCGTTTTCCGCAAGAAGTGAGATCGCCACGACGGCGCGGCGCCGGGCCAGCACCAGATTGCCCGCGCCGTCGTTATAATCGATGCATTATTCACACCGGTGCCCGCCCGCCAGGACAGCGCATCATGAACCCATGCAATACGCCCTAGCGCCACGCACTTTCCTCTTCAGTCACTATTTCTATACCGGCTTGCGCATCGCCACCGGTATCGTCGGCCTCACCTTCCTGACCCTCGCCATCAGCGACGTGCCCACCGCGATCGCCGTGGCGATGGGCGCGCTGTGCACCAGCCTGATGGACATGCCGAGTCCCTTGCGCCACAAGTTCAACGAAATGCTCGCCGGCGTGGCGCTGTGTTCGATCGTCGTATTGCTGGTGAGCCTGTGTTCCCCGGTGCCGTGGCTGCTGCGCACCGTCATCGTGGTGGTGACCTTCCTGGCCAGCATGATGGTGGTGTACGGCCGCAAGGCGATGCCGCTGCAGTTCGCCGCGCTGTTTTCGATGATGCTCGCCAGCGAGGAAGCCTCCACGCCCGACCAGGCGCTGCGGCACGGCGCGCTGTTTTTCGCCGGCGCCGCCGGCTACATGGCGTACGCGATGGTCGTCGTGTGGGCGATGCAGGCGCGCCTGAAGCAGCAGGTGCTGTCCGAAGCGCTGTACGAACTGGCGAGCTACACCGAGATCAAGGCCGGCTGCTACGACCTGGCCAATCCACTGCCGGCGCAGATGGAAAAGCTGGTGCGCCAGCAGATCGTGCTGGCCGAGCGGCAGCAAGCATCGCGTGACCTGATCCTGCGCGGCAAGCCGTCGGCGGCGGACGCGGCGCTGGTGCAGGTGCACTACGCCATGTTCGACCTGTACGAGCTGGTGCTGTCGACCCACACCGATTACGTCTTGCTGCGCAAGCACTTCGCCGGCCGCAAGGTGCTGCCTTTGCTGGGCGAACTGATCGGCAAGGCGGCGCGCGACATCGAGTCGGCCGCCTATGCGATGACGCGCAACCGGCCGTCGCACGCCGCGTTCGACTATTCGGCCGAGATGCGCATGCTCGAGCAGGCGCTCGGCGAGTGCGCCGGCACCGCCTCCGGCGAGGCCGAGGCCGTGCTGCTGGCAACGTCGCACAAGGTCAACGACATGGTCAAGATGATCGGCCAGCTGCACGCCGCCAGCCAGGCCGGCGCGGTGGCGCTGCCGGTGGTGTCCGGCGCCGACCTGACGCCGTTCCTGACCCAGCAGCGCTACGGCGTCGGCATCCTCGGCGCCAACCTGCGCTGGAGTTCGCCGGCGTTTCGCTTCGCGCTGCGGGTGGCGATGGCGGTGTCGGTGGGCCTCGTGGCGGGCGACTTCCTGCCCTACCAGGCGCACAGCTACTGGATTGCGCTGACGATCGCCGTCATCCTCAAGCCGAGCTTCAGCATGACGCGCCAGCGCCGTGCCGACCGCGTCATCGGCACCGTCATCGGCTGCATCCTGACCGCGGTGATCCTGCACTTCGTCCATGCGCCGGCCGCGCTGATCGGTTTCCTGTTCGTCGCCACCGCCGCCGCGCCGGCGTTCCTGTACATCAAGTACCGCTACACGGCCATTGCCGCCAGCATGCAGATCCTGCTGCTGATCGGCCTGACCGTACCGCAGGTCGGCAGCGCCGTCACCGAGCGGCTGCTCGACACGCTGGTCGGCACGGTGATCGCCACCTTCTTCAGCTATGTGCTGCCGAACTGGGAATACCAGAACCTGCCGCGCCTGGTCGAGTCGGTGCTGCAGGCGAACCGCAAATATATCGATTCCGCCAGCGACCTGCTGCAAGGGCGGGCCGGCGACGATTTCCGCTACCGCATCAGCCGCAAGGGCTTCATGGACAGCCTCGCCACGCTCAGCGCGGCGCTCGGCAGGATGCTCGACGAGCCGGCCGCCAAGCATCGCGCACCGGACGAACTGAACCGCTTCACGGTGCAGAACTACCTGCTGGTGTCACATATTGCGGCGCTGCGGTTGCTGCTGCAGCGTTACAAGGACGGCTTGCCGCGCAGCGAGGTGAACGCGGCCATCGACCAGGCTTGCCATCAAGTGCGCGCAAGGCTCGGTTCGGCGCCGCCGGATACGCCGGCCAGCGTGCCGGCCACGATGCCCGCCACCGTCAACTGGGCCGGCTGGGCGCCGCTGCAGCGGCGCCTCAAGATGCTGCTGCAGGATGCCGACCAGCTGGCCGTTGCCCGCGGCGCGATCGGCACGGCGTTCGGGCCAGCCTAGCGCAGCTCGTTGACGACCAGCTGGCGCTTGCCGCTGGCCGACAGCGGAATATCGGCAACTTCGTCGAGGTCGATGTCGAAGCAGCCGCCCCAGCGTTTCAGCTGATAGTCGAGCAGGAATTTTCGTTGTGCCGCATTCAGCGCGCCGTGCTTCGGCACGACGAAGATGGTGATGGCGCCCGGCCTGGTCTGGCGTACCTGGTACAGGCGCACAAAATCCCAGGCGCCGCCGTTGACGATCAACAGCAAGCCGGGAATGCGGTTGCCGCTGCGGTCAAGCAGGAATTCCTGCGCGCGTCCGTGGATGGCGCGGCAGGCGCCGTCGGCGTCGACGGCGCCGAAATCGTCGGTGCAATAGCGAATCAGCGGCATCACGTCGTTCCAGCACGAGGTGCCGACGATCTCCGGCCGGCCGTTGTTCCAGCGGTTTTCGGTCACGCCATACAGCGGCTCGAACCGGAACGGCCGGCACTTGCCCGCCACGCTGGTGGCGAACGCGAGGTTGCTGCGCTCGGTCAGGCCGTAGCTGATCGACACCGGGCAGCGGAACAGCCGGCCGATCGACGCCAGCTGTTGCGGCGTGGCCGGCTCGGAGGCGAGCAACACCGCGTCGACGGCGAAGTCGAGCTCGCCGGGTGCAATCAGTTCGGCCAGCGACGCCGCCGCGCTCGGATAGGCGTGGACGAACTGCGGCCGGAACGCGTTGAGGGCGGCAACGATTGCCGCCTTGTGCCGCGGGAGGATGTGCGATGGCGACAGCAGCAGCCGGTTGCCGCTGATGGCGGCGCACGGTTCGTGCGGCAGCCGGCGCGCGTCCGAGCCCATCCGCAGGTAGCGCGCCTTGTCGAAGCTGAAGCCGAACTTGCCCCACTCGTGGTTGTAGAACGCCTTTTCGATATCGGCCAGGCGCTTGGTGCGCCAGACGCCGATGCCGCGGCCGGACGAGCCTTCGCTGGTGGCGTAGTTGAGCCGGCCTGGATCGAGCCGCTGGTCGAGGAAGTCGCGCTGGCACTCCATCACCTGCGCTTTTTCGACATACGGAAAACTGTCGAGCAGCTGGCGCGGCGGTTCGTGCGCCAGTTCTCTGGCGGAAAGCCTGACCGAGCGCTGGTAGAACGGCACCCACGCGACGGCGGTGCGGAGCACGTGGCGCAGCCGCCGCGCGGCCTCGGCGGCGATAGTGTCGGCGCTTCCTTCCAGCAAGTGCCGGATGTGGAAATAGTCCGCGTGGTACAGCAGGCGCGACGGCACGTAGGCACGGTAGTCGTAGTACCCTTTCTGCAGCCATTCCTTGTAGCGCGCGTCGAACATAGCTCCGATTGTTATGGCAGTTCGCGGTCTCAGCCTTGACGTGCGCCAGACGCAGCAGTGCGCGCCAGGGCGTCGTACAATCGAGCATTCAAAACTGACAACATGGAGCGTTATAATGATTACGGAAATCGCAGAAATCGCCGTCAAGGCTGGTACCGATCAGCAATTCGAGGCTGCGGTGGCGATGGCGGCGCCGCTGTTCGAGCGCGCCCGCGGCTGCCGTTCGATGCGGCTCGAGCGCGGCATCGAGCAGCCCGACACCTACCTGCTGATTGTCGAGTGGGAGACACTGGAGAACCACGAGGTCGATTTTCGGCAGAGCGCCGACTTCCAGGAATGGCGCCATCTGGTGGGCGACTTCTTTGCGTCGCCGCCAAAAGTCATCCACACGCGCAAGGCGCTGACGGGGTTCTGAATATTCATCACTGAACTTAGGTGGTAGGGGGTACCTGCCTGAGCTGAGGCGGGAACCCCTGCCATTTGTCGCATTCGCACAGGCCAAAGCGCTGAAGCAGCGCCTGGTCGTGTGGGCTGTTCGCGGTGACGTCCACCTGAAGCGGACGCATGGTCTCGAGGTCGGTGCGCACCTCCGGGTAACCTGCGGCGCCGGCCCGGCTGCTAATATGCGGCCACCTTAACGCTACCGTAATCCCCTCGCTGTAGACTCGGCGCCTGGTTCAACGAGGAGACCGATGATGCGCACAAGCTTGCCGCGAAATCAACAACCGCGCCCGCCGCACGGCGCACCGTACCGCGATAGCGCCAAGGGGCGCCGCTAATGGACGCGATCAATATCGGGCCGCTGTCTTTTTCGATCCCATTGCTGACCACCTTCGGCGCCGTCATGGCGAGCACCTACGTCGGCAGGCGGCTGGGGCGCGCGCGCGGAGTCGACGCCGAACCGACTCTGTGGTTCGTGATTCTGTTCGCCCTGCTGGTCGCCCGGGCCGCGTTCGTGGCCAGTTACGCCGAACTGTACCTCGCGGCGCCGCTGGGTATCATCGATATCCGCGACGGCGGTTTTTCCGCACCGGCCGGCATCGTGACCGCGCTAACGGCCGGCGCCTGGTTTGCCTGGCGCCGGGCCGCCATACGCAAGCCGCTGCTGGGCGCCGTTGCCGCCGGCGGCCTGGTGCTGCTGCTCGGCGCAGCGATCACGCTGACACCAAGGGGCGAGCCGGCGCCGATTCCGGCCCTGACCCTCAGCGGGCTCGATGGCCGCCCCGTGCAGCTCGCGTCCCTGGCCGGCAAGCCGGTGGTGATCAATCTGTGGGCCAGTTGGTGTCCGCCGTGCCGGCGCGAAATGCCGGTGCTGCGCCAGGCCCAGCTCAGCCACCCGGAAATCACCTTCGTGTTCGCCAACCAGGGCGAGACGGCGGACGCGGTGCGCAGGTACATGGCCGCGGAACACATCGCGCTCGAAAACGTGCTGCTCGATGCCGGCTCCCGGCTCGGTACCGTGACCGGCTCCGGGGCGCTGCCGACCACCTTGTTTTATGACGCCAAAGGGGGCCTGGTCGAACGCCGCCTGGGCGAGCTGTCGGCCGCCACGCTGGCCGAACGGCTCGACTCGTACCGCAGCGCCACGGGCGCAAAGGAGAAATGACAATGACAATGACAGTGACAATGACAATGACCGCGACTGCCACTGCCACTGATACGGCCGCGAATAACGCGTCCACCGGCCGCGGCAGCGCAATTCCGGGCGCCGCGGCATGGATCGCGCGCACGATGCTGGCGCTGCTGGCAGCGATGGCGATGCAGTTCCCGGCCATGGTCCACGCCGCCGACGATTACCTTGAACCCGAAAAGGCGTTTCGCTTCTCGGCGCGGATGATCGACAAGGCGACCGCGGAAGTGCGTTACGAGATCGCGCCCGGCTACTATATGTACCGCGAACAGTTCGTTTTCAAGGCCCGCGGTGCGCAGCTCGGCAAGCCGGCCATTCCGCCCGGCAAGGTCAAATTCGACGAAACCTTCGCCAAGAATGTCGAGAGCTACCGCGACTCGGTGGCGATCCGGATTCCGGTCGAAGCATTCGGCCCGTTCACGCTCGAGGCGAGCGCGCAGGGCTGCGCCGACGCCGGCCTGTGCTACTCGCCGATGGCTTCGTCGGAGCAGCTCGACCCGGCCGATGCGCCCGCCGGCGGTGCTGCCGCAACGCTCGCCGCCCCCGACAGCGAGATGGGCCGCATCGAAGCGGCGCTTCAAAGCGGCAAGCTGCTCGCCATCCTGCCGCTGTTCCTGCTGCTCGGCCTCGGCCTCGCGTTTACCCCGTGCGTATTGCCGATGATGCCGATCCTGTCCTCGATTATCGTCGGCGAGCGCGCAACCGGCTCGCGCTCGCGCGGCCTGGCGCTGTCGGCGTCGTATTCGCTCGGCATGGCGATCGTCTACACCCTGCTCGGGGTAGCGGCCGGACTGGCCGGCGAAGGCCTGGCCGCGGCGCTGCAAAATCCATGGGTGCTCGGTGCGTTCGCGCTGCTGATGGCGGCGCTGTCGCTGTCGATGTTCGGGGTCTATGAACTGCAGATGCCGGCCGCGATCCAGTCGAAGCTCGTGTCCGCATCGGGCAAGCAGCGCTCCGGCAGCCATGCCGGGGTGTTCGTGATGGGCGCGCTGTCGGCGCTGATCGTCGGCCCCTGCGTGGCGGCCCCGCTGGCTGGCGCGCTGGTATACATCAGCCAGACCCGCGACGCGCTGACCGGCGCCGCCGCCCTGTTCGCGATGGCGGCCGGAATGAGCGTGCCGCTGCTGGTCATGGGTGCGTCGGCCGGCGCCCTGCTGCCGCGCGCCGGCGCGTGGATGGAGGCGATCAAGCGCTTTTTCGGCATCCTGATGCTCGCCACCGCGCTCTGGATCGTCTCGCCGGTACTCGCGCCCAAGGTCCAGATGCTGCTCTGGGCCGCGCTCGCTATCGGCTACGCGCTCTCGCTGGTGCTGCCGCTGGCAAAGCTGCGCCGGGCAAGCTGGAAGTCCACGACCGCCGCCATCGTGTTCGCCGGCCTCGGACTGGTGCAACTGGCAGGCGTGGCCACCGGCGGCAACGACCCGTTCGCCCCGCTCGCGCAGCTCGGCGCGGGCACCGCCCATGCGACAGAATTTCGGCGTTTCAAGTCGGTCGCCGAGCTCGACGCCATTTTGGCGGCGGCGCCGGGCAAGACGGTCATGCTCGACTTCTATGCCGACTGGTGCGTGTCCTGCAAGGAGATGGAAAAATTCACCTTCAGCGATCCGCGCGTCCAGGCCGAGTTTGCCGCCATGCTGCTGCTGCAGGCCGACGTCACCGCCAATGACGAGCACGACAAGGCGATGCTCAAGCGCTTCGGGCTGTTCGGCCCGCCGGGCATCATTTTCTTCGACCCGGCCGGTGCCGAAATCGCCAGCACGCGCGTGATCGGCTACCAGGACACCGCCAAGTTCCTGCGTTCGCTGGCGGCGACACGCGGCCGTTGAAACTGCGGCTGCACCCAACCGAATATTCACTTACCGATGGAGTAACAATGCGCAAACCTTATTTGATGTCCCGCCTCGCCATGGGCGCGCTGGTGCTGGCCGCGGCAGCGCCGATGAGCGCCGCCGAAACCTATCCGAAGGCGATCGCCCATGCGGTCAAGTCCGGGGTCAAGGTGGTAAAAAGTTTCCCTGCCGCATCCGGCCTGACCGGATGGGTGCTGTCGCAGGGCGGCAGCCATTCGATCGTGTTCACCACCGCCGACAGGAAGACCCTGCTGGCCGGCGCCCTGGTCGGTGAGAACGGCGAAAACCTGTCGGCCAAATACGAAGACAAGTACGTGCCGAAACCGGACCTGTCCGGCCTCTACAATGGCCTGGAAAAATCCTCGCATGTCGTCGAAGGCACGCTCAAGGATCCGAACAGCGTCATGTACGTCTTCGTCGACGCCAACTGCCCGTTCTGCCACTACACCTGGAAGGCGCTGCAGCCCTACGAAAAGGTCGGACTGCAGGTGCGCTGGATCCTGGTCGACACGCTTGGGCCGACCAGCTTGCCGAAGGCGATCGAGGTCATGGCCGCCGCCGACAAGGCGGCCGCGTTCAAGAAGATGGAGCTCAACCATGGCAAGCCGTGGACCGCACCTGCGCAGGCTACCGCAGCGGCCCAGCCCGCCGTCGCCGCGGCCATCAGGAACAACAACGCGTTGATGGGTGGTTTCGGCATCGGCGGCACCCCGGGCGTGATCTGGAAAGACAAGGCGGGCAAAGTGCACGTCAAGGCCGGCATGCCGCGCCTGTCCGAACTGCCGGCCATGACGGGCTTGCCCGAGCAAAAGATGGACGACAGTTCGCTGGAAAAGTTTCGCTGACCTCCCGCCTGAAGACTTTCACCGGTGGCAGTTAACCCTGACTTAACGTTACACCGATAAAATGGGTGGTTTTGTTGGGGAGCCAGGAACGCCATGCGCGTACTAGTAATCGAAGACGATGAACTCGTCGCAAGCGGCATTGTTGCGGGCTTGAAACTGTCGGGCATCGACACCGACCACGTGGCGAGCGCGGCATTGGCGAATGCGGCGACCCGGGTCGGGCGCTTCGACGTGCTCATCCTCGATCTTGGACTGCCGGACGCCGACGGCTTGTCGCTGCTGCGGCAGTGGCGTGCTGCCGGACATCATTGGCCCGTCCTGGTGCTGACGGCGCGCGACGAGCTGGGCGACAAGGTGGCCGGTCTGCGCAGTGGCGCGGACGACTACCTGGTCAAGCCTTTCGAACTCGACGAGCTGGTTGCCCGGCTCCATGCGCTGCAGCGCCGCAGCGCCGGGCGCAGCGTCGACCTGATCGTGCATGGCCCGCTCTCTTTTGATCCCGTTACGTGCGAAGCGCTGCTGCATGGCGTACGCGTCGATCTTTCGCGCCGCGAACTTAGCTTGCTCGGCGCGCTCCTTCAGCATGGCAAGCGCGTGTTGAGCACCGAGCAGGTCAAGGACGCCTTGTACGGGTTCGGCGACACCGTCGAGAGCAATGCGATCAACGTGCATATCCACCATCTTCGCCGCAAGCTCGGGCCAGGTATTGTGGAAACCGTGCGCGGACTGGGATACCGACTCGGGCCGGCGGGAGAATGAACACTCTGCGCATGCGGCTGCTCATTGCGATCGGCGCGAGCTTCGCGCTGTTCTGGACCATGTCGTCCGTGTTCACGCTGGTAAACCTGCGCGGTGAATTCCGCGATGCGCTGGACGAGCGCCTTGCCGCCTCGGCGACGATGGTGGCGGCGCTGATCGCCGATGCGCCCCAGCTGGCCCTGCGCGGCGGCGCGCCGCCGGCCGGCGTCGTTCCGGCGTTGAGCGACACTGCCAGCGTTGCGTGCGAGATTTCCCTGTACCGCGGCGGCGTGATCGGGAAGACCAGCAACAGTCCAGCCAGACTGGGGGCGGTGACGCCCGGGTTTCACACACGCACTATCGACGGCGTCACCTGGCGAAGCTATACGATCGAGAAACATGGCTTTCGGATCACGACGGCCGATCGGGTCGAGCGACGGCAGCAGCTGTTCAGGAACATCGCCATGGCAACGTTTGTGCCGTTCATCGTCGCCATGTTTGCCACGCTGGCGGCGCTCGGTTTGGCCATTCGGGTCGGGCTCAGGCCGCTGGAGCGTATCCGCCATGCGCTCGCATCGCGCGACCCGGATACGCTGCATCCACTTGAGGCGCAGCGTCTTCCACAGGAGCTGCTCCCACTGGTCTCGACCGTCAACGGCTTGCTGGCGACAGTGGAACGCGCCATTGCAAGGGAGCGCCGATTTACCGGGGACGCCGCGCATGAGCTGCGCACCCCCCTCACCGCGGTCAAGACGCATCTCCAGGTCGCGCGGATGAGCGTTGATCCGGCTGGCATTGCGACGGCGCTGGAGCATGCGGAACACGGCGTGCGCCGTCTGCAGAGCACGATCGACCAGTTACTGGTACTTGCCCGGGTTGAGGGCGCGGCGGCGTTCGCCGATGACGAGAGGCTCGACGCCGGCGCCATTGCGCAGCACGCCATCGCGCAGTTGCCGCCAGCCCAGGCACAGCGCGTCCGCATCAGGAACGATGCGGGATCCGCGGTTCCGCGGCTGCCGTCAGCGCTTGCCGTTACTGCTCTGCGCAATATCCTCGACAACGCTTTCCGCCATGGGTCGCACGTCGATGACGTTCTGCTCGATCTGGTGGCAGCGAATGGTCGAGTGCTTTTCATAGTCACGGACGATGGACCTGGTATATCCGAAGATGATCTGGCCAAAGCACGACAGCGATTCTGGCGCAAGGGTTCTGGTCACGGCAGTGGTCTTGGCCTATCCATCGTTGAAGCGATCGCCGCGCGGTATGGAGGTTCGCTGTCATTGGCGCGCAGCGTGTCTCGCGGTTTGAGGGTGGAGATCGCATTTCCCGCCCTTTAGTTTTTACGGCTGTCAACTTTTGGTTGCGTCTGGATGAAGCGGAGATGAGACTTTCGGCCGCGCAAGGCGCTGACGGGTTTCTAGGAAACAATCGCCCCGCCGGCGGACCCGACTTCCCGCGTAGACGCGAACCCTTGGCACATGTGATTAGTAGCGACCTTCGCCCTCACCTGGCTGGCACGCTCAATCAGCGGCAACCATCACTTGGTCGCGGCCGGCGCGCTTGGCCGCGTACAGCGCCTGGTCGGCCGCGTCGATCAGCGCGGCGGCGCCATTGCGCCGCTGCTTGTCGAAGCTGGCCAGGCCGATGCTAAGCGTGACGTGCGCCCGCGCCGCGCCCGGCGCTTGCGGCAAGCCCAACGATGCGACGTGCTCGCGGATCAGGTTCGCGTGCGCGCGCGCCTGCTCGGCCGACGTGTCGGGCAGGATGGCGGCAAACTCCTCGCCGCCGTAGCGCGCGGCGACGTCGGCGGGACGCTTGAGCATCGCCGCCAGCGCCTGGGCCACCGCAGTCAGGCAGGCGTCGCCCTTCAGGTGGCCGAAGTGGTCGTTGTACAGCTTGAACGTATCGATATCCATCAGCAGCAGCGACAGCTCGCCGCCCAGGCGCTGGGCGCGGCGCAGCTCGCGGTCGAGCGCGACGTCGAAATAGCGCCGGTTGGCGATGCCGGTCAGGCCGTCGACATACGAGCGCGCGCGCAGCGATTCGGCATGGTCGAGCAGGCGCCGCTCGCGCTCGAACACGCCGCTGATGTCGCGGATCTCGATCAGGCAAAAGCGCTCCTTGCCTTCGTTGAACGGCGTGACCGACACCGCCTGGTCGATGCGCGCGCCGTCGAACTGGCCGGCCTCGCGCAGCGGAAACGGCGCGCTGCTTTGCGACTGCGGGATATTCGCTGCCGTCCCGCTTTTCAGCGCCGCCTGCACCGCCGTCTCCACGCGCGAACCGCGCAGCTCGGGGAACACGTCGAACAGCGACTGGCCGCGCACCCGCGCCGCCGACTGGCCCGAGCGCGGCACCATCCAGGTATTCCACAGCACGATCTGCTCGCTGCTGTCGACGCCGATGATGCCGCAGTTGACCAGGTTGACGGCGTGCGCCGACAGCTCGCTCACGGCGCCGCTCTCTTGCCGGTCAGCGCGCGGCGCGACAGCTTGCGCTGTTCGGCCTGCGCGAAGCGCTGCCGCTGTTCGTCCGTCACCAGCTCGAGCGGCGGCACCGCGATCGGTTTGCGGTTCTCGTCCACCGCCACCATCGTGAAGTAGCAGCTGTTGGCATGGCGCGCGGTGCGCAGCTGGATGTTTTCCGTCAGCACGCGGATGCCGATCTCCATCGAACTGGTGCCGGTGTAGTTCACCGACGCCAGGAACGTCACCAGCTCGCCGACGTGGATCGGCTGCAGGAACATCACCTGGTCGACCGACAGCGTGACGACGTACGTGCCGGAATAGCGGCTGGCGCAGGCGTAGGCGACGCTGTCGAGGTACTTCAGGATGGTGCCGCCGTGGACGTTGCCGGAGAAATTGGCCATATCCGGGGTCATCAAGACCGTCATCGTCAGTTCGTGGGTGGGCCTGCCTGCCTGGTCGTGCATCGTCGGCGCTTTCGAGTAGGAAGAAGCTCAACATTATGCCGCGCTTTCTGGAACCCGGCTGTATCTGCCGGCAACAAACTTTTTCCATCCCCCCGGGGGTTTGAAGTGACCGTAGCGTCGAGCCCGTGTGCGTTTGCCGGCACTGCCCCCGCCGGTTTCCCGACCCCGCTGGTTTCCCGTTTGCCGGCACTGACCCCGCTGGTTTCGGGGGTTTCGGTCGAGCCCGTGTGCGTTTGCCGGCACTGACCCCGCTGGCTTCAGACCCCGCGGGTTTCACCCGTCGAGGTTACAATATTGAGCATTCAACCACGCGCGCGGTCTTGCCATCGGCGACCGCGCCCCCATCTAGTCGGGAATGAACAAGCGCGCGCAAGACGACAGCGTCTGGCAGGATTTCCATCCCGCCGTCGCAGCCTGGTTCGGCGCCACCTTCCCGGCCGCGACCGAGGCGCAGCTGCGCGCCTGGCCGTTGATCCAGTCCGGCCGCGCCACCCTGGTCGCCGCGCCCACCGGTTCGGGTAAAACGCTGACCGCCTTCCTCGCCGCGATCGACGCGCTGGTGTGCGAAAGCAGCGAAGGCCCGCTGCCTGATGAAACCCAGGTGCTGTACGTGTCGCCGCTGAAGGCGCTGTCTAACGACATCCGCGTCAACCTGCAAGGCCCGCTCGAAGGGATCGGCCGCCAGCTCGAGGCGATGGGCCTGCCGGCGCACGGCATCCGCGCCGCCGTGCGCACCGGCGACACCACCACGCCCGAACGCAACGCCATGCGCCGGCGCGCGCCGCACATCCTCGTCACCACGCCCGAATCGCTGTACGTGCTGCTCGGCTCAGACAGCGGCCGCGCCATGCTGTCGACCGTGCGCACGGTGATCGTCGACGAGATTCACGCGGTGGCCGGCAGCAAGCGCGGCAGCCACCTCGCGCTCAGCCTCGAGCGGCTCGACCAGCTGTGCGGGCGCCGCCCGGTGCGCATCGGCCTGTCCGCCACCCAGAAGCCGCTGTCGCTGGTGGCCGACTTTCTGGTCGGGCGCGCCGGCGCCGAGTGCGCGGTGGTCGACGTCGGCCACGTGCGCGCGCGCGACCTGGCGCTCGAACTGCCGCCGGTGCCGTTGGAAGCGATCATCCCGAACGAAGTGTGGGAGCGCGTGTACGACCGGATGGCCGAACTGGTGGCGCAGCACCGCACCACGCTCATCTTCGTTAACACGCGGCGCATGGCCGAACGGGTGGCGCGCCACCTGGGCGACCGGCTCGGCGCCGAACACGTCGCCGCCCACCACGGCAGCCTGGCCAAGCAATCGCGCCTGACCGCCGAACAGCGCCTCAAGGCGGGCGACCTGCAGGTGCTGGTCGCTACCGCGTCGCTCGAACTGGGCATCGACATCGGCGACGTCGACCTGGTGTGCCAGGTCGGCTCGCCGCGCAACATCGCCGCGCTGCTGCAGCGGGTCGGCCGCTCCGGCCACCAGGTCGGCGGCATGCCGAAGGGCCGGCTGTTTCCGACCTCGCGCGATGACCTGATCGAATGCGCGGCCTTGCTCGACTGCGTGCGCCGCGGCGAACTCGATGCGCTGCGCATCCCGCGCGCACCGCTCGACGTGCTGGCACAGCAGATCGTCGCCGAAGTGAACTGCCGCGAATGGGGCGAGGACGAGCTGTTCGCGTTGGTGCGCGCCGCCCAGCCTTACGCGCAGCTGGAACGCACAAGCTACGACGCCGTGCTGCGCATGCTGTCCGAGGGCTACGCCACGCGCCACGGCGTGCGCGGCGCCTACCTGCACCGCGACGCCGCCACCCGTTCGCTGCGCGGGCGGCGCGGCGGCAAGCTCACCGCCGTCACCTCCGGCGGCACCATTCCGGACAATGCCGACTACGCCGTCACGCTCGAGCCGCAGGGCCACTCGGTCGGCACCGTCAACGAGGACTTCGCCGTCGAGAGCCTGGCCGGCGACGTTTTCCAGCTTGGGAACACGTCGTACCGCATCCTGCGCATCGAGTCGGGCAAGGTGCGGGTGGAAGACGCCCATGGCGCCGCGCCCAACATCCCGTTTTGGCTGGGCGAGGCGCCGGGCCGCAGCGACGAGCTGTCCGCCGGCGTAGCGCGGCTGCGCGGACAGATCGACCAGCAGCTGGCAGCGCCCGCATCCGATCCGCAGGCAGCGCTGGACCGCGCGGTGGCCTGGCTCGACGAACACCTGGGCCTGTCCGAAGACGCCGCCCGCCAAATTGTCGATTACCTGGCCCGCTCGCGCGCCGCGCTGGGCGCGCTGCCGACCCAGGACACCTTGGTGATGGAGCGCTTCTTCGACGAATCGGGCGGCACCCAGCTGGTGCTGCACTCGCCGTTCGGCAGCCGCGTCAACCGCGCGTGGGGCCTGGCGCTGCGCAAGCGCTTTTGCCGCACCTTCAATTTCGAGCTGCAGGCCGCCGCCACCGAGGACGCCATCATCCTGTCGCTGTCGACCGCGCACAGCTTCCAGCTCGACGAAGTGTGGCGCTACCTGAAATCGTCCAGCGCCGAGCAGATCCTGGTGCAGGCGCTGCTCGACGCGCCGCTGTTTAACGTGCGGTGGCGCTGGAACGCCACCACCGCGCTGGCGCTGCCGCGCTTTGCCGGCGGGCGCAAGGTCGCGCCGCAACTGCAGCGCATGAAAAGCGACGACCTGCTGGCCGCCGTCTTCCCCGACCAGGCGGCGTGCCTGGAAAACATCGTGGGCGAGCGCGAGCTGCCGAGCCACCCGCTGGTCGACCAGACGCTCGACGACTGCCTGCACGAAGCGATGGACAGCGAAGGCTGGCTCGCGCTGCTGCGCCGCATCGAAGCGGGGGAAGTGCGCTTGCTGGCGCGCGACCTGCCGGCGCCGTCGCCGCTGGCGATGGAGATCCTCAACGCCCGCCCGTATGCCTTCCTCGATGACGCCCCGCTCGAAGAGCGCCGAACGCAGGCCGTCATGAGCCGGCGCTGGACCGACCCGGCATCGACCGACGACCTGGGCGCGCTCGACCTCGACGCCATCGCCGGCGTGGCCGAGGAAGCGTGGCCGGCCGCGCGCAATGCCGACGAGGTGCAGGAAGCGCTGGTGTCGCTGGCGTTCATCACGCGCGCCGAAGCGATCCGCCAGCCCGGCTGGCCGGCCTGGCTCGAAGTGCTGGCCGAGGGCGGGCGCGCCACGCGGCTACGTGACGGCGACGGCGCCGATTTCTGGGTGGCGCTCGAACGGCTCGACTGCATGCAGGCGGCCTACCCGCAAGCGCAGGCCACGCCGGCGCTGGCAGTCCCCGACAGCCACCGTGGCAATGGCGACGAAGCGTGGACGCGCGAGGCGGCGCTGGTCGAGATCATGCGCGCGCGCCTGTCCGGTTTCGGGCCGCAGCCGCTGCCTACCATCACCGCCGAAATGGCGCTGACGGACAGCGACGCCACCATCGCGCTGACCCAACTGGAGTCTGAAGGCTACGTCATGCGCGGCCACTTCACGCCTGGCGTGGCGGACGAGGAATGGTGCGAGCGCCACCTTCTGGCGCGCATCCACCGCTACACCATCAAGCGGCTGCGGCGCGAGATCGAGCCGGTCGAGCGGCAGGATTTCATGCGCTTCCTGTTCGACTGGCAGCACCTGTCGGCCGACACGCAGCTGCAGGGCCAGGACGCGCTGCCAAAGGTGCTGGAGCAGCTGGAAGGCTACGAGGCGGCAGCCGGCGGCTGGGAAAGCGATCTGCTGGCGCTGCGGCTGCGCGACTACTCGATCCTCTGGCTCGACGACTTGTGCCGCGCCGGCAAAGTGGTATGGACGCGCATCGGCGCGCCGCGTTCGGCAGCCGGCGGGCCGGTGCGCGGCACGCCGATCGTGCTGCTGCCGCGCCGCCGGACGTCGCTGTGGCATTCGCTGCCGGCCGATGGCGGCCCGCGTGACATTTCGCCGCGCGCCAATCACGTGCTCGAAGCGCTCAGGCGCGACGGCGCCATGTTCTTCGACGAACTGCAGCAGGACGCGCGCATGCTGCCGGTGGAGCTGGAGAATGCGCTGGGAGAACTGGTGTCGACAGGGCTGGTCAACGCCGACAGCTTTGCCGGCATGCGCGCGATGCTGCTGCCGGCGGCCAAGCGCGCCAGCAACGACAAGAAGCGCCGCCGCGGCGCCGGCCCGACGATGGAGGAAGCGGGCCGCTGGGCGCTGGTGCGCCGCGGCGGCACTGACGTAGTCGAAGAAGCTGTCGCAGCCAAACCGGCGCGCCGCAAGCGCATCGACGCGGACACGCTGGAGCACATCGCGCTGACGCTGCTGCGCCGCTACGGCGTATTTTTCTGGCGCCTGCTCGAACGCGAGGCGGCCTGGCTGCCGTCGTGGCGCGAGCTGCTGCCGGTGTTTCACCGCCTCGAAGCACGCGGCGAGATCCGCGGCGGGCGCTTCGTCGCCGGCTTTTCGGGCGAGCAGTTCGCGCTGCCCGAAGCGATTCCGCTGCTGCGCGAAGTGCGGCGGCGCGGCCACGACGGCGGCCTGGTGTGCATCTCCGGCGCCGATCCGCTGAACGTGTGCGGCACGCTGCTCCCGGGCGACAAGGTGCCGGCACTGGCCGGCAACCGCATCCTGTTCCGCGACGGGCTGCCGGTGGCGACCATCATCGCCGGCAAGATCAACTACCTGTCCGATCCCGGCACCGAGCGCGAGCTGCTGCACGCCCACCTGGTCGGCCGCCAGTTTTAATGCGTTTGGAGCCCACCAGGCTCAGCAGACTCAGCAACCGCTGATCGCCGGCCTTCAGATCGCCATCCTCGCGCCGAGACCGGTGTAACAGGCACCGCCTGCGCTCGCGCACGCTTCAGCGCCGGTCGCCATCCATGCTATTGATGACAACGTTACAATTACGGTCAACGCCGAATCGGCGAATACGAAAGTGCGCACTGTAATGCCAGCAATCCCTCCCCTGCCAGCGGCCCCGCTGTTTATCATCCTGAACGCCGGATCGGGCCACGCCGAGACCGAAGGACAGCGCGCGACCATCGAGGAGGCGCTGCACGAGGCCGGCCGCGAGTTTGAGCTGACCGTGGTTGAATATCCGCAACAGCTGGTCGACACCTGCCAGCGGCTCGTCGAGCAGGCCAAGGCGTGCGGCGGCATCCTGGTGGCCGCCGGCGGCGACGGCACCATCAATGCCGTTGCGCGCCAGGCAGTGGCCGGCGGCTGTCCGTTCGGCGTTTTGCCGCAAGGAACGTTTAACTATTTCGGCCGCACCCACGGTATTCCGGAAGACCTCGGCGACGCCGTGCGCGCCTTGCTGAGCTCGCGCCTGCACCCGGTGCAGGTCGGGCTCGTCAACGACCGGGTGTTCCTCGTCAACGCCAGCATCGGCCTGTATCCGAAATTGCTCGAAGAGCGCGAAATCGACAAGAAGCAGTTCGGCCGCAGCCGCCTGGTCGCGTTCCTGTCGGCGCTGAAAACCATCCTCAGCCCGCACCGGCGCCTGCGCATCACCATCGATGTCGACGGCAGCGTGCACCGCCTGCGCACGGCGACCTTTTTCGTGGGCAACAATCGCCTGCAAATGGAACAGGTCGGCATCGTTCCGCTGAGCGAAGCGCTGGAGGACGGCAAACTGGCGGCGATCGCGCCGAAGTCGGTCGGCAAGCTCGGCATGCTGTGGCTGCTGGCGCGCGGCGCGTTCGGCCGGCTCGGGCAGGCCGACGACCTGGTCGCCTTCAGCTTTCGCACGATGACGGTGACGCCCCACAGGCTCTCGCGCAAGCGCCGCATCAAGGTCGCCACCGACGGCGAAGTGACCTACATGTCGACGCCGCTGCAGTTTCGCGTGCTCGATGAACATTTGTTGCTATTAAAGCCGGAGCCGACCGCCTCGCCCCCAGCCGACTGAAGCGGGCAAAACAAAATGTTGACTTAGGGCATTATTGGGATATCATCCCAGCAATGTTGCAACATTTTCTCGTCCCACCGATGACGTCATTCACGTCGCCCGCCCCTTCAGGAGTAGTCCAATGAAAACCCTCACGCTCAAGCTGTCGTCGATGCTCGCCACTGCCCTGATACTGTCCGCGTGCGGCGGCGGCGGCGGCGATTCACCGGCGATGGCGTTCCCGGCACCAATTCCAGCGCCGACACCAACGCCAACGCCAACTCCAACTCCGACGCCAACTCCCACGCCGACGCCAACGCCAACTCCGACGCCGACTCCAACGCCGACGCCGACGCCGACGCCAACCCCGCCGCCGACAACCACCATGTCGACCATTTCGGCGGTGAGTGCGCCGAAAGCAGCTAGCAACGCTTACGCCGCCAATGCCGCCATCAGCGGCTCGTCGTCGGCAGTGACTGGCGCCCTGACCGGCGTGAGCATCCAGGGCATGCCGATCAACGCAGTGACGCCCACGCTAGACCTGATCACGCGTGTCTACCAGCACCGCCTGCCCGTGCTGCTTACCGGCATCGCGCTTACAGAGAACTGCGCTGGCGGCGGTACCATCGCGCTTAACGGAACCGTCAAGAGCGACCTCGTTGCCACCAACGGCGACACCATCACTTTCACCGCAACCAATTGCGTCGAGAGCGGCATCAGCATGAATGGCGCCTTCAAGATCACGTTGTCAGGCGTGTCGGCCGCTGCCTTCACCGGCAACGCCTGGAGCGCCACCATTGACGTGCTGTTCACCGCCTTCACCGTGACCACCGGAAGCGACGCGGCAACCGTCAACGGCGACATGAAAATTGCCATTTTCCAGACGTCGTCGACGGCCAGTTCGGTCGCCATAACGGGCAAGTCGCTGCAGACATCCGATCGCAAGGTCGGCATCAACGTCGCCAGCCGCACGCTGACCGATTATTCGGTGACCGGATCGGCCCAGGGGACGGCAGCCACCAGCAGCGCCAATTTCACCGTGTCCGGCAATACGAGCGCACTCGGCAACTTTGAGTATCAGGTCAAAACGCTGCAGCCTTTCGTCAGCAATGGCGGCGCACCAACGGCCGGCGCGCTGAGCGTCAGCGGCAACGCGTCGTCGGTCACGATGACGGTGGCCGCCCCTTCCAGCGTGCGGCTCGACTACAGCGCCAAGGGCGATGGCGTGACTACCCAGACGACGACCGTCGGCTGGGCCGCATTCCTGGCCAATCTCTGATCGCGCCAGCTTGAAACTGTTCAGCGGCGCCGCACTGGCAGGAACGCTGCAACTGGTGTTGCTGCTGCCGGCCCACGCGCAATGGCAAGGCTCGGTCGGATTGGGTGAGCGTCACGTCATCCATACCGAATACGACAAGGCTGGCAGCACGCTGGTGCGCGAAACGGGCTGGCTTCCCGGGCTTGTTCTCGGCGCGGGGTATCGCGCCGGCCCGATCAGCTGGTTCACCGAAGGCGAAATGTACCGGCGCGATATCGCCTACCGTGGCCAGACCCAGGCCGGCGCCCCGGCAGAATCGACCACGTCGACGTCGCTCGCGCTCGTTCGCGTCGGCGGCGCGCATGCTTTCGGGTCCGGTTACGCGGCGGTCGCCGGGCTCGAGTGGCAGCAATGGCGGCGCGATATTCTCGGCACCGCACAGGCCGCCGGCCTGCAGGAACGCTACCGCTCCACCCGCCTGGTCGCCGGCGCGCGCAAGACCTGGCAGCCGGCCGCCGGCGCGGTGTCGGTCGACGCCGCGGTCGTCCTCGGCCTTGGCGAGCGTCTCCATGTCGGCTTCTCGGGCTTGCTCGATCCGGCGTCGCTGGAGATGAAACGGTCGCAAGGAATCCGGATCGGCGTGAGCATGCGGCCGGTAACTTTGCCTCGTATCGAGCTCCACGGCGGCTTCGACTGGACGACGATTGCGCGCAGCGATGACGCACCGGTCAGCCGCGGCGGCAGCTTCATCGGCATCATTGCCCAGCCTGAGCTGAACAAGCGTGCCATGACTTTCACGATCAAGTATATTTTCGGTTGCCGAAAGACGTCGTGCGCCGCCCCACGGTGATAGAGTCGTGAAGTCCAGTCAAACCACCTCGCCATGAAAATCGCCGTTTTCAGCGCCCAGCCGTACGACTCCCGCTTTCTCGAGGAGGCGCGCGCACGGCACCCTGCCGGCGCCGGCGTCGAACTGGTGTGCCACACAGAATCGCTGACCTTGCAGTCGGTCGCGTTGGGCCAGGGCTGCGGCGCGGTGTGCGCGTTCGTCAACGATGTGCTCGACGCGCCGGTGCTCGAGGCGCTCGCCGCACTTGGCGTCGGCGCCATCCTGATGCGCTGCGCCGGCTACAACAACGTCGATGTCGCCGCCGCCAAACGGCTCGGCCTGTTCGTCGCAAGGATCCCGTCGTACTCGCCCGAATCGGTGGCCGAGCACACGCTGGCACTGATCCTCACCCTCAACCGCCAGACCCACCGTGCGTATGCGCGCGTGCGCGAAGGCAATTTTTCGCTCGACGGCTTGCTCGGCAGCACCTTGCACGGCAAGACCGTCGGGCTCGTCGGCCTCGGCAAGATCGGCCTGGCGGCGGCGCGCATCTTCAACGGTTTTGGCTGCCGCGTGCTCGCCTTCGATCCGCAGCCGTCGCCGCAATTTGCCGCACTCGGCGCCATCGCCACGCTGCCCGACTTGCTCGCCGAAGCCGATATCGTCTCGCTGCACTGCCCGCTGAACGCCGCCACCCATCACCTGATCGACGCCGCCGCGCTGGCGCGCATGAAGCCTGGCGCCATGCTGGTAAACACCTCGCGCGGCGCGCTGATCGATACGAGCGCCGTGATCGAGGCGCTGATCGCGCGCCGCCTCGGTGCGCTGGCAATCGACGTCTACGAACAGGAAAACGAGCTGTTCTTCCAGGACCGCTCGGCCGAAATCATCACCGACGATGTATTCCAGCGGCTCATGACGTTCCCCAACGTGCTCGTCACCGGGCACCAGGGCTTTTTCACCCGCGAAGCGATGCGCGAAATTGCCGAGACCACCTTCGACAACCTGGCCTGCTTCGTGGCGGGCTCGCCTTGCGCGAACCAGGTGCCGGAAACTGTGGCCAAGCCGCCGGATGTTCAGTGCATGGCGCCGACACAGCTACCGACTTCATAGTTCCAGGCGCCGCCCCGGTCCAGGCAGCTGTCGATACGAATGCAGCCGCGCAGCCAGACAGCGAGCGCGCCGGCCAGCAACAGCAACACGGCATACCCCAGAAGCTTCCTTCTATTCATCCTGCCCTCTTTCGATCGCATGATTTCTGGTAGGCTTGAGCCTGACCATCTGCAATGCAATTATCGCTTAACCACGGGAGCTATCATGATTCGACGCAATTTTACAAAGGCCTTGCTCGCTGCCGCGCTCGGCATCCCCTTGCTGGCCACGGCCGCCGTGCCCGTCATCGAGGTCTACAAGAGTGCGTCTTGCGGCTGCTGTGAGGAGTGGGTCAAGCACCTGCGCGCCTCCGGCCTGAAGGTCAACACCCACGACGTCGACGATACGGCCGCCTACCGTAAAAAAGGCGGCATTCCCGACGAACTTGGCTCCTGCCACACCGGCATGGTCAACGGCTATGCGCTCGAAGGCCACGTGCCGGCCAGCGACATCAAGCGGCTGCTGGCGGAAAAGCCGAAAGCGAAAGGCCTGGCGGTGCCGGGCATGCCGCTCGGTTCGCCAGGCATGGAAGCGCCGCGCAAGGATGCCTACGACGTGCTGCTGGTAAAGGCGGACGGACGCACCGCGATCTACAAACACTACAACTGATCCATGGCCATCAAACTCAATAAAGACACCGAGGAGCGGCTGCTGACGTCGCTCCAACGCTACTGCGCCCAGAACTTCGACGAAGAGATTGGCGGGCTGAAGGCGCGCATGCTGCTCGATTTCTGCCTGCGCGAAATCGGACCTTCGGTTTACAATCAGGCGGTGCAGGATGCGCAATCGGTGATGCAGGAGAAGATCGCCGAGGTGGAGACAAACTGCTACGAAACCGAATTCGGGTACTGGGGCAAGAAGTAGCCGCATCACGCATCAACCGTTCAGGAGCGCGCCATGTCCGACGTAACGCCGATCCGCGATCCCTTGACCGATGCCCTGTTGACGCCGCAAAACGCCGTCCTCGCGCTGATCGACTACCAGCCGGAGCAATATGCCGGCGTCGGTTCGGTCGACCACGAGGAGCTGCTGGCGCACGTCACTATGCTTGGGCGCATCGCCACGACGTTCGAATTGCCCGTCGTGCTCAGCACGGTGTACGTCAAGCATGGCATGTCGGGCACCAACAAGGAGTTGCTGGCGGCATTGCCTGGCGTTCCCGAAATCGATCGCACGTCAATGAATTCTTGGGAAGATCCGGATTTCCGTGCTGCAGTCGAAGCAATGGGACGCAAGAAGCTGATCATCGCCGGTCTGTGGACGGAGGTCTGCGTCGCTTTCCCGACGCTTGACGCGCTGCGCGAGGGCTACGAAGTGTATGTGGTGGTCGACGCCATTGGCGGCGTCAGCAAGGTTGCCCACGAATCGGCGATGCAGCGCATGATCCAGGCCGGCGCCGTGCCGATTTCCGTGCTCGGCCTGGCGTGCGAGTTCCAGCGCGACTGGGGCCGCCCGCAGGCCGACCGGCTGCGTGGCGTGATGCGCGAGTATTTCGGCAAGCTCAAGGCCATCAAGGCAGAACGATAGAAATGCGAACGTCGTCCTGGCTTGCCGGGACGACGTTTTTCGTGTGCGCCCAGCATGGGCGCACTCTTGCGGGTGCAAGTCCCGCCGCGAGCTGACCACAGCGAGCGAAGCGAAGCGCAACTGCGGAAGGGCGACCGACTGTGGGGAGGAAGCGTGGAGCGAAACTGCGAGCCGATGAACAAGAATCGGATACAAGGCGCTGCTTTGCAGGGCGAGCGGGCACGAAACCGCGAAGCTCTTGTGGTCAAT
>NZ_PDOC01000021.1 GCF_002760655.1 Massilia eurypsychrophila | reverse complement strand
CCGGCGGCCAGCAACAGTGCCCCGGCCGCCGCGGCGCGCACAGCACTGCCGCCGGCGCGCGCGGGAACGGTGGCCGCGGCCGGCGGCGCAGGCGTCGGCCGTCTCGCGTCACCGGCGGGCGGCCGCATGACGGTGGCGTCGTCCTCGTGCTTGAGCGCAAACAGGCGCGCGCGCAACGCCGCCACATCCTGCGGGCGCTGCTCCGGCCGCACCGCCAAGCCGGCGTCGATCGCGGCGAGAAAGGCGGCCGAGTAGCGGCCGCGCGCGCTGGTCGACAGCGGCACCAGCTCGTCGCTCATCATGCGGCCCACCGACGCTGCCGGCGCGTGCCCGACTATGGCCATGTGCAACACGGCGCACAGCGCATACACATCGGTCCAGGCGCCCTGCTGCATGCTGGCCTCTTCGGCATACTGCTCGACCGGCGCGTAGCCCGGTTTCAGGATCACCGTCAGCGCCTGCGGGGTGTCGCCGATGACGCGCCGCGCGGCGCCGAAGTCGAGCAGCACCGGCTGCTGCTGTTCGCCCAACAGCAAGATGTTGTCGGGCGCGATGTCGCGGTGATAGCAATGGCTGGCGTGGATCAGCGCGAGGGCGTCGAGCAGCGGGCCGAGCAGGCGCTTCAGCCATGCCTCGCCCGGCGCCTGCGGCTGCGCCTTCAGCCACGCCTTCAGCGTCGGCCCCTCATAAAACGGCATCACCATGTAGGCGGTACCGTTCTGCTCCCAGAAGCGGTAGACCTTGACCAGCGACGCGTGGTCGAACGAGGCCAGCAGTTGCGCCTCGTTGATGAAGCTGCGCAGCCCCAGGTCGAACGTCTCGCGGCGCGACTCGGAGCGCACGTCGACGACATTGCCGGCCTGGCGCACGGCGAGCGAGGCCGGCAGGTATTCCTTCAGCGCCACCGTGCGGCGCAGTTGCAGGTCGTGCGCCAGGTAGACGATGCCGAAGCCGCCCTCGCCGAGCACCCGTTCGATCTGGAACTCGTGCAGCCGGTAGCCGGCCGGCAGGGCCGCGCCGCCGTCGCCGATGCCGGCGGCAGCGCTCATTGCCCGTCGCCGGTCAGGTAGAACGCGGCCCAGTCGACCGGGTGCGGAAAACGCTTCCACATCGCCAGCTGGGCCTGGCGCAGCGCCTCCTTCTTGCTCTGCCCGGCGGCCAGGTTGCGGTAGAACTGCTGCATCAGTTCGCCGGTGGCGACGTCTTCCACTTCCCACATGCTGGCGACGATGTTGCTGCTGCCGGCATACAGGAAGCCGCGCGTCATGCCGATTAGGTCGTCACCGCTGAGCGCCTTCGCCAGCCCCGTCTCGCAGGCCGACAGCGTCACCAGGTCGGCGTTCAGCCGCAGGCCGTAGATTTCGCTGACGGTCAGCGAACCGTCGTTGCCGCCATCGGCCGCCAGCGCCAGGCGCGACTGCAGCGGCGCGTCGCCGACGAACTCGCCGTGCGCGGCGACATGCAGGTAGCGGTAGTTGCCGGCGCTGTGCTTGAACGCCGTTTCCGAAGCGGCCAGGCGGGTCAGGATCGTGCTGCCCGGGACCAGCCGGGCGATCATTTCCGCCTCTTTTTCCGAACTGGGCAAATCGAGTTGCCGGTTGCGCAGGTCCGGGTTGCCGAACACCAGCATCTGCGTGACGGCCGCGCCGCTGGGGCGGCGCAGGTACTGGTGCACACTGGCGCTGGGCAAATAGCGCAGGTTGTGGCTGGCGGCGAGATAGTTCTTGCCATCGTGCAGGGCGGCAAACGGCAGGTAGTGCAGGCTGCCGTGCGGGACGATGACCAGGTTGCGCCCGGCGATCAATGCCGCGACCGGCCCCAGCAGGCGCGTGTAGAGCGCCTGCGCCAGCGCCGCCGTGTTCGGCGCCATCGCTTCGATGGCGGCGCGCAAGGCCCGCACTTCGCCCTCGAGCGGCGCGGCCTCGAGCGTGGCCGAGACCACGCTCGCCGGCCCCACCCCGACCACCACCAGCTGGGCGCCGTTGACATAGTATTCGATCAGCACTTCGTCTTGGCGCAGGAAGCGGCGCACTTCCGGCAGCGACAGCGCGCCGACGCTGACCAGCGAAGCGAGCGCCGGATCGCGCTGCCTGAGCGCCTGCGCATGGCTGCGCAGCGCGCCGCGCCCTTCGGCCGGGCCGGCCGTGGCCATGTCCAGCGGCAGCTGCGCCAGCGCGGCGTCGGCGGCCGCTTCCAGTCCGGCCAGCAGCGCGCCGCTGGCGGCGTCCTGGCCCGTCAGCGCGACGCCGGCGCCTTTGCCGGCCAACAGGTCGATCAGCGCGCGCGACTTGGCGCGCTCCATGTAGTCGTACGCGCGCTCGGTCTCGCCGAGCGCCAGCGCGCAGGCGATGGCGCGGCCGTACAGGGCCTGCTTGTCGCCGACGAAACCGATCTTGCTCGCCTCGGTATTGATGCTGGCGCGCTGCTGCTCGACGACATCGATGGCGCGCCGGTACAGCGCCAGAGCGCCGGCACGGTCCTGCTCGCGCTCGGCGATGCGGCCCCGTTCGTTCAGCAGCAGCCAGTAGATTTCGCCGTTCTCGGCCACTTGCTTCAGCGCCAGCAGGCGCTCGAAGCCGGCCTTCGCTTCGGCGCTGCGGCCGCTCTCGAGCAGCGCCTTGTTGATCATGAAAGCGCGCGGCAGCTCCGCCCACACCCAGTTGTTGACGCCGGTGAGAAAGCCGCCGCTGACCAGCCGGTCGAGAAACACGTTGACCGCGAACATCTTGTCGCCGTCGAAGGCGGCCAGCACGCCGGCATAGTCGCCCAGCGCCATGCGCGCGCGCGCCAGCGCCATGCTCTTGGCGCCGGCATACGCGCCCATCATCCCGGTCCCCAGGCCTGCCAGCCGGTTGGCCAGCGCCGCGCCGCGCGCCGGCTCGCCGCCCAGCGTCAGCGCGATCGATTCGGCGGCGATGGCATTAAATACCATGTCGAGGTCGTCGCTCTGGTCGGCCGCCAGCCATTCGCCGGCGCGGCGCGCGGTGTCCGCGGCGGCGCCGTATTGACCCAGTTCGAGCTGGGCCTCGGAGCGCATCAGGCCCAACGCCGGCGTCGCATCGTCGAGCGCGAACAGGCGCGTACGCTTGTCGCCGCGCTGCAAAGCTAACGCCAGCTGGTCGAGGCAGGCCATCAGGCGCGCGTAACGCTTGGTCTTGGAATAGGCAAAACACAGCGCGTGGCGGTCGCGCGTATCGAGCGGTCCGGCCTTAAGCTGGGCTTCGAGCATCTGCTCGAGCTGGTCGTAGCGCCCGCTTGCGGCCAGCGCCACCTGGTCGGTGCCGCGGTCGGCCAGGGCCGGCGCGCAGAACAGCAAGCACAGCAACAGCGGCCATGCATGCATGGTCCGCCGCCCCGTTGCCATCAGAACCAGTAGCCGAAGTTGACGCTCAGGCCGCGCGTGTTCCTGCCGCGCAGGTAGCTCAGGCCGCCACGCACGAAGCTGCGCGCATTGGCCGCGTTGCGGTTGGTGCCGATCGTAAAGCCGATTTCCTGCGTGCTGTCGACGAACGGCTTGTCGCCGAGGTAACGCATATCGATCAGTGAGATTTCAGCCGCCATTTTTGGACCGAACATGGTGGTCGGCATGGACGCCATGATGCCGTTCCGCATCATCGTCAGGGCAATGTCCGGCGCAATCGAATAATCGCCGCTGGAGAATTTTCCGGTTTTGTAATAGCCGATCATGTTGCCGATGCCCAAGGTGTAGCCGTTCGTCGGCATCGCGTAGGTACTGGTGAGGCTGGCCGACATCACCGACGACAAGGTGGCGCGGTCCTTCGACGCGATGATGGCGTAGCGCGCGCCCGGGGTCAGCGTCCAGTTGTCGCTGAGCGGCAGCCGGTAGGCGACGCCGGCGCTGCCGTGCACGCTTTGCGCGCCGCCGATCGACACCAGCGTGATCGGCACGCTCAGCACCAGTTGCCGGCGCGGGTCGATATCGTTGCGCACCGTATACGACAGCGGCACGCTGGTGGTCTTGATGCGCTCGTCGCTGCCCGACACCGAGTAGCTTCCATAGTTCAGGCCGACGCCGACCAGGTTGTTGCTCGCACCCTGGCCGCTGGCGATCTTGCTCATCGTATCGAAACTACTGCCGAAGTCCTGCGCGCCGGCCATCGTGATCACGCCGCCGATGCCGGTAATCGGGCTGGTCGCCGAGTGCTGCGCCTGGTACTGCATGATGCGGGCGAGAATATTACTTTTCTTCACAAAATCCTCGAACTGGTCCTGCGATTCCGCGCGCGAGGCGCCGGTAAAGCTGCCGCTGTCGCCGAGTTCAATGAAGTTGTAGTTCAGCCTGGTCGAATTGGCGTCATAGCTCAGCACCATGCCGACGTCGGAAAATCTGGCCTGCACCAGTGCGCTCGAGACCGGCGTGTAGGCCGCATTGCTTGCGTTGAAGTTGTCGAGGGCATCGATGAAGGCGTCGGCCTTGGCGCTGCACACGGTCTTGCCGGCGACGCCATCGGTATCGGCGCGGAAAGCGAAGGAGCGCTGACAATCGAGCGGGGCGGCAGTCTGGGCGAAGACGGGCGCGGCGAACGCGGCGCCGGTGAGCAGCGCCAGCAGGCGGGGGGAAGTGTGCATGGACATTCCTTGTGAAGGAGCGCAGCGGAGGTAATGCAGTTTGGTAAATTTATGATAACTATATCGTTGACGGCTCGCAAACGATTATTGGTGATTCGTTGTATTTATGGCCTGCTAACTTGAGGTTTCAAAGCCGTTTATGCAGCACGGGTCCGGGCCGTTTGCCGGCTCGGATCCGTGCTGTAAAATTACCCCGGCGCGCCCACCAGGCTGGTGACCCGGATCGTCTTGGTCTCAGGAATCTCGCTATGCGACAGCACCTTCAGCTGCGGCAACGCGCGCCGCAGGAAGCGCGACAGCAGCGCCCGCAGCGGCCCCGGCACCAGCAGTACCGGCGTCAGCCCCATCTGCTCCTGCTGCGCCGCGGCCTGGCCGGCCTGCTGCGCGATCGTGTCGGCCAGCCCGGGCTCGATGCCGGAACCGTCGCCGCCCGCCCCCATCGCCTGCATCAGCAAGCGCTCGAGCCGGTTGTCCAGCGTCATCACCGACAGCTCGGTGGCGCCCGGGAACAGCTGCTGCACGATCGCCCGGCCCAGCGCGATGCGCACCAGCGCCGTCAGGTCGTTCGGATCCTGCGTGTGCATCGCATGCTCGGCCAGGGTCTCGATCACCGAATGCATGTCGCGGATGTGCACGCCCTCGATCAGCAGGTTCTGCAGCACCTTTTGCAAGGTCGACAGCGACACCACCTTCGGCACCAGGTCTTCGACCAGCTTTGGCGACTCCTTGGCGATATGGTCGAGCAGCGCCTGCACTTCGGCCCGTCCCAGCAGCTCGGAGGCGTGCGTCGTGATCAGGTGGTTCAGGTGGGTCGCCACCACGGTGCCGGCGTCGACCACGGTGTAGCCCATGCCCTGCGCTTCGTCGCGCAAGCTGGCGTCGATCCAGGTGGCAGGCAGCCCGAACGCCGGGTCCGTCGTTTCCAGCCCCGGCAAGGTGCCGCTGGCCATGCCCGGATTGATCGCCAGGAACTGCCCGTTGAGCGCCTCGCCGCTGCCCACTTCGACGCCCTTGAGCGTGATGCGGTAAGCCGATGGCTTGAGCTCGAGGTTGTCGCGGATGTGCACCGGCGGCGCCAGGAAGCCGACTTCCTGGGCGAACTTCTTGCGGATGCCCTTGATGCGCTTGAGCAGCTCGCCGCCCTGCGTCTTGTCGACCAGCGGAATCAGGCGGTAGCCCACTTCCAGCCCCAGCGTATCGACCGGCATGATGTCTTGCCAGGTCGCCTCTTCCTGCTCGGCGCCGGCGGCAGCGGCCGGCGCGCCAGCCGCGCCCGGTCCGCCGGCAGCCTCTTCCACTTTAGCCGGCTGCTGCAGGCGCTTGTTGGCCATGTAGGCGACACCGGCCAGCGAGGCGGCCAGCAGCAGGAACACCATGTTCGGCATGCCCGGAATCAAACCCATGCCGCCGATGATGCCGGCGGTGATGTACAGCACTTGCGGCTTGGCGAACAACTGGCCCACCAGCTGGGTGCCGATGTCCTGGTCGCTGGCCACGCGCGAGACGACGATACCGGCCGCGGTCGAAATGATCAGCGACGGAATCTGCGCCACCAGGCCGTCACCGATGGCGAGCAAGGTGTAGGTCTTGGCGGCGGCGGCGAACCCCATGTCGTGCTGCAGCATGCCGACCAGCAGGCCGCCGACGATGTTGATGACGGTAACCATGATGCCGGCCACCGCGTCGCCGCGCACGTACTTGCTGGCGCCGTCCATTGCGCCGTAGAACTCGGCTTCCTGGCCCACTTCGCTGCGGCGGCGGCGCGCTTCATCTTCGCCGATCAGGCCGGCGTTGAGGTCGGCGTCGATCGCCATCTGCTTGCCCGGCATGGCGTCGAGCGCGAAACGGGCGCCCACCTCGGCGATACGGCCGGCACCCTTGGTGACGACGGTAAAATTAATGATAGTCAAAATGATAAACACGACGATACCGACCGTGTAGTTGCCACCGATCAGGAAGTGGCCGAACGCTTCGATCACCTTGCCGGCCGCGGCGCCGCCGGTGTGGCCTTCGGTCAGCACGATACGGGTCGAGGCCACGTTGAGCGACAGGCGCAGCATCGTCGACACCAGCAAGATGGTAGGAAAGGCCATGAAGTCGAGCGGCTTGACCGTGTACAGGCTGGTCAGCAAAACGATCACCGACAGCGCGATGTTAAAGCTGAAGAACACGTCGAGAATGAAGGCCGGCAGCGGCAGCACCATCATTGCCAGCAGCAAGATGATGATCATTGGCGCCGCCAGCGCGGAGCCGCCCTTGCCGCTCAGTCCGCTCAGCCAGGATGGGAGAGTGATGCCGTTCATGGTGTTGCTCCGTTATTCGATGCAGGCTTTTTTTGCGATGCGGGGTTGTGCGGGTCCATCTCGGGCGGCACCGGCAGTCTGGTCGGACGGTCCGGATACTTGCCGCCGGCCTTGTTAAATGCGCGCAGCTGGAACACGTACGCCAGCACCTCGGCCACCGCCGAATACAGCGCCTCGGGAATCTCGTCGCCGATCTCGGTGTGCTGGTGCAGCGCACGGGCCAGTGCCGGCGCTTCCAGCAGCGCAACCTTGTTTTCCTTGGCCAGTTCGCGGATTTTCGCCGCCACTTCGTCGGCGCCCTTGGCGACGACCATTGGCGCCCCGCCCTGGCCGTCGGCATACTTCAGCGCGACGGCATAGTGGGTCGGGTTGGTGACGACCACGTCGGCCGTCGGCACCGCCGCCATCATGCGGCGCTGCGACATCTGACGCTGCATCTGGCGAACCTTGGCCTTCATTTCCGGATTGCCGTCCGATTCCTTCGATTCCTGGATCACTTCCTGGCGCGTCATCTTCAGCTTGTCGGCGTAATGCCAGATCTGGTAGGGACCGTCGATCGCGGCGACAAAGCCGAGGCCGCCGACGATGAACAGGAAGGCCCACATCAGCAAGTTGATCAGGTGCGCGCTGCCGGCGCTGACCGATTCGACCGCCAGGCCCATGACGGCATCCTTCTGGCTCATCACGACCAGGTAGGCGACGCTGCCGACGACGACGGTCTTGCCAACCGCCTTCAGCAGTTCGACCAGCGCGTTGACCGAGACCATGTTGCCAAGGCCCTTGATGGGGTTGAGCTTGCCGAAGTTGGGCAGGAAGGACTTCGAGCTGAACAGCCAGCCGCCGACCAGCAGTGGCGACGCCAGCGCGACGACCATGATGGCGATCGCCAGCGGCAGGCAGGCCATCATCACCGACACGATGTCGAAGCCGACGCGGCGGATCAGCACGTCGGCATTGAAGATTTGTTCGCGGTCGAGCGCCAGGCCCGACACCATGATGGCGTTCAGGCTGCGCACGACGCCGTCGCCGGTCATCCAGAGGCCGGCGCCGGCGGTCATCAATACTGTAAAGGTTGCAAGTTCGCGCGATCGGGGCACGTCGCCTTCTTCACGGGCCTGCTCCAACCGCTTGCTTGACGCCGGTTCGGTCTTTTCTGCGTCGCTGTCTTCTGACATGTCCACTCCGGTAACGCCCTGGCTGCATTGAGACGCGCGGCAACAGGAACGACAGGGGACATTATCGGCGGTATTGCTCTGAGGCTATCTTCTGAACAGGCGTGCAAAGCCGTGCTTACAATCGGGTTATTCGGCTAGCGCAGCTTTTTCGCCTCGGCCTGCTTGACGCTCTGGGCAATGGCGCCGAACACTGATTTTCCGGCGCCGTCGAGCATTTCGATCTTGATCGTGTCGCCAAACAGCATGAACGGCGTCGATGCGAGCCCATCGGCGACCATCTCCAGGCAGCGCTTCTCGGCGATGCAGGAATAGCCGCGCCCGGCATCCTTGTTTGACACCGTGCCGGAGCCGACGATGGTGCCGGCGCGCGCGTTGCGCGACTTGCACAGGTGAGCAATTAGTTGCGGGAAATTAAATACCATGTCTAC
Source organism: Massilia eurypsychrophila (assembly GCF_002760655.1). Classification (GTDB taxonomy): domain Bacteria; phylum Pseudomonadota; class Gammaproteobacteria; order Burkholderiales; family Burkholderiaceae_D; genus JAFCUW01. The sequence continues at coordinate 71,382 of NZ_PDOC01000021.1, read as the reverse complement.
GCCGGCATGCGGCTGGCCGACCAGCTTGCCGTTCCACGTCGAGCGCAGCGGCAGGTGCACCTTGCCCCCAAGCCAGGCGTCGCCCAGTTCGTCCGGCGTGACTGCCACCGGCGAGAAGCTCGTCGCCGGCTTCGACTGCAGGAAACCGAAACCCTTGGCCAGCTCGGCCGGGATCAAATTGCGCAGCGAGACATCGTTGGCCAGCATCAGCAAGCGGATCTGCTGGTGCGCCTGGTCCGGCGTCGAGCCCATCGGCACGTCACCGGTGATGACGGCGACTTCCGCTTCGAAATCGATGCCCCACTCCTCATGCGCCAGCACGATATCGTCCTGCGGGCCGAGAAAGTCATCGCTGCCGCCCTGGTACATCAGCGGGTCTTCCCAGAACGACTCCGGCATCTCGGCCTTGCGCGCCTTGCGCACCAGTTCGACGTGGTTGACGTAGGCCGAACCGTCGACCCACTGAAAGGCGCGCGGCAGCGGCGCCATGCACCTGGCCGGGTCGAAGTCGAAGCTGCGGCTACCACGCCCGCCATTGAGCTGCTGATACAGCTCGTTCAGTTGCGGCGCGATGAAGGCCCAGTCGTCGAGCGCCGCCTGCAGCGTCGGCGCGATGCCGTCGGCCAGGTGGGCGTGCTTCAGGTCGCGCGAAACGACGGCAAGCTGGCCGTCGCGGGTACCGTCGTTGAGGGTGGCGAGCTTCATGCCAGCAGGTCCAGCTGGGCCTGGTCGAGAAAGCACCATTCTCCTTCGGCCAGGCCGAGCGAGTCGAGCGTCAGGCTGCCGATGGCCGAGCGATGCAGCGCGAGGCAATGGTTGTCGGCCGCGGCCAGCATGCGCTTGACCTGGTGGTACTTGCCTTGCTCGAGCACGATTTCGAGCTGGTGCTCGCCGCGCTGGATGCAGGTCAGCGCCTTCAGCGGCGCAGGTTCGTCGTGCAGATTGACGCCTTCGAGCAATTTTTCCACCAGTTGCTGGGTGACCGGCTCTTGCGTGGTGGCCTGGTAAATCTTTGGCACATGGCGCTTCGGCGACGATTGTGCGTGGATAAACGGGCCATCGTCGGACATCAGCAGCATCCCGGTGGTGTCATGGTCGAGCCGGCCGACGGGCTGGACGTCGCGCCAGGTAAATTGTTCCGGAAGAAGGGTCAGCACGCCGGGATGGTGGCTGGGCTTGCGCGAACATTCAAAATTGGCCGGCTTGTGCAAGGCGATGTAGACATGCTCGCGATAGGTCCATTCCTCGCCAAAGACCGTCAATACCAGATTATCGGTGTCAAACGTAGTTTTGTAGTTCGTGTGCGGCGCGCTATTGACGCTCACTTCGCCGTCTTCGATCAGGGCGCGGCAGTATTTGCGCGTGCCGAAACCTTGCGATTGCAGGATGCGGTCCAGGGATAATTTGCTCATGGGCGAGACTTTACCAGAACAGCGGCAGCGCCGACAGCACTGCCATGCGGCCTGCTGCATCGGACGAAAGTTGCCAAGTGGACATTTGATTGCTGGCGAACGACACGTTTGACATAGATCAAGTGTTTCGGTTCCCTCGTTGGTACAGTGAAACCTCGTTAGGAATCGGCCTAACGGCTCCTACGAATCGTTACCTCGTCGGTAGGACAAAACGAAGACCCACCCAAGAAGAGGACAACATGACCAACGACAACCACTGCGGCCAGAGCGACCAGGACTTTCCAGGATCGCGGGCGCAGGCCCATTGCCAGCTTGCCCTCGAACAATCCGCTCGGTACGAGGCCCAACTGGCAATCGCGCGGTGGATGACGGCCAGCGCCGACGTGCCCGCCAGGGACGAGATCCCAGCGCCGGCGCTCGGCCGTGCGGCCTGGTTGGCCCAGGCCCAGACCAACTTCCAGCAGTGGCTTGGATGCGGTGGTTTCTCACAGTATGAGGTGGCGCCATCGGACATTTCCGCACTCCAGGTCGGAATCTACTTCCTAGCCGGCAAGCCGCCCGCCATCCCGGGCCTGTTCCGCAGCTGCGTTGATTGAATCGGACTAGCACAATAGGAAACGGCGGCATTGCGCCGCCGTTTCCAAGTCCCGCGAAGGAGACCGTTGCGAGAAAATTTAATTCTCTCCATACCGCACAAGCGTGCGGTCAGTAGTCCGGTTCGAATATATGAAAACTACGTGAACTTTTATATCAACCCCTTTGAATGCACTACGGGTTCAATATAGGACAAACCTGCCAACTTGCAAGGAGAAATTAACTCTCCTCAGCGCACCGCCGGCGTTGCCCCGCGATACAGCGACTTGACCGCACCGGCGCCGACCGACGCACCAAATTTCTTCAGCACCCGCTCCGGCAAGCCTTCGTGCGCCGTGTAGTCGACGATGTCATCGACCTTGACGATTTCGCGCGCGACACTGTCGACGCTGCCAAAGCCATCGGCCAGCCCCATCTCGACGGCGCGCGCGCCGCTCCAGAACAGGCCGGAGAACATGTCCGGTGTTTCCTTCAGGCGCTTGCCGCGCCCTGCCCGCACCACGCCAATGAATTGCTGGTGAATTTCGTTCAACATTGCCTGGGCATGCGCCTTGTGCTTGTCCGACTGCGGGCTGAACGGATCCATGAAATCCTTGTTCTCGCCGGCGGTCAGCAATCGCCGCTCGACGCCGGCCTTCTCCATCGTACCGGTAAAGCCGAAGCCATCCATCAGTACCCCGATCGAGCCGACGATGCTGGCCTTGTTGACAAAGATCTTGTCGGCCGACGCGGCGATGTAATACCCGCCGGACGCGCAGATTTCATCGACCACCACGTACACCGGCTTGGCCGGATAGCCCTTCCGCAAGCGCAGGATCTCATCGACGATCATGCCGGCCTGGACCGGACTGCCGCCCGGGCTGTTGATGCGCAGCACCACGGCGACCGAGCCAACGTCGCTGAACGCCTTGTTTAGCGATGGAATGACCGAGTTGGCCGAACCGCTGCCGTCGACGTCGATATTGCCGTCGATCTCGATCAGCGCCGTATGCTTGCCCAGCGCTTCGATATCCGAGCCGGTGCTGAAATCGAAAAAGGCCCACAAAGAAAAGAAGATCGCGCCCAATACCAGCAGTTTGAAGAAGATGCCCCAGCGGCGCGTCGTCCTCTGTTCCTTGACGGTGGCAAACAGCAGCTTTTCCAGCGTGTCGCGTTCCCAGTTGGCGTGGTTAAGCGGGGCGGCCATCACTGGCTTGTCCGTCGGGGTGCTGCCGATGTTATCGTTCATAGAATCGTGGTTATCGAAATTTAGATGGAAACTGGTGGCGCCTTGACGAATTCGTCTGGCTGCCAGTAAATCTTGTCGTGCTCTTCATGCACGGCGATCGGGCGCAAGCGGCCACCCTTGCAGGGGCCGCCGGCGCACTGTCCGGTCTGCGGGACGTAAATTGCCCCGTGGGTCGAGCACATCAGGTACAGGCCGCTGGACTCGAAGAACTCGCCCTGGTTCCAGTCGAGCTCGATCGGTACGTGGGCGCAACGGTTCAGGTAGCCGTACACCTTGCCGCCATAGCGAACCACGAAGCCGGTGCCGTCGTCGCCGAACGCGCTGACCGCAAAGCGCACGCCGCGCCCGCCTTCGACCACGGCGTCGGCGTCGCACACCAGCAACGCGGCTGCGGCCGGCTCACTCATCATGCGTTCTCGCCCAGCCATTGGTGCAGCTGGGTCACCGTCTGCGCCGAATACAGCGGCTTGCATGCTTGCAGCTGGTCGACCGGGTGCGCACCGTACTCGACTGCCACGGCGCCGGCGCCGGCGTTGTTCGCCATCAGCAGGTCGTGCGTGGTGTCGCCAATCATCACGGTGCGCTTCAGGTCCTGGCCCAGTTCGCGCGTCAGTTCCTGCAGCATGGCCGGATGCGGCTTCGAAAACGTCTCGTCGGCGCAGCGCGTGGCGTCGAACAGCGACAGCAGGCCGACCGCATTCAGCGCCCGGTTCAGACCGACGCGGCTCTTGCCGGTCGCCACCGCCAGGAAATAGCCTTCCTGCGACAGTTCGTTCAACATGGCGCTAACACCGTCGAACAGCACCAGTTCAGGGTCCTTCATCAGGAAATGGTAGCGATAGCGCTCGACCATCTTGGGATACCAGACCGGGTCGATGTTCGGCATCACCGCCTGCATCGCTTCGTGCAGGCCGAGGCCGATGACGTGCGACGCCTCCTCGTCCCGCGGGATCGGCAGGCCGAGGTCGCGCGCGGCCGACTGGATGCTCTTGACGATGGTCGATGTGCTGTCCATCAGGGTGCCGTCCCAGTCGAATACGATCAGGTCAAATTGCTTTCGTGCCATGTGTTCCGGCTGGCTTGTGGCCGCCGGCTCCTTCCAGGGGTAAGTGTTGTCGCGAGATTATCGCACTGCAATATTCTGCGGTTTCCCCAAGCTTACCAAGAAACGGTCGCATTCTGCCGGCAACGGGGCATTTATCGTCACCTGCTTGCCGCTGTCGGGATGGATGAAGGTGATCTGATGGGCGTGCAGGAACATGCGCTTGAGCGCGCCGCGCGTCTGATCCGCTTTCAGCAGCACCCGGTTGAGTGCGAAATCGCCGTACTTGTCGTCACCCAGGATAGGGAAGCCGGACGAAGCGAGATGAACGCGGATCTGGTGGGTGCGCCCGGTTTTCAGTTCCGCTTCCAGCAGGGCGAAATGCTCCCACTTGCGCAACAAGCTGAAGACGGTATGCGACTCCATCCCGCCGGCCTGCACGCAGACCCGCCGCTCGCCTTCGGCGGTGGTGTATTTGTGCAGCGGCAGCTTGATGTGCTGGCGCGCGTTCTTCCAGTCGCCGCCCACCGCGGTCAGGTAGCGCTTGTCGGTCACGCCGTCGCGCATCTGTTCGTGCAGGTTGGTCAGCGCCGAGCGCTTTTTCGCCAGCATCAGCACGCCCGACGTTTCGCGGTCGAGCCGGTGCACCAGTTCGAGGAACTTGGCGTCCGGGCGCGACGCGCGCAACTGCTCGATGACGCCGTACGACACGCCGGAGCCGCCATGCACCGCGGTGCCGCATGGCTTGTCGATCACCAGCAGGTGGGCATCTTCGAACAGGATGGTAAATTCGGCGCCCGGAACGACTGCCGTTGATTTTTCGGCCACCCGCACCGGCGGAATGCGTACCACATCGCCGTTCACCAGCCGGTATAACTGATCGATGCGGCCTTTATTGACGCGCACTTCGCCAGAACGCAAAATACGGTATATGTGACTCTTGGGGACGCCCTTGCACACGCGCAGCAGGTAGTTGTCGATGCGCTGGCCGGCTTCTTCTTCGGTAATTGTTACGAACTGGGCTTGCAGCGGTGTCGGTGAGGAAGGGGGAACACTCCCGGTTTGCATCTTCATTTGCTCTGTCTTCCCAGAAATTCTCTCTAAGTCCTTCATTTTGAATATATAATCGACAGGCGGCGGTCAAACCTCTGCTGGTGTAAGAATTAAAACGATATTTTACACAGGGGCGTGTCCATCGGCCTCGCCAAATTGCAAATTCGATGGAAAAACGTGTACGCACATCCCTGCGCGAATCAAGGTTGCACCGTTGTTGTAATCGGATTGCACGCAGGGCTGCAAGATTGGATAGTTTGGAATTGTAAGGATAAGTACCGGCAAGCTGTCTATTTGGCCAGCTCGCCGGTTGATGGCGTCGATAACGCTTGTCGTTTTCGCCCGACCCGATGTAAGCCTCATCCCGAAGGCTTGAGAATAATGGCGGATCCATTCGCCGGTGGTTCGAAGTCTTGGTATGTTCGCTGGCTACGGTTTGGCTCGTTGATCTGCTCACCGCCTGGCTGTCCCTGTGCCCCGGTTCGACCGGCAGCAAACAGGAAAGTTGCAGGTGATGCGTGCACTCGGCATGTCGATCGACCCCACCGCGCCCCGTTGCGGCCGCAACGCCTGTCGTTGCTGCGCCGTGCATGAAGGCATACCCACCCTCCAACTCTCCGTTCCCGCGTACATCCCATGTACATAAGCCGCCCTGACAAGGTGGCCTGGATCGGCCTTCGGGTCGTGGAGTCAATAAAAATGAAACGTATGTTGTTTAACGCTACGCAGCAAGAAGAGCTGCGCGTAGCAATTGTCGACGGTCAGAAACTGATCGACATCGATATCGAGTCGGCCGGCCGCGAACAGCGCAAGTCGAACATCTATAAAGGTGTCATCACCCGCATTGAACCCTCCCTCGAAGCTTGCTTCGTCAGCTACGGCGAAGACCGCCACGGCTTCCTCCCCTTCAAAGAAGTTGCCCGCACCTATTTCCGCGAAGGCGTCGACGTCCGTACCGCCTCCGTCAAGGAAGCGCTGCGCGAAGGCCAGGAAATCATGGTCCAGGTCGAAAAAGAAGAGCGCGGCAACAAAGGCGCGGCGCTGACCTCGTTCGTCTCGCTGGCCGGCCGCTACCTCGTGCTGATGCCGAACAACCCGCGCGGCGGCGGCGTATCGCGCCGTGTCGAAGGCGAAGAGCGCCAGGAACTGCGTGAAACGATGGACAAGCTGGACCTGCCGCAAGGCATGTCGGTCATTGCCCGCACCGCCGGCATCGGCCGCAACGTCGAAGAACTGCAGTGGGACTTGAACTACCTGATGCAATTGTGGCGCGCGATCGAAGGCGCCGGCAAGCAAGGCAACGGCGCGTTCCTGATCTACCAGGAGAGCTCGCTCGTCATCCGCGCCATCCGCGACTACTTCCAGCCCGACATCGGCGAGATCCTGATCGACACCGACGACATCTACGAGCAGGCGCATCAGTTCATGAGCCACGTGATGCCCGACATGGTGCACCGCGTCAAGCGCTACAGCGACGACGTGCCGCTGTTCTCGCGTTTCCAGATCGAACACCAGATTGAAACGGCGTACTCGCGCACGGTGCCGTTGCCGTCCGGCGGCGCCATCGTCATCGACCACACCGAAGCACTGGTGTCGGTCGACGTCAACTCGGCCCGCGCCACGCGCGGCTCGGACATCGAGACCACCGCGTTCAACACCAACTGCGAAGCGGCCGAAGAAGTGGCCCGCCAGTTGCGCCTGCGCGACCTTGGCGGCCTGATTGTCATCGATTTCATCGACATGGAAGTGGCGAAAAACCAGCGCGAGGTGGAAACCCGCCTGAAAGACGCGCTGCACCACGACCGCGCGCGTGTCCAGATGGGCAAGATTTCCCGTTTCGGCCTGATGGAACTGTCGCGCCAGCGCCTGCGTCCGTCGCTGTCCGAAGGCAGCCACGTGACGTGCCCGCGCTGCTCCGGCACCGGCCACATCCGCGACACCGAATCGTCCGCCTTGCAAGTCCTGCGCATCATCCAGGAAGAGGCGATGAAGGAAAATTCGGCCACCATCCACGTCCAGGTGCCGGTCGATGTTGCCGCGTTCCTGCTCAACGAAAAGCGCGGCGAAGTGCTCAAGATCGAGAACCGCCACCGCATCGGCGTGATCCTGATCCCGAACAAGCACCTCGACACGCCGCACTACAAGCTCGAGCGCATCAAGCACGACGATCCGCGCCTCGAAGACAGCCAGGCCAGCTACACCCTGGCCGAGCAGGCCGACACCGACATGGCTTACAGCAAGCGCCAGAAGGAAGAAGCCAAGCCGCGCCAGGAAGCCGTCGTCAAGACGATCACCCCGGCCCAGCCTGCGCCGATGGTCGACCGCAGCGAGCCGGTCAAGCCGGTCATCGTTGCACCGGTGCCGGTGGCGCCGGTCGAGGAAAGCTTCCTCGACAAGATCATCAACTTCTTCATGGGCAAGAAAGCGACGCCAGTTGCCGCGCCGGCGCCAGTTGCCGCGCCAGCCAAGCCGGCTGCTGCCGCTGACCGTGGCGGCGACCGCAATGGTCGTGGACCGCGCGGCCGCAGCCGTGGCGGCAAGCAAGGTGGCCGCGAAGAGCGCGAACCTGGCGCCAAGGCCGGCGTTGCCGACGAGACCGTGAAAGCGGCCGACGCCGAAACCCGCGCCGCCCGCCCGCCGCGTCCGCCACGCCCACCGCGTGAAGCCCGCGAGCCGCGCGAGCAGGCCGAAGCGCAAGCTCCGGCGGCGCCGCGCGCCGAACGTGGCGAGCGTCCTGAACGCGCCGAGCGCACCCCGCGCCCTGCCCGTGAGCGCGCCGACTACCGCGCTGTCGTTGCCGAATCGAAGGCCGACGACGTGATCGTCACCGAAGAAGTGATGGCCTCGTCGATTTCGGTCACCACCGTCGGCCCGGACGGCGAGCACAACGTTACCGAGCAAGTGGTCAAGACCATCACGACCATCGGCCCGAACGGCGAAGAAATCGAAGTCGAATCGGGCGACGAGCCGCGCCGCCGCCGCCGCCGCGGTGGCCGCAACCGTAACCGCCGCGAGCGCGAGCTCGGTGAAGGTGGCGAGAACGAAGCAGGCGACAACGAAGGCGAAGCAGACTCGTCGACCACGGTGGCGTTCACGCCGGTGGCTGACCAGCAAGCGGCCGAAGCTGAGCCGGTACCGGCGTCGGAATACGTCATGGTCGAGCCTGCCGAACCAGCCCTGGCGCCAGCGCCGGAGTCAGTGCAGCCGGAGCCGACCCCGGTCGTTGCCGAAATGCCAGCCGTCGCCGAAGCACCGGTCGTGGCTGTTGCACCAGCCATCGCTGAAGCACCAGCCGTCGCCGAAGCGCCAGCTGAGCCTGCAGTGATGCCGGAAACCATGTTCACGCCGGATACCCCGGTGGAAGCACCGGTAGCCGCCGAGCCAGTCGCAGCCGTGGTCGAAGGCGAACGCGTCGTCGCCGAGCCGGTGGCCATCCAGACAGCGCCGGAAGCTGTTGAAGAGCCAGTGGCCGTTGTCGAAGAAGCGCCGGCGCCGGTCGCCGTTGCAGCGCCGGTCGCGGTTGGAGCGCCGGTCCAGGCAGCGCCGGTGCCGGTTCCCGTGCAAACAATGGCGCCAGCGCCAGTGCAAGCGCCAGTGCAAGCACCGGTTGCCGACTTGAAGGAGTTGCTCGGTTCAGCCGGTCTGACTCTGGCTGCCACCGATCCCGAGAAGCTGCGTGCAGCACAGGAAGCGGCAGCCAGCGCGGCGCCGCCGGTACGTGTTCCGCGTGAACGCAAGCCGCTGCCACCGCAAGTGGACGAGCCGCTGATCCAGATCGACACCACCCGCCAGTAATAGGCCGGTAGCCGATAAGAAGGGAAGCCGCGTGCTTCCCTTTTTTTACGCCCGGGTTGTTGAGCGAAATGCAAATCCCACAATCGTTACAATACCGGCATGACTTCACCTCGCGATATCCGCCCCGCCCCCGTCACGCTGCGTGAAGCCTTCTGGTATTGGCTCAAGCTCGGCTTCATCAGTTTCGGCGGCCCGGCCGGCCAGATCGCGCTGATGCATTCCGAACTGGTCGAACGGCGCCGCTGGATTTCCGAGCAGCGCTTCCTGCACGCCCTCAATTACTGCATGCTGTTGCCCGGTCCCGAAGCGACCCAGTTGGCCGTCTACATCGGCTGGCTGATGCATAAAACGCGCGGCGGCATCGTTGCCGGCGCGCTGTTCGTGCTGCCTTCATTGCTGATCCTCATCGTGCTGTCCTGGATCTATATGGCCTACGGAAACCTGCCTGCGGTGGCCGGCATCCTGTACGGCATCAAGCCGGCGGTCGTCGCCATCGTCCTGGCCGCCGCCTGGCGCATCGGCGGCCGCACGTTGAAAAACCAGGTGCTGATGGCGCTCGCCCTCGCCGCCTTCCTCGCCATCGCCGTCTTCAGCGTGCCGTTCCCGCTGATCGTGCTGGGCGCCGCCGCAATCGGCGTCGCCGGCGGGCGCTGGTGGCCGGCCTGGTTCCAGGTCGGCGGCCAGCGCGCGCATGGCGTCAAGGCGTCGTACGGCGTCGCGCTGATTGACGACGACACGCCGACGCCGGCGCACGCCACCTTCGCCTGGCAGCGACTGGTGCGCGTTGCGCTCATTGGACTGGGCATCGGCGTTTGCGCCTGGCTGCTGCTGGCCGCCCGCTACGGCGTCGCCGGCACGCTCGCCCAGATGGGCTGGTTCTTCACCAAGGCCGCCCTGATGACCTTCGGCGGCGCCTACGCCGTGCTGCCCTACGTCTACCAGGGCGGCGTCGAGCACTACCACTGGCTCACCGCCGCCCAGATGATCGACGGCCTGGCGCTGGGCGAAACCACGCCCGGCCCCTTGATCATGATCGTCGCCTTCGTCGGCTTCGTCGGCGCCTGGAGCGGCGCGCTGTTCGGCGACTCCGCCCTGCTGGCGGCCGGCGTCGCCGGCGCCACGGTCGCCGCCCTGTTCACCTTCCTGCCGTCGTTCATCTTCATCCTGGCCGGCGGCCCGCTGGTCGAATCGACCCGCGGCGACGTCCGCATGACGGCGCCGCTGACGGCCATCTCGGCGGCGGTGGTCGGCGTCATCGTCAGCCTCGCCTTGTTCTTCGGCCAGCATGTGTTCTTCGGCGCCGGCCGCCTCGATCCTGTGGCCGTCGCCATCAGCGCCGCCGCCTGCGTCGCCCTGTTTCGCTACCAGGTCGGCGCCATCAAATTGATCTTCGCCTGTGCGCTCGCGGGCCTCGTGCTATCGTATTGGCATGGCTGAAAAAATCATCATGCTCGCCGACGAGCGCCGGCCTCAAATGGCCATTCCCGCCGTCCTCGAAGCGCCCACCGGCCGCGTGGACGACGCCCTCGCGCGGCCATTGCACGACCTGCGCATCTCGGTCACCGACCGCTGCAATTTTCGCTGCGTCTACTGCATGCCGAAGGAAGTGTTCGACAAGGACTACGCCTACCTGCCGCAAACTGCGCTGCTGTCGTTCGAGGAAATCACCCGCGTCGCCACCATCTTCGTCGCCCATGGCGTCGAGAAGATCCGCCTGACCGGCGGCGAGCCGCTGCTGCGCAAGAACCTCGAACGCCTGGTCGGCATGCTCGCCGCCATCCGCACGCCGAGCGGGCGCGCGCTCGACCTCACGCTCACCACCAACGGCGCGCTGCTGGCCAAAAAGGCGCAGTCGCTCAGGGATGCTGGCCTGAACCGCGTCACCGTCTCGCTCGATTCGCTTGACGACGCCACCTTCAAGCGCATGAACGACGTCGACTTCGCGGTCGCCGACGTGTTGCACGGCATCGACGTCGCCCACCAGGTTGGCTTGGGCCCCATCAAGATCAACATGGTCGTCAAGGGCGGCATGAACGACCAGGAAATCGTGCCGATGGCGCGCCACTTCAAGGACACGCCGTACATCCTGCGCTTCATCGAATACATGGACGTTGGCGCCTCCAACGGCTGGAACATGAGCGAGGTGATCCCGTCGGCCGAAGTGGTGCGCCGCATATCGGCGCACATGCCGCTGGCGCCGGTCGGCGCCAACTACACCGGCGAGACCGCGGCGCGCTGGCGCTACCTCGAGGGCGGCGGCGAAGTCGGCATGATTTCAAGCGTCACCCAGTCGTTCTGCAAGGACTGCACCCGCGCGCGATTGTCGACCGAGGGCCAGCTCTACACCTGCCTGTTCGCCACCCGCGGCCACGACCTGCGCGGCCTGCTGCGCGCCGGCCGCAGCGACGCCGAGATTTCCGGCGCCGTCGCCCAGTTGTGGCGTGCGCGCACCGACCGCTATTCCGACACCCGTACCATCAACACCAGCGGCATCGAGCGCGGCCCAAGGCGGGTCGAAATGTCCTACATCGGCGGATAGTCAAGCATGCAAAAAAATGAACAGATAAGCGCACTGATCCTGGCGGGCGGGCGCGGCTCGCGCATGGGCCACGTCGACAAGGGCCTGCAGCCGTTCCAGGGCGCCACCATGGTCGCGCACGTACTTGAGCGGCTGGCGCCGCAGGTAGGTGCAATCGCCATTAACGCCAACCAGAATCTGGCTAGGTACGAAGCCTTCGGCGTGCCGGTGTGGCCCGACGAAACCACCGGCTTTGCCGGTCCGCTGGCCGGACTTGAAGCGGGCATGCGCCACTGCGCCACGCCGTACATGGTCACCGCGCCGTGCGACTCGCCGTTCCTGCCGCGCGACCTGGCCGCGCGCCTGTTCCACGCGCTGCAGTCGCAACGCGCCGACGTCGCCCTGGCGGTGACGCAGGAAGTCGGCATGCGAAAGCAGCCGCACCCGGTTTTCTGCCTGGTCAAGACGCGCCTGCTGCAGGTGCTGTCAAGCTACCTGGCCGAGGGTGGGCGCAAGATGGACGGCTGGTACGCCGACCTCAAAGTGGCCGAGGTGCAGTTCGACGACAACGACGCCTTCCGCAACATCAACACGCTCGACGAACTGCACAGCCTCGACACCGCGCGCGCGCCGAAGCGCCTGCATGACGTGACCAGCTGCCTGTCAGGCTACGACCCTGACGCGCTGCCGGTGCGCGACGCCCAGCGCATCATCCGCGAATTTGTCTCACCCATCGCCTCGATCGAAAAGGTCGCCCTGCGGGCCGCGCTCGACCGCGTGCTGGCGCGCGATATCACCTCGCCGATCAGCGTGCCGGCGCACGACAACTCGGCGATGGACGGCTTCGCGCTGCGCGGCGCCGACCTGCGCGCCGATGGCCCGACCACGCTGAAGGTCGTCGACACCGTCTACGCCGGCCGGCCGTCCGGCGCGACGCCGGCCGCTGGCGAGTGCGTGCGCATCATGACGGGCGGCGTCATGCCTGCCGGCTGCGACAGCGTCGTTCCGCAAGAGTTCGTCGCCCGCATCGGCGAGGCCGACATCACGGTCGACGCCGGCGTCATCCGCGTCGGCGACAATCGCCGCTTCGCCGGCGAGGACCTGATGGCCGGCAGCGCCGCGCTCAAGAAGGGCAGGATCATCCGCCCGGCCGACCTTGGCCTGCTGGCGTCGCTCGGCATCGCCGAGGTGCCGGTGCAGCGGCGCCTGCGCGTCGCGTTCTTCTCGACCGGTGACGAATTGCGATCGATCGGCGAACCGCTCGACGCCGGCTGCGTCTACGACAGCAACCGCTACACGCTGTACGGCATGTTGCAGCGGCTTGGCTGCGACATCATCGACATGGGTGTCGTCAAGGACGACCCGCAGGCGCTGGAAGAGGCGCTGCGCAACGCCTGCGAAAACGCCGACGCCATCGTCACCTCCGGCGGCGTATCCGTCGGCGCGGCCGACTACACGCGCGACATCATGGCAAGGCTTGGCGACGTCACGTTCTGGAAGATCGGCATGCGCCCGGGGCGCCCGCTCGCCTTCGGCAAGATCAATTCGAACGGCCACAGCGCCTTCCTGTTTGGCCTGCCCGGCAATCCGGTGGCGGTGATGGTGTCGTTCTATTTTTTCGCCCGCGCCGCGCTGCTGTACATGATGGGCGCCGACGCCCCGCTGCCGCTGCTGAAAGTCAAATCGGCTGCGGCCATCCGCAAGAAGACTGGCCGCACCGAATACCAGCGCGGCATTCTGGCGCATGATGCGAACGGCGGGCAGCACGTCAGCATCACCGGCTCACAGGGCTCCGGCATCCTGCGCTCGATGTCGGAGGCGAACTGCATGGTGGTACTGCACGACGAGCAGGGCAACGTCGCCGCCGGCGACCTGGTCGACGTCATGCTGTTCGAAGGCCTGGTTTAACGCGGTACTGCGGCGATGCCGCGGCGCAAATGAAGCCGGCAATTAAATACCGTCATCCTCGCGAAGCGGCGCACCCATGCTGAGCAGAGCGAGGTGACATCGCACGCTCACCATGGGTTGCCGCTCGCGCGAAGTTGACAGCGCTGCTCGCAGCCGCAAAACCTAAAAACCGTCATCCTCGCGAAAGCGGGGATCCATGCTGAGCGAAGCGAAGTGACACGGCACGCCCGCCATGGGTCCTCGCGAGGCCAGAATGACGGCGCTGCTGGCTAACGATCAGCCGTTAAAAATACTCAGGATGATCCCGCATCAGCTTCTGTTCGAACTGATTGACCGATTCAAACAGACCGTGTCCCGGCGCGATGCGCCTGCCCTGGTCCCACGCGCGCCAGGCGCGCGGCATATCAAACCCGGCAATCAAGGTGTCGCCCATGTCCTTGTAGGCGCCGGCCAGCGCCGGATTAGCGCGCAGCACGCTGGCAAACAGCTTCAGCGCCGCGCTTCGTTCGCCCAGTTTTACCCGGTGATTCGCTTCGAACAGCTGCAGGATGTACCGCTTGCTCATGGTCTGCGCCTGCATCGACTGCATCACGCGCGCTGCCGCGAGAAGCCCCGCTTTGTCGCGCGGATTCATCGCCTGGCCAACCGCCCGCACCGACGGATCGGCCTGGATCATCGCCAGCCGTTCAGCGGTAAACCGCTCCATCGGCGCCCCGGTCATCAAGTGCCATTCGGCCGCGCCAAGCATGCCGTCGAGCGTGCGCTTATCGGCAAACGCAGTATTCATCTCAGCGTCGTGGGCCTGGCGGCGCTTCTCCAGCGCCGGTACCCGCGCTAGCTGCGCGCGATCGAGCAGCAGGGCGATTTCATCGCCGCCGCTGCGGGGCGAATACTTACCCATCTCATAGTCGGCCGCCGCCAGCGTCATTCCCGACACCGTAAACGTACTCGTCTCGGTTCCACCGGTGCTTGCGTAGTACATCACAAACGTGGAAGGAACGCGGCGCAGCGCAGCCAGTTTGGCCAGCACCAGCGGATGGCCGCCGAACTGGTAGCGCACGTACCGCGTTAACAACGCGGCGTCGCTGGCGCTGACCGCAGTGCCGCCCGCGGCGATTTTCATCAATGGCTTGCCGTCGATCGACAGGATGGTCTCGGGACCGTCCGCGCGTTCGTCCAGCGTGCGCTGGGTTGACGAGGCAAGCGACAGCGCGTGCTCATCGAATACCGGGTCGAACACGATCTGGTCGATCTGGGCGGCAGCTAGCGTGCGGCGCAGGTTCTCGCGGTTCTTCACTTCCATGACGCGAAAGCCGACCGTATCGAACAGCGAGTAGTCGACAAAGGTGCTGTCCTTCAGATCGACCCGATATCGGCGCCGGCTGCTGAAATCGTAAATCTGAGCATCCGCTGGGGCGACGACGGCAATGTGGCGCTCCCCGAGTACCACCTGGCTTGTGACGCGCTCGTGCTCCGGCCGGCTGGTGGTCGTCCCCGTCCCAGGCTGATTGTGCGTGGCCACGTTCATCTGGAAGCTGAGACCTGCCTGCGCCGACGCGCCAGCCATCAGTAGCGCCGCCGCCACGCAAAACCGCATCGCGCGGGCTACACAATCATGATCCGCCAGACTGGTCGCATTCACCGTGGATTTCCTTGTTGAGTAAAAGGCAACCCGATTGTATGCGACTTCGCTGGCGTGTGCGACCAAATTTCTATTCGTCGTCCGTGAGCTTCGACAGCGCCTCGGCAGGGCTGGCATACAGCGCCGGCTCCTTATGGCTGCGAGTGAACGCGGCGCCCACATACGCGCGCATGAAGGTGCTGTGCGTGTAGCGCGTGACGCGGCTGTAAAAGCGCTCCGTCAGCGCATTGACCATCTCGACGTACGCATCGAGCAGGTCTGGCGCGATCGTGAAGTTGTCGTAGTTGACGATGGCCGGCACCTTGTGCCCGACCGGCGCCAGGCGCGCCGCCACCAGCGCGCTGACGGCGTCGATGTCGGCCATCGACGCTATCTCGAATCCTTCGAAATTGACGAAGAACAGGCGCTTTTGCGCGTCGTACGTGAGGCGTTGTTCGAGCGGCTGCGCCAGCATCGGCGTGCGCCAGCCCATTGCCGCGGGGGCGAAGATGCGCGCGTCCATCAGCTTCAGGTCTGCACTGATCGCCGGCATGAAACCCATGTGCGCCAGGATGTCGCGCTGCAGGTCGACGCCGGGCGCGATCTCGATCAGTTCCAGGCCACTGTCGACCAGCCGGAACACGCAGCGTTCGGTCACGTACAGCGCCGTCTGCCCGCGCTCGAGCGCGTACTTGCCGGAGTAAGTGCGGTGCTCCACCTCGTCGATGAACTTGCGCGACGCGCCCTCTTCGACGATCTGCAGCTGGCCGCCACGGATGGCGATCCTCAGCCCGCCGGCAGTAAATGTACCGACGAACACCACCTTCTTGGCGTTCTGGCTGATGTTGATGAAGCCGCCGGCGCCGGCCAGCCTGGTGCCGAATTTGCTCACGTTCAGGTTGCCGCAGCGGTCCGCCTGCGCCAGGCCAAGGCAGGCGACATCGAGCCCGCCGCCGTCGTAGAAGTCGAACTGGTACGGCTGGTCGATGATCGCGTCGGCATTGGTGGCGGCGCCAAAATTGAGGCCGCCGGCCGGAATGCCGCCGATGACGCCCGGCTCCGCCGTCAGCGTGATCAGGTCGAGCAGCTTTTCTTCGGCCGCCACGCTGGCCACGCCTTCCGGCATGCCGATGCCAAGATTGACGACGTCGTTCGGCCGCAGTTCCATCAGCGCGCGCCGCGCGATCACCTTGCGCTCGCACAGCGGCATCGGCGCGATCGACGACAGCGGCACCCGCAGTTCGCTGGCAAACGCCGCGCTGTACGGCTCGGCGAACGTCTGCATGTGATATTCCGGCTTTTCCGCCACCACCACGCAGTCGACCAGGATGCCGGGGATCTTGACGTCGCGCGGATTGAGGCTGCCGTTCTCGGCGATCCGCTCGACCTGCACGATGACGATGCCGCCCGAATTGTGCGCCGCCATCGCAATGGCCAGGGCTTCGAGCGTCAGCGCCTCCTTCTCCATCGTCACGTTGCCGTTGGCGTCGGCGGTGGTGCCGCGAATGATGCCGACCTGGATCGGCAGCGCCTTGTAGAACAGGCACTCCTTGCCGCCCACCGTCATCACTTCGACCAGGTCCTCGTGGGTGCTGGCGTTGATCTTGCCGCCGCCGAAACGCGGATCGACGAAGGTGCCCAGGCCCACGTGTGTCAGCAGTCCCGGCTTGCCGGCCGCGGTATCGCGAAACAGCTGGCTGATGACCCCTTGCGGCAGGTTGTACGCTTCGATCTGGTTCGTCATCGCCAGCTTCTGCAGTTTCGGCACCAGGCTCCAGTGCCCGCCGATGACGCGCTTGACCAGCCCGGCGTGCGCCAGGTGGTTCAGGCCGCGGTCACGGCCGTCGCCCTGCCCGGCCGCATACACCAGGGTCAGGTCGCGCGGATGGCGCTGCCCGTCTTCGCCCGCCAGGAACGTCTGTTCCAGCGCCACCGCGATATTCTCGGCAAAGCCGATGCCGACGAAGCCGCCGGTGGCAACCGTATCGCCATCGTGGATCAGGCGCACCGCATCGAGGGCGCTGACGATCTTGGTGCGGTTCGCCGAACGGATGGCGGCCGCCGGCAGCGCCGGAGTACGTGGGGGCATGGTGTCTCCGATGACGGTTATCCGCCGGGGCTGTCCAACTCCGCATGGTCGATGTCGGGTCCCAGCAGCAGTTGCGCCGCTTCGCTCGGCAGCGCTTCCACCGATTTTAACTTGCGCGCCATCTGGCGGCTACGCACTTCGGCGCTTTCGATGTTCTTGGCGGCCCGCTCCAGCGTCAGGCGGGTCTGGCTGAGCACATCGCCGAACTTGCCGAACTCGGTCTTGACCGCGCCCAGCACCTGCCACACCTCGGACGAACGCTTCTCCAGCGCCAGCGTGCGAAAGCCCATCTGCAGGCTGCTGAGGATGGCCGATAAGGTCGACGGCCCGGCGATGCTGACGCGCAGGGTGCGCTGCAAATCGTCCGCCAGGCCGGGGCGCCGCATCACTTCGGCGTACAGCCCTTCGGTCGGCAGGAACAGAATGGCGAAATCGGTCGTCAGCGGCGGCGACAGGTATTTTTCGCAGATGGTTTTCGCTTCGCCGCGCACCGCGCGTTCCAGGTCGCGGCCGAACTGCTGCACGCCGTCGGCATCGGCGCGGTCGGCC
This sequence comes from Massilia eurypsychrophila, assembly GCF_002760655.1. Classification (GTDB taxonomy): domain Bacteria; phylum Pseudomonadota; class Gammaproteobacteria; order Burkholderiales; family Burkholderiaceae_D; genus JAFCUW01. Next base: position 53,573 of record NZ_PDOC01000021.1, on the reverse strand, counting down.
GCGTCGACCAGGCGCTCGTACTGCTCCTTCGGGAACTTGGCGTCGATCGGCAGCCACACCGGCGCGCCGCCATCGACGCTGCCGGGCAGCTTGATGGCAAATTCCACCCGCGCGCCGCTGCCGGGAATGGTCTCGACGTTTTTCGCATACTGGTCCGCGGTGAGCACCTGCTCAAGCAGCATCTCGAGCTGCACTTCGCCCCAGGTGCCGCGTGTTTTCACATTCGTCAGCACCCGTTTCAGGTCGCCCACGCCGATCGCCAGCTGCTGCATTTCGCCCAGGCCCTGGTGCACCTTCTCGAGCCGCTCCGACACCACCCGGAACGATTCGGTCAGCCGCGTCTCGAGCGTGGCATGCAGCTTTTCATCGACCGTCTTGCGCATCTCTTCCAGGCGCGCCGCGTTGTCAAGTTGCAGGTCCTTGATCTTCGCTTCGAGCGTCGCGCGCACTTCGGCCATGCGCTGCGCATTCGACTCGGTCAGCGCGGAAATGCTCCGGCTAAGCGTGTCGGCCAGCCGCTTGAGCGTGACTGCCTGTTCTTCGCGCCCGCTGGCGCCCTGGGTGTGGATCTGCTGGCGCATGCCGTCGAGCTGCTGCACGCTGCCGGCGTGGTTGTGGGCCATGCTGGCCGCCAGCTCCTGCCGTGTCGCCTGCAGGCCGGCCTGCAGCGCTCGTTCGAGCCGCTCGAACTGGGCGTCCTGGTTGCCGCGCCCGCGCATCAACAGCACCAGCAGCAGCACGATGGCCACCGCCGCCAGCAGCGCGAGGATGATGAATTCTGTCTGCGTCATCAGTCGGCCTTGTTCCGCATCCAGTCGGCGGTCTGGTAAAACGACTCCATCAGCCGCAGGCGCAGCGCCTCGTCGATGCCGACGTCTTCCATCGCCCACGCCATCGCCCGCAGCCACTGATCGCGCTCGCTGCTGCCGATCGCAAACGGCAGGTGGCGCGCGCGCAGCCGCGGGTGGCCGTGGCGCTCCACGAACAGGTCGGGACCGCCCATCCAGCCGGACAGGAACATGAACAGCTTGTCGCGCGAGCCGTCCATCGGCGTTGGGTGCAGCGCGCGGATGCCGGCGAACTCGGGCTCGAGCTCCATCAGGTCATAGAAGCGGTCGACCAGCTCGCGCAGGCGCTGTTCGCCGCCGATGGTGTCATACAAAGTGGGGGATAGTGTCATGCCCGCCATGATAGCGCACGGCCGGCACGACCGTCATGCCCCACTCCCTCATCAGCCCTGGCGCAGCGTCTGCAGCGGCGGCTGTTTCAGCACATTGCGTAGTCCCAGCCAGCCGCCGGCGATGGCGCAGACGATGCCGACCGCCACGCCGGCCATCCACACCACCGGGCTGAAGGTCCATTCGAACTTGAACTGGTACGTCGCCAGCGCCCAGCCGAGCGCCGCGGCGCCGCTCGCCGCCAACAGGCCCGACAAACCACCCACCAGCGAGAACTCGATCCACTGCGCCTGCGACAGCTGCCGGCGGGTCGCGCCCAATGCGCGCAGCAGGCCCGACTCGCGCGTGCGCTCGTCTTGCGAACCCATCAGCGCGGCGTACAGCACCAGCACGCCCGAGGCGAGCGTGAACAGGAACAGGAATTCGACCGCCGTCACCACTTGGTCGAGCACCTCCTGCAGCTGGGAGATGATGCCGCTGACATCGATCACGGTCAGGTTCGGAAATTCGCGCGTCAGCGCGTTGGTCAGGCCAACACCGGACGGCGGCAGGTGAAACGCCGTCATCAAGGTCTGCGGCGTTTCCTTCATCGCCTGCGGATTGATGATGACGAAGAAGTTGGCGCGCATCGAACCCCATTCGAGCTTGCGCAGGCTCGTCACGCGCGCATTCACGATCTGCCCGGCGATATCGAATCGCATGGTGTCGCCGAGCTTGAGGCGCAGCGTCTTGGCGATGCCTTGCTCGACCGATGCTTCGGCCATGCCGGGTTTGTCCTCGTACCACTTGCCGGCGACGATCTGGTTCGACGCCTGCATCTGCTTCATGCTCGACAGGTTGAATTCGCGGTCGGCCAGCCGGCGCGCATCGTCCGCCTGGTAAGTGGTGGCGGTAATCGGCTGGTCGTTGACCGCCGTCAGGCGCCCGCGGATCATCGGGTACAGTACCGCCTCCTTCACGCCCGCCGCCACCAGCCGCTGTTCGACCTGCTCGCGCTGGTCCGGCATGATGTTGATGATGAAGCGGTTCGGCGCATCGGCCGGCGTGGCGCTGCGCCAGGCGCCCATCAGGTCGCCGCGCACCACCGTCAGCAGCAGCAGCGCCATCAGGCCAAGCGCCAGCGACACCACCTGCACGATCGTCGCTCCCGGCCGGCGCTGCAGCGCGCTGACGGCGAAGCGCCAGCTCTGGTGGTCGAACGCGCCACGCAGGCGGCGCAGCGACAGCAGGCCAAGCCAGCCGGCCAGCGCGAAGAGGCCAAAGCCGGCAAGAAAACCGACCGCCGTCAGCAGCGCCAGTTTGGTGTCGCCGGCCTGCCACAGCAGCAGCGCGACAAACGCGGCCACGCCGAAGCCGTAGGTGGCCACGACCATCGCCTGCGGCGCCGCCTGCTCGCGGCGGATCACGCGGTTGTGCGGCACATTGCGCAGCTGGAGCACCGGCGGCAGCGCGAAGCCGACCAGCAGCAGCATGCCGGTGGCGATGCCCTGCAGCGCCGGCAGCAGCGACACCGGCGGCAGCTCGGTGCTGATGAATTTTCCGATCAGTTCGAGCAGCACGTAGTGGGCGCCGAAGCCGACCAGCACGCCGAGCACGCTGCCGGCCAGGCCGACCAGCACGAATTCGATCAGGTACAGCGCGCTCACTTCGTTCTGCGACAGCCCGAGGCAGCGCAGCATCGCGCACGCGTCCAGGTGGCGCAGCATGAAGCGGCGCGCCGCCATCGCCACGGCCACCGCCGCCAGCATCGCCGACAAGAGGCCCACCAGCGACAGGAAGCGGTCGGCGCGGTCGAGCGTGGCGCGCATCTCGGGACGGCCGTTTTCCAGCGATTCGATCCGCACGCCCTTGGCGCCGGCTTCGGCGATGCGCGCCTTGAGCCACTGCTCGTACTGCGCCACCGGCGCAAAATCGTTCGCCGACGGCGACGCCACCTGCATCCGGTACGTCACGCGCGAACCGTTGTCGACCAGGCCGGTGGCGGCCAGGTCTGCCATGGACAGCATGACGCGCGGCGCGAAATTGGCGAACGACGGACCGCGGTCCGGTTCGGCGGCGATGATCTGGGCGATGGTGAAGCGCTTTTCGCCGACCTTGACGGCGCCGCCGACCGACGTCTTCAACGCCGTCAGCACATTGGCGTCGACCCACACGGTGCCCGGCGCCGGGGTGGCGTCGGTCTTGACGCCCTTGATGTCGGCGGCGTCGCGCGTGACCTTTACCTGGCCGCGCAGCGGATAGCCGTCGCTGACCGCCTTGACCGACGCCAGCTGCGCCAGCGAGGCCTCGCCCTCGCCCGCCTGCGCCATGCTCGGGAAGGTGACGGTGTCGGCCAAAATCAGGCCGCGCCGCTGCGCCTCGGCGCGCCACTCCGCGCGCACCGGCTGGTCGCCATTGACCAGCAGGTCGGCGCCGAGCAGTTGGTGCGCATCGCGATTCAGGCTCGAGCGCATGCGGTCGATGAAAAATCCCACCGCCGACAGCGAGGCGACGGCGATGATCAGCGCCACCAGCAGGAAGCGCAGTTCACCCGCGCGCCAGTCGCGCGCAGTCATCCGGAACGATTGAATCAGCATGACTTCTTACACCTTCACATGGTCAAAACAGGCATCGAGTTCGTCGATGAAAGCGCGCTTGGCTTCCGGCTCGAGGAACGAGGCGGTAAAGCTGTTGCGTGCCAGCTGGTGCGCGTGCGCCGCGGTCAGCGGCAGCGCGTCGAACGCGGCGAGGAAATTGGCGTTCATGTAGCCGCCGAAGTAAGCCGGGTCGTCCGAGTTGACGGTCGCGGCCAGCCCGGCATCGAGCAGCGCGAGCAGATTGTGCTCGCCCATGTCGCCGAACACGCGCAGCTTGATGTTCGACAGCGGGCACACCGTCAGCGCGATCTGCTCGCGCGCCAGGCGCGCCGTCAGCAGCGGATCCTCGAGGCAGCGCACGCCGTGATCGATCCGCTCGACATTGAGCAGGTCGAGCGCGGTCTCGATGTAGGCCGGCGGGCCCTCTTCGCCGGCGTGGGCGACCAGGTGCAGGCCGAGCTGGCGGCAGCGCTCGAACACGCGGCAGAATTTTTCCGGCGGATGCCCCACTTCCGACGAGTCGAGGCCCACGCCGATGATCTTGTCGCGATACGGCAGCGCCTCTTCCAGCGTGGCGAGGGCGTCGTCCTCGCTCAGGTGGCGCAGGAAGCACATGATCAACGTGGCGCTGATCGGGCCGTCCTGGCAGGCGCGCCAGATACCGTCGACCACGGTCTGGAACGGCACGCCGCGCGCGGTGTGCGTCTGCGGGTCGAAAAAGATCTCGGCGTGGCGCACGTTGTCCTCGGCCGCACGGCGCAGGTAGGCCATCGTCATGTCGTAGAAATCCTGCTCCTTGAGCAAGACGCTGGCGCCGGCGTAATAAATATCGAGAAAAGACTGCAAATTATCGAATGCATAAGCTTTGCGCAGACTTTCGACCGATTCGTAGGCCAGTTTGACCCCGTTTCTTTGAGCCAACTCAAAGATTAGCTCAGGTTCGAGTGACCCTTCGATGTGTATGTGCAATTCTGCCTTAGGCATACGCTGCAAAAGAATTCGCAACTGTTCATTCGGCATTTTGTTCTCCAGGAATTCAATTCTTTAGACGTTGGCAGACAGTGTAGCGCAAGGCGCCGGCAGGGTTCGCCGAGCGGTCAGATTCAATGAGGAAATTTTGTGTCACAAAGCCGATTTACGTGCGCCACTGTTCGGCCAGTTCAGGCAAGATTGACGTAAGAATTTTCGACCCGACGCTGTGCAGTTAACTACCGCGCTCGGGCTTGCCAGCAGGCCAGCAAGCTTGCCCGGATGAGGCTGCAATGAGACACAAAAAGTATTGCTTAACTCGCTCTTTCACCATACATATCAATGGCTTACAGCAGTTACAATCGGTCACACGACATTGCTTTGACTTCCGCTTCCATTAAGCACATAATAAATTTCATAGGCGTAAGAAGACGTTGTTACGACGCGAAAATCACCGGAAAAATCCGGGCAAGAAATAAAATATCGACAGCCGTTTTTTGTTTCAGATGTTTGCATCAGGAAACGCTCTGGGCGATCAAGAAGAGGAGAACGCCAGACCAGGGCCGGGGCAGCAATTCTGCCGGCGACAGTGACAATGCATACATGCACATTAAAGGACATTCAAATGACCATTTTTGACAACTACGCAGCTCGTTATGAGCGTACCCGGGAAGAGGAATTTTCCCTTTCTGAGTATTTGGCACTGTGCAAGAAAGATCACCTGACGTACGCCACGGCACCGGAGCGGATGCTGGCGGCAATCGGCGAGCCGACGCTTGTCGACACCCGCAACGACACGCGGCTGTCGCGCATTTTCGCCAACAAGGTCATCAAGTTGTATCCCGCGTTCAAGGATTTCTACGGCACCGAGGAAGTCATCGAGCAGGTGGTGTCGTACTTCCGCCACGCCGCCCAGGGGCTGGAAGAGCGCAAGCAGATTCTCTACCTGCTCGGGCCCGTCGGCGGCGGCAAGTCGTCGATCGCCGAAAAACTCAAGTCGCTGATGGAGCAGGTGCCGTTCTACTGCCTGAAGGGCTCGCCCGTCAACGAATCGCCGCTCGGCCTGTTCAACGAGGACGAAGACGGCGTCATCCTCGAAGAGGACTACGGCATCCCGCGCCGCTACCTGCGCACCATTCCGAGCCCATGGGCAGTCAAGCGCCTGCACGAATTCAACGGCGACATCAACAAGTTCCGCGTCGTCAAGCGTTACCCGTCCATGCTCAAGCAAATCGCCATCTCCAAGACCGAGCCGGGCGACGAGAACAACCAGGACATCTCCTCGCTGGTCGGCAAGGTCGACATCCGCAAGCTCGAAGACTATGCCCAGGACGATCCGGACGCCTACAGCTACTCCGGCGGCCTGTGCCTTGGCAACCAGGGCCTGATGGAATTTGTCGAGATGTTCAAGGCGCCGATCAAGGTGCTGCACCCGCTGCTGACGGCGACCCAGGAAGGCAACTACAAGGGCACCGAAGGCTTCGGCGCCATCCCGTTCGACGGCATCGTGCTGGCCCACTCCAACGAGTCGGAGTGGAAAACCTTCCGCAACAACCGCAACAACGAGGCTTTCCTCGACCGTATCTATATAGTCAAGGTGCCGTACTGCCTGCGCGTGTCGGACGAAATCAAGATCTACGACAAGCTGATCCGCAACTCCTCGCTCGAGCAGGCGCCGTGCGCGCCGGGCACGATGAAGATGATGGCGCAGTTCGCCATCCTGTCGCGCCTGAAGGATCCCGAAAACTCGAGCATCTTCAGCAAGATGCTCGTGTACGACGGCGAAAACCTGAAAGACACCGATCCGAAGGCGAAGTCGATGCACGAGTACGTCGACTACGCCGGCGTCGACGAAGGCATGAATGGCTTGTCGACCCGCTTCGCCTTCAAGATCCTGTCGAAGGTCTTTAACTTCGACAACACCGAAGTGGCGGCCAACCCGGTGCACCTGCTGTATGTACTCGAGCAGCAGATCGAGCGCGAGCAGTTCGCGCCCGAGACCGAGCAACGCTACATGTCGTACATCAAGGAGCACCTGGCGCAGCGCTACGTTGACTTCATCGGCAAGGAAATCCAGACCGCCTACCTGGAAAGCTATTCGGAATACGGCCAGAACATTTTCGACCGCTACGTCACATTCGCCGACTTCTGGATCCAGGACCAGGAGTTCCGCGATCCGGACACCGGCGAATCGTTCGATCGCGACTCGCTCAACAGCGAACTGGAAAAGATCGAGAAGCCGGCCGGCATTTCCAACCCGAAGGATTTCCGCAACGAGATCGTCAACTTCGGCTTGCGCGCGCGCGCCACCAACGGCGGCAAGAACCCGGCCTGGACCAGCTACGAGAAATTCCGTACCGTCATCGAGAAGAAGATGTTCTCGAACACCGAGGAACTGCTCCCGGTCATCTCGTTCAACGCCAAGGCGTCGGCCGAGGACGCCAACAAGCACGCCGACTTTGTCGCGCGCATGGTGGGAAAAGGCTACACCGCCAAACAAGTTCGCCTACTGTGTGAGTGGTATCTGCGTGTGCGGAAGTCTTCTTAGCGGCGGCGTATTAAGATAGAGGGGCCGGCACTTTCGGCCGGCCGCCGCGATTCTGAGCAGGAGGCAAGTTTTGACTTATCTCATCGACCGACGCTTGCAGGGCAAGAACAAGTCAGCGATCAACCGAGAGCGTTTCCTGCGGCGTTACAAAAGCCAGATCAAGGACGCTGTCGGCCGTGCCATCAAGGGTCGCTCGATTACTGACATCGAAAATGGCGAGAAGGTATCGATTCCCGTCAAGGATGTGAACGAGCCGAATTTCGGCCACGCCCACGGTGGCGTCTGGGAAACCGTCAACCCGGGCAACAAGGAGTACCAGAAGGGCGACCAGTTCAACCGCCCCCGCAGCGGCGGCGGTAACGGCCGCGGCAAGGCAGGCAATAGCGACCAGACCAACGAGGATGACTTCATCTTCGAGCTGTCGCGCGAAGAATTCATGAACTACTTCTTCGAAGACCTGGAACTGCCGAACATGGTCAAGACGCAGCTGACCCAGACGACCGAGTTCAAGAACCAGCGCGCCGGCTACAACATGTCCGGCACGCCGTCCAACATCCACGTGCTGCGCTCGCTGCGCGGCGCGCTCGGCCGGCGCATCGCCGTCGGCGGCTCGTCGCGCAAGCAGCTCACCGTCGCCGAACACGAACTGGTCAAGCTGCTCGAGGAAGGCGTCGCGCTGGACGATCCGCGCGTGGTCGAACTCAAACGCCTGGTGCACCACCTGCACACCAAGCTGATCGCCATTCCGTTCATCGATCCGTTCGACCTGCGCTACAGCAACCGCATCAAGGTGCCGAAGCCATCGACCCAGGCAGTGATGTTCTGCATCATGGACGTGTCCGGCTCGATGGACGAAAGCCGCAAGGACACCGCCAAGCGCTTCTTCATCCTGCTGTACCTGTTCCTCAAGCGCGCCTACGACAAGATCGAGGTCGTGTTCATCCGCCACCACACCGCCGCCGCCGAGGTCGACGAGAACGAATTTTTCCATTCGCGCGAATCGGGCGGCACCGTGGTGTCGTCGGCGCTGCACCTGCTGCAGAAGATCATCGGCGAGCGTTACGGCAGCGGCGAGTGGAACAGCTATGTCGCGCAGGCGTCCGACGGCGACAACTGGGACAACGACTCGGTGCTGTGCAAGCAGCTGCTGATCAACACGATCATGCCGGCGGTGCAGTACTACACCTATGTCGAAATTACCGACGGCCCGCAGCAGAATCTGTGGGAGCAATACGCCGAAGTTGGCGACCACCATCCCAACTTCGCGATGCAGAAGATCGTCACGCCGGCCGACATCTATCCCGTTTTCCGCGAGCTTTTCAAAAAGCAGCCGAAATGAGTTGAACTGAGCATAGCGAGCACACCATGCCAAGAGATCCGAAAAACCCGCGCGCGCTGCCCGAACAGTCGGAGTGGACTTTCGACCTGATCGAACAGGCGCACGAAGAAATCCGCCGCGTCGCCAGGAATTTTGGCCTCGACACCTACCCCAACCAGCTCGAGATCATTACCGCCGAGCAGATGATGGATGCCTACACCTCGGTCGGCATGCCGGTCTCGTATAACCACTGGTCGTTCGGCAAACATTTCCTGTCGACTGAAAAGAGCTACAAGCGCGGCCAGATGGGCCTGGCCTACGAGATCGTCATCAACTCGAATCCCTGCATCGCCTATCTGATGGAAGAGAACAGCCTGACGATGCAGGCGCTGGTAATCGCGCACGCGGCCTACGGCCACAACTCCTTCTTCAAGGGCAACTACCTGTTCCGCACCTGGACCGACGCCGACGCGATCGTCGACTACATGGTGTTCGCCAAAAATTACATCGCCGAGTGCGAGCAGCGCCACGGTATCGACGCCGTCGAAATGATCCTCGACTCGTGCCACGCGCTGCAAAACTATGGCGTCGACCGTTACAAGCGGCCGGCCAAGCTGTCGCTGGCGCAAGAGACGGCGCGCCAGAAGGAGCGCGAGGATTACGCCCAGTCGCAGGTCAACGCACTGTGGCGCACGGTGCCGCGCAAGGACGAGCAGGAAGCGGACGCGCCGGCGCCGCGCTTCCCGCCCGAGCCCGAGGAAAACCTGCTGTATTTCATCGAGAAGTACGCGCCCTTGCTGGAGCCATGGCAGCGCGAGATGGTGCGCATCACGCGCAAGATCTCGCAGTATTTCTACCCGCAGCGCCAGACCCAGGTCATGAACGAGGGCTGGGCGACGTTCTGGCACTACACCATCTTGCAGGAGCTGTACAAGGAAGGCATCGTTGGCGACGGCTTCATGATGGAGTTCTTGCAAAGCCATACCAATGTGGTGTTCCAGCCATCGGCCACCAGCCAGTATTACAGCGGCATCAATCCGTATGCGCTGGGGTTCGCGATGATGACCGACATCCGTCGCATCTGCGAAGACCCGACGCCGGAAGACCGCGAATGGTTCCCCGGCATTGCCGGCAGCGACTGGCGCAAGACGCTCGATTTTGCGATGCGCAATTTCAAGGACGAGAGCTTCATCGCCCAGTACCTCTCGCCCAAGCTGATCCGCGATTTCCACTTCTTCGCCGTGCTCGACGATGACCGCAAGGAGAAGTTGACCATTTCGGCAATTCACGACGAACGTGGCTACCGCTACGTGCGCCAGCAGCTGGCCGAACAGTACAACCTGGGCAACCGGGAACCGAACATCCAGGTCTGGCAGGTAAATACACGCGACGACCGTGCGCTGACCTTGCGCCACACGCAGTTCCAGCGCCGCCCGCTGAACCAGCAGGCACAGGAAGTGCTCAAGCACGTGGCCCGCTTGTGGGGCTTTGACGTACGTCTCGAGACGGTTGATCCGCAGGGCAGCATCGTCAGCAGCCTCGAGTGCCGGCGCGAAAAGCGCTCGCGCAACTGACCTTCCTCCTCGCCGCCGCCTGCACTATATATACAGTCAACTATATATAGTGCGGGCGCGGCCATAGCAACTGCGCGACCTCCCATCACCTGCCGCTATACCCGGCGCACCGCAACGGATCGCTGCGGCTGTGTTCAACAGTACGCCACCGGTTGGCAAAACTCTCTATAGTTAGCATAATCGCCATGCTCCTGCCATACGCAATTCGCCGTATGCGTTTTCCAGCGACCGATTGTTCAGAGGCACGGCCCTACAAATGCGAGATGTTCCGCATGCGTCAAAGTGACCCCACTGACAGTGGTTATTCTATCTATCATTTCTGCCAAGAGCGCAGGGTTTTTTTGGTGCAAAACAGCGCAGGTGAGCGCCATTTTTAGGTGCAGATTCGGCGTAGTTTCACCAATTAAAAAACTCTGTGCTAAAAAGAATTCGTAGGTATAATTCGCCGATGTCCCGGATGCGACCGTAGTATCTGTCGTGTTTTGTGGGTTTAAGTAGCAACAAAAAGAGTTGGTATTGGAGAAAGCAGGCATGAATTTTTCGCATGATAAGCAGCCCGGGAAGAATTTCACTGGGATCGCCATTGTTCTCATCTTGCACGTGATCGTTGCCTATGGGATCGTCACCGGTCTCGGTAAGCGTATGGTCACGAAAATGGCTGAAGCAGTGGAGACCAAGATTATCGAGGAGCAGGCGCCTCCTCCACCGAAGGAAATTCCACCACCGCCTCCTCCGCCGGAAATGAAGGCTCCACCGCCGCCGTTCATCCCGCCAGTTGAGGTCAATGTGCAGCAACCTCCACCGGTGCAAAGCGCGATTGCGGTGTCGTCGACGGCAAAACCAGTGTCGAATGAACTGGCGCGCCCGGCCCCTCCGGCTCCCCCTGCACCGGCAGCGGTGGCCAACCCGAACCCTGTGCGCATTGCAGCAGTTGCCGATTTCAACACTTGCGCTAAACCAGAGTGGCCTAAAGCCTCCCTGCGCAACGAAGAAACCGGTACCGTTACCCTGCAGTTCCTGGTCGGCGAAGACGGTCGCGTGGCCGACTCGAAGGTTATGAAGTCGAGCGGTTTCCGTGACCTGGACAAAGCAGCCGTTGCTGGTATCAGCAAGTGCCGCTTCAAGCCTGGCTCGGTCGACGGCAAGCCTGAAAAGGCGTGGATGTCTATGCAATACGTCTGGACGCTCGAATAACCCGGGGCAGCATCAACGTCCCAACTTGTGATTTTTCGTTGTCGATTATGTTCAGCGAACTGATTATTTTATATATTTGGAGGAAGCATGTTTAAGAATACCCGTTTGTCCGCTGTCCTGGCGGCTGTCCTGTTCTCGGTTACCGCAGCAGCTGCGCTGGTGTCGGCACCAGCGTTCGCCGACGCGCCGAAGGCCGCAGAAACCACCGCGCCAGCGGCAACCGCGCCAGCAGTTGACCCTGCCGCAGCGCCAGCAGCCGACGCTGCTGCCGCCGCAGCGCCAGCCGATGCAGCCGCCGCCGTGCCTGCCGGCGCAAAGGAAGAAGTTGAAAACCCATTTGGCCCGATGGCTGTTTGGAACGGTGGTTTCGTACCACGTGCAACCATCATCATCCTGTCGCTGATGTCGATGGGTTCGTGGTACATCATCATCACCAAGCTGATCGACCAGTCGAAGATCATGAAGCAGTCGAAAGAAACTTCGGCAAAATTCTGGAAAGCTTCGTCGATCGCAGCCGGTTCGGCATCGCTGAAAGAAGGCAGCCCGTTCCGTTTCATCGCTGAAACCGGTACCAAGGCGACCCAGCATCACGACGGCGCCCTGCTCGAGCAGATCGACCTGTCGACCTGGGTAACGATGTCGATCCAGCGCGCTGTTGAAAAAGTTCAGTCGCGTCTGCAAGATGGCCTGTCGTTCCTGGCAACCGTTGGTTCGACCTCGCCGTTTATCGGTCTGTTCGGTACCGTCTGGGGTATCTACGGCGCGCTGACCAACATCGGTATGACCGGTAACGCATCGATCGACAAGGTTGCAGGTCCAGTTGGCGAAGCACTGATCATGACCGCGTTCGGTCTGTTCGTTGCAGTTCCAGCAGTTCTGGGTTACAACTGGCTGGTGCGTCGTAACAAGAGCGCAATGGAAGACATCCGCTCGTTCAGCGCCGACGTTCACTCGGTTCTGATTTCCGGCGCAATGTCGACCAGCGAAGCTGGCCGCCTGGCCGGTGCTAAAAAGATTGGATAAATTATGTCGATGAGTGTCGGCTCCGATGACGGAGAAGAAGATGCAGTCATGTCAGAAATCAACACGACGCCGCTCGTCGACATCATGTTGGTTCTGCTGATCATCTTCCTGATTACCAGCCCGGTTGTATTGAAGTTGCAGAAAATTTCTCTGCCAAACGAGATCAACCAGGTTGTCAAGACCAAGCCAGAAGATGTCAATATCGTCGTCAACAAAGATGGCGATATGTACTGGAACCAGAAGCGGCTCGCGAACACAGACGAACTGTTCGAGTTTCTGAAAAAGGAGTCGGTCAAGCTGCCGCAGCCGGAAGTGCATGTCCGTGGCGATCAGGAAACGCGCTACGAGTTCATCGGCAAGGTCGTTTATACGGCACAACGTGCTGGGGTCCAGAAGGTCGGTTTCATCACCGAACCGCCTGACAAGGGTTAATTCCCTCCCCGCCGGCGCCGGCAGTCTTGGCGCCGGCGGGGGACTCCCGACATTTGAAAAGGACACACCATGAGTATGAACGTCGGTTCGGGTTCCGCCAGCCACAATGCTGATCCGGAACCAATGATGGAAATGAACATGACACCAATGATCGACGTGATGTTGGTCTTGATTATCTTGTTGATTATCACAATTCCGAAACAGAACCATTCGGTCAACCTGAATATGCCGGTCGGCAATCCTCCGCCACCGACGAAAGACCCGGTCGTGATCACGATCGACGTCGACTTTGACGGCACGATCCTGTGGGACAACGTCCCGGTGCCTGATCGCGCGACCCTGGAGCAGAAGATGTCCAGCGTTTCGGCCCAGGCAGACCAGCCAGAGGTGCACCTGCGCCCCAACAAGCTGGTTGAGTACAAGCACGTTGCCGGCGTCATGGCGACGGCGCAGCGTCTCGGTGTGACCAAGATCGGCATGGTTGGTAACGAGCAGTTCCAGTAATCGTTTTAGTTTGACGAACACGGCAGGTATCCCCTGCCGTTTTTCAATTTGAATGAAAGAATTCCAGACAATGTCCAAATTCCGTCTCGCACATCTCGGTCTCGTCATGGCCGCTCTCGGCTTCACCGCAGCAACCCCGGTTCTCGGCTTGTCTACCGCGTACGCGGCCGAAACCTTGCGTCCGGAAATAGGCAACCCGCTGCAGGCAGCGCAAGCGCTGATGAAGCAAGGCAAAAACCGCGAAGCCATGGCCAAGTTGAACGAAGCCGAACGCGTCAGCGGCAAGACCGCCAATGAAGACTACCTGATCGAGCGCGTGCGCGCCGCCGCCGCCTCGGCCGCGGGCGACAACGATGCCGCCGCCAAGTCGTTCGAGGCGCTGATCGCCTCCGGCAAGCTGTCGGCCAACGAGCGCGAGAAATTCACCGAAGGCCTGGTCGGCATCCACATGCGTGCGCGCGATTTTGGCAAGGCCAACGCCACCATTAATCGCCTGCTCAAAGACAAGAACGACCCGAAACTGCGCGCCTACCTGGTGCAGAACTACTACAGCATGGGCAACTACACCCAGGCCGAATCGGAACTGAAGCAAATGGGCACGCTGAACGAAGATCAGCTCGGCCTGCTGGCGAACATCTACCTGAAAAAGGGTGACAAGGTCGGCTACGTCAACACGATCGAGAAGCTGGCCGCGTCCTATCCAAAGGCATCGTACTGGACCGACCTGCTGAACCGCGTGACCGGCACCCCGACCTTCTCGAACCGCCTGACGGTCGACGTCTACCGCCTCAAGCTGGCCAACAACCTGCTGAAAAAGCCGAGCGAACTGGTCGAAATGGCGCAGTTGCTGATCCAGGCCAAGGCGCCGGCTGAAGCGCTCAAGGTCATCGACAAAGGCTACAAGGCCGGCGTTCTGGGCGTCGGCGCGGAAGCGGAGCGCCACCAGCGCCTGAAGGCGCTGGCCGAGAAGACCTTGGCAGACAACAACAAGAACCAGGCGGTCGACGAAGCGGCACTGGTCAAGGCCAAGGACAACGACGGCCTGTTGGCGATGGGCTACGGCCTGGTCCAGGCTGGCCAGGCCGACAAGGGCTTGGCCATGATGACGGCAGCCATCAAGGCCGGCGGCTTGCGCAATCCGGAAGACGCCAAGCTGCGCCTGGGCGAGGCATACGCTTCGGCCGGCAAGAAACAGCAAGCGATCACGACCCTGAAGACGGTCGGCGGCAAGGACGGCACGGCCGAGCTGGCACGCTACTGGATCATGGCCATCAACCATCCGATGGCCTGATCGCCCGCGCGGGCATCCCGATAAAAAGCGCTGCCCGCCCCCGCGGGTGGCGCTTTTTTGCTTTGTTGCCATCGAACATGCCCCGGCCACAGTGTGCAAGCCGCAACTTGACCGTATAATCCCCTATTTCGCACGCTTTACGCTACCCACCTATGAAGGTATTCCGGGGAATTCCCAACGACAGGGCGCGCGCGCCCTGCGCCCTCACGATCGGCAACTTTGACGGTGTCCACCTCGGCCACCAGGCATTGTTGGCGCGCGTGCGCGCCGCCGCCTCCGCGCTCGACCTGGAAGCGGCGGTGATGACGTTCGAGCCTCACCCGCGCGAATTTTTCGCCGCCCGCGCCGGCGACCTGTCGCGCGCGCCGAGCCGCATCGCCAACCTGCGCGACAAGCTCGAGTCGCTCGCCGACGCCGGCATCGACCGCGTCATCGTCGAACACTTCAACGCCCACTTCGCCGCCATGGCGCCGGAAGAATTCACCAGCCGCGTGCTGGTCGAGGGCCTGCACGTCAAGTGGCTGATGGTCGGCGACGACTTCTGCTACGGCGCCCGGCGCGCCGGCACCGTCGCCATGCTGGTCGAAGAAGGCAAGCGCCTCGGCTTTCAGGTCGAGACGCTGAAAACAGTGATGCATGGCGAGCAGCGCATCTCGTCGTCGGCGGTGCGCGCGGCGCTGGCGGCGGGCGACTTCGACCAGGCGCGCGCGCTGCTCGGCCACACCTACGCCATCTCCGGCCACGTCATCCACGGCCAGAAACTTGGCCGCACGCTCGGCTTCCCGACCTTGAACCTGCGCGTCGCGCACCGCCCCGCCCTGTCCGGCATCTTCATCGTGCGCGTGCACGGCCTGGCGGCGCAGCCGCTGCCGGCGGTGGCCAGCATTGGCGTGCGCCCCACCGTCGACGACAGCGGCCGCGTGCTGCTCGAGGTGCACCTGTTCGACTTCGCCGCGTCCTGCTACGGCAAACTGGTGCGCGTCGAGTTCCTCGAAAAAATCCGCGACGAAGAAAAATACGACGACCTCGCGACCCTCACCGCGGCCATCGAACGCGACGCCGGCCAGGCCCGCGGCTACTTTGCCCAGCGCCCAGGCGCCCTCACCGCGACCGACCGAATTTGAAGCGGATCTTGCCCCGCCCTCGCCGGCGCCGACATCCAGCCCAACACCACCTTTGAAGAAGAACATGTCCGATACCAGCAAACCAGCAGCGCCGAAACAATCCAGGAAAGCCGACAGCAAGTACCCAGTCAACATGACCGATACCCCGTTCCCGATGCGCGGCGACCTCGCCAAGCGCGAGCCGGGCTGGGTCCAGCAATGGCAGGACAAGAAGGTCTATGAGCGCGTGCGCAAGGCCGCCGCCGGCCGCCCGAAATTCATCCTGCACGACGGCCCGCCGTACGCCAACGGCGACATCCACCTCGGCCACGCGGTCAACAAGATCCTGAAGGACATGGTCGTCAAGGCGCGCACCCTGGCCGGCTTCGACGCGCCGTATGTGCCGGGCTGGGACTGCCACGGCATGCCGATCGAGATCCAGATCGAAAAACTGTACGGCAAAAACCTGCCGACCGCCGAAGTGCTGGCCAAGGCGCGCGCGTATGCGCTCGAGCAGGTCGACCGCCAGCGCACCGGCTTCATCCGCCTGGGCGTGCTCGGCGAATGGGACAACCCTTACCTGACGATGGCGTTCGAGAACGAAGCGAACGAACTGCGCGCGCTCGGCACCCTGCTGGAAAAAGGCTATGTGTACCGCGGCCTGAAACCGGTCAACTGGTGCTTCGATTGCGGCTCGGCGCTGGCCGAAGCGGAAGTCGAATACCAGGACAAGCGCGACCCGGCGATCGACGTCGGCTTCGCCTTTGCCGAACATGACAAGCTGGCCGCCGCCTTCGGCCTGGCCGCGCTGCCGCCAGGCGACGGCTTCATCGTCATCTGGACCACCACGCCGTGGACCATCCCGTCGAACCAGGCGCTCAACGTCAACGGCGAGATCAGCTACGCGCTGGTGCAGACCGAACGCGCCGGCAAGCCACTGATGCTGATCCTCGCCGCCGACCTGGTCGAATCGTGCCTGCAGCGCTACAAGCTCGAAGGCACGGTGATCGCCACCGCGCCCGGCGCCGCGCTGGGCGGCATCAGCTTCCGGCACCCGCTGCACGCCCAGGACGCGTTCTTTGACCGCCTCTCGCCGATGTACCTGGCCGACTACGTTACCACCGAAAGCGGCACCGGCGTGGTCCACTCTGCGCCGGCCTACGGCCTCGACGACTTCATCTCGTGCAAGGCGCACGGCATGCAGGACGACCAGATCCTGACCCCGGTGATGGGCGACGGCCGCTTCGCGTCGACCTTGCCGCTGTTCGGCGGCCTGACCATCTGGGAGGCGTCCAAGCCGATCTGCGCCGCGCTGACCGAAGCGGGCGCGCTGTTCGAGCTGAAGATGTTCGACCACAGCTACATGCACTGCTGGCGCCACAAGACGCCGATCGTCTACCGCGCCACCTCGCAGTGGTTCGCCGGCATGGACACCACGCCGAAGGACGGCGGCCCGACCCTGCGCGAAACGGCGCTCAAAGCGATCGGCGAGACCGCCTTCTTCCCCGACTGGGGCCAGGCGCGCCTGCACGGCATGATCGCCAACCGACCCGACTGGACGCTGTCGCGCCAGCGCCAGTGGGGCGTGCCGATGGCCTTCTTCCTGCACAAGGAAACCGGCCAGCTGCACCCGCGCACGCCCGAACTGATCGAGCAGATCGCCAAGCTGTTCGAACAGCGCGGCATCGACGCCTGGCTGACGATCGAGCCGAAGGACCTGCTGGGCGAAGACGCCGACATGTACGTCAAGAACCGCGACACGCTCGACGTCTGGTTCGACTCCGGCGCCACCCACCAGACCGTGCTGCGCGGCTCGCACAAGGAGCAGTTGGCGTTCCCCGCCGACCTGTACCTGGAAGGCTCGGACCAGCACCGCGGCTGGTTCCACTCGTCGCTGCTGACGTCGGCCATGCTGAACGGGCGCGCGCCGTACAAGGCGCTGCTGACGCACGGCTTCACCGTCGACGCCGAGGGCAAGAAGATGTCGAAGTCGCTCGGTAACACGCTGGCGCCGCAGAAGATCTCCGACACCCTCGGTGCCGACATCCTGCGCCTGTGGGTCGCCTCGACCGACTACACGGGCGAGCTGGCGATCTCGGAAGAGATCCTCAAGCGCGTCACCGAATCGTACCGCCGCATCCGCAATACGCTGCGATTCCTGCTGGCCAACACGTCCGACTTCGATCCGAAGGCTGACGCCGTGCCCGGCGCCGAACTGCTCGAGATCGACCGCTACGCGATCGCCAGCATGGCCGCGCTGCAGAAAGACATCCTGGCCCATTACGAGCGCTTCGAATTCCAGCCGGTGATCGCGCGCCTGCAGAACTACTGCTCGGAAGATCTGGGCGGCTTCTACCTCGACATTCTGAAGGACCGCCTGTACACCACCGCGGTGGGATCGCAGGCGCGCCGCTCGGCCCAGACCGCGCTGTGGCACATCGCGCAAAGCCTGCTGCGCGTAATGGCGCCGACGCTGTCGTTCACCGCCGAGGAAGCGTGGGCCGTGTTCGCCGGCGCCGACGCGTACGCCGCCAGCGACGAAACCATCTTCACCCAGACCTACTGGGAGCTGCCGCTGATGCCTGACGCCGACGCGCTGCTGGAGAAGTACACCGCCCTGCGCGAAGTACGCGCCGGCGTCACCAAGCAGCTCGAAGAGCTGCGTGCATCGGGCGCCATCGGTTCGTCCCTGCAGGCCGAGCTGACCATCAAGGCGGCGCCGGCGAAGTACAAGCTGCTCGCCAGCCTGGACGACGACCTGCGCTTTGTCTTCATCACCTCGCAGGCGAAAGTGGTCGCGGCGGCGGAAGCGGACGAAGCGATCGAAGTGACCGCGTCGCTGGCGCCGAAGTGCGAGCGCTGCTGGCACTACCGCGCCGACGTCGGCAGCCACGCCGAGCATGCCGGCTTGTGCAGCCGCTGCGTGAGCAACCTGTTTGGCGGCGGCGAACGACGCGCTTTCGCCTGAGCGTTGGCTAACACTATCCTGACTGAGAACCATGGCAACTAAAAAAACATCGACCTTCTCCACCCGTCCGAAGAACGGCACCAGCCTGATGCCCTGGCTGGGCATTGCCGCCGTCATCGTTCTGTGCGACCAGCTCACCAAGATCGCCGTCTCCAAGATGTTCGTGTTCGGCGAAGAGAAGGTGATCACGTCGTTCTTCAACCTGGTGCTGGCGTATAACCGCGGCGCCGCCTTCAGCTTCCTGTCCAACGAAAGCGGCTGGCAGCGCTACTTCTTCACCGCCATCGGCGTCGTCGCGGTGGCGTTCATCATCCACCAGCTGCGCCGCCACAGCACCCAGCGCCTGTACTGCTGGGCGCTGTCGCTGATCATGGGCGGCGCCATCGGCAACGTCATCGACCGCCTGCTGTACGGCCACGTGATCGACTTCCTCGATTTCCATTTCCGCGGCCTTGGCCACTTCCCGGCGTTTAACATCGCCGACAGTGCGATCTGCCTCGGCGCCGCGCTGTTCATCTACGACGAACTGCGGCGCGTTAACAAAAACTGACACGACCTGACCTGGGAGCTTGCATGACGATGGATTTGAAGGGCAAGAAGATCGTCCTCGGCCTGTCCGGCGGGGTGGCCTGCTACAAGGCGGCCGACTTGTGCCGCCAGCTGATCAAGGAAGGCGCGGTGGTCCAGGTCGTGATGACCGAAGCTGCCACCCACTTCATCGGCACCGTGACGATGCAGGCGCTGTCGGGCAACCCGGTGCACACCGACCAGTGGGATGCGCGCATCGCCAACAACATGGCCCACATCGACCTCACGCGCGGCGCCGACGCCATCCTGATTGCACCCTGTTCGGCAGACTTCATCGGCAAGCTGGCGCACGGCGCCAGCGACGACCTGCTGTCGACACTGTGCCTGGCGCGCCCGCGCGATGTGCCGCTGCACATCGCGCCGGCCATGAATGTCGAGATGTGGGACAACCCGGCCACGCGCCGCAACGTCGCCCAGTTGCGCGCCGACGGCCTGTGCATCTTCGGTCCGGCCGCCGGCGACCAGGCGTGCGGCGAGACCGGCTTTGGCCGCATGCTCGAACCGGACGAACTGCTCGAAGAACTGGTGGCGTCGTTCCAGCCGAAAGTGCTGGCCGGGCGCCGCGTGCTGATCACCGCCGGCCCGACGTTCGAGGCGATCGATCCGGTGCGCGGCATC
Source organism: Massilia eurypsychrophila (assembly GCF_002760655.1). Taxonomy (GTDB): domain Bacteria; phylum Pseudomonadota; class Gammaproteobacteria; order Burkholderiales; family Burkholderiaceae_D; genus JAFCUW01. The sequence goes on along the minus strand of NZ_PDOC01000021.1, from coordinate 33,689 downwards.
ACCAACCTGTCGTCCGGGAAGATGGGTTACGCGGTGGCGCGCGCGGCGCGCGAAGCCGGCGCCGACGTCGTGCTGGTGTCGGGCCCGACCACGCTGCCCACGCCGCACGGCGTGCGCCGCGAGAACGTGCAAAGCGCGCAGCAGATGCATGACGCCGTGATGGCCGCCGTCGGTGGCCAGCACGTCTTCATCGGCGTGGCCGCCGTGGCCGACTGGCGCGTCACCAACGCCAGCGAACAGAAAATGAAAAAGCACGACGGCGGCGCGCCGCAGCTCGAATTCGCCCAGAACGCCGACATCCTGGCGTCGGTCGCGGCCACCACCTCCATTTCCGGCTGGCCGTACTGTGTCGGCTTCGCCGCCGAATCGGAAAACCTGCTTGAATTTGGCGCAATCAAGCGCGAGAAAAAAGGGATTCCTCTGTTGGTTGGCAATATCGGCCCGCAGACTTTCGGCCAGGATGACAACACAGTGATCCTGTTCGACGAAAGCGGCCACACCGTGCTGCCGCGTGCCGACAAGCTCACGCTGGCGCGCCAGCTCATTTCCGAGATCGCCAAGCGGATCGACCAGCGCTCCTTTCTCACCTGATTTACAAGGCTCCATGAAGACCATCGACATCAAGATTCTCGACCCGCGCATGAAGGAGCTGCTGCCTTCCTACGCCACCCCGGGCAGCGCCGGCCTTGACCTGCGCGCCTGCATCGACGAGGCCATCACCATCGAGGCCGGCGCCACGGTGCTGATCCCGACCGGCCTGGCGATCCACGTCGCCGATCCCGGCTACTGCGCGATGATCCTGCCGCGCAGCGGCATGGGCCACAAGAACGGCATCGTGCTCGGCAATCTGGTAGGCTTGATCGACTCCGACTATCAGGGCCAGTTGATGGTCTCTACCTGGAACCGCGGGCAGCAGGCATTCACGCTGAACCCGATGGAACGGCTGGCGCAGCTCATGATCGTGCCGGTCATGCAGGTTGCATTCAACGTCGTCGACGAATTCGACTCGGGCAAGCAAAGCCAACGCGGTGCTGGCGGTTTCGGTAGCACCGGCAAACAATAATAAGTGAGGAAATCTATGAAGCGCATCGTTCGTCTTCGGACCGCCCTGCCGGCACTGGCGCTGGCCTTGCTGGTTTCAGGCTGCACCACCCCTCCACGCATGCTGCAAGGCCCGGTTCCGTCGGCGCCCCAAGAGCAGCCGGAAGAAGTCGTGCCGCGGTTGACGCCGCGCATGGCCGCCGCCGCCGAATCGCTGACCCGCATGGCCGCCTTGCAGGACCGCCTGTACCGCGTCGCCGCACCGCTGTTGATCAACAACGCGGAGCTGTGCAAGGACAAGGCGCGCAGCCTGCTCGGCTTCACCGCCAAGAACCGCCACTCGTACCCGGGCGAATACAACGAGGCGGCGCACGTCGCCTTTGGCATGGACGAACACCTGCAGGTAACCGGCGTGCTGGCCGGCAGCGGCGCGGCGCAAGCGGGCCTGCGCCGCGGCGACCGCCTGATGACCGCCGGCGCCAAGCCGCTGCCAAGCGGCGCGAACGCGTCGACCCTGGCCGGCGGCGTCTTCGGCCCGCTGCTGGCCGCCAATCCGAGCCTGCCGATGGGCGTTGAACGCGATGGCAGGGAGAAGAACCTGACCATCCCGGTCACCCGCGCCTGCGGCTTCGGCATCGAACTGGGAAATGCAGACAACATCAACTCGTATGCCGACGGCACGCGCGTGATGGTCACCCGCGGCATGATCGGCTTCACGCAGAACGACGACGAACTGGCCTACCTGCTGGCCAAGGGAATGGCGCACAACCTGCTCGGCCACGCCGCCGCTCAGCGCAATACCGGCACTATTACCAGCATCGTCGACAACCTCGCCGCGGTGAAGCCCGATACGTCGATGCTGATCGGCAGCGGCGGCATCAAGGCGATGCCGTCGGACCTCGACGTCGCCGCCGACCGCCTGGCGGTGTACCTGGTCGCGCGCGCCGGCTACAGCATCGACGGCATCGCGCCGTTCTGGAAGCGCCTTGCGGCGACCCATCCGGGCACGGTGCTTAACGGGTATGTGGCAAACCATCCTGCCACCGCGGCGCGTGTCGCGGCCATCGAGAAGACGGTTGCCGAAGTGAAGGCGAAGCCAGGTTCGCGCAAGTCGGTGACGCCGTAAGGTCGGGCACCAGGTAGAAGAAGCGAGTCCGGGTCTGACCTATGGTCAGACCCCAGCATCTCTCAGAAGTTCGGGAAATCGGGGAAGAACGTCCCCATCATCCACGTCAGCAGTCCGCAAAACACCACCGCAGCGACCAGCACGGCCAGCAACCGGCCGAACTTCGGCGAGCCGTCGTCTTTTTTTGTATCATGGTCCATATTATCCACCGTGCGTGTAGTCAGACGCCCAGTATATTCGATCCATGGACAGCATAGACCTTGAAGTATTAAAGACCGCCGCGCTCTGGCTTGCGAACGGCCGCCGCTGCCAACTCGTTACCGTGGTCAAGACGTGGGGATCGAGCCCGCGGCCGATCGGCGCCACCCTCGCCATCTGCGAGGACGGCCAGGTTGTCGGCTCGGTGTCGGGCGGCTGCATCGAGGACGACCTGATCGAGCAGGTGCGCCAGCACGGCATCACCCGCACCGTTCCCGAAATTCTCAGCTACGGCATCAGCGCCGACGAAGCGCACCGCTTCGGTCTGCCGTGCGGCGGCACCATCGAACTGGCGATCGAGCCACTGTCGGCCGCCAGCGGCATCGACGAACTGCTGGCGCGGCTCGAACGCCACGAGCTGGTGGCGCGCCGGCTCGACCTGGCCAGCGGCGCCGTCACGCTGACGCACGCCGACGCCGGCGCCACCCAGCTAGTGGCCGATGGCGCGCTGTGCACCGTGCACGGGCCGCGCTGGCGCCTGTTCATCATCGGCGCCGGCCAGCTGTCGCGGTTTGTGGCGCAAGTGGCCAGCGCGATGGATTACCACGTCACCGTGTGCGACCCGCGCGAGGAATACAGCGCCGGCTGGCAGCTGCCCGGCGTCGAGCTGGTGCACACGATGCCGGACGACCTGGTGATCGACGCGAAGCTGGACCGGCGCAGCGCGGTGCTGGCGCTGACCCACGACCCCAAGCTCGACGACCTGGCGCTGATGGAAGCGCTCAAGTCGGACGCCTTCTATGTCGGGGCAATCGGTTCGCGCCTGAACAACGCCAAGCGGCGCGAGCGGCTCAAGCTGTTCGACCTGAACGACGCCGAGCTGGCGCGCCTGCATGGGCCGGTTGGCCTGTACATCGGCAGCAAGACGCCGGCCGAGATCGCGATATCGATCCTGGCCGAGATGACGGCGGTGAAGAACGGCGTGCCGGCCGGCCTGCAAGTGAACCATGCCGCCGCGCTGACGCCGGCCGGCACCGAGGCCTGCGTGCGCGACTAAGCAGTTCGGACCAAGCAGTTCGAGCGCAAGAAACAGGTTGCGCAGGCGCGCGCTTGCTCCACACTACCCCGTTTCACTGACCGGATTTTTATGAACACAGCAAACTTCCTGCGCCTGGTGCTGCTCGCGGCGATCTGGGGAAGCTCCTTTCTTTTCATGCGCATCTGCGCGCCGGTGCTGGGGCCGGCGGTGCTGATCGAATACCGCGTCGCCTTTGCCGCGCTGTTTCTCGCCATCGTCGGCCTGTTCCTGAAGAAGCGGCTGGACCTGCGCGCCAACTGGAAGCACTATCTGATGCTGGGGTTGTTCAATTCGGCGCTGCCGTTTTTGCTGTTCGCGTTCGCCGCGCGCACCTTGACCGCTTCTGTGCTGTCGGTGCTGAACGCCACCGCGCCGATGTGGGGCGCGCTGATCGGCGCGGCCTGGTCGCGCCAGCGCATCAGCGGGCGCGTCGCCGCCGGCCTGTTGCTCGGCACCGGCGGCGTCGCGCTGCTGGTCGGCTTCGATCACGCCACGTCCGGCCCGGGCGCGGCGCTGGCGGTGGCGGCGGCGCTGGCCGCGGCGCTCAGCTACAGCCTGGCCAGCGCGTATGCGCGCACCGCCAGGAGCGTCGAGCCGTTCGCCAATGCCCACGGCAGCATGTGGGCCGCCGCGCTGCTGGTGCTGCCGCTGGTGCCGTTCTTTCCGGCGCCGGCCGCGCCGACGATGGGCATCATGGCCGCCGCCCTGGCGCTCGGCGTGGTCTGCAGCGGCATCGCCTACATCCTGTACTTCAAGCTGATCGACGACGTCGGCCCGACCTCGGCGCTGACCGTCACCTTCCTCAATCCCTTGTTCGGTATCCTGTGGGGCGTGCTGTTCCTCGGTGAGGCGGTCGGCTGGTACACCGCCGTGGGCGCGGCCATCGTCATCGCCGGCACCGCGCTGGTGACCGGTTTCGTGCCGCGCTTCGGCGCGAAACCGGCGCGGGTCAATTGAGATGCCGGCGACGCTGCAGATAACGATCCCGCTGCCTCCCGGCTACCAGGCGGCCGACGTGCTGGCCTTCCACAGCCGCGATGCCGAAGGCGTCGCCGAGCAGGTGTCGGCCGGGCGCATCGGCAAGGGCGTGCTGCTCGACGGCGTGGCGGTGCTGCTCGAGGTGACGCTGGGCGAATCGCTGGCGCGCTGCGACGTGCACGCCGACGGCGCGCTGACCGACGCGGCGCGCGCGATGATCGACGACGCCCTGCTCAATATCCTTGGCCTGCGCATCGACCCGGCGCCGTTCCTGGCACTGGCCGGCGGCGATGCGCTGCTGGGCGCTGCCGCGCGGCGCAGTCCGGGCCTGCGCATCGTGCAGTCGGCCACCATCTTCGAAGCGCTGACCTGGGCCATCATCGGCCAGCAGATCAACCTGCCGTTCGCCATCGCGCTACGCCGCACCTTCATCGTGCAGGCCGGCCGCCAGCACAGCAGCGGGCTGTGGTGCTATCCGGAAGCGGCGCAGGTCGCCGCGCTCGACGCCGCCGACCTGACGGGGCGCAAGTTTTCGCGCTCGAAGGCCGACACGCTGCTGCGCGTGGCGCGCCTGCTCGACGCCGGCGAACTGAGCCTGGCGCGCGACGACGACATCGCCACGGCCAGCGCGGCGCTGCTGGCGGTCAAGGGCATCGGCCCGTGGACCGTCAACTACGCGCTGCTGCGCGGCTACGGCTATGCCGACTGCTCCCTGCATGGCGACGTTGCCATCCGCGCCGCATTCCAGAAGCTGCTGAACGAAGACGCCAAGCCCGACATTGCCCGCACCGAAGCGTTGCTCGAGCGCTACCGGCCGCACCGGACGATGGCCGCAGCCCACCTGTGGGCCAGTCTCAGCCATGCCGACTGACTAGCCACCGTTTGCGTTAGCGCAAACACACCGCGCCCGGCGGGCCAACCCTCATCGATTCAAGCGCTCCAACTGCTGAAGGAGGCCAGACCGATGAAGCGCTTATGCTGCCTGACCGCCGTACTGGCCGCCGCCGGCGGCGCGCCTGCCCAGACACCGGATGCCGATCGACGGGGCGCCTACCTGTCATTCCAACACGGCAATGGCAATATTTATGGCGACGACCTGCGCGGCGACCGCTCGATGTCCTGGCGCGCCGGCGAATTGCGGCTCGGGCGCGAACTCGATCCGGCGCTGCTCGGGCTGGACCGGACCCGCCGCGACTCGAGCGTGCGGATCGATTTCGTCTATAACAACGAAGGCCATCCCGACAACCACCATCGCGACGGCTTTGCGCTGCAGGCCACCATCACGCGCGCGCTGGGCGCCGGCTTCACAGGGGAACTGTCGGCCGGGCCCTATTCGACCTACGACACCACAATGGTCAATGGCGTCGAGATCAACGAAGCGAGCCGTGGCATCCTTAGCAGTGTAGCGCTGCGCTATCGCCTCGATCGCTGGACGCCGGGGTTGCACTTGCGGCTAGCGTACAACCACGTCTGGATGCGCCGTGCGCACCGCTCGCACGCCGTCATGATCGGCGTCGGCCGCCAGTTTGCCAGCGTGCCGCCTTACACCGAAGGCACGCTGCGGCAAGGGCGCCTGTGGCTCGGCGCTTCGCTCGGCAGCTCGAAAACGACGCAAACGGGGCGGCGGGCGGTTGCCAGCGGAACACTGGAGGCAAAGCAATACGGCGGCAAATGGGCGCTGTCGGCCAAGGCGGTGCTCGAAGGCGATGACGAGGTGATGGTCGACCGCCGCGGCGTCGCCGTGCAGGGCTGGTTCGTGCAGCCGGTCACCCGTAACTGGCAGGTCGCGGTCGGATTCGGCCCGTATGTGGCACGCAACCGGCGCGGCCCGCACCGCACCGGCGTGCATGGCTTGCTGACCATGCAAGCCGAACGGAAACTCGACAAGCGCACCAAGGCGTTTTTCGCCCTTAGCCGCGTCAAGAGTTACCAGCAGGCAAATGACCGCGATGTGTTCCACGTCGGCGTGATGCGCGCCTTCGGCGGCTGATCAGTCCAGGCCAAGGAATTGCTGCGCACCCTCGCCGCTGAAACGGATCAGGTCCAGCAGCGGCGCGGTGGCCAGGTTGTCCTCGCCGTATTCGCCGCCGAGCACGCCCGGCACCGTCATGCAGTACTTGCGCCCGGACGCCAGCGGCCCGAGCTTTTCACGCGCCAGGGTCACCAGTTCGGTCATGTACCAGCCGTGGAGAAATTGCTGGTTGTAGGACAGCTTGTCGAACTCGTCCTGGTCGCCGGCCACCGGTTCACAGCGTAATTCCTGTGGACAAAGGCGCCAGTATCTACCGTCTTCATCGCGGATGATCAGGTTGCCGAAGTCGTTTTCCCCGAGCACTTCGACAGCCGTCAGCCCGACCCAGCCCCACGATTGATTGATTTCGTCAACAGTACTCATTGTTTCGCGCTCCTGTCGTGTGACCGCCCCGACAGGGGACGGCCATTGGTTCGACCGCGGCAGCGGGCCAATGTCCGGCCTGCCTGCGGCGAAGTTGACGCACATCGAGGAGTGCCCCGGTTGCATGAAAGCACACGAGCAAATACGGAAAAGCCGCTAGTTCCTTTCGAAACTAGCGGCTTGTCTGCAATTCTGGTTGCGGGGACAGGATTTGAACCTGTGACCTTCGGGTTATGAGCCCGACGAGCTGCCAGACTGCTCCACCCCGCAGGAAAGATTATACGGACAATCGACCGGTTAGGCAATATCAATCTATAGGCAATGTGCGATAGCAGCACGCTTCGTCTGGCCGATGCCGGTTTCGGCCTGCTCCCGGTTGCGGCGAAGCGGACGCAATCGGTGTAAAGTAAGCGAAATAACATCCTACCGGCTACCTATGAAATTTTGTTCCGACTGCGCCCATCCCGTCGCCCTGGCTATTCCCGAGGGCGACAACCGGCCGCGCTACGTCTGCGCGCAATGCGACGCAATTCATTACCAGAATCCCAAGCTGGTGATCGGCTCCCTGCCGGTCTGGGAAAGCGATGGCGAACTGCAAGTGCTGCTGTGCAAGCGGGCGATCGAACCACGCTACGGCTACTGGACATTGCCCGCCGGCTTCATGGAAAACAGCGAAACGACGGCCGAGGCGGCAATCCGCGAAACGGAAGAAGAAGCCGGCGCCAACATCGAGCTTGGCCCCTTGTTTACGTTGCTCAACGTGGCGCACGTCCATCAAGTGCATCTGTTCTACCTGGCGCGGCTGCGCGACCTCGACTTTGCCGCCGGCATCGAAAGCCTGGACGTGCGCCTGTTCAGCGAACGCGACATTCCGTGGGACGACCTTGCCTTCCCGACCATTCGCAAGACGCTGGAACTGTTCTTTGCCGATCGCGTCAAAATCCGTGAAGGCGGCAGTTACGGATTCCACAGTATGGACATCGTGCGTCCGATGCGTGCCGCCAGCGACCCTGGCTGACCATGATTCCCTGGCTCGAAACGAATACGCCGTTTCCCGACGTCTCGCACGCGCTGACGATCGACGCGCCCGGCCTGCTCGCGGCCGGCGCCGACCTGTCGCCGCAGCGGCTGCTGATCGCCTACCAGCACGGCATCTTTCCGTGGTTTTCCGAGGGCCAGCCGATCCTGTGGTGGAGCACCGATCCGCGCATGGTGCTGCGCACCGACCAATTCCGCATCAGCGACAGCCTGAAAAAAACGCTGCGCCGGGTCGAGCGCAGCATGCAGGAGGGCGGGCGCTGGCAGGTGCGGTTCGACAGCGCGTTCGAAGGCGTCATGCGCGCCTGCGCGGCGCCGCGCCGCGACGGCCCCGGCACCTGGATTTCGAAAGACATCATCGACGGCTACACCGGCCTGCACGCGATGGGCTACGGTCATTCGTCGGAACTGTGGCTCGACGGCGAACTGGTGGGCGGCGCCTATGGCGTGTGCATCGGCCGCATGTTTTACGGCGAATCGATGTTCGCGCGCGTTACCGACGGCTCCAAGATCGCGCTCGCTTACCTGGTTGCCTTCCTGCGCAGCCACGGGGTGGCGATGATCGACTGCCAGCAGGAGACCGGGCACCTGGCGTCGCTTGGCGCGGCGCCGATTTCCCGCGCCGAGTTTCTTGAACACTTGCGCGCCGCCATCCGCGCACCGGGCATTTCGAACTGGCAGCCGGTGCCGCCCTTGACAGCGGCCCGGTGAGGATGCGAATCTTTCGTTAGAATAGATTAGGATACAGACGTAGAACCACACACCGTAGCGCAACCACGTCACATCGAGAGCATCCGCATGACGCACCTGAACGACCTGCCATTTTCAACGCTGCAGTTCTACACAACGGCGCCCTACCCGTGCAGCTACCTCGACGCACGCCAGGCGCGCTCGCAGGTGGCCACCCCGTCCCACCTGATCAACGCCGACGTTTATTCCGAACTGGTCAAGAACGGCTTTCGCCGCAGCGGCATCTTCACCTACCGGCCGTATTGCGACGGCTGCCAGGCCTGCATCCCGGTGCGGGTGCGCACCGACGAGTTCAAGCCGAGCCGCGGCCAGCGCCGCGCCGCGGCGCGCCATGCGTCGCTGGCGGCGATCGTCGCCAACCTCGGCTTCTCCGACGAGCACTACGCGCTGTATCTGCGCTACCAGAGCACGCGCCACGTCGGCGGCGGCATGGACCAGGACAGCCGCGACCAGTACGCCCAGTTCCTGCTGCAAAGCCGGGTCAACACGCGCCTGGTCGAATTTCGCGAGCCCGATGGCGTGCTGCGCATGGTGTCGATCATCGACGTGCTGTCCGACGGCCTGTCGTCGGTCTACACGTTTTTCGACCCTGACGTGGCGGGCGCCTCGTTCGGCACCTACAACGTGTTGTGGCAGATCGCCCAGGCCCACGAACTGGGGTTGCCGTACGTGTATCTCGGCTACTGGATCGAGCAAAGTCCGAAGATGGCGTACAAGACCAACTTCCGCCCGCTCGAGGCGCGCATCAATGGCGCCTGGGGGCTGCTCGACAAGAGGTAAAATGAGCGGTCCGCACAACCCCCGCCCCCCATGTCCGATAAACTGCTGTACGCCCTCACCCGTCCCCTGCTGTTCGCGCTCGATCCGGAAGCTGCCCACAACCTGACCTTGCCGGCGCTGCGCCGCGCCGCCGCGCTCGGCCTCACGCGCGCGTTCGCCAAGCCGGCGCCCGATCCGCGCACGGTGATGGGCATCACCTTCCCCAACCCGGTCGGCCTCGCCGCCGGGCTCGACAAGGACGGCGCCTACATCGATGGCCTGGCGGCGCTTGGCTTCGGGTCGATCGAAGTGGGCACCGTGACGCCGCGCGGCCAGGCCGGCAATCCGAAGCCGCGCATGTTCCGCCTGCCGCAAGCGAAGGCCATCATCAACCGCATGGGCTTTAACAACGGCGGCGTCGACGCCTTTGTCGCCAACGTGCAGGCCTCGAAGTTCTACCAGAACAAGGAGGGAGTGCTGGGACTGAACATCGGCAAGAACGCCGACACGCCGATCGAGCGCGCGGCCGAGGACTACCTGCACTGCCTGCAGAAGGTCTACCCGTACGCCAGCTACGTCACGGTGAACATCTCGTCGCCCAACACGAAGAACCTGCGCCAGCTGCAAGGCGCCTCCGAACTGGACGCGCTGCTGGCGCAGCTCAAGGACGCGCAGTCGCGCCTGGCCGACCGGCACCAACGCTACGTGCCGATCACGCTCAAGATCGCGCCCGACATCGACTCCGAGCAGGTCAAGAACATCGCCGGCGCGCTGCTGCGGCACCGGATCGACGGCGTCATCGCCACCAACACGACGCTGTCGCGCAGCGCCGTCGAGGGCATGGAGCATGGCCTTGAGGCCGGCGGCCTGTCGGGCAAGCCGGTGTTCGAACTGTCGAACATCGTGATCCGCGCACTGCACTACGAACTGGGCGACGAGCTGCCGATCATCGGCGTCGGCGGCATCATGTCGGGCGCCGACGCCAAGGCCAAGATGGATGCCGGCGCCGCGCTGGTGCAGCTCTACAGCGGCCTGATTTACACCGGGCCGGCGCTGGTGCGCGAGTGCGCCAACGCCATCAGACAAGGAACTGTGCGATGAAAACCACACTACTCGGAACGAGCCCGCTGCGCGTGTCGAAGGTATGCCTGGGAACGATGACGTTCGGCGAACAGAACACCGAAGCGGATGCCCACAGCCAGCTCGATTACGCGCTCGAACGCGGCATCAACTTCATCGACACCGCCGAGATGTATCCGGTGATGCCGCGCGCCGACACGCAGGGCGCGACCGAGCGCTTCATCGGTTCGTGGCTGAAGAAGACCGGCCGGCGCGGCGACGTCGTGCTGGCCACCAAGGTGGCCGGCCCGAATCCGGGGCTGCACTGGGTACGCGGCGGCGCCAACAACCTCGACGCGGCCAACATCCGCGCCGCGGTCGAGACGAGCCTGCAGCGCCTGCAGACCGACCACATCGACTTGTACCAGCTGCACTGGCCGAGCCGCAACGTGCCGATCTTCGGCGCTACCGCGTTCGAGCCGCACAAGGAGCGCAGCTGCGTGGCGATCGAAGACACGCTGGCGGCGCTGGGCAGCCTGGTCGACGCCGGCAAGATCGGCCAGATCGGCGTCTCCAACGAGAGCTCGTGGGGCGTGTGCGAGTTCACCAAGCAGTCCGAGATCAAAGGTCTGCCGCGCATCGCCACCATCCAGAACCTGTACAACCTGACCGCGCGCGGCTTTGAAACAAGCCTGTTGGATGAGACCTGCTTTCGCGAAGAGGTTGGCCTGCTCGCTTACAGCCCGCTGGCGTTCGGCCAGCTAAGCGCGAAGTACCTCGACAACCCGAAGGCGAGCGGCCGGCTGACGATCTTCCCGCCGACGTGGAGTCCGCGCTACCTGCGCCCGTCGGTGCTGGCGGCGGTGAAGGAGTATGCGCAGCTGGCGCGCGAGAACGGCATGACGCCGGCGCAGATGGCGCTGGCCTGGTGCTATACGCGGCCGTTCGTCGCCTCGACGATCATCGGCGCGACCAGCCTGGCGCAGCTCAAGGAAAACATCGACTCCGCCGAGACGACCCTGCCCGAGCACATGATCGACTCGATCAACGCCATCCACGCGCGGCTACCAAACCCCGGCCAGTAAGACCCGAAGCTAGCTGTGCGCCGCCTCGGCGTTCAACGCGCGGTCGATTTCGGCGCGCGTGAGCGCCGGCGCGAACTGCTCGATGAAGTGATACGCATACGAGCGCAGGTAGGCGCCACGGCGCACCGCCAGGCGGGTGACGTTCTGTGCGAACAGGTGCGACGCCTCGACCGCGCGCAGTCCCTTGTCGCGCCCATGGTCGAAGGCCATCGACGCCACCAGCCCTACTCCGAGGCCCAGCGACACGTACTGCTTGATGACGTCCGAGTCCATTGCGGTGAGCACGATGTCGGTCTTGACGCCTGCCTTGGCGAAGGCGGCGTCGATGTGGCCGCGGCCGGTGAAGCCGACATCGTAGGTGATCAGCGGGTACGCGGCCAGTTCCTCCAGCCGGATCGGCGAATGCGCCAGCAGCGGATGCCCGTCCGGCACCACGATCAGGTGGCTCCAGCTGTAGCAGGGGAACGAGACCAGGTCGGGAAACTGCGACAGGCCTTCGGTGGCGATGCCGAAATCGGCCTTGCCCGACAAGACCCACTCGGCGATGTGATCGGGCGCGCTTTGCTGCAGCGCGATACGCACCTCGGGAAAATCGGCGCGAAAGGACTGCACCACCTTCGGCAGCGCATAGCGCGCCTGCGTGTGGGTCGCGGCGATCGACAGCGTGCCGCTCTTCTGGCCGGCGTACTCGAGGCTGGCCTGCTGCAGGTTTTCCGCTTCCACCAACAGCCGGTCGACGATCTTCAGGATGCCCTTGCCGGGATCGGTCAAGCCGGTCAGGCGCTTGCCGTTGCGCTCGAAGATGACGACGCCGAGTTCATCTTCGAGTTCGCGGATCTGGCGGCTCACGCCGGGCTGCGACGTGAACAGCGCGTTGGCAACTTCGGTCAGGTTGAAGTTGCGCCGCGCCGCCTCGCGAATCGAGCGCAGCTGCTGGAAATTCATATGGCCGCGCCCTGGTCGACGAACACCTGCATGCGGCGCGGCCGCACGACCAGCGTCTCGCCGTCCTTGAGCTGCAGCTGGCGATAGCGTTCGTTCGGGATGACCGCCTCGATGATTTCGGCGTTGTCGGTGCGTTCGAGGTCGAGCTGGGCGAGCGGCCCGATCGCGTGGGCGCGGCGCAGCTTGACGACGATGCCTTCGGCGCCGGGCGCATAGCGGTCGACTTCGAGGTCGTGCGGACGCACGTAGGCGATGCCTTTGCCGTCCTGGACTTCGGCGTGGTCGGGCACGTCGAAGGTGGTGCCGCCGCTGGCCAGCACGCCTTCGTGCACGCGGCCGTGGAACAGGTTGACGTTGCCGAGAAAGCCGTAGACGAACGGCGACGCCGGGTGGTTGTACACGGCGTCGGGCGTGCCGAGCTGCACGACCCGGCCTTTGTTCATCAGCACCACCTGGTCGGCCACCTCGAGCGCCTCTTCCTGGTCGTGGGTGACGAAGATGCTGGTCACGTGCAGGTCGTCGTGCAGGCGGCGCAGCCAGCGCCGCAGCTCCTTGCGCACCTTGGCGTCGAGCGCGCCGAACGGCTCGTCGAGCAGCAGCACGCGCGGCTCGACCGCGAGCGCGCGCGCCAGGGCGATGCGCTGACGCTGCCCGCCCGACAGCTGCGGCGGATAGCGGTCAGCCAGCCAGTCGAGCTGCACCAGGTCGAGCAACGACCGGACCTTGTCGCGGATCGCCTGCTCCGACGGGCGGTCCTTGCGCGCCTTGACGCGCAGGCCGAAGGCGACGTTCTCGAACACGGTCATGTGCTTGAACAGCGCGTAATGCTGGAACACGAAGCCGACCTGGCGCTCGCGCACGTGGCGCGCGGAGGCGTCTTCGCCGTCCAGCAGGACCTGGCCAGAGTCGGGATGCTCGAGGCCGGCGATGATGCGCAGCAGCGTCGTCTTGCCGCAGCCGGAAGGCCCCAGCAGCGCGGTCAGTTCGCCGGTGGGGAACTGCAGCGAGACGTTATCGAGCGCAGTGAACTGGCCGAACTGCTTGCGGATGTTGTTGACTTCGATCGTCATGCTGTGTGCTCCAGGATGCGCACGTCGGAATCGACGTTCTGTGATTCGTGCAGGCGCCATTCGATGAATGACTTGATCGCCAGCGTTACCAGCGCCAGCAAGGCGAGCAGCGAGGCGATCGCGAAGGCGGCCGCGAAGTTGTATTCGTTGTAGAGAATCTCGACCTGCAGCGGCATGGTGTTGGTCTCGCCGCGGATGTGGCCCGACACCACCGACACCGCACCGAATTCGCCCATGGCGCGCGCGTTGCACAAGATGACGCCGTACAGCAGGCCCCATTTGATGTTCGGCAGCGTCACGCGGCGGAAGGTGTTCCAGCCGGAGGCGCCCAGCACCAGCGCGGCCTCTTCTTCTTCGGTGCCCTGCGCCTGCATCAGCGGGATCAGTTCGCGCGCGACGAACGGGAATGTGATGAAGATGGTGGCGAGCACGATGCCAGGCACGGCGAACAGGATCTTGATGTCGTGCTCCTGCAGCCACGGGCCGATCCAGCCCTGGGCGCCGAACATCAGCACGTAGATCAGGCCCGAGATCACCGGCGACACCGAGAACGGCAGGTCGATCAGCGTCAGCAAAATGCTCTTGCCGCGGAATTCGAACTTGGCGATGGCCCAGGAAGCGGCGACGCCGAACACGAGGTTCAGCGGCACCGCGATCACCGCGGCGATCAAGGTCAGCTTGATGGCGGAGACGGCATCGGGATCGGTGATCGCGGCCAAGTAGGCCTGCCAGCCTTTCTTGAATGCTTCGGCAAATACCGCCGCCAGCGGCACGAACAGGAACAGCGTGAGGAAGGACAGCGCGACGACGATCAGCGAGATGCGGATCCAGGCAGGCTCGAATACATTCGAGGCGGTGGGCAGCTCGCCGCGGCGCGGCGGTGCGACGGCAGGGGTATCCACGATTTTTTCTACGAGCGCGCTCATTTTTTGCCCGCCCGGGTGCGGCTCCATGCCTGCAGCAGGTTAATCGTCAACAGCATGGCGAACGACGCCAGCAGCATCACCACCGCGATCGCGGTGGCGCCGGCGTAGTCGTACTGTTCCAGCTTGGTAATGATGAACAGCGGCGTGATCTCGGACACCATCGGCATGTTCCCGGCGATGAAAATGACCGAGCCGTATTCGCCGGTGGCGCGCGCAAAGGCGAGCGCGAAGCCGGTCAACAACGCCGGCATGATGGTCGGAAAGACGACGCGCGCGAAGATCTGCAGCGAACTCGCGCCCAGGCTGGCGGCGGCTTCCTCGAGTTCGCGTTCGGCTTCTTCGAGCACCGGCTGCACCGTGCGCACGACGAACGGCAGGCCGATGAAGGTCAGCGCCACCACCACGCCGAGCGGCGTGAAGGCGACCTTGATGCCGAATTCGGCGAGGTATTTTCCGATCCAGCCATTGGTCGAATACAGCGCGGTGAGCGTAATGCCGGCGACCGCGGTCGGCAGCGCGAACGGCAGGTCGACCAGTGCGTCGACGAAGCGCTTGCCGGGGAATTTATAGCGCACCAGCACCCAGGCGACGATTCCGCCGAAGATGACGTTGATGAAAGCGGCGATCAGCGACGCGCCGAAACTGAGCTTGTACGACGCGACTACCCGGTCCGACGTGACCGCGCTCCAAAAGGCTTCCCACGTCATCGTGAAGGTCTTCAGGAACACCGCCGACAGCGGAATCAGGACGATCAGCCCGAGGTAGAAAATGGTGAAGCCGAGCGACAGGCCAAAGCCGGGCATGACCCGGAATGGCGCGCCTTGCGGCTTGGGGATGGAGACAGCTGGCATTCGGTCCTCTTATTACGAATTCTTCTATGAGGATGCGATAATCGCACCAGAAACTCATAACGCAAACGAAGCATTTCGCATTTGCATAGACGAATTGGCTATTAAGAACTAGTAAATCAGTTTCGCGGCCACGCCGGTCAAGGTTGCAGCCAGCAGGCCGCGCAGGAAACGCTCGGGCACGGCGCGCGCGCCGTACGATCCGATCATGATGCCGGGCACCGACCCGACCAGCAGCGCACCGAGCAGGTTCCAGTCGATCGAGCCGAGCCACCAGTGGCCGAACGCGGCAATGGCGGTCAGCGGCACGGCGTAGGCGATGTCGGTGCCGGCCACTTCAGCCGAGCTCATGCGTGGATACAGCATCACCAGCAAGGTGGCGCCGATGGCGCCGGCGCCGATCGACGACACCGTCACCAGCACGCCGAGCACGGCGCCGGAGACGACGGTCGCGATAAACAGCGGGCGGCCGTGCAACTGGCGGCTTGGCTTGGCATTGATCCAGGCCAGCATGCGCGGCTTGAACAGCAGCGCGGTGACCGTCAGCAGGACCGAGCCGGCGATCGAATAACGGATCACCTGGCCGATTTCCTTGTCGAGGGCGCCGAACTGCTTGAGCGCCAGCGTGGCCAGCACCGCGGCGGGCAAGGCGCCGACGCATAGCGCGCGCACGATGTCCCAGCGGATGGTGTCGCGCAGGCGATGGGTGAAGGTGCCGGCGGTCTTGGTGATCGAGGCGAATGCCAAGTCGGTGCCGACCGCGACCGATGGCGGCACGCCGAACAGCAAGGTCAGCAGCGGGGTCATCAATGAGCCACCGCCGACTCCGGTCATGCCGACGAGCAAGCCTACGGCGAATCCGGAAATGATATAAGTCAGAAGCATATGGTCCCTCAAGTTAGCTGCAAGGTTAAGCTAACTGAGCGATATGCCAAACAACGGTTATCTTATTTGCTTATGCGTTCAAAGTCGGCCTGGCGACCGAGCTCGTTGGCGGCCAAAAAACGCGCCCGGAGGCGCGTTCGTTGCGTTGCTCGAGTTACTTGTTCGGCTGCGGCGTCATCCGCAAATATGGCCGCTCCGCAGTGAATCCCTTTGGATACTTCTGCTTGATCACCTCGGGATCTTGCACCGTCAGCGGGATGATCACGTCATCGCCGTCGCGCCAGTTGCCGGGCGTGGCGACCGTGTGCTTGTCGGTCAGCTGCAGCGCGTCGATCACCCGCAGCACTTCGTCGAAATTGCGCCCGGTGCTCATCGGATAGGTGATCGTCAGCCGCACCTTCTTCTGCGGGTCGATGATGAACAGCGAGCGCACCGTCGCCGTCACCGACTGGTTCGGGTGGATCATGTCGTACAGCACCGATACCGTTTTGTCCTCGTCGGCAATGATCGGAAAGCCGACCACGGTCTGCTGGGTCTCTTCGATGTCGCGGATCCAGTTCTTGTGGGCTTCGGCCGGGTCGACCGACAACGCGATCGCCTTGACGTTGCGTTTCTCGAACTCGGGCTTGAGCTTGGCGGTCAGGCCGAGCTCGGTAGTGCAGACCGGGGTGAAGTCGGCCGGGTGGGAAAACAATACCACCCACGAGTCGCCCGCCCACTCGTGGAACTTGATCTTGCCAATTGAGGAATCCTGCTCGAAATCAGGGGCGATGTCGCCCAAGCGTAATGTCATGGTGGTCTCCAGAGGTGTTGAAAGGGTCAGGCGCGCCAATGCTCATGCCGGCAACGCCGGATGTCCATTGTGCGCCCGATCATATAATAAGTGCAACTTCTCCCAACCCGGCGGCCAGTCGCCGAGGCCGGATTCGGCATTGCTGTGACCGAGCGCAGCGGCGGCGACCAGAGTCGTCCTGG
This sequence comes from Massilia eurypsychrophila, assembly GCF_002760655.1. GTDB lineage: Bacteria > Pseudomonadota > Gammaproteobacteria > Burkholderiales > Burkholderiaceae_D > JAFCUW01. The sequence continues at coordinate 16,533 of NZ_PDOC01000021.1, read as the reverse complement.
ACCACACGCCAGCACTCGGGGTGGCGCCGTTGCCACCTGCTACGAATAAGCGCTAGTAGAAACGGTTGAACAGCACCACGGCCCAGGCCGCGGCGGCAATGCCGATCGCCAGCGCGACCGCCGCGCTGCCGAGGTCCTTGGCATTTTTCGACAGCGGATGGGGCTCGAGCGAGATGCGGTCGACCACCGCCTCGATGGCCGAGTTGATCAGTTCGACAACCAGCACAAACACCAGCACGGCGACCAGCATCAGCTTCTCGAAGGCGGAGATCTTCATGCTCAGCGCCGTGACGGTGCCGATCACCACGACCAGCATTTCCTGGCGAAACGCGGCTTCGTTCTGCCAGGCCGCGCGGAAGCCGTCCATCGAATAGGAGAAGGCTGAAACGATGCGCTTGACACCGTTCTTGCTTTTGAAATCGCTGACTGGCTGGACCATGGGAAGTTTGATAAATGGCATGTGATGCGCCATTATGCGCCGCCCCGGCCGCGATGGGGACAACGCGCCCGGTGTTTGCCAATCCTTTTCACATTATGGTATAAAGAGACATATATACTGCACCGCACCAACCACATCATGAAAATTGACTCAGTCGAAGCGCCGAAAACCTCGATTCAAGTGATCGAACGCATGGTCGCGCTGCTCGACGCGCTAGCGACCTACAGCGATCCGGTCAGCCTGAAGGAGTTGTCGAAGGTGTCTGGCCTGCATCCCTCAACGGCGCACCGCATCCTCAATGACATGGTCATTACCCGTTTCGTCGACCGGGTCGAGCCGGGCACCTACCGGCTCGGCATGCGATTGCTGGAACTGGGCAATGTGGTCAAGAGCCGGCTGTCGGTGCGCGAGGCGGCGCTCGACTACATGCGTGCGCTGCACAAGAAAACTCAGCAGACCATCAACTTGTCGGTGCGCCAGGGCGACGAGATCGTCTACATCGACCGCGCATTTTCCGAGCGCTCCGGCATGCAAGTGGTGCGGGCGATCGGCGGGCGCGGTCCATTGCACCTGACATCGACCGGCAAGCTGTTTTTGTCGGTCGACGACCCGAAGGCGATCCGCTCGTACGCGACGCGCACCGGACTTGCCGGGCACAACAAGAATTCGATCACCGACCTGGGCAAACTCGAGCGTGAGCTGAGCCTGGTGCGTTCGCGCGGCTATGCGCGCGACAACGAAGAGCTGGAGCTGGGGGTGCGCTGCATGGCGGCCGGCATCCACGACGATACCGGCAAGCTCATCGCAGGGCTGTCGATCTCGGCGCCGGCCGACCGGCTGCAGGAAGAATGGCTGGAAGACCTGACGCAAACGGCCGGCCAGATTTCGGCCACGCTCGGCTACACGCCGTAGCGCTTAACCGACGCCTGGCGGCTTGAGCGCTTCGAGCCAGCGGCGCATGCGCCCGGCATCGGCAGTGCGCGACTGCTTGCCCTTCGAATCGAGGAACACCATGATCACCGCGCGCCCCTGGATCATCGTTTGCATGACCAGGCAGCGCCCTGCTTCGTTGATGAAGCCGGTCTTTTGCAGGCCGATGTCCCAGTCGGGACTGGCCACCAGGTAGTTGGTGTTCGAGTAGTGCATCATGCGCCCGCTGGCGTCGACGACCGATTTCGGATCGGTGGAATACTCGCGCAGCAGCGGTTCCTGGTGCGCCACGACGGCAAGCTTGGCCAAGTCGCGCGCGCTGGCGATGTTGCGGCTCGACAGGCCACTCGAGTCCACATAGCGCGTATCGTTCATGCCGAGCAGGCGCGCCTTGGCATTCATCGCCGCGACGAAGGCGGCCGTGCCACCCGGATAGTTGCGGCCCAGGGCGGCGGCGGCGCGATTTTCCGAACTCATCAACGCAATGTGCAGCAGGCTCCCGCGCGTCATGCGCGCGCCGACACGCAGGCGCGAACTGGTGTGCTTCTCGCGGTCGACGTCGTCGTCGGTAATGGTGAGCATTTCGTTCATGTCCTGCTGCGCGTGCACGACGACCAGGCCGGTCATCAGCTTGGTGATCGAGGCGATCGGCAGCGCGACGTTGGCGTTCTTTTCGAACAGCACTTCCGAATTGGCCTGATCGAGCACGAAGGCGACGCTGGAAGCGAGCGCTAGCGGATCACGCGTGAGGTTCAGGCCGGCGACATCGCCAGCGGTGCGGATGGGAATGAAGTTGGCGCTGCGCACAGGCCGGTAGATGACCGAACGCTTGCCACGGAGCACGATGATGCGCTTGGCAATGCGCGGCCGCTCCTTGGCCACCGCACTCGCCTGCACCTTGCGCCTGGCCGGTTTCTTGACAGTATGTTTCTTGACAGACGTTGCCTGTGGGCGTGCTTCCGTGCTCGCGGCGGACGCCGGCGTGAGGATGAACAGCAACGAAACAATGGCGCCCAACGCAAGCTTAAACATCTGTAAATCCTTTGAGGCGAACCGAGGAACACTCGTTGCAGTGTAGCAAAACACTCAGCAATGGCAAGCGAATTTAACCTTTAAAGGAATACTTATGCAACTGCGCAACGGTCGCGTCGATATGCGTTCGTTGTTAGTCAACAGTGTACGACTTTATTCGAGAAACCGTACAAACTGGGCAACCGAAGCGCGCTCCGTGATCAAGGAATTCTCGATTTTTTCGACGTCGGCGTAGCCGAGCGCCATGCCGCACACCACCGTTTCGCTGGATGGCAGCGACAGTTGCTCGGCGATGATGCGGTGGAACTGGGTGAACGCGGCCTGTGGGCAAGTATCGAGTCCGCGCCCGCGCGCTGCCACCATTATGTTCTGCAAGAACATGCCATAGTCCAACCAGGAACCTTGCTCGAGCACGCGGTCGATCGTGAAGATCAGGCCGACGGGGGCGTCGAAGAAACGGTAGTTGCGCCCGTGCTGGGCAGCCATCCCGGCCTTGTCTTCGCGCGTCAGGCCGAGCAGCGCGTACAGGTCCCAGCCGACCTTGCGGCGGCGCTCGATGAACGGCGACACCCACTGGCGCGGGTAATAGTTGTACTCCTCGGTGTGGGCGGCGGCCGCGTCCTTGTCGCCGTACACCGCCAGGATCGCCGCCGACAGGCGCTCCTTGGCGTCGCCGGTCAGCACCGTCACTTTCCATGGCTGGATGTTGGTGCCCGACGGCGCGCGTGCGCTGACCTCGAGGATCGCTTCGATGTCTTCCCGCGCGACCGGGGTCGGCAGGAAGGCGCGGATCGAGCGGCGCGAGACGATGGCATTGTCGACTGCTAGCTGCTGCTGGTTCGAGATCATTGGAAGCTCCTTATTTTTTGACTACAAATACAACGCCGATAACGGCAAGCACCATACCAAGTATACCGAGCAGGCTGAACGCCTCGCCGAATGCCATCCAGGCCATCACCGCAGTCGTCGGCGGCGTCAGGTACAGCAGGCTGGTCACCTGGGTGGCGTCGCTGCGGCGCAGTAACTTAAACAGCAGGAAGATGGCGCCGATCGACAGCGCCAGCACCGACCACAGCAAGGCGCCGATGAAATTTGGCGTCCACGCCACCGTCTTCAAGCCGAGGTCGAAGTCTTCGAACAGCACGGCTGCCGGCAGCAGCAGCAGCATGGTCGCCGTAAACTGGATCACGCTGCCGGTGCGCAAGTCGAAGCGCGGGCAAAAGCGCTTCTGGTACATGGTGCCGACGGTAATGGAGAACAGCGCCGCCACGCAAAACGCGATCGACAGCGCCGACAGGCCGACCAGGTTGATCTTGGCGGCCACCACCAGCGCTACGCCGCCGAGTCCGAACGCCAGTCCCAGCCATTGACGCGGGCGCACCGTCTCGCCAATCAGCGGCGCGGCCGCGGCAGTGAGAATCGGCTGCATGCCGACAATCAGCGCGGACAGTCCGGCCGGCATGCCGAGCTTGATGGCGCACCAGACGCCGGCGAGGTAGCCCGCCTGCAGCAGAATGCCGGCCACCGCGATGTGGCCGATGCCGGCCGCCTGCGGCCACGGCGCCCGCCAGATCAGCACGCACGGCACCAGCAGCACCAGCACGCCGGCGCAGCGCAGGATCAGGAAGGTTAAAGGCGGGGCGTACGGCAGGCCGAACTTGGCGACGATAAAGCCGGTGCTCCACAGCAGTACGAAGAAGATGGGCACCGGCGAGAGCCAGGCTGGAGTGGAACGCGCTGCAACATCGGACGGAAGGTTTGACATCAATCAGGAACGCAAAGGGACAATACAGCCGATGCGCCGAATCAGCAGGCAGGAAGCGCGATGGATTAAGTCTATCATGGGCGCGCCGAAGATGTTTCCCCACCCCAATCCCTATGAGGAATGGGTAGGTTTGATTCCCGCTGCATATTGTTTCCGTGATAACTCGACTTGACTTAATTTTAATTTGTGCACCGCACCAAAAGTGCTTGACGTTCCATAAAAATTCAGTAAAATAGACTTTGTTGCGCTGCACAATATATGTCCGGCGAGAGATGTACAGACTTCACCTGCTTCCCCGGTATCTAGCAACATTCGTTATTAACGTTATTCAACAATCATTGGAGAATTATATGTTTGCAATCCCTGAGCAGTTTTCGAACGCCACCAAAGCCAATTTCGAACAGCAGTTCGCCGTTTTCTCGTCGCTGACTGCCAAGGCCTTCGAAGGCATGGAAAAGCTGGTCGAGCTGAACATCACCGCCGCCAAGGCATCGCTGGAAGAGTCGTCGGCTGCTGCGCGCCAACTCCTCGCTGCCAAGGATCCGCAAGAATTCTTCTCGCTGGCCGCTGCACAGACCCAGCCTACCGCCGAAAAAGCAATGTCGTACAGCAAGCAAGTCGCTGCGATCGTTGCCGGCACCCAGGCCGAGTTCACCAGCGCCGCCGAAACGCAGATCGCTGAAACCAACCGCAAGGTCATCAGCCTGGTCGACGAAGTGAGCAAGAACGCGCCTGCCGGTTCGGAGAATGTTGTTGCCGCCTTCAAAGCGTCGCTGGGCAATGCAAACGCCGGCTACGAGCAGCTGACCAAGACCGGCAAGCAAGCCGCTGAAGCGATCGAAACCAACGTGACCGCAGCCGTGAACCAGTTCACCCAGGCTGCCCAGAAAGTCGCTGGCAAGAAGTAATCCTCACCGGCCTGGCCGGAATAAAAAAGCCTCGATTCGTCGAGGCTTTTTTTCGTCCGGATCTTTCATGCAAAAAGCTGGTGTCAGGGTTATTCGCCGAGGTAGGCCGCTTGCACGCGCGGGTCGTGCAGCATGTCGGCGGCGTTGCCGGTCATGATGATGGCGCCGGAATCCATCACGTAGCCGCGGTGCGCCGCTTCCAGCGCCAGCTTGGCGTTCTGCTCGACCAGCAGGATCGTGATGCCTTGCTTCGAGACGTCGCGGATGACCTCGAAAATTTTCTCGACCATGATCGGCGCCAGGCCCATCGATGGCTCGTCGAGCAGCAGCAGGTTCGGGTGGCTCATCAGTGCGCGCGCCATCGCCAGCATCTGCTGCTCGCCGCCCGACAAGGTGCCGGCCATCTGCGCAGCCCGCTCCTTCAGGCGCGGAAACACGCTGAACCATTTCTCGATGTCGGCGTCGACCCCGGCCTTGTCGTCGCGCGTGTAGGCGCCCATCAACAGGTTTTCCTGGATCGTCATGCGGGTAAACACGCCCCGCCCTTCCGGCACCATCGCCAGCCTTTTCTCGACCATCTGGTACGAATGGACGCCCTTGAGCGGCTGGCCCATGTAGCTGATCACGCCTTCGACGCTGCACTCCGGCAGGGTGCCGGTGATTGCCTTCAAGGTGGTGGTCTTGCCGGCGCCGTTGGCGCCGATCAGGGTAACCAGCTCGCCCTTGTTCACTTCGAGGTCGATGCCCTTGACCGCCTTGATGCCGCCGTACGCGACTTTCAGTCCCGCTATTCTAAGGATGTTGTCGCTCATTTATGCGCGCCTCCGAGGTAGGCGTCGATGACTGCCTGATTCTTTTGTATGTCGGCCGGTAAGCCTTCGGCGATCGGTTTGCCGTACTCGAGCACGGTGATGCGGTCGCACAGGCCCATCATCAGCTTGACGTCGTGCTCGATCAGCAGCACGGTCTTGCCTTCGTTCTTGATCTTGACCAGCAGTTCGCGCAGCGCCAGCTTTTCGGTCGCGTTCATGCCGGCGGCCGGTTCGTCCAGCGCCAGCAGTTGCGGGTCGGTCGCCAGCGCACGGGCAATCTCGAGCCGGCGCTGGTCGCCGTACGACAGGAACTTGGCGGTGCGGTTGGCGAACTGGCCGATGCCGACAAAGTCGAGCAGCTCCTGGGCGCGCGCACGGATCGACGCTTCTTCGATGCGCGCCGCCTTGTGGCGAAACACCGCGCCGAACACGCCCTGGTGCGAGCGCACGTGGCGCCCGACCATGACGTTTTCGAGCGCCGTCATCTCGCCAAACAGGCGGATGTTCTGGAACGTGCGGGCGATGCCGGCCTTGGCCACTTCGTGCGGCGCCGACGGCGAATACGGTTTGCCGGCCAGCTCGAAGGTGCCGGTGTCGGGCTGGTACAGCCCGGTAATGACGTTGAAGAAGGTGGTCTTGCCGGCGCCGTTCGGTCCGATCAGGCCGTAGATCTGGCCTTTCATGATCTTGATGCCGACTTCAGTCAGCGCCTGCAGGCCGCCGAAGCGCTTGTTGACGCCGGCGATGTTAAGAATGATCTGTTCGCTCATGATTGCTTGTCCTTGCGCGGCCATCAGGCCGGAAACACTTCGGCCTTGTTGGTCTCGGCCGCTTCGGGCCGGTCTTCGTGTTTCGGCGACGGCCACAGGCCGGCCGGACGATTCAGCATGATCAGCACCAGCGCCAGGCCGTACAGCAATTGACGCAGCACTTCGGACTCGATGACGATCTTGCCGAAGACGGCCATCTGGACCGGCTCGACGATGTGGCGCAGCACTTCGGGCAAGGCCGCCAGCAGCACGCCGCCCATGATGACGCCCGGAATGTGGCCAATGCCGCCCAGCACCACCATCGCCAGCACGGCGATCGATTCGGTCAGCGAGAACGATTCGGGCGACACGAAGCCCTGGAACGAGGCGAACATGGCGCCGGCCACGCCGCCGAACGATGCGCCCATCGAAAACGCCAGCAGCTTGACATTGCGCGTGTTGATGCCCATCGCCTTGGCGGCGATTTCGTCTTCGCGAATCGCCACCCAGGCGCGGCCCAGGCGCGAATGCTGCAGGCGCGAGGTGACGAACACGATGGCGATGCACAGGAACAGGAACAGGAAATAGTAGGCGTTCACCGACGGCATTGAAAAGTCGCCGATGATGACGTTGGCGCGCGAACCGGGCTCGCCGGCCAGGTTGACGGCGAAGATCCGGATCGGGTCGATCGAGTTGATGCCCTGTGGACCGTTGGTGAAGTTGATCGGGTCGTTCAGGTTGTTCATGAAGATGCGGATAATTTCGCCGAAGCCGAGCGTGACGATGGCCAGGTAGTCGCCGCGCAGCTTCAGCGTCGGCGCGCCGAGCAAGGCGCCGAAGAAGCCCGCCACCAGCGCCGCGAGCGGCACGATGATCCATACCGACAGGTGGATGCCGTTCTGCGCGATCTCCGGTCCGAAGACCGACACCAGCGCATTGCCGACTGTCGGGTTGTAGTTGACGATCGATTCGAGCAGCATGGCGAACTGCGGCGACGCCAGCAATCCGGTCAGGTAGGCGCCGACGGCGAAGAAGGCGATGTAGCCGAGGTCGAGCAGGCCGGCGAAGCCGACCACGATGTTCAGCCCGAGCGCCAGCATGATGTAGAGCAGCGCGATGTCGATGATCCGCACCCACGAGTTGCCGTACTGGGCGGCAACGAACGGGAAGATCAGCAAGCCGATCAGCAGGATCGCCATGCTGGCGTAGGCCTGGCGCGGCTTGTTGGTGACGTCGAAATTGAGGAGAGCCATGATGTTCCTTTAGCGGGTCAGGCGCGGTCGGCGACGCGTTCGCCCATGATGCCGGACGGCCGGATCGTGAGCACGATGATGAGGACCACGAAGGCGAAGATATCCTGGTAGTGGCTGCCAAGGAAGCCGCCCGTCAGGTCGCCGATGTAGCCGGCGCCGAGGCTCTCGATGATGCCGAGTAAAATGCCGCCGATCATCGCGCCGTAGATGTTGCCGATGCCGCCCAGCACCGCGGCGCAGAACGCCTTCAGGCCAGGCAAGGTGCCCATCGCAAAGGCGATCGAGGCATAGTTGGCGCCCCACATCACGCCGGCGACAGCGGCCAGCGCGGCGCCGATGGCGAAGGTGGCGACGATCACCATGTTCGCGTCGACGCCCATCAGGCCGGCCACGCGCGGGTTTTCGGCGACGGCGCGCATGGCGCGGCCCATCTTGGTTTTTTCAACGAGGAACACCAGGCCGAGCATGGCCAGCGCGGCGAGCACCAGCAGCAGCAGCTGGGTTTGTGAAATGACGGCGCCGCCGATCATGATCGGCTCGGACGACAGCAACTGGGGAAACGGCAGCGGGCTGCGGCCCCAGATCATCATGGCAAACGTCTGCAGCAGGATCGACACGCCGATCGCGGTGATCAGGGGCGCCAGGCGCGGCGCGTTGCGCAGCCGGCGGTAGGCGACCCGTTCGATGATGATGTTGACCAGCATACAGGCGGGAACGGCACAGGCAATCGCGATGAACAGGTCGATATAGCCGGGCAAGCCGGGCGCGAACACTTCCAGCAGTTTGAGCACCGTCAGGCCGACCATGGCGCCGATCATCAGCACGTCGCCGTGGGCGAAGTTGATCAGGTTCAGCACGCCGTACACCATCGTATAGCCTAGCGCGATCAGGGCGTACATGCTGCCCAGCACCAGACCGTTGATAATCTGTTGGATAAAGGTATCCATGTTTTCGGTTGTCTCTTTCTCTTCGTTCTAACAAAAACGGCACCCGGAGGATCTCCCCGCAGTGCCGCTCTGGCCTTACGCCGCGTATTGACACCGATCACGCACGCTCCGCGCAATCCGAGCGTCGCCATGATAGCGATGTTTTCCGAAAACTAATATCGGAAAATAACAACCGGACACATTTAGTTTTTCCTGCGGTCAACTTGCTTCAGGCGATGACGGCCTTGATGCCGTCCAGCCCTTTCGGCATCGGGAACGTCACATGCTCCTCGACACCTTCGAGCGCCCGCACGCTGCGCGCGCCCAGTTCCTTGAGCCGGTCGATCACCGCCTGTACCAGCACTTCGGGCGCCGAGGCGCCGGCGGTGACGCCGATGCGCAGCTTGCCGACCAGCCAATCCGGGTCGATCTGCGAGGCGTCGTCGATCATGTAGGCCGGCGTGCCCATCTTGTCGGCCACTTCGCGCAGGCGGTTCGAGTTCGAGCTGTTCGGGCTGCCCACGACGATCACCAGTTCCACCTGCGGCGCCATGAACTTGACCGCTTCCTGGCGGTTGGTGGTGGCGTAGCAGATGTCGCCCTTCTTCGGCTCGATGATGGCGGGGAACTTGCGCTTGAGGGCGGCGATGACGGCGGCGGTGTCGTCGACCGACAGCGTGGTCTGCGACACGTAGGCGACCTTGTCGGGGTTGGCCACTTGCAAGGTATCGACGTCGGCGACGGTTTCGACCAGGTGCATGCCGGCCTCGGCCTGCCCCATGGTGCCTTCGACTTCAGGATGGCCGTCGTGGCCGATCATGATGATTTCGCAGCCAAGCGCGCGCATCTTCGACACCTCGACGTGCACCTTGGTCACCAGCGGACAGGTGGCATCAAAAATGGTCAGGCCGCGGGCGGTCGCTTCTGCGCGCACCGCTTTTGATACGCCGTGCGCCGAAAACACCAGCGTATTGCCGGCCGGGACATCATCGAGATCCTCGATGAAGATGGCGCCCTTGTTGCGCAGGTCGGCGACGACGTAGGCGTTGTGGACGATTTCGTGGCGCACATAGATTGGCGCACCGAACTGCAGCAGCGCGCGCTCGACGATTTCGATGGCGCGGTCGACGCCGGCGCAAAAACCGCGCGGCTGGGCTAGGAGAATTTCGCTGTCCATGGGAATCCCGTCCTTACAACACTGAAATGAGCTTCACTTCAAACATCAGCGGCTTGCCGGCCAGCGGATGGTTGAAGTCGAAGAGGCAGGTCGTGGCGCCCAGTTCGCGCAGCACGCCGGCGAAGCGGCCGCCGCCGGGCGCGGCGAAGTCGACCAGGTCGCCGACCTGGTAGTTCGCGCCCGGCGCCGAGTTTTCGTCGAGCGTGGCGCGCGATACCGACTGGATCATGTCGGCATTGCGCTCGCCGAACCCTTCGGCCGCGGCCAGATGGAACGTCTGGTGGCTGCCTTCGGCCATGCCGAGCAGGCGCTGCTCGAGGAAAGGCGCGAGCTGATTCTGCCCCAGCATCAAGGTGGCGGGGTTCCCGGCGAAGGTAGTGACGATATCAGTACCGTCCGCCGTGGCGAGCCGATAATGCAAGGTGAGGTAGGCCGAGTCGGTGACGACGGCCGGAGACGCTTGGGTCATGGTGATGGTTCTGGCGTGCAAAGCGATATTGTAAGCCACCAGCAGCAAAACCGGGCCGTTGCGCGATCTGGCGGCTGTTCGGCCCACGTCAAAACCGGAGCCCGCCCCCCATCGGGTCAGGCCCCAGACGCGAAGGACGCTAACTATATGGGGATTAACAACTGGCCGGAACAGGACCGCCCGCGCGAACGGCTGATCGCCGGCGGCCCGCGCGCGCTGTCGAGCGCCGAACTGCTGGCCGTGTTCCTGCGCGTCGGCGTCAAGGGCGTCAACGCCGTCAAGCTGGCCGAAAACATGATCGCTCACTTCGGCTCGCTCAATGCCTTGTTCGGCGCCAGCCTGGCCGAGTTCTCGCAGATTAACGGCCTGGGGCCGGCCAAGTACGCCCAGCTGCAGGCGGTGATGGAGCTGGCGCGGCGCGCCATCGGCGAACAGATGCAGTGCGGCCAGACGCTCGGTTCGCCCGAGGCGGTCAAGCTGTACCTGCGCATGACGCTCAGCCAGCGTGCCCACGAATCGTTCGTGGTGTTGTTCCTGGACGTCAAAAACCGCCTGATCGTCAGCGAGGAAATGTTCCGCGGCACCCTCACCCACACCAGCGTCTATCCGCGCGAAGTGGTCAAGGCGGCCCTGCGGCACAATGCCGCCGGCGTCATGCTGGCGCACAACCACCCGTCCGGCACGCCCGAGCCGAGCGAGTCGGACTTGGTGCTCACGCGCGCGCTGGTGCAGGCGCTGGCGCTGGTTGATGTGCGTATTCTCGACCACTTTGTTGTAGCCGGCCCACACGTGCATTCCTTCGCGGAACACGGCCAGCTATAAGGGTTTGCACCCTCAACGACAATTGTTAAATTTATCGACAAGTCGAAAGACACAATTGTTTTCCGCAAGTGATTGATTCCGCGATGCTTTTCACGCTATACTCTCGTTTTTCCCGATTGCGGAAGTTTACTAAGGAGTGCGCTATGGCACGTGTTTGCCAAGTAACTGGCAAGGGTCCGATGGTTGGCAACAACGTCTCCCACGCTAACAACAAAACGAAGCGTCGTTTTCTGCCTAACCTGCAGAACCGTCGTATTTTCGTGGAATCGGAAAACCGCTGGGTCTCCCTGCGCTTGTCCAACGCCGGTCTGCGCGTAATCGACAAAGTCGGCATCGATGCCGTCCTGGTCGACATGCGTGCCCGTGGCGTTAAAGTTTAATTAGGGAGCTATCATGGCAAAAACTGGCCGCGACAAAATCAAGCTGGAATCGACTGCAGGCACGGGTCACTTCTACACCACCGACAAGAACAAGCGCACGATGCCTGCAAAAATGGAGATCATGAAGTTCGATCCCAAGGCACGTAAGCACGTCATGTACAAAGAAACAAAGATCAAGTAATCCGCGATCCCACTTTCAGTACCAAAAGAGCCGCCCACTTCACCGTGCGCGGCTCTTTTGCCATCTGGCTCACCTGGCCGGCTGCAGCACGATGGTGCTCTCGGTGACGGCCTCGATCAGCTTGCGCGAATACAGCAGCGGGAAATACTCGCCCTTGCCCCACGCCGCGGCCAGGTCGCGATAGTGCGGACTGTCCGGGTCGCCCGACTGGCCCGGCGTGTTGATCGCGCGCGAGTTGTCCCAGTTGCCGACATCGACCACGACGCGGAACGACGGACCGTTGAGCTTGAGGAAGTCGCTCGGCCGGTAGCCGGACTGGTTGACCGTGTGCGCCCCGCCCTGCGCCTGGAACGGCCCGACGTTGAGCTTGCCGCGCAGCGATTCGTCGCCGAGGATGCTCATCGGATGGGCAAAATAGCTGTAATGCAGTTTGCCCCAGTGCCACGCTTTCGGGTCCGGGCCGCCGGCCAGCTCCAGCTCGGCGAACGCGGCGGCCAGGCTGGTCAGCAAGACCTGGTCGCGCCGCGCCCTGGCATCGCGGCCGAACGTGGCCGCCGGCCGTTCCAGCGCGGCCATCATGCCGGTGGCGTCGGCGCTGCCGACCGCGGCGGCCGACTTCGCATCGAGCACGGCGGCAAGGTAGGCCTTGTTCAGGTGGCGCGACCACCACACTTCGAACAGCGCCGCCTGCGGCGACTCGCGCGTTTCGACCGCGTCCCAGCCGCGCAGCAGGCTTAGCGCCGCGCGCGTTTTCGGCTCGGCCGAGCGCAGCGGCGCCAGCAGCGCCACCATGCGCCGCGCCGGCACCGACAGCACGTCGTTTTGCAGGCGCATCGAATCCTCGATCGACACCTTTCCCTTGCGGCCGAGCACTTCGCTGATGCGCACCTGGCGCGCATTGTTGGGCCACTCGAAGCCGAGTTTGTGCTTGGCATACGGAAAACCGTCCGGTAGGTTCATTTCGTTGGCCGACGCAAACCAGCCCTTCTTCGGATTCAGGCTGAACGGCAGCTTGTCGCCCGGCAGAAAGCCGTCCCACTCGTAGCGGCCGTCGCCCGGCACCGGCAGCAGCCCGTCCCAGTTAGGACGGATCGGCGTCAGGCCGCCAGGCACCCAGCCGATATTGCCGGCGGTGTCGGCGTAGACCTGGTTTTCGGTCGGCGCGCCCCAATTGAGCATAGCCTTCTTGAACTCGCCGAAGTTCTTCGCCAACATGTAATCGATGCTGCCGAAGTAAGGCGCCATGCCCGCCTCCAGCCAGCCGGAGCGCACCGCAAAGGCGCGCTGCTTGGCCGCTTCGGTGAAAATCAGCGGACCGTGGCGCGTGAACAACATGTCGGTGGTAACCGGCGCGGCGCCTTTGACTGCAATGGTTTCCTTCAACACCTTGACGTTCTCCCACTGCCCGCGGTACTTGTACTGCATGCGGTTCGCTGGGTTGAGCTCGTACACGTACAGGTCTTCCTGGTCGATGCTGAATATGGTCAAGCCGAAAGCGATCGTGCCGTTGTGGCCGATCGACACGCCCGGCAGCGCCGGCTCGCCCGCGCCGATGACGTTCATGCCAGGCGCGTTCAGGTGCGCGATGTAGCGCAGCGACGGCGCCGAATAGGCGCGGTGCGGATCGTTCGCCATGATCGGCCGGCCGGTCGCCGATTTCGACGGCGCCACGACCCAGTTGTTGCTCCCTTCCATACGCTGCAGGTCGAGGTCGGCGCCGGCCACCTGCTCCGGCAAGTCGAGCGCGGCGACCTTCTGGTTCTTGCCGAACCAGACGTTTTCGGTCGCCAGCTTGAACGTATCGAGCAGGCCGGCCGGCAGGCATGGGTCGAGCCCGGCCGGCAGCTGGGTTTTCCACGCCGGCTGCAAGGTGCTGCGCACCTGGTCCGCTTCCAGGCTGGCATTGCAGGCAACGGCGGCGCGCGCCACTTCGAGGGTCAGGTTGCGCGTCAGGCCATGGCTGCGGATGCGCACCACGTCCTCGGCCTTCCACCTGGCCGGCGAGTAGGCTAGCCGGCGAAATTCGAACGGCAGCGCGGCCGGCGTGCGGGCGACGTAGTCGACATAGGCGTTGATGCCGGCAACAAAGCGTTCGGTGATACGCTGTGCGCCCTGGCCGTACGACTGCCACTCTTTCTGCATGTCGCCGCGGTACAGGAACAGCCGGCTCGCCTTGTCCTGCTCGAGGTAGGCCGGGCCCAGCACCGAGGCCAGTTCGCCAAGGCCGCGGCGGCGCCACAGGTCGATCTGGAACAGGCGGTCGCGGGCGGCATTGAAGCCCTGCGCGAAGAAGGCATCGTCCTGGCTTTGCGCATAGATATGCGGCACGCCCCAGCGGTCGACCAGGATCTCGGCCCCCTGCTCCAGCCCGGCAACCTTGATGACCTGGCTCGGTACGGCGGCAGTGGCGGCGCCGGCGGCAAGGCATAAAACAACGGAAGGCAACAGGTGGCGCGGACTCTTCATCAATATTCTCGATCAGTTCTGAGGAACGGAAAGTATAGAGGACATTGAATGTTTTGCTGGCAACATCAATACCGGGATTCCTTCGCCGGTGCCACATTTTCCGCAGTTCGTCATATTTCGGGGGCATTTTGTAGTCACCCGATCTATGATGGCAAGACATTAACCCTTGGCTGACGGGAACAAAAACAACCATGCACACCCTTACAGACTTGCCGCAGGCCGTGGAACTGGCGCCGGTGCCGACCAACCAGCGCATCGAAGCACTCGACGTGGTGCGCGGCTTCGCGCTGATCGGCATCTGCCTGATGAATGTGGAGTTTTTCAACCGCGCCACCGGCACCGTCGGCCAGGGCATGCCGGCCGGGCTGACCGGGCTAGACTGGCTGGCGTCGTTCTTTGTCGCCTACTTTGTCACTGGTAAATTCTGGACCATTTTCTCGATGCTGTTCGGCATGGGCTTCGCCGTCATGCTGACGCGCGCCGAAAGCGCCGGCCGCGGTTTCTTCAAGCCGTATCTGCGGCGGATCGCCGCGCTGGCGATGTTCGGCATCCTGCACTACATCTTCCTGTTCGCCGGCGACATCCTGTTCAGCTACTCGTTGGCCGCGGTATTCCTGCTGGTGGTGTTGTACGGCAAGGCGAAATGGATCGTCGCGGCCACCGTCGCGCTGATCGGGCTGGCGCTCCTGCCCGGCTTCGGGCCCGCTGCCGGCGGCGCCGCCGGCTCGCTGGCGCTGTGCGGCCTGATGGCGCTATACCTGCGCAGCGAGCGGCGCCCGTTCGGGCTGTCGGTAATGTCGCTGATCTTTCTGGTAATCGGCGCCATCGGCGCCATCGCCGCCGTTGCCGTGTGGGTCATTCAAGGGGTGCCGATGGAAGCGCGCGGCCCGGTCACCGCGGCCAGCGTGCTGTTCCTGCTGCTGTCGTTCTTGGCGCAGAAATACCGCGACCCGCTCGAAAAGCGCCCGTTGCGCGCCGGCGTTGCGATGTACCTGCTGATATTTACGATGATGACGATCGGCGGCCTGGCCGCCTACCTGACCCCGCCCGCGGCCGTGGCGCTGGGCGCCGCCCCGGCCGGCGTCGTTGCCAGCGCAGACCCGAAGAAAGCCGACGCCAAGCCGGATCTGGCGAAGCAACAGAAAAAGGCGGAAGCGGAAGCGCTCAAGGCCAGGAAGCTGAAGGAAGACGCGGCCGCAATCGTCAACGAAAACAAGGTCATGAGCACCGGCAGTTATGCCGACGTGACCGTGTTGCGCCTGAAGCACTTTAGTGAAAACGCGCCGCTGCAAGGCAGCTTCGCCATCATCCTGGTCGCCATGTTCCTGATCGGCACCTGGTTCATCCGTTCGGGCATCATGGCCAACACGGCGGCCAACTTGCCTCTGTTTCGCAAGCTCGCCTACGTCGGCCTGCCGGCCGGCATCGCGCTGGGCCTGGCTAGCGCCCTCATCAGTACCGGCAGTGTGCCGGGCAACGATCAAGATGGCTACATGTTCGCGCTTGGCCTGCAGATGCTGGGCAACCTGCCGGCCTGCCTGGGCTACGTGGCGATGATCGTGCTGATGCTGCACAGCGGCTCGGCGTTTTCCAACGTCAAGGTGCTCGGGCCGTTCGGCCGCATGGCGCTGACCAACTACCTGCTGCAGTCGGTGGTGATGTCGATGTTCTTTTTCGGCTACGGCCTGGGCAACTGGGGCATGGGACGCGCGATACAACTGCTGTTTGCGCTGGCACTGTGCGCGCTGCAAGTTCTCTTCAGCCACTGGTGGCTGGCGCGCTTTCGCTACGGTCCGGCGGAGTGGCTGTGGCGCGCGATCACCTACATGACGATCCCGGCGATGCGCAACGACAGCGCGCCGGCGGCGGCCCGCGCGCAGCCGACCGCCTAAATTCGCCGCCATAACAATTCGCATAACAATTGGGGTCAGACCCGTTTCTTCGTCGGTCACACCGGGGTTTCGCCATCAATCAATCGGGTCTGACCCCAATTTAAATATTGATTAGCGCTGATCTTCATCTTAATTGAACATAGCCCACCGACGAGTGTCCAACTTCTATGAGCGCGCATAGCGGCGATGAGAGGAGCGGAGATGGCGGCGATGAATCGAGTGCAGTTTCAACCCGGGTTGAGCCTGACGCAGTTCATGGAGCGCTACGGGACCCAGGCCCAGTGTGAGAAGGAGCTCGAAAAATGCCGTTGGCCCGATGGTTTTGTATGTCC
>NZ_PDOC01000020.1 GCF_002760655.1 Massilia eurypsychrophila | reverse complement strand
ATTGACCACAAGAGCTTCGCGGTTTCGTGCCCGCTCGCCCTGCAAAGCAGCGCCTTGTATCCGATTCTTGTTCATCGGCTCGCAGTTTCGCTCCACGCTTCCTCCCCACAGTCGGTCGCCCTTCCGCAGTTGCGCTTCCTTTCGCTCGCTGTGGTCAGCTCGCGGCGGGACTTGCACCCGCAAGAGTGCGCCCATGCTGGGCGCACACAAAAAAACGCCCGTGCGCCAGATTGGCCCACGGGCGTTTCCTTACGTGCGCTTGCCGTCAGGCAGCGCGCTGGCGCATCTTGCCGCGCGCGCCGCTAAGCAGCGACCAGGCCAGGCCAACCAGCGCCAGGGTCATGATGGTGCCGACCAGGCCGTTGGCCCAGAAGATGTCGAGCCCGCCGCGCGAGGCCAGCATGCTCTGGCGGAACGCGTCCTCGGCGCGGTCGCCCAGCACCAGCGCCAACACCAGCGGCGCCAGCGGATAGTCGAGCTTCTTGAAGACGTAGCCGACGATGCCGAAGGCCAGCATCAGCCAGATGTCAAACGCGGCATTGTGGACCGTGAAAGCGCCGATCGCACACACCACCAGAATCACGGGGGCGATGATCGAAAACGGTATGCGCAGAATCGCGGCAAACAGCGGCACCGATGCCAACACGATGATCAGGCCGGCGATGTTTCCGAGGTACATGCTGGCGATCAGGCCCCACACAAAATCCTTCTGCTCGACGAACAGCAAGGGGCCTGGCTGCAGGCCCCAGATCATCAGGCCGCCCAGCAGCACCGCCGCCGTGGCCGAGCCGGGAATGCCGAGCGCGAGCATCGGCAGCAGCGCGCTGGTGCCGGCGGCGTGCGCCGCGGTTTCCGGCGCCAGCACGCCCTCGACATTGCCCTTGCCGAAGCTGTCCGGATCCTTCGAGAACTTCTTGGCCACGCCATAGCCCATGAACGACGCCGCCGTCGCGCCGCCCGGCGTAATGCCAAGCCAGCAGCCGATCGCCGACGAACGCATCAAGGTCATGAAGTGGCGCGGCATCTGGGCCCAGGTCTTGAACACGATTTTCAGGTCGATCTTGCCGTTCTTGCCGCGAAACGCCAGGCCCTCTTCGATCGTCATCAGAATCTCGCTGATGCCGAACAGGCCGATCACCGCCACCAGAAAGTCGAAGCCGCGCAGCAGCACCGGCTGGCCGAACGTCATGCGCAGCTGGCCGGAGATGGTGTCGAGGCCCACGGCGGCGAGCACGAAGCCGACGCACATGGCGATGACGATCTTGCCTTTCGGCTCCTTGCCCATGCCGATGAAGCTGCAGAAGGTCAGGAAGTAGACCGCAAAAAATTCGGGCGGCCCGAACCTGAGCGCGAATTTCGCCACCAGCGGCGCCAGGAAGGTGATCATCAATACGCCAACCAGCGCGCCGATGAACGAGCCGGTGAACGCGCTGGTCAGCGCCTCGCCGGCCTTGCCGTTCTGCGCCATCGGGTAGCCGTCGAAGGTGGTCGCCACCGACCACGCCTCGCCCGGAATATTAAACAGGATCGACGTAATGGCGCCGCCAAACAACGCGCCCCAGTAGATGCACGACAGCAGGATGATCGCCGAGGTCGGATTCATCGCGAACGTCAGCGGCAGCAGGATCGCCACGCCGTTCGGTCCGCCCAGGCCCGGCAGCACCCCCACCACGATCCCCAGCAAGATCCCGATGATCATCAGTCCGATGTTTTGCCAAGACAAGACGATCGAAAAGCCATGCATCAGTGAATTAAAGTCATCCATGCGTCAGATCCGATCAGTAACCAAACATCTGTTCGAGCGGCCCCTTCGGGAGCGGCACCTTGAACATGATTTCAAACACCCAGAACAAGACGGCGTCGATGATGAGCGCGGTCAGCACCGAGCGCATCCAGCCGAACTTGCCCACCAGCCGCATGAAGATGCCGATGAACAGCGTCGACGCCACATAGATGCCGACATACTTGATCGCCGCGATGTACACCACCAGCGGCAGCAGCACGGTGGCCACCAGCTTGAGCTGGGTCTGCTCGACGAACGCCGATCGGTCGTTCTTGCGCACCGCCTGGTAGATGACGAAGATGCTGGCGATAAGAATCGCCGCCCCCATCCGCAACGGGAAATAACCCGCCTGCGGCCCGTCCTCGCTCCACCCTGCCCCCAGCTGGTAATTGCTGATGATGGCCAGCAGCCCGAACGCCATGACGATGAAGCCGACGGCGATCTCGGCGGTGCGCTTGGTGATGACCGCCGGCGACGTTTCCACGCTGCCGTGGATTTCTTCCTGGGTGCTCATGTCGTTTGCCCCTGTGTGCGGATCACGGCGCCAGGAAGCCGGCCGCCTTCATGATCTCGCGGTGCGCCTGCTCGTCCTTGCCCATGTAGGCGCGCAATTCCTCGCCGATCATGACGGTCGGTTTCAGGGCATTGTTCTTGACGTAGGCCTTCCACTCCGGCGTGGCGATCACTTTTTGCAGCAGCTCGACATAGAACTTGGTCACGTCCGGCGCCACTTTGCCCGGCAACATGAACACGCGCAGCATCTGGTACTGCACGTCGAGGCCTTTTTCCTTGCACGTCGGCACGTCGGCCCAGCTCTGCGTCGCGGTCACCTTGTCGGTGTACGAGCTGCGCTTGTCGGCAAACAGGCACAGCGCGCGGTGCTGGCCGGCGCGCCACTGCGAGATCGACTCGGATGGATTGTTGGTGTTCGAATCGATGTGCTTGCCCGACAGCTGGGTCGCCGCTTCGCCGCCGCCTTTATACGGGATGTAGATGAACTTGGCGCCGACCTTTTTCTCGATCAGCGCGGTGATGATGTGGTCTTCGCGCTTCGAGCTGGTGCCGCCCATCTTGATTTTCGACGCCGTTTTCTTCACTTCATTCAAATAGTCCATCGGCGCCTTGTACGGCGTTTCGGCATTGACCCACAACACGAACTCGTCTTGGGCCACCATCGCCACCGGCGTCAGGTCGCGCCAGTTGAACGCCAGGCCGGTGGCCAGCGGCACCGTGTACAGGCCGGACGACGACACCACCAGGCGGTGGTTGTCGCCCGGCGTATTCTGAATGTCGAGCAAGCCTTCGGCGCCGCTGGCGCCGGCCTTGTTCTGCACCACGACCGGCTGACTCATCAGCTTGTTCTTGGTGATGATGCCCTGGATCGAGCGCGCCATCTGGTCGGTCGCGCCGCCGGCCGAGAACGGCACGATGAATTCGACCGACTTGGTCGGCTCCCACGCGTTGGCCACGGCGGCGTGGGACATGCCAAGGGCTAATCCGGCGATCGTGAGTGTCTGCTTGATGGTGATGTTCATGTTGTCGTCTCCTGTTGCGGCTGTGGCCGCTTATGTGGAAGTGCTAAATGAAATTGGTAGAACTCAGGCAGGCTGCGCCGCCACCGCGACGGCCGACTGCTGCAGCGACTGCATCGCCGCCGCCACGCCGCCGGCCTTGTGCGGCACGCCGGCCAGCACCAGGCCCATCTCGACGCCGGCCAACGTGCCCATCAAGGTCAGGTCGTTGAAGTCGCCCAGGTGGCCGATGCGAAACACCCAGCCGGAGAGCTTGTTCAAGCCTTGGCCGAGCGACATGTTGAAGTTGGCCAGAATGACCTTGCGCAATGCGTCGGCGTTGCAGCGCTCGCCGCCGGCGCCGACCGGCATCACCACCGCCGTCAGCGCGCCGCTGTATTCGGCCTCGTTCTGGCACAGGATCTCCAGGCCCCAGGCGCGCACGCACTGGCGCGTCGCTTCGGCATGGCGCTGGTGCCGTGCAAACACGTTCTGCATGCCCTCTTCCAGCAGCATGTCGCACGCCTCGGACAAGCCGTACAGCAAGTTGGTGGCCGGCGTGTACGGCCAGAAGCCGTTCTTGTTCGCCTCGATGATTTCGTCCCACGCCCAGAACGCGCGCGCCAGCTTGGCCGTCTTCGACGCCGCGATGGCCTTCTGCGACACCGCGTTAAACGACAGGCCGGGCGGCAGCATCAGCCCTTTCTGCGAGCCGGCGACGGTGACGTCGACGCCCCATTCGTCATGCCGGTAGTCGAGCGAGCCGAGCGACGAGATGGTGTCGACCAGCAGCAGCGCTGGGTGGCCGGCCGCATCGATCGCGCGGCGCACCGCGGCGATGTCGGACGTCACGCCGGTCGAGGTTTCGTTGTGCACCACCGCCACCGCCTTGATGACGTGGCCGCTGTCTGCGCGCAGACGCGCCTCGATCTTGGCAGCATCGACGCCGCGCCGCCAGTCGTCGCCGAGAAACTCGGACTTGAGCGACAGCTTGTCGGCCATCTTCTTCCACAGCGTGGCGAAGTGGCCCGTCTCGTACATCAGCACCGTGTCGCCAGGCGACAAGGTATTGACCAGCGCCGCTTCCCATGCGCCGGTGCCGGACGCCGGATAGATCACCACCGGCTGCTCGGTCTGGAAGATCTTGCCGATCTGGCCGAGAATCTTTTTGCCCAACTGCTGGAACTCGGGCCCGCGATGGTCGATGGTTGGATAATCCATCGCCCGCAAGATGCGGTCAGGCACATTGGTGGGACCGGGAATCTGCAGGAAATGCCTGCCGGATGGATGGGAATTCAACTTCAACATTGGGCCACTCCTTGGGTTAAACGCGCGCGCCAGATCAGTTCAAGAACGCAAATGTTTTGCATACAATATACTTAAAACGGAATGAGTCAAGCTCTTTTTAAGTGCAATCCAATGCTGCTACCGCAGCATTTCACAGGGAAATATGGCTGTGCGGCAGGCGTGGAGATAAGTGTGTGCGTCGCTTAAAATCGTATACAATATTCCCATGATTGAAGACTTACCTAATTCCGACCTCCCTGCCGCCGAACCGCGCGCCGCCGGCATCGACCGCCAGGGCCTCGCTTCGGCGGTCACCGTGCGGCTGCGCGACATGATCATCGAAGGCACCTTACTGCCCGGCACGCGCCTGAACGAACGGGTGCTGTGCGAACAGTTGATGGTCTCGCGCACGCCGCTGCGCGAAGCGTTCAAGGTGCTCGCCGGCGAAGGCCTGATCGAGCTGCTGCCCAACCGCGGCGCCCAGGTCGCCGAGCTGTCGGTGGCCGACATCGAGCAGACGTTCGAAGTGCTCGGCGCCCTCGAGGGGCTGTCGGGCCTGCTGGCGTGCCAGCGCATCACCGACGCCGAGATCACCGAGATCCGCGCGCTGCACTACGAGATGATGGCGGCCCATGCGCGCCGCGACCTGGCCGCCTACTACAAGATCAACCACGTCATCCATGACCGCATCAACGCCAGCGCCGGCAATGCCGTGCTGACCGGCACTTACCTGCAGATGAATGCGCGCATCCAGAACCTGCGGTTCCGCTCCAACTTCAACCAGGACAAGTGGAACGCGGCCATGAAGGAACACAGCGCCATGCTCGACGCGCTCGAACGGCGCGACGGCCAGGCCCTGCGCGCCATCCTCGAACACCACCTGCTGACCAAGCGCGACACGGTCGTCGCCGACCTGCGCGGTTCGAAACCAACACCGGGATCCTGAACCAATGAATGCACCAGCGGCCGCGCCGATCAAGTTGAGCGAACAGCTCGCCACCAGCATGAACCGGCAAGGGCTGGCCCGCCGCCTGGCCGCCGAGACGGGCGGCGAAGTGCTGTTCGACGCCGCCTCGCGCGGGCGCTACGCCACCGACGCGTCGATCTACCAGGTCGAGCCGGTCGGCGTGTTCGTGCCGCGCACTGAAGCAGACGTCACCGCGGCCATCGCCATCGCGCGCGACATGAACGTGCCGATCCTGTCGCGCGGCGCCGGCACCAGCCAGTGCGGTCAGACGGTCGGCGAAGCGCTGGTCATCGACAACAGCAAGTACCTGAACCAGGTCACCGACTTCGACCTTGCAGCGATGACGGTGACGGTGCAGCCGGGCATCGTGCTCGACCACCTGAACGCCTGGCTCAAGCCGCACGGCGTCTGGTTCCCGGTCGACGTCAGCACCGCCGCCCAGTGCACCATCGGCGGCATGGCCGGCAACAACTCGTGCGGCTCGCGCTCCATCGCCTACGGCAACATGGTGCACAACGTCGAGTCGATCGACGCCATCCTGGCCGACGGCACCGAAGTGCGCTTCCAGGACGAACAGGCCATGCTGCGGGACGCCACGCCGGCCGTGCGCGCCCTGGTTGACGGCCTGCGCGCCATCGCCGCGCGCGAGCACGACGAGATCGCGCGCATGGTGCCGAAGGTGATGCGCCGCGTCGGCGGCTACAACATCGACGTCTACCATCCGCAAAGCGAGCGCCCGTACACGCCGGACAACAGCGTCAACCTGGCGCACCTGCTGGTCGGCAGCGAAGGCACGCTGGCGGTCACCCGCCGCGTCACGCTCAAGTTGATGCCGCTGCCCAAGTACAAGACGCTCGGCGTGATCAACTTCCCCACGTTCGTCCAGGCGATGGAGATGACGCGCCACATCGTCACGCTGGCGCCGGTGGCGGTGGAACTGGTCGACCGCACCATGATCGAGCTGGCGCGCGACAATCCGGCGTTTCGCCCGGTCATCGACAAGGCGCTGATCGGCGCGCCGGAAGCGATCCTGCTGGTCGAGTTCGCCGGCGCCTCGCTCGCTGAACAAAACGAAGGCCTGGCCAGGCTGGTCGAGCTGATGGCCAGCCTAGGCCTGCCCGGCAGCGTCGTCGAGATGACCGACCCGAACGCCCAGAAGGCGCTGTGGGAAGTGCGCAAGGCCGGCCTGAACATCATGATGAGCATGCGCGGCGACGGCAAACCCGTGTCGTTCATCGAAGACTGCGCGGTGCCGCTCGAACACCTGGCCGAATACACCAGCCGCCTGACCGAAGTGTTCGCCCGCCACGGCACCCGCGGCACCTGGTACGCCCACGCCTCGGTCGGCACCCTGCACGTGCGGCCGATCCTCGACATGCGCCGCGGCGGCGCCGCCAAGATGCGCGCCATTGCCGAAGAAGCCGGCGCGCTGGTGCGCCAGTACAAGGGCGCCTTCTCCGGCGAGCACGGCGACGGCCTGGTGCGCAGCGAATGGGTGGCCTGGCAGTTCGGCACGCGCCTGATCAAGGCCTTCGAAGACATCAAGGATCTGTTCGATCCGGCCGGCCTGATGAATCCCGGCAAAATCGTGCGCGCCACGCGCATGGACGACAGCTCGCTGTTTCGCTTCAAGCCGGGCTACGATCCGGTCGCGCTGAAACCCGCGCTCGACTGGTCTGCCTGGAACGTGCAGACCGATCCGGTGACCGAGCGGGAAAGCGCGCCCGGCACCGGCGGCGACCCGGCTGGCGGCTTCGCCAAGGCCGTCGACATGTGCAACAACAACGGCCACTGCCGCAAGTTCGACGCCGGCACCATGTGCCCGAGCTACCGCGTCACCAAGGACGAGCAGCACCTCACGCGCGGGCGCGCCAACACGCTGCGCCTGGCATTGTCCGGCCAGCTCGGCCCCGACGGCTTCACCTCCGAGGTAATGCGCGAGACGCTCGACCTGTGCGTCGGCTGCAAAGGCTGCAAGCGCGACTGCCCGACCGGCGTCGACATGGCGCGCATGAAAACCGAATTCCTGTTCCATTGGCAGAAGAAGCACGGCCTCAGCCTGAAGGACCGGCTGATCGCCAACCTGCCGCGCTGGGCGCCGTGGGCGTCGCGCCTGCCGATGCTGGCCAACCTGCGCAACACGTTGCCGGGCGCCGCCGCGCTGACCGAAAAGCTGCTCGGCCTGTCGGCCAAGCGTTCCCTGCCCACCTGGCGCAGCGACACCTTCATGCGCCACGTGGCGCCGCGCGCCAATCCGCTTGACGCCACGGTGGTGCTGTTCGCCGACACCTTCAACAATTATTTCGAGTCCGAGAATGCGATTGCCGCCCTGCAGGTGCTGGAAGCGGCCGGCTACAAGGTCCACGTGGCGCGCCCGGCCGCCGGCGACGCCGAGCCCGGTCGCGCGCTGTGTTGCGGGCGCACCTACCTCGCCAGCGGCCTGGTCGACGAGGCCAAGGCCGAAGCGCGCCGCGTCGTCGAAGCGATGCGCCCGTTCGTCGCGCGCGGCATCCCGGTGGTCGGACTCGAGCCGTCCTGCCTGCTCACCTTGCGCGACGAGTTCCTCGTCATGGGCCTGGGCAAGGACGCCGAAGCGCTCGGCGCGCACGCTTTCCTGTTCGAAGAATTCCTCGCCCGCGAGGACACCGCCGGCCGCCTGAACCTGCCGCTCAAAGCCTTGCCAGTCAGCCGCGCCCTGCTGCATGGCCACTGCCACCAGAAAGCGTTCGACGCGGTGCGGCCGGTGCAGGCGATACTTGGCCTGATTCCTGGCTTGAGCGTCGAGCTGATCGAGTCGAGCTGCTGCGGCATGGCCGGCAGCTTCGGTTACGAAGCGGCGCACTATGACGTGTCGATGAAAATGGCAGAATTATCCCTGCTGCCGGCGGTGCGCGCCGCCCCAGCAGATACGCTGGTGGTGGCCGACGGCACCAGTTGCCGGCACCAGATCGCCGACGGCACGCGCGGCGACGACGGCCGGCAGCGCGAAGCGGTGCACGTGGCGCGCGTGCTGGCGCGCGCGCTGGCGTAATTGTCATGGAGTTCAACTGCGGAGGGTACGATCATGAGTGACCAGACGGGCAAAGTTCACCTGACCATCAGCGATGGCATTGCCGCCATCCTGATCGACAGGCCGGAAGCACGCAATGCGATGACCTGGCCGATGTACGAGCAGCTGGCGGCAATTTGCAGCCAGATTGCCGGCGACAGCAACATCCGCGTGGCCACCATCCGCGGCGCCGGCGGCGAGGCCTTCGTGGCCGGCACCGACATCGAACAGTTCTCCACCTTCAGGGGCGGCGGCGACGGTGTCGCCTACGAAAAAACCATTGACCAGATAATCGGCCAGATCGAGCGGCTGCCGATGCCGACCATCGCCATCGTCGAGGGTTGGGCGATCGGCGGCGGCCTCGCCATTTGCGCCGCCTGCGACTTTCGCATCGCGACGCCGGAGGCGTCGTTCGGCGTGCCGATTGCGCGCACGCTCGGCAACTGCCTGTCGATGTCGAACATCGCGCGCGTGGTGGCAGCGTTCGGCGTGCCGCGCGCCAAGCGCATGCTGCTGCTCGCCGAAACCATCACCGCTGGCGAAGCCGAGGGATTCGACTTCGTCACCGAGATCGCCGAGCCGACCGAGCTCGATGCAACGGTGGCCCACATGTGCAAGCGCCTGTCCGGCCACGCCGCGGTGACGATGCGCGTGTCGAAAGAAGCGATCCGCCGCCTGGCGCAGGAAAATCTGCCGGGCGGCGAAGACCTGATCCGCGCCGCCTACGGCAGTGCCGACTTCGGCATCGGCGTGTCGGCTTTCCTGCAAAAGCAAAAACCCCAGTGGACCGGCGCTTGATGACCAACAAGGGTGCCCACACCGGGCCATTGGCCGGCCTGCGCGTACTCGAGCTGGCGCAGATCATGGCCGGCCCGACCTGCGGCATGATGCTCGCCGACATGGGCGCCGACGTCATCAAGGTCGAAAAGCTGCCTGGCGGCGACGACGCGCGCGGCTACCGCGAGCCGCGGGTCAACGGCGTCTCCGCCCCGTTCATGATCCTGAACCGCAACAAGCGCGGCATCGCGCTGAACCTGAAGCACCAGCTGGGCAAGGACATCCTGCTGCGGATGGTCAAGGACGCCGACGTGCTGACCGAAAACTACCGTAAGGGCACGCTGGAAAAACTCGGCCTCGGCTACGACGTGCTGAGCGCGGTCAATCCCGGCCTGATCTACTGCGCCGTGTCCGGCTATGGTCGCGACGGCCCGTACGGCGACAAGCCAGGCTTCGACCTGATCGCGCAAGGCTTTTCCGGGCTGATGTCGGTCACGGGCGAGCCGGGCCGCGCGCCGGCCAAGACCGGCAACTCGATCGCCGACATCAACGCCGGCATCCTGGCGGTGGCCGGCATCACCGCGGCCTACGTGCACAAGCTCAAGACGGGCGAAGGCCAGGTGGTCGACACGTCGCTGATGGAAGCGGCGATCCAGCAGACCTATTGGCAGGCGGCGATCTACTTTGCCACGGGCGAGTCGTCCGGTCCGACCGGCTCGGCACACTTGCTGACGGCGCCCTACCAGGCGTTTCGCGCCAGCGACGGCTGGCTCAACATCGGCGGCGCCAACCAGGGCAACTGGGAACGCATCGCCGGCGCGCTCGGCCACGACGAATGGCGCGAGGATCCGCGCTTCGCCACCAATTCGGCGCGCATGGAAAACCTCGACGCGCTAATTGCCGGCATGAACGAAGTCGTCGTTACGCGCAGCAAGGCCCACTGGATCGCGGTGCTCGATGCGGCCGGCGTGCCGGTCGGCCCGGTGCACACGATCGAGGAAGCGCTGACGCATCCGCAGACGCTGTCGCGCGAGATGGTGGTCGACCTGGTGCACCCGCAGGCGGGCGCGACAAAGGCGCTCGGCTGCCCGATCCATTTCTCCAGGACGCCGACCCGCATCGACCGGCCGGCGCCGATGCTGGGCGAACATTCGCGCGAACTGCTGCGCGAATACGACTACAGCGACGCCGAGATCGACGCCTTCGTCGCCGCCGGTGTGATAGAAGAAGCGACTACGGCCAGGTAACCCGGCAAGGAGCCTACGCAGCAGGTGGCCGACCCAGCAGCAGGGGTCTGACCCGATTTTTCCTTTGAGGTCAGACCCCGAATCCGCCGCTGCTAGCAAATCTGGCGGCAAGTTATATATTGGATGGTAGACGACGTGCTGGCTGTGTCGTTCAAGGAAATTTGAATATGAGATGCCCAAAATGTGACGCCGCGGACTTGATTCATGACACGCGCGACGTAATCTATTCTTACAAGGGTGACGCTATTGTTCTCCCCCACGTGACGGGCGAATTCTGCCCCGCCTGCACTGAGTACATTCTCGATGCAGACGAGTCGCGGCGTACTATGAATGTAATGCTCGTGTTCAACCAGCAAGTCAATGCCTCGATAGTAGCGAAAATGGCGTGACCGCCTAGCTCGGCACTGCAACACGCCGCTGGACTCGCCTCACCAGCAGCGACAGCGCGAAGCACAGCACGAAATAAACGACAGCAACGAACAGGTACATCTCGACCAGCCGGCCGTCGCGCTGCGCAACCTTGCTGGCGGCGCCGACAAAGTCCGGGATCGACAGCACGTACACCAGCGACACATCCTGGAACAGGATGATGGTCTGGGTCAGCAGCACCGGCAGCATGTTGCGCACCGCCTGCGGCAGCACGATCGATCCCATCACCTGCCCGTACGTCAGCCCCAGCGCCTCGCCCGCCAGCACCTGCCCGCGCGACACCGACTGGATGCCGCTGCGCATGATCTCGCAATAGTAGGCCGCCTCGAACATGACGAAGGTGATCAGCGCCGAGGCGAATGCGCCCACCTTGACCGGCTGCTCGGCCCCGATCACCCACGCGGCAATATACGGCACCAGGAAGTAGAACCA
The DNA here is from genome assembly GCF_002760655.1 of Massilia eurypsychrophila. GTDB lineage: Bacteria > Pseudomonadota > Gammaproteobacteria > Burkholderiales > Burkholderiaceae_D > JAFCUW01. The sequence continues at coordinate 69,092 of NZ_PDOC01000020.1, read as the reverse complement.
GAAGATGACCAGCACCAGCGGCACCGATCGCACCAGGTTGACATAGGTTGCCGCCGGCAGCGATACGAGCCTGTTGCCGGACAAACGCATCATCGCCAACATCGTGCCCAGCACGATTCCACCAGCCATCGCCAGCACCGTCAGCTTGAGCGTGAACACCATGCCGGTGCCGAACAGGTAACCCAGCGACCGGACGATGACGTCGACGTCGAAGCCGGCGAACATGTCAGTGCCCCTTCGCCGCGGCAACGGTGAAACCGGGCACCGCCACCCGCTTCTCCAGCAGCTGCATCAGGTACGCGACGACCATGTTGATAACCAGGTAGATGAGCGTCGCCGCCGAAAACGCTTCGAACACCTGGAACGAGAACTCCTGGATGGCGCGCGCGCTCGCCGTCAGCTCGACCAGGCCGATGGTCAGCGCGACCGAACTGTTCTTTATGATGTTGAGAAACTCGCTCGTCAGCGGCGGCAAAATCAGGCGGCACGCGATCGGCAGCAGAATGAAGCGATAGGTTTGCGCGCCCTGCAGGCCAAGGGCGGTCGCTGCCTGGCTCAGCCCGCGCGGCAGCGCTTCAATGCCGGCACTCACCTGCACCGCCACCCGCGCCGACGTGAAAAACGCCAGCGCCATGACAGCGGTGAAAAACGCCGCATCCGGCCGCGCTTTCAGCCAAGCCCCTGCCGCCACCGGCAACACTTCCGGCATCACGAAATACCACAGGAACATCTGCACCAGCAGCGGGATATTGCGAAACAGCTCGACGTAGGTGTTGCCGAAGGCCGCGACAATCCGGTTATCCAGCGTCCTGGCGATGCCGACCGCCAGGCCAAGCGCTAGCGCCAGCACCCAGGCCGACAGCGCCGTCGCCAGCGTCCATGCCGTTCCCGCCATCAACGTGTCGAAGTAGGTGCTGACGCCATCGGGCGACACTTCCCAAAAAATTCCCCAGTTCCAGTGGTAATTCACTTGACCAGTGCGGCATACACCGCGGGGTCGCCCGAATCGGTAGGCTGGGCGAACACCGCCTTGAGCTGCGGCGGCATCGGAAAGTTCAGGTTGATCTGGCGCGGCGGAATCGGCGCCATGAACCACTTGTTGTAGATAGCGTCGATCTGGCCCGACTTGTAGACGCCGGCGATGGCAGCGTCGACCACTTTCTTGAAGGCCGGGTCACCCTTGCGCATCATGATGCCGTAAGGTTCCACCGACAGCGGCGTCTTGCTGATGTCGTACAGAGCGGGATTTTTCGAACTGGCCACTTGCGCCGCCAGCAAGATATCGTCGTTCGCTTCCGCGACGGCGCGGCCGGTGTCCATGATGAGGAAGGATTCAGGATGGTCCTTGCCGACCAGGATCGTCATGCCGAGTTTCTGCTCCTTGTTGAGGATCGTCATCTGCTTGAGCGTCGACGTGCCGGCCGTGGCCACCAGCGTCTTGCCTTTCATGTCGGCCAGCGTCTTGATGTTGGAAGTTTTTTTTGACAGCAGCCGACTGCCGATGACGAACATGGTCGGCGCGAACGCCACGTGCTGCTGTCGTTCGAGGTTGTTGGTGGTGGAGCCGCACTCGAGGTCGATGGTGCCGTTCGCCATCAGCGGAATCCGATTGGCGGAGGTGACGGGGTTCATCGCCACCTTGAGGTTCGGCATGCCAAGCTCGCGGCGCAAGGCGGCAACGACCTGCATGCACAGGTCGACGGAATAGCCGATGTACTGCTGCTTGTCGTCGAGGTAGGAAAACGGCACCGAGCCGTCGCGCACGCCCAGCGTGACCACGCCGGCTTTCTTGATCTTGTCGAGCGTGCCGCCCGGCGCCTGCGCCTGGGCCAGGCTGGCGCTGACGCACAGCAGGACTGCGGCGAACAGTGCCCGAACCATTGCAGGAAGCGGAGTCATGGCAATCTCCAAACGTAAGAAGACCGGCGCGCAATGCGCCGGTGCCTTCAGTTTGGAGTTGGATGCGCGCTGTTTAGTTGCACGCTAAAGCTTGAGACAAGCTTGAGGTGCTGCGCCGTGCGTCACTTTTCGACGAAGGCCCGTTCGATCACGTAGTCGCCCGGCACGCCGATGTGCGGCGAGGATTTGAAGCCACGCTCATCGAGCAGTACGCAGATATCTTTCAGCATCGCCGGACCGCCGCAGATCATGACGCGATCGGTGGCCGGATCGAGCGGCGGCAGGCCGATGTCTTCGAACAGCTTGCCGCTTTCGATCAGGTCGGTCAGGCGGCCGCGGTTGACGAACGGCTCACGCGTGACGGTCGGGTAGTAGATCAGTTTTGAGCGCACGTCTTCGCCGAAGAATTCATTGGTCGGCAATTCGTCGGTGATCACGTCCTTGTAGGCGAGCTCGCTGACCTGGCGCACGCCGTGCAGCAGGATCACTTTTTCGAACCGCTCGTACGTTTCCGGGTCTTTGATGATCGACAGGAACGGCGCCAGGCCGGTGCCGGTGCCAAACAGGTACAGGTTCTTGCCGGGCAGCAGGTCGTGCAGGATCAGCGTGCCGGTCGGCTTGCGTCCCACCAGCAATTCGTCGCCGACGGCCAGGTGCTGCAGGCGCGAGGTCAGCGGACCGTTCGGCACCTTGATGCTGAAAAACTCCAGGTATTCGTCGTAGTTGGCGCTGGCGATGCTGTAGGCGCGCATCAGCGGCTTGCCGTCGACCTGCAGGCCGATCATGACGAAATGGCCGTTCTCGAAACGCAGGCTAGCGTCGCGCGTGGTGGTGAACGAAAACAGCGTGTCGTTCCAGTGGTGAACGCTGAGCACGCGTTCTGTTGCAAAATTTGCCATAAATAAGCCTTAAATAAACGTCCGATACCTCAATGGTACCTTGTCCGGCGAATTTGTACTTTCCGCGGGCCTATTTTGGGGCAAAAAACCGGCGCCGCCAACGTGGCCGATCATGTTGTTGGAGGACGAATGTTTTCGTTAATGGACGCCGCCGCGCTTCGGTAGGGGACTGAAAAACGCCAGCCGGAGGCTTGTCGTCAGTTATCCGACAAGCGATGTCGTAGTATAATTGGCAGCATCGGTAACCGCAATTATAAAGACTCTTCCCCGCCCACTCGCCCATGAATTCTGCTCCCCTTCCATCCGCGCCGCCCAAGAAGCATCGCAACCTCGCCCAGGGCGTTGTCGCCTATATCGCCGACAGCATCCGCGATGGCGCGCTCAAGCCGGGCGACAAGCTGCCGACGGAGTCGGAAATCATGCGCATTCTCGGCGTCAGCCGCACGGTGGTGCGCGAGGCGATCTCGCACATGCAGGCGGCGAACATGGTTGAAACGTGCCACGGCATCGGCACCTTCGTGCTGGAGCCGCAGCCGGCCAACACGCTCGGCATCGATCCGAATACCGTCGTCACCGTGCGCGACGTGCTGGCCCTGCTCGAGCTGCGCATCAGCCTCGAGACCGAGGCCGCCGGCCTGGCCGCGATCCGCCGCAGCGACGCTCAGCTGCAGCAGCTGCGCCAGGCGCTCGATTCGTTCCAGGCGTCGGTGCGCAGCGGTGGCGAGACCGTGCCGTCCGACCTGCAATTTCACCTGCTGGTGGCGCAGGCGTCGGGCAACCGCTACTTCCACGATATCCTCAGCCACCTCGGCACCAATATCATTCCACGCTCGCGGCTCAATTCGGCCAAGCTGGCGAAAGACGATCCGAAAGTCTACATGGACCGGGTCATCAACGAGCATGAGGATATCTATAACGCGATCGCGCGCCAGGATCCGGAAGCGGCGCGCGCGGCGATCCGCACCCACCTCAGTAACAGCCGCGAACGCTTGCGCCGCGCGCAGGAACTCATCGAAGGCGCCGGCGCGTAGAAGCTCGCCGGCTGCGCGCTCCACGACTCCAGCAAGTACTCGATCAAGCGGTGATGTAGATCGCGCGGAAGTCGTTCACGTTGGTGAGCGTCGGCCCGCTGATCACCGAGTCGCCAAGCGCGCCGAAAAAACCGTGGCCGTCGTTGTTGGCCAAACTCTCGCGCGGCTTGATGCCCTGCTCCCACGCGCGCGCCAGCGAATCGGGCGCCAGGTAGGCGCCGGCGATTTCTTCCTGGCCGTCGACGCCATCGGTGTCGCACGCCATCGCATGCACACCGGCCAGGCCGTTGAGGGTCACGCCCAGCGCCAGCAGGAATTCGACGTTGCGCCCGCCGCGCCCATCGCCGCGCACCGTGACGGTGGTCTCGCCACCGGAGAGCAGGATGCATGGCGCGGCGAACGGCTGGCCGTGCGTTACCACCTGGCGCGCGACGCCGGCCATGACGATGCCGACGTCGCGCGCCTCGCCCTCGATGCTGTCGCCCAGGATATGCACAGGCACGCCGGCTGCGCGCGCCACGCCGGCCGCCGCTTCCAGCGCCATCTGCGGCGTGGCGATCATGCGTGTTTCGCTGTTGGCCAGCCGCGCATCGCCCGGCTTGACGCTTTCCCCGCGGCCGCTCTCGAGCAGCGTGCGCACCGCATCGGGCATCGCGATGCCATAGCGCTGCAGGATCGCCAGCGCATCGGCGCAGTTAGTCGGATCGAACGTGGTCGGGCCGCTGGCGATGTCGGCCGGATCGTCCCCCGGCACGTCCGATATCAGCAAGGTCACCACCTTGGCCGGATGGCAAGCCGCGGCCAGCCGGCCGCCCTTGATGCTCGAGAGGTGCCGGCGCACGCAGTTCATTTCGCTGATGGTGGCGCCGCTTTTCAGCAGCGCCTTGTTGATGTCCTGCTTGACCGCCAGGTCGAGGCCTTCGCCGGGCAGCACCAGCAGCGACGAGCCGCCGCCGGAAATGAGGCAGATCACCAGGTCGTCGGCGGTCAAGTCGCTGACCAGGCCGAGGATGCGTTTGGCGGCGGCGAGCCCCGCTTCGTCGGGCACCGGGTGCGATGCTTCGACGATCTCGATGCGCTCGCACGGCGCCGAGTAGCCGTAACGGGTGATGACCAGTCCGGACAACTCGCCCGGCCAGTTCTGCTCGACCACGCGAGCCATTTCGGCCGAGGCCTTGCCGGCGCCGATGACCAGCGTGCGTCCGCGCGGCGGCGGCGGCAGATGCGGCGGCAGGCAGTGCGACGACTGCGCCGCTTCGACAGCAGCATCGAACATCTGCCGCAACAGCACGCGTGGTTCGCTCATGTGCGACTCCTTATATTGATTGAGGGACTGGCGCGCCGATTTCGTAGTTGGCCATGATTTCGAGCGCGCGCACCAATGCCGAATGATCCCATGCTTTGCCGCCGTGCGCAGCGCAGGTGTTGAAAAGCTCCTGCGCGGTGGCGGTGTTGGGCAGCGACAGGCCGACCTGGCGCGCGCTGGTCAGCGCCAGGTTCAGATCCTTCTGGTGCAGTTCGATGCGAAAGCCCGGATCGAAGGTGCGCTTGATCATGCGCTCGCCGTGCACCTCGAGGATGCGCGAAGCGGCGAAGCCGCCCATCAGCGCCTGGCGCACCTTGGCCGGATCGGCGCCCATGCGCGAGGCGAACAGCAGCGCTTCGCCGACCGCTTCGATATTGAGCGCGACGATGATCTGGTTGGCCACCTTGGTGGTCTGGCCGTCGCCGTTACCGCCCACTAGCGTGATGTTCTTGCCCATCAGTTCGAACAGCGGCTTGACGGTGGCGAACGCCGATTCAGGGCCGCCGACCATGATGGTCAGGCTGGCCGCGCGCGCCCCTACTTCGCCGCCCGACACCGGCGCGTCGAGATAGTCGCACCCAAGCCCGTTGATGCGCGCGGCAAACGCCTTGGTCTCGACCGGCGAGATCGAGCTCATGTCGACCACCGTCTTGCCGGCCGACAGACCCTGCGCCACGCCGCCGCCGTCGAACAGCACCGACGCGACGTGCGGCGTGTCGGGCACCATGATGATGATGATGTCGGCCTGCTGCGCCACTTCCTTGCCGGAGGCGCAGGCAACCGCGCCTTGCGCCGCCAGGTCGCTTGGTAACGGCTTGTGGTCGTGCGCGAACAGCTGGTGCCCGCCTTTGAGGATGTGGGTTGCCATCGGCAAGCCCATGATGCCAAGACCGACGAATCCGACTTTACTCATGTTGTTTCTCCTTTGTTGGTGTATCAGGTAGCGGTCTTGAACTTGGCGGCCAGCGCCTCGGCGCCACGCGCCAGGATGCCGATGTCGCTGCCGACTGCGACAAAGGTGCAGCCGATCTCGATGTAGCGGCGGGCCAGCGCTTCGTCGCCGACCAGGATACCGGCGGCCTTGCCGCAGGCGAGGATGCGCGCCACCGCGTCTTCGATCGCGGCGACCACCTCGGGATGCATCGGCTGGCCGATGAAGCCCATCGACGCCGACAGGTCGCCCGGTCCGATGAAGATGCCGTCGACGCCGTCGACCGCGGCGATGGCTTCGATGTTAGCCAGCGCCTGCGGCGTTTCGACCTGCAGCAGCACGCACAGGTGTTCTTCGCAGCGGTTCGGATAGTCCTTCACGCGGCCGTAGTCGGATGCGCGCGCCGCCGCCGAGTAGCCGCGCACGCCGCGCGGCGGATAGCGCGTCGCCGCGACGGCATTGCGCGCCTCGTCGGCATCCTGGACGAACGGGATCAGCAAGGTCTGCACGCCGACGTCGAGGTAGCGCTTGATGGTGACGGTGTCGTTCCACGGCGGGCGCACGATCGGATGCGCCATGCCTTGCGAGATCGCCTGCAGCTGCGAGTGCACCATCGGCAGCTCGTTGGGCGAATGCTCGGTGTCGAGCAGCAGCCAGTCGAAGCCGGAATTGGCCAGCACTTCGACGGTGATGTTATTCGACAGGCCGGACCACAGCCCGAGCTGCAGCTGGCCCGCCGCGATGGCGCGCTTGAATTCGTTGATCGGCATGGTCATGGTCTGGTTTCCTTGAGCGGTGAGAGGAACACAATCGGAAATGCTAGCGGTCGAAGCTGGGACGCTTGTTATCGAATTTCCAGCCGGGGAAGAAGAACTGCATCGCGATCGCGTCGTTGCGCACGCCGAGGCCCTTGGCCAGATACAGCTGGTGCGCCGCTTCCAGCGCGTCCATGTCGATCTCGACGCCGAGGCCCGGCTTTTTCGGCACGGCTATCATGCCGCCGACGATCTGCAGTGGCTCCTTGGTCAGGCGCTGGCCGTCCTGCCAGATCCAGTGGGTGTCGAGCGCGGTGATTCTCCCCGGCGCGGCGGCGCCGACCTGGGTGAACATCGCCAGCGAAATGTCGAAGTGGTTGTTCGAGTGCGAACCCCAGGTCAGGCCCCACTCGTGGCACATCTGCGCCACGCGCACGGAACCTTGCATGGTCCAGAAGTGCGGGTCGGCCAGCGGGATGTCGACCGCCTGCAGCTGGATCGCGTGGCCCAGTTCGCGCCAGTCGGTGGCGATCATGTTGGTGGCGGTGCGCAAGCCGGTGGCGCGGCGAAACTCGGCCATCACCTCGCGACCGGAGTAGCCGTTTTCGGCGCCGCACGGGTCTTCGGCGTAGGCCAGCACGTGGTCCTGGCCGCGGCACAGGCGGATCGCTTCCTTCAGCGACCAGGCGCCGTTTGGGTCGAGCGTGACGCGCGCATCGGGGAAGCGCTCGGCCAGCGCGGTGACCGCCTCGATCTCGGCGTCGCCGCGCAGCACGCCGCCCTTGAGCTTGAAGTCCTTGAAGCCGTAGCGCGCGTACGACGCTTCGGCCAGGCGCACCACCACTTCGGGCGTCATCGCTTTTTCGTGGCGCAGGCGCAGCCAGTCGTTCGGCTCGTCCGGATCGGTGGCGTAGTCGAGGTCGGTGGCGCCGCGGTCGCCGATGTAGAACAGGTAGCCGAGCATTTCGACCTGCTCGCGCTGCTGGCCCTCGCCGAGCAGCGCGCAGACCGGCACGTCGAGGAATTTGCCGAGCAGGTCGAGCAGCGCCGATTCGATCGAGGTGACCGCGTGAATGGTGACGCGCAGGTCGAAAGTCTGCAGGCCGCGCCCGCCCGCATCGCGGTCGCGGAAGGTCTCGCGCACCTTGTTGAGCAGGCCCTGGTAGTTGCCGATCGACTGTCCGACGATCAGCTGGCGCGCGTCGTCGAGCGTCTTGCGGATTGGCTCGCCGCCGGGGACTTCGCCGACGCCGGTGTTGCCGGCGCTGTCGGTCAGGATCACGACGTTGCGCGTGAAGTAAGGACCGTGGGCGCCGCTGAGGTTGAGCAGCATGCTGTCGCGGCCGGCCACGGGCACGACACGCATGTCGGTGACGGTAGGGGCGCCTTGCGCTTGGGTGCTGGACATCGCGCTCTCCGAAGTGATCCGTTGTCGTACAACATAGTGAAAGTATAGTCAGGCCGACCGATTAGCGCAACCGCTGATTGATATGTTTGGCGCATAACTGTTATCGAACCGCCCGCTTAACTCGATCGCCTCATTCGGCTTGTGAATAATGCTTATGAGAACTTGAAATTGGCATTGGAGGTCGTGCGTACCCATACTGGATCTACGCCAACAAATTAATGAGGAACCGAAAATGACGACAACTACCGCAAACCTTCCTGTCCACGGTCACTCGCTGTTCGCTGCTGCTTCGACTTTCCTGTCCGCCATGTTCGCCGCGCCGAAGGCCCCTGCCAAGGCAATCACGGTGGCCAAGCCAGTTGTCGCGGCAGCCGCCGACACCGGCCCGAACCTCTGGAAACTCTATCGCATGAGCGCCAGCATGGACTCGGTCAATCCGGAACTGCTCCGCGCACTTGCCGCCAAGGGCTAACCGTAGTCTATAACGGTTCGTTCGCACGCTGCACTGGTGGTGAAGCGTCTGTTCGTCGCACGCGCGGCTGGCAAACGGCCATGACGAAGGCCGCGTCGCCAGCACGGCTGGCGACAGCGGCAGCGACGGGGATTACTCGACCGAGATCTTCCCTACTTCGATGACGTTTTTCCAGCGTGCCAGTTCGGCAGCCTGGAATTTCTCGAACTCTTCCGGCGTATTGCCGACAATTTCAAATCCCTGCTCGACCGTTTTGCCTTGATGTCAGGTTCGTTGACCGCAGAAACAATGGCGCTGTGCAGCTTCGTCTTTAGCCCTTTCGGCGCTGCAAATGCCTGCCACGAATACACGTCTACCCCGCGCACGCCGGCTTCGTCGAGCGTCGGCACCTGCGGCAGGATCGGTGAACGCCGTTCGCCGGTCACCGCCAGTACTTTCAACTTGCCCGCCTTCATGTAAGGCAGCGCCGTGTTGATGTTGACGAAAGAGACGTCGACCTGGCCACCGAGCAGGTCGGTGATCGCCGGCGCGCCGCCCTTGTACGGGACGTGCAAGCCGCTGGTACCGCTCTTTTGCCAGAACAGCGCCGCAGTCAGGTGATCGGAACTGCCGCTGCCGGACGAGGCGAAGGTCACCTTGCCAGGTTTTTCTTCAGGTACGCGATCATCTCGGCGATGTTGTTGGCCTGGAGGTTCGGATTGGCCACCAGCACGATGGGCGCGCGCACGGCGACTGTCAGCAAGTCGAAGTCCTTGGATGGATCGTACGCCAGGCTTTTCTGCAGTACCGGGTTGACTGAATATACGGCGATCGAGGCGGCCAGCAAGGTGTAGCCGTCCGGCGCGCCGCGCTTGACCGTGCCGGCGCCAATGGCGCCGGTTGCGCCAGGCCGGTTTTCCACCACCCACGGCTGGCCAAGTTTGGCCGTGACCTTCGGACCGATGACGCACGCAATGCTGTCCGACGAGCCGCCTAGCGGGAACGGCACGATGACGGTGATCGGCTTTTCCGGGAAACCAGCGGCTGTACGCCGGCAGTCAGGGCCAGGCCCACAATGAGTGCTGAAAGTAGTTGTTTGGTGTTCATGTTGTCTCCTGGGTGTGAGGTAGAGCGCGACCTCAATGCAGGCTCGTGCGGCCAGTCATCAGTCGTCGCATGACTTAACCTAGTACGCGCGCGTGGCGTCAAGGTCTACCGCATCGACACCGATGCCGTGGACGGCGACAATTTCAAGCGCCTGCAGCTGGGCCACCTGCGCGGCCGTGATGCCCACCGTGCCGGTGGTGAAGACGCCGCGCACGTCCGGCGCCACTTGCCGCAGGAAGCTATCCTGCTGCGGCCCAGCGGCTTGCCACAGGTGGTGGCAAGTGAACTCGTCGTCCAGGCGCGCCATCACTTGCGCCGAAGAGCCGGCGGCCAACACAAGAATCTCAGGTTTCACGTCGAATGTCCTTAAACAGATTAACGTCTGTACCAGGCCATCCTACAAAACTCTTCGATTTCCTCGACATTCGTGTAACGTTACAGCGGCTGACAGAAAGGCGTGCGCTTCCCCTCCAGCGCGCAGGAAAGACACTGCGTTCAGAACGAGTGACGCACCCCCAGGTTGAAAGCGCGGTCGCCCGTGCCAGGCTCGGTGTTGTTCGCCACCGTGTACCCTGCCCCGTTCTTGTTGTTGACAACACCGTAGGCCACGTACGCGTGGGTGCGCTTCGACAGCGGATACTGGTAACCGATGCCCCAGGAGCGCGCATCCTGGTTGAAGAAGGTCTTGTCGTTCTTGCGCATGTAGCTTGCCAGCACGGTGCCGCCCACCAGCGGCGCGGTCAGGCCGACGAGGAATTCGTTGCCGTCAGTCGACGCCGTCGCCGGCACGCCGCCATACGGGTTCGCGTTGTTGCCCAGCGGGGCGCTGTTGAAACCCTTGTCCCTGCTGAACGCGAAGTAGGCCTTGGCAACGCCGAAGTCGTAGTTCGCCACCAGCATCCGGTTGGTGCCGACGCTGCGGTCCACCGGCGTGACGCCGGGCGCGGCCGCGATGTCGGTGTTCTTGTTGTTGTAGGCAACGCGCACGTTCAGCGGCCCCTGCGAGTAGCCGACCGAAAAGCCGAACTGGCGACCGGCCTTGTTGTCGCCCGCTTGTTCGCCGGCGGCATATGCGATGTCGGCGTTAAATCCCATCAACGGCGGCGCCGAGTATTGCACCGTGTTGCTGGTGCGGACGTTGCTGCCGTAGTCGGGAAACAGGTTCTTCGCTCCGCCCGCGTAGCCGGTGCCCCACGGGTCGCCAACCTGCGCCAGTGCCTGGTGCCACGGGGTGTACTGGCGGCCGATGGTGAGGTTGCCGGCCCGCGTTTTCAGGCCCACGAATGCCTGCCGGTTGAACAGGCTGCCGGCAGCGTCCTGCTCGCCGGTATCGACGCGGAAGCCCGATTCGAGCTGGAACAGCGCGGTCATGCCGCCGCCCAGGTCCTCGGTGCCGCGAAAGCCAATGCGCGAATAGGAGCCGACGCCGCTGGAAATCTTGTTGGTTGTGCCGGCCACACCGCCGCTTTCGCGAACGTAGCCGGCATCGACTATGCCGTAGATGCTCAGGCCGGTCTGCGCCGATGCGCCGCCTGCACTCGCGGCCAGTAACGCCGCTGCCACGATGGTCTTGTTCATGTCCCAATCCTTTTCTTCGAGAGAAAGCACCGCATCAATAGGATGAGGCTGCGAGGCGACCCATCACGGCCCTGTCCCCAGGGACGCCACGGGTCACCCTCTTTCGACGGAAATGGATGTCGGTGGTTCAAGCGGCCGCCGATTAGGAAGCGACCGCGCGCACAACGTTTGATATAGCGCTAGTGCGCTATAAAGTCATAGTGCTAGGGCGATTGCTTTGCCAACTTCCGTTGTATTCGCGCCACCACCGAGGTCGGGCGTGGTCGGTCCCTGCAGCAGCACCGCTTCGATGGCCTTGAGGATGGCATCGTGCGCGGCCGTGTAGCCGGCGTCGCCGTTGCCGAGGAAGTCGAGCATCATCGCGCCGGACCAGATCATGCCGATCGGGTTGGCGATGTTCTTGCCGAAGATGTCAGGCGCCGAGCCGTGCACCGGTTCGAACAGCGACGGGAAGTTGCGCTCCGGATTGAGGTTGGCCGACGGCGCGATGCCGATCGTGCCGGTGCAGGCAGGGCCGAGGTCGGACAGGATATCGCCGAACAGGTTCGACGCCACCACCACGTCGAAGCGCTCGGGCGAGAGCACGAAGCGCGCGCACAGGATGTCGATGTGGTACTTGTCCCATCGCACCTCCGGATACGACGGCGCCATCGTTTCCACGCGCGAATCCCAGTAAGGCATGCTGATCGAGATGCCGTTCGATTTGGTGGCCGACGTCAGGTGCTTTTTCGGGCGGCTTTGCGCCAGGTCGAAGGCGTACTTGAGGATGCGGTCGGTGCCCTTGCGCGTGAAGATCGAGGCCTGCGTGACGACTTCGCGGTCGGTGCCTTCGAACATGATGCCGCCGACGGACGAGTATTCGCCTTCGGTGTTTTCGCGCACGACGTAGAAATCGATGTCGCCGGGCGTGCGGTTGGCCAGCGGGCACGGCACGCCTGGCATCAGGCGCACCGGGCGCAGGTTGACGTACTGGTCGAACTCGCGGCGGAACTTGAGCAGCGAGCCCCACAGCGAGATGTGGTCGGGCACCACGTCCGGCATGCCGGCGGCGCCGAAATAGATGGCGTCGCAGCCGTCGAGTTGCTGGCGCCAGTCGTCGGGCATCATCTGGCCGTGCTTGACGTAGTAGTCGCAGTTGGCCCAGTCCATCGTGACGAACTCGAGCGCGAGGTTAAATTTTTGCGCGGCCGCGCGCAGCACGCGCAAGCCCTCCGGCATGACTTCGTTGCCGATGCCGTCGCCGGCGATCACTGCGATTTTCTGGGTTTTCATGTTGAATGTCTGGTAAGAAGCGTGAGTGGTCGATCTTACTCGATTCCGCCATTCGATGAAGCCGCGGCCGCCGCACGACGAATGTCCGATCGCGAGTCTTCAGGTGCTGCGCTTCCTGCTGGCGAAAGCGACGTGAACTGCCGCTAGAACAGGGTTTGCTGCTGGCTGGTGAGCGCCGTGAAATCGTCGCGCACGAATGGCAGGATGGCGTCGGCGACCGGCTGCAGCTGGCGCGACAGGTAATGTTCGTAGTCGATCGGCGAGCGCCGCGCTTCCAGCGGCTCCGGCCCCGCCAGCGTGATCACGTAGCGGATCCAGCCGCCGTTCTGGTATTGCAGCGGCCTTCCCTGCTGCCGATTGAATTCGTCGGCGATGCGCGCCGCGCGCACATGCGGCGGCACGTTGCGCTCGTAGTCGTCGAGCGGCCGGCGCAGCCGCTTGCGATACACCAGCAGCTCGTCGAGTTCGCCGCTGACGGTGCGGCTCGCATAGTCGCGCACATAATCCTGATACGGCTCGCCCTTGAATATGCGCAGATACAGCGCTTGCTGGAATTGCTGCGCCAGCGGCGTCCAGTCGCTGCGCACCGTCTCCAGGCCCTTGTAAATCATCTGCTCGCTGCCATCGGCTTTGCGCGTCATGCCGGCGTAGCGTTTCTTGCTGCCCTCTTCCGAGCCGCGGATCGTCGGCATCAAAAAGCGCCGGTAATGGGTTTCGAATTGCAGCTCCAGCGCGTTTTCCAGTCCGAATTGCGTAAGCAGGTACTGATCGAACCATTCGTTGACATGCCGGACCAGCGCGCGGCCAATCTCCGCCGCGGCCTCCTCGCTGTGTGCGTGGCGCAGCCACACAAACGTCGAATCGGTATCGCCGTAGATAACCTGGTAGCCCTTCTCTTCGATCAGCCTGCGCGTATGGTGCATGATCTCGTGGCCGCGCAAGGTAATCGAGGACGCCAGCCGCGGATCGAAAAAGCGGCAGCCGTTTGACCCCAGCACGCCATAGAACGCATTCATGATGATCTTCAGCGCCTGCGACAGCGGCTTGTTCTGCTCGCGCTTTGCGGCATCGCGTCCATCCCAGATCTGCTTGACGATGGCCGGCAGGCAGTGCTTGTCGCGCGAAAAGCGCGCGCCGCGAAAGCCTTCCACCGACGGCGCATCGTTATCGTCGCGCGTGCCCACCACCAGGCCCACCGGGTCGATCAGAAAGGTGCGAATGATCGACGGATACAGGCTCTTGTAATCGAGCACCAGCACCGAGTCGTACAGCCCGGACCGCGAATCCATGACAAAGCCGCCGGGGCTGTCGCCGCCTTCGACGTCGCCCAGGTTCGGCGCCACGTAACCCTGGCGGTGCATCATCGGCATGTATAAATGCTCGAAGGCGGCGACCGAACCGCCGCTGCGATCGGCGGCCAGGCCTGTCACGCTGGCGCGCTCCAGCAGAAACGTCAGCAGCTCCGTCTTGGCGAAGATGCGCGTGACCAGCTCGCAGTCTTTCAGGTTGTAGCGCGCCAGGGCCGGCTTGTCTTCGGCGAAGCGTCGGTTGATTTCATCCATGCGCTGGTATGGATTGTCGATCGACTTGCCTTCGCCCAGCAGCGTCTGCGATACATGTTCGAGCGAGAACGACGAAAAACTCCACGTTGCCGACTTGAGCGCGTCGATGCCGTCGATGATCAGGCGGCCGGCGGCGGCGGCAAAGAAATGACCTTGCCTGCCGCCGTGTTCGCGCCACTCCATCGGGCTGCCGTCGCGGCCGAAGCGCAGCGGCACGTTGTAGCGCTCGGCGTGGCGCTGCAGCACGCGCAGGTCGAACTGCACCACGTTCCAGCCGATGATGGCGTCAGGATCGTGCCGCTCGATCCATTCGTTGAGGCGCTGCAGCAACTGCGCGCGGGTGTCGCAATATTCGAGGTCGAAGTCGAGCGGCTCGTCGCTGCCGTTGGGCGGGCCGAGCATGTAGACCTGGCGCTGGCCGCAGCCTTCCAGGCCGATGCAGTACAGGTCGCCGTGGGCGGTGGTCTCGATGTCGAGCGAGACGAGCTTGAGCGACGGGCGGTATCCCGGCGCAGGCTTCAATTGGCCGTCGATCAACGGGCCTTTGCCATCGGGACCAGGCTGGCCGCCAAAGAAGACCGGCGCGGTGATGAAGCGCTCCATCAGGTAGCGCTCGGGCGGGCGCACGTCGGATTCGTAGACGTCGATGCCGTATTCTTTCAATCGCTTGGCCAGCTTCATCAGCTGGCGGTATTGGGTGCAATACAGGCCGAGCACGGGGCGGTGATGGAAGTCGCTCAGCGCCAACGGCCGCAGCTCGACGCCGCGCTCGCCCAGCAGCACCGCTTCGGCCTGCTCGCGCTGCTCGGCGGGGATGAACGCCACCGATGGATGCGGCGCCAGCCGGACCTGGCGCGGACCGTCGTCGGTCGCCAGCCAGAACTCGACTTCGGTGCCGGCGGGCGTGTCGCGCCAATGTCGGGTGAGGAGAAAACCTTGCTGTAGTTGATCCAACGAATTGCCTTCGGGCGCCAATCAGTCTGTAAAACGCATCGCGTGCGTGCCAGCCTCGATTTTACGCCCTGTGGTCGAATTACTTCGGCTGGCCGAACACTTGCGTCCAGTAGACGCGCGAGCGGTCGCGCCCGCCGCCGGTGGCGAAGGCGGCGCCCATTTCGGTGAACCAGCGGTTCATGATGTTGGCGCAGTGGCCGGGACTGGCGAGCCATCCGGCCATCGCTTCTTCCGGCGTGCTTTGCCCCAGCGCGATGTTCTCGCCGATGCCACGCCAGCGATAGCCGGCCTGGACCGCGCGCTGCTCGACTTCCTTGCCATCCTTGCCCTGGTGGCTGAAATAGCCCTGCCGCGCCATGTCGACGCTGTGGGCCAGCGCAGCCGCACCGAGCGAAGGGTTGAGCGTGAGCGCCGGCGCCGCGGCGAAGCGCCGGTTGCCGCAGCTGCGATCGGTGGACCGTGCGCGGTTGACGGCGTCGAGCAGGATCTGGCTGGTGTTGCGCGCATCGGGCAGCCGGGCAACCGGGGCCGGCGCTGCCGGGCGGGCGAACACGACCTGCCAGGTGTCGCCGCTGCGCCCGGCGCCGACGGCGGTAAATTCTGTGCTGAGCAGGATCTTGCAGTAGGCCCGCTGGAACGCGTCCATTGCCGCGTACTCGTCGCGCGGGCCGGTGATGTAGATCGCCTTGGCGTGGGCGCCGCTGTAGCCGGCCGTCGCGAGCGCCTGCTGCAGCGAAGCGCCGCGCCCCACGTACAGCCGGCCAAGCGCGCGATGCTGGGCCAGCGGCGCCACCGGGTCCACCTCCCAGCCTTCGCAGCTGCCCGGATCAGCGCGGTAGTCGTTGATGAGGTCGACGAGCGAGTCGCGGTCCTGTGCATGCGCCGATACGGCGATCATCGGAAGGCAGGCGAGCAGGCAGCGCGCCATCGCGACCGGGCCGATGTTGAGTAGACGATTTTTCAAGGTACACGCTCTGTGAATGATGTTGTGACAAGCATTAGAGTGGGCGCCTGCCGTCGAGTTCGGGCACAGTAGCATGCCGTGCGGCACTATCATCTGACCAAATCGTTTCAAGATGTTGCTGCCAGCGGGCGGACGATGTGGTCAAAAGAATCGCCTATCAAAAACATCAGGCACAGCACGCTTTCAAATGCGGCGGCAAGCTTGCGTTCGTGCTATAAATGCATCACTTACCGGGAGAAAGTCATGGAAGAACTGCATGAGCGCAAGGATCAAGACACAGAAGAAAAAGTCCGCGAGGCGATCGCGATGAAGACCGCGTTCGGCACTGATGTAGCGCGCACCTTTTTGAAGATGCGCGGTATTGATTCCGATTTGACGGAACGGGTGCTGAAGGCGCCGCCGGAACAGTTGCGCCGCTGACCGGCAGATAGCGTCGCGCGGCGGCATCAGGCGCTACGGGTGCGCACTCGCTGACGCGAATCGGGGATACGAGCGCAACAGCAACTCGATCAGCAACACGGCCAGCGTGGCGACCGCCAGCACGGGCATGAGCACACTCAGCGCCACTGCCGCCACAGCAGGCATGGCGGCTGCCCTCCACGTCCCAGGCGCCAGTCGCGGCACGCCCAGCGAGCCTGGCTGGCGCCGCTTGAAATACATCACCCAGCCGGAGACCAGCGAGAACAGCACGCCGACGCCGAACAGCAGCAGCAGCGCCTGGTTCCACCAGCCGAATTCGCCGCGATGAAATGGAATGCCGATCGCGGTCGCCTTGCTGAAGGCAGTCTGCTTGTCCCAACCGGCGAAATACAGCTGCTCGCCATCGGCAGCGTCCAGCGCCAGGTCGAACTTTTTCGTCGGCCGGCTTGGATCGGCTGAGCTCGCGCGCCAGACGCCGTGCATGCTGCGCGGCGGCGTCAGCTGCACGGCGACATCGGGCGCGCTGCGCCGCGTGATGTTCCACGCGGCCTGCCATGTCAAACCGGTCTCGTGATGGGCGGACTCGAGATTGGCCGGCACGCGCGGCGGCGCCTGGCCCAGCGCATCGCGCGCACTGCGGATCTGCTCGCCGGCGTACTTGCTCCAGGTAAGGCCGGTGGCCAGCATCGTCAGCGTCAGCACGCTCAACGCCACACCAAGAAACGCATGCCACTGCTTCCAGGCGATGCGCCCGCGCGCGCCCGGCTGCGGCAGCGCAGGCTGCTTCGCCGATGGCCACCACAGCGCCACACCGCTCAGCAGCATGACCATCATCGCGCTGGTGGCCAGCTCGATCATCCAGCGCCAGCTGTCTCCTTGCAGCAGGCGCGAATGGAGGTTCTTGGCCCAGTTGCCGAAGCGCTTGTCGTTGGCCACCGTGCCGATCACAGCCGCGGTGTAGGGATCGACGTAGACCGTGATCGGTTGCACCGGAGCGAGCGTCGCAG
The DNA here is from genome assembly GCF_002760655.1 of Massilia eurypsychrophila. Classification (GTDB taxonomy): domain Bacteria; phylum Pseudomonadota; class Gammaproteobacteria; order Burkholderiales; family Burkholderiaceae_D; genus JAFCUW01. The sequence goes on along the minus strand of NZ_PDOC01000020.1, from coordinate 51,548 downwards.
CGGGCTTGGCGGTGGCGGCCCCGTGATGATGGCCTTCACCGGCGCCCGCATCCTCGACAAACACCGCCTTCACCGAATCGCGCTCGCCGTACGCGGGCAGCACTGATTGCAGGCGCCATTCAGCGGGGGCGGCGTCGCTGGCGGCCGCCACCGCATCATCGAGCGGACGCATCGCGCCGGCTGGCTCGACCTGGTCAAGCCAGCCTAGTTGGACCGCCTCGATTTGCGGCGTGAAAATATAGAGGATGCCGGTGAGCGCGGCAACCAGCAGGAACGGTGACGCAATCAGCGCCGACCAGAAGTGGATGCGCCACAAGATGCTGCGGCGACGCGCGATGTCGGTGTCGGTAGTTTGCATTGTCGCGTTCCTTTACAGGTCAAACTTCAGCTCGGCCACCACGGTGCGCTGGGTGTACGGGTGGAAAGCCCAGTACTTGTAATTGTTCAGGTTGTCGATACCGACAGCGGCGCTCCATTGCTTGTCGAGCTTGAAGCGCACACGCGCATCGACGACGAAAAACTTGCTGAAGCCGAGGTAACTGAAACCGTTCGTGTCGCTGTTGTCCAACTGCCCGTATTGCACGCCGCTGTAGCGCGCGGCCAGGGTGTAGGCCAGGCGCTCGTTCTGCTTGAAGCTGGCCACCGCGGTGGCGCGCCACTTCGGCACGCGCGGCTGCTGCTTGCCTAGGCTTGCCGCATAGTTCCTGTTGGCGGTGATGATCGAATCAGTATAGGTTGCGCTGCTGCTGAGCTCCAGCCCCTTGATGCCGAGGTCGCTCGTCTGCCACGATAACTCTACGCCGTTGGTACGGATTCTATCGACATTTTGAACGGTCGTAACTGTCTGCGTCAGCGCCTGCGAGTACAGCGCGTCGCGCGTACGCTCGAAAAACAAGGTGGTGCGCAGCGTGCCGTTGCCGGGGTTGTGCTCGGCGCTCAGTTCGCTGGTACACGATTTCTCGGGCTTCAGGTTCGGGTCGGTGTTGACGATCGCGTCGCCGCTGATCGAGCCCTGGTACAGCTCGCCAACTGTCGGCATGCGCACGGCGCGGCCGGTCGACGCTTTCACCACCCAATCCGCATTGACCTGGTAAGCGAGGGCCGCTTTCGGCGACCAGTGCGCCTCGTTGCGCTCCTGGCCAAATCGAACGATCGCGCTGGCATTGCCCAGTTCGCCTCCGTAAGCACGCCAGCGCTCGTAGCGCGCGCCCAGCGTCGTCTTCCAGTCGGGCGAGATGGTCCAGGTGTCCTGCGCGTACAGGCTCTTGAGCGCAGTGTTGCCGTGGAAGGCGGAGAACCGAGCGCCGGCCACGCCGTGGATCCAGTCGCTCGTGCTGCTGACGAGGGTGCGCAGCCGATAACCATCTTGCTGGTAGCCGAAGTCGACCACGTGGGCGCCGACGCCGCGGTCGATGCGTGCCGGGCGCCAGGTGCCGCGCAGGTTCAAGGTGTGCCAGCCCGTACCGTCCAGGTCGGTGATGCGGCCGGCGCCGCCAGCGAACGCTGCCGGCAAGGTGGCGGTCGGCGCGCGCAGCATATCGTTGTGGTAGTCGTACAAGCTGGCCGCCACTTCCCAATCGAACACGCCTTTGGTATTTGTCTTGACCGACAGGCCGTGCGTCAGGTGTTCCAGCGCATTCAGATTGGGGGCGAACGCCAGTGTCGGAGCGTTCAGGTTGTACTGGCGAGCACCGATGACGACATTGCCGGCGTAGACAGGATTGCCGGCCGTGTCGCGCAGGTAGCTGCTGGCGCCGCCGTCGGTATCGTTCTTCCAGAAGCCGAAGGTGTAGCTGGCGCGCATTGTCGGCGTCAGGTCGTAGGCAAGCTTCAGCTTGGCGTGATCCTGCACGGTGTGATAACTGGTCGTGGTGCCGAGCAGCCACCAGTCCTGGCCTCTGTTGTTTCTGCCTGCGACAGCGCCGGTCACGACTGGCGTGCCGGCAGCGGGCGCCACGCCATCGCTGAGCAAGCGGCTGGCGAACACGAGCGGCTGGCCGGTGCTGTCGAGGCGGTTCACGTTGAACCACCAGGCAAACTTGCCGCTGCGGCTGCCCACCGACGCGCTGGCCTGCTTGCCGGCATTGCGCTCGCTGGTGCTGACCATGTCGAATTTTTGCGTCGCGTAGCCGAGCTTGGCGTGCACTTCGAACTTCGCCGGCATGCGCGTCACATAGTCGACCACCGCGCCGACCGAGTTGCCGGCGTAGGCGGCCGAAAACGGGCCATACAGCACGTCCACCCGCTCGATTTCTTCCGGCGTGACCATGCCCCAGCGCGGCGTGAAGCCGGCGCCGTTGCCCAAATAATTCGACAGCAGGATGCCGTCGGCATACACCATCGAGCGCGCGCTGTTGCCGGTGCCGGACGCGCGCGTGGACAGGACCGCGTGGTTGTAGTCGCCGATGAAACGCTTGCGCACCAGCAGGCTGGGCAGATATTTCAGCGCGTCTTCGCTGTCGCTGGCGTTGATGGTCTGCTCGATCTGCTCGGCGGTGATGCCTTCGATGGTGGTGGGTATTTGCGCCGGCAGCGACGTCGGGCGGCCGCCGTTGATGGTGACGGTGCTGATGGTCGCGCTCTGCGCGAACGCACCGGCGGATATGGCGAGCAGCAATGCCGCGGCGAGAGGTGTCAGTGGTGAGTGCATCGGTTCTGTTCTTCCGGATTCGTTCTTGGGCGCCACGCATGCGCAGGACGCGCAGGTGGCGAAGCGATCTTGCGCCGAACGCGCAACTCTGCTTGGCGACAGGTCAGAAGTTGGCGAGGTGGCGTGCGGTGGAATCAGGCGCGCGCGGGGGGAGCGCGCGACTGCGCCGAAGTCCAGATCGGAAGCGGATGCGGGGATTGAAAGAAGAGAGATGGACGCGAATCTTGCGTGTCGATCAGCGGGACGGTCATGCCGGCGGGCGGCAGCAACGCCAGCGAACCGCCGTGGCTGCTGCAGAAGGGGCAATGCTCCAGATGCGACAGTTTGGTGGACGGCTCGGCGGGGGCGCCACCATCGTCGCCGACCATGACCATGCTTAGGCCATTGGCGGTACAGATTTCGGCCCAGGTCTGGCTATTGGGCGGCGTGAACGCATGGGAAATCGACGGCGCGAGCGCAGCGAACAGGATCGCAAAACAGGCGAGCCAGGCGGCAAAGCGTCGAGTTATCAATGTCAATCCCATGGCAGGATTATATCAGTGCGAAGAAATTCTCTTTTCGACACCATCGTTTTGCAACGGGATCGCCAGCACTTCGCGGATCTTGTGCGCCAGCTGCTCGCTGCGGTAGGGCTTGCCAATGAGCTGCACGCCGTCGTGCAATCGCCCGCCGGTGGTCAGCGCATTTTGCGTGTAGCCGGACGTGTACAACACCGCAATGCGCGGCAGCAGCTCGCGCGCCGCCGCCGCCAGCTGCGTGCTCGACACCGGACCGGGCATCACGACATCGGTAAACAGCACGTCGATGGCGGCGCCGCCGCGGATCACCGCGAGCGCGCTTTCGCCGTCGTGCGCATCGAGCACATGGTAGCCCAGCTCGCGCAGCATGCCGACCGCGGTCGCCTTGACGTCGGCGTCGTCCTCGACCACCAGTACCGTTTCGCTGCCGCCGACCGCGATCAGCGGCGTTGGCGCCAGCGCCTCTTCGTCCGGCGCATCCGAGCGCGGCAGATGGATCACCACGGTGGCGCCCTGCCCTGGCGCGCTTTCGATATGGATGTGGCCGTCGCTTTGCTTGACGAAGCCGTACGCCATGCTCAGGCCAAGGCCGGTGCCCGAGCCGATCGGCTTGGTGGTGAAGAACGGTTCGAATGCCATCGCGACGACCTCGGGCGGCATGCCGACGCCGCTGTCGGTGATCGACAGGCGCACGTAATCGCCGGCAATCGCGTCGACCCACGCCGGCGCTTCGCCGGCGCGCAGCGTGACGTTGCGCAAGTCGATCTTCAGCGTGCCGCCGTCCGGCATGGCGTCGCGCGCATTGATCGCCAGGTTGAGGATGACGTTTTCCAGCTGGCCCAGGTCGGCCAGCGTGTTCCACAGTCCTGGTTCGGACACGATGGCCAGCGTGACCTGCTCGCCGATCGCGCGCTGCAGCAGGTCGTCCATGTCGCGCAAGGCGCGCTGGGCGTTGACGGCCACCGGCTTGAGCGGCTGGCGCCGCGCGAACATCAGCAGTTGCGACGACAGCTTGGCGCCGCGGTCGACCGCGCCCTGAATGCTGGCCAGGCGCTTCGTGACGCGCTCGTCGAGGCCCGTGAACAGCTGCAGCAACTGCACGTTACCGCCGATGATGTGCAGCACATTGTTGAAGTCGTGGGCGATGCCGCCGGTGAGCTTGCCGACCGATTCGAGCTTCTGCGCGTGGCTCAATGCGGTGCGCGCCTCTTCCAGCGCGCGCGAACGGTCGTGCTCGAGGCGCTGGGCCAGCTTGCGGTCCGAGATGTCGCGGATAAACACGCTGACGGCATGGGCGCCATCCTGGGGAAACCGGCCGATCGCGAGTTCGACCGGCACGACCCGCCCGCTGCGATGCAAGGTGTTGATCTCCAACACGTTGCCGATCTCTTCGGCGTCGCCACTGTGCAGGAAACGCGCGAACACCGCGCTGTGCGCGTTTCGCTGCTCTGCCGGCACGATCAGCGAGGTCAGTTGCTGGCCAACCGCTTCGGCCGCCGTCCAGCCGAACATCGCTTCTGCCTTGGCGTTCCAGTCGGTGATGCGACCGTCCTGCGCGACGGCGACAAACGCGTCGTGCGAATGGTCGAGGATCACCTGCACCCGTTGCCGCTCCGCCGCCAGGCGCGCATTGGCGGTGCGCAAATCGTCCGCATCCTCGCGCGATCGGCTGATATCGGTGTGGGTGCCGATCGTGCGCACCGGGTTGCCGGCTGCATCGCGCGTAACCGCCATGCCGCGCGCCAGTATCCAGCGCCAGCTGCCGTCCTTGCACAGCATGCGAAACTCCGCCTCGTAGTTGCCGCCGGTGGCGGCAAGGTAGTCGCGCACGATGGCGCGCACCGGCGGCAGATCGTCCGGGTGGATCAGGCGCTTGAGTTCCGCGACCCGGTCGGCGATGTCGGCGTCGTCGTATCCGAGCATCTGTTTCCAGCGCGTCGAGAACACCACTGAATCGGTGGAGCGGTCCCAGTCCCACACGCCGTCGCCGGCGCCTTCGAGCGCGTACTTCCAGCGAAACTCGCTGTCGCGCAGCTGGCGCGTGACGGCGTCGACCAGCGCCAGCGCGCGCCCGCGGCCCGAGGCCAGCGCCCACACCAGCAGCGCCAGCAGCAAGCTGACGATGCTGCCGACCAGCGCGATGACGTCCGGACGATCCGAGTCCAGGCGCGTCTCGAGCAGCGGCGCCGAGCGCAGCGCCAGTGTCCACGGCCGGCCGGCGACGTCGATTCGCTGGGTGCTGCTGAAGTAGGATGCGTGCCGCGCCTCGGCCGAGTTGGGCGAATCGGAGCTGTACAGCAGCGACGCCGGCGTCATTTCGGCGCCGTCGTGAATCGACAGGATGATGTCGCCGGCGCGCTCGGGACGCAGGCCGTTCATCAGGTCGTCCATGCGGAACGGCGCGCCGACCCAGCCGATCAGGCTGGCGCGCCGCTGCTCGAGTGATGCCACCGGCGCCGCCCGGCGGTACACCGGTAAATACATGACCAGGCCGGCCTATTCGCCTTTGCCGTCTTCCTGGATCAGTCGCACCTTGCCGGAAGCTGCGGCCTGGCCGGTGTCGCGCGCGCGCTCCATCGCCGCCCGGCGGTTCGGCTCGGACAGCATGTCGAAACCGGGCGCGCGCAGGTTCAGCCCGGTAAGCGGCTCGATATGCGTGATCGACGAATACATCGGTCGCGGACCGGCGGGATGGACCCGGTAGCCCGGATGCGTGGCTTGCATGCCGCTCACGTGCGCATCGACTTGCGACGCTTCAAGCAGCTTGACGAGGGCCACGCCCTGGATGCCGGGAAAATTCTCGTCGAGCCGCAGCGATTGCACAAACAGGCGGAAGTCGCCGGCATCGACATTCATCGAACCGAGCAGGTACGCCTGGGTGCTGCGCTGGACCTGCTGGTAGATCGACATGCGCTGCTCGATGCGCCGCACGCTCTGGCGCACCGCGAAATCGAACTCGGCCTGCTGAAAGACCTGCAGTTGCCGGTTCGCCGTGTGCCAGGCGCTGTAGGTTGCCACCAACGAAACGAGCAACACCGCCACGGCAACAATCCAGGCGGCGCGCGCCGGCGGCGGGTTAATGGCTGTGCTATCGGCAGGCGGAGGCGGAATCGCAGATTTGATGGGCATGTGCGCTATCAGGAAAGGACTGCCGCCATTATCGGCGATGGCGGCATTCTGTGGCGCAAGGTTGCTGCAAAACTAAAACCTCCATTGTGATGCCCGTGAAAAACTTCCGACCGTGACCCATGTATATCACGAACCGATCGGCGCCGTCATAACCAGCCGGCGTCGCGCGCCAGCCGAAACGCTTCCACGCGATTGCCGGCATTTAATTTACTGATGGCCTCCGACAGGTAATTGCGCACCGTCCCTTCCGACAAGTGAATTGCTTTGGCAATGTCCGCCCCGCTCTTGCCCTCCCCTGCCAGTCGCAGCACCTGGCGTTCGCGTTCCGACAAGGGATCCTGCTCGCCGCCCCAGCCCTCTATCGCCAGTTCCGGCGCAATGGCGCGCCCGCCGGCGTGTACCGTGCGGATGGCCGCGGCCAGCGAGTCGGCCGGCGCGTCCTTGAGCAGGTAGCCGCGCACCCCGGCCTGCATGGCGCGGCGCAGGTAGCCCGCGCGTGCGAACGTCGTCACGATCACGACCTTGCATGCGCAGCCCTCCTCTTTCAGGGCGGCCGCCAGTTCCAGCCCCGTCATCAGCGGCATCTCGATATCGGTCAGGACGATGTCGGGCGAGGCCGAGCGGCACAAGGCCAGCGCCTGCTGGCCGTTGACGGCGCGGCCGACCACCTCGATCTCGTCATCGAGCCCGAGCAGGGCTGCCAGCGCACCGAGCACCAGCGCCTGGTCTTCGGCGATCACAATTCGTATCATCGTCATCCTTTCATCGGCAAGGTGATTTCCAGCGTCATACCCTGCTCGTTGACGACATCGAGCTGCCCACCCAGCGCCGCCACCCGTTCGCGCATGCCGAGCAGGCCGTTGCCGGGGCGGATGCTGCCGGTCTTGCTGCCGTTGTCGGCGATACGGAAACGGAGGATGCCGCCCTCCTGCGCCAGCCGTACCACACAGCGGCTCGCACCTGAATGGCGCACGATATTGGTCACCGCTTCGCGCAGGGCCAGCGCAATGACGTTTTCGGTCGCCGCCGCCAGCTTGCACGCCTGCACTTCGACTGCCATGGCAACGCCGGCCGCGGCCAGGCTGGCCTGCGCGCCGGCCAGTTCATGCGCCAGCCCGCTCTCGCGATACCCGCTCACCGCGGCGCGTACTTCGGCCAGGGCGTTACGCGCGCTGTGCTCGATATCGGCGATCTCCGCGCGGCAGGCCGCTTCATTGCGGCCCAACAGCTTGCCGGCCAGTTCGGCCTTGAGGGTGATCAGCGAGAGCGTATGCCCCAGCAAGTCGTGCAGGTCGCGCGAGATGCGTTCGCGCTCGGCGATGGTGGCGATGTGCTCGACTTCCTCCTGCTTGCGCTGCAACTGTTCGCGCGAGCGGCGCAAGGTGGCGTCCGTGATTGCCGCCAGGCCGATCGGCAACGCCATCAGGACCACCGGCAAGCGGTACATCAGGGCGATGGTCTGGACCGTCACCAGCACCAGCAAGGCGAGCGCCAGCACGCCGGCGAGCGCAAAGTAGGCGCGCCGCAGCGGCATGATGCCGGCGCACATGGCCGTGGCAAACAGGAAAAACGTGTGGGCGCCAAAGTTGTACGGCGCCCACACCACGCCCAGCAGGCAGGTCAGGATCACGCCTGCCAGATTGCCGCGGCCGGGCCAGAAACTGAGGAAATAGGCCGGCAGGAAGATGAGCAAGGTGGCGGCAACCAGCGCCAGCTCGGTGGCGCTGACCTTCACGGTGAAGTACTTCATCAGGAAAAACACCAGCGAGCCGATCCACAGATACGGCGCCTTCCCCATTGCAGGCGGCAGCCATGGACCGTGGATCAAGCGTTTGATGCTGGTGTTCATGGTGAAGCCTTTCCCAGCTTAGTCGGACATCAGGCGAACATCGGAAAGTTCGAAGGCATAGGCGCCGGGTTTCGGGCCGGCATTAAACGCTATCATGGTGATGGCGCTCGCGTCTACGCCTTTGAAGGCCGAAAACGGAATTGCCACCTCGCGCCACCCCGATTCCGCGGTGAACGGCACGCTGCCCGGCATGTTCGCCCCCTTCGACATCACGCTCACGCTGTACTGGTTGCCGTCGCCGCGCACCTTGAAGCGGATCACTTTGGCAGCACTCAGGTCGCCGGCCGCCATCGGTTGCTTGCCTGCCATAAACGTCACGCCCGCCCACGGATAGGCAAAGCCGGCCACGATGTCGGACTGGACCGCCAGCACTGCCTGGCCATTGACCGGTTCGCGCACATCGAGCTTGACGCTCGACTTGCCGCCCATGAAAGCGTCGCTGGCCTGCATCCATCCGTGGCCGATCGGACTGGCGAGCTTTTCTTTGGTGAACAGGCTGATGCGGCCGTCCGCGGGCAGCGCCAGCGGCTGGTTATTCTTCGGCAGCTTTTCCTGCGCCACGCGCGCCAGCTGGGCACTGCGCAGTGCCGAGACATCGACGCCATCCTTCCACACCGTCACGATGTTGCGGGTGTTGGCAATGTCGGCCGCCGGGTCGCCGCTGACCAGCAGCAGGTCAGCCTTGTAGCCGTCGGCGATGCGGCCGCGCTGGCCGAGCTTGAACGCCTGCGCCGGCAAGGCCGTGGCGGCGGCGAGTGCCTGCAGCGGCGTCAGGCCCGCCTGCACCAGTGACGCCATTTCGTGATGCAGGCTGATGCCGTGCTGGGTGCCGGCATTGCCGGCGTCGCTGCCGGCCAGCACCGGCACGCCGGCTTGCTGCAGCGCGCGCGTCAGCGCTTTTGGCGCCGTCAGCAAGGCGCTATCGGGCTGGCGGCCGTAGGTGTTGGCAAGCGGCTGGGCCTGTTCCTTGTCGAGCAGCGCGGTCATGCCCGGGTCGCCCAGCACATCGGCCGCCTTCACGCCGGCCATGCTTTCCATGACCGAAAACGTCGGGATCACGAAAGCGCCGCGTTGTTTGGCCAGCGCCACCAGCGCGCCGATGACGGCCGGATCGGCCTCTTTGCCGATGAACAGGTGCACCAGGCCGTCGGCCCCCGCTTCCAGCGCGGCGCGAGCGTTGGCCATGGTGCTGATGTGCACCACCGCCAGCTTGTTGCGGGCATGCGCCGCCTGGATCAGGGCGCCCACCGTGGCCACGTCGAGCGACTGCAACTTGCGCCCGGCCACGCCCTCTTCCATGACGATCTTGATGAAGTGCGAGCCTTCGGCAATGCGCGCGTCGACAAACGCCTGCGCTTCCTGGGGACTGGTGATGGTCGGGATCGCCATGCCGTAGCCGGTGCCGTGACCGCCCGGCGCGGTGGCCAGGGTGCCGGCGGAGAACAGGTCGGCCTGGCCGGCGTTGGCCCCATCGCGCATCTTGCGCGCCACGTCCTGCATCAGTGGGACGCCGGTGAACATGTCGACCTGGGTGGTGACGCCGAACATCAGCGGCAGCTCGAGGTGACGGTAGGCGTGAACGTGGGCGTCGATCAGCCCAGGCAACAGCGTCTTGCCGGCGCCGTCGACCACGATGGCGCCAGCCGGCGCCTTGCCGCGAAAATCGGCGTTGACGATTTTTGCGCCATCGATCAGCACCGAGCGCCTGGCGTGCATGCGTTCGCCGTCGAACACGCGCACGTCCTGCACCAGCGTCACGGCGGCAAATGCCGAGGCCGAACAGCCAAGACCGATCGCCAAGGCCAGGTATTTCAAGGTCATCAAAGTCATAGTCCCTCCGGTTCAAGATGAGCCGAGTCTAGGGACTATGCAACCCTCGGACAAGAACGAAAGGGCATGACTTTCGCATTACAAATGTCATCTATTGACCGCCAATGCGGTAAGTATCGCCGCGTTTCAGGTAGCTCACCTTGTTCGCCAGGCCAGCATCGTTGACTGCCTTCTGGAAGTCCGACAACGGCGACTTGAAGCGGTCGTAATCATCGTAGTGGATCGGGATGGCGTGCTGTGGCGCGATGAGCTGAAGCATGCGCAAGCCCTCTTTGGCGTCCATCGTCACCGTGACCACGCCCAGGATGCGCGTGCCGCCCAGGTGAAGCAGCGCCAGATCGATGTCCGGGTAGCGCTTCGGAATCTCTTCGATGTCGCCGTAGACCATCGTGTCGCCGCTAATATACATGCGGTAGGGTTTTGCCGCGGCGCGCCGCCACTCCAGCATCGTGCCCATCACGTCGGGCAGCAATGCGGCCACCGCGAGCGGGCCATGGCGCCCCGGCATCGCCGTCGCCGTCAGCGTCGTGGCCCCCTTGACGATGTCGATCCGGCCCCATGTTGCAAGCGCGGTCGCCCGCTTGAAGCCGAGCTTGCGCAGCTGCTCCGCTGACGCTGCATTGGTCACGATCGGCAGGTTGCGGTCGAGCTTTTGCTGCACCAGTTTGTCGAAGTGATCTTCGTGAAAATGCGACAGGATCACCAGGTCGATCGGTGGCAACGCTTCCAGGTTCATGGCCGGGTCGGTCAAGCGCGTGGCCGTCAGCCCGTAGCCCAGATGCACCTTGTCGCCTTTGTGCAGGAAGTTAGGATCGGTCAGGATCGTGATGTCGGCGATACGGATGATTACAGTGGCGGTGCCGACAAACTGAATCGAGTTGTCGGCCTGGTCGGGTGACGGCGCGCCCGGCAGCTCCAGGCGTTGGGCCACTGGCGCCGGCTGTGCGCACGCGACATTAGCCGTCATTAGCAGCATCGTCATTGCCACACGCATCCATTTTTTCATGCCGGCCTCCCCGTTAACGAGCTTACAAAAAGGCTAGCACAGGGGCCTTTCCAACGCCCTCCGTCAGATCAATCGCGCCGAATGCCTGCCGTCTTGGTCTGGGAGTGACCGTATTGACGGTATTGACGGAATTGACGGCGTCAGGGGGCCTTCGCGCCAAACCAGACAAGCGCCGCCACCGCTGAAAGCGCGATCCAGCCCGGATGCCGTCCTCTGGTGCCAACCAGCACAAGCAAAGCCCCAGCCAGGTTGGCGAAGACCGCGGCGCTCATGATAACGGCGCCCGGTGCGGCGTCCGGAGCGACCGCCAGCCTGAGAATCGCGCCTGCGAAAGCCCAGCCGAATACGGTCGCCAGGTGCCAGGTTGCCCAGAGAATGCCGATGTGCCTGGCGCGAAGCGGCGCCGCCCCCATCGATGGAACAAACCCGTCTTTTCGCAGGTGGCGGAAGATCAGCACCTCTCCGAACACGGAGTGAACCAGGCCGATGGCGATGGCAAGCACGCCGGCAGTCATCAGGATTGCTTGCATTGTCTCTCTCTGAACATAATGGTTCGCCTATCGCGACGTCGACCTGCGCCAGCAGCTTTTCTGCTGGTGTTCCGTAGTCATCCCGGAAGCTCAGACAGCGTCAGGCAAAGCTTCTGGCTTGGCCGCAGGGTGATGTTAAACACGGGTTCGGGTGCCGACGTTCCGGCCGGTACCTTTACCGCAAAGCGCTGCAACAACATCGCTGCGATGACGATCATCTCGGTCATCGCCAGATGCTGGCCCAGGCAAACGCGCGGGCCGGCGCCGAAAGGCATGAACGCGCCACGCGGAATGTCGGGTGCGCCGGCGGAAAAGCGCTGCGGGAAAAACGTGAGTGGATCGGGAAACCACCTAGGGTCGTGGTGCATCAGCTGCACAGGCACCATGAACATGGTGCGCGCCGGTAGTTGCCATTGACCCAGCGATATGGGCCCAACCGCGCGGCGGCTCATCAGCACAGGGACTGCTGGATACAGGCGCAGCGTTTCCTGGAGCGTCTGGATCAGATAGCTGAGCTTGGGCAGGTCGGTCGCCGTCGGCACTCTGCCTTGCAAAATGTCCTGGACTTCCTGCCGCGCCGCCGCTTGTGTATCGGCATTCGCGGCCATGCACCAGGTCCACCAGGTCAACGTGGCAGCGGAGGTTTCGTGCCCGGCAAGAAATGTCGTCATGCATTCGTCGTGTACCGCTTTGAGCGGCCACGCCACTGGATCGTCGCGATGCAATATCAGCAGCCGGCTGAGCATATCCTCGGGCCAGTCGCCCGGCGGCATTAGCAATCGCGCCTGGATGTAACGGTCGATCATGCGGTTGAGCACATTGATGCCCCGCCGCTTGCTTGCTTTCCACGGCATCCAGTCCGGCCAGCTTGCCGGCCAGTACATCTCCGAATTCGCCATGCGCGCCGTGTCGTGCACCGCCCGTTCCGCGATACGAGCGTCTTCATCGGCCTCGCTGGAAAACATCATGCGCAGAATGACATCCATCGCCAGCGAGGTCAGCGCGCTTTCGACCGGGTAATCTTCGTCGCCGCCTTGCCACTGCGAAAACGCCTTGGCAGCTGCGCTTGCAATCGCCGGAACGTAGGACTGAACGGTTTTCGGAGTGAAATTTCCGTGAAGCGCCTGGCGCTTGGACTTCCACAAGTCGCCTTCGGTCGTCAGCACGCTCTGCCCGTGCAGCTGTGAAAACACCTGAACGCCGCGCTCCCAGCGGATCAACCGTTCGTGATGGTTGACCAGCAGATCGCGCACGAGCTGGGGTTCGGAAACGACGATTTGGCGCTCAGGCCAGATCCGCACGTGGACAATATCGCCGTGGCGCCGCCGCCATTCGGTCACCGTGCCCAACAGATCTTTCGACATGCGGCGTAGCAGGCCCCAGCCCGTTAAACCGGCAGCAGGCCCGGGAGGCCACTCGCCCGCCGAATGAGTCGGTGCAACCGCGGCGTGTTGATCGGCGGCGCCGGCGTAAGGGCATTTGGATGATGAGGATGGTTTCATGCCGCTAGTATCGAGTGCCCGCTACTCGCTGTCTTGAACCCAGACGACATGGTGAAGTGATAATTTTACTTGCTATACTTTGAGGCTATGCCTTCTGGAAAACCACCTTCTTGCCCTGATCCGTTCGAGCGTGCGCCCCGCGCGTCCGCCGGGCAAACGCAATTCAATGAGTCGGGTGCATCGTTGCGTTTGGCGCCGCCAGCATTGCAAGGAGCGTTGGTTGCGCTCGTTGCCAGGGATATCTGCCGCCTGTCCTTGAGTGACGCGCAACGCCTGACGCATTTTCCCGCATCACCGTTAGTGTCGATTTCCTGGTTCCAGAGCTCGGACGTTGGCTTGATCGAGCGCGGTGAACATGGCCCGCGCTGGCTATCGTTCAACGCCCAGGTCGTCGTCGCCGGTAGCCAATCGCACCCAACCGCCACGTGGGCGCCGACCTCGGGACGCGGCTATATGGCCTGCTTTACCGCGGACGCAGCGCAAGCGTTGTTCGAGGTGGAACTGGCTGCAATCCAGGACCGCTTTGTGCCCGTGAGCCAGATACTGAGCAGCAAATGGACGCCGCTCTGGGAGGCGCTGCTCGCCAGCGACGATGCCGACGTGATGGCCGTGCTGACGGCCCATCTGGCGGGACCGTGGCAGGCGCTGCAAGGCCGCACTTCGTCCGAGCCATCGCTACGCCAGCTCGGGCGCCATTGGGTCGAGCGTCTCGCCTGGAAGGCGCAGGAGTGGCGGCGTCAGCAAAGTCCACGTCACGTGGAACGACGCATCAAATCGTTCAGCGGCAGGTCGATGCGCGAGTGGCAAGCCCTGGTGCGGACGGAAGGCTTGTTCTTCGCCGCGCGCGAGCGCTTCGAGACTGGCCAGCCGTTTGGATGGGCGGCGCTGGCGCAGGACGAAGGATTTGCCGATCAGGCGCACATGAGCCGCGTAGCCAAGCGCGTCACCGGTTTTTCGCCGACAGAATTTGCCGACCGGTTTGCCGAGGACGAATCGTTTTGGCTGTATCGGTTATGGGTGTGATTCCGCCCCACTCGCAAAAGAGTCATGCGCTGCGTGTCGGCTTTCTTTACATATCCCTTTCCGAGCGAGGTTCCCAAGGCACCTAAGTCGTTGATCTAGTGGAATGTCACCCAGGTAGCGGCGCGGGCCGCGTCGGCGTCAACTTCGACGACGAAGCCATCCGCTGCCAGGCCAGGGATCCAGGCTGGAAGCTTCCGTCCGGCCGGATCGCTGTCGGCTTTTGATGGACTGGATATGTTTGGTACCTGGACACTGTCTATGCGCGATTACGGGCGAGGCGACCCGTTGGAATTTTTCAGCGCGCAACTGGATATCAAAGCCGATGCGTCAGAATCCGTGCCGGAACCGGCAACACTGGCCATGCTGGCCATGGGCCTTCTCGGAGCAGGCGCTGCGCGACGCCGCCTGTAACACAACCAAGAACAGATTTGACGCCCCTCTCGCGGGGCGTTTTGCATCAGATTTGAGAGGCGAAAAAAACTCCCGTGAGGGAGCTTTTTTTTCGTGCTGGCCCCAGAGGGTAAGTTTGTGAACGCACAGAGGGGTAAGTCGAGGGTCTTTAAAATAGGCGAAACCATTTTTCTGTCACTCCAGAACCACACGGCACGGATGCCGACCAACAAGGACAATATGACCACCACCGCTCACGAAATGCATGAAGCCGAAGCCGCCGAGTTGAGAACGAATGGGCAATACGATGCGTTAAAATCGAAGGCATCGGACGCGCTTTCCTCACCGTACGTGCGAGGCGGCGCTGTCCTGGCAATCGCGGCGGCGGGCTATGTTCTTGTCAGGCGCAAGAAAACGCCTCGACCTAATATGGCGCCAGAACGCAGCGACGCCCCGGGCGGTATTCTGCAGGTTGGTAGTTTGATCGTTTCAATGGTAGCGTCCGTTGCCTCGGCCATGAGCAATGCCAGCGTCGCCCCCTCCGCCCCGATCCTGCACGAAACTAAATATATTCCAACCCCTTTACAGGACTCCGGGTCTGACGTGAAGAAGGCTGAACCCGCCACAATGGCGCCGCAGCGCCCAACGTTCGAGCAAACCTCAGCAAGCTGGATTGGCAGGCAGTGGCAAATATGCGTGGCGGCGGCCAACGCATGGATGGATGATTACGCGCCGAGTATGGGGGCAGCGCTTTCGTATTACACGCTGTTTTCCCTGGCGCCGCTACTGGTCCTGGTCATCGCGATTGCCGGGTTGGTATTCGGACAGGACGCTGCACAAGCCGCAATTATCGGGCAGCTTCAAAGCATCATGGGTGAGGAAGGCGCGACTGCTGTGCGGGGCTTGCTCACAGCTGCGCGTGAACCGTCCACCGGAATTGTCGCTAGTATCGTTGGAGGCTTTCTTTTACTGATAGGCGCCACTGCGATTTTCGCCGAGCTGCAAAGTGATCTGGACCGCATCTGGCAGGTGCCGGCGAA
Organism: Massilia eurypsychrophila; assembly: GCF_002760655.1. Lineage (GTDB taxonomy): Bacteria > Pseudomonadota > Gammaproteobacteria > Burkholderiales > Burkholderiaceae_D > JAFCUW01. The sequence goes on along the minus strand of NZ_PDOC01000020.1, from coordinate 36,081 downwards.
AGACAAACCGTCGGGCATGTGGGGGTGGCTGCGCGCCCGCGTATTGTCCTTCGGCCTGGTTCTCGGACTAGCTTTCATGCTGATGCTCTCTCTCGTCGTCAGCGCTGCGCTGGCAGCGTCGAGCGAATGGTTGGGCGGCGGCTCTGCGGCGGAGAGCGTTTTGGCATCTGTGTTGAATTTCATCGCGTCGTTCGCCATCTTCACAGTTCTCTTTGCGATGATTTACAAGATCATGCCGACCGCGAAAATATCATGGCACGATGTTTGGATGGGGTCCGCAGTAACAGCCTTGCTGTTCAACGTGGGCAAATCATTGATCGGGTTGTACCTGGCGAAATCGAGCGTGGCCTCGGGCTTTGGCGCAGCGGGCTCTTTTGTGATTCTCGTCGCGTGGTTCTACTATTCGGCGCAAATTTTCCTGTTTGGCGCTGAATACACGTGGGTGTACGCAAACAGCAAAAAGAGTGTCGGCCCGACGCAAAAATGACAATGCGGCCGAAATTCGGCGACAGCCGGCTGTGGTGGACAGTGTGGAACCCTAGCGGACGCCGTTTTTTAAACTCCCGTCTTTCAAACTATTTTGTTGATTGCTCAACGGATTTTTCCATCTCATTCCCAGCCCGTGCGTGCACGCTGCGACTGAGAATGTCAATCCGTCGTACCAGGCGATGCATCGCAGCGGAGCGGTCAATATATTCATCAGTGACAAGCATCAGCACCCCGCGCAACAAGGATACCGGTCGCCAGCGCGGTGGCACAATAATTCGTGGCGCGCGGCACGCAAGCCCTTCGACCAATGCACGCGCGACATCCTCGGGCGGTATAGGACGTCGGGCCGGCGCTGGCATGATTGTATTGAGCAGTTCTGTGGCGACGGGATGGCCACCGAACGCCACTTTGGCCATTGGCGTGGAAGTCCACCCCGGATAAAGCACACTCGCACTGGCGCCGGTACCAGCCAGCTCCGATCGTAGCGATCGTCCGAGCGACTCCACTGCAGCTTTGGAAGCGGCATACGGTGCATTGACCATACCATTGATAAAGGCATAAATGGAGGAAGTCACGACGATCTGTCCCCGGTTGCGCAAGACTTCCGGAAGCGCTGCCTTGACGGTTCGCCAGACGCCCAGGAAGTCAACTTCCACGATTCTTTCGAACTCTGCCTCGTCGCAAGAAATCAAGGTGGCCGGTTCACCAGACCACGAAATTGCCGCGTTTGCGATAGCTATATCCAGTCGACCAAAGCGGGCAACGGCGCAATTCACAACACTCTTTGTCTGGTAGGCATCGGTGACGTCCAACGACTGGGCAAGAACACGTTTGCAGTCCATCCCTGCTACGAGCGCATCGACCGACGTTTGGGTGAGGTCTGTCAGCACTAAACAAGCCCCCGCGTCGTAGATGGCTTTGGCGCTGGCTGCGCCGATTCCGCCTGCGGCGCCAGTGATCCAAACGACCTTATCGGTCAATGCATATTTAGTGCGCATATTTATCCCGGTTGGAGATGCGGCATGTGCCGAGTGCAGATTGAAGCGTTTGAGTTGCATTGAACGACTTGATGGAGCCAATCGAGTACCTCATCGGCGCGCATCATCCAGTCCTGCTCGCTTAACATCCAATGCGCATGCCCTGCAAACTCGCGATAGTCCATTGCCTCCCCATACCAGGCTGCCATGCGCCTGCTGGCACTGATTGGCACAATATGGTCCTGGACACCGGACAAGGCGAGGATGGGGCAAGAAATTGCTGGTCGATTAACACGATTCGAGCCAGTCCAGTTGAGTTTGCCGAAACCAACCTCGTAAGCGACGCGCCCGGACTCCGCAGTCAGGTGGCGATAACAAGCGTCTTGCTGATCCGAGCTCATCGCATTAAACAGCAGATGATTGGCTTCCCGGCGGGATAGTCGGAATGACTTGCGCCACAACCCCCATTTGACAAAATGACGGGCGAATCCGGGCAGCATGACAGGGCGCAGCGGGAAAATCGGCGCAGGCACAGCGCTGTTGACGAGTATAGCGGCCGACAGCGCCAGCCGCGCCGATGCCTGCTGCGTTAACAGCCCGCCTAACGAGTGCCCGATCAGTACCGGGTGGTCGTAGTTGAGCGCGACACGCTCGACGGCAGTCGCACAGTCCCGCAAGCCGATGCCGGCCAAGGCCGAATCGGCGAATTTCTCGCCATGTCCCGGCAGTGCCAATGCGACACAAGCATATCCGCGCGCCTCGCAACGGCGAATCCAGCCGTCCCAGACACCCGGCGAACTCCACATGCCGTGTACAAATATCAACGCGGGCCGCATTGGCCTAACTCACGATGACGGCGTCATGTGCCCTGTCGATGCGTCCCCATCTCTTGTGGCGGCCCTTCACGCCCATCGGCGCCTTTGCAATATCGATTCCCGCCTTTCGCAACTCGGCTTTGAGATCATTTCGGAAGCGGTGATAGTCGACTTGGATCGCATGCCGCTGGCCCCCTTCGAAATCGAAATGCGGATCGTTGAGCTCGCGTTGGATCGCGGCCTTCATATCGGCGGGGCGACGATACTTACCGAGGACCTCGAGACAGGCCAGTTTCGCCTGATAGTCGGCCAGCGGCCATATGCAGCCAAGCGGTTGGAACAAGCCGATGAAATAGAGGTTGCGATACTCGGCGTGCATCATCTTCCGGTATAGCGGCACTTTTTCCACGGTTTCGAAATCGATGAAGTCGCGGTCAAAGAATGGAAATGTGGTCCAGAATCCAGTGCACGCGCAGATGATATCGAACGCTTCGCGCGAGTGATCGGTAAATTCGACCATGTCACCGTCCAGGCGCAGAACTCCCGGTCGCGGCTTGACTCGTCCGTGACGGATGAAGTCAAGCAGATCCGAGTTGATTGTTGGATGGTGGCTCAGAGGTGGACGCACATTTATCGGCAGACCATAGTTACGGTATGAGCCTTGCAGGAGGTGCAGCGCCTTGCGTGTGGCAAATTGGCGCAGGCGCCGCGGCAGCCAGCTGATGCGCGCACCCATCACATCCGATGGCTTTCCGAACATGAATTTTGGCAGAAACCATTGAGGACTTCGCATCGACATGCATACTTTACCGGCGATGCGTGCCGATTCCACCGCCACGTCACACGCAGAATTGCCGGCACCGATTACCAGCACATTTTTCCCCCGCCAATCTTCAGTGACACCTTTGAAGTCATGGGAATGCATCAAAGCGCCGGAAAATGTCCCTTCAAACTGAGGGTACTTCGGGTTCCAGTGGTGACCGTTCGATACCATTAGTACCTGGAAAATTTCGCTGCCGGCCTGCCCCATCGAATCGAGATACTCGACCTGCCAATCGCCCGAAGCGCGACGCGTAACGTGCGTGACGATATGATTGAAACGAATCATCTCGTGCACGCCGAAATATCTTGAATATGACTCGAAATATAGTTGAAGCTGCCCGTGGCTCGGATAATCCGGGAAATCGTCGGGCATCGGAAAGTCCTCATATTCCGACCACGCTTTGGAACTGATGATATGGGTATTCTCGTAGACACTCGAGTGCCCGGTTTTTGAATCGAAAACCCAATTGCCGCCGACTTTATTGTTTTTCTCGAAAATCACCACGTCGAGTCCCATTTCGATACAATTTTTTCCTGCGGCAATTCCACTGGGACCCGCTCCGATTACACAAACACGCCGAATCTCCGTCATGCCTTCCGCCTTTCTGAAGAACGGTCGCCAGGACCGCGTTGATTGGTTATATCCCATACCGTGCCAGCGGATTATTCCTTCAAATGCCGCCACCGTATTTGGCGGGTTCGCTCGCTTCGCAAGGTCCGCCTGCCAAAGATTAACCAGAATAGACGATCAGGTTTTGGTATTTGGTGCAATTTTGATAGCTGTCAAAATTAAGCTGCCGTATCAAACCGGCCTGCAACAGCAGGGTGTGGCGCTCACTTCGCCGCCTGAACCTCCCCGCGCAACGCCCAATCCCAGCCGGCGCAATAGCTGACCGCACGCCCACCGCTATGCCGCAAATTGAGTGACACGCAGCAAAGCGAGCGGAAGGCATTCTTCGCCACGACGATAAGTTCCCTCAGGGTGTGCGTGCTTGCCTTTTTATTTTTGACGATCATCAAAATCGGCCTCAAATTTCAATTTGAAGCGAATTTTTTGGTTAATCTTGTTTGTGCAAAACATTCAAACACAGCCCTGTTCGCACAGGCATCACGAATATGGCATGTGCGATCCGACATTGTTTCCCACTGGCTTTGCTTATCGGCCCCGGCATGCGCGTGAATGCAATTATTTATTCTCGACATCAGCAATTGCATACAGCCATTTTTGAATGGCCATCGGGTTGTTTGCAACGTTTTCATCTTCTCAGCTTCTGCATTTTATTCGATCGACGATGGTTGTCAGCGTTACCGCGGACGTAGCGGTTTTTTAACTTTGGAAGGAAGACTCAAATGGTTACGAATTCATATGCAATTAGCGCAGGCAACGCACCTGTCGGGCGATCAGCAGTTCCGCGCGATGGCACGGAGCCCGTTTTGGCCGGCTCGTTTTTACGTCCTGGAATTTATACCGGCGAAACCCTGGTATCGCCGGGAAAGCGCGGCGACGTCGTTAAGGTCAAGGTCAAGGCCAAGCATGAAGACAAGGATGTCCTGCCGGCCGATAAGGATGACAATGCGCCCCACGATGGCGGGGCGGCGCAGTCGCTCGATGGTGTGCAGCTGGCACATGCGGACATCGCGGCGGCCGATACAAGCGTCGAAGCCCGCGCCGCGGCGGCAGCCGTTGGCGGCGCGGTTGCGGTCGGCGCCGCCGCCGAGACCAGCGCGTTGTCATCGGGCGCGATGACCGCCTTGCTAGGGGCCGGGGTTGCGGGCAGCGTCGCGGTTGCCGGCGGCGGCGGCGGCGAGGCTGCGGCGGCTGCCCCTGTCAGTCCGAGCATCGCGCCCAAGGTCACCATGGTCAACAGTACTCTGGTGGTCAAGGCCGCCGCTGTCGACAATGCGGCGGCAGCAGCGGCAGCGGCGTATGCTGCCGCCGCTGCCGACCAGGCGGCACTCGGCGCACAGCAGGCCCTCGCCGAGGCGAACGCCGTCCGGCTTGAGGTCTTCGCGCGCACCGGCGTGACGTCCATGGCGCAATTGCAGGCGCTTGCAGCGGCCGACATTGCTGCCGCCGAGCAAGCTGGAGCCGTTGCCGGCCTGACCGATACCGAAGCACTGCTGGTCACTGCCACGGCGGTAAAAGCGACCGCCGTGATATTTGCCAAAGGCGCCGACTTGACCGATGCGCCCGCCTTGAAAATTGTTGCAGATGACCTCGCAAAGGTTGCGGAGGACGCCCGACTGCTCAATCTGACCACGCCGTCGGCAGAAAACGCCGCTGCTTACGCCCGCGCCGCTGACTTGGCGACGGAAGCAGCCGACGACGCGCAGGCCGCGGCCGGTGTCGATGTCGCCTCGGGCATCCTGGACGGCCTGGCGGTCGCCGCGCTGGGCGCTTTCGCTGCCGCCGCGGCCGCCGACATGGCCGCGCTCGGTGCGCTGAACAGGGCGCAGGAATCGGTCGCCGCGGTGCAGCTTGCCGGCAGAGCCGACGTGGTTGCCGCCGCCGCCGCCGCCGCCAACGCCAATGCGGCACTGACCGACGCGGTGGCGTTGAAGGCCGCTGCAGATGTGGCCGCTGCCACCTCTGGCGTGACGGGCGTGGCGGACCTGGCCGCGGCAAGCGCCGTGGCACACCACAGTCCGGTTGCCGTTGCAGGGTTCGACGCGGCACGCGACATCATCGACCTGTCGGCGATTGCCAACTTGACGGACTCGGTGGCCACTGGCCTGAGCGCAGGGTCAGACTTCGGTGCCAACAATGTCTTTGTCTTCAACGGCGGCGCCATATCGATCGCTGACGCGGCGGCGGCAATTGCCAAGGACGACAGTGTGGTGGCGACCCAAGGCTATATCGTGATCAACGACCCTGCGCATATTAACGCGGTGACGGTGTATCACTCGACGAACCTGAACGCCAACGGGGCGGAAACGGCGCTGGTGGCCCTTTCCGGGATCACCATTACGGCACTGACGTCGGCCAATTTCCTTGCCTAGTTGATGTTTTGACCGCAACCGGCGCGGGGTGCAGCGTCCCTCCCGCGCCGCTTGCGACACCGTCCGCGCAAGCGGACGTCTGTCGCGGCGACGCGCAATGAAGCACTGCAAAAAAATGCATATATGAAATCGACGATACTGACATCGCACGGTCGCTTCTTGGCCAGCGCCCTGCTCGCCGTCCTCGTCGCCACGCTGGCCCGCGAGGTCGCCGCGCAACCGTGGCCATTCGACCGCGTCCTCCAGTCGGCGCTGCTGAGCCATCCGGCAATCGAGAACCGCCGCTCCGCCCAGGCTGCCGCACGGGCCGAACTCGATGGCGCCCAGTGGCAGCGCTTCCCGTCCCTCAGCGTCGAGGCGGCCGCCGCGAACAGCGGCGCCAGTTCCGGTGTGGTGCGCATCGAGCAGCTGTTGTGGACCGGCGGGCGCATCAATGCCACCATCGATGCGGCCGGCACCAGGGTCGCTGCCAGCGGCGCCGCACTCGACGAAGAGCGGCTGGCCATCGCGCTGCGCGTGATCGCTGCCTATACCGAAGCGATGCGCCAGCAGGCACGCCAGAAAGACGCCCGCGCCGGCGTCACGGAACACGAGAAACTGCTCGCCTTGATTCGCCGGCGCGTCGATCGGGAAGTCAGTACCCTGACCGATCAGAGCCTGGCCGAGTCACGCATGCTGCAGGCCATGAACGAGGAATCGGCGGCGACCCAGGGCCTGATCGGTTCGCTGGCGCAACTGACCCAGCTGGCCGGCGCGCCGGTGGCAGCCACATCCGAGCTGGAGATGGCGTTGCCGCCGAACAGCATGGCCGACGTCATCGCACAGGCGTTGGCCTATTCGCCGTTGCTGCGCCGCCTCGGCCATGACGAAGCGACTGCCGAGGCCGAGATCGCGCTGCGTCGTGCGGCCTACATGCCGCAACTGGCGTTGCGCCTCGAAAGGAACATCGGCACCCAGTATATTGGCGCCCGTCCGAATGAGACGCGGGCGATGCTCGTTTTGCAGGCGCAACCGGGAGCCGGTCTTTCCGCCATGTCGGCGGTGAACGCGTCGATTGCGCGGCGCGAGGCGGTGCGCCTGGCGCGCGAGGCGGCCGAACGCGACATCCGCGAGCGCGTGATGCTGGACTGGAACGAGTCGCTATCGGCTCGGCAGCGACTGACGAACGCGCGCCGCTCGCGCGAGATGTCCAGCGCGGTGTTCGATTCCTATACGCGCCAGTACGTGATTGGCCGAAAGACCTGGAACGACGTGCTGAACGCGGTGCGCGAAGCCACTCAGTCCCAGTTTGCGCTGGAAGATACGCACGCCCAGGCCATCGCGGCGGCGTTGCGACTGGGCGCGCAGACCGGCACCTTGACGCCACTGCAACAGTCATCGCCCTTGTCATCGCCAGTGTCACGCTAGTTAGCGACACCTCAAGCAACCCTGCCACGAAGGAGCACCAATGAACATGCCACTCAAGAGCGGACTTGTCGAGATGATCGACATGGCCGCTCACCTCGTCGGTCAAGCCGGCGGCGCCGGCCGCCGCCGCGATCTCGACCGCGCCCTCGGCCGGATGAATGAACGCCACGGCGCTGCCGGGCTGTTCGCCGGGCTGTGGGATGCCGCCGGACTGCGCGGCCGCTGCGCTCAATTGCACCACCCGACGCCGGGCGACCTGCCCTTCGCGGTGTACACCCCGACGATCGGCTGGTGCCTGGTGCATTCGCTCGACGCCGCAGGCTGCTGGCAAGCGCTCGAAAACAATGGCGCCGCATCGACGTTGTCGCGTCTCGACGACGTCGTCTGCGTTTCCCTGCCACGCCATAGCGTCAGCGCGCGCGGCGGACGACCCGGCGCGCTCGATCTGACGGTAGTGGCCGCGCTGGCGCACCGGCGCGTCTTTGTCGATGCCGTCCTGGCCACCGGCCTGATCACGCTGCTGGCGGTGGCGACGTCGCTCTTTTCGATGCAGGTGTACGACCGGGTGATCCCCAATCAGGGCTTCAACACGCTGTGGGTGCTGACCGTCGGCGTGGCGATGTCGATCGGCCTCGAATTCATTCTCAAGCAAGTACGCAGCAGCACGGTGGACCGCACCTGCAACGCCATTGACGAGGCGCTGTCCGACTGGTTTTTCAACCGGATGCTGGGCATCCGCATGGAGGCCCGTCCGGCCTCGGTCGGCACGCTCGCCTCCCAGGTCAAGGGGTTTGACATGGTGCGTGGGGCACTGACCTCGACGTCGCTGTTTGTGTTGACCGATGTGCCATTCGCGCTGTTGCTCATTGTCATGATTGGCCTGATCGGCGGCTCGCTGGTGGTGGTGCCCTTGATCGCGCTGCCGATTGCCCTCGCCGCAGGGCTGATGTTCCAGCGTGCGATCGAGCATCATGCGCGACTGAACCTGTCTGCCAGCAATCGCAAGGCCGGGCTGCTGGTCGAAGCTGCAGACGGCATCGAATCGCTGAAGGCCAACGGCGCCGAATGGAAGATCCTGGCGCGCTGGAACCTGCTGGTGGCCGAGTCAGGCCATTCGGACCAGCGCATGCGGCGCTGCAGCGCGCTGTCGCACAACCTCACCGCCACGCTTCAGCAACTATCGTATGTCGCGCTGGTGGCAGTCGGCGCATTGCTGGTGACCGACAACCGGTTGACGATGGGCGGGCTGATGGCGTGTTCCATCATCAGCGGAAGAGCCCTGATGCCGATCGTCCAGCTGCCGCAGGTGATGCTGCAATGGGCGCAGGCGCGCGCGGCGATCGAAGGTCTCGATCACATCATTGCGTTGCCCAACGAGGACGACGACGCGGCCGATGCCCTCGCGCCGCAATATCTGGCAGGCGGGCTCCGGTTCGAAGGAGCAAGTTTTACGTACGGCGCAATCAATCGCGTGGCACTGTCGCTGCCTAGTCTGGACATCAAGCCGGGGGAACGGATTGGACTGATAGGCGGTATCGGTTCCGGCAAGAGCACCTTGCTGAAACTGGGGTCGGGCATGTATCGGCCCGCTGCCGGGCAAATATTGTTGGGCGGAATAGACCTGGCCCTGCTGGCGCCGGCGGCCGCGCGCGCGATCGTCGGCTATCTGCCACAGGAGACACGACTGTTCAGCGGAAGCCTGCGCGACAATCTCGTGCTCGGGCTGCAGGATCCCGGCGAGGATGCCATCCTTGAGGCGGCGCGCCGCACCGGCCTGATCGAACTCGTGCTAAGTCACCCGAAAGGCTTGGCGCTGCCCCTCACCGAAGGCGGACGCGGCGTGTCGGGCGGCCAGAAGCAGCTCATTGCGGTGACGCGCCTGTTACTGGCACGCCCGCGGATTTGGCTGCTCGACGAGCCGACCAGCGCAATGGACGCGGTGACCGAGGCGCGGGTGGTCGGCATATTGCGTGAAATCGCCGCCGAGGGCGTGACGCTGGTGGCGGCGACGCACAAGACGGCGCTGCTGCCACTGTTCGATCGTTTGATCGTCTTGCATCGCGGGCGTGTGGTGCTCGATGCGCCGCGCGACGCCGCCCTGGCCAGACTGGCCGCGACCATGCAACCGACGCTTGAAGAGGCTGCGGCATGAGGGCGCCGCTGCGGCGCGATGCAGCGCGCGCCGGCAAAGGGCGTGTCCTGATCTGGGGATCGGCGCTTGCTGTCGGCGGCCTGCTGGTCTGGGCCAGCTGGGCCGAACTCGATCAGATCACCCGGGCGAACGGTCAGGTGATCGCCAGTTCGCGCAACCAGGTCATCCAGGTTTCCGAGGGCGGCATGCTGGTCGAACTGCCGGTGCGCGAAGGCGCGCAGGTCAGGCAAGGACAATTGTTGGCGCGCTTCGACCGCACCAAAGCCGAAGCGGCCTACCTGGAAACGTCGGCCCGGGCAGCCGGGCTGCAAGCCGGCGTGGCCCGCCTGAGCGCTGAGGTGTTCGGCACCGCGCCACGCTTTCCGGCCGGGCTGGCAAAATATCCGGAGTTTCGCGACAACCAGTTAAGCCTGTTCAGGAAACGCCAGGGCGCAATCCATGCGGAAGTCGACACCTTGCAAAAATCGATGCGGCTGATCCGGGACGAGCTGGACATGAATCTGCCACTGCTGGAGACGGGCGACGTCAGCAGGTCGGAGATCCTCAAGCTTCAGCGTCAGCTCGTCGAGCTGCAGGGGCAGATCACGAATCGGCGCAACAAGTATCTACAGGACAGCCAAACCGACCTGGTCAAGGCCGAAGAGGAGCTCGCCGGTGTGCTGCAAATCCTCACCCAACGCAAGGAACAACTCGGGTTCACGGAAGTGCGCGCGCCGATGGATGGCATCATCCGCAATGTCCGCCTGACAACGATCGGGGGGATTGCCAAGCCGGGCGAAGAGATCATGCAGATCGTCCCCTCCGATGGAGACCTGATCATTGAGGCGAAGATCCGGCCCGCCGATATTGCGTTCGTCAAGCCCGGCCTGCCGGCAGCGGTGAAGCTTGACGCGTATGACTACGCGATCTACGGCGCCCTCAACGGCGAAGTGACCTACCTCAGCGCCGATACGCTCAACGAGGATGTGCGGGCCAATGAGCCAGCCTATTACCGGGTGCAGATCCGCACCAATGGCCGCGACCTCGTTGGCCGGCATGCCGAGCGCATCGTCATTCAGCCAGGCATGACCGGCACGGTGGAAATCAATACGGGGCGAAAGACAGTGCTGCGCTACTTCACCAAGCCGATTTCGAAAACGCTGTCGGAGTCGCTGGGCGAACGCTGAAGGCGTGCCGGACCGAAGCACACAGGCCTGTCTGCACGCCGGGCGCAGGGCCCGGCTCGCGCCGGGTCGCACAGACCAGCCGTCAGCCGCCGCCAGGGTCTGGCCTGCCAAGTCGCTCGGGTGCCGATGCCGGTTCGGGATCGGCATTCGTGGGTGTCATATCGGCCAGCTCGCTCTCAAAGATGATGGCGACACGAAACGGATTGATCGGGCCGAGCCGGCGCTCGACGCCGTCCCATCGTTTGTCGCTGCCAGTGATTGGTGGCACCATGGAGACCTCTGCAGTGTGGTTCGGTTCGCCCTTGTTCGGCCCGCCGTGCATGACGCTTCGATCATCCATCCATGCGCCAGCCAGACCGGTATCGTTTGACTGACCGGCAATGGCTCGCCCGTGCAATCCGGTCGCGACGCACCCGCAGGCGTGCCGCCCTGCCGGCGCCGATTGCGGCGCCGCCGCCCTGCCCCCATCGCAGCATCAACTCTGGAACGCGGTTGTGAGCATTGCCGGCAGCTGGCGAGCCGCCACGCCACGGCCCTCGCCGCCTGGCGTTGCGCTGCGCGGCGCCGGCGGCATCGGCGTCGCCGCTGTCGCACTGGACGTCGTAAAACCAGATCGGGTGGTTGCCGCCGCAATCGGTGCGCGTAAATAGCAGCAGCGACTTGGGCAAACCGGCATGGCGGTCGGACAGCCCGGCAGAAAACGTGATGACCGCATCGACCTGTTGCTCTTCGACCAACTGCCGGCGCAGCGCCAGATGTGCCGGCGAGGATCCGTTCAGGATATGCCGCGGCACGATCACGGCGGCGCGTCCGCCACGCTTTAACATGCGCAGAAACTGCGCCACCATGACAATTTCCGCGTGCGCGGTACTGGCCGCATCCTGGTGGCGCAGGCCAGCGGTGGAAGGATGGGCCAGCACGATCGAGTACCGGTCTTCCTCGCCCGCCACGTCCGGCGCAACGCTGTTGGTATACCGGATATCGGGGTTGATCACGCCGCGCAGCGCCAGGTTCATGCAAGCGATGCGCAACATGGTCTTGTCGGAGTCGTACGCATGAAACATCCGGTGGTGGAAATGTTCGCTCGCGTTGGGGTCGGCGAACATTGCGGGATGGCACTGCGCGAGGTATTCGGCGACGCCGACCAGGAAATTACCGTCGCCGCCCACCGGACTGCAGACGATATCGCCCGGGCACGGTGCCACCAGGGCCACCATCAGCCCGGTGATGCAGGGCGGCGTGGTGTATGCCCCCCGTGCGCCGATGCCGGCAAGCTTGCCGGCAAGGTAGTCGTAGGCCGCGCAGCCGCGCCGACCGGCCTGGCGTGGCAGCGCCTCGATCAGCGTGACCAGTCGCGCCAGCGCGGCGGCGCTGGGGATGCTGAAGCGCACGCCTTTCATATGCTGCGCGTAGGCCGATCCAGGCCCGCCGAGACAGCGCAGGCGGGGAAACACGTGGTCGGCCAGCAAGGCGTACATTTCGGCGCCGCGCAGGTCCTTGAAACGCGACCAGTGCATCAGGTGGTCCTCCGCGCCGGCCGGGCTCCAAAGCGGCCCTTGCGGCGCGTGGAGCGGGCCGATCAGGCGGCTCGCCTGCAAATCGTCGAGCCGGCGCAGGAACAGCAAGTACAGCATCTGCTCCATGATCTCGACCGGTTCGTACATCCCGCTGCGCCAGCACTCTGCCCAGATGGCCTCGATACGGCGGCGAATGTCATGCTGCGGCATGGGATAGCCTCACACTGACCGGCGCAGGCGACTACCGCGCGCCGGCGCGCGCCATGGCCGGCGCCGGTTCGTCGATGCCGACATGGCCGAGTACCTGGTCGGTCATGTTGTCGACGCTAAAGCGCGCCGCCAGCGCGCGCGTATTGCTGACCAGCTGGCGATGCAGCTGGCGGTCGACCAGCAGGCGTTCAAGCTGGCGGGCCAGGTCGCCGCTGTCCCAGGCCTTGAAGGTCAGGCCACCCATCTTGTCGCCGTCGCGCACCACTTCGCCAATGCCGCCGTAGTCGGGCACCAGCGCCGGCGCGCCATGGGCCATTGCCTCGGCCACCACCAGGCCGAACGGCTCGCGGTTGACCGATGGATAGACCACGCAATGGCTATGCGCATACAGCGAATCGCGCACTTTGATCGATACCGAACCGGCATGAAATATCCGCAGTCCGAGGTGTTCGGCCAAATCGGCCACCACGTTGCGGTAGGCGGTGCCCTTCGCGGTCGAGCCGCACAACACCAGTTGGATCGCCAGGTCACGCCCGCCCAGCAGACGCACCGCATACAGCAGCAGATCGATGCCTTTCTCGACGTCCTGACGGCCGACATAGGTGACAATCGGGAAATGCGGCGACAGGCCGGGAAACACCAGTTGCAGGCTGGCGAACGAATGCCTGACGCCGCCGGCCGGTAGCGCCACGCCGTTATACACGACGGCCAGGGCGCTGCGCGCTACCGCCAGCTCGTCGACGATACGCTCGACATAGTCGCGACTGACAACGATGGCAGGCCAGGCCGATGCGCGCACCGCCTCGTTGAGCAGCTGGCGATACGGTTCGAGCAGATTGCGCCGGGCGGCAAGCGCGGCGAACTGCTCGTCGCCCTGAAACGTCAGCAGGTAGTCGAAGTCGTGTCCGCCCATCCGCTTGGCCTGCATCGCCAGCGGCCCGAGCGAGGCGAAGCTCATCAGGACGTGACTGACCTGGTCCTGCGCGAGGAAGTCGCGCAGACGCCGCGCCAGCGCGCGGTCGCCTCCTGGCCGGCCATACAGGCTGCCGATCAGGTTTCCCAGCAAGCGCTCGACATAGCCGGCGCTGCCCTGCACGACCCGCACTCTCAGGCGCTGGGGCAACATGAACAGCAAGCTGCCCACCACCCGGTCGAGCAGGCCGGACGGTTGCGCGAAGTGATAGCGGGTGCCGTGGCACAGCACCCGCTGCTGCACGCCCGGGTCGACCATGTCCTCGTTTGCTTCCATCATCCAGTACACCGTCACCCGATAGCCGCGCCGGTGCAGCGCATTGGCGAGCGCCAGGTCGCGCACGGTGGAGCCGAGAAAATCGCCACTGCCCATCGTGACGAATGCAAAACTGGCGGTCTTTGTCATCGCATGCTCCCACATGTGCGTTAGAAGGTATACGAGGCGCCGACGAACAGCGAGCGTCGCAGCACGCTGCCAAATTCGCTTGCGCGGCTGCCTCGGGAATAGGTCGGTATCGCATACAGCAGCCAATGCTCTCCCAGTTCGTATTCGACACTGACGATCAGTTGCGCCGACCGGTCGTCGAGGTTGCGAATGGCGCGCACCGCCAGGTTCAGCTTGCCGCCGATCTTGGTGTCGACATACTGGAACATCGCGTAACGACGCCGCGCCAGCGGGCGCAGCGGGTCGAGCAGCGCGCCGCGGCGCTGCAGGCACAGCTCGATGGCCACATCGGCACAGCCATCCTTGTTGAAAAAATATTCGGCCGACATGGTCGGTCCGGCCATTGTCGTGTACGAGGCGCCGACCAGCAGCTGGCGGTCGCGCCGCTCGACGGCGTAGCGATCGGTCGCGGCAACATCCGCCCCGGCCGCATGCCCGGCACTGCCTTCCACCCGGATCGACAGCGCATCGGTGACGTTCCAGCCGGCGAAGGCGCCGATGCGGCCTCGTTCGCCGTCGGCGCGCGAACCGATCAGTGAAAAGAAGGTATCGTCGCCGGTATAGTCGAGCTTGGCGGCAAACGCCTTGCGGTAGCGCTCACGCGCATCGAGCCGGCCCCTGCCGGTGTTGGCGATCAGCGACATCGTCACCGCCGGGCTGGCAACCAGCACCGCGCGGGCGTAGTCCATGCCCGGCAGTTCCAGGTTCGGATTGTTCCTGCCGTTATTGGCGTTGAACGGATTCGACGGCGACAGCAGCGCCGATGGCCCCCACTGCAGGTTTTCGCGGCCATAGCTCAGAATCAGCCGGTCGAACAGGCGGTAGCGCACCGAACCCTCGTTGACGAATGCCTCGTCGCGCCGCGACCGCAGCGGCGCGCTGCTGCCCGTCACCACCCGCGTGTGGGTCCACCGCAAGCGCGGCTTGAAGTCGATTTCGACCTGGCCGAATTTCAGGTTGAAGTCGGGCCGCAGCTCCAGCACTGCCTGGTCGCGCGGGATGCCAAGCACGTTGCCGGGATTGAGGGGCGAATCGAGCGTGTCCTGGCGCAGCACGTAGCCAAATTCGTTGATGCGGGAATAGAAGCCGTTGCGCAGCTCGTCGGCGAAGCTGGGCGGCGCTTCGTCCGCGTCCACGCTGCCGCACAAACCGAGGCCAAGCAAAGCAATCAGGGATAGTTTTCGCATCGTCAAGCCTCATCGCATAAACAAGTTCAAGTCAAAGAGATAGTCCGGCATCGGGGCGATGCGCGGACTGCGTAGCTGCAGGTAGGTGACGGCGCCGTCGAGCAGTTCGCCGTGCAGCGTGATGCGGGAAAGGAAGGGCTGCGCCTTGCCGTCCAGCGTGATCGTGTTGCCATAATCCATCGTTGCCGATTTGAACTTCTTGCCCGACACGGTGAAGTACTCGGCCCTGACGCCGAGATGGCGCCGTTTCGTCACCCAGTAGGTAATCCGGTCATAGGTCACCTTCTCGGCCTTCGCCGTCAGCTCGAACACGTAGCACGGCTCGCCATTGACGTCGGCGTCGGGCAAGGCCGTCGCACTATAGTGCTCGGCGTAGTTGGTCGAGGCGATGTCGCCATACGACGCCTCCCCCATCAGTTTCTGGCGCATCGAGATGGGCACCGGCTTGCTCAGGCCAGGCTTGTAGAACCACATGTTGTTGTTGACCATGAGGATCTTGTTGCCGCGATACTTGGGCGGTGCCAGGCTCATGCCCGCAACATTAAAGCCGCGCACCTTCATGTCATAGACCAGGGCATCGGTGCTGCGCTCGTCGCTGACCGTCTCGATCGTCACCTGCCAGGCCAGGCCGCTGACGTTGCCGCGCGCCTGGTCAGCATCGCGCAGGATTGCCGCGGCCGACGGATCGGCGCCGGCCCGCATCGGCAGCAGCAGCGACAGCATCAGCAGCGCCGCCTGCAATGCGTTCACGCCATGTTGGCTGTTCGTCATGGGATTTCCTCGCGTCGGCTCAGGCATAGCCGAGTGCATTGGTGATGGGCATGCGCGCAGCCTTGCGCGCGGGAATGATCGCCGACAGGGTCGACAGTGCCACCAGCATCAAGGTGCTGAACAACCAGTAGGCGGGCACGAGATGGATCTGCAGCGGCACCCGGCGCGCGATCTGGGGCGGAATCCAGGTCGGCTGCAGCCAGCCGACCAGCGCGACCACCAGCAACGTGAGCGCGATGCCGCACGCCGATCCCAGCCCGCCGAGCGCCACGCTTTCCAGCGAAAACAAGGCGACGATGCCGCGCCGCTTGACGCCCAGTGCGCGCAGCGTGCCGATCTCGCGCGTGCGCTCAAGCACGGCCATCGTGAAGGTGTTGACCACACTCATCACCACGATCGTAAACACGATCAGAAAGGCGATCACGAAGATCACGTCGAACATGCGCTTGACCTTGGTGTAGAACGGCGAGAGCTCGTTCCAGGTCCGCAGGTCGAGGTCCATGCCGACCGCCTTGAGCTCGCGCGCCAGCACAGCGCGCATGGCGTCGGTGCGCGCAGTACTGTCGAGCAAAACGGTGATCCGGTCGACGCTGGTGGTGTCGTACAGTGCCTGTGCGAACTTGAGCGGCACCAGTGCCAGTTTGTCTTCCAGCGCCTCGATGGGCGCATCGATCAACTGGTACAGCTCGGCGTCGAGGGCATTGATCTGGCCCGTCACGGTGGGCGCCATGGCCACCGCGGTGGTGCCCAGTTGCAGGCTGAGCGCCTTGGCCAGGCCGTGGCTGACCCCGATTCCATGGCTGACCGCGTCCGCCAGCGGCTGGCCGTCGTACAGCTTGACCCGTGCGCTGCCGCGGTCGGCCAGTCTGCCGATTGCATCGATGTCCGACGGCACTCGGCCCGACGCGACAAAGATGGTCGACACCTTGCCATTGCTGAGCAGGCCGGAAATCTGCAGCTGCGGCGTGACGACCAGCGCCTCGGGATGGCGTGCCAGCACCTGGCGCACCGCCTGCTGCTCGGCCTCGCTGAGCAGGTAGCGGGTCGGCTCGAGCTTGCCCTGGTCGAGAAAGCCGGCCTTGAAGATGGTCACGTGGCCGTTCGCCTCGACATAGATGTAGCTGTCTTGCAGGTTGGTGAAAATGTAGGCGGTAAAGCCGCCTAGCACGTTGACCGCGACGAAGCCGAATGCGATCGCGAGGATGGTGAACCAGGACCGTCGCCCATTGCGAAACAGGTTCCTGAGCGCCAGTTTGAGCCAGGTCAGCATGATTTTCCCCTCAACGCCAGCGCGCCCGCCGGCGCCTTGCGGTCCTCCACGACGGCGCCGTCGTGCAGCATGATGCGGCGGTCGACCCGCTCGAGCAACCGTTCGTCGTGGGTGGAAAAGACGAAGGCGGTGCCGTCGCTTTTGCTGATCGAACGCATCAGGGCGATGACCTTCAGCGCGTTGTCCGAATCGAGGTTGGCGGTTGGCTCGTCGGCGACCACCAGTGCCGGCGAGCCGACCAGCGCGCGGGCGATGGCGACGCGTTGCTGCTGACCGCCAGACAACTTGGCCGGGCGGTGCGCCAGATGGCTGGTCAGGCCCACTTCGGCCAGCCGCGACAGCGCCGCCACGCGCGCCGCCTGCGCCGAGGCCTGTCCGACCTGCAGCGGCAGCATGACGTTTTCCAGCGCCGACAGCACCGGGATCAGGTTAAATCCCTGGAACACGAAGCCGATCGCGCGGTTGCGCAGCGCGCTGCGCTGGTCGTCCGACAGCATGGCCGCGTTCTGCCCGAGGAAATGCACGCTGCCCGACGACGGCGCGTCAAGCAGGCCGATCAGGTTGCAGAACGTCGATTTCCCCGAGCCGGACGGTCCCCAGACAGCGACAAATTCGCCCGGCTCGATCTGCACGTTGACCGCTTTCAGGGCGTCGATCCGGCTCTCGCCCATCAGGTAGTGTTTGTTGACGCCGCGCATTTCGAGCAGCGGTCCGGGTCCGGCAAGCGCAATGGACATGGCAGTTCCTTCGGTCAGGGGTTGGCATCCGGGCTATCGACGGCAATCACGAACTCGCCGTCGCGCAGGGTGAGGATGTGTGCTTCGCAGCCGCTGGGGCGGTGACACAGGTGCAGGCTGCCATCAGGCGCCAGCGCCTGCGCTTCGAACAGCTGAGGCGCACCGGCCACGCCGCTGCCCAGCCGTTTGCCGAGCGCCTCCTTGGCGCACCACAAGCGGGTGATCCACGCGTCGCGCTCCGCGCCGCGCCAGGGCGCCAGCAGGCGCCGTTCTTGCGCGCTGCTGAAACTGGCCAGGAAGGCATCGTCGCGCGCGACCACCGGCTCGATATCGATACCGGCAGGCGCGGCGCCGGCCACGGCGATCGCCTGGCCCGCGCTGTGGGCGATGCTGATGCATGGCGGCGCCAGCGGGCCGGGCCAGCAGGTGATGCGCGGCTGGCCGGCGTCATCGTGATCGATCGCAAATCCGGCCGGGTGCAGGAAGCGGCCGGCGCCGGCGGCACCGGCGTGCCAGGCGCGCGCCGCGTCCTTCGCCGCGATGCGCCCGAGCAACCACTCCAGCTGGCGTTGCGGCCATGCCGCCTTGGCGTGAAATTCGGCCATCTCGCTGGCGTGCAGACAATTGCGCGCCAGCAGTGCCCGATCGAAACGGGCGACCCGCTGCGCGCTCACGCGCTGACAGACCAGACCGGCCAGCGGCGCCGGCAGGGCCTGGGCATCGCTGAGCAGAAACTGCGCCGGATCGCGCTGGAAATCGACCAGTTGCGGCGCCCAGGCAAATTGCCAGCATTTCCAGCCGCTGATGCGCAGCCACACGCCCCCCGCGCCATCGCCGACTTCGACGTCGGCGCTAAGCGTGTTCAGTTGCCGGCCGACGACGCTGACGTACACCGGTACCAGCGTGCCGTGCGCCGGGGTCGCTCCAAACAGGTCGAGCCGGTCCAGGCCGATCGGAAAGATGATGCTGCCTTGCTGCATCGCCCAGGCCCCCAGCAGCTGGCCGACCGCATCGAGCAGCGCCGGATCGCACAGCAACTGCGGCTGCGGCTGTCCCGCGAACCAGTCGTGCGCCGGCAGAACGCGCAGCGTGGCGCAGGCGTGCAGCGGCCCCAGCTCGACGGCGCCTTGCAGGCCCTGGAAGCGCGGCCCGTGGAACAGCCGCCGTTCGCTGTATAGCCGGGCCGCGTCGAGCGTCTGCGCGCCGTGCGCCGGCCTGGTCTGCGCCGGCGGCGCGGCGTCGTAGCCGGCGCCGAGCAGCACCGTCGCCTCGATCGCCGGCACCGGTTGGCCGCCGGCGAACAAGCGCACCGCGATGCGCGCGCAAGCTTGCGCCGCATCGGTCGATGCCACCGTGGCCTCGATGCGCAGCGCCAGTTCGCCGCTGTCGACGACGGCGATCCAGCGCCGCGCCACCACCGCTTCGAACCCGGTCAAGCCGTAACCGGGCGCCAGGCAAGCGGCGGTCTCGGCCAGCATTTCCAGGCTGGCCGTCATCGGCACCACCGGAAAGCAATCGGCCAGCGCCTTCACACTCGTGGCGTGGACGAAATTGTGGTCCGCCAGGAACAAGTCCTGACCGAGCGTCAGGCGCCGCGTGACGGTGATGCGCTCGCCTTCAATGCAGTCGAGCACGTCGCCGACGAACGGCAGCGCCGGTGGCGCCGCGCGTGCGCCGGGCGCCGGCGCGGCCGCCGCTTCGAACATGCGGCCGATGACCGGCATGGTGCCCGGGGCCAGATGGTGGTTGCGGTGCGCCATCAGATCTTCTCCAGCACCAGTCCGGTGACGGTCAAGCCGGGGCCAAAGCCCAAGCAGACGATTCGCGTACCCGGCAGTACCGCCGATTCGTCAATGATCGCCTTGAGGATGTGCGGCACGGTCGCCGACGACATGTTGCCGTTCTCGCGGAAGACCGATTTGCTGATGGCGACCTGGTCGTCGCGCAAGCCAAGTTCTTCCTGGATGTGCTCGACGATTTTCGGCCCGCCCGGATGGATCGCGAACATCAGCGCCTGCTTGTCGGCCTCGAAATCGATGCCGATCGCGCCCAGCAAGGCGAGCACGAACCCATACACGTGGCGCTTGATCACCACCGGCACCATCACCGACAGCGTCATGTGGAACTGGTGCGACGCCGGCACCCACGTCATGTCGTCGGCTGAATCGGGCAGCAGGTGCTCGTCGAAGGCGAGGATACGCAGGCCGGGAAGGCCATGGCGGCGCACGTAGTCATCCGAACACACCGAATAGTTGATGAAGCCGTCGGCAAACAAGGTCATCGTGATGATGTTTTCGACCGCGAAGTCTTCGAAATTGTTGTGCGCCGACAGCAGCTCGGTATGGACGATGTCGACCCGTTCCTTGGGCGCGGTGACCCCGTGGTGCGCCGAGGCGAGAAAGCCGTGCGCCATCTTGATTGCCGGGAAGGCGCCATAGCAGCCCATGTGGTAGCTGTGGGTCACCGTGGTCGAGAACCATTCCTTGCGCGCGACGAGCCGTTCGACCGGGCTGGGGGCGAGGTAGCCGGAGCAGGTCACGTGGATCAGGTCGTCCGGCGCGGTGGCGTCGTCGTCGTACATGCGCGCCAGGCAGTCGCCGACGATCTGGCCGTAACTGGCGTGACGCACCTTCAGGTCGGCGCCCTTGGTGTCGTCCGGGCCGGCGAAGATGCGCAGGGGCGCGTACTCCGGTTCGGCCAGCACCAGTTCGCCGCCGGCGATGCGGATGTCCTTGAGTTGAGGAAAAAAGACCAGCTGGCGCCGCCGGATCTGCTCGGCCGACACCGCATACTTGTTGAACTTGCTTTGCATCTCGGCCAATGCCTGCCGCTTGCCTTCCTTGCTGTCGATCCCGTGCAGCTTGCAATAGCCGCGCGCCATGCCATACGCGGACACCTCCAGGGCGAGCCGCTGGGGCACCGGTTTGACGACCTGCGCCGGCGTGAAGTTGACGAGGATGGGATTGGCATACGTGTTCATTTCAGAGTCCTTGTCAGTAGTCGATCGTTAGTTAGTCAGTGGCAACTCAACGCGCCAGGCGCAGGGCGGCAATCTGGCCGATGCTCGCAGCGATGACGATTTCGGCCTGGCGGTGCGGTCCGTGCTCGAGCTCGTCGAGGAAGTGACGCCGCCCGGCCGCCGGCGCGATCGGGCGGATCGCGCGCGCCGCATACAGGCGGCGCAGGTCATCGCTGACCATGCCGGCGTCCCACGGCCCCCAGTTGATGGCAAGCGCATGCAAGTGCGGCCAGGCGTGGCTCAACTGGCCGGCCAGTTTGTTGAGCACCTCGTTGGCCGCGCTGTAGTCGGCCTGGCCGACGTTGCCGAACCGCCCGGCGACGGACGAAAAGAAGGCGATGAAGCGCAACTCGGGCATGCGCAACTTCGCCGCCAGCACCAGGGCCGGCACGACCTTGGTGTCGAACACTGCCTCGAAGGCGGCCAGCGGCTTGCTGGCAATGAGCTTGTCGCTGATCACCCCGGCGCCGTGCAGCACGCCGTCGATTCGGCCCAGGCGCGTGTACAAGTCGTCGATCAGCGCGCCGACCGCGCCGGCGTCGCGCACATCGAGGCAGTGATACTCCGGCGTGCAGCCGGCCCCTTGCAAGGCGGCCAGGTTGAGACGGATCTGGCGCTCCTTGAGGATCCGGTTCAGCTCGGTTTCCACCAGCACCGGCGTCACTTTCTGGCCGCCTGCGCGCAACTCGACCATCAGCAGGCGCCGCAGCGCCGCGCGATCGTCGACGCCGCGCGTGCTCACCGCTTCGTCGCCGGGCAGCGGGCTGCGGCCAACCAACACCAGGCGCGGATGGTATTTTTCGGCCAGCATCCGGGTCAGGTCGGCGGTTATGCCATAGGCGCCGCCGGTGACCAGCACCACCGAGTCGGTCCCCAGTGCCAGGTCGGCCAGTTCGTCGCGCGCGATGACGCGCGGGGCCAGGTCGATGCGCCAGCGCCCCTCGGCGTTGTAGCCGACCTCGATCTCGGGGTCGGCACCGAACATTTCACGCAGCACCTGCGTGGCCAGCCAGGCCGGTTCGACCAACGGCGCCGCATCGATGCATTTCACGCGCACCTCGGCCCACTCACGCGCCGCCGATTTCGCCACGCCCAGCGTGCCGGCGCTGCCAACCGAAAGCGCACTGTGCGCGCCCAGCCCGAAGCGGCCGTCGAACGCCGTTAGATTGACCAGGCGGCCGGCGCCGCCGGCGCCGCTGCGCCTCAGGTCCGGGCCGAACAGTTTGAGCAACAGAAACAAAGCGCGCGCATCGTGGCGATGATCGCCAGCTGCACTGTCGTCGCCGGTCCAGCCCATCAGGTTGATCAGCGCACCGACCGGTTCCTCGGCGGGCGGCCACAGCCCCCCCAGCGCCAGTACCGATTCACAGGTGGAAAAATCGACCTCGTAGCGCGACGGTTCGACCTGCCGGGTAAACGGCCCCGGCACCAACTGGCGTACCACGTGGCCCTGGCCGACCAGCTGGTCGTACAAGGCGCTGGCCAGCGCGGATGGCTTGCCGACCAGGATTACCGGAAAGCGCGTCGGCCAGGCGGCCGGCACGCCGGCCTCGGCGAGCACGGCGCTGCGCGCCTGCACGACGTAGCTGCGCACCGGATCGGACTGGGCCAACGGGTCGGTCGACTCCACTTCCTCATGCTGCAGAGAAAGTGGAGTCGGCGCTTTTTTTGGCAAGGCACCTCCTGCCACGAGCGCCGGTTGCGCCACCAGCAGGTCGGCATACCAGGCGACGACCTCGCGCAGCGTCTTGAAGCCGGACAAGGCTTCGATCATCTGTTCCTCGTCGCCCTCGCCCACCAGGCTGTGGCGCTGCGTCAGGCCGCTGAAGATCTCGATCCGCTTGATCGAATCGATGCCAAGGTCAGCTTCCATGTGGGCGTCCATATCGAGCATCTCGACCGGATAGCCGGTACGCGCCGACACCGCCTTCAGCAGTTCGGCCGAGAATTCAGCCGCAGTGGCGTTGCCTGCAGGCGGCGCGGCGGGCGCCGCCACGGCCGCCGCCAACGCACTGGACGCGGCCGTGGACGGCGCCGCCGCTGCCCGCTGGGGCAGCGCTGGCAGCACTGGCGGACGCACCAGCTTGCGTTGCATGAGCGGCGCGGCGCGCGCCGGCAAGGGTGGCTGCTGCAGCGCGATCGGCGGCGCCACGCCGGGGCGCTGGGCCGGCGCGGCTGGCTGCGACCGCGCCAGCCCGGGCATTCCCGCCAACTGTGCCTGGAAGTCGAGGAAATGGCGCAAGCTATGCTGTTGCTCGCTCTGAAAGTCGAGCATGCGTGCCACGCCGTCCTGGATCTGCTCTAGCTGCCCGGCCGGTCCGGGGTGGGCCGGCGGTGCCGCGGCGGCGCCATGTTGCGGAAGGCGTTTTGGGCCGAGTTCATCTGTGCTCATCGTGATTCTCCTGTAGTGGATGGGGGTGGCGACCGGCTGCAGTGCGGCCGGCAAAGTGCGCGGTAGTGCGGCGACGAGGGCGCTCGCCGGAGCTGCCGCCGGCGAGCGCAAGCGCGCGCCGGCGACCGCCCCGGCGGCATGCGTCCACGGCAGCGCACGCCCGCCGTTGACGCGCCAGATCAGCGCGCCGTGGTTGGTGCGCCGGACGGCGTCGGCAAACACCTCGTCGAGGCGGCGCTCGGCCAGTCCGCGCCCGGCAAACCAGGGTGACAGATCGACCGGCAAGCCGGCCGCCACCGCCTGGCCCAGCAACTGGGCCAGCTGGACCCAGCCGTCGCGTTCCGGCGCATCGAGCGCCAGCACCGTATGGGCGCGCGGTCCGAGGATCCGCGCGGTCAGGCCGGTGAGCGTCAGGCCAGGCCCACACTCGACGAACACGCGCGCACCGGCGGCATACAGCGCCTCGATTTCGTCGGCAAAGCGCACGGGCTCGACGATATGACGCGCCAGCAGCGCGCGCATCTGGGCGCCGTCGGCCGGGTACGGCGCCGCCGTCACGTTGCAAAACACGGCGACGCGGGCGGCGACGAATTGCACCTTGGCCAGTTCGGCCTCCAGCGCGACGCCGACCCCTGCCATGTGGGCACAGTGAAAAGCGGTGCCCACGGCCAGCCGCTTGACGCGGATGCCCTGTTGCGCCAGCGGCGCGAGCGCCGCCTCGAGCACACTGATGCTACCGGCGACAATGGTCTGGTCCGGCGCATTCAGATTGGCCACCGACAGCGCCAGGCCGTGGCGACCGATCGCCGCGGTCGCGTCGGCGGCGCCGATGTCGAGCGCAGCCATGGCGCCCTCCGGCGCCGCCGCCGCCAGGCGGCCGCGCGCCAGCGACAGGCGCACCAGTTCCTCACGGGTGATCGCGCCGGCGGCACACAAGGCGACATATTCGCCGTAGCTGTGGCCAGCCATGAAATCGGCCTGCAAGCCATAGCTGGTCAAGACATCGAACGCGGCCAGGTTGACCATGCCCAGCGCTGGCTGGGCGATGTCGGTGGCGTTCAGGGCCTGCTGCTGGACGCTGCGTTCGGCATCGCTGAAGGCCGGTCGCGGATAGATCAGGTCGGCGATGCGCGGCGCCGCCGCTGCGTCGTCGGGCTGCGCGAAGCAAGCATGCAGCGCCGGCAGGCCGGACACCAGTTCGCGCAGCATGTTGATGCGCTGGGCCCCCTGGCCGGGAAACAGGAAACACACGCCGCCCACCGCGCCGACGCTTTCGCGGTAGTGCATGCCGGGCGCCTTGGGGAACGGCGCATGCTCGGCCAGCAGCGCCAGCGCACGCGCCAGTTTCTGGCGCAAGTCGTCGGGCGAGACCGCGCCGAGCACCAGCCGGCACGGCTGGCCGCCATTGGCGCGCCGGATCAGATGCTGCTCACGGTACAGCGAATAGGCCAGCTGGGCCAGGTCCACCTGCGGCGCCAGCGCCAGGCCATCGAGCAGGTGCCTGAGCGCGCCGACGATTTCGGCGCGGCTGGCGCCGGCGAAGGCGAACAGCTCGGCCTCGCGCGGCTGCAGGCTGCGCGCGTCGGCCGGCCGGTAGGCGCCGGTGTACTCGCCCAGCACGGCGTGAAAATTGGTGCCGCCAAAACCGAAGGCACTGACCCCGCAGTAGCGCGGATGGGCGCGGCCGAGGTGCAGCCATGGCCGCGCTTCGCTGTTCAGATACAACGACGAGCCGGCCGCCTGCAGGGCGGCGATCGGCCGCTCGACGCCGATGCTCGGCGGCAGCAGCCGGTGCTGCAGCGCCAGCACACCCTTGATCAGGCCGGCCATGCCGGCAGCGACCTTGGTATGGCCGATCATCGATTTGACCGAGCCAAGCGCGCACGCCGGGGTGGCGCTCTCGCCCAGCAGCGCAGTCAGCGCGGCGACCTCGGACTGGTCGCCCAGCGCCGTGCCGGTGCCGTGCGCTTCGATCAGGGTGACGGCGGCCGGATCGATGGCGGCATCGTGGTAGGCGCGCTGCAGCGCCATCACCTGGCCGGGTGGGTGCGGCGCAGTCAGGCTACGATGGCGGCCGTCGCTGGCGCTGCCGACCCCGTGGACCAGGGCATAGATACGGTCGCCATCGCGTTCGGCGTCGCTCAGGCGTTTGAGCACGACAGCGCCGACCCCTTCGCTGATCACGATGCCGTCGGCGCCGGCGTCGAACGGCTGCGAGCGGCCACGCGCAGACAGCGCGTAGGTCTGGGAAAAACACATGAACCCCATCGGGCTGTTGGTGCAATCGACGCCGCCGACCAGGGCGACGTCGGCAACGCCGTCACGTAGCTGACGGAACCCGACCTCGAGCGCGGCGAGCGATGCGGCGCAGGCGGCATCGACGGTAAAATTGCTGCCGCCCAGGTCGAGCCGGTTGGCGATGCGTCCGGCCACGACATTGCCGAGGATGCCGGGAAAGGTGTCCTCGGTCCACTTCGGCAATTCATGCGCGAACAGGGTGTCGATGATGTGGCGCCGGGTCGCCTCGGGCAGGCCTTCGACCTTGGCCAGGTAATGCGGCAGCAGCGCACGGAAATTGTAGATCGTGCCGAGGTCGTTCATGCCGCCCACCGCGATGATGCACGCGGTGCGTTCGCGCGCGAACGGGCGATCGGCAAAGCCGGCGTCGGCCAGTGCCTGACGCGCCACCTCCAACGTCAGCAACTGTGCCGGCTCGATCGAGCTCAGGCTGGCCGGCGCGATGCCGTAGCGCTGTGGATCGAAGGCGACATCGTCGAGGAAGCCGCCCGCTGTGGCGTACACTTTGTCGGCGACACCACGGCGCGGATCGAACAGCAGGTCCGCCGACCAGCGGTCATCGGTGACCTCGCGGATCGCGTTTACCCCGCGCACGATGTTTTGCCAGTACTCGCGCAGTCCTTGTGCACCTGGGAAATGGCAGGCCATGCCGACGATGGCGATCGGCTCGCGCGCACGCGGCCGCGCTGCCGGCGCGCTGCGCGCGAGCTGGGCGTCGAGCAGCGCCATGCTGCCGAGCGTGACGTCGCTGTGCAGGTCGGCAAGACTGCCGGAGCGCTGACGCAGGCGCGCCACATCGCCCAACATGTACAGGCCTTCGTGGCGTTGTCCTTCGGCGTCGACCGGCACATAGCGCGATTCGGCGGACGCGGCGGGATCGCGATTGCGCGTGATGCCTTTGGCGGCGATGCGCAGGCGGCCGATGTTCATCAGCTCGAGCGCCATCAAGGTTTCCTCATCGGACTTGCTGTCAATGACGAGCTGGCGCCGCAACGCCTCGAACTCGTCGCAGAACGGGGTGGTGGCGCAGCGGGTATAAATGCCGACCCCGGACTGCAACAACGACGTTTCCTCGCAGGCGATCGCCTGCTGCTGAAACGTTGCCACGATGGCGCCGCTCGCCACAATCTCGTCGGTAAACAAATAGGCCGTTCCCATCAGGACGCCGATCTTCATGCCGGCCGCCACCAGCGGCGCGGCCATCAGCGCGACCATCGCAGCCGACAGCGGATCATGGATGCCGCCGGCAAACAGCACGTGCACCGCGCCGGCGTCTTTCAGTGCCGCGTCGAGCAGTATGTCGATGGCTTGCTGCCATAGCACAAAGCTGGTGCGCGGGCCGGTATGGCCGCCGCATTCGCTGCCTTCGAAGATAAAGCGGCGCGCGCCGGCGTCGAGGAAACCGCGCAGCAAACCTGGCGACGGCACATGCAGGTACGTCACGATGCCCAGTGCGTCGAGTTCGCGCGCCTGGCTGGGGCGCCCGCCGGCGATGATCGCGAACGGCGGCCTGATCTCGCGCAGCACCGCGAGCTGTTCATCGCGCAGTTCGCGCGGCATGAACCCAAGGATCCCGACGCCCCAAGGCATCGCGCCCATGATTGCGCGGGTGGCGGCGAGCATGGTCGCCACTTCCGGCCCGCGCATGACGGCCAGCGCGACGAAGGGCAAGGCGCCTTCAGTGGCGACGGCGTTGGCGAACGGCGCCACGTCGCTGACGCGGGTCATCGGTCCCTGAGCGATCGGAAAGCGTGTGCCATGCGAGCGCGCCAGCGGCGTGTCCGGCGCCAGGGCGCGCTGCGCGGCCGCCAGCGCGAGGCGCTCGCCGATGCTGCGGCCGATCGCCGTCACGATCCGCCCCACCGTGCCGTAGCGCCTGGCCAGCGGGCCCGCCAGCGCGATGTCCTGGCCGGTAGCCAGCAGCCCAGCGTCAGGATCGCGCAAGCCCGCCAGCAACAGCGCTTGCCAGTCGTCGTCTTGCGCGACTGCACGCTCGAGCTGGCGCAACCGGTCGCGTCCGGCGCGGCTGAAACAGCGATAAGGTGTGCGCTCGGCGCCGGCCAGTACGGTCTCGCTGCCGTCGAGCAAGTCCCAGCTGATCGCGGCCGGCGCCGGCGGCGCCTCCACGGCCAGCCACAGCTGCTCGCACAGCACCACGCCGGCGGCGCCCGATAGCACCACGGCGGCAGCGCTATGCACGCCGATCCCGCCCTGGATCCAATACGGCAGGTCCAGCTTGCCGGCGCACTCCTGCGCCAGCATGAAGGCGGACTGCTGGCCGACGCGACCGCCGGCTTCATTGCCCTTCAAGATCACAGCGTCGTAGCCGGCGCGCTGCGCCGCGAGCGCCTCCGGCAGGTTGCGCACTTCGAGCAGGACGCTGCGTGCAAGCGCGCGCGCCGCGGCGCAGGCCTGGCCGATTTCGTCGAACCGGATCCCGGCCAGCAGCAGCACCGGCGCCGGCGTCGCCAGCCCGATTTGCCCGGCCAGTTTTGTCAGCGCGCTGCTGGCGTCGTCGAACAGGTCGCAACGAAGGCCCCAATTCTCCAATAGCTGGGTCGAACGCACCAGTTCGGACACGGCAAGCCGGGTGTCGGCATCGAAGCCGCGAATGCCGATGTCGAGCAAACCGAGGGCACCGGCGCGACAGGCCGCGATCGCGATCTGTGGCGCGAGCCGGTGTTGCGGGCTCAATGCGATGACTGCGGGCGCCACGGTGCCGGTCGATATAGCTGATTTCATTTAAGTCTCCAGGTTCTGTAACGTGGTATGTGCTATTGCTGCTGCCGGTTACGGGCGCGACACGATCGTCAGCGAAGCGCCGGCCGACAGGGGGCGCCAAAAACTGGCAGGGTCGGTGGCGGTTGGGGAGCGGCCGCTGCCGCCCTTCTCCAGCTGCGCCCCCAGGGCCTGATGGGTTCGCACCGAGATGCACAGGCAGCCGCGGTCCGAAAGGCTGACAAACACATGCGCCGGGGTGGCGGCATCGACGGGAACTTCGTCCGGCCAGCCGTATGGCAGTAACGCGGCCTCTTCATGGCAGCGAATGGTCCTTGGCGCGCCGCTGTCGGATTCGGCACCGTCGCGCACGAACAGCACCGCAGGCCGGAACATCGCGAGCACGGCAGCCATACGTTGACGTGGGAGAGCCGGATCGCACTGCAGACAGGCAGCTCCGGCTTTAAGTACGGCAAGCATTACCCGTACCTGCGCCAGCGACGGTTCCAGCCTGAGCATACAAAAACTGCCGGGCAGCAGGCCATCGCGTTGCAAATACAGTGCCAATTCATCGGCCTGCTCGTCCAGTTCGCCGTAGGTCAGCGCACGGCCTTTGAAGCTAACCGCCGTCGCGCCCGGGTTGGTGCGTGCGATGATTTCGAAGCGACGCTGCAGGGGCGCCAGCGGCGCGCCGTGTGCCGAGGCATTCCAGGCGAGGGCGTAGGCGCGCAAGACGGCAGTCAAGTGCGCTGCCAGCCCAGAGACCGGCCTCGCCTCATCGGCGCGATGATCGATGCCGATATTTTGTTGCGATGCCGCATACAATAACTGGTCGTCCACATATAATACGAAGAAATTGTCGTCAATACTGAATCCGCGCTCACCATTTGCCATCATTTCCTCCGAACCCGCCTTCGATGCGCACATTGAAACAACTGAATCGCCTCATGCGGCAACATTGGATCTGGCATTGACTGGGGATGGTTGCGACAGCGCGCCCGGCGATTCGCCCATGGAAGTAAATACAAGCTCGAGCGCCTCTTCCGCACGCCTGTCCCGATTTTTTTTGCTGGCACTATGCTTTCGCAAGCTGACGCTCAGTTCTGATATCACCTCAGTGGCAGCAAAGATAATCTGTGCGGTATTAAATCCTGCGTTCAGCATTTCGCGATAAAACGATTTGGCCAGGATCCGAGCAATCTGGTTCGGGCTTTGCAACACACCGGAAATCAAATCCCGCACACTCGATTCATTCGACTTGGTCAACGCAATTTGCGCAAACCGCGATTTCAAGACGTACTGCAGTTGAATCACCTGGATCGATTTAGTAATCAGCGGCGTAATCATTCCGAACAAATTCAGGTCGGCATTCGTGAAACCGTTCACGTGCAGCGGTAGACAGGCATGAACGACGCCAATGATTCTGTCGCGCAAGACGATCGGAGAGACCATACTTTCCATCTCGCCATGCCCGCCCCTCACCATGGATACGATCTGGGCGCCGTGCGGTGTCAGCGGCTGCGGCAGCGATGTGCGTGATGCCAGGCGATCGGACAGGAGGCCGAACGTGGGGCCGTCGCGCAATCCGGCCCGGGCCACGTCCTCTTCGCTCAGCAGTAAAATGGTACAGGCCTTCGCACCGAGTATCCTTGCGGCCAATCCGGATAATTCGTCGAGGCATTCCTCCATACTGCCGCGCGATTCGACCCGCGCGAACTCGTTGCACAATCTCAGAACCTCATTCTCGCTCATATTAATCGCACTCCCCATTTCGTGTTCCACGCAGATCCCACGACCTTAGTCGTCGCCAAAGAAAAACCCATGAATCGCGGTCGCATCATCAGCTGGGCAGACCCCCTCGCACCGCCAACAACGATTCACCGAATTCGTCACAACAGGAGGCATAAAACGGATCCAATCACGCCCGCGCTTGTTCAAGCATCTTCGATCCAACCTATCATTAAAACGTCGCTTTACGAATTATTGCCCACACCGCATGTAAATATTAACATTCGATAAATTCGCCCGTTTGAGCAAAATCAACTCTGCAATCCCAGCGATCAAATCACCACAAATCACACCAATCAGAAACCGGCACTTGTGATTTATAGAAAAATATGCCGGATGCCCGCTCAAGAGATCGTCGAGATAATCGGACACATATAGAAAATGATCCAAATTGGTGCATGGCAGCAGACGTGTCATTACGCTGTCGTTTTTTGGCTACCAACAGTGCAAATGTGTCGAAATGACCGCTTTGAAGCGCGCGGCGAAAGCGGGTACGACACCTGTCTGGCCGATAAAAGGCGGCGCTGGCGATGGATGTGTGGTTATGCCGCGACATGTGGCGCGACGGGGCGTCGGGGATGCCTTACGGATCGGTACGAGTGCACACTCAAAAAAAAGCCCGGCGGATCCAAAACCGCGAACCGCGTGATTGTGGATCAGTGGCGCGATCCGCTAAGATTGTTGCTGGCTGCCTGGAAGGGTGGATCCTCGCTGCTAAGGATCGACAACAGGTGGTCGCGGTCGATCAAATCGACGGTGCGGCCGGTAATCGAAACGGCGCCTTGGGCGTTGAACCGCGAAACTAGCCGACTAACGCTTTCCACCGTCGTGCCGAGATAGCTGCCAATGTCGCCCCTGGTCATACTGAGGCGAAACGACTTCTCCGAGTATCCCAGCCTGCTGTAACGTTCGCCCATTTGCAACAAAAAGCTCGCAAAACGTTCATCCAGCGAGGCGAGAGACAACAGCGAGGAACGCCCGTACTGGTCGTTTAGCGCCAGGCTCATCGATTGCAGGAAGCGTCGCTGAATTGCCGGTTCGGACGCCATCATCTTCGTGACTCCCGCAAAAGGAATTTCACACACTTCACTGTTCTCCAGCGCCATCAGCCGAAAGTTATGCCTTCCGGTAGCGATCGCATCTAGCCCGACCAAGTCCCCCGGCATGCAGAATTGCGCCACGCGTTGCGAGCCGTTGGCATCGCGACTCAATAGCTTGAACTGTCCGTAGCGCACCGCGTACAGCATTTCGAATCGGTCGTGCTCGTGATATAGGCTGGCGTGCCGAGCCACCCGCCGGCGCCCGACGACAAGCTGTTCGAACTGCAATGATTCTTGCGCGCTAAACAGATTGGACACGCACGCTTTTCGAGCGCTGCAAGCCATACATGGGCTGGCATAAATGTCCGTGATTCCAGATGTGGCGCGTGACTCGTCGAAGCGAAGCAGTTTCGTTGTGCTATGCATGATGTATACACTCGTAAAATAGCTAACCAGTCCACGGGCCGTCAGTCGGTATCAATCCCTCTTCGATGGCGTATCTGGTCAATTCAGCGTTGTTATGGATGTTGAGCTTTTCAAGGATGCGGCTGCGATATGTCGAAATGGTTTTGGGGCTCAGGAACATTGCCAAGCCAATCGATGTGACCGATTCGCCGACTGCCAGGCGCAGCATCACATCGAATTCGCGCAGCGACAGTTCGTGATGACCGCTGACGGCCCCGTTTTGCACCTGCTGCACCAGGCGCTCGTTGAACGATGTACTGAAATGTCGCCCTCCGAGTGCGGCCTTGCGCACGGCGGCGATCAGGCTCGCAATTGGCGCATCCTTGGTAAGATATCCCGACGCTCCGCTCTTCAATGCCCTGATGGCATAGGTTTCTTCGGCGTACGTGCTTAACATCAGCACTGCGATTTCCGGTCGAGTCCGCTTTAAGATGCGCAACAAGTTCATGCCGCTTGTGCCCGGCATGCTGATGTCGAGAACGACCACTTGAACATTCACCTTGCCAATCTCGACCAGAGCATCTTCGACGGAGCCGGCTTCAGCGACCACGTGGAGATCGTCGGCAGTGTCCAACATCCGGCGCACCCCGGTGCGCGCCAGCGGATGGTCATCAACAATGACAACCGTGACCGTGTTAGGCGCCATCATCGAGTCCAAGCGGCATGGCCAATTGCACTACCGTCCCACCGTCGCAGTCAGTCGTCAGCACCAGTTCGCCGCCGAATCGCTTTGCCTGCTCACTCATTCCTGAAATTCCAAGCGTCATGCCGCTCCGGTACGCACCCTGGCGCAAGCCGATTCCGTTGTCGCTGACAGTAACGCTAAGCGAGCGGCCGGTTGCAGCCACCCGCACCGAGCCCCTCGACGCCTGCGAATGCTTCTCGATGTTGGTCAGTGCCTCGCAAATCAGGCGAAAAACAGCCGTCATGCGCGCTTCCCCGAGCGCGATGGACGCCAAGTTTGGGTCGATCGAAAAATCAATGTCAATCCCTGTGCGGCGTGACAAGCGGGTGACCTGGCATTCCAGCGCCGTCCAGATAGTCATTTGTTCCAGCATCGGCGGCGACAGATTCATGGCAATTTTGCGCACCGTCTGGAACGCCAGGTCGGCGAGCGCCGCGGCGTCGACCAGCAGCGGATCGGGCGCGGCACCGGCACGCGTCGCGCGATCCATCACTACGGAAATACACGCCTTCAACCCCGTCAGTACGCCGCCCAGATCATCATGAATCTGCTGAGCGATTTGCTGACGTTCGTCTTCCCGAACGGCGGCAAATCGCGCGTCCTCGGCATGCGACCTGCGTTTCGACTGGCGGGATTGCGCGTGGCCCCGGCCGAACGATGACGGCGCCGCCGCCCCCCTCAGATCGCCCGGCAGCGACATTCGAATCGCTTCGTTGACGCCAGGCGATGCTGCGGTCCTGGCGCCACCCGGCGGCTGGCTGGCCGAACTTGGGGATGCCGTCGGTTGAGTATCTGGATCGAATAGCGTCATGGTGCGTTTCTGGTAGAAGATGAAAAGACCTATGTCAACCGCCGACAAGGGTGCCGGGATTTCCGCGCTCGTCAGTGTGCGAGCCGTTCAGATCGGCCGAATGTTCGACCGCGCTGATTTCACGAAACCGGCCGTGGTGCATGGGCTCGGCGGCAAGATCGGCAACTTGAAACTGGCTGCCTCCCTGCCTTTTGGCCCGATACATGGCCTCATCGGCGCTGTTCAATAGCGACTCGGATGACCTGCCGTGCTCCGGAAAAAACGCCAGACCGACGCTCGCGCTAAGCGAGTGACGTCCGATTCCAACTGCAAATGGCTGCGACAACTGGTCCACTGCGTGCATGCCAATCCGCCTGGCTACCCGGCGGCTGGCAACAGTGGGAAGCAAAATCACAAACTCATCGCCACCAAATCGGGCGACGGTATCACTGCACCGAATGACGCTTTGTAGCCTGCTTGCAACGGCTTTGAGAACCGCATCGCCGACGCTATGACCGTGGGAATCGTTGATCTTCTTAAACCCATCGAGGTCGACGAACAGAACCGAAAGAATTCGACCGGACTGCTGTGCTTCGGCAATGGCCGAGGTCAACAGCTCAGTGACACGTGCACGACCAGCCAGACCCGTCAGCATGTCTTGGCTGGCCAGCAATCTCTCCTTCTGCAGCGCCTCCTTGCTTCGGGTGACATCGTGCAGTACAGCTACAAAATGGGTGAGCTTTCCACCCTGATCCCACAATGGCGTGACGATCTCGTCGGCAATATAGGTGGTTCCATCGCGCCGGACACTGCACAATTCCCGCTGCCAGGTCCCCATATGGGACGGTTGGCTGTGGCGCAGAGCGCTGTAGCAATCAGCGGGCGAAGTTTGTGCGCGCAGGGTGGCGCAGTGTTCTCCGATGACTTCGTGCGGCTGAAAGCCGCTCAAGCGCGCAAACGCCCGGTTCGCCCACACTACCCGATCGTTCGCATCAATGATCAGGATCGCGTCGCCTGCCGAATCAATGGCCTGCGCAAGCAGGGCACAGATGCTCGGGGGGCGAACAGGATATGTATCGTTCAATTCGTGCGCCATCAATCTCTCCAATTGACAAACATTAAATACTCCGGCGGCACATTTTGCTGTCTTCGGGCATTTTTCTGGTATCCACCCGCATAAGAACACTGGCTGGGAGAGCCATGCACCAAGCATAAAAATGAATTATTTCATTAGTACCGAAACCTCTACAATAACAAAAATGGTGCGACGCAGCACTGACTATCTTATGCTACCGCGAAATGACACATAAATTCCAAATGGCAATTTTTATTGACGCAGATAATCAATACATATTTACAGAAATGTATATGATTTGCGCAGTATTGTTATTAACAATACGAGACCAACGATAACGAGTTAAATAAAATATTGCTGATAGTTCTATTATTGCCCGTCCATTTGCGGAGACATATATCAGGCGTCCTATAATGCCAGGAAGAGCACTACAGAAAACTGTTCGCTGGCAGTAGAATATTTTTTTAGAGGACTAATTGACGGGAGATGCCAATCTGTTTATGTAGACGGGCGATATATACGGACATGCGCCGATACGATTGTCGCCGGCTTTGCCTAGCCCACTGCCTGGCGCGGCGATGATGGCCAGTGCGATTGTTCTTGCCCTCGAAGCGCATCGAAAACGACCAGCTTGTTCTTCGAAGGACGCTGCTTGCTTCTGCGATCGCCCATCAACGCTTTGATTTCCCGGATCTCCATACCAGTGACCTCATGGACCCGGATCAGCAGTGGTGCCGAAATCGGCTGAACGCCATGCCGGACCTTGCAAATCTGTGCACTTCCAACACCAAGGAAGATCGCCAATTGAGAATCGGTTTTCAATTCGTGCATATTGCAAAGTGCATCGAAAAGTTGACTCGGCTTATATGGGGCATCGGTGCGCGAAGTCATTATTTCTCCTCTACATTTATTTGGTGGTGGTCCGTTTAACCGCAGAGTGTTTGGTCTGCACATCTTAACCGGATGCCGTTACAGAAAAAACTGCATCTAATCAAATTCATTCGCTATAGCTGATTTTGCCGCGAACTAGCCAATAAACGCATCCAACCGATCCGATAGAACCAAAATTGCCAAATACCAAGCGTACTTAAATTCCGCTGGTGCGACGCAACATAGTTCGGCGGATCCCGTTTCACACTGTGCGATTCGTCACCGCATACTCAACAGAGATGAACAAATGCAGCTATTCGATGAAGTTAAAAAAATGCAACCATCCGAGAAAACCATCTGAAACAGTGCACAACATTGATTGGCCAGTTGCCACACGCCCACTCCCTGCCATGCAGCCTGAGCGAACATGCTGCTGCCTCTTGCCCCGCACCGGCGCGGCATCATTGGTCCGGCTCGTGCAGATCTGCAGGATTCTGACGCAGCACTGGACGTTTCTCGAGCCGTACGGCAGCGACAGGTCGGCGCGGTCGAGCCTGGCAATACGGGTTCACAATTGAAGGTCGCTGCGCGCCAGCTGAAGGCGCTGCACGAAGTTGCTGGTACGGGTAATGTCGGCCGGGTGGTCGAAGTCGGTCAGGCCGCTACCGCTCTCACACACGAGCGCGCTTTGGGTCCGCTGCCGTCAGACCGCAGAACACCGGGGGATGCATCGGTTTGCCAGTGACGTTTTGCACTGCGCGGTATGCTTGGCGTTTCTCCAACTGGGTATGTCGGAGGATCGGCATAGGGGACGGCCCGAAGGCCGCTCCCCTGCCACACCACCCGGCATGCGGGTCCGCACCGGGCGGTTGGAACGGTTGACGTCATGGCACCGAACCCGGCGCGCCATGCCTGCGTTCATCTGTGTTCAACCCGGTCGATCGAGTTCTTCACTGTCGTGGAAACCATCGGCTTCACCTTGGTCTCCTGTTGACGAGCCCCGT